>JAEXFN010000013.1 GCA_023400055.1 Bacillota bacterium
AGAAGGCCAGGGATGGCGAAGACGATTACCGGATGCATAAGGGAGGCTTGGAATCCGTAGGTTCCAACGGTTTTTTGGTTACTTTTTTGCCGTCAAAAAAGTAACCCGCCGCCGGAACCGTGGGCCATCGAAACAAGCATCCATAAGTTCTTCCTTTGGCTTTCATATCAAGGCAAGGAATCCGGCATTCCAAACGGCTGATGAGCAATGGGAGCTTTGACCCATGACCGAAGTCCGTCGGTATCACCGACGGACTCCAATGAAAGACATCTTCTATGATCGATATTATACCGCGAAAAGCCGGGTCTGAAGTATCGTTTTTGTACCCGAAAAATATCCGCATCCGAAATCGACCTTCGAATCAGCGGCCGGCCTTCTTAGTCAATCTCCCATCGAAAACCAACTGTGTCCTTGCTGAGCAAACTTGATAATCATCAGTTCTTTTATTAACAAAAAGAGCTCACTTATCCACAAAAAGGGATCAATGATTCAGCTTCTCGACAAATTCACCCCGAATCGACAAATTTAAAACGGCGCCCGGAAGAAATTGACCGCCAGATAAATCGCGCACAGCCAGATGATGATCGCCGAAACCCGGTTGAGAACCGCTTTCACCTGGCGCAGGGGGAAGACCGTGCCCAGGAAGCGCCCGGCGCTGGCCAGCAAGGTGAACCACAGCCAGGAAACGAGGATGCAGGCCGCGGTAAAGGAGACTTTGGCCGGCCCGCTGTAGGACAGGGAAGCGGTGCCGATCACGCCGACCGTGTCCAGGATGGCGTGGGGATTGAGCAACGAAACGGATAACGTGAACAGGATTTTGCGCTTGAGCGAGTCCGGTTCCTGCGGGCCGGCAGCGGCCTCATCGACCGGGGCGTGCCAGGTATTCCAGCCGATTACCAGCAGGAACAGGATGCCGGCGCAAATCAGCAGCAGCTTGACCCAGCCGATGGCCAGCAGGAGCAATGAGACGCCGAGCACGGCCATGAGAATCAAAAACGTATCACATATACCCGCGCTGATAATGACGGGAAGCGCCTGCCGGAAACGGGGTTGGCTGGCGCCCTGGCTGAAAACGAAAACGTTCTGCGCCCCTAAGGGCATAATCAGGCTGAAGGCCAGCAAAAAGCCATGTAGAAACGCCGCCGGATCCATCGCGAGCCCCCAATTCCCAATTTATCATTGATTATAACAAAGAAGTTCCTGCATGAAAAGAGCCTTCCATGGCCATGAAAGGCTTTCTTCCGTGTGTCCCGTTCAGATTGGATTGCCTTCCGGCAAAAAACATCTGCCGGCACGGTTAACCCCTGCCCAAAGGATCAGAGGGTCTTCTGGATTAACTGATTTCGCTGTTCGGCATGGAACAAGCCGGTTTCAAAACAGATAACCCGGTCGAACATCATGGTA
The DNA here is from genome assembly GCA_023400055.1 of Bacillota bacterium. GTDB lineage: Bacteria > Bacillota > UBA4882 > UBA8346 > UBA8346 > Hydrogenispora. The sequence continues at coordinate 1,405 of JAEXFN010000013.1, forward strand.
TAAAATTTGGTTTTTTGGACATATTGGCGGGTCTCCCGGAAGGGCGGGACCCCCCGGTAGCGAACGACTGCGTCCGGACCGGCGTTGAAGGCGGCCACGGCCAGTTCGGTCGAACCGAAACGGGTCAGCAGGTTTTGCAGATAGTAGGCTCCGACCTGGATATTCTTTTGCTTGTCGCGCCAGTCCGCTAATTTGTTGGGGGTGAGTTGCATCAGGCCTCGGCAGCCCCTGGGGCTGACGGCGTCGGCATGGTACTCGCTTTCGATGCCGATGACGATGGCCACCAGGACCGGATCGAAAGTGCTCATGATCGCCGCGTGAATCTGGGGATCGTGATTGTTGAAGAAGCTCATGACCATCGATACTTTGGCCGCCGTATTGTTGCGAATTGCCGAAGGAGTCTCGGTATTACGGGAGCCGTGCAATGTCCAAGTCCAAGTCCAATACGCGCCAGAAGAAAGGCTGAGGATTAATAGCCAAATCAGCCATTGGCGATGGGAGGCGTAAATTGTTGATCGATTTTTCAGTAATTTCATGAAACATTCCTGCCTTTTTGCAGCGGTTTTGCAATTGATACCAGTTTTAGCTTGCTTTTTGATTTTCGGCCGCTTGTTGTAACTATGTAATTTAATTACAGAAACAGCCAATAAATTACAAAACGCGCTTTTTTAAAGCCGGGACGACACTTTTATCAGTATAAACAGAAATATTGCAATATGTCAACTGCGAGCGATCGATTGGCAATTTGCGGCCCAGCTTAAACAAAGATTAATTTTTTGTTACATCGGTTGCGGATTGCGGGGGTCCGGTGGACGAAATTGGTTTTTTATGGACTTTTAGGCGGTAAAAGTGTATAAATGAAATATATCGCGCGGCCGGCGCGGGCTAAAATTTTTCGATTTTGAGAAATTTGTTCCAAGTCAAGCAGGGCAATTGAAAAATAATGTCGAACAATATTACCAAAATTATAAGAATCATCGATGGATACTGGCAATATAACTCTATTGACAGGATTGGCGGAGGGATAAAGGAGTGGAGAAGATGGAAGAGGAGATTCGGCAGATCGCGGCCCGTATCAAAGAATTGCGGGAAATTTTCAATGCTTCCCAGGCGGAGCTGGCCCGCGAATGCGAGGTTTCCGAAGCGCTGTACCAAGAGTATGAAGCAGGGCAACGCGATATTCCGGTCAGCGTGCTGATGCGGATCGCGCGCCGGTTTGATATCGAACTGGCCAGTTTGATCACGGGCGAGGAGCCGCGCTTGCGGATTTATTCCCTGACCCGCAAGGGCAAGGGGGTATCGGTCGAGCGGCGCAAAGACTATAAGTATCAAAGCCTGGCCTTTAATTTCGCCCATAAGAAAGCCGAACCTTTCCTGGTTACCGTGGATCCGGAACCGAAGGACGCTCCCGTCAATATGAACAGCCATCCCGGCCAAGAATTCAACTATGTCTTGGAAGGCGCCATCGCTGTCATGCTGGACAATCACGAAGTCGTCTTGAACGAAGGGGATTCGCTTTATTTTGATTCCGGGGTGCCGCATGGCATGAAAGCGTTGAATGGCAAGGTCGCCAAATTTTTAGCGATTATTTTCTGAAAGCCACGATATAAACTCTTTTGAATGGGAGAATCGCCCCGCAAAAGGGTTTTAAGATGACTTGCTCACTGGCTTTTCCGAGCTTTTGTGATCACCCTGATCTTGGTACAGGGTTTGTCACAACACTTCTAAATAGAAAGAGGTATGAGGGATGCTGTTGCAAAAGTTCATCAACGGAAGCGGAGAATACCATTCCTACGAAGAGTTCCGGGAGAATTTCGAGATCAAGATCCCCGAGAATTTTAATTTTGCTTACGACGTCGTGGACGTGCTGGCCGAGGAATCGCCGGATAAAGTGGCCATCGTCTGGTGCGACGATAAAGGGGAAGAACGCACGTTTAGCTTCGGCGATTTGAAACTTTATAGCGATAAAGTCGCTAATTTTTTCCGAGAGACCGGGATCCGCAAGGGCGATCCGGTGATGCTGGTTTTGAAACGCCGCTACGAGTTTTGGTTTAGCTTGCTGGCGTTGCACAAGATCGGCGCGGTGGCCATTCCGGCCACCCACTTGCTGACCGCCAAGGATTACATTTACCGTAACAATGCCGCCGATATTAAGATGGTCGTCTGCGTCGCCGAGCCGGAGATCATCCAGCATGTCGAGGACTCGGTAAGCGAATCGCCGACGTTGCAGTACAAGGTGCTGGTGGGCGGAAAACGGGACGGCTGGCTCGATTTTGACGCGGCCGTCGCCGGGGCTGCCGCTCATTTTGAAAAGCCGACCGGCGAGGAGATGACCCGCAACGATAACGTTTCGCTGCTCTATTTCACTTCCGGGACGACCGCCTATCCCAAAATGGTGCGGCATAATTTCCTCTACCCGCTCGGTCACATCGTCACGGCCAGGTATTGGCAGAATGTGGAGGATGGCGGTTTGCACCTGACCGTATCCGACACCGGCTGGGGCAAGGCGGTCTGGGGCAAGATCTACGGCCAATGGCTGGCCGGGTGCGCCGTCTTCGTCTACGATTTCGACAAATTCATTCCCCTCGATCTGCTGACGGTGATCGCCAAACACGGTGTGACGACTTTTTGCGCGCCGCCGACCATTTACCGGTATCTGATCAAGGAGGACCTGTCGCAGTTCGATCTCTCGAAACTGACCTACTGCGCGGTGGCCGGCGAAGCGCTGAATCCGGAGATCTACAATCAGTTTCTCAAGCTGACCGGGATTAAATTGCGGGAAGGATATGGACAAACCGAGTGCACCCTGGCGATGGGAACATTCCCGTGGATGGAGCCGCGTCCCGGTTCGATCGGCAAACCTTCGCCCGGTTATGAGGTGGATATCATCGACGAAGAAGGCCGTTCCTGCGAAGTGGGCGAGGTCGGCGAGATCGTGTTCCGGACCGACATTTATACTCCGGTGGGCCTCTTCGAGGGATATTACCGGGACCGGGAGCTGACCGAGAGCGTCTGGCACGACGGCATCTATCACACCCGGGACACCGCCTGGCGGGATGAGGACGGCTATTTCTGGTTCGTGGGCCGGACCGACGACGTCATCAAAAGCTCCGGTTACCGGATCGGGCCGTTCGAAGTCGAAAGCGCCTTGCTCGAACACCCGTCGGTACTGGAATGCGCCGTGACCGGAGTGCCCGATCCGATGCGCGGCCAGATCATCAAGGCCACGGTGGTTTTGACCAAGGGCTATGCCCCCAGCGACGCTCTGGTGAAGGAGCTGCAGGAACATGTCAAGCGGGTTACCGCTCCTTACAAATACCCGCGGTTGGTCGAGTTTGTCCCCGAACTCCCCAAGACGATCAGCGGCAAGATTCGCCGGGTGGAGATCCGCGAGAAGAATCAATCCGAGAGCTGAAAACACCGGTTTAACCGATATCGCATTGAAAAACGGGATGGATCCATGCGCTGGCACGGCCATCCCGTTTTTGACTCAGCCCGAGAATCTGTTTTTACAAGCTAAGAAAGAAAGCCTCTGAACCGTGATGCTTTTTCCGGTGATTGACGGGTTCGGCAAGCACTTTTCATTCAGCAGATATCGTAAAGGATTTAGCAGGAAAGTGTCTATTTATGACGAATATTTCCTCAATGGTCGGCGCGACGGGGTTCCGCCGGCCCTTTGCTAACATTTTTGAAAACCAGGGCTAAAGCCCCTTAAACCAGAAATCCTCCGCGCTAAAAGACTTAAAACGACTTTATCCCTTGTTTTTCCGAGTTTTTAGGAAGGCCCTGACCTTCGGGCAGGATGGATCGCAACATTTTAATTTAATCCCGGCCGGAGTGCGCTTGGTAATATTAAGCGGCTTTAAGCCAATACTTCCATAAAAGACTCTGTGGCGTATTTTATTTTTATTGAAACGACAGGATGAAATCATGACCGGAAAAGTATGGCGGATCGCCGAGCATCAAAATGCTCTCAGTTGCGAATTGGCCGGAAACTTGGGGATCTCCAATTTACTGGCCCGGCTCCTGGTGAACCGGGGCTTCACCGAGCCGGAGCAGGCCCAGCTCTTTTTAAGCCCCACCCTCGCTCAGCTGCATGATCCGTTTTTGTTTACGGCCATGCGCCGGGCGGTGGAGCGCATCGGCCGGGCCATCGCCAACCAAGAATATGTTTTGATCTACGGGGACTACGATGTGGACGGGATCACTTCGGTTTCGTTGATGATCCGGGTATTGGCCCGGCTGTTGCCCGGCAAGCTCTTTTATTACCTGCCCAAGCGGCTGGAAGAGGGCTACGGGCTGCATCTCGGCTCGATCGAGAAGGCCCTGGCGCGCGGCGTCGCTTTAATCATCACGGTGGACTGCGGGATCACCGCGGCAGCCGAGGCGGATTATCTCAAGGAGCACGGCATCGATCTGATCATTACCGATCATCACGAGCCGCAAGAGACGATTCCCGCCGCGTATGCGATTATCGACCCCAAGCTGTCCGGGGCGGGCTATCCGTTTCCGCAGTTGGCCGGGGTCGGGGTCGCCTTCAAACTGTTACAGGGTTTGGCCGCGGTTTTTCCCGAGATCCGGGAGCGGCTTTTTGACAACCTGGATCTGGTGGCTTTCGGAACGGTGGCCGATATCGTGCCATTGCTCGACGAGAACCGGGTGCTGGTCAAGTACGGCCTGGAGCGGGTGTCCCAGACCGGAAATATCGGGCTGCGCGCCTTGATCCAAACGGCCGGACTGGCGGATCGCACCATTACCAGCGGCCACATCGGTTATGTCCTGGCGCCGCGGATCAACGCCGCCGGCCGGATGGGCAACCCCAGCATCGGGGTGCGCCTGTTCCTGACCAACGATCCGGTCCAAGCGCTGGAGTTGGCCAAACAGTTGGAGCAGGAAAATCTGAACCGCCAGAATACCGAGAATCAAGTCTTGATCGAGGCCCAGCAGCTGTTGGCCGCCGCGCCGGAACTGGCCGACGAGCACGGGCTGGTCCTGGCGGGTGAGGGTTGGCATCTCGGGGTTATCGGCATTGTAGCATCGCGGCTGGTGGAGATCTATAATAAACCAGTGATCCTGATCGGCCTGGACGGGGACGAGGGCCGGGGGTCGGGCCGGAGCATTCATGGCTTCAACCTGTTCAACGCCATCGATCATTGCAGCGACTCCCTGATCCGCTTCGGCGGCCACGAGTTCGCGGCGGGCCTTTCGATCGCCCGGGAAGAGATCCCCCGGTTCCGGCAGGCGTTTCAGGAATATGCCAAAGCCAACCTGACCCCGGAAAAGTTGCGGCCGATGCTGAATATCGAAAGTTTACTGGACCTGAACCGGGTCACGCTGGACCTGGCCAAGGAGCTGGAGCAGCTGGCGCCGTGCGGCTCGGCCAATCCCACTCCGGTCTTCGGCTGCCGGGCGGTCCGTCTGGTCGACTACAAAGGGGTGGGCGAGAACGGCAAGCACCTGAAGCTGCGGGTGGCCGACCAGCAAGTGACCCGGGAGGGGATCGGTTTTAACCTGGGATTCGTGCTGGAGGAACTGGCCAGCACCAGCGAACTGGATCTGGCGTTTTCGCTCGAGGAGAACCGCTGGAACGGTTCGGTGCAGATTCAGTTGAATCTGAAAGATGTTGTACGACGGGAACGGGGACGGGGGACCGATTAAGTGGAACAAGCAACGACCTTCGAAGCGTTTTTGCAGCGGATTGCCGAAACCCGGGGCGAGGCCGATGCCCGGCGGGTGAAAGAAGCCTATGATTTCGCCTCCGAGGCGCATCACGGCCAAAAACGGGAATCGGGCGAGGCTTACATCCAGCATCCCTGGGAAGTGGCGATCATCGTCTACGATCTGGACATGGACACCACCTCGATCGTGGCTTCCTTGCTGCATGACGTGGTGGAGGACACCCAATACGATCTGGAAGAGATCAAGCAACGGTTCGGCCCGGAAGTGGCCTTGCTGGTCGACGGGGTCACCAAACTGTCCCGGCTGGCTTTCCAGAGCAAGCAGGAACAGCAGATGGAGAACCTGCGCAAGATGTTTCTGGCCATGACCCAGGACTTGCGGGTGATCATCATCAAATTGGCCGACCGGCTGCACAACATGCGGACCCTCAAGGCCCTCTGCCCCGAGAAACAACTGAAGATCGCCAAAGAGACCCTGGAAATCTACGCACCGCTCGCGCATCGGATTGGTATCGGCAAAATCAAGTGGGAGCTGGAAGATCTGGCGCTCCGTTATATCGAGCCCGACGCCTATTATGACCTGGTCGGCAAAGTCGCCAAGAAGCGTCAGGAACGGGAAGGGATCATCGAGGAGGTCAAGGTGACGCTGCAGCGGGCCTTGGCCGAGGTGGATCTGAAGGCGGAGGTTCAGGGGCGGCCGAAGCATTTTTATAGCATTTACCACAAGATGCAGGAGCAAGGGAAGGATTTCTCGGAGATTTACGATTTGCTGGGCCTGCGGGTAATCGTCGCCACGGTCCAGGACTGCTATGAAGTATTGGGCATCGTGCATACGCTGTGGAAACCGATTCCCGGCCGGTTCAAGGATTATGTAGCGATGCCCAAATCCAATATGTACCAATCGCTCCACACCACGGTCATCGGCCCGCAAGCCGAGCCGCTGGAGATCCAGATCCGGACCTGGGAGATGCACCGGACCGCCGAATACGGGATCGCCGCCCACTGGATCTACAAACAGGACGGCAGCGGCACTCCCAGCAGCGCTGACAAGGATATGCGGGAGAAAGTCGCCTGGCTGCGTCATCTCAGCGAATGGCAAGGCGAGATGAAGGATACCGAGGAGTTCATGGAGACCCTGCGGATCGGGCTCTTCGTCGACGAAGTCTTCGTCTTCACCCCCAAAGGCGAGGTCAAGAGCTTGCCGGCCGGATCGACCCCGATCGACTTTGCCTACAGCATCCACACTAACCTCGGCCACCAGTGCGCCGGGGCCAAAGTCAACGGCCGGCTGGTTCCGTTGGACTATCAGCTGAAGAACGGCGACATTATCCAGATCATCACCAATAAGCAAGGCTCCGGTCCCAGCCGCGACTGGCTCCAGTTTGTCAAAACCTCCAAGGCCAAGAACCGGATCCGGCAGTGGCTGCGCGAACAGGACCGTGAAGAGAATATTCAGACCGGCCGGGAGATCCTCGAACGCGAACTGCGCAAACACAACCTGGAAGTTCACGATAACCTGCGCCCCGAGATTCTGATGGAAGCTGGCAAGAAACTGGGCTTCACCAACATCGAAGATCTGCTGGCTACGGTGGGCGACCTGAAGATCACCGCCAATCAGATCATCGGCAAATTAAGCGGCGAAAAAGATTTTGTGCCCCGGGTCGCCACCCGGCCGGCCGAAACCGAGGAGCGCCGCAAGCCGCGCCATTCTCAGGGCATCCGGGTCAAAGGCGTCGACGATCTGCTGATCCGCTTCTCGCGGTGCTGCAATCCGGTGCCCGGTGATCCGATCATCGGTTTCATCACCCGGGGCCGGGGCGTGTCGGTGCACCGCAAGGACTGTCCCAACTTGGCTGGCGAGGATCCGGAGCGCATTATCGAGGTGGAATGGGATACCGACGCCAAGGCCACTTATCCGGTGGATATCGAGATTGAGGGAGCCGACCGGGTCAATTTCCTGACCGATATCATGAACGCCATTTCCGAGATGCGGCTCTATTTGAACGCGGCCAAGGCCCGTTCCAAAGGCGGAATGGCCTTTATCAACCTGACGCTGGAGATCTCTCATTCCGATCAGATCACCGCCATCTATAAGCGGGTGAAGAAGGTCGAAGGGGTCGAACGGGTCTACCGGGTCAGCCGGTTGGTGAGGTGAGCCGATGCGGGCGGTGATTCAAAGAGTGCAACGGGCCAGAGTGACCGTAGCTGGAACGGTCAGCGGCGAGATCGGCGCCGGCTTGGCGGTCCTGCTCGGGGTAGGCCGGGACGATACCCTCGCAGACGCGGCCTATCTGGCGCAGAAAACGGTCCAGCTGCGAATTTTCCCCGATGCGCAGGAGAAACTGAATTTATCCTGTCTGGATTTAAAGCTGCCGCTTTTGATTGTATCCCAATTTACACTATATGGTGACTGCCGCAATGGCCGGCGGCCCAGTTTCAGCGGGGCCGCTCCCCCGGAACTCGGCGAACGGCTGTATGAAGCATTCTGCGCGGCGGTGGCCGACTACGGACTGACCGTGGCCCAGGGGAAGTTCCGGAGCCACATGCATTTCGAACTGGTCAACGACGGCCCGGTGACCCTCTTGCTGGATAGCAAAAAGTCATTTTAGCTTTCTACCCGGTTGCGGGCGGCGGATTGGCAATGGGAGAAATTTTAGAAGCGGAAAAAACGGCCTTAACCCACTGTTCAGTCAGCTGCTTTTTGCCTCAGGTCTTTAATGAGTTGGTATTGGTCGCGGACTTTATCCATCAAGCGGCGATTTTCACGCGCTTTGGGACTGTTTAAAATCTTTCCGAACCATTTGGTCGCTTCTTCAATGTTGCCGACTTTGCGGTGAAGCTCGGCGATGAGATAGACGCAATTGTACTCGTCCAATTTTTCGAGCGGGAAATCCTCGTTCTGGTAAGCGTCGCAATAGTAATCCACTGCGAATTTTAAAAACTCCTGCTCCCGGGGGTCCGCTTTCCACCGGTATAGCCAGGCGATCCGGATGCAAATCTTGGCGATCTCGCTGCTTTTGGCCTTTCGTAACTGCAAACCGTATAAAGCCAGTTTAAAAGCGTCCAGCGCTGTATCCAGCGTCCGTTCGCCGCTGTAATCCTTGTACTTCCAATGGGGCGAGACCTCCGCCGCGATGATCTTTTGGTCCTTGGTGCCAATATTGGGGAAACGCTCTTGAAGCGCGGCGTATCCGCAATGGGGGCAGACGAAAACTTCATAGAGGATGGGGTTGATGCCTTCATAATTGACGGCAAAATCAGAATCTTGACTGGCAACCCGGTACGCTCCGTGACGGACTTTGGTCGCCGGAAATTGTTGCTCGCAAACCGGACAGGTAATCGTCGAATTATAAATTTTTTTGTTATCCATATTTTCGCCCTCGTTTTTAACAATTCGATTATCGGTTTCTTTCTTTTAAAACTGAAGATTTTTTGCAGCATATTCTTTTAAATGTAACCTATGCCCAGTCGCGTGACAGGCGCCGTGATTCATTCAGGATCAATTAATTCCTAACTTTCATCTCCCAAATAATTTAATTATAAATGGAACGGGTGTATTTTTGATGAACACGATGAATTGGGGCTCCGCTTTTTTTCTGGGGACAAGAAGGACGGATATGACGACAAACGTGATGAGTCATCGCCACGATTATTTTGAGTTAAACTTTCTTACCAGCGGTAAAACGAAAATGCTGGTGGGCGAGAAAGAAATCGAATACAATTCATATGACTTTGTATTGATCCCGCCTGTGTTGAAACGGTCTCGGCATCAGGCAAACGAATATTACATCTGAATCGGAGCCGGAAAAGAAAAGACGGGAGCAGAAAAGAACCATAGGGTGAGGCTCTCGGAAGTACGGCTACGGCACAACTTTATAGATTAACCTTATTCTCTGCAATCGCTCTGCTCAACCGCTCGGACATCAAGAGCATAAGGATTGCGAAGATCATTAAATAGAACGGATACACTCCCATATTGATATGATCAGCAATGGCACCAAAGAGCGGTGGCATAAAAGTAGTACCCATATAAGCGCTTGCCATTTGGATGCCGATAATTGCCTGCGAATTCTCCTCGCCGAAGTTCGAAGGCGTTGAGTGAATAATCGAGGGATACACCGGAGCGCAGCCAAGACCGATAACGACAAGCCCAAGCAAGGCTGAGATAGCGATTCCCACGGGGAGTCCAAGCAAGACAACGCCAACTATGATGGTTGTGATTCCGAAGCGAATGAGTCGTTTATCGCCCGCCTTTTCAGCTATAAAGCCGCAGAGAAAACGCCCAAACGTTATGCCAAGGTAAAACAGAGAGGCAAATCTCGCGGCAGTTTCGGTGTCCAATCCCCGGTATCGGACCAGATAACTGCTTGCCCACAGCCCGGTGGTGCTTTCCAGCGCACAGTAGCTAAAGAAGGTAAAAAGAACGAATTTAACTCCCTTAATTTTCAAGGCTTGCGACAGGCTCAGAGCTACCGCAGGCACTTGCCCGCTGTTATTGGCAGATGATTTTCTTTTCCAAAACGGCAGGCTGATGAAAAGTATCGCGGTCAACCCAATCTGAATGCCGGCCACCGAACGATAACCGGTATTCCAACCTGATCCGCTTACCAGGCAATAGCTCATGATATATGGGCTTATCGCCGCTCCGACACCCCAAAAGCAGTGCAGCCAGCTCATATGTCGGGGAGCATAGTGCAGCGCGACATAATTGTTTAAGGCTGCATCAACTGCGCCTGCACCCAGTCCGTACGGAATTGCCCACAGGCAAAGAAAGACGAAAGAACCGGAAATTGAAAAACCGAATAATGCAAGCGCAGTTAACATAACGCTGATTGCGGTCACAAATCCTGCGCCGAACTTTCTTGTCAGCCGGTCTGACATGAGACTGGAGACGATTGTCCCACCGGCTATAATCATTGTTATAATGCCAGCATAGGACAACGGCACGTCAAACTGTTTGTACATAACAGGCCACGCAGAGCCGAGAAGCGAATCGGGTAGCCCGAGACTGATAAACGCGATGTAGATGATGACAAGCAAAATTGAATACATAAATCCTCCCAACACGGGTTGAAACAATTTGGTTGTCAGGTTTGCTGTCTAACTTTAGCAAGTCAGGCACTTTTTTTGTATGTTTGAAACCACCGGCCAAGCCTATGAGCAGCAAAGGAAACTCCCCTTTGCGAAGACAAATGAGGTTCGCCAGCCGCACAAAAAGCAAAGGAGAAGATTCAATCAATAATGAAAGCTTAGCACATACAAGATGCAATTGTAAATACCACATCGTTTTTGCACCAAAGTACCGCAGCCCAATAATTTACGGGAAGATAAAAAAAGATATCTGGGTTATTCTAAGAAAACTATATGAACACAAAGGAATAGAGATCATTGACGCAAATGCCTGTAAAGATCATATACAATATACAAGTGGCATTTTTTGTCGACACTTAATTGCGGCTTCAATTCGCAATCCGCGCTTTATACCGAAATTAGCGGCACCAACGGCACCATGTTAATACCGGGAACTTTTAGCGGCTCAGGAAAACCGGAATGGCGGATGGAGAAGTTTCCCCGGTCCTCGAAGCTGCTTCCCCATGACTTGCTCCACCATCCCCAAGGTTTAATCAGGCTTCCCTGAGGGTTGGTCCGGTATTTTTGAAGCTTGGTATTGCATCCTGAAGCTTTGGATCAGTTTCCCCAAGCCTTGAGGAAGCTGGGATGGTCTTCGAAGCGACAGGGATCCGCTTCGCGAAAGCGGGGACGGTGCTTGAGAAAGTGGGGATGGTCCTCGGGGAAGCAGGGATGGCTCCGTCCTATGAACGGACCATGACGTACCTAACAAGGACGAAGACCGTACCTAACAAAGATCATCGCATACCTAACACGGATGCGTCCGTCCTTTGAGGGGCGAAGACCATCCCTAACACGGACATATCTCATTCCTTTAGGGACGGTCGTCGTCCCTAAAGGACCAAAGACCATCCCTGACATCAGGACGGAAACTTGAATGGTAGCCTTTAGTGAATATTCAGTCCCAAGGGAAATTTTAAAACGTCGCGAGCTTGTACGGTAAGGTATAAGTTCTTTTTTTATTATCATAATTACACAATCAAAACAAAAATTATCTAATTATATATATTTTGGTATTTTATTTACATTGGTTTGTCATTGTCTTGACATTTCTTTGATCCGGAATTATAATTAAAGTACTTATTATAAGTACTAAAATAACAGAAAAATCCATTGGAAAAGCAAAGGAAGTGATGAAATACCCCAATCATAATCATTCCCAAACTGAACCTCAAAACGCGGTGAAAGGAGATGGCTTATTGATGGTAACGTCGATCTTTATCTTGTTGCTCTTTCTGGTGATCGCCTTATTGATGGTGACGCGAAAATTACCGACCATCTTAGCTTTGCCCATCCTGGCGGTGGGGGTGGCGGCAATCGCCGGAGTGCCTTTGATCGCCGTCGGCAAGGACGGTAACGATACGGGATTGCTCAATTTCGTGGTCCAAGGCGGGGCCACGAAACTGGGCGTCGCCTATTGCGCGGTGATCCTGGGCGCTTGGTTGGGTCAGTTTATGAGTCAGACCGGCATTTCGAAAACGATTATCAAAGGAGCGGCCGAATTGGGAGGGGACCGGCCGTTTTTGGTGACGATCCTGGTCACGATCGCGGTCTCGCTCCTGTTTACCACGATTGACGGCATCGGCGCGGTGATCATGATCGCCACCATCGCCATGCCGATCATGATCTCGGTGGGGGTCCCGGCGCTCATCGCCGCCTGCATGTTCATCTTCGCGATGGCCATCGGCGGGATTATCAACATGTCCAACTGGGCTTTTTATACCACCGCCACCGGAGTCCAGCAGTCCCAGGTCCAGGCCTTCGCGGTCACCATGGCCGTGTTGACCGCGGTGGTCGCCCTGATCTTCGCCATCGTGGAGTTTAAACGAACCGGCACCAAATTTGCCTGGGCGGTTCAGACCAAGCCGGCCATCCCCCAAGGGGAGTTCGTCAAGGCCCCGATGCTTTCATTGCTGACGCCGCTGGTGCCGATCGTTTGCGTCATCGGCTTCCAATGGCCGATCCTGCCGGCGTTCCTGGCGGGCCTGTTATGGTGCTTCTTAACGGTTTGGCTGTTTTCGGCGCAGAAGGATCTGGGCAAGCTCCTGTCGCTGCTCACCAAATCGGCGTTCGACGGGATGACCGACAGCGCGCCGGCGGTGCTGCTGATGATCGGGATCGGCATGGTCCTCAATTCGTTCATGCATCCGCAAGTGGCCCAGAGCATCAGCCCGTTCCTGAAGGTGATCATTCCGGGCAACCCCATCGCCTATGTGCTGTTCTTCGCGATTCTGGCGCCCTTGGCCCTGTATCGCGGACCGTTGAACATGTGGGGCCTGGGCAGCGGAGTCGCTGCGGTGATCATCGGTTTGAAGGTATTGCCCGCGCCGGCGGTTTTCAGCGCCTTCCTGGCGACGGAGCGGGTGCAGTCGATCGGCGATCCCACCAATACCCATAACGTCTGGTTCGCCAATTATGTCGGGACCGACGTCAACAAGATCTTGCTGAAAGTTTTGCCTTATATTTGGAGTCTGGCGGTCGTCGGCCTGATCATCGCCGCGTTTATGTGGTTTTAAATGGGCTGGATTTATCGTTCTAATTAATTGTAACTGCAGGGATTGGATATTTTATCGTTCAACGGTAAAATATCCAATCCCGTTGACACACTGAAACATGGAGCGAAAAGATGAAATACCGAATCGGAATCGATGTCGGCGGAACCTTCACCGACGCTGTGGTCATTGATGACGGCACCTATGAGCTGGTCGGCACGCTAAAGCGGCCCACCACCCATTTCGCTCCCGAGGGAGTGGCCGCCGGCATCGTCGAAGTCATCCGCGGAGTGATCGAAAAATACGCCATCGCTCCCGAGGATATCGTTTTTATCGCGCACGGAACGACCCAAGCCACCAACGCCCTGCTGGAAGGCGACGTGGTTCCGGTGGGTATTCTCGGCATGGGTCACGGCATGATGGAAGAGCTGAAGGCCAAGAACGACACCCAGGTGGGCGACATCGAATTGGCGCCGGGCAAATACCTGAGGACCTTCCATCGCTATTTCGACCCGGCCCGGGAGAATGAGGCCGCGAAGCTCATTGGCGAGCTCAAGAACGAGGGTTGCCGGGTCATCGTCGCCAGCGCGGCTTTCGCGGTGGATGACCCCGCCGCTGAACTGGCGGTGATGGCGCAGACGGCGGCCCTGGGAATTCCCGGCGTAGGCAGCCATGAGATATCCAAACTGTACGGCTTGAAGATCCGGACCCGGACGGCGGCGATCAACGCCAGCATTCTGCCGAAGATGATGGAGACGGCCGACATGACCGAATCGAGCGTCAAACGGACCGGCATCAAGGCGCCGCTGATGATCATGCGCTGCGACGGCGGGGTCATGGATATCAATGAAGTCCGCAAACGGCCCATCTTCACCATGCTTTCCGGGCCGGCCGCCGGAGTCGCCGGCGCCTTGATGTACGAGAAGATCTCCAACGGCATCTTCCTGGAGGTCGGCGGCACCAGCACCGACATTTCGGTAATCAAAAACGGCAAGGTGATGGTGGAGTACGCCGAGGTCGGCGGGCACAAAACCTATTTGAACTCCTTGGATGTCCGGACGGTGGGGATCGCCGGGGGCAGCATGGTCCGGATCGGCCCGGCGGGCGTGGTGGATGTCGGCCCGCGCAGCGCCCACATCGCCGGATTGGGTTATACGGTCTATGCGGATCCGGCGGAGATCAGCGAGCCGCAGATTGCGCTATTTCGACCCCGGCCCGACGATCCGGCCGACTATGCCACCGTTACCTGCGGCGGCAAGCAATTCGCGATCACCGTATCCTGCGCCGCCAATATCCTGGGCTATGTCCAAGCCGGCCATTACGCTTACGGTTCCAAAGCAGCGGCGACGCGGGCCTTCCAACCCTTCGCCGAACGCTATGGGATCTCGGTCGAAGCGTTCGCCAAACAAATTATGGATAAGGCTTCACAGAAGAATGAAGCCGTCCTCAAACAGCTGTTCAGCGACTATCAACTGCAACCGGAGGAGATCACCCTGGTGGGGGGCGGCGGCGGCGCGGCGGCGATCGTGCCCTATCTGGCCGAGTATATGCAACTGAAGCATCGGATCGCCAAGAACGCCGAGGTCATTTCGCCGATCGGGGTGGCCCTGGCGATGGTCCGCGACGTCGTGGAACGGACCATCGCCAACCCGACCGACGCCGATATCCTGAAAGTGCGCAAGGAAGCCGAGCAGGCGGCGATCCAATCGGGCGCCGCGCCGGGCTCCGTCGAACTCCACGTCGAGGTCGATCCGCAACGGAGCATCGTCCGGGCGATCGCCACCGGAACCACCGAGTTGCGCGCCAAGGACCTGCTCCAAAAGAAGCTGCCGGAAGCGGAGATCAAGGCCATCGCCGCCCAATCGCTGGGAGTGGCGGAGGAATGCCTTTCGATCATCGGGGGCACCGGGGATATCTATATCGTCCAAGGCCGTTCGGTCGCCAAGAAATGCTGGGGTTTGCTCAAGAAAGAGATCAAGGCGCTACGGGTAATCGACAGCGAAGGGATCATCCGGCTCCAGAAAAATAGCGGCGAAGCTTTCAAAATAAACGTCGCCCATTTCCATGAGGAGTTGGCCCAGGCGGTCGAGCAGTGCACCAGCTATTTTGACGGGGCCAAAGAAGTGCCCGATGTCTACGTGTTTTATGGCAAAAAGATCATTGATTTGTCCGGCTTGGTCGATGCGGCGCAGATCGTCGCCGTGGCCGGAGTGGAGATTCAGGGAATAGCGGAGGACAGTCTCGTGTACGCCTTGATCTGCCGGAAGAATAACCGGTAAGTCGGGGACGGAAAGAGACTTTCATAAGATCAGATGGACTATTTCTTTCAGCCGCGGGCTGAATTGGGTTTGCACGAGCTGCAAAACGATCTGTTATTTGCGCGAATACCACCGGAGCGCTATCCCCAGCTCATTGAAGGGGCGTGGCAAACCGGCCGGGAGACCGCGTGGCGCTACATCCGTCAATATGGCACTTGCGATCCGGAGGAATTGGCCGTCCGGCTCGGGCTGACCCTTGCCGAACAGGAGCAGGGCTGGGTGGCGCCGGAGTACCGGATCTGCAGCGAGTATTACAGCAATCCGCGGCGGATCATTCTGTATCGGGATACCATCCGTGGCGAGCTGGAGAAGCTTAAGGCGAAAGGGATCGGCCGGTATGAGGACTACGCCGCGATCCGGCCGTTGTTCATCGCCCATGAGCTCTTCCATCATATCGAGTGCCATGATATCGGCCTCACCTCGCGCCGGGATAAACTGACCGTGTTCCGGTGGGGCCCGTTCCGGCTCACCTCGGGCATCAAGGCGCTGTCGGAGATCGGGGCGCACGGCTTTACCAAGACTTTATTGAATTTAGAGGAGGAAGTCACAGCATGAAGCCCTATGATGTGATTGTGGTGGGCGGCGGAGTTTCCGGGAGCGTCGCCGGCATCGCCAGCGCCCGGGCGGGCGCCAGGACCCTGATCGTGGAGAAGATGGGCTTTTTGGGAGGCATGCTCACCGCCGGGGGCGTCGGCCCGATGATGACCTTCCACGCCGGTGCGGTTCAGGTGGTGCGGGGCATCGCCGAAGAAGTGGTTCAAAACCTGCAACAGAGCGGCGGATCGCCGGGGCACATCGTGGACAGCACCGGTTATACCTACACGGTCACTCCGTTCGATGCGGAACTGTTAAAACATGTTTTAGAAAAGATGTATTTAGCTGCCGGCGGCGAAATTTTATATCACAGCATGCTCGCCGGGGTCGCGGTAGCCGCAGGAGAGATCGCGGCGATCACGGTCGCCACCAAGTCCGGCCCGCTAGAGCTCAAAGCGGCCAACTTCATCGATGCCAGCGGCGACGGCGACCTGGCCGCCTGGGCCGGCGTGCCTTTTTTGCTGGGCCGTCCCGGCGATCACCTGAGCCAGCCGCTGACGATGAATTTCAAACTGGGCCGGGTCGACATTCCGGCGGTGAAGGAATACATCCGGAATCATCCGGAGGAGTTCCCCGAAGCCCGGATCGATCTGCTCGATAAAGCGCCGCGGTTGTCGATGGGCGGCTTCACCGGGATCTTCGCCGCGGGCCGCAGCACCGGCGAGATCAGTTTCACCCGCGAATGCATTCTGTTATTTGAGACCAACCATCCCGGCGAGGTGATCGTCAATACCACCCGGATTCAGAAGGTCGATCCGACCGACGCCTGGGAGTTGAGCGGCGCGGAAGTGGAAGGCCGCCGCCAGGCGTTGGAACTTTTTCAATTCATGAAGCGGCGGGTACCGGGTTTTGCCGACGCGGTCCTCATCAGCAGCGGTCCCAACGTCGGCGTGCGGGAGTCCCGGAAGATTCAGGGGATATACGTCCTGACCGCCAACGATCTGCTGGAGCAGCTTCCTTTCGCCGATGAGATCGCCTGCGGAGGCTATCCGGTCGACGTCCACAGTCCCGACGGCGAGGGCACCGCTTCGCGCCACTTGGAATGGGGCGCGGTTTACGGCATACCTTACCGCTCACTCATTAACGAGCGGGTGACCAATCTGATCAATGTCGGCCGTTGCATCTCGGCGACCCACGAGGCCTGCGCGGCGATCCGGGTTTCGCCGATCGCCATGGCGGTGGGGCAAGCCGGAGGAAGCGCCGCGGCGCTCGCCAGCCGCAACCATTGGGCCACCGCGGACCTGGACTATCGGAGCTTGCGTGCCGAGTTGCTGCAAGGCGGCGCGTTTCTCCGTCCGGAAAAGGATGGAATCGAAGCATAACCCGGTTTAGGCCCGAACCCTCAACATCGAAATATAAACAGAGGAAGATCTATGGCTAAGTTATATCAGAACACCGCTGAAATTCGTAGCTTTAACACCAAGAAAATCATTGAAGTCCTGCGTTTTCACGAACCGGTCACCCGGAAGGACCTCGCCGAGAGCCTGGACCTCAGCTTTGCCACGATATCCAATATTTGCAATCAGCTCATTCATGACGGCTTTTTGCTGGAGACGGAGTCCGAGGCGTTCAACGGCGGACGGATCCCCAAGCTGGTGGCGGTCCATCCCGCCTCCAAGTATATCCTGGGGCTGGATCTGATTCGCAAGGACCGTATCAAAGCAGTCCTGATCAACTTGAAAAACGAGGTGGCGCGGGTCGAGGAGGCCACAGTCCCCGCAACCGCCACCATGCAAGAGGCGCTGGGGATCATCGCGACACTGGTCGAAAGGTTGTGCCGTTCGGCGGGCCTCGCCGCGGAAGCGATCCTGGGGATCGGGGTCGCGGCGCCGGGCATCTTCAGCAAAGAAAGCAATAACCTGGTCAACTCCACCAATCCCATCTATGAGGACCAGCCCCTCAAGGAAGAGTTGGAGCGGCTCTTTGGGCTCCCGGTCTTTATCGAAAACGAGTCCAACCTGTTGGTGATGGCAACGGCCTTGGCCGGCTATCGCGCCAGTAAGAACCGGGACCTCATCTATATTTACTGCGGTGAAGGTTTGGGCGCCGGGATCATCAGCGACGGCAAGGTGGTGACGGGTAGCAAGGGCCTGGGCGGCGAGATCAGCCACATTCCCATCGGGGAAGCCGGTTTCGAATGTTATTGCGGCCACCGGGGCTGCGTGGAAACGGAACTGACCATGGCCGGTTTTTTGCGAAAGTACCACCGGCTGCTCGGCAGCGAACCCCGCCTGACCGCCGAAGCCTGGGAGGAGTTTGGCCAGGCGATCGTCGCGAAGCAACCGGCGGCCCTGGCGGTCATCCGTGAGAACGGCGTCTTACTCGGCAAATTGTTAGCGATTTTGATCAATATTTTCGATCCGGAGGCGATTTATATCGGCGGGATTACCGAAAAATTGTTTGACGATCTCTATCCGGCGATCATGGCTGAGGCCCGGAGCCGCACCATTGTCAGCTCTTTACATGAAATATCCGTCTATTGCAGCGCTGATTATGAACAGCTGATTTATCAAGGTTGCGGCGAAATGGTGTTTACCCATTGGAAACCGCCGTTCGCCAAGACTTGAACTCGAATGGTCCGCAGTCTCCAAAGCATCGATCGAATTTAACAACGCAACGCGACGAGGAATGATTACGATGATTACAACGATTGACCGGCTCGTCACCGCTTTAACTGAACGACAGGGTATCTGCGATTCATTGAAGGCTTGCATCGGTTTCGATGGTTACATCGATGAGATTTTACGGGTGGTCCGATCCAAGAAGGCCGTCGCTGACTATGAGTTATTCGCGACAATCACCGAGTTCGCGGAGTACATTCGGGATTCGGCCGGCAAAAGTTCCGATACCGAGCTGCTCTCGCGGGAGGTCCGCTTCGGCGGGAACGCCCCGTTAATGGCCAACGCCTTAGCCGGTTTGGGAGTGCCTTCTTGTTGCATCGGGACCTTCGGAAGTCCGAAGCGACACCCGGCCTTTGCGTCCATGCATCCGGCTTGCGAGCTTCTTAGTGTGGGAGAACCCGGTTACAGCTATTCTTTTGAATTTGATGACGGGAAATTGATGTTCGGCAAGATCGCAACACTGGATCGTTTGGGCTGGGAGCACATCAAAGAAACCGTCGGCTTGGAAACGCTCCGTGATCGCTTGGGAATCAGCCGATTGTTGAGTTTCGTAAATTGGAGTTCGATCCAGCAGATGAACGCGATCCTGACCGGGCTCCGCGACGAGGTCTTGTTCCGGCTGGATCCGGAGTCACTTCATGCCAAGTTGCTTTTTTTCGATATTGCCGACCCTTCGCGGCGGACCCGTGAGGATCTGTTGGATTTCCTGGCGATCTTGTCTGGCCTGGCCGGGCACTGCCAGGTTCTGTTGGGCCTGAATGAACGGGAGGCCCGGAGCGTGGCCGACAGTCTGGGAGCGGGACGGAGCGAAGCGGCGCTGGCGGAGGTGGGCCGGTTTATCTTCGATAAGCTGGGGATCGATACGCTGATCATTCATGGTTTGGATATGGCGCTCTGCTTGCGCGGCCGGGAACTATGGGAAACCCCCGGATTTTATGTCGCCAATCCCCGCATCTCCACCGGCGGGGGAGACAATTTCAACGCCGGGTTTTGCCTCGGCCGAATGCTCGGTTTGGATCCCGAGGAAACATTGCTGTTGGCCAATGCGACGGCCTCCTATTATATTCAAAACGGGGTCAGCCCCGATTGGGAGCAGCTGTTGGATTTTCTACGGCAAGAAAGCGCCAAGGAGCGGGCCAAAGGTGGGAACGCTTAAAGAAACGAGAAAGGACGGAGGTTTGCCATGAATAATTTTTTAAGGGATGTTTTGGACCAGCCGCGCAGCTTGGAGGTAGCTTATCAAAGTTATATCGCGCCCGAGAATCTGAAGAAAATGGCCCAGGTCGCCAGCATCGATTGCGATCAAGTGATCTTCGCTGGCATGGGGAGTTCCCACGACGCCTGTTATGGCGCCAGCATCTATCTGAATCAGCACGGTTACAAGACCGCGGTTTACTCGGCCGGACAATTATTGCACTATGAATCGCAGCTTATCCAGGGCCGGACCTTATTGATACTGGTCTCGCAGTCGGGAGAAAGCGCGGAAATTGTCAATCTGATCGCCGGATTGCCGCCCGCTTGCCCGGTGGTGGCCATCACCAACGATCCCCAAAGCACGCTGGGACGGCGCGGCAACTTCACCTTCGCGCTGAATGTCGCGCCCGAGGAATCGATCTCCACTCGGAGTTACGGGGCCACGCTCATATTGTTAAGCCTGATCGCCAAGATGATCGCCGGAGCCATCGATGAGCAGGTGCTCAAGCAGATCGATACCAGCTTGGCCAGTTTGCAGCAGGTGGTGGATGAGCATCAAGCCTTGCAGGCCCGGCTCGCCGCTTTCTTAAAGGTGCCATCGTATATACTGCTGTTAGGGCGGGGCTTTTCTTACAGCAGCGTCTTTGCCGGCGGCTTGTTCATCAAGGAGGTGGCCAAGTTCCCCTCGATCAGCCTGGACAGCGCCGAATTTCGCCACGGACCGCTGGAGATGGTGGATTCCGATTTCCACGCGGTAATCTTCGCACCACAGGGTCCGGCCTATGAGCTGCATGCCAAATTGGCCCGGGATATCGTCGCCAAGGGCGGCAAAGCCGTTTTCATCACCAACCGGGAGTTTGGCATCGTCCCGGAACGGCTCCTGGTGATCAAGCTCGAACCGGGCGAGGAACTGCTGATGCCGCTCGCCGATATTGTACCGGTTCAGCTCATCGCCAATTATCTGGCGGAGGCCAAAGGCTTGGAAGTCGGCAAATTTCGCTGGTCCTCCAAGGTTACCGCCGCGGAATAAAGGGAAGCAGCTTATCACTAAAATCTAATTTTCCCTGTTATGCCTATTGGGTATTCCACGGCCAGTGAATTTGTTTCAGTCTCGAACAAGTGGGATCGCAACATAAATTATTAGGTTTCATTGATATCAAGCTTTCATTGTTAAGTGACCGCCAGCCAATGGCGGTCGCCGTTTTTTTATGTTTTTGAAAACCCCCCGCTAAGCGGGGGAGTTCAAAAAGGGCGGAACCGTTATCGTAATGACAAAAAGCTCTCCTCTGTTTCAACTCGAAGAAGATGCTGTCTTCAAGCAAAAACAAAGGGGAGCGATTAAAAGGATATTATGGTGCATGATTATGGACCGAAAAAAGTTCTTGCTTCCGGGTAACTTGCCAGTGTAACATTTAAGGTGAAAATAAAAGGACATGGGAACCATGCTGCATCATCGGGTTCCGATTTTTTATTTTCTACAGAAGTCATGATTCTTCAACATCTTCTGGACAATTTTCTCATCTGCATGGGCAATTTTTTTTTTTGCTTCTTGAAAATCCTACTGAAATAGTTTCACATAACCTCTCAGCAATAATACGATAAGATCATATGAAACTGAAATAGGAGATCATATAATGCCCAAGGAAATTAAAATAGCCTTATTGATGGCTATCAGTCTCTTCATGGAAATGTTGGATGGGACAATAGTAACCACCGCACTTCCTAAAATGTCTCAATCTTATCATACCAGTTCGGCGACAACCGCTTTAATCATAAGTGCGTATTTAATTACCTCCGCTATTTTTATCCCATTAAGCGGATGGATGGCTAATCGATTTGGGAAAAAGAAAATTTGGATTATTGCTATCATCATTTTTACCTTGAGTTCGTTGGCTAATGCATTAGCGCCTAACTTTCCTCTGCTATTGTTAACAAGAATTGTACAAGGAATATCCGGCGCTTTGATGACGCCCACGGCAAGGCTGATTGTATTAGAAAAGACGCCGGCTTCAAAGATGTTAAAAATGGTTAGTTATCTCGTTTGGCCAGCTCTGATCGCGCCGGCAATAGCACCATTGGTTGGTGGATTTATTGTTACTTACTGGAGCTGGCAGTGGGTTTTCCTGATAAATGTCCCAATAGGTTTCATGCTTGCATTAATCGGTATGAAGATTATTGATGCAGATCGGGTCAATAAAATAACTTCTTTCGACCTTTTAGGATTTATAGGAATCTCCTTAGCATCCGGTATCATTCTGGTTGCGGCAGAACTGGCCACTCATGGAAAAAATTATTGGCTCATTGCGTTTGGGTTACTTGTCATCGGTACGATACTAGGTTTTATGGTTTTCAGACACTTGAAAAAAACAGTCCATCCATTATTTTCAATCGATGCATTAAAAAAAGCTTCTTTCAGGATATTCCAGACGGGTGGTTCCGTTTTTTGGCTCGGTGTCGGGGCATTGCCCTATATCTTGACCTTTTTTTTACAAACGGTATTTCATTGGTCTGCCGTGAAAGCGGGTACTTATGTGCTGTTTATTTTCGTTGGAAATATCGGAATCAAACCTTTTACCAATCCAATCATTCGTAAACTGGGATATCGCGGTTCGTTATTGTCGTCATTTGCGATCGTCTTTATTTCGTCGGTTGCTTTGGCATTCATTCAACCAAATACTTTGCCTGGTTATATCATGTTTCTTGCATTGGTCTCAGGCGCGGGGCGCTCATTGGCATTAACAGCTTACAATGGCTTGTGCCTTTCTGAAATAGCCCCTCAGGATCGGAATAGTGCAAATACATTGAATTCTGTCACTTCAACATTGTCTCAAGGGCTTGGCATATCACTGATTACGGTTGTTGTAGACTTATTGCAAATTCCCTTTTCAATTATAACTGCCTATGAATTGGGTTTTGCCTTTCTCGGCTTGTTGATGATATTTCCAGCAATTGAAGTACTGTTTTTGCCTAAAAATATCGGCCACGCCACAATCAGCTAATCCATGCTCGGTATTTTTGGTGAAGCAGTTTCTCGCCTGCCGGGTGGAATGATGGACGGAATTTAGACTGGACCGGACAATGCCGCAGTCCTTTTTTTATGAAGCCGCTCACCGATCCTGGAGTTAAAGAGCCTTTATCTTAAGAGGGAAAAATAAAATATCTGTAGAATAGGTAAAATGAACGCCGAGAAATCGGAAGAAATCCGGGACGATTTATAATAATTGTCAAGTCGTCATCAGATCATGGATGTTATATGAGGTTAAAACCAGACACGTCCGCGCAAACGAATTACGGAGGAGTTAACGGTAGACGGATGAATAGGATGGGACGGATCGGCGCTTGGCTTCTGCTGGTAATAGGAATGCTGGGGAGCAATCAGGGTGGCGGCTCGGCGGTTCGGGCGGAAAATGTCCCGGAACGGCCGATCGTCATCGTTGTCGTGGACAAAATGGACAGCGGCGAGTTATTTGCCAGCTCGTTGCCGGCCGTGGGCCGGCTCTTGTCCAGCAGCGCCAGTGGCCTGATGAACAGCCGCAGCGATAACGGTCTGTACGATTCATCCAGCAGTTACCTGACCATGGGCGCCGGAGTTCGCGGCATCTATCCCCGGCCGCGCCGGTCCCTGTCGGGCGTAAATTTCGGCCGCGGTGCGGCAGTGGCCGACCTCCGCAATTGGAGTTTGGGCTTGGAAGGGAAACTTTCCGGAACGGAGCTGGGGCTGGCGGAGATCGGCCGCCTGCGGCAGCAGGCGTTCCGGCAGTCGCGGGTGGGAACTCCGGGACGGTTGGGTACATTGCTGGCACGGCACGGTTGGCGCAGTTGTTTGATTGGCAATCTGGATACCCAGCAGGGGGAGCACCAGCCGGGTGGCTTGATCGTCATGGATGAGCTGGGCGTCGTCGGAACGGGAATCGTCGATTCGACCATCAATGAAGCGGATGCCGATTTCCCTTACGGTCAGCGTTTCAGCCCCGCCAAAAGCCTGGCCGTGCTCCGGGCCAACCTGGCCCCGCGTCAGGTGGTTGTAATCGAATGCGGCGATTTTTACCGGCTCGATCTCTACCGGGAGGAGATGATGCCGCTCCGTTACGAGAGTTTGAAACGACAAACCTGGCGACGCTTTGACGATTTTATCGACCGGCTGTTAAAGTTACAGGAACAGGCTGGTTTTTCTTTGATCATTACCGGGCCGTCGGTCTCTCGCAAAACCGCCGGAAAATCCTTGTTGGAACCGCTGGTGATCCGCGCCGCGGATTTTTCGCCCGGTTGGTTGACATCGGGCACCACCAAGTGGCCCGGCGTGGTGGCCAATCTGGATCTGGCGCCCACCGTCTTGAAACTGGCCGGTATCCGTGATGGCAACAGCTGGACGGGCCGGGTGATAACGGTCCGAACCATGACCGATCCCCAGTCGGCACTGCAACGATTGAATGAGCGTTTGGCAGCCATTAACGGCACTCGCCGGCCAGTGCTCGATTGGTACATGAGATTGATCGGCTTGGGCTGGATCGTAGGTTGGTTCTGCCTGTGGCTTCGTTGGAAACCGGTCTCCGGTTGGCTGCTCACTGGCGTGCTAGTAATACCGCTGGCCTTGATCGTTTTGCCGTTGGCTCCGGAGAGTCTGTGGGGTTCGGCTGGCTTTTTGGGCTTGACTCTATTGTTATGCCTGCTGGCTTCACAGATCAAGTCGTTGCCGCTCCGGGTAATCATGATCGCCTTTTTCACCTGGGGAATTTTGATCGGTGACCAATTATCCGGTTGGCGGCTGATCCGCTTCTCGGCGTTGGGATACAGCGCTGCGGCCGGCTCCCGTTACTATGGCATGGGCAATGAGTTCATGGGCCCGTTTATTGCGTCGGCGCTGTTGCTCGGGGATTTGCTGCGGCGTTACGCCCGACGCAATTGGCCGACCATCGTGGTTCTGGGTGTTACCTTTTTGGTGTTGAGTTGGCCGCAATTGGGCGCCAAATTCGGCGGAATCATCGCCGGAACGGTCGCTTTCTCTTTTTATCTGATCCGGCTTTACCGGCTCCATTGGCGGGACAAACGGCTCTGGCTGGTGGTAGCCGGAGGATTGGCGGTATTAATCATGATCGCACTGTGGGATTACTGGCGGCATCCCGATCAACAGACGCACATCGGCCGTTTCGTCGGGCTCTTCTTTTCCAGAAAATTCGTGGAGGCCGGCTTGATCATCGGCCGCAAGATCGAGATGGACATCAAGCTGACCATCTTCAGCTCCTGGATGCGCATCATCCTGTTGGCTTTGGGGGTCGGGGTCATTAACCGCCTCCTTCGCCGCCCAAGCCTGCTCCAAGAGGAGGATCGCCTCGTTTGGCAGGCGATCCTGGCGGGCGGTTTGACGGCCTATGTGGTGAACGATGCTGGGGTGCTGGCGTTCGCTACCTGTTTAGCGTTTGGCTTTACCTATCTGCTGTTGCAGTGGACGGCTTCCCCCCATGAACCGTCAGCCGGACCGGGGCACCGTTTTTGGAAATCCCGTCGACCCGTCCGCGCCGTTTGAAAACCAAAAGCCTTACCGGATTTTTCCGGTAAGGCTTTTTTAGTTTCGGTTGGCCTATGAATTCATTGGCTGCAAATGAACAATATTGGGCGCTCCATCGTCTACAAAAACAAAACGTTAATCCTTAAAGAGGGATTGAACTTGGGCGGAAGTGAATTCGAGTTTGAGAAAGCTATTTTGAGAAGCAATCCGGGATTTACGGCCATGGAATTGAAACCGTAAAGACGGCGGGCGGAGGCGTTCCGGTTTCAGCCCGGATGATTGGCGGAACTCACTTATCCCCAAAAGATCGATCTTTTGTGAATAAAGATCGATCTGCGATGATTCCAGATCGATCTTTTGTGGATAAAGATCTTCCTTTTGTTAATAAAGATCGATCTTTTGTGAATAAAGATCGATCTGCGACGATTCCAGATCGATCTTTTGTGGATAAAGATCTTCCTTTTGTTAACAAAGATCGATCTTTTGTGAATAAAGATCGATCTGCAACGATTCCAGATCGATCTTTGGTGAATCGAGATCTAACTTTGGTGGATAAAGATCTTGATGATTCAAGATGAAGTCTAATTCGCGCAACGCGTTATATAAGTTGAAATAAATTTTTCGAATAAGCTTTTCCCATCCGTAAAGCATGGCTGGAAAAGGACAAAGCGCGGTATTTATTTCAGCTTATGATCAAGGAAATAGATTGCAATGATTTTGAAGGTACCAAAACTGATTGCAACCTATATAGCTTGAGCAAAAGGTTTAAAAATATAGTAGACAACGGTGGATCTCATGGAAC
Source organism: Bacillota bacterium (assembly GCA_023400055.1). Classification (GTDB taxonomy): domain Bacteria; phylum Bacillota; class UBA4882; order UBA8346; family UBA8346; genus Hydrogenispora. The sequence goes on from JAEXFN010000013.1 coordinate 27,740, forward strand.
ATTTAGAAAAGCTGGAAAACACGAGTGTGCATATTCTGCGGGAAGCCTATGCTTCATTCAAGAACCTTTGCATGTTATGGTCGATCGGCAAAGACAGCACGGTCCTTTTATGGCTGGCCCGGAAAGCCTTTTTCGGCCATGTGCCGTTTCCGCTGATTCATATCGATACGCATTACAAAATTCCCGAAATGATTCAATACCGGGATAAACTGGCGCTGGAATGGAAGCTCGATATGATATACGGGGAAAACAGGGAGGCCCTGGAACAAAAAGAGACGTTTCCCGATCGGCGGGCCACTCGCATTCAGTGCTGCAAGAATCTGAAAACCGAACCCTTGAAACATGTTTTAAGCGGCAGATGGCCCAGGCACCGCTTGAATCACGATACCGGAAAGTACGAACTGGACCGGAACAACGAGCCTTTTACCGGAGTTATCGTGGGAATCCGCGCCGACGAAGAGGGGAGCCGTTCCAAAGAGAGATATTTTTCGCCCCGGGACTGGGAAAGCAACTGGGATATCGGGGAACAGCCCCCGGAATTTTGGAACCAGTATAAGACCGATTTCGCTCCCGGGACCCATATCCGGATTCATCCCCTGCTGGACTGGACCGAGGTGGACATCTGGGAATACATCGGCAAAGAAAAGATTCCCGTGGTTTCGCTCTATTTCGATCAGGGCGACGGGCGACGCTATCGTTCGCTGGGATGCGCTCCTTGCACCAACCCGGTTGATTCGACGGCCAGGAATGTCGCGGCGATCGTCCAGGAATTGAAATCCGGCAAGTTCTCGCGCGTGGCGGAACGGGCCGGCAGGGCCCAGGACAAGGAAGACGGCGGCGGGCTGGAAGAGCTGCGAAAGCAAGGATACATGTAAGGAGTCGCGAAGGGAACTGTTGCTATGGAAGACATGAATATTGTGATCGTCGGCCATGTGGATCATGGCAAGAGTACGGTGATCGGAAGGCTTTTGGCGGATACCGATTCCCTGCCCGAGGGAAAGTTGGAACAGGTCCGGGAAACTTGCCAGCGGAATTCGAAACCCTTTGAATACGCTTTTCTGCTGGATGCGCTCAAGGATGAACAGGCGCAGGGCATTACCATCGACGCGGCCCGCTGCTTTTTTAAGACTGGGCGGCGGAATTACATGATGATCGATGCGCCCGGTCACATTGAGTTTTTAAAGAACATGGTCACCGGGGCCTCCCGGGCGGAAGCCGCTTTGCTGGTCATTGACGCCGCGGCAGGGATTCAAGAGAATACTCGGCGCCACGGCTATCTTTTGGCAATGCTGGGCATCAGGCAGGTTGCGGTCCTGGTAAACAAGATGGATCTGGTCGCTTACGACAAGCTGAAGTTCGCAAAGATCGTCAGGGAGTACTCCGAGTTTCTCCAAAATATCGATCTGGTTTCCGCGGCTTATATTCCGGTCAGCGGGATGAAGGGGGACAATATCGTTCGGCATTCCGCGAATACCCCCTGGTTCACCGGGCGAACCGTGCTCGAACAGATGGATCATTTTCGGTCCGACCCATTGCCGGTGGCTCAACCTTTTCGAATGTCGGTGCAGGGAGTTTACAAATTCACCCGCCAGGGGGATACCCGGCGGATCATTGCCGGCACGATTGACTCCGGGAAGTTGCGGGCCGGCGATGAGGTGGTTTTTTATCCGTCGGGCAAGAAGAGCCGGGTGAAATCGCTGGAGGCGTTCAACCGGGAGCGCCCGGAGCGGATGGCGGCCGGCTGGGCCGCCGGATTTACGCTTGAGGAACAGATTTATGTGAAACGGGGCGATCTGGTTGCGATAGCCGGCGAGCCGCGGCCCAAGGTCGCTGCGCGGGTCAGGGCCAACCTGTTCTGGCTCGGGAAAGAGCCGCTGGCCCAGAAGAAGGAATACCTATTAAAGCTGGGGGCCGCCAAAGTGGGCTTCCGGGTCGAAGCGATCGTCCGGGTCCTGGATGCCGCCACTTTGCGAGCCGGGCAACGGGATTGGGTGGCCCGGCACGAGGTAGCCGAATGCGTCTTCAAACTGAAAAAAGCGCTGGCCTTTGATTTGGCTTGGGAATTGGCCTTGACGGGCCGGTTTGTGATCGTCGATAATCATGAGATCGCCGGGGGCGGTATCTTCACCGAGGCGCTGGAGGATAAACAGTCCCCGCTCAGGGAGAAGGCAGCCCTCCGCAACAAGAGTGCCATTGCTCCGGAAGAGCGGGCCGAGCGCTACAATCAGCGGCCGACTCTGATCATGATTACCGGAGCGCGGGACGCCGAAAAGAAGGCTCTGGCGAAAGCGCTGGAGAAGAAGCTGTTTGACGAAGGGAAGATCGTTTATTTCTGGGATGCGGATAACGTTTTATATGGGGCGGACGCCGACCTTCCGGAGAGCGCCGCCGGGCACCGCGTCGAACAGCTGCGAAGACTGGCGGAGGTATCGCGGCTCCTGTTGGATGCCGGCGTGATTCTGATTGTCACCGCCAGTCAATTGACCCAGGCGGACCTGGAAGTTATGAAGACGCTCATCGAGGCGGGCCGGATCGAAACGGTTTGGCTGGGGGAAGACGGAATCAGCGATATCCGCTATGATCTGCAGCTACCGGCCATGAGTCCGGAAGAGACCGCCGTAAGCGCGGTGAAAGAGCTTTTGCAGGACCGCGGCGTCATATTTAAGCCTTGGTGAGATGCGGCGGCGTTTTTGGCGCGGGCGACCGCGCTGCAAAAGTGGTTGCCTGGCGTCGCCTATCGAAGCGAGACTGGAGGAAAATCATGCTGCCGAATTTTATCTGCCCGGGTGCGGCTCGAGCGGCGACCACGACCCTGTATTATCTGCTCATCCAACATCCCCGGGTATTTTTGCCCGCAATTAAAGAGACCCGCTTCTTTTCGCGGGATTATGAAAAGGGTTTGGCCTGGTATGAGCAAAAGTACTATGCCGAGGTCAAAGGGGAGACGGCGATCGGCGATATCTCGCCCGTTTATTTGGTGGATGAGCGGTGCCCCGAACGGATTTTTCGGGCCTTGGGAGCGCAAGTGAAATTCATTTTCATGCTGAGAAACCCGGTCGAACGGGCCTATTCTCATTATTGCATGCTGCGCAGTCATCAGTTTGAAGACCTGCCCTTCGAGAAAGCGCTGGCGCTGGATGAATCCCGGCGGATCGCAAAATCCTTAAAGTACTATCATCATGAATACGGGTTCCAGTATCTAAAAGAAAGCAGCTATTTGCAGTCCATTCAGCGGTACCTGAAGTACTTCGCGCGGGACCGGTTCAAGTTTGTCGTGTTTGAAGAGTTCATTGGTGATGCGGAAGACCAGTTGGTGGACATTCTGAACTTCCTCGGGGTGCAGGAGCGATACGGGTTTGAGTTCAATGTGTACCGCAATCAGGCCGCCGTTTCCAGCTCTTCCGGAATCAACCGGCTATTTTATTGCCATCCGCTTTTAAAGAAGACCCGCGATTTCATTCAAGCGCGGACGGGATGGAAAACCCAATCTTTGCTCAAAAAACTGAAAAACGCCTTGTTGACAAGGGAGCATTCGCAAATTCCGCCTGTGGATGAAAAGCTCCGGCAACAGTTATATGACTATTTCCGAGCGGAGACGGAGCAACTGGAAACCTTTTTGAATAAGGATCTGTCGCTCTGGAAGCAGTGAGCGGCGATTCGGTAGGTTTATCAGCCGCCCAATGAGCTCATTTTGTGGATAAGTAAGCTCATTTTGTTGCTGAAAGAGCTCTTTCAGTCGCTCAACAAGCTCATTTTGTGGATAAATGAGCTCATTTTGTGAATAAATGATCTATTTCTGTGGATAAACGGTTCCGTTGAACGTGGTTAATGACCTTGGCTGTGGATAAGTCGGGAAAGTAGCAATTAAATCGCCTGAAGTCAGGGGTTCAAAAACTTGTTTGCTGTCGTTGCGTTGTCCCCGGAATAAGAACAGCTCCGTGGACAACGTAGCGAAGCGAAAAGATTCTCCCAGTTTGACCATAAATAATTACGCTCTTGGAATGGGACCCCGGTTGCATCATCAACCGATCGTTATCGCATAATTTTTTGGATGGAACGGCAGGAAATGTTTAGTTGAAATAGAATATTCATCATAAATTAATTGTTGGTTTGTTTTCAAAAAATGAACCGGTTCAACATTCCGGTTCGTTGACAGGACTTTTGGTTTAGGCCACTATCAACAGGAATCGATCCCGGTGGGGAATTTTTGTTTAATATTGAACCGGTTCATTATTGCGGGGGAGAAATTATGGCGGTTACCATTCGCGATGTTGCAAAAAAAGCCGGAGTATCTTTGGGAACGGTTTCGCGGTACTTGAACGGCTATAGCTTGCGCAATGAAAATCAAGTCAAGATCCAACAGGTCATCAACGACCTGGGGTTTAAAGAGAATATCATCGCCAAGGGCTTAAAAAACAACCGTTCGATGACCATCGGCGTTTTGATCGGCAGTCCCACGGATATCTTTGCCACCTCGGTCGTTTCGGCAATTGAACATGAGGTCGAAAAAGAAAACTATAGCGTCATCTTGTGCGACTATGAGGGAGATATCGACCGCCTCGAACAGAAGCTGTTATTTCTGAAGGACCGTTCCATCGATGGGTTGATCCTTTTTTCCGGGCAATATCTTCCGATTTACGAGACGTATTTAGCGTCCCATATCCCGATCGTGATTATCAACGACGATATTCCCGAACTGACGACCGATTTTGTACTGGTCAACAATGCCCAGTCCACCTTCAATGCCATCGAAGACCTGATTCAGTCCAACCATAAAAAAATTGCGATCATCAACGGCTCCAATTCCTTCGTCAGCAAGGAAAGATATCACGGTTATCTTGAGGCGATGCAGGCCTATCAACTGCCGGTCAAGCCCAAATGGGTGAAATGGGGGAATTTCTCCAACCGGGGCGGTTATAGCGCGGCCAAGGATTTATTGCTCGATAATTCGGATCTGCCGACCGCCTTATTCGTCGCCAATTACTATATGACTCTGGGCGCCCTGATGGCCATCAATGAGTTGAATGTCAATATCCCGCAGGATCTGTCGCTGGTGGGTTTCGACAATTTTACCCTTTTCGACGTGATGAAGCCGGCCCTGACCGTCGTGGAACAACCCACCTCGGAAATGGGAGAAACCGCCGCGCGGCTGATTCTCAGACGGTTGAAAGGGGATTATTCCGATTTTCCGCGCAAAATTTACTTGGAGACGAATTATTTGAAACGGGGCTCGATTCGTAAAATTTAAGCGCCGGCCTTTTTATCGGCCAAAAATGAACCGGTTCAATTATTGAGTAATTCGTTTTCACAACACCAATATCAACGGACTGGAGGCGAAATGATGCGATCCGGATGACCTGTTCCAAAGCGTAACCCAATGAAAGTAGACAAAAAAGGGAGGTAGTTGATGATGAAGCGGAATCTGTTGAAAATCGTGTTAATCATGGGGTTGTTGGGTATTCTGGGTTTCGGCATGGCCAGCGCGCAAAGCAAACCGATATCATTGAGCTTTTGGCATATCTATACCTATGAGCCGCAGCGTTCCACGATCGATTATTTTATCCACCAGTTCGAGTCGAAGCACCCCAATATCAAGATCAAAGTAAACGCCGTAGAGAATGATCCGTATAAAACCGCGATTAAAGTGGCCATGGGTTCCGGCGCCAGTCCCGATATCTTTTTTACCTGGGCCGGGGAGTATACCGGGAAGTTCGTCCGGGCGAAACAGGTTTTGGATTTAACCAGCTATTTTGATAAAAACAGCTTGGCGGGACTGCTGCCCGCGGCCAAATATCCCTATACGTTCGAAGGACGGCTGTATGGCCTGCCGTTGTACGTGGATACCAAGTATTTCTTCTATAACAAGAAGATCTTTAACAAACTGGGGCTGACCGTCCCCAAGACCTGGGACGAATTTATCGCGGTTTGTAAGAAATTGAAAGCCGACGGGGTCATCCCGATCGCCTTCGGCAACAGGGATAAATGGGGTGCCTGCCACTATATCACCATCATGAATCAGAAAATCGTGGGGGAAAAGAAACTCCAGGAGGCCTATGCGACGAGCGGCGGCGATTTTAGCGATCCCGGATTTGTCGATGCGTTGAAACGGTTAAAATACTTGAATGACGAGGGTTATTTCTCCCCGCAGCCCAATGCGATCGGCGAGGAGGAGGTCCGCCCGCTGTTCTATTCGGGCAAAGCGGCGATGATCTACGATTGGCTCAAATTCACCACCAAAAACGCGGCCGCTTTCTCTTTGGACTACGGTTTCTTCAAATTCCCGGATATCCCCAAAGGCAAAGGCAATCAGAATTTCATCATCGGGGCGCCGAGCGGCTTGGCCATCAGCAAGGATAGCAAATATCCGAAAGAAGCGGCCCAATTCTTGAAATTCCTGATTACCAAGGAGAACGGCGCGTACTGGGTGTCCAAGATCGGCAACACCAGCTCGGTCCTTGGCGCCGTCACCGAGAAGAATGCTTATCCGGACCTGTTAACCGATTCCAGCATCATCCAATCGGCCACCGGCATGGTCGGCTGGCTGGATACGGTGGTCGAAGTTTCGATCGCCTCGGTCTATTTGAATGGGATCCAAGCGATCTTGCTGGGCGAGAAAACTCCCGAGCAGGTGATGAAGGAAGTAGCGGATCAAGCGCAACGCGTGAAAGAGCAACTGAAGAAATAAATCCATTTTTCAGGGAATATGTCCGACCGGGCATATTCCCTGAATGCGAAAGGGCGGATTTACCATGGCGGTATCCGAAGCGAAAGCCTTGCGAAACAAATTGAATATTGCACCCTACCTTTTCATCTTCCCCGCCTTGGCTTTCACAACCATCTTTATCGCCTATCCCTTGATCGAGAATATCTGGTTGAGCCTGTTCGACTGGAGCGCCATCGACCCGGTAAAGAAGTTCATCGGCTTAAAAAATTATGTCGAGTTGTTTGGGGATCCGATCTTCTGGAAATCGATCCTCAATAATTTTTACTATTTGATCGTATCGACGATCGTCCAAGTGATTTTCGGTTTGGTCCTGGCGGTCATTGTCGAGAGCCGCATCCAATTCGCGAAAACCTTCCGGGCGATTTTCATCATTCCCCTGGTAATCTCGCTGGTCGCGGTCGGCCTGCTTTGGACCTTCATCTATAACCCGATTTACGGCCCGCTGAACCAACTCTTGTCAGCGGTCGGCCTGGGCGGCTGGGCCCACGGCTGGCTGGGGGAGACCAAGACGGCCATCTGGGCGGTGATCGCGGTTTCCTGCTGGCAATACAGCAGTTTTTGCATGCTGCTGTTTGTGGCGGGACTGCAGGCCCTGCCGGACGATGTCTATGAATCGGCCAAGATCGACGGGGCCAACGGCTGGCAGAGTTTCTGCCATATCACCGTTCCGCTGCTGCGCGAGGTGATCATCGCCACCTGCATCATTACCATGATCGGCTCGTTCAAAGTCTTCGATATCGTTTACGTGATGACGGGCGGCGGACCCTCGCATGCCAGCGAAGTGGCCACGACCTACATGTATCTGATGGGTTTCAGCAACGACCGGATGGGTTATGCCTCGTCCATCGCCACCACCCTGATCGGAATTACCCTGATGTGGACCATCCTTCAATTGAAACTGTTCAAATCCGGGGCGGACGCCAATTGACTCGGCCCTTGCCACAATGATTTAGGGAGTGAAAGCCGGTTATGAAACAACGAGCGTTTGGTCTGAAAAACCTTATCTATCTTCCGCTGATCCTCTTTTCGCTGTTGATGCTGTATCCGTTGTTCTGGATGTTGATCTCTTCCCTGAAAGTCAACACCGAAATCATGAGTTCGGCGTGGAGTCTGCCGCAACTGCCGCAATGGGGCAACTATGTCCAGGTTTGGCTGCAAGGCCGGTTCCTGCAATACTTTGCCAACAGCATCGGGGTGAGCGCGGTCTCGATCCTGTTGATCCTGGGGGTGAGCTCCCTGGCGGCCTATGGTTTCGCCCGCTACGATTTCCGTTTTCGCAAGCCGCTCTTTTATTATTCGTTGATCGGCCAGATGATCCCGATTCACGCCACCCTGATACCGTTATACACGATGTTTCGGACGACTGGCCTTTTGGATACCTACGGCGCGATGATCTTAGCCAATACCGCTTTCGGGCTGTCGTTCGCCATCTTTCTGTTACGGGCCTATTTTTTAGACGTGCCGCGGGAGATCGAGGAAGCCGCCCGGCTGGACGGCTGCAGCGAGTGGGGCATCTTTTGGCGGGTGTTCCTGCCCATCTCCAAATCGGCCATGGCTACCGTCCTGATCTACCAATTCATTTGGACCTGGAACATGTTCTTGTTCCCCTTGATCTTCGTCACCAAAGAATCGTTGAAGACGTTGCCGCTGGGCCTGATGAGCTTTAACGGCGAATGGGGCGATGTCAACTGGTCGATGATGTTCACCGCCTTGAACGTCGCCACGCTCCCGATGATCGCCGTCTTGTTAATCTTCCAGCGCCAATTCATCAAGGGGATCACCGCCGGCGCGGTGAAAGGCTAAAACCCCGTTCCGGTCGCGAATCGGCATTTTAAATAATATTCCATTAGAATGAAACCTTGTCTAGGAGGACAAATTGGATAAGCAACGATTTCGCCAGATCCATCTCGATTTTCATACTTCGCCCGATATAAGCGGGGTGGGCGAAGCGTTCGATGCCCGCGAATTCGCGGCGACGCTCGCCAAAGCCCATGTCAATTCGGTGAATATTTTCGCCAAGTGCCATCACGGCTATGCTTATTACCCGACCAAGGTGGGGGTGATGCATCCCCATTTGAAAAAAGATCTGCTGGGCGAGATGATCGAGGCGCTCCACGCCAACGGGATCCGCTGCCCGATCTATTACACGGTGGTCTGGGATGAGTATGCCGCCAACCACCACGCCGATTGGCTGCAGGTGAACACCGAGGGGCAGTTCATCGGCAGGCCGCCGTTTGGGACGCAGGGCTGGCGTTACCTCTGCCTGAACACTCCGTATCTGGATTACGTGGCGGACCAAGTGACCGAGATCCTTGAGAATTACGAGGTCGACGGTTTTTGGTTCGACATTTTCGAGCAACATCCCAAAGGCTGCGTCTGTAATCATTGCCTGGCGAGCATGGCCAAAGGGGGGATCGACCCGCAGGATGAGCCGCAACGGTTGCGGCACAACTTCGCGGTGGCCCAAAAAGCCTTGGCCCGGCTGAACCAGTTGATTATGGCCAAAAGGCCGCAGGCCTCGCTGGTCTTTAACAGCCGGATGCGGCTGGACAATGACTGCGCGGTCAACCTCCGCTCGGAAATGGCTTATTATTCGCATTTCGAGATCGAGTCCCTGCCGTCGGGAGAGTGGGGTTACCTCCATTTTCCGATGTACGCCCGGCATTGCGCCACCCTCGGCAAGGAAGTGGTCGGGATGAACGGCCGGTTCCATTTGTCCTGGGCCGATTTCGGGGGGCTCAAGAACCAGGCGGCCTTGGAGTACGAATGCTACCGGATGCTGTCGCTGGGGGCCAAATGCTCGGTGGGCGATCAGCTGCATCCTACGGGAAGGCTCGACGCCGCCACCTATGACTTGATCGGCCGGGTATATGAGCAGGTGGAGCGGAAGGAGGAATGGTGCGCCGGCGCCGGGTTGATCGCGGACATCGGCGTCTTGATCAACACCAAAACGCCGGCCGGCCATTGGGGCGGCTTCCCGGGCATCGCCTCGGACGAAGGGGCCGCCCAGATGCTCATCGAGCTCCAGCAACAGTTTCATTTCATCGACGCGGCGGCCGACTTCGCCCAGTATGCGGTGATCATCGCGCCGGACGGGGTGCTGCTGGATGAGCGGCTGGCGGGGAAACTCCAAGCTTACCTGGCCGGGGGCGGGGCGTTGCTGGCGACCGCCGAAGCGGGGCTGACTCTCGACAAAAAGGAGTTCGCCCTGGCGGAGATTCCGGCGATTTATCAAGGAGACTCCCCGTACCCGGTCGATTACATCCGACTCGCCGCGGATATGGCCGCGGGCGCCCGGACCGACTATTCGTACGTCCTTTACTCGCGCGGGACTGCGATCGCGGCCGCGGCCCCGGCCGATCAGGTCCTGGCCACCGCGGTGCATCCTTATTTTAACCGCAGCTGGAAATCGTTTTGTTCCCATTTTCAGACCCCGCCGGCCGTGGCGACCGACGAACCGCTGATTATCCGGAGAGGTCGGGTGATCTATATCGCAAATCCGCTCTTCAAGGCCTATCGCGAGACCGGTTATAAGATTTACAAAGATATCATCCGGAACTGCCTGAGCAAACTGCTGCCCGCGCCGCTCGTCCAGTCCAACCTGCCGTCGACGGCCGAAGTGACCGTGCTGAACCAGGCGCAACGGCAGATCGTCCACGTGTTGCATTACATCCCGCAGCGGCGCGCCAAAATCGATATCATCGAGGATGTCATTCCGCTGCATGATGTGCGGCTGAAGATCCGCTGCCGCAATACCAATGAAAAGCCCACCAAAGTTTATTTGGTTCCGGAAAAGACCGAGATACCCTATAGCGTTGAATCAGCGTATGTTCAGATCGACATTCCGGTCGTAACCGGCCATCAAATGGTGGTTATCGAGTATGCCTAGCCGGTTCTATGAGAAGTTAAGCCTTTCCTTTCGCTGCAGCGGGAATTGAGGTCAGCCGGGTTCCCCATTTTTTTAGCCGCTAAGGTCGGTTTGGGGATAAACCACCCGGTTGAGAAGCCGAAAGAGATCGTTTTGTGGATAAGTGAGCTCTTTCAGTCGCTCAATGAGCTCATTTTGTGGATAAGTAAGCTCATTTTGTTACTGAAAGAGCTCTTTCAGTCGTTCAACAAGCTCTTTTTGTGGATAAATGAGCTCATTTTGTTAATAAAAGAGTTCTTTTTGTGAATAAGTGAGCTCTTTCAGTCGCTCAACGAGCTCATTTTGTGGATAAGTGAGCTCATTTTGTTAATGAAAGAGCTCTTTTTGTGAATAAGTGATCTATTCCTGTGGATAAACGGTTCCGTTGAACAAGGTTAATGATTTTGGCTGTGGATAAGTCGGGGAAGGAACAGTTCAAACCGTATTCGTATCTAACACGTTTTTTGATGGCGTGTGCAATATATGTTAGATATATCGAATGATTAATCGTTTCTCGGCCGTTGATGTCAGCTACTTGTAATTTATTTTGGATATTTTACGAAAAAAAGGTTGACATTCACTCAAAATGGTATATAGTATAAGTAGAAACAAAAAAAAATTTTTTTTCCAAGAAAAAAAGTTTGCCAAAGAAGGATGGGTTGCTTTGGAACAAATCGCAGATGAAATGGGACTCCTGACCTCCATCGTAAAAGCGATCGCCGCGCAATGGGGCGAAAAATGCGAAGTGGTGCTGCACGATTGGTCGGCCGGCTATGACAAAACCATTGTGGCCATCGAAGGAAACGTGACGGGCCGAAAAGTCGGGGATTGCGGCAGCAACCTGGGCCTCGAGGTCATGCGCGGGACGGTGCAGAACGGCGATATTTACAATTACATCACCCAGACCAAGGACGGAAAGATTCTGCGTTCCTCCACGGTATATATCCGCAACAAAGAAAATAAACCCATCGGCGCATTGTGCATGAATTTCGATATTTCGGACATCATCGCCGCCAAGAAAACCATGGAATCCCTGACGATGACTTACGGGGCGACCTCCGAGTATTTTGCCAGCGACGTCAATGATCTGTTGGATTTCCTGATTCAGGAAGGCATCAAGTTGGTCGGAAAACCGGTATCGTACATGACCAAGGAAGATAAGCTGAAGGCGCTGGAGTATCTGGACGAAAAAGGGGCGTTTTTGATTACCAAGTCCGGCAATAAAATCTGCCAATTCTTTGATATTTCCAAATATACGCTCTATAACTATTTGGACGAAATCAGGATCGCCAAGGAGAGAAAGCCCGAGCCCACCGAAGCCGGGGAAAGGGTGGTTTGATTATTTTTCAGCCATCCCATAAAACCAAATTTAAGGAGGAAAACGAAGTGAAACAAAAACGAATCTGTTTCGTGCTGGCATTGGCGCTCATCGTCGTAATGCTAGCGGGCTATGGCGTCGATTCCTTAGCCGCACCCAAGAAGACCACGCTGGTTGTCGCCCAAACCATTGATGCCTCTACCCTGGACCCGCAAAAGCAAGGCAAAATGCCGGACATGAACATTTTAATCAACCTATTCGACACTCTGGTAACCAGGGATGCCAAGGGGCGGCTCGCTCCGGCGCTGGCTACCGAATGGAAAGCGATTAATAATGTTACCTGGCAGTTCAAGCTGCGCAAGGGAGTAAAGTTCCATGACGGCGAAGAATTCGACGCCGCGGCCGTGAAATTCTCCATCGACCGGCTGCTCGATCCGAAAACCGCTTCGCCTATCGCCGAACTGCGCAATGTCAAAGAAGCGGTCGTGGTCGACAAATACACCGTCAATATCGTGACCAATGAGCCCGATCCCATCCTGCCCAACAAAACGGTCCTTTTCGGCGGAGTGATCATGCCCCCGAAATATGTCAAGGAAAAAGGCGACGACTATATCGCCAAGAATCCGGTCGGCACCGGACCTTACAAATTCGTTTCGTGGCAAAAAGATAATCAGGTAGTCCTGGAGGCCAATAAAGATTATTGGCGCGGCGCTCCCCAATTCGACCGCTTAATATTTAAAACCATCCCGAGCATGGCGGATACGGTCGCAGCCTTAAAAGCGGGCGAAGTCGATTTTGTCATCGGCTTGACGGCCGACGCCGCCAACAGTCTGGCCAATGACAATGATATCAAGATTTTATCCGCGCCGTGGATCCGTACTTTCTATGTGAGCCTTAACGCGACGGTGAAACCTTTAAATGATCCGCGGGTTCGCCAGGCATTGAATTATGCCGTCGATACGCAGGGAATCATCAAAAATGTGCTGGGCGGAAAGGCCAAACGAGTCGCCACGCTGGTTCCCAGTCAGAATTTTGGTTATGACGCCTCGGTAAAACCCTATCCCTACAGCCCGGCCCGAGCCAAGAAGCTTTTGGCCCAGGCGGGATACCCCAACGGATTCACGGTAACCTTTGACGCGGATAACTTATTCCTGACGGAGATCCAAGCCATTGCGGCCCAGCTCGAACAGGTCGGCGTCAAGGTGAAACTGAACGTCATGGACAACAAGACGATGGTCTCCAAGATGCAAGCCAAAACCGTATCCGAAATGTACTTCATCGGCAACACGGGCTGGACGCTCGACGCCATGTCCAATTTTCAATCCTATGTGAAAAGCGACCGCCGCTATGCCCGGCTGAAAAACCCCAAACTCGACGAATTGGTCGATATCGAAGAGACCACGATCGATCCTGCCAAACGCAAGGCAGCGATGTCCGAGATCCAGAAGATCCTCAAAGATGACGCGTATTTCATCTATCTCTGGCAATTGGATAACATTTGCGCCATGAATTCGAAGCTCAGCTACACACCCAACGTGTTGGGAGCGCTTTGGATGTTCCCGGCCAAGAATAAATAAGGAATTTCACGGTCGTATATTTAAGAGGAGTTGTGATATACATACTCCTCTTAAATATATACGGCAGCGATGTGGGAGGGATCACTTATCGTTAAGATTCGCGACGTGAGAGCGATCTGTACCGCTCCGGCCGGTACTAATTTAGTAGTGGTAAAGGTTGAAACCGATGAACCGGAACTGTACGGTCTGGGTTGCGCAACGTTTACCTATCGCCATCTGGCAGTACGCTGCGTGGTAGAGGAGTATCTCCAGCCGCTGCTGGTCGGAAGGGACGCGGAAGATAGCGAGGATCTCTGGCATCTGATGAATGTCAATGCCTATTGGCGCAATGGGCCGATCGGCAATAATGCCATTTCCGGCGTTGATATGGCGCTCTGGGATATCAAAGGCAAACTGGCTAAGATGCCGGTATATCGGTTATTCGGTGGCAAAGCGCGCCAATCGGTCACGGCTTATATTCATGTCTACGGTAAAACCCTGCCGGAAATCGTCGACAACATTTTGAAAGGGATCGCTGCAGGAATCCGCTGTTTTCGGATCCATTGGGGTGAGACCAGTAAATCGTATGAAAGCTCCGGAAAACTGGGGGGCGTTTCCTTTGATCCGGATTCATATATGAGGCAAACCCTCCGGATGTTTTCCTATGTGCGCGACAAAGTCGGCTATGATGTCCAACTCTGCCACGATGTCCATGAGCGGCTCGCTCCCATGGACGCGATTCGGTTTGCCAAGGAGCTCGAGCCGTTCCGCCTGTTCTTTTTGGAAGATGCGTTGCCGCCCGAGCAAAGCGAATGGTATGGCGCGCTGCGCCAGCAGACCGCGACGCCGATCGCCATTGGGGAGCTGTTTAACAATCCCAAAGAATGGACGCAGCTGATAGCCAGTAGAAGCATCGATTTCATCAGGGCTCATCCGAGTCAGCTGGGAGGAATCACTCCGACCCGGAAACTGGCCATTTTGGCTGAACAATTCGGAGTCCGGACGGCTTGGCACGGACCGGAGGATATATCGCCGGTAGGGCATGCCGCCAATATCCAGCTCGACCTGGCTGCCCATAATTTTGGAATTCAAGAATGGTGCGGCATCGCCGCGGCGGTGGCCGAGGTTTTTCCCGGCAGCCCCACTCTGAAGAACGGTTCTCTGCAATTCAATGAGCGGCCGGGACTCGGAGTCGATATCGACGAGCAGTTGGCCAAGCGATTTCCCTGTAGCAATTCGACGACGGTCTGGACCCAAAAGCGCCTTTTGGATGGCACGCTTATTTATCCATGAAATTGTGATTTGCAATCATTTTGATTCCCATAATGCTTCCTTATGATGGGCGGGTTTAAGCAATTCTTTTCAAATGGGAGAGAATAATATGCTCAAATACATTTTAAAAAGGCTTTTTTATGCCATCTTCGTGTTGCTCGGCGTGGCGACCATCGTCTTTTTTCTGACCAGGATGACGGGCGATCCGGTGGCCATTATGCTTCCTCCCGATGCCGGGCAAGAGCAAATCAGACAACTCCGAGCCACATTGGGCCTGGATAAACCCTTAATCGTCCAGTATTTGATTTACCTGAAAGACTTGTTGCATTTTGACTTCGGGAGATCCTTGCGTTATTTTGAACCCGCCTCGAACTTACTGTTAGAGAAATTGCCAGCTACGTTAAAGCTGGCCGGCGCGGCCATGCTGATATCGCTGTGTATTGCGATCCCGGCCGGGATCGTGGCGGCTCTCAAGAAAGGTTCTGCCCTCGACCAGGGGATCATGGTCATTGTAATGGCCGGCCAATCGATGCCGGTATTTTGGGTCGGCATTTTGCTGATTATGCTCTTTTCGATTCAACTCCGCTGGTTGCCCACCGGCGGTTATGGGGGCGTCCGGTACCTCATCATGCCGGCCATCGCTTTAGGCTTTAATTTGATGACCCTCACCACCCGCTTGCTCAGGTCGTCGTTGATCGAGGTCATGGAGACCGATTACATTCGCACCGCCAGGGCGAAAGGATTAAAATCCAAGGCGGTCATCATGAAGCATGCGTTTCGGAATAGTCTGCTGCCCGTAGTAACCGTAGTGGGATTGCAAATGGGGGCCTTGCTGGGCGGATCGGTCGTGACGGAAACGGTGTTTGCCTGGCCGGGAGTGGGACAGATGCTGGTTCAGGCGATTCAGTACCGCGATTTCCCCTTGGTCCAGGCGACCATCATTACGCTGGCCGGAGGATTCGTACTGATCAACTTGGTGGTCGATGTGCTTTATGTGTTTATTGACCCGCGAATTCACTTAAAGTAAGGGAGAGGTTGACGCGCGATGGGCATCATTAAAAGAATCAGGAAATATATGGGGAGCTATATCGCATGGATAGCTTTGACCATTTTAACGATATTTATCTTATTTTCGTTGTTTGCCCCGCTGTTAACGGCCTATAAGCCCAACGATCAGAACCTGATGGAACGTTTGAAACCCCCGGCGTGGGTGAGCGGCGGAACCCTCCATCACATTCTGGGAACCGATGAGCTCGGCCGGGATATCTATAGCCGGCTGGTCTACGGCAGCCGGACCTCGATGTCGGTCGGCATTTTAGCCGCCTTGCTGTCGGGGGGGATCGGGATCACCTTGGGCCTGTTGTCGGGATATTTCCCGAAGGCCGATGCGCTAATCATGCGGGTCGCCGATATTCAACTGGCTTTTCCGTCGATCCTGTTGGCGCTCTCGATCGTCGCGGTGTTGGGCGGCGGATTTATGAAGCTCATCCTGGTGCTGGGGATTACCGCCTGGGTTTCCTATGCGCGGGTCATCCGCTCGGAAGTGCTGAGCATTAAAACCTCCGATTATATCCTGGCTGCCCAGACGGTCGGGGTCGGGGAAACCCGGATCATGGTCAAACATATCTTCCCCAATATCATCGCCCGGGCGGTAACGATTTCAACCTTTCAAGTGGCCACGGCCATTATCGCCGAGTCGTCGCTGAGTTTTTTGGGACTCGGGATTCCGCCGACCATCCCGACCTGGGGAAACATGCTTTACGCCGGTCAACTGTATATGAATAGCGCCTGGTGGATCTCATTGTTCCCGGGGATCTGTATCATGCTGGTGGTATTATCGATCAATTTGTTGGGCGACGTGCTCCGGGATTACCTATATAAGATGAATTAAATATTTCGAACCAGCTTTCCCATCCTTAAAGCATGGCTGGGAAAGGGTAAATAACGGAATTTATTTCATCTTATGCATCAAGGAAATATGTCGCTAAATTTTTGGTTCGGAATATTGAGTGCGACATATATAGCCAAAATCACGATGAAGAGAGTGAAGCTGATGGACGGTTATGCGATTGGCTTGGTTTGTGATAAATGTCAAAAAGATTACGATATCCGGCGGGCTGTAAATACCTGCCCCGCCTGTGGCGGCTTGCTTGAAACAGTATACGACCTGCCGCGGATGAAGAAGGAGATCTCCTTTGCAAAGTTGTGGGCGAACGGCAATACCCTGTGGCGATATAAAGACTTTTTCCCGGCCATTGACGAGAAGAATATCGTGTCGCTGGGCGAGGGTTGCACTCCTTTGGTCAAATCGGTCCACTTGAGCCGCGAACTGGGCATGGAGAATATCTATTTCAAAAACGATACGATGATGCCCACCGGCAGTTTTAAAGATCGGGGCTTTAGTCTGGCGATCAGCTTTGCCAAAGATATCGGGGTTAAAAAAGGCTTCACCTATAGCTCGGGGAATGCCGGCGCTTCGTTCGCGGCCTATTCGTCGAGGGGCGGGTTCAATGCGCTGGTGTTGGTCGAATATTTGGCCAGCGATACCAAGAAGGCGATGATCAAGCTTTACGGCGCCCCGACGGCTATCCTGAACTTTGAAAACTTCGCCCAGATCAGCGTAATGCTGGAAAAAGCCGTCCGTCAGTTGGGCTTATACCAGTTTGTGAATTTTATCAATCCGATCCGGCATGAAGCGATGAAGACCTATGCCTATGAGATCTTCGACCAATTGGGAGGCGCGGTTCCGGACTATATGTTTCATCCGGTGGGAACCGGCGGCGGTTTATGGGGCGCGTGGAAAGGCTATAACGAGCTCAAAGCGCTGGGCCTCACCGATCAATTGCCGAAGATGGTGGCGGTGCAACCCGAAACTTCGTGTCATCTCAAGAAAGCGTTTCAAAAAGGCGCCAGAGTGGCGGGGCAATATGGCGATCCTGCCAAGACCATCGCCCAAAGCATTGCCGCGGACAGTCCCATTCAAGGCGGGACCCGGGTGCTGGATGCCATTTATCAATCGGGCGGCCTGGCGCTGGGAGTTACGGACCCAGAAATATTGGCGGCCATGCGAATATTGGGCAAAGAAGGCATCGGTGCCGAGCCTTCATCGGCGGCGGCGGTGGCGGCCTTGATGCAAGGGGTGAAAAACGGAACCGTGAATCCCAATGCGACTGCGGTTTGCGTGATTACGGGCACCGCCCTCAAACAGAGCCGGGCGGTGGAAATGGCGGCGGGCCAGCCCGAGTTGCGGGTCAACGCCGATATCGACAGTCTCGCGGAGCTTATTGATTCATTGCCTATTTGAGCAGCGCATGCCGTTGAAAGGAGTCTCGCAAATGTCGGAAAAACTGTTAGCGATCAACAATCTGAAGACGTACTTCGCGTTGGATGAAGGAAAATGGGTAAAAGCCGTCGATGGCGTGGATCTCAGCGTGGCGAGCGGTAAAACGCTTTGCATCGTCGGCGAGTCCGGTTGCGGAAAGAGTATCACCGCGCTGTCGATCATGAATCTGATTCCCAAACCGCCGGGCCAGATCGTGGCTGGAGAGATCTTGTTTGAGGGCAGGGACTTGACCAAACTGAGCGAAGACGAGATGTCGGAAATTCGCGGCAACAAGATATCGATGATCTTCCAAGAGCCGATGACCTCTTTGAATCCGGTGCTGACGATCGGCGATCAGATCTCGGAAGTGCTGGTGTTGCACAGGAACATGCATAAGAAGCAGGCACTGCAGGAAACGGTCCAAATGCTCCAAAAGGTCGGGATTCCCAGGGCCGACAAGATCGCGACGGAGTACCCGCATCGACTGTCGGGCGGAATGCGCCAACGGGCGATGATCGCCATGGCCATGGTCTGTAATCCCAAGCTGCTGATCGCCGATGAGCCCACCACGGCGTTGGATGTTACCATACAAGCCCAAGTGCTTGATCTGATGCGCAAGATGAAAAGCGAATTTGGAACAGCGGTCGTCTTCATTACCCATGATTTGGGAGTGGTGGCGGAGATGGCCGACGATGTGGCGGTGATGTATGCCGGCCAGGTGGTCGAGACGGCGGCGGTCGACGAAATCTTCGACAATACCAGGCATCCTTATACCCAAGCGTTGCTGGCGGCGATTCCGTTTGTGGATCAAGAAAAAGAAGTATTGTATTCCATTCCCGGCACGGTGCCCGATGCCGCCCATTATCCGCCGGGCTGCCGGTTCGCCGATCGCTGCGCGATCAGCGATTCGGAATGCGTTCAACATGCGCCGGTATTGCGGGAGATCACCGCGGGACATTACGTCCGGTGTCTAAAAGCGTTGTGACAAACCCCGGCCGGATGCGGGGGTGTTAAGAAGCAAGCCAGATCGATCTTTTGTGGATAAAGATCTTCCTTTTGTTAATCAAGATCGATCTTTTGTGAATAAAGATCTGTCTGCAATGATTCCAGATCGATCTTTTGTGGATAAAGATCTTCCTTATGTGAATAAAGATCGATCTTTTGTTAATAAAGATCTGTCTGCGACGATTCCAGATCGATCTTTTGTGGATAAAGATCTTCCTTTTGTTAAT
>JAEXFN010000029.1 GCA_023400055.1 Bacillota bacterium
CCGGTAATCGTCTTCGCCATCCCTGGCCTTCTGTCTGGCTACTAGGCCATGGCTTTCGTTGTCCCCTTCGCTGGACGACCGCAGTTTTTCATCCATGAAAAGATGCGTCGCCCGCCTTCATCCTTGAAGGCGCTGGTTTACGAAAGTTAAGTGGCTCATAAATAGATGTCGGATAAAAGCATAAAGGTTCAAAATAACACCCGTCTCCAGGGAGGGAGACGGCGCCGCTTCTTTTCAGGAGGAAAAACAGCGGTCGGGGTCGGAAGCCTACACTTGGTTGCCAGGCAGATGGCCATGGATGGCGGCGGCATTCTAAAACCCCGGATGAATCAGGAGGCCTTGGAACCTCGGTTCCAAGTGGGCGGATTCCAAAGGGTGTCCCACTACACCCTTTGGTCCGGGGGGCGTGGGGGCAGGAATAGCCCCCATTGACCCTCAGCTTTCTCCTAAACAATACATCAATAATACATCCATCTTTCAGTTAGTTACTTAATAAGCTTCGCTCACTCACGGAGAGCTTGAAGGATAAGTCATGACGTCTATGGACCTAACCCTCGGCCCTTTGCGGCTGATCTCCATCCACGGACGCCGCAAGCTTAAGCCATCCTGGCTCTGGGGCTGCGCGTTTTGCCATCCTTGGCCGCTTGCCCTTAAGCCATCCTGGCTCTGGCTTCCCGAATCGGCCGAATCGGGAAAACGAATCCATGGGCATCCCAATTCTACCTAACATTTTTGCAATCATACAGCCGCCAGGGATGGCGGCTGCGCGGTGTTGCTGCCCGGATGAAAGCACCGCCGTCGGCCGGGGACCATCCTATGGAAGACGCCGGCAATGGAAGCCGGCGTCCAAACTTAATTGTTCGTTTATCTTGCCGGTTTGCGGACGAACCGGACACCCGCGGGGTTCTAAGGGGAAGCAGCGTCCCCTTAGCGGCCGGGTTGCAAGGAGTCTGCCGCTCAAATGCTTGCTCGCCCGCAGGCGAAATCCTTGTTTTAGGCCCAAAAACTTTAACTTACAATTCAAATCAAACCGATCTCCCATCGAAAACCAACTCCGTCTTTGCTGAGCAAACTCGATAATCAGAAGCTCGTTCGGTCGTTAAGCATCGTGATTCCGGATAAGATGACTTTGGCGTCATTCCTCGGTATCCCGGTCATTCTCCAAGTCGCTCCAGCGCAGCGGGGCATCTTGCGGAATCCGGCGCGCCGCGCGCGCGCCGATAAAGCGCGGCAGATGCTTCGGAGCGACGCCCGAGCCGGGGCGTTTCAGGGCGAGCATATCCCGGGTAATGATTGTCTGTGGCTCAATTTGCGTTTTCGCGACAATGCTCTTGCGGGTCAGCGCGCGGAGCTCTTTTTCGGCCTCCGTCAGCACTCGGTGCCCATCGCCCAGGGCCGCTTCCACGTTTCGGATGCTTTCGACCAAGCGCTTAAATTCGGCCGGGTCGAGCGAAGCCCGGTGATCGGGACCGGCCAGCTCCTTATCCAACGTGAAATGCTTCTCGACCATCAGCGCGCCGAGGGCGATGGCGGCGATGGCCGCCTCGCTTCCTTCGCTGTGGTCGGAATAGCCGACCGGCAAATGAAAAGCGGTCTTCAGCGTGCCGATTACCGCCAGATTCAAACCGGCATACGCCGCCGGATAACTGGAGACGCAGTGGAATAATACGATCTGGCGGTTTCCGGCGGCCAGGGCCGCGTCGACCGCCGCTTCGATCTCGCCCAGCAAGGCCATTCCCGTCGACAGGATGAGCGGCTTTCCGTAGGAAGCCACCTGGGCGATTAACGGCAAGTTGGTGAGTTCGCCGGAGGGAATTTTGAAGGCGGAAAGCCCCGCTTGTTGAAGTTGGGCGGCGCTGCGCTCGTCAAACACCGACATCAAAAAGAAAATCCCCGACTCAGCGGCTTTTTGCCGCAAAACCGCGATGCCTGCTTCCGGCAACTGGAGCCGTTTCAACATCTGATACTGATCTTCGTCGCGCGAATTCTCGCCGCGCTGATAAGCGGCTTTTCCGGTCCCCGGCAGAATCATCTCTTCCGGAATGAACGCCTGAAACTTAATGGCGTCCGCGCCGATTCGGGCCGCTTCTTCCAATAAAGCCACCGCCATATCCAAATCGCCGTTGTGATTCACCCCGGCCTCGGCGATAATCTTTACCCGCGGACGGGCCGACGAATGGCCGAAAATCTCGTCGAACATCAGCGACCTCTCCCTTCATCCTTCGTCATGGCAAAACAGGCGGAATATTCTAGACTCTATACCAAACCCGCCCCAAAGCGATGTCAGCCATGTTATGTATATGAGGTGGCCGGCTGATTATGAAATAGGCTTCAAAAACGGGCTGAATCAAAGCGTCTGGCACAAATAAAAAACTCCTTAATAAAAAAAGGAGTTTTCGGCTTAACGAAATATAAGTCCGGTATATCGGCCGGCTAAAGATTTTTGATTACTCTTTGAATCCTTCCCCCAAGACCTCATGGACGTCGGAGATGATGACAAACGCCTTGGGATCGATCTGGTGGACCAGTTCCTTCATCTTGCTCACTTCGGCGCGGGAAATGACGCACAAGATTACTTCCTTGCGCGTGGTCGAATAGAGGCCCCGGCCGGACAGTCCGGTAGCGCCCCGCTGCAATTCGCTGAGGATTTTTTGGCCAATCGCCTCGGAATGCTCGGAAATGATGAACGCCGCCTTCGCGTAGTCGAATCCCTCTAAGATAATATCGACCACTTTGCCCGTTACAAAAAGCGTAATAATCGCATATAAAGCCAGTTCCGTGCTACGAAAGACCAGTCCGGCCAGCGCGATGATCGATCCGTCAAAAAACAGCAGCGATTGCCCGACCGAGATTCCGGTAAAGCGGTGGAGCAATTGCGCCGCCAGGTCGGTCCCTCCCGTGGTGCCCCGGAAACGGAAAGCGAGTCCCATGCCGATGCCCGCCACCACCCCGCCGTACAACGCCGCTAAAAGCGGTTCGCGGGTCAAGGGTTGCAGATGGACGACCTTATCCCAAAACTCCAGCGTAATCGAGATAAACGCTGCGCCAAACAGGGTCTTCGCGCCGAAGCGCGGGCCAAAGACCCACAGGCACGCCAGGAACAGCGGCAAATTGAGCATGAACATCGTCCAGGACACGGACCAGCCCCACAAGTAATACAGCACGATCGCCAAGCCGCTGACGCCGCCGGCGGCGATCTTATTGGGAATCTGCAACCAGGACAGGGCCAGCGAGGTTAAGCTGACTCCCACCAAAATCCCCAGATAATCCAGGAGCTCGCGCCGGACCGCCTCGCGATTAATGTTGATGCGCGGCAATTTCATGACTTCGGATCACCTCCTTCCTTTGAAAATCGAATATGCTGCGTCCAGAACCGGATTAAATCGGGGAGCTTCTTCCATCGCGCCGGCTCCCGGGCCATGCGGTAGAGCCATTCCCAGCCGCAACGGCGCACGATGGGGGGAGCTTCCCTTTTTAACCCGGCCAAGACTTCCAAGGCGCCCCCGACGCCGATCCCGACCGTACCCGGCAGTTGGGGCAGATGTTGTGCCAAAAAAAGCTCCTGGGCCGGGGAACCCAACCCGGCTACCAGCAAACACGGCCCCCTGCGCCGCAATTCGGTCATGGCCATTGCCCCTTCCGGGTGGGTTGGGGGGAAGCCGTGCTGGATCCCGGCGATCTTTAATTGCGGCCAAGCTTCCCGCAAAACCCGCCGCAGCGGAGCGGTTATGGCCGGCGGACCTCCGTAGCAGAACACCGGAAACCCGCTCCCGGCGCACCAGCTCAGCATCGCCCGCAGGAGGTCGATCCCGGCCCAGCGCGTTATCGCCCGGTAACCGCGGCGGCGCAACGCCATCTCGATCCCGAAGCCATCGATCAGTACCAGATCGGCCGCCTGCAGGGCTCGTTGCAACTGCGGATCGCGGCCCGCGTTGACCAGCATCAGCGCGTTCAAGGTAACGATCTGGCGCGGTTGTCCCGGAGTTTTAAACCAGCCGCCAATCAATTCCGTCAATTCCTGCTTAACCAGCAGATCAACCGGAATGTCCTGTATATGGATACGCATCCCGTTTGGACTCAATCACCTTTTCCAGCAACATTCGGTTCTCCGCGGCCCGGGCTCGCCAGCAAGATACTTCCGGCCCAAGACCCGGCGAGCCTTTCTCATCGCTATGATAAAGCTTGCCCAAAATCCGCTGCGGCATGATATCCCAATCCGCGGCACTGCGTATCCGCCGAAAGGGCAAGTTCATCTGCAGGCAGAACCCTTCAATCTTCGGGTCGCATGAAAGGCCGAACCCGGGCACGCCCTGAACCGCCGCCGCCACCAAGCCATGCAATCTGGCACTCACCAGCAAATCCAATCCGCCGACCGCGGTTTGTAGCTCTTCCCATTCTTCAGCGGGCGGCAGCAGTACGGTTTCCGTGGCAACCGCCACGATCTCGGCCAGCTGCAAGTCGGCCGGCTCGGTAATCAATAGGTATACCGATACGTCGTTTTGACTTTTTAACAACTGAACCAGCCCCGCCCAATCTTGAAAAGACGCGGCGCGGTCGCGCCGGATGGCGACCCCGATGCGGAACCGGCGATCCGCCGAATACGGCTCCCAATAATGGATGATTTGCGGCTTCGGAACCGGCTCAGTGACCAATAACGGCTCAGCGGTCCAATGGAGCTCCGGCCGGGTAACCCCCAGGGCCGACAAGGCCGCCAGCGATAAGCGATCGCGCAGCACGATCAAATCGGCGCGGTTCAGGGCCAAACCGGCCAGCTTCTTGCCAATCCGGGTTTCGAACGGTCCGATGCCCTGTCCGTACAGCAAGACTTTCATTCCGCAGATTTTGGCCAGGACGGTCAAGCCGGCATAATATAATAAACTGCGCAGGCTGGAGTGATCCTGAAACAGACTGCCGCCGCCCCCGATGAGCCACTCCGACCTCCGAAAGGGGGCCAACCATGACCAAAGCTCCAGTCTTCCACAAGCCTGCACCCGGTGGCGGAAAGCGGTCTGAGCAGGATTGGCCGAGATTACCGTGATCGGCAGGGCCGGCTCAATTTGGCGTAATTCCCGGATTAATAGCCGGAGATTGGCCTCATCTCCGATGTTGCCGTGGCCGTAATAACCAAAGATCACTACTCCTCCGGCTGAATTATCCGTGGCTTTATCGGATGGGCGAAAGTGAGTCCGACCAAAAACCAAAAGTATCCTCCCCACAGCGGGTGAACGTCCCAGCTTTCGGTGCAGCCGTATAGCAGAAAAACGAACGCCGCGACGGCCGCGGTCTTCATCAGCTCGGGCAAACGGACCAGCCGCAGCAGCCGTTCCCTGAGCAGCAACCCCATCCCCAGCAGACCGACCAGGCCGTGTTCCAGCCATAACTGCAAGTACCATTGGTGAGCGTGCCCCGCTTCGGCATTGGCGCCCATAAACCAGGGATAAACCGCTTCGAAGTGGCCCGGCCCGGCTCCCCACAACCAAAAATCGGGTATCGCTCGGGCCACTCCCTCCCAAATGCGCCAGCGAAACCGGAGCGAACTGTCGCCCAAAGTGACCAGGCTCCCGATCCGGGCCCGAAAATCGGGTAAAGAAAGCAACAGCAATAAAAACAGACCGCCCATCGCTAAGTAACGCCAGCTCAGCTTCTTCCGGAACCGCAGCAACAGGAGGAACCCGCCGCTGAGCCAGGCCGCCCGGGAATAGGTAAGATATAACGATAGCGCCGCCAGACAGCCGATGGCCAACCAAGCCAAGCGCTGCCAGAGTTTCCGGGCATCGCGAAACAGCCGGTCACACAAAACCATGACAATCAAGAGATAGAGCGCATAATAAATTGGATTGCCGAAAAGCGAATAAACCCGAATGGGAATCTGCTGCGCTTGATCCGGACTGAGCCAGCCGGCCGCGGTCGGCACGCCCGACAGATACTGGCGGAAGCCCATCGCCATCCAGAGCGGACTCGTCGCCGCCAGCCAACGCATCACCTTTTCCCAGAGCCGGACGTGGAACGCCAATCCTGTCGCCCAGGCCAGCAGCAGCCACGTTTCGAGCTGCAACAATCGCTGCCAGCTCTGGCCCAAACCTCCTGCCGAAAAAACCGCTCCGCCAAACCATAGTATCCCCAACCAGCCGATGCCGGGAGCCGGACAACTTTTGACGGGATTCATCAAGCCATAGTACAAGAATAAGAAAGGAATCAAGCCCGGCCAGGAACCGATGATCGGCAGAAAGACCAGGTATAACACGATAAAGGCTTCTAAAACCGGCCGCCACCACCAGCTAACGCTGAGGGTACCCAATCTTTGCCGCAGGACCGAAGCGCTCGCCTCAAGTCGAGCGAGGCTTTTGAAAGCCAGCGATTGCCGCCAGAATCGCGCCGCCGTTTCCAATCCATCCCGGCCGCGGCTCAGCCACCGGCCCGGCAGCCGCAGCCAATCCTGGCTCCGGCTTTGCCGAAACCAGCTGAAACCCAGGCGCTTCATCCGGGCCAATCGGCGTCCGCCGGCATGAATCCAGCGAGCGGACAATGAATGCTCGATCCAGGCGGGCCATATTGGCCGGGGCAACCCATTCATTGGATATTGACCCTTAATGAATCGATCTCCGCCCGGAAACGGGTATATAAGGTATGGCAAGCCAGACGATCCCCCACCCGGACCGCCAATTTTCCCAGATAGATTCCGGCCCGGGCCGGACCGGTGACGACCCGTCCGCTCTGGCGGCGCAATTCCAAACGAAGGTCGATATTCTGGGGTGCTTTAACGAGTACCAGCTGGCCGTCCTTTTGGAGCAAAACCTCCGCGGGCTGCACCGTTTTGCGGATGACTTTGCCAAGATAGGCGTTGGGACCGTCCTGAAACAGATCCTGGCCCACGCTGATGCTGGAAGCGATATATGGCGGCAGATTCCGGGCCAGCAGGCCGATGGTGACCGGTCGGGTCTTCAAATCCAGGGGAGCCGGCCGGTAGTCGGAAAGCAGCCGGATGCCCAAAGCCATGACCAGCAATAACAAAATCAGATCGACCGGGTTGATCAGACCGAATAGTTTGCCGTGATCATCAACCAAACTGCTCATTTCATCTCACCGTTCCTGGCTCAGCCTTAATCTTAGTCTATCCAGAATCCGCATTCCCAACGTCCGTTAAAACAAATTTGCCGGTCTCCCGGCAAATTGTCAACGTAGTTTTTCCAGCTCCTTTTTGAGCAGTTCATTGACAATCCCCGGATTGGCCCGGCCTTTGGTCTCCTTCATCATCTGGCCGACCAGAAATCCGACCGCCCGTTCCTTGCCGGCCAGGTAATCGGCGACCGATTGCGGATTGGCCGCCACCACTTTGCGGGCCAACGCTTCGAGCTCGCCGGCATCGCTGATCTGGACTAAGCCCTGGTCGGCGACGACCGTCTCCGGATCCTTGCCAGTGACGAACATCTCTTCAAACACGGTCTTGGCGATCTTGCCGCTGATAGTTCCGGCATCGATCATCTTTAATAACTTGGCCAACTGTTGCGGCCGAATTTTCAGAGCGTCGAACTCCACCCGTTCCTGGTTCATCAGCCGGGCCAGTTCGCCCATGACCCAGTTGCTGACGGCCTTGGCCTCGCCGTAGGCGGCCACCGTGGCCTCAAAGAACTCAGCCAGCGCCAGCGAGCCGCTGATCAAGGCGGCGTCATATTCGGGGAGTCCCCACGCCTCCCGATAACGGCGACGGCGGGAATCCGGCATCTCCGGCAACTGTCGGCGCAACCCCGCGATCCGCTCCTCGGAAATGACCATCGGCACTAGATCCGGTTCGGGGAAATACCGGTAATCGCTGGCCTCTTCCTTGGAGCGCATGAAAACGGTGATCCCTTTGGCCTCATCCCAGGCCCGGGTCTGTTTGACCATCCGCTCGCCCTCGTCCAGCAGCCGCGCCTGGCGTTCCGCTTCATACTCCAAAGCCGCCTGCACCGCGCGAAAGGAATTCATGTTCTTGATCTCCGCCAGCACGCCAAATTCCTTTTGACCCTTGGGCCGTAGCGAGATATTAGCGTCGCAGCGCAGGGAGCCCTCCTCCATCTTGCAATCGGAGACCCCGGTATATTGAAGTAAGATTTTCAGTTTCTCCAGATAATCCTTGGCTTCTTTGGGCGAACGGATATCCGGGGCGCCGACGATCTCGATGAGCGGGATCCCGCAACGATTGTAATCCTGCATCGCGTAATCCGAGTCCAGAATCCCGGTACCCGAATGCACCGTCTTCCCGGCTTCCTCTTCCAGATGGACCCGGATGATCCCGATCTTTTTGGTGGCCTCCGGCGCGCTGTCCACTTCGATCTCGATCCAGCCCTCCTTGCAGAGCGGCAGATCGTATTGGGAGATCTGATAGGCCTTGGGCGAATCAGGATAAAAATATTGTTTGCGGTCGAATTTGCTGAACGGAGCGATCTGGCAGTTCAAAGCCAAACCGGCCAGAATGGCGTAGTCCATCGCTTGTTCGTTCAAGACCGGCAGCGCGCCGGGCAAACCGAGACAAACCGGGCAGACTTGCGCGTTGGGCTCTCCCCCGAACTTGGTGGTGCAATTGCAAAAGACTTTGGTCTCCGTCTTCAGCTCGGCATGGACCTCCAAACCGATGACTATCTCATAATCCGCTAACGGCATGGCAATATCCCCTTTCAATGTGGCAATGGCGTTTGATTGCGGATGAGCTTACAGCGCCGGCCGCTGCTTATGAAAGTCAGTGGCCTGTTCGAAGCCGTAAGCCGCCCGAAGCAACGTCTCCTCCCGGAAGGCCGGTCCCAAAAGCTGCAAGCCGATGGGTTTCCCCTGCTCGAAGCCGCCGGGGAGCGACAGTCCCGGAATGCCCGCCATGTTGCAGGTGATGGTGCAGATATCTTCCAGATACATCTCCAACGGATCTTTGGTTTTCGAACCGATCTTGAAGGCCACTGAAGGAGCAGTCGGCGTCAGGATCAGATCGCAACTTTGAAACGCTCGGTTGAAATCCTCCCGGATCAGGGTCCGCACCTGCTGGGCTTTGAGGTAATAGGCGTCATAATAACCGGAACTCAAGGCATAGGTACCGATCATAATCCGCCGTTTCACTTCCGGCCCGAATCCTTCCTTGCGGGTCTTCATGAACAGCTCTACCGAATCGGAAACCGCTTCAGCAGTACGGTGGCCATAACGGACCCCGTCGTAGCGGGCCAGGTTGGAGCTGGCCTCCGCCGGGGCGATGATATAATAAGTCGCCAAAGCGTGTTTGGTGTTGGGTAAAGAAACATCGACGATCTCGGCTCCCAGATCCCGAAAGACGCGCACCGCGTCGTTTACCGCTTGCCGCACCGGCTCGCTGATCCCCTCGCCCAGGTATTCCTGGGCCAAGCCGATGCGCAGCCCTTTGACGCCTTGCTGCAGCGCTTGGCGATAATCGGGGACCGGCTGATTGACACAGGTCGAATCGCGCGGATCGTATTGGGCGATGGCTTGTAACAGTAAGGCGCAATCGGTTACATCCTTGGTGATGGGACCGATCTGATCGAGCGACGAAGCAAAGGCAATCAAACCATAGCGGGATACCCGACCATAGGTCGGCTTCAACCCGACCACACCGCAATAGGCGGCCGGTTGGCGAATCGATCCGCCGGTATCCGAGCCCAATGCCAAAACCGTCTCATCGGCCCGCACCGCCGCTGCCGAACCGCCGCTGGAACCGCCCGGAACCGTCTCCAGATCCCAAGGGTTGCGGGTGACGAAGAGCGCCGAATTTTCCGTAGAAGAACCCATGGCGAATTCGTCCAGGTTGGTCTTGCCGACGATGATCATCCCTTCCGCCTTCAGCCGTTCGATGACCATGGCATCATAAGGCGGTATGTAATTGGCCAGCATCTTGGAGGAGCAGGTTGTCCGCAGACCGGCCGTGGAAATGTTGTCCTTGACCGCGATCGGCATCCCGGCCAACGGTCCCAGCCGTTCTCCCTTGGCCAGTCGCCGGTCGAGTTCTTCGGCCTGGTCCATCGCAACCGCTTCATTTAACGTGACATAGGCGCGCACCCGGGGATCCACCTGCTCGATCCGGCGGAAGACGTCCGCCACCGCCTCGGTAACTTTCAGTTTTTTAGCGGATATTGCCGCGCTCAGTTCATGAGCGGTCATTTCATAACAAGCCACTCGAATAACCCCCTTATAAAGTATGCCGACGCCTTAGTCCTCCAGGACCTTGGGCACTTTAAAGAAATCGCCGATCCGGTCGGGGGCGTTCGCCAAGGCTAATTCCGAATCCATGGACGGCGCAACCCGGTCGGGACGGAAAACATTCTGCATCGGGATGGCGTGCGCCGTGGGTTCGATTCCTTTGGTATCGAGCTGGTTCAATTCCTCCACAAAATTGAGGATCTCATTGAGCTGGCCGGTAAACTCTTCCTTTTCAGCTTCGCTCAGTTCCAGGCGGGCCAGGCGGGCCACATGCTCTACTTCGGCTTTGGTAAGACTCATCGTTCGTGCTCCCTCCATTGCTATGAAAATGCGTTACCGTATTTTCACGGTAAGCTGCAGGGCATAAAATATTACCACCATTTTATCATTAATCCGGCGGCAATAGATCACCATCGGCGCAAAATTCTCTAAATTTTAGCACGACTCCCCCGTTTTTCCCCGATCCGGGATGGCTTTGGGGCGGGCTTATTCGGCCGGTTCCAATCCCAGATCGCCGGCCAGCAGTTGTCCAAACTCGGCCTCGTTCATGATCCGGATCCCCAACTCCTGAGCTTTCTGATATTTCGAGCCGGGATCCTTCCCGACCACCACCAGGTCGGTATGCTTGCTGACGCTGGACGCGGCCTTGCCGCCGTGGTCGCGGATGGCCTCCTCGATCTCGGCACGACTGAATGTCTCCAGCGAACCGGTGACGACGACGGTTTGGCCGGCCAGATTTTGCGCGGTCGACGGTCCCGCGGCCGTCTCGACGGTTTTCAGGCCCAAGCTGATCAGTTTGGCCATCAACGCCTGATTGTGCTTCTCCTGAAAATACTTCACTACGCTGGCGGCGATCTTCGGGCCAATCATCGGGATCGCGGTCAGTTCTTCCTCGCCGGCCCCTTCCAGCGCGGCCAGGGAACCGAAATGGTTCGCCAGCTCCCGGGCGGCCCCCTCCCCCACATGGCGGATGCCCAGGGCAAAGATCAACCGCGACAGGTTATTCTGCTTCGAAACTTCGATGGCCGCCAGCAGGTTCTGGGCGGATTTGGCCCCGAAACGCTCCAGCGCGACCAGATCCTCGAAACGCAGCCGGTAAAGATCGCCCACATCCTTGACCAATCCGGCGGCGATCAGCTGAATGACGATGGCCTCGCCCAACCCTTGGATGTCCATGGCATTCCTGGAGGCGAAATGAATGATCCCCTCCCGCAGTTGGGCGGGGCAGGTCGCCCCGATGCAGCGGGCCACCGCTTCGCCGGGCTCGCGGTAGACCTCCGAACCACATTCCGGGCAGAGCTTGGGCATTTCAAAGATGCGCTCCTCGCCGGTGCGCTTTTCCGGCAGTGAGCGGACCACTTCCGGAATGACATCCCCGGCTTTCTGGATGATCACCCGGTCCCCGATGCGGATATCCTTATCGCGGACATTGTCTTCATTATGCAAGGTGGCCCGGCTGACGGTGGAACCGGCGACCCGCACCGGCTCCAGCAGGGCCAGCGGCGTCACCGCCCCGGTCCGGCCGACATTGACCGCGATATCGATCACCCGGGTCTCCACCTGCTCGGCCGGGAATTTGAAGGCGATCTTAGCGCGCGGCGCCTTGGCGGTAAAGCCCAGCCGGGACTGGTCGGCCAGCGAATCCACCTTGACCACGACCCCGTCGATCTCATAGTTCAATTCGGCGCGGTGCTCCTCCCAATAGCGGCAGAATTCGATCGCTTCTTCAATCCCGGTACAGCGTTTGGAGGCGGGATTGGCGGTCAGCTTGCATTCCCGCAGCAACTGGAAGCCGTCCCACTGATAGGCGACCTCCCGGCCCTCCACATACAGGATATCATAAAAGAAGGCATCCAGCGGCCGGCCCGCAGTGATCTGCGGGTTCAGCTGCCGCAGCGATCCGGCCGCCGCATTGCGGGGATTGGCGAACCGTTCATCGGGCTCGCGCGCCGCATTCAGGGCCTCGAAATCGGCCTTCTTGATATAAACTTCACCCCGGACGCCCAGGTTCAACTCCGGGATGGGCAGGCGGAGCGGTATCGAACGGATGGTCTTGACATTGGCGGTGACGTCCTCCCCGATCTCGCCGTCGCCGCGCGTGGCGGCCCGGGTCAATAGGCCCGCCTCGTAGGTCAGCGCCAGCGTCAGCCCGTCGATCTTGAGTTCCGCGACGTAACCGACCGCCTCCTCGCTGCCAAGCGCCTTGCGGATCCGTTCGTCGAAGGCACGCAACTCCTCCGGGCTGTAGGCATTCGCCAGGCTCAGTAGGGGGACGCGGTGCCGCACCGATTCGAAACCGGCCAGCGGCTGGCCGTTCACCCGTTGTGACGGCGAATCGGGGGTCAAAAACTCAGGGTATTCCGTCTCCAGCTGGATGAGCTCCCGCATCAACGCGTCGTACTCCTGGTCGCTGATCTCCGGAGCATCCTGATTATAATAAAGATCGTTGTGGTACTCGATCTCTTTGCGCAGGGAATGAATCTGATCCGCGATGGCTTTCCGATCAGCCATAACTTTCCTCCTCATCAAAAACGGCTCGAAAGGGCCGGCGCGGACAGTCCGTGCCGGGCAGGTTGCAACTTCAGGATTCCCGCCCGGGACGCAGGGCGGAAGGCTTCCATGGCCGAAATGGCTCCCAATTATGAAACCGATTGATTGTAGTTATACATTTTTATTGAAAATCCTTCCCGTAGCCATGGAAATTATACCCCGAATCCTTTTTATGCCAAAACCGCGCTGTGCGCAGCCACCGCTCATTCATTACAGGCCGCGAAAAATGCGCCGGCAACTCCTGGCCGATGCTGTTTATTCACAAAAGGATCTCCGGCAACTGCCGCCGGAGTATCTTCTATTATTCAATTCACTGCGGAGGAATTTGCGAAGCAATTCGAGATTTACGGCCATGGAATTGAAACCGTAAAGACGGCGGGCGGAGACGTTCCGGTTTCACCCGGATCATTCGCGTAACTCACTTATCCCCAAAAGATCGATCTTTTGTGAATAAAGACCGGTCTGCGCTGATTCCAGATCGATCTTTTGTGGATCAAGATCTTCCTTTTGTTAATAAAGATCTTCCTTTTGTGGATCAAGATCGATCTTTTGTGAATAAAGATCGATCTGCGATGATTCCGGATCGATCTTTTATGGATTAAGATCTTGATGATTAAAGATGAAGTCTAATTACACAATGGCGTTAGTCGGCGCCGAGGATCGTTTGGGAACAGAACACGCTTTGGGGGGTCCGCAGCAAGTCGACGAGCCTCCCGGTTTTTGGCAAAAAATAAACTAGCCTCTCAGCTAGTCACAATCGGGTATGAACCTGTTAAGTAGCCATGTTTTCTTATCAGGTCGCCACCATCCGACTCTTGATTTGTAGCCCGCAGCGTTCGTAGAATTTTTTGGCCCCGCTCTGCCAAAGATCGGTCGCTACTTCCAGGCCGTGACAACGTTTCTCTTGTACCTTCGCCCTTACAAATTCGACCAACGCCCGGCCCACGCCGCGGCCCCGGAACTCCTCGGTCACCACCAGTTCCTGAATCGACGCCACCTGGCCGTTATGATGAAGAACGTCCAGATAATACAGGGTCACAAAGCCGATGACGTTATTATGGACGGTAGCCACAAACGCTTCGCGGTCTTCAAACAGGAAGAAATTCCTGAAGATCCGAGCAAAATCGCCCTCCGGAAAAACGGGGCCGGCTCCCGTCAACTGACGGTACAGGCGGTACACCGAGCGGTAATCGCTCTCCGCCAATGGTCGAATCTGTAAACCGTTTAAGATTAATCGCATCTCCCTTCTCACCTCTTTTCCACAAAAAAACTTTTTTTCAATTTGAGCGGGTATTTTATCTATTCATTAGACGTTTTTCCCATCGTTGCCGTTCCATTATAAGATATATACTATATATATCGTAAAATAGTTCAGTTTTTTATACTGAATTTTTAAAATGTTTGCAATTATTTTACACTGGATCGTTAGCATCGCCCCGATCGGCAACGATTATACCTCGTCGCGGCTGCAAAATCCCACTAAAAAGCCAGCATTGACCAAGAATTCGTTAATCCGCTATCGTCATTCAAGTAAGGTCGGGATGCCATAAAAAAATAAAACCCCGATAAATCGGGGTTTTATTCTCTCACAGACGGCGCTTGTCAATCACCCGTTTGGCTTTTCCGGAGCTCCGCTCGATGCTTTTGGGTTCCACCAGTTTTACTTTGACATTGATATTGATTAATGAAAAAATCCGCCGTTTGATCTTTTCGGTCAATTCCTCCAGATCGCGCAGGTTGCCGGTGAAGATCCGCTCCGGCACCTCGACCTGGACCTCCAGGTGGTCCAGATGGTCCACCCGGTCGACGATCAACTGATAATGCGGCTCCACTTCCTTGATCTCCATCAAAACGCTCTCGATCTGCGACGGGAAAACATTGACGCCGCGGATGACCAGCATGTCGTCGCTGCGGCCGAGGGTTTTGCGCATCCGCACCGTCGTCCGGCCACAGCGGCATTTTTCATAGTCCAGCGCGGTAATATCCCGGGTGCGGTAGCGGATGATCGGCAGGGCTTCCTTGGTGAGCGCGGTCAGCACCAGCTCGCCTTCCTCGCCCGGTCCTTTCGGTTCCCCGGTAACCGGATCGATGATCTCCGGGATGAAATGATCTTCTTGAATGTGCATACCGCAACAGTACTCGCATTCACCGGAGACGCCCGGCCCGATGACCTCGCTGAGGCCGTAATTGTCGGTGGCCAGGATCCCCCAGGCCCGTTCGATCTCCTTGCGCATGCTCTCGGACCAGGGCTCCGAACCGAACAGCCCGATCCGCAGTTTGAGCGAGCCGGGGCTATAGCCCATCTCCCGGGCGATCTCCGCCATGTGCAGCGCGTAGGATGGCGTCGCCACCAGCACCGTCGTGCCGAAGTCTTTCATGAGTCGGATCTGGCGCTCGGTATTGCCGCTGGATACCGGAATCACGGTGGCACCGATCCGCTCCATCCCGTAATGCAGGCCGAATCCCCCGGTAAACAAGCCATAACCGAAGGAAATCTGCACAATATCGTCGCGGGTCACGCCCGCCGCGGCGGCAAAACGGCCGACAATGTCGGACCAGGTCTCCAGATCCTTTCTGGTGTAACCCACTACGGTCGGAATGCCAGTAGTCCCGGAGGAAGAATGGATCCGGACGATCTCCCGCATCGGGACGGCGAACATACCGAACGGGTAATTGTCCCGCAGATCGTTCTTCACAGTGAACGGCAGACGGTGCATATCCTCCAACTGCCGGATGTCCTGCGGTTTCACGCTGGCCGCGTCAAACTTGGCCCGGTAAAACGGCACCTGCTCATACACTCGCGCCACGACGCGCTGCAATCTTTCGGTCTGTAGCCGGCGGAAATCTTGACGCTCCATCGTTTCAAACTGCGGTTCCCAAATCATGCCTGTCCTTCTTTCTATGTATGGTAGACTAAAATTCCGATCGTTGATTTAAAAAGACTTTTATCGTGTGGTTTTCAGAACCTAACGGTCTTCGCGCCTTATTCCTCGGTCGAAGCCACCTCGGCAAAGATCCGCTCCACATGGGTCGCTTCGAATTTCTGCGAAAGCAGGCTGACCGCCGGGACGACCGCCAGCGGAATGAAGATCGCCACGGAACTGACCAGCGGCGCCCACCTTTCATCTTTGAAGATCACGGTCCCCAGGATCGAAATGACCACCCCGGAGATTAAGCCAGCCCAGGCGCCCGATTTGGTAGTGCCCTTCCAGTAGATCCCGTAAAAATACGGCGCTAAGAATGCCCCAGCAATGGTTCCCCAGGAGAGACTCATCAATTTAATGATGAAGTCAAACTTATAGACCGCGATAACCAGGGAACAAATGATAAAGACCGCACAGAACAGCCGCAAGTATTGGACCGCCTGCTTTTTATCCAGATTGGGCCGGAAAACGCCCTGGATCAGATCGATGGTAATCGCGGAGCTGGAGACCAGAATCAGCGAGGAGAGCGTGGACATGGAGGCCGACAAGACCAACAGCAGAATGATCACCAGCAGGAACTCGGGCAAGGTGTTGTTCAGCAGCACCGGAATGATGGCGTTGAAGGCGATCTGCCCGCCTTCCATGGGCACGGTTTGGGGAGTAAAAAAGAGTTGCGCAGTCGAGCCGACCAGATAAGCCGCGCCGGCGATCACCAAGGCGAATAAGGTGGCCACGGTCGTGGCGGTCTTAATCACTTGCTCGTTTTTGATCGCATAAAATTTCTGAATCATCTGAGGCATCCCCCAGGTGCCGACGCTGGTGAGGATGACCAGCCCCAATAACGAAAGCCAATTTTCCGGTACTACCTGGGTCAACGCGGGTTTTACCGCCGCCAGATGCGAGAGCCAGCCGCTGAAACCGCCGACCTGCGGCTGATTGAAGACGAACCAAACCATCAGAGCCGCGCCGAATAACATGATGATGCCCTGAATGAAATCGGTCAACGCCACTGCGAAATAACCGCCCAAAACCAGATAAACCCCGGTTAGGACGATCATGACCACCAGCGAGGTTTGATAGGGAATTTTGAGAATGTTTTCGAATAGGAAGCCCAGTCCGGTAAAGACCGAACCGCAATAGGGAATCAGGAATGCGAAGATCAGGATCGCGGCGACGATCTTCAGGCCCTTGGATTGATAACGGGCCTCCAAAAACTCCGGCATCGTCATGACGCCGAGTTTGGCGGTGATGACCCGGGTCCGCCGCCCCAACACCTTCCATGCCAGCCAACTGCCGATGAAAGCGTTGCCAATGGCAATCCACAGCGGCGAAACGCCGAATCCCCAGCCCAGCTTGCCGGCGTAACCGATGAACATCACCGCCGAAAAATAGGTCGTACCATAAGCAAACGCCGAGATCCAAGGCCCCACTGTTCTTCCGCCCAAGAAGAAATCACTGGTGGTTTTGGTCCGGCGCATCGAGTAAATGCCGATTCCTACCATTAATACCACAAACGCCAAAATCGCCAACCAACGAAATGTAAACCATTCCACTGTCCATCCGTCCTTCCGTTTTCCTGATTTGCTTTACCATGCTACTGGGAGTTCAACCATTCTGCCAAACTACAACCGACTCCGGAAAAAACCGCTTTTGAACTACGCGTAAAGCCTACCATACCGTAAAGTTAAATTTTTAATTCGACATGCATCTTTTTTTTCCTGCCATCTTTTCACTTTGCTCCGGTTTCTGGGCAACGTCCGCTAAAATCCTGGGGTGCGCCATATTTCGGACCGGAAGTGAGCATACTGAAGAGAAACGCATGAAGAAAGGAATGGCCGCATGATCTCTAAAGAACAGCAAGTAATGGGGATTTTTAATACCATCGCCCGCCAATACGACCGGGTAAATACGATCATTAGCTTTGGGCGGCATCATTTTTGGCGCCGATTCGCCGTGGCGCAAACCGGGCTGGTCAATGGCGCTAATGCTTTGGATCTATGTTGCGGCACCGGAGCGATTACCTACGCTTTGGCGGAAAAAGTCGCTCCGCTGGGGAAAGTGGTTGGATTGGATTTCTCCGAGAAAATGCTCGAGGTGGCGCAGCAAAGAAGGGGGCGGTTCCGCTTCCGGACGAATATCGAGTTTATCCGAGGCAATGCGTTGGACCTGCCTTTTCCCGACGCCTGCTTCGACTGTGTGACCATCGGTTACGGCTTGCGCAATGTGGCCGATCGGGCTCAAGTGTTAAAAGAAGCGCGGCGAGTGCTCCGGCCCAACGGTACCGTCATCTCGCTGGATTTGGGCAAACCCTACCTGCCGGTTTTTAAAAATTTATACTATTTCTATTTGAACCAATGGATTCCCATGACAGGAGGCATTTTTACCCGGGACCGCGCATCCTATCGCTATTTGCATGATTCGATCATCGATTTTCCGCATCAAAATGAGATCACCAAGCTCTATCAAGAATTAGGCTTCCACAACATTCGTTGCCATGAGTTGACTTGGGGCGTCGCAATCGTGCACGTCGCCCAAAAATAACGTCCTACTCCACTGTTAACCGCTTCCTTTCAACGGAACGCGCTATAAAAAAAGCAGGGGTTAAACCCTGCTTCTGCTTCAAAGCGTTCTTTACCGTCTGGTCTCTTTCTTCAGGGCATCGCGCAATCTGGTTACATCTTT
The DNA here is from genome assembly GCA_023400055.1 of Bacillota bacterium. Taxonomy (GTDB): domain Bacteria; phylum Bacillota; class UBA4882; order UBA8346; family UBA8346; genus Hydrogenispora. Next base: position 18,330 of record JAEXFN010000029.1, read on the forward strand.
TAACGATGCCATTTTATTCTTACTTTTCACATCAGCTTGCAGTTTTACGTAAATGGTATCAAAACTGGCGATCTCACGGAGTGATTTCCCCGGCGACTTCGTGGGACGGAACCGGCCCATATCCGTGCCGAGCAGGTTAGTTTCCCGGTTGGCGACCGCCCAGTTGCTTCTCTTTATCTCCTTTTCAATCGTGTCGATTCGAGCGCGGAGTTCTTTTTCAGTAATACTGGTGGCACGAAGCGCTTTTTGGGTCGGAGCAGGTGACCGTAGCGGAGCTTTCATCCGCGGCCGAACCGGGGCCGGCCTGGTCTTGTTCGTGTTGAACCAATCGCACCCGGTGAAAGTGAGACTCAGAACTACTAACAAGACTGCTAGTAAACGTTTTGAAAAGAGCACCTTATTTCACCTCCTCCTTGTTTAGCATACCTAAGCAGCGCATTTTTACTCGATCTGCAACTGTCTAATCTATTGGGAAAAAAGGAATGGGATGGCGAATGGCCTTTTTTATGCCTTTTAACCAGAAAATGTAATGAGCCGAGTGAATAAACTAAGATCACAGACTTTTGTGAGGAGAGGAAGTGAGCGAAGGTGCAAAATTATTATTGGCAGCGAAAACTTTCTCCGCTTTTAACCGCGTTGGATGAGAATCAGCAATCGGAAGTCCATCCCTTGATTATCGAAATAGCCGGGAGGAGGTCCGATCAAATCGCCAATATTATTAACGCCAATCAAGGCCGCGTCCAACGGGAATTGGCCTTGTTTCCGGCTTTAGTGGTCGAGCTTCCCGGGAGCGGTGTGGAAGAATTGGCGCGTCACTATTGGGTTCAAAAAATTTGGCGTGATCTTCCCGCCCGGGCGTTACTGGATGTTGCCGTTCCAACCGTCGGAGCCGCCGCCAGCCAGCAAATGGGCTATACCGGAGATGGCGTGGTCGTGGCGGTGATTGACACGGGGATCGCCCCCCACCCCGATTTGATCGCTGAAGAAAACCGGATACTGGCCTGGAAAGACTATGTTGCCGATAAAAATGAACCCTATGATGACAATGGACATGGCACCCATGTCGCCGGGATTATCGCCGGCAACGGCCGGTCCTCGCGGCGCCGGTATGTCGGAATGGCGCCGAAAGCGCGTCTGGTGGGCATCAAGGTCCTGGATGGCGAGGGATCGGGGGCCCTGTCCAATGTCGTAGCGGGGATCGAATGGTGTTTGCAGAATAAAGAGCACTTGAATGTGAAAGTAATCAATCTTTCACTGGGCACCACAGCCCAGGAATCTTACCGCACCGATCCGCTTTGCCGGGCGGTGGCGGCGGCATGGCGATCGGGAATCTTTGTATGTGCGGCGGCCGGCAATTCGGGACCCGATCCCCGCTCCATTAACTCGCCGGGCATCAGTCCGGTGGTGATTACGGTAGGCAATATCGATGACCGAAATACCTTAGACCCATCGGATGACCGTTTGAATCAGAGTTCCAGCGGGGGACCGACCATTGATAACCTCGCCAAACCGGATCTCGTCGCTCCGGGAACTGAAATCACTTCCCTATCCAATCGGAGCGGCTACCGCACTTTAAGCGGTACCTCCATGTCCACCCCGATGGTAGCGGGGGCGGCCGCGCAGATCCTGCAAAAAAATCCCCATTGGTCGCCGGACCGGATTAAACAGGCCCTCGTCAAGACCGCCCGCAACACCGGGCTGGGGCCTAACCTTCAAGGAGCGGGGGCATTGGATCTTTCCAAGTTATTTACGGAGCAGCAACCATCGGCCCGAGCCACAGTGGGTCGCAACTCTTTTCAAAAAGCCATCGTTTATCAAATCCTCAAGCTGGTTATCTCAAGAACGAATCCCGGTTTTACGGAGATCCCCCACTGGTTGGATCGAAAAACCGAATCCTTCGTGATAAACGTATTAGATTCATTATTTTAACTGTCATCATTTGCTGTCAAAAAAACTCCGGCCGGATGCGAGCGTGTTAAGAAGCAAGCCGAGATTTATGACTGGGATTGAAGCCGTGGCCGGGTCAGGCTGAGACTTGCTGCTTTCATCCCCGACTTATTCCGGTAACCCCCTTATCCCGAAAGATCGATCTTTGTGAAGCAAGGAACTATGGCAATCACCGTCATAGTTCCTTTTGTGAATAAAGATCTGTCTGGAATAATTTCAGATCGATCTTTTATGGATAAAGATCTTCCTTTTGTTAATAAAGATCGATCTTTTGTGGATAAAGATCTGTCTGGGATGATTCCAGATCGATCTTTTGTGGATAAAGATCGATCTTTTGTTAATAAAGATCTGTCTGGGATGATTTCAGATCGATCTTTTGTGAATAAAGATCTAACTTTTGTGGATCAAGATCGTCCCACTGTGAATCATGCGCTGCTTTTTGAGCGGTTTGAACCTTCCCGGCAAATTACAGCTCTTTTAAAATGGAGCTTGTAAGTTTTTCCACAAAAGCTGCCTCTCCGCCATGAAAAAAGCTGTCGTCCACTACCAACGACAGCCTTTTTTCAGGAGATTAAAATTGATGATTTTCACACACAATTTTATAAGCACTTCAAATGTTGGATTGATCCATAAAGCATTGAGCATATCGCAGGGTCCCCCGGGCGATGGCCAATGCCAGCCGGGTCCGGTGCATTTCATTTTGGAGCAACAATGCCTCGGCTGAATTGGACAGAAACCCGACCTCCACAATGACCCCGGTAACCCCTTTCTGCCGGATGATCAGATACTTACCGGGCGCCGCTTTCCGTTGTCGAGTTTGAACCTGATTCAGCTCCTCCTGAATCAATGTTGCCAATTGCTTGCTTTGTGGCTCGAGGGCGTTATAAAAAACTTTAGCGCCGGATTCCGTCGTATCGCGCGACCAATCGCAATGAACGCTGACCAAAAAAAGACAATCCCGTTCCCGCGCGCGGCGGATCCGTTCCTGGAGGTCGCGGCGGTGCCGTCCCGGCTGTCCGTTAAATGGCGCCAGCGCCAAATCCCGGTCTCTGGTCATAATGACCCGCATGCCACCGGACTGTAGCTGTCGCGCGATTTGTTGTCCCATGCCGAGATTGATATCTTTTTCCAAATTGCCCCATCGATCGGAAGTTCCCCCGTCGACCCCGCCATGACCGGGATCGACCAGCACCATAATCTCGCCGATCCGGGCGAGCGTTTCTTCCCGATAGATATCGATTAATCCGCAACTGATGATTCCAGTTATTAGAAAAAGTGCCAGTAGGAATCCGCCGAGCAATGTGTGCTTGGGTATAAAATAAAGCCGCATCGCGAACTGACCTCTTTCAACTTTTCCCTGAAAATCCGGCAGTTCATCCTATGCGGCAGTTTGCGGATTCATGAAAGCTGCTCCGAGTTTTACGGCATATCTTCTGAAACGCTTTCATTGATTGACCACATTATTAAAGGTCTCCATAAACTCATCGAAGGTATAGGGTTTTTTTAAAACTTCGCAAAAACCATATTCCGTATAATTGGACAGGACCGGATCCTCGGAATAACCGCTGGAAACGATGACTTTGACCGTCGGATCGATCTCCCGCAAAAGCTTAATGGCTTCCTTGCCCCCCATACCTCCGGGAATCACCAAATCCATGATGACGAACGAAAACGGGGTATTCCGCTGGATGGCTTGATTGAACAACTCGACGGCTTCCGCTCCATCTCCGGCAGTTAATACTTCATATCCGATCTGACTTAACATCGCCGTGAGCACTTCGCACAATTCGCGTTCATCATCCATCACCAGGATCCGGCCTTTGCCGCGAAAGACGTCCGATTTGACGATTTTATCAGGCAAGGGGACGCTCTCGGAAGCCGGCAAATATACGTGAAAAGTGGTACCGGTGCCGATTTGCGACTCTACCATAATGCAGCCATTGTGCTTTTTGATGATAGTATAAGCGCTCGTTAAACCGAGGCCGGTCCCCTTGGGCTTGGTCGAAAAATACGGATCAAAGATTTTACGCAGATTTTCTTCTGGTATCCCCAGCCCCTCATCGGTTATTGAGACTTTAACATATTTCCCATCCAATAGCGGCATCCCTTTTTCTTCGGTTATCACTACGTTCTCGGCGCGGATCGTAATCTTGCCGCCATTGGGCATCGCTTGTTGCGCGTTAATGATCAAATTATTGAGGACTTGATTGATCTGCCCATCATCGACTTCTACCAGCCAAAGATCGCCGGCCGCCTCGAAATCGCAGTGAATGTCGGAATCACGCAAGGTAAAGTAAATGGATTCGGATACTAATGAGCTGATGGAAACGATTTTTTTGATAGGCTCGACCCCTTTGGCGAAGACCATTAACTGCTGCGTCAAATCGCGGGCCCGGTTTAACGCTCTCTCCGCATTCCCCAGCCGTTGATTGACCTTCAGCTCGGACCCGGCATATTTCTTGGCCATGGTAATATTCCCCCAGATAATGCTAAGGATGTTGTTAAAGTCATGGGCGAACCCCCCGGCCAGTACGCCGATGGACTCTAATTTATTGGCCTTAATGATCTCTTCTTCCATTTTCTTGCGGTTTGTAATATCCCGCAGATTAAAAATCACCCGGATGTCTCCGTTTGGCGCGGAATAAGGTTTGCCGGCGACTTCAAACCAGATCCAATCGCCGTTTTTGTGCCGATAGCGATGCGTATTCTGAACGGAATTGCCATTTTTGAACGCTCGATGAAAAGCAGCTGAAAAATAGGGAAGATCATCCGGATGGACCAACTGAAAGATCCGCTGGCCAATGAGTTCTTCGGGCTGATGTCCCATCACCTCCCGGAAGTTGGGGCTGGCATAAAGGAATAATCCCTCTTGAGATACCTCGCAAATCAGATCAAAAGCATTTTCGGCTAAAGTTCGGTACCGTTCTTCGCTCTCGCGTAAACTGGCGACTGCCGACTGCAGCAGCTCCTCCTGCTTCCGCAATTGAACCTCTTTTCGCTCCCGTTCCGCAATTTCCAGCAGAAGCTGCTGGTTCATCTCGGTCAGTTTGGCAGTCCGCTCTTTAACCAACTCTTCCAACCTGTTACGATGCTTACGCAGTTCGCTGATAATCCGATTATACATCGTGATATCCCGGATGATCAGGATCTTGCCCATTTCATGGTTGGCAAATTTTATGTCCGATTGGGAGAGCGAAACGACTTTTGGCTGCTGATTGCGGCCAGTCAGCAATTTTACTTCAAAATTGGTATAATTCTCCTCGTAGTTATAATTGGAAATTAAAGCTGAAATTCGAATGGTGGAGCTATTCTCTTCTTTTAAAGCGAACATTTTCCGGGCGGCTTCGTTTATCTGTAAAACCGAGTTCTCTCCTTTTAAGATAATGATTCCGTCCTGAACATTGGCGAACAAATTATTGGCCATATCCTCGAGATCAATCGTAATCTGACTTCGCAAAGCCAATTCTCGCTCAATCGAATCGACAACCGTGATCAGTAATGTAATAAAAAGTTCATTCGCGTATTCGAGCGAAGTCATAATGGACAGCGTTCCCAGAATATTTTGGGGATCTTTATAATGAAATGGAACTGAATAGCAAGCCAAATGCTGTTGAAGTTGATGAAAGTGATCGGTTCCGATGACGGAAAGCGGCCGCTGATATTCTAAGGCAAGGGAAACCGAGTTGGTCCCATTAATCGCTTCGGTAATTTGAAAACCCTGTTGAATCCCCAATCTCATCATCGTGTTGATGATTGTTTCGTCGCCGCCCAGATCGAGAATCATGCCTTGTTCATCGGTAGTTACCACCAAAACAGGAATTCCTTTAAGGATATTCAAAAACTTGGTAACGAAAAACCCGATCACCGCTAGCACTGATTGATATTCCAAACGTTTCCGTTCAAATACTTCCGCTTCACAGGCGATGAGCAAGGGTACTTCATGGGGATCGAGGCCCCGTTCCAAACATTTCTGCTTCGAATCAGAAATATATTTTTCCAACACCAATCTCCTCCTCCCCCCGGAAGGCTCCTCATAAACTTAGGTTTTGCCTTCTGACAAATTTCGTCGTTAAGGAATTTAACCCTATTATCCTCGGTTTAAAGTCGGGGGAATCTCAGCCGGATCGACCAAAACTTCAATCACGGTGGGACCATTGTTAGTCAATGCAAAATCCAAGGCACTGGCGATCTCCGCCTCAGTGCGGCAACGATATGCCGCTGCACCCAATGATCTTCCGAATCCGGCCGCATCCATTGGCGTCTCATAGACGACACCAACCGCTTTTTCCAATGAAAAAGCAGTTTTCATGCCCTTTTCAACCATATCCAATCTCCCATTATTAAGCACAACATAGATAATGGAAAGTTGATTGCAAACCGCCGTCGAAACTTCTGCCCCATGCATCATAAAACAACCATCCCCGGTGAAACAAGCAACCTTCCGATCGGGTTGAGCCAGTTTATAACCGATAGCTAAACCGATGGCATGCCCCATCGCACCAAAAACGTCATCGAACAGGAACGTACCCGATTGGAAAATCTCAAAATGCTTTATCGCATAAAACGAATGACTGCCGTCATCGCTGATCACCATAACATCCTCGGGCAACCCCTTTCGGAGCACTCGCATGGTTTCCGCCGCGGAAATCAAACCGGGAGGAGTGATTGTCTCATTGGTAGCTGCTACAGACATTTTTTGCGGTATAAAATCCGCATCGGGCTCGATATTGCTCACTTTTTCCAATAGTTCCTGGAGATTTCGCTTCAAATCACCGATGACTCCGATGGTTGGAATCGGCAGCGACTTCCCGACAAAGGTCGGATCGCAGTCGAATTGAATGATCCGTTCTGGGTAAAGCTGAGGGGTCACGCCGGCTAAAGACATGTCGGAGAGCTTCGTTCCGAGCACAATCAGCAGATCAGATCCATTACGCAGATATTCATAGGCTTCTGGACTCGCGGCCAATCCGAAACCGCCCAAAGAAAGCGGATGATTGGTTGGAAAACTACCTTTACCCCCGGGAGTGGTCATCACTGGAATCCGCCGTTTTTCAGCCAACTTCATGACCTCTTCATAGGCTTTGGCTAAATGAACGCCTTTTCCGAGTAAAATCACGGGCGAGTGAGCATCTTCAACGAGTGATACAATCTGATCGATCGTCGGTGAAACCTCCGGTAACCGGCCAGGCAAACTCAATTCAAACTCCGGAATCTCTTCCAGCAATATATCATAGGAAATTCCCAGATGAACAGGGCCTTTAATAGCTCCTAAAGCTTTTTCCAGCGCGTGCTGAAAGTAAGTTTGGAACAAATCGCTCCGCTCAATGCAAGCACTCCATAATGTGACCGGTTCAAACATTTTTACGAGATCGGTTCCAAATAAACTAGAATCCTGACCCAATGCCTTACCGGTATTTTTCATGGAAGGATGTCCGGTAATAAATAAAACCGGCAGGTTATAAGCTTTGGCTTGCCCGGCGGCGGTCAGCAAATTCGTCCCTCCCGGGCCGGAGGTTCCAAACGCAACCCCCAAAGGCCCTCTTCCATAAGCAAACCCAGCCGCTGCGAATCCGGCACCACCCTCATGCCTGCACAAAACATATTTCATTCCTTGTCGTTCAGCTTCTAAAACCAAGGGCGAAATCGCTTTGCCGGGAATCCCAAAAACGTGAGAGACGCCGAACTGCCTCAGATGTTGAATTAAAAGCGTGGCAACAGATTTCATATTTTCCTCTCCTTCGGTTTTGTTTAAAAACTTCGATCGTTTCTGCACTTTCTGCAACAGGTACCAATTTAAAACCATTTTAGCTTTATTTTACCATAACATCTGTAATTATTTTACCAGATTTTTATTGCTGAATTAAATGATTCTATCCAATATTTTTCCGAGAACTAATTCAACAGGATAAAGATTGATTTTGATGGCGGCTTTGATTTTTTTGAAATGACTCCAGGTGTGCAACTCGACTGCCCAGATCGGGATGACTAACCAACCAGCCAAGGATCCCAAATCGGGAAGGCGATAAATTATAACCATGAATTCGATGCAATGCACCGATCATCCGTTTCGGCCCTCCTAAAACCCGAGCTGCTTGATGATCAGCGTCAAATTCCTGCGCACGGGCAATTGCCATATAACAGATATATGCCACCAATCCGAAGCAAAGAAAGAATGGCCAATGAAACAATTTATTCTCAATCATCATGGATGCGAGATAAGAAAGCAGCGCGAGTACAAACAGACGGATCTCCAAATGATGCCGCTTAAAATGAGCGCATTCATGACCGATAATCATTCGCAAATCTCCCGGATTGGTCGTTTCCAATAATGAATCCGTTACCAAGATGTGCCGGAAGAAAAGCCCTGTTGCAAAGGCATTGGCCACTCCCTCCGAATGCCAGACCCGTACGGAACGAATTTTAATCTTAAACCGGCTGGCCACATCATGAACCAAATTAAATAATTCCGGGCTGGCATCACTCATTTTTATACGCCGAACGCCCAGAATTACCGCTTGTATTAAAAGCATGAAGGCCAAAACGATTAGTTCGATCCGCCACCGGTATTCGAAAGAGAGGATATTGGGGAGTAAAGGCAGGTAAAAATAATCTATCCGCATAAAAATCAAGATATTTACGACAAAAAGCCAAGAAAAACCGTATTGTAATAAGTAGGAACCGAATTTTTCAAACCGGCCTTTATAATCACAGCGGTAGGATAACCATAAATAAAATATCACCAACCCGATGATTAGCAAAAGATTCAACAAATCTTCGGCAATAATCACCATCACTACTCCAAAGGATGGTTGTACCCGACACCATATCGGATTCTCAATAAGCAGAATAACGTAACCGATGAGCATTAACCACTGAACTGTCCGAAATGCAAAAATAAAACGCCATCTTTTTTCGGGATAATTGTTGCCGGGCTTTGGTTCCGCGGTACGAAACAACCATAGTACTAAAGCAGCAATGAGCATATAAATTACTCTCATCCAAACTAAATGTTGGATGATATCCATTCACTCACCCCTATGCTGTTTATCCCCGAATGGCTGCCATTAGACAGAATAGTATATATTTTTGATAACTTACAATATCCTTTATATTTAGGAAAAAACTATGAGCGGGCAGCGCTCAACACCGTATTCTGCATCAACATTGCAATGGTCATCGGGCCGACTCCTCCGGGCACCGGCGTAATCCAGCCTGCCACTGCGGCCACTGACTCAAAGTGGACATCGCCGACCAATTTGCCGTCGGATTTACGGTTCATTCCGACATCGATCACTACCGCACCGGGTTTAACCATATCTCCAGTAATCATTTCGGGTTGGCCTACGGCCGCTACCAAAAAATCAGCCCTCCGGCATACTGCCGCCAAGTCCTTGGTCCGGGAATGACAGATAGTCACTGTTCCATGCTCCCGCAATAACAAGATGGCTTGCGGTTTTCCCACAATATTGCTGCGGCCCACCACCACGCATTCCTTGCCGCTGATCGGAATACCAGTGGATTTAATCAGTTCCATTACTCCGGCGGGAGTACATGGTAGAAAACCGGGTAACCCGATCAAAAGTTTTCCGACATTTATGGGGTGAAAACCGTCCACATCTTTAAAGGGATCAATTGTTTCTATCACAGCCTGCTCATTGAGATGCCCGGGTAACGGAAGTTGAACCAGAATCCCGTGAATTTTGGGATCATGGTTTAAATCTTGAACCAGACCCAGCAGATCTTCTTGGCTGATTGTCCCGGGAAGAGCGTGCTCTTGCGAGAAGATCCCCAGTTCCGAGCAGGCCTTCTTCTTCATATTCACATATACTCGGGAAGCCGGATTATCCCCCACGATAACTACTGCCAGCCCTGGTTGTTTTCCTTGTTTCGTCAGTTCCGCGACTTTGGAGCTTAAGTCCTCTCGAATCTTTTTCGCAATCGCTTTGCCATCAATAATTAGCGCTGACATCGTTATTCCCCCTATTCCCTTACCTATACATCTAGTTTCCCCTCGCGAAACGCCGAGATATAATTGACCGCGAATTCATCCTGGCCCATTAACAGTTCGGAGGCATGGATCAACGAGACTAACCGTTTATCGGTTGGATCGAGAATTGCGCCATCCAGACCCGAAAGCATTGCCATGACCAAAAAAGCATGATTGACAATCTTCCGAGCCGGAAGTCCATAAGAGATATTGGATAAACCGCAAGCGGTGTGAATCCCGGGATATTCCTGATTTAATTTTTTTATTGTGTCAAAAACGACCCTTCCGTAATGGTCCCCGGTACTCACAGGGCGGACCATTGGATCAACCAAAATATCCGCCAGAGGAATTCCGGCCTTGGTTAGCTCCTCGATGAGTGCGGAAGCAATGCTGACCCGTTCTTCCGCCGTTTCGGGCATTCCTTCGTCATTCATGGTCAAGGCAATAATACGGGCCTTAAAATCGCGCGCTAATGGAAGAATCGCCGAAAAACGGTCTCTCTCGGCGGTAATCGAATTGATGATCGGTTGACCGCGATGGACCTTTAACGCCCGTTCCAGTGCGGCAGGATTGGGGCTGTCAATGGAGCAAGAAACGCCTTCGGCCGCGTTCTGAACGGTTCGTACCAGCCATTCGAGAGCTTCCGGTTCTTCCTCCACCAATGTTCCACAATTGACATCAATGTAAGTGGCTCCCGCTTCCAACTGGCGACAGGCTTCTTCGCTAATAAAAGTTTCATTTCGGGTGATCACAGCCGGAGCAATCAATTTTCGGCTAGTATTGATCCGTTCTCCGATAATGAGCATTCTTTCCTCCATCCTTCCTGTTGAAATATTATTATGGCTTTTTATTATACATTACCCGAATTGGTTTTTGAAGTCAGAATTTGCTCATCATAACTGGGGGTGATCTCCGAACCCGGCTGAACGATTACGAAACGTTCCGGGTCCCAAGCACCCTTCAATAAATCCGCCACAAGCGTTAAGTCGCTCGCTACTTCCCGGTATTCCCAATCAAGATACGCGGTACATTTTTGGGTATAAGCACGATAAATTTCGTTTTTTTCCGGGCCGTCCGCTTCCGAAGTGATTAAAGTCGCCCGCCGGTAATTCCGTTGCCAGTGGGTTTCGGAATTCATTAGAAAGAAAGCTTTTTCTTCCCCATAGAGTTGGACGTATTTTTCGCTCAAGTACTGCTCCCGCTCCGGACCCGGAGGAATCATCCGTTCGATCCATCCCGAGCTATACCAAAAATTAGCGGGGTTTTCGTCAAATAGCCGCTGATAGCGTTCTTTGGCACCCAGTAAGAGAGTGATGCAGTCATGCGCTTTTGGTATCACCAAGGGTATTCGGCGAGCTTTTAACCCTACCGTGGCCTCGCTGCATAAGCCGTATCCCAACAAAATGGCTTGATAAGACTCACGGCAAAGCGGTGATTGACCCATAAATTCATTTAATTCCTCGACAGCATCAATTTCTTTCTGCAGTAATTGCTGCAGTATTTTGGGACGTTCGTGGAGACCGGCAGGTAAAAAACGTAAATCAACCCGCGTCGGATTCTGACCCATGATCCGGAAAACTTCCCCCATGATGACGCTGCACCCGATATAACAGTAATAGGCCACCCATTCAGCCTCCTTCAATTGTCGAACAGCGCTAATTGCTGACGGCGTTCCTTGAAAGTCGGCTGCTGTTTTTCGATCAGGGTCTCGGGAATTTGTTTCAAAAACCGCGAAACTTCGACCGGTTCCAATTCACCCGAGCGGCTACGGTAACGACAATTTACTAAGTATAACTGTTGCTGCGCTCTGGTTACCCCTACATAGAATAAGCGTTGTTCTTCCGCCAAAGATTCGGCATCGACTTTTTCACCGTAAGGCAGTAAACCTTCTTCCACGCCAATGATAAAAACCGCCGCAAATTCCAGTCCTTTGGAAGCATGAAGGGTAGATAAAGTAATCGCTTCGGTCCCGATCAGATTTTGACTTCGACGGCTGAGATCACCATCATATGCGAATGGAAGATATTCTAGTAATTCAGCGATACTGGGATGCTCCTCGACTATCCGCAATAAATGCTCCAGCTCCGGCTCCTCAGGATGACCTGCCGCCATCTGATTTATCCAGTCTTGCACCAACTGAGGCCCGTTCTGTTCCTGCTCCAGCAGATCGTGATAATAGTTAATTGTCTTTAACAGTGCATTGATTTTATCCAAGACTGGCTGTTTCCATGGAGTATTGGCCAATAACTCCGCCAAATTGATCGGGGCATTTTCGGCATTTTCGACCTTGGTCAATTGATTCATAACATAGGCAATCTCACTCCCGCTGAATTCCCAACGAGGCTGCAATAACAGTTTGCGGAATAAAAAAAGATCGGTCGGGTCCAGCATATATCTGAAAAATCCCAGGAATTCTTCCACTGCCGGCGCATCGAAAGTCGCTTTCTGCCCGACCACCCGATAGGGTAATCCTTGCGCAATTAATGCTTGTTCTAAAATATCGGCTTGTCTGCCGGTACGGAATAAAACCGCGATCTCGCCCAGCCCCAACGCTCCTTCCTGCGCTTTTGGAGATCTTCTTTTTGAATCGTGCGCGGAAAGCATAGTCGAGCCACCCAGGAGACTGATTATTTCCGAAACCACAGTCCTGGCTGCTTCCCGCTCCGCATGGGTCTCCAACCAGACGAGCTTCGCTTCATTTTGGAGGAGATCGACTTTCACCTCCTGACGATACGGCTCATCAATCAGACTATTCGCCGCGGCGATCACCGGAGCGGTCGAACGGTAATTCCGGCTGAGAATATGTCGCTCCATATGCGGACGGTCATTCTGCAGCTCATTAAAAAATACCGGGCTAGCTCCCCTGAAACCATAAATCGCCTGATTGGGGTCGCCAATCGCCAGCAAACCTTCGCTGGTCTTACTCCAAAGTTGCACGAGCCGATATTGCATCGCGTTTAAATCCTGAAATTCGTCGATGAGTAGATACCGGAAACGGGGTTTGATCGCTTCCAGCCATTCCGGATCGGCTTCCCAGAGTTCAATCGTTTTCAGGATGACATCATCAAAATCCAAGCGTTGATATAAAGCAAGCTGTTCCTGAAAAGCCTGATAAAGAGCTTGCCATTGTTCCGGAAGCTGGCAATCCTTTTCCCAGCGATACTTATTTTTGATTCTCGAAATGATCAGCAGCGCTTCGCGGGCCGTCATTTTAATCCGCTTCCAACGCAAGATTTCTGCAACAATATCGCGCGCCCCGGACTCGTCGATAATTTTGGGGGTCGACGAAACCGGGTTCTCGTTCAGGATCTTCCAAGCGAGGCTGTGGAAAGTTCCCAAATTAATCCGATAAGCAGTGGCCGGATTGGCGAAGCGTTTCATTAGCCGGGCCCGAATTTCACCGGCTGCTTTATTCGTAAAAGTTACCCCAGTGATTTGGGCCGGGTCGATCGATCTTTCATTGATCAAATAAACGATGCGCTCAACTAAAGTCCTGGTCTTTCCGGTTCCCGGCCCGGCAATGATCATCATGTTTTCGTTAGCGGAACGGACAATCGTCGCTTGTTCGGGACTCAATTCGTTGGAAAGCGACGGTTTGAGAGGCATTTCTTTATTTCTTGCTTTTTTCTCAGGAGCAGCGCTGGAGAAAGCCTTTTTGGGATGATCCTCGGGATTCTTTTCAAACAGCGCGGCCTGCCCTAGCAAAGCCTGACGATCATCCTCACGAAACAAGGATATTACCCCGTACTCTCCATCATAACCCGGACGAATTTCGACGATGCCTTCCCGCAAACGGCGGATCCCTTCGGCAATTAACGTCCCGGCGGTTCTGACAATTTCATCGGGGTGGACTTCACGCAAGATTCTTAGCTCTGGCCCGTGTTGATGGAGCAAGTCAAAATACATTTGCTCGACCTTTCGGGAAGCGGAACCGAGATTCAAAGCGGAACCGATTAATTCCCGCAGTGGAACGAGCCGTTGAAACGGTCGAGCGAATGGCGGCCGGAATCCCTCCGGACGATCCGCCAATTGCGCAACCCGGTTCAGCACGCCGACGGTCACCCTCCGGCCGCAGCGGGGGCAAAGGCCGCCATGAAGAAGCGTCTCTTCCGGCTTCCAGCATACTTCGCAGTTACGGTGCCCGTCGTAATGATACTTTCCCTCCTCGGGGAAAAACTCCAATGTTCCCAAGAAACCGGATGCTTGGTCATCGTACAGCGTTTTCTTGAAACCCGCATAAGAAAACTCGGTCTCAAAAATATTGGCCTCTCTGGCTAAATTTTTAGGATTATGGGCGTCCGAATTGGAAACCAGCTTAAAACGGTCCAGCGCCGACCACCGCCAGTTCATTGCGGGATCGGATGAAAGGCCCGTTTCAAGCGCAGCAATATAAGGAGTTAAATCCGCATAGCATTCGGTTATATCATCAAAACCGGAGTTGGAACCAAATACGGAGAAATGAGGGGTCCAAATATGGGCCGGTATGAAAATTGCCTCCGCGCAGTTATCTAAAACGAGCTGAAACAGACTATAGCTATCGATGCCTAAAATCGGACGGCCATCAGAGCGAATATTCATCCCCAGTTTTTCAATTGCCGCGCTGATTTGATCGGCATATTCTAAGGACGGGAGAATTATTAGATGATGTACCTTTCTGACCCGGCCATTCTTTTTATAGATGGTGCTCAACTCGCCGGTAACGACAAAACGGACCTCGGGCTGGTAAGGTATCTCGGAATCGGGAATCTCCTTTAGCCGATAAAAGCCCGGTTCATTTTCGGCCGGAATCAGCTGCCCACGAAGCTCTTGGCGCCACCCGGGATGGGTAAAGTCACCGGTTCCTACCAGGGAAACGCCTTTTAAAGCCGCCCAACGGTATAAATTCTCCGGATTACAATCTTTGCTGGTGGCCATCGAAAAATGCGAATGAATATGTAAATCGGCAATCCACGACATCTAAATCACTCCAAAAAATTAACATTAGGAAGCATGTTCGACTCTCTTTTGAATGCTACCAAAAAGCACCACTATTATGAATATACACGATGACGACAATTTCGTAAATCGATATCGCTAAAGTTAAAGATAAAGAAATTAGCTATCCAAGTTAATTCCATTCAAAGTAACTGAAGAAGCATTTTTTGTTTCCGAATATCGATCATGAATTAGTCGAGATGCCTTTTCAGTAATTGCAAATATTCATTGAGTCATTGAAGATGTTCGCTCAATACTGCGAGAGCTTTCGCAGTGACTAAAGATAGTTGTTTAGTTACAATATGAACTGCCTTGGTTACTGGCGATGCTCATGTAGTGACTGAAAAAGCTCATTATATTGACAACGATAAAAAAAGAGACTTTTCAGTCTCTTTTATAATTTGGCTCCCCGAGTTGGACTCGAACCAACAACCACCCGGTTAACAGCCGGGTGCTCTACCATTGAGCTATCGAGGAGTAAATTGATTGACTGACTGATTCAGTCGACGTTTAATATAATAGCATAGATGTCTCAGTGAAGTCAACCCTATTTTATCAGGTTTTTTGTGGGATTCATGCCGATTTCTGCAGTAATGGAATTTCTAATATAAAGTAAGAGAAACATTCCATTTAGCGTAAATTAATCAAAAGTCAGTCAAAAGTTAATGCAATCGAATCAACTAGACACAACCAAAAACAGCTTCCCGGGAAAATCCGGGAAGCTGTTTAAGGAAAAAATGCTCCTGGCGAAGACCTACTCTCCCGGCCGGTCGCCCGACAAGTACCATCAGCGCGGAGGGGCTTAACTGCTGTGTTCGGGATGGGAACAGGTGGTTCCCCCTCGCAATCAACACCAGGAA
>JAEXFN010000015.1 GCA_023400055.1 Bacillota bacterium
CGCCGCTGGCCACCAGGGTCCCCCAGCCGTCCGGCCATACGTACCAGCAGAAGCCGAAAAACAAAGCGACGGCGCTGGCGGCGATGATGTAGCGGGAAAAACTGACCCGGTCGACCAGCCGGCCGCAGCATAACCGGCCGAAGGTCAGGGCCGCCCAAAAAACGCCGACTGGCAACTGGGCCGGAAATGCGCCGTGGAGCGCGATCTTGCTCCAGAAAGCGGTTATCCAGCCGCTGATGGATACCTCCAGCCCGACATAAACGAAACTGAAAAGGCCGGCCGCCCAAAGAAAGCTGTCCCGGTAAGGCGAGATCTCTTTTTTGGCCCCGGCTGGACGCTGCTTTTCTTCAAGCCGCAGGCCCGGCAAGGCGAAACTGATCAGCAAAGGCAGCAAGGTGACTAGAGCGAACGTGGCGCGCCAGCTTTGGAAGACGTTCAGACAGAATGCGGTTAACAGCGGGCCGAGGATCGAACCGGCCCCGAAAAAGAAATGCAGGTAATTCAGGGCCTTGCCCTTGGCGGCGGAGGCCGAGTCGGCGCACAAGGCGTTGATGCCCACATTGTAGATGGCCAGCCCCGCTCCTAAGACGGCATTCCAAAACAGCAGCAGCCGAAAGTCGCCCGCCAGGGCGCAGCCGCCGGCGCCGGTCAGGATGAATAGGCCGCCGGCCAGGAGAAACGGCCTCTTGCCGAAGCGGTCGGCCAGGGGACCACCGATCAGTTCGGCGGTCAACGAGCCCAGGAATTGGACAGCCAACAGGATGCCGGCCTGGCCGTAGCCGATGGCGAGATCGGCGGCGATGGCCGGCAGCAAGGGTCCGAGGATTCCCGAGCCGAGACCGATGGCCACGAAGCCGCCGTATTGGATGAATAGGAGACGAGGCTTCATTGCTTCTCCATGAGATTTGCGAATAATTTCGATATTGGATCTGATTATAGACGGTCCGGCGTTTGAAATCCATTCAATAAATTATTTAATCTTTCAAAATCTTGCGCTATAGCGTCTCGGGTGAGTCAACCGGGGTCTCGCCGGGGCAATTCCGATACAACCACGGCTGTAGCGTTCCGAGTCCAACGTTGACAACTGGGCGGAATTGACAGCCGGGACGGGATATGATAAATTTACAATAAGCTCATGCGCATGAGATCATTCACGATTCAGCGACTTTGCATGATCGCGCTGACCTTTTCAGAATAATCGCGGGATTATTCATTGCGCTTAACCGCCCGGTCTCGGGCCGGGTTTCGGAGCCCATATAGAAACGGAGTGGCATGGTTTGATCGATAAAAATCTGGATCTGCCGCGTTTTCTCCAACTGTATCAGTTGCTGAAGGCGGAGATCATTTCCGGGAAATACGCCTGTTATGAGGCGATCCCTTCCCAACAGCAGTTGATCGATACCTACCAGGTGAGCCTGATTACGGTGCGCCGGGCGCTCGAGAAACTGTCGGCCGACGGCTATATCCAGCGCCGCCAGGGCAAGGGCTGTTTCGTAGCCCCGGCCACCGACTGGCAGATCAACCGTTCCCAGGTGCTGCAGATCGGAGTGATCGTCTCCTCCATCACCAACTCCTTCTTTCCCGAGATCATCCAGGGGATGGAACAATACCTGCGGACCGTGAACGCCCAGCTGACCATCGCCCACTCGCAATGGGAGGCCGGACAGGAAAGAAGCCATATCAAGCGTTTTCTGAGCCAAGGCGGGGATGGGCTGTTGATCTCGCCGTCGCAGGAGTTGGCGGCCTATCAAAAGCTGCAGGCGGAGGGCGCGCGGCTGGTATTTTTTAATCATTATTTTCCGGGTACCGATTTTCCTTATGTGATCACCGATGACCGGGAGGGCGTCAAGATGGCGGTGTCCCACCTGATCGCCAAGGGGCACCGGCGGATCGGCGCGGTGATCGGCGGGGCGGGCAAGGCCACCGCCCGGGACCGGCTGGCCGGGTTCGCGGCCGCATTCGCCGCGGCCGGATTGGAGTGGCAGGAGAACTGGATCAGCCGGCAGAAAACCTTCACTTACGACGAGGGCGTGGAGGGAGCCCGGGAGCTGTTCGCTCGGGAGCCGGCTTTGACCGCCATCTTCTGTTCCTCGGAAGTATTGGCGACCGGCACGGCGGCGTATCTCTTGAACCGAGGCTACCGGATTCCCGAGCAGATGTCGTTGGTGGCGTTCGGCGATTCGGACACCGCGCGCTTCTTCAAGATTCCGCTGACCACAGTGGCCCAGCCCACTGCGGCGATGGGCGAGGCCGCGGCCCGCCTCCTGGTGGAGCGGATCCAGGGCCGGCCGGCGGCGTCCCAGCAGATCGTGCTGCCCTGCCAGTTGGTGATCAGGGACTCGACCGCCGCCGTCCGGAACGTTATTGAAAAATAAGGGTTAGCCACCCGTGATGATGGATACCCTGAATAAAAGGAGGAGTTGCAATGGTTGGCAAGGGCTATGAGCAAGAGCAAGGTTTCATGAGCGATCAGGAGGCCCGGGAGATTATGGCGGCAGCCTTGGACCGGCTGGATCTGGCCGGTAAGAAGGTACTGATGATCATCCCCGATACCACCCGGACCGCGCCGATGCCGCTGATCTACCGGACTGTTTATGAGCAGATCGGCGCCAAAGTCGCTCAACTGGACGTGATGGTGGCGCTGGGGACCCATCCGCCGATGCCCGAAGAGAAGATCCTGGCCTGGGTGGGGATCACTGCCGAGGAGCACCAGCGGCAATACCCAAAAACCCGTTTTCTCAATCACGCCTGGAATGATCCCAGCGCGCTGACGGTGGCGGGAACCATTCCCGCGGCCGAGATGAACGAGATCACCGGCGGCCTGATGGCCGAGGATGTGCCGGTCACCATCAACAAGAAGATTTATGAATACGACCGGCTGCTGATCACCGGCCCGGTGGTCCCCCACGAAGTGGTGGGGATCTCCGGCGGCAACAAGTACCTCTTTCCGGGCATCTCCGGCCAGGAGATCATCGACTTCTTCCACTGGCTCGGCGCCTTGATCACCATTCCCAAGATCATCGGCGTCAAGGACACCCCGGTGCGCCGGGTGCTGAACCGGGCCGCCCAGTTCCTGACGGTGCCGCGCTCCGCCTTTTGCTTCGTCATCAACGAACATCAGCTGAAAGGGTTTTTCACCGGCACTCCCGAGGAAGCCTGGTCGGCGGCGGCGGATCTCTCCGATAAGCTGCACATCGTCTATAAGAATAAGCGCTATAAGAGCATTCTCGGATTGGCGCCGCCCAAATTCGACGACCTCTGGACCGGCGGCAAGGTCTCCTATAAGCTTCAGGATATCGTCGCTGACGGCGGAGAGCTGATCGTTTACGCGCCCAACATCGATGAGGTTTCTTACGTGCACGGCCGTTACATCGATCAGATCGGGTACCATTGCCGGGATTACTATTACCGCAGAATGGAAGAGTTTTCCCATATCCCCCGGGGGATCCTGGCCCATTCCACCCACGTGAAGGGGGCCGGAACCTACGAGAACGGGGTCGAGCGGCCGCGGATCAATGTGATCCTGGCTACCGGCATACCCGAGGAGCGTTGCCGGCGCATCAATTTGGGTTACCGGGACTACCGGACCATCAACCCGCAAGACTGGGCGAACCGTGAAGACGAAGGGTATCTGCTGGTCCCGGAGGCGGGCGATCTGCTCTTCCGTTACAGACCATAAGAAATAACGGGATATCGATATCAAGATGAGTTCCGGATGAAGTTGGAGGATGCAGGGATGAATTATACCGCTGAGGCGTTGCGGCGGTTCCGGCCGCGCCACGAGTTTTTTATCGGGCTCGATTCCGACGGTTGCGTGCTGGATACGATGGAGATCAAGCAAAAAGAGTGTTTTTGCCCCAATAACATTAAGTTCTGGCATTTGCAGCCGATTGCCAAATATGCCCGGGAAGCCACCGAATTTGTCAGCCTTTATTCCAAGTGGCGGGGGAGTAACCGTTTTCCGGCCTTGGTCCGGGTCCTGCGCCTCCTGGCTGAGCGCGAGGAAGTCCGGGCGCGCGGCTTCCAAGTGCCGCGGCTTCCCAAGTTGGAAGCGTGGATCGCCTCCGGGGCGCCGCTGAGCAACGACAGCCTCAAGGCGGAGGTCGCCCGGACCGGGGATCCCGAGCTCCAACGGGTGCTGGAATGGAGCGAAGCCGTCAACCGGGCGGTGGCGGAGATCGTTTACGGCATCCCGCCCTTCCCATACGTCCGGGAGAGCCTCGCCAAACTGCGCCGGCAGGCCGACCTGATCTGCGTCTCGCAGACCCCCGGCGACGTGGTGGCCCGGGAATGGACCGAGCAGGGGATCGCCGCGGAGGTCGACTTCATCGCCGGCCAGGAGCTCGGGACCAAGCAGGAGCACCTGGCCATGGGGGCGGTCGGCAAATACCCGGCCGATCATATCCTGATGGTCGGCGACGCTATCGGTGACTTGGAAGCGGCCCGGGCTACCGGCGTCCTCTTCTATCCGATCAACCCCGGCCAGGAAGCGGAGTCCTGGCGGCGGTTCCACGACGAGGCGCTGGAGCGCTTCTTTGCCGGACAGTACGACGGAGCCTATCAGGCGGAACGAGTGGCCGAGTTTCAAGCCCTGTTGCCCGAGACGCCCTTCTGGAAGCGTTAAGCTTTGGGTTCCGATAACCCGATAATTTGACGTAGTAAATATAGAAAGGCCTCCTTTTACGGAGGTCTTTTTCATTAGCTGGAGGCGGCGCCGCATTCAAATTGCGCCGGCAGGTAAACCGCGAAAGTGGTTCCTTGGCCCGGTTCCGACTCGACGCTGATATAACCCTCGTGACGGTTGATGATGGAGTAGGCCGCCGCCAATCCCAGGCCGTTTCCCGTCTGCTTCGTGGTGAAAAAGGGGTCGAAAATATAAGGCAGGTTTTCTTTGGAGATGCCGGTCCCCTGGTCCTGAATGACGATCTTGACGTACCGGCCGGCGCGGAGCGGGGGGATTTCGTCGGGGCCCAGCAAAATGTTTTTGGTGTAAATCCGGACCGTTCCGCCGTCGGGCATGGCCTGGGCGGCGTTGATCAACAGGTTGTGAACCACCTGGCTGATCTGGCCCTCATCGGCCTCCACCGGCCAGAGCCCGGCGTCGTGGGTGAACTGGTATTTGACCACCGAGTCCTTTAAGGCGAATTTGGCGGTATGGATAATCATATTGCCGATGTCGATCCGGTGCTTGATGGGCGTCCCGCCTTTGGAGAACGTCAATAACTGTTTGGTGAGGCGGGCGGCGTTTTTGATGGATTCCTCCATGCCGTCCAGGTATTTACCGATATCCTTCCCCTTCTCCAGCAACAGCTTGGACAATTGCACGTTGCCGAGCAGCACGGCCAGGATGTTATGGAAATCATGGGCGATACCGCCGGCCAAAATGCCCAAGGACTTCAACTTTTGGTTCTTCAGCAGTTCCTCTTCGAGCTTTTGTTTCTCGGTAATATCCCGAAATACGTATACCTGGCCGATGATCCGCTCGGCGCTGTCGCGGATGGCCGCGCCGCTGGCGGCGATGAACCGGTAACGCTGGTTGCGCGAGAGCAAGACGAAGGCCGGCCGGATCGCTTCCTCCTGGCCGCTTCGTTCCTCGGAATCCATGGAGCTAATATTGTACACTTCCTGAAGCGGACGGCCGATGGCTTCCGCTTGACTCCAGCCGGTCAATTCCTCGGCGACCCGGTTGATCAGGCTCACCCGGCCGGCATTGTCGGTGGCGATGACCCCTTCGCCGAGCGATCTGAGGGTGACGTCCAACCGCTCCTTTTCGGCGGCCAGGGCTTCCTGGCTCTGTTTCAGCTCCTCATAGGGGGCGAGCAGGCCGGTCTGAATCACCACCCGATGGTAGAGGGTCAGAGCGATGATCTTAAAAAGATGGGTGGCGACCAGGAACGGATAATTGCGGGCCAGTAAGGGCGTTATCGCCGGCAGAAAACTGAAATTGGCCAGCAGCAGTATTTTTAAGGTGGCGTTTTCGAAAACGGTCCGGTTGCGGAGCAGCAGGATCGTCGCCCCGGCCATTAGGGCGAAAAAGATTGCCAGATAAAGGACGACGGCCAAAGATTGCTGCGCCGGATTTCTTAGCATCTGCATCAAGACGTGGGTTCCGGCCAGCGCGGCCAGGGTCGCTGCGGCGACAGCGCCGAAGGCCGATGGATAAGAGAAATATCGTTTTAGAAAAAAAGGCGCCATGCACAGCGAAATTCCCCAGAGATAGCAGACCGTCAGGTTAATCTGGGCGGCTGAATCGACCAGCAGTCCGGGCGGGATCAACGCGAAATCCACCAGCAGGTGCAGCAGGCCGAATACGCCGATAAAGGAGAAGGCCACGCCCATAAAGAGGAAATAGCGATTGCTCAGGAAACGGCGGACATTCCAGGGAATGGAGAAGATGGAGAACGCCAGGAAAATACCGTAAATTTCAGTCAGGAAATGAAACAGCGCATAACTGTACAAGCTGGACAAAACGACGATCGGGAAGATCGTCAAAAACGTGATCGGGTAGCGCTTCGGATAACTCCAGGTAAACTTGCCGGTTTGCATCGGAGCCCCCTTTGGTTACGCGTGAAACGGGACCGGGGCTGGTCCGCCTCATGCCTTCCCAGACTTGAGCGAACCGGGCCGGAATAGCCAAGTTTGATAGAGACGTCCCTCACACGTGCTCCCTCTATTGTACCAAAAATATGCGGGTTTGTAACGATGCGCCAATTTTCTTTTCGGAAGAAAAACTCAAAGCAGCGCCGGATGGATTCTGCTCCCGTCCCGCCGCGAATATAATCAAAAAGCGGGACGGGCATCGGAAAACGTCCCGGGACGGAGAGGATGTCGTCGTGATCATGGCCAGAAAGCACATCTGGATCATGCCGAGGTTCGGCGTGCTCTTGCTCCTATGCTTATTTTATGGCAGTGCCTCCGGGTATCCGCTGTCGGACGGACCGTTTCCCGCCCGGAACGATCAGCCTCCGACCATTACGTTGACGGCGGTGGGAGACATCGTCATGCATCAGTCGGTGATTCAGTCCGGGTATGACCCGGTCCGCCGCACCTACGACTTCCGGCCAATCTTCGCCGCGATCCGGCCGCTTTTAACGCAAGCCGATCTCAGCGTGGCGGTGCTGGAGAGTCCGCTCTCCGGGCCGGAACGCCGCTATAGCGGTTATCCCGGCTTCAACAGCCCGTATGCGATCGCCGACGCCGTGCAATGGGCCGGGGTCAAACTGGTCTTTACCGCGCACAATCATGCCTTGGACCAGGGCGGCCAGGGTGTGTTGAAGACCCTGGCCTATTACGACCGGATCGGGCTGCGGCATACCGGGAGCAGTAGCGCTCCGGGGCAACCGCGTTTTCAGCTCATCGACTGCCGGGGCATCCGGCTGGCTTTTCTGGCCTGCACGGCCTCGACCAACGGCATTCCCACCCCGGCGGGGCGCGATTGGCTGGTTGACCGGCTGGACTTACCCCGAATCGCTGGCGATATCGCCGCGGCCAAAAAAGCCGGGGCCGACGCCATCGTGCTGGCCCTCCATTCCGGCGTCGAATACCGGCGCTTCCCCGACCGAGCCAAACGGCAGTTGTTCGGGCGGCTGCTGGCCATGGGCGTCGATATCCTGCTCGGTAGCCACGTTCACGTGATCGAGCCGCTGGAATGGCAGGAGATCGTCGCTCCGGATGGCCGGCGTCGCACCTGTTTTATCGCCTATTCCCTGGGCAACTTGCTCTCCAATCAGCGCTGGCGTTACAGCGATTGCGGATTGGCGGTAACGCTGCGCTTGCGCAAAGACCCGCGCTATTCCCATAGAATTCAGATACTGCAGGTCAGCCGTGCTCCGCTCTGGGTCCGCCGGACTCTGCGGGACGGCCGCTATCAGTATCTCATTCAAAAGCTGGACGGACCGAAGACGGCAATGGCGACGGCCGTTCCGGCGCTGAGCTTGAATGAACGTGCGCGGCTGCGGGAAGTGTGGTATGATACAGAGGAGTTGCTTAACGGCTGGCCGGTGGTTGAAGCGGGCCGTTGACCCCAGGAGGAGAGAAGATGGAACGGGAAGCAAATCGGCCAGCGGCGCCGATCATTGTCGACGCCGATGCCACGCCGCGCGACTGTCTGAAGATCATCGATGAATTGGCGGAGGCCTTCGGGCGGGAAGTGATCACGGTGGCCTCGATCCACCACCGCATCGACCGGCCCAACCACCGGGTGGTGGGCGATGAACCCCAAGCGACCGATTTGGCCGTGGTCAATCTGACCGTCGCCGGAGCGATCGTGGTCACCCAGGATCAGGGCCTGGCTGCGCTGGTGCTGGCGAAGGGAGCCGCCGCCATCGCGCCGCACGGCGAGATTTTCCGGGAGGACCGGATGACCATGTTGCTCGAGGAACGGAATATCCTGGCACGCTGGCGGCGGAGCGGCGGCCGAACCAAAGGCCCGGCGCCGCGTTCGAAGGCGGACAACCTCCGCTTCGCCACCAATCTGCGAAAGCTCCTGGCGGGCGAGCTTTCCTGACCGGTAAGCGTACGATATTTACCAAAAGGGATTTGAGCAGGGTCAACGAACTCATTACACTTAACGTAACCGGCGATCCTGCATCCCGGGGATCGTACTTCAAGGAGAGAGCGCATAGCGGACATGGACATCATGAAGAATGTAAGAAAAGCAATGAATCAGAAGCTGGGGTGGATCGGTTTATTTTTGGCTTTGCTGATGGTGTGTGGAATCGTTCTGCCATCCTACCTGAAGGCGGAATCGCCGGGCAAAGCGGTTGGGGCGGCTACCCATCCGGTGCTGATCCCGGTCTTGTGCTACCACCGGATCATACCCAACGGCCCCAGCGTTTATGATTTCAGCCCCGCTCAGCTGGAACAGCATTTCCAATACTTGAAAGAGCACGGTTACCACCCGATCACCGCCTTGCAAATGTTGCAGGCCGAGCACGATCCCGCTAGGCTCCCCGCCAGACCGGTGGTCCTGACCTTCGATGACGGACACCGCAGCCATTACACCACGGTCTTCCCGTTATTGAAGAAATATGGCTATCAGGCCACTTTCTTCGTGATCGCCGGATCGGTGGCGACCCGGAGCGAAAACGCCATCACCTGGGCGGAACTTGAGGAGATGGCCCAAGCCGGGATGGACATCGAATGCCATAGCATGACCCACCCTTTCCTGACCGATCGCCGGGCGGCGGGCGGGACGGAGCATTACCGGAAATGGCTGGAACATGAGATCCGCGATTCCAAGCTGCTGATCGAGGAGAAGCTGCACCGGCCGGTCCGGTTGCTGGCCTATCCGTACGGCTGGTTCAACCAGACCGTGGAGGAAGTGGCGCTCCAGGCCGGCTACCAGGGGATGCACACCGTCTTCTGGGGAAATAACGAAAGCGGCGACAGCCCGCTGCGGATCAAGCGGCGGGTGATGGAGAACAGCTACGACCTTGCTAAGCTGGAGCGGATCCTGACCATTCGCCCATTGCACCTGCAGATCTACGGTCCCGCCGATGCGGCCATCGTCACCCAGATTCCCGCGATCCGCTTCAAACTGTCGATTCAGGACCGCGGCCAAGGCTCGGGTCAAGCCCAAGGGGTTAAAGACATTGAGCTGCAGGTCAGGAACTACCGGGTCAGCCTGGAACCGGATGGGCAAGGCGTTTACACTTTCCAGCCGCCGGAGTTGAAACCCGGTTACTGCATGATCACGGTCAAGGGTTCGGATGCGGCGGGAAACCTGTACGAGACCTCCTGGGGCTTCGATTACCGCAAGCACGATCCCGCCGACGCGCAACGGGGGCTTTAAAAGCTGATCCGCAACCGAGGCCGCGCCGCGCTTGCAAACCATCCCAACTCGCCAAAAACTAAATCCGGTTGCCAAGAGCCGTCCCGCCGGGTCGGCTCTTTTTGGCGTCTTTTCGATCTCGGCCGCGACGGATTAAATCCAATTGCGGAAAGCCATAATAATTGCGGATGGCGAAGCGCGTCGCATGGCGGGCTTCAGCCCTTTGACGATCCGGACTACCGTTTGGTAGGTAGAAATACCCACCGGCCATGGGTTGATTGTCATCATCACGATCATCAATCCCAAATTAAGGAGGCATCCGAATGAAGCAAAACTCCTTGGATGAGCTTACCGAGAAAGTGAAGCGCCGTTTCCAGGAAGAGCCGCGTTTGGCGGGCTATGCCCTGAAGGCCAGGGCCTATGAGAACGGCATGGTCCGGATTCAAGGCATCGTGGATGTGCTGGAAGAGAAGCGCCGGGCGGAAGAGCTGGTCCGCAAGCTGCCGGGCGTCAGGAGCGTCGAGAACAACATCACAGTCTGCACCGACGGACCGGTCGACGATGAGGATGTGGCCTTCGAAGTCAGCGAGGAGTTGCGGGCCGATCCGGAGATCCCCGATTCGCTCGGCTTCAAAGTGAACGGCGGCGCGGTGCAACTGGTGGGGAGCGTCGCCAGCAAGAGCGAGCTGGACCGGGCGCTGGAGAAGGCGGCCAAGGCGCGGGGGGTGCGCGAGGTGCGCAGCCAGGTAAAGCTGGCGGAGGAGGTGGATGACGCCACCATCACCAATAACGTTCATGCCGCGTTGATGGCCGAGCCGTCACTGATCCCGGGACGGATCAAGGCGCTGACCCGGGAGGGCGTGGTTACCCTGTGGGGCAATGTCGGCGAGGAAGCGATCGCGCTGGCGATTTCGCTGGCGGCCGGCGTTCCCGGCGTGCGCAAGGTGATCAATGCCTTTAATAAGCCCCGGGTGGAGTGGGACGACCGGATCGTGCTGCGGATGATGGATCAGATCGCGGCCAATCCCTACCTTAACGAGCTGCCGATCGAAATCGCGGTCGATGACGGCCGGATCAGCCTCTCCGGCAGGCTGGATACGGTCGAAGCCAAGCGCGACATCGATGCAGTGATCCAGCAGACCTTGGACGAGTTTCATCTGCCGAACTCGGTCATGCACAACAAGTTGCGACTGGAACCGGAGGAATAACGCTGCTTGGTGTGGCCTCAACCGGGCGGCGCCTGCTTCAGATAGGCGGTGGCGATCTGGAGCAGGGCTTCCCGGTTGTTGCGGTCCGGCTGTTCCCAGACCGCTTCCTGCAGGGCGTCCAGCACCCGGCCGATCAGCGGGCCGGGCTTCAGGCCGAAATGGCTGATCAGATCGTGGCCGGTCAACGCCAGCCGGAAAGACTCCCGGGCGGCCGGTTCCTCCAGGAGCGCCAGGATCCGCTCGCTCATTTCGCGCCAGTATTCCCAAGCCGCCGTGTCGATCCGGCCGGTGGCCACGATGTCGGCGCGCCGTAACTCCAGCAGGTCGCGCACCCGTTCCGGGCCGACCTTGGCGATCAGGCGGCGGATGGCGGCGTCGCCGGTCTGCGGCTGTACCAGGAACATATGCCAGCGGACCAGTTTGGCGACGGTCTCGACCAACCGCCCCGGATAACGCAGCCGGGTCAGCGCGGCCTCGGCCATGGCCGCGCCTTGCTGATCGTGGCCGTAAAAATGGACCCCGGTCTCATTCTCGAAACGGGTGGCCGGCTTGGCGATGTCGTGCAGCAGGGCGGCCAGCCGCAGTTCCAGTTGGGGCCGGACGGTTTCGGTGGCCACCAGCAGGTGTTCCCAGAGCGGATAGCGGTGGTAGCGGCCTTGTTCTAGGTCGGTCGCCTCCAGCTCCGGCAGGAAGAGCGCCAGCAGGCCGCTCTGCCGCAAACCGGTCAAGCCAATCCGCACCCGCTCGCCCAAGAGCAGCTTGCTGAATTCGTCGCGGATCCGTTCCGGGCTGACCGGCCGGCCCCACTCGGCCCGGACCGCGGCGGCAGTGCGCCGGTCCGGCCGCAGCTCCAAGGTAGCCAAGAAACGGTAGAAGCGGAACATCCGCAGGCCGTCCTCGCGGAAACGGACCGCCGGATCGCCCACCGCCCGCAGCACCCGTTTTTGCAGATCGGCGTAACCGCGGCAGGGATCGACCAGCGTACCGTCGGCGAAATCATAGGCCAGTGCGTTGATGGTGAAATCCCGCCGCAGCAGGTCCTGGGCGATCTCGGTCCCGAAGCGGATGGCGTCGGGCCGTCGGCCGTCGCTGTAGCCGAGGTCCTCGCGGAAGGTGGTCACTTCCAGTTTGCCCCCCTCGGCCAGCACGGTGATGGTGCCGTAGGCCTTGCCGGTGGGCACGGTCTTGGGGAAGAGGCTCTCGACCCGCTCCGGCCGGGCGTCGGTCGTCAGATCCCAGTCGCTGGGGGAGCCGCCCCAGAGCAGATCGCGGACCGCGCCGCCGACCAGGTAGGCCTGGTAACCCTGGCCGAGCAGCGACCCGGCCGCGGCCCGCACCCAGTCGGGAATGGCCCGGAAGTTCAAGGCCTCCGTGGTATTCAGAGGAAAACGGGTTTGGGAGGCGGACATGGCGATCACCCTTTTGTTTTAAGTTATAACGAGACCTAACCCTTGGCCCTTTGCGGTAGATGTCCATCCATGAACGCCGCAAGCTTAAGCCATCCTGGCTCTGGGGCTGCGCGTTACGCCATCCATGGCCGCTTACCCTTAAGCCATCCTGGCTCTGGCTTCCCGAATCGGGAAGGGAAACCACCGGGCTCTGGGATCAAAAAGCTTTTAGAATTCGAAGCATGGCGGTTACTCTCCCCGATTCGGGCCAAAACCAGGACGGTTCGAGCTCGGCGGTCCAGGGATGGAATACCGCCGGGAGAGCAAGAAAGAGGTCGGCATTATCGATTGCCTGCATATCCGTCCATTCAAGCGCGTCGTCGAAACTCGCTCAAAACCAGTGTTTCCGCTTGAAATACCAGAGCATTCCGCCGACGGTGCCCCCCATCAGCAGCCAGAGCAGGAGCAGCCCGTGTTTCCAGGTCAGTTCCGGAAAGTGCTGGAAGTTCATGCCGTAATAACCGACGATCAGGGTCAGCGGCAGCATGATGGTGGAGACCACGGTCAGCGTCATCATCACCTCGTTCATCCGATTGGAGAGGGCCGAGAGATAGATCTCCTGGGCGCCGGCGAGGATGTCCCGCTGGGTCTCGCAGAGTTCGTGCAGGCGGATTAGTTGATCGTAGAGCAGGCTCATGAAGGGCAGCGCTTCCAGATCGACGAAGGGATTCTCGCGCCGGGAAAGCAGGCCCAGCGCCTCGCGCATGGGCGCCAAGGCCTTGCGCATGGCGATCAGATCGCGTTTTAAGCTAAAGAGTTCGGCCAGGAGTTCCCGGTCCGGCCGGGGAAAGATCCGGTCTTCGATCGCCTCGGTGCGATCGGCGATCTCGTCCAGGGCCGTAAAGCTCCGGCCGATCAGCGGCACCGCGATATGGTAAAAGAGCACGTCCGAACCCTGGCTGAAAAAACGGGCCGGCGGCTCCCGTTGCAGCGTGGCGATGGCCTCCAGTGGTCCGGGGTGAATGGTAATCAGGAAATTGCTGCCGAGGATGAAGTGGCAGGCATCGAGCCCGACCTCGCCCGCTTGGCTGAAATGGATCTCCTGAAGCAGCAGGTGCAGGTAGGAATCGAATTCGTCCAGAAAGGCGCGCGGCTGCGGCGTGAAGATCCGCTCGACGGTCAGCGGATGAAACAGCCCCAGTTCGATCAGCAGCGGCCGGATCTCGGCCTCGCCTCCCTCCAGATCCAGCCAAAGAACGGCGGCGGGATCCTGCAGCATCGTCTGGAATTGTTCCCGGGGCAGCCGGGTGACGCCCGACTGGCCGCGCCATGATAAAAACATCAGCTTCACCTCGCAGAGATCTTCCATGAAGGCCGCCAAAAACCTGCTTTTATTTGCAACGGGCGACCGCCGTTCCGGCCGGGGAAGGTTTTCCGACCATTCGACTCCCGGCTGCGGCTAAAGAGCAATGCAAGTTTTGACCAATTTATCAAAGAACCGATTTTTCACAAAATCTATAGTTAAACAGTTAAAACGATGTAGAGTGACTGAAAGTCGTATCTTGGGAGAAAGCCTTGTCTATCCATCTTAATCCTGTGCGATGTGTCCAGGGGTTGAACGGCCAACCCCTAGGACCTACCCCACCGCAGGGCCTCATGCCGGCCCTTGACCCGGCATTTACCTTTACCAAACGTACCGAATGCTATTAAGAAACTATTCTGCCAATCGCATCTCTTTTTGAAAGCAATTTCTGTTTGGCAACGGCATGCGCTCCATTCGCAATGCCGTGCCGGTCTACCTCCCTGTAGACCGTTTGGGTGGATAATCTAGCCTAAAAAATCAAGAGGAATCCATAGACATCCCAATTCCACCTTACATTTTTGCCTTCATACAGCCGCCAAGGATGGCGGCTGTGCGGCGTTGCTGGCCGGATGAAAGCACCGCCGTCGGCTAGGAACCATCATATAGAAGACGCCGGCAAGGGAGGCCGGCGGCAAACTTCATTGTCCATTTACCTTGCGGTTCAGGGATGAACCGGACATTGGAGGGGTTCTAAGGGGAAGCAGCGTCCCCTTAGCGGCGGGGTTGCAAGGGGTTTTCCGTTGAAACCCCTTGCAACCCCGCGGGCGAAATCCTTGTTTTAGGCCTAAAAACTTAAAACTATCATACCCCAAAAACTTTAGCTTACAATTCAAACCGATCTCCCATCGAAAACCAACTACGCATGACTGAGCGAGCTTGTTTAGCGACTGAGTAAGCTTGCTGAGTGACTGAAAGAGCTCGCTGAGTGAGTCAGCGAGCTTGTTGAATGACTGAGCAAGCTTGTTGAGCGACTGAGCAAGCTTGTTGAGTGACTGAGCAAGCTTGTTGAGTGACTGAGCAAGCTTGTTGAGTGACTGAGCAAGCTTGTTGAGTGACTGAGCAAGCTTGTTGAGT
>JAEXFN010000010.1 GCA_023400055.1 Bacillota bacterium
GTGCGTTTGGTAAAGGTAAATGCCGGGTCAAGTGTGGTTCCTAATTACCTTACTATCCATGGGATGGTCAAAATCTCCATGCTCCACGGAGTTTTGACCATCCCATCATGATAAAGATTAGGAACCACTATTAAGGGCCGGCATGAGGCCCTGCGGTGGGGTAGGTCCAAGGTGTTGGGGTTGACCGTTCAACCCCTGGACATATCGCACAGGATTAAGATGGATAGACAAAGATCTGTCTGCGGTAATTTCAGATCGATCTTTTGTGGATAAAGATCTTCCTTAGTGGATAAAGATCGATCTTTTGTTAATAAAGATCTGTCTGGAATGATTCCAGATCGATCTTTTGTGAATAAAGATCTTCCTTATGTGGATAAAGATCGATCTTTTGTTAATAAAGATCTGTCTGGAACGATTCCAGATCGATCTTTTGTGAATAAAGATCGATCTGGAATCGTTCCAGATCTAACTTTTGTGGATAAAGATCTTCCGGCTGTGAATAATCCGCTTCTTCCAGTCGCCGGGCGAATCTTCTCCGCCCCGTGAGCGGGTTCCAAGGCTTTTAAAACTTCTTCCACAGCATCCAGCGCCAGGAATTCTGGCTGGATTCCAGATCCTTGGCGGCGTCCAGCGAAAGCGACCAGTTGTTCGGCAGTTGCAATGAAGAAGAAGCGCCGATCTTGGCATCATGGGTGTCCCACAGATTTAATCCCACGGTCCATTGGGGAGAGACGGGATAATCGAGGCCGAAGCCGAATTTATTCTGATAAAGCCCGACCCGGCTGGTGTATTGGGGCATTTTAAACATCCATTGCAGCGTGGCACGGTTCTTTTCCCCGATATCGTCGATCTGCAGCCGCAGGCCGTTCTTCTCGTCGAAACTGCTGTCCAGCTTGTAACTGAAGAGCGCCCCGTCCTGCTTCTGACCGCCCGCGCCCAGCGAATTGGAGAACGAGATTTGTTGCAGCCGTTTTACATAATCGTTGACCCGCTTGGCGGCTTGCGAAGCGGTACTGACGGTCTCCTGAATCTCGGACACGGTGCTGTGGTCGCCGTTGGTAAGCTTATTGACGGCGTTGTTGATGCTCTGGGCGGCCTGGTTGATGGCGGTCATCGTCTGACGGGCATCGGTCATGATCTGGTCGATGTCTTGATCCTTGGAGGCGACTAGCGCCGAGAATTTCTCCAGATTTTCGGTGACTTGCTCGGCGTTGCTGAGCGTCTGTTTCAGGTTGGTGCCCAGCTGTCCCGAGGCGTCGGCATTCTGCAGGAATTTATTTGCCGTCAGGCTGGCCTGAAGGAGTTGGGCCGAGGATTGGTTAATGTTCTGCACCAGCTCGTTGATTTGGGTTTCGTTGCCCTGCGCCAGCCGCTCGGTGATCGCCGCGATATGATCGATCCGCCGGAAAAGGCCGGCCAGATCGACCGTTTGGATCTGACCGCCGAATTTATCGAGCGTCTGGGAGATCCGCTCCATATTCTGCAGCGAGTTGCGGACCGATTGGATCACCGCCGGGTCGCCGGTCAATGCCTTGATGGAGTCGGCAATCTCGCGCAGCGAGGAGATGGCTTCATAGGCCGCGACATAGATTTGCTCCATGGACATCGGCGTCTTGCCGACGATTCTGTCGCCTTCCAGGGGCTTTTCGTCCCGGTCCAGCGGCATCAGCTCCAGATATTTGTCCCCGACTACGCTGCTGCTAGCGATCACCGCTTTGGTGCGGTGCGGAATCTTAAAATTGGTCTGAATCCGCATCGCCACGATGATCTTTTGTTCATCGAAGTAGATCTCGTTCACCCGACCGACGTCCACGCCGTTATACTTCACCGGCGCGCCGGGACGCAAGCCTTCGATCCGGTCAAAGACCGCCTCTAAACGATAGCCGTGTTGCAGGATCTGCGATCCGGAAAGCCACATGAAAAGGGAAACCATCCCGACTAAAGCCACCAGGGCGAAGATACCCACTTTGGTTTCGGAGTTCAACGTCAAAATCGATCGCCTCCATAGCTGCCAAAAATGCTGTCGGACATCATATCTCCATACCGAAATTATGCAAAAATTGTCGAAAGAGCGGATGAGTAACCCGGTCCAATTCGTTACGGGGCCTTATTTCCACCAAATCGCCCTCGTTCAAAAGACCCACCCGGTCGGCCACTTTCAAGGCGCTCTGGATATCGTGCGTGACGACGACGGAGGTGATCCCCAGGCGGTGTTGCAGATCGCGGATCAGCTCGTTGATGGTATCGGCGATGATCGGGTCGAGGCCGGTGGTCGGTTCGTCGTACAGCAGGATGGGCGGCTGAGTGGCCACCGCCCGGGCGATGGCGGTCCGCTTTTTCATGCCGCCGCTCAGGTCGGCCGGCATCTTGGCGGCGGTCTCCGCCTCCAGGCCGACGATGGCCAGGGTCTGATAGACCCGCTCGCGGATCTCGTCTTCCGGCAGCCCTTTGCGGCGCAAGCCGAAGGCGACGTTATCGTATATATTTAACGAATCGAACAGCGCGGAGGATTGAAAGACCATTCCCATCCGCTGCCGGATCTGGCGCCATTCTTCCTTGGAGAAACCGGCGGTGCCGATCGCGTCGATCTCCACCCAGCCGGCGGTGGGCGTGATCAGCCCCATGATCAGGCGGAGCAAGGTGCTCTTGCCGCAACCGCTCGGTCCCATGATCACGAGCGTCTCGCCCCGTTCCACGTTCAATTGGATTCGGTCGAGGATCATCCTGCCGCCAATGGCGTAACTCAGGTTAACGAGCTTAATCACCGGATCCTCCAGCTATTACAAGTTATATAAGAACATCGACAGAAAATAATTCAGGATAAAGAGCAGGATGGTCGAGATGACCACCGACTCGGTGGTGGCCTTGCCGACGCCCACCGCGCCGTTCTCAGTGTTCAGGCCCTTATAGGCGCCCACCCCGGCGATGATCATCCCGAAACAGCCGGCCTTGACCACGCCGCCGCTGAAATCCCAAAAATTGACGAAGGTCAGGATCCCGTCGACGAAATCGCGGGCCGGAATGTTGGCGTACACCGCCGCCACCCCAAAACCGCAAACGATGCCGATGAAGTCGGCGAAGACCACCAGGACCGGCAACATCAACGAGGCGGCCACGATCCGCGGCGCCACCAGATAATCGATGGGATCGGTCGACAAGGCCTCCAGCGCCTCGATCTGCTCGGTAACTTTCATCGAACCGATCTCGGCCGCGATGGAGGAGCCGATCCGGCCGGCCACCACCACGCCGGTCAGCACCGGTGCCAATTCCCGGGCGAACGCCAGGGTCAACCCCTGCCCCAACTGGGAGGTGAGGCCGAAAGTCGCGAAAATCTTGGCGATCTGCAATGAAAAAACCATTCCGGTAAAAGCGGAGATAATCAGGACGATCGGCAGGGATTTGAGCCCGATCATCTCCATCTGGTGAAAGGTGTTCTTCCAGAAGATGGTACCGGCAATTAG
Source organism: Bacillota bacterium (assembly GCA_023400055.1). Taxonomy (GTDB): domain Bacteria; phylum Bacillota; class UBA4882; order UBA8346; family UBA8346; genus Hydrogenispora. The sequence goes on from JAEXFN010000010.1 coordinate 3,462, forward strand.
CGATTTGAGACTTTTCAAATAAAGCAGGCAGGCTTCGCCCAGGCCGTTCACGGAGGAGAGGATGATTTTTCCAAATTGGGCGATTGGGTCGTGCGACAGTGAGGGACGGGTATTGAGCATCGCGGTTACTTCTCCTCTCCATAGAGTATGCCTGCGCGTTATGCCATCCATGGCCGCTTGCCCTTGAGCCTTCCTGGCTCTGGCTTTGCGGCTGATGTCCATCCATGGACGCCGCAGCTTGGGCCGTCCTGCCTTGGGGCTGCGCGTAATGCCATCCGTGGCCGCTTGCCCTTGGGCCCTCCTGGCCTTGGCTTTGTGGCCCGCTTCGGGCTTTTTGAAAGGAATTCGGCATCTTCATTGCGATTCCTGCATTTTGAGGGAGGTATAATTAGGGTAGCGACCATCAATTTTGCAATATTAACATAAATGTTAGCGGATGGCTCTGCTTGCTTGAGATGGAAGGATAGCGGCGGAGCAAATCTTCCGGGCCGCCGGGGAGCGATTGTGAGGCCATGCTTGTTCGGTTCTGGAAAGAGCGTTCCCGATCCGCCCTTTCTCGGCGTTCACCTCATTTTATGTGATTAAGGAGCCCGAAAAGACCATAAAATAAACCATGGTTGATGGACCATGGTCGAAAAGCACTGTGGATAAACCCTGCCGAAGGGCAGGGTGACCACAAAAGCTCAGGGAAGCGAGGGATAAAGTCGTTAATTGGCTTTGTAAAGATTTTTTGAACAGACTTCATCTCATGGCTTCGAAATGGGGAGCGTCTTTTGGTATTCTTTTGGAGGTCACCCTTGGCTGGTGAACCGAGGGGATCCTTCCTTACGAACTGAGCGAAGCGGTATCGCAGCATCCCGGAACAGTCGGGCATGCTCCGCCGTCAGGTCAGCACTCGTCCGTCTTGGTGCGGCGCCAAATGAGAATCATGGTTTTGCCTCTGCTTTTCAAGTAGGGATTAAGAATGCACCTTAATAGCTTGCACACGAAACAGCCCTCCTTTCCGGGACCGATCCATCCGTTTATCATATGACAACGGACCGGTCGCGGTGTATCAAAAAGAAATCCTGCTTTGGAAATGTGAAACTTAATTAAAAATTTCTGCCCCGCGATAGAGGAAAGTCTGCCGGGTCGTCGAAAAAATGGGGGTATGAAATTAAGGAGGTAATGATCTTGCTGCCAAACGATCGGAAATATACCCGCGAACACGAGTGGGTAAGAGTCGACAAGGACCGGGTTACCGTGGGAATTACCGAGTATGCCCAGAAAGAATTGGGAGACGTGGTCTTCGTGGATTTGCCGGCTGTCGGAGAACGGGTTGCCGCCAAAAGCGCGATGGCCACCATCGAATCGGTCAAAGCGGTTTCGGAGATCTATGCGCCGATCAGCGGAGAAGTCCTGGAAGTGAACGATACATTGGAACACAGTCCGGAACTGGTGAACCAGGATCCTTTCAAGAAAGGCTGGATCGCCGTGATCGAGATTACCGATAAAAAAGAACTGGATGAGTTGTTGAGCGCCGCAGACTATGCCGCTTTGATCGGCGAGTGATGGCCTGGCGCGTCCTCGAATACCAGGTGGCCGACCCGGCCTGGAACATGGCGGTCGACGAGGCGATCTTCGGCAGTTATCTGGCGGGGACGGCTCCGCCGACGCTTCGTTTTTACGGCTGGGCTCCGGCGACGCTGTCGGTAGGGTACTTTCAGGATCTGGAACGGGAAGTGCGTTTGGAACGGGTGCACGCGGGCGGGTTCGGCCTGGTGCGCCGGACTACCGGCGGGCGGGCGGTCCTGCACGACCGGGAATTGACCTATTCGGTGATTGCGGGCACACGGGACGGTGTTCCCGAGGGTTTGCGCGAATCCTACCGCTATATCGCACAGGCGTTGATCGCCGCTTTCCGGGAGTTCGGCGTGACGGCCGCGCTCCATCTGGAAGGATTGGACCGCCATTCCCGGACCGGCGCTTGCTTTGACGCTCCCTCCTGGTATGAACTGACGGTCGACGGCCGCAAGCTGGTGGGCAGCGCGCAGTACCGCAAAGATTCGGCCTTTTTGCAGCATGGTTCCATTTTACTGGATTTCTGCGCCGCCGATCTGGCGGCGTTGCTAAAACTGCCCGTACCGGAAGCGGAGTTTTGCCAAGAGATGGCCGTCCGGGTCACTTCCTTGGCGGAATTGGGCAAAAAAGTCGAGCCGGGCCGGCTGGCCGTCGCCATTAGCGAAGCCTTTGAAAGCCAATACGGGATCGCGATGCGACCCGGAACGTTGTCGCCCGATGAGGTCATGCTGGCGCAGCGGTTGGCGGCGGATAAGTACGGCAACGATCCCTGGAATCTGCGGCGCGGTCATAGCCAGGGCAGCCGGTTGGCCTGACGGGAGCGGAGAAACTTGAAGGAATTATTCGGCTTTTTGACGCGGTTCGCCGCGCGGATCAACCTCGATGACCTGCTGTACCGGCTGGCCCAGATGGTTTTGGTCATCCTGGCGGCCCGAATCGTGCTGGCCCTCTCCAATAAACTGATCAGCCGTGTCTTCCGGGTCAAACAACTCCAGGGCCATCTGGAGGAGCGCCGGGCCCAGACCATGGAGGCGCTGCTGAAGAGCTTGTGCCGTTATCTGGTCTACTTTGTGGCCATCGTCACGGTGTTGCAACTGATGAATGTGCCGGTCGGTTCGGTCCTGACCACCGCCGGGATTGCCGGCGTGGCGGTGGCCTTTGGTGCGCAGAGCCTGGTCCGGGACGTAATTACCGGGTTCTTTATTTTATTGGAAGATCAGTTTCAGGTGGGCGACCGGGTTACCATCGCCGATGTCACCGGCAAGGTGGTGGAGATCGGGCTCAGGGTCACCAAGGTCCGCGATTTCGGCGGCCAGCTACATATCATTCCCAACGGCAAGATCGAGCGAGTCACCAATTACAATGACTCGCCCATGCTGGCGTTGGTCGATGTACCGATCGCTTACGACAATAATCTGCAACAGGTGGTTGCCGAGCTCCAGGACAGTTTGATCGGGTTCAACCGCAGCCATCCCGAGCTGGTTGAGGCGGCCAGCTTCGTCGGGGTGCAGGCATTGACCGAGACGGCCCTGGTGCTCCGGGTAATTGCCCGGACGGTTCCCGACGGCCAATGGCAGATCGAAAGGGAGCTGCGGGTCTTGATCACGGAACGCTTCCGCCAGGCCCAGGTGAAACTGCCTCCGGGACGATTGGTATGAAAGTGAGTGAAGCAAAAAATGAAATTTTATATTGGTGACATTGTCAGGCTGCGCAAAGTGCATCCCTGTGGCGGGACCGATTGGGAAGTGATGCGGGTCGGGATGGATTTCCGGATCAAATGCGTCCAATGCGGCCGGGTCGTGATGCTGCCCCGCCCGCAATTCGAGAAGTCGGTCAAGAGCGTCGTCAAATCGGTCTTTCCCGAGTCGGGGCTGGCTCCGGAGTCCGGAGAATAGACTTTATTTCGTTAAGCGTAATCATGGGCTGGAATGCTCATCCTGCACGGCATATCCGTTCTCCCGCCGGGAGGCGGATTATTTAATTTGGGCCGCCCGGCGATGGCCGGCCGAATACAGTGAAATCATTTCCCAGCTGGAAAGGATCAAAAGAAAGAAGGATAGCTTATGAATTATGACAAAGAACAGATATTTCATTACTTGCAGACGATCTTAGCCATCCCCAGCCCTTCCGGGTACACCGCCGGGATCATGAGTTACCTGCGGCAGGAATTGACCGGACTGGGGATCGCCTGCCGTGCGACCCATAACGGGGCGATCATCGCATCCGTGCCGGGGCAAGGAGCGGAACAGCAACGGACCTTCACCGCTCATGCGGATACCCTGGGCGCCATGGTCAAAGCGATCAAGCCCCATGGGACGCTGGCCCTGACTCCCATCGGCGGCTTCATGATGGGCACTGTCGAAGGGGCCAATTGCACCGTCGTCACCGGCGGCGGTTCTTCCTACAGCGGCACGATCCAGACGACCAAACCCTCGGTCCATATCAGCGGGGACGAGGCCCGGGAGCTCAAACGGACTCCGGAAAACATGGAAGTGATCCTGGACGAAAAGGTTTTTTCCAAGGACGACGCGGCCAGGCTAGGCATTGATGTCGGGGACTTCATTTGCGTCGATCCTCGGACCGTCCTCACCGAGCGGGGGTTCGTCAAAAGCCGCTATCTGGACGATAAGGCCGGCGTGGCAATTCTGCTATATACGCTGCGGTATATCGCGGAGAACGGTTTGAAGCCGGCCTATCCCACCTATTTCTACTTCAGCAACTATGAGGAAGTGGGCCATGGCGCCTGCGCCGCTTTGCCGCCGGGAACCACCGAGTATATCGCGGTGGATATGGGGGCGCCGGGGGTGGAGCAGAATTCATCGGAATACAGCGTTTGTATTTGCGCCAAGGATGCCTCCGGCCCCTATGATTTTGAATTGCGCCAAAAGTTGCTGCAATTATGCAAGCAGCACGATATCTCCTATAAGATGGACATCTATCCCCATTATCGCTCGGATGCCTCGGCGGCGCTCAGCGCGGGCTGGGATGTCCGGACCGGGCTGATCGGTCCGGGCGTATTCGCCTCCCACGCTTATGAGCGGACCCATATCGATTCCATCGTGGCCACGATCGATCTGATTCTGCATTATATCACAGCGGAATGAGGGATTGCGGGAAATGTCCTCGGCTGTCCGGTTATCGTCGGAGCGATCAAGGAATCCGGATAATTATCGAAGAATCCGCAGCATGATAACTGCGCTGACGGGTGCCGTAATTTAAGGACGGGTCCAATATATGGGCCGGTCCTTAAATTTTGGTACATTGGGACTGGAGTATCCATCGCGACACAAGGCAAAACCGCCGGACATAAGATGGTAAATCATCGGCAAATTTACCGTCCGGCCGGATTTTTTATCGTTTTACCTCTTGGTCGGCCCGGTCCCACGGTGCCTATCATAACGCTTCCCACCTGCCGTTGCTCGATTGAAAATGGGAGGCAAGCGAGGAGCTGAAGCCAATTATGAGGGAAAAATTGTATGACCTCATTATCATCGGGGGCGGTCCCGCCGGGTTTACCGCGGCGCTCTATGCGGCCCGGGCCCGTTTGGACGTTTTGGTGATCGAAAGGTTATATTCGGGCGGCATGTTGGCGACCATGAACCTGATGGAAAACTACCCCGGTTTCGAGGAACCGATCAGCGGTCCGGACCTGGCGCTGCGCATGGAAAACCAAGTGCGGAAGTCGGGCGCTCAAATCCTCAATGAGCCTGTGACCGAGGTTAAATTGGACGAACCGAAAAAGCTGGTCACCACGGCCGATAATTCCTATCTCGGCAAAGCGGTCATTCTGTGCATGGGCACCACTCCCAAAAGCTTGGGACTGCCCAAGGAGGACCGGTTCCGCGGCGCGGGAATTTCCTTCTGCGCGACCTGCGACGGTGCGTTTTACCGGGACAAAAGCGTGGCGGTGATCGGCGGCGGAGATACCGCCCTCGAGGACGCCCTTTATTTGGCGCGGATCTGTTCCAAGGTCATGATCGTCCACCGCCGCGATACGTTACGGGCAACCCGGATCCTCCGGGAAGAAGCGCTGGAGCATAAGAAAATCGCCATCGTCTGGAATTCGGAGGTCTGTGAATACCTGGGCGAGAGCAAACTTAGCGGAATTAAACTGAAGAACGTGGTTACCGGGGCCATCAGCAAGAGCCACGTCGCCGGGGTTTTTATGGCGATCGGCTCCAAACCCAATAACGAACTGGTTCAAAATAAGGTGAAGCTCTCGGAGAGCGGCCATATTCTGACCAATGAACTGATGGAGACCGACATTCCGGGCGTCTATGCCGCCGGGGACATCCGGGAAAAGGCCTTCCGGCAGGTCATTACCGCGGCTGCCGATGGCGCGATCGCGGCGTCGATGGCCGAACGTTACATCAGTACCAACGCCGTGGAGAAACTGTTGACCCCGATAGTCTGATCCGTTGCGCGGCGATAATGCCGGGGCGGGTATTTTCAGTAACAAAACGAGTATGCACAACAACCGAGAGAGCTGATGATTACCAAGTTAGCTCCGCAATGGAAACCGGGGCATGAGCAATTAAGTGACTGAAAAAGTTGTGTCTGTTGTATCTTAGGAGAAAGTCTTGTCTATCCAACTTTAATCCTGTGCGAAATGTCCAGGGGTTGAACGGCCAACCCCTAGGACCTACCCCTCCGCAGGGCCTCATGCCGGCCCTTGACCTGGCATTTACCTGTACTAAACGTTCCGACTGCTATTAAGAAACTATTCTGCCAATCGCAACTCTGCTTGAAAGTAATTTCTGTAAGGCAACGGCATGCGCTCCATTCGCAATGCCGAGCGGTCTACCTCCCTGTAGACCGCTCGGGGTGGATACTCTAGCCTAAAAGACCAAGCGGAATCCATGGACATCCAAAATTTCACCTAACATTTTTAACATTCATACAGCCGCCAAGGATGGCGGCTGCGCGGCGTTGCTGTCCGGATGGAAGCACCGCCGTCGGCCGGGGACCATCCTATGGAAGACGCCGGCAATGGAGGCCGGCGGCAAACTTATTGTCCATTTACCTTGCCGGTTCAGGGAAGAACCGGACATTGGAGGGGTTCTAAGGGGAAGCAACGTCCCCTTAGCGGCGGGGTTGCAAGGGGTTTGCCGCCTAAACCCCTTGCACGCCTGCAGGCGGAATCCTTGTTTTAGGCCCAAAACTTAAACCCATCATACCCCAAAAACTTTCGCTTACATTTCAAACCGATCTCTCATCAAATTGAAAGAGCTTGCTCAGCGACTGAAAGAGCTTGCTGAGTGACTGAGCGAGCTTGTTGAGCGACTGAGCAAGCTTGTTGAGTGACTGAGCAAGCTTGTTGAGTGACTGAGCAAGCTTGTTGAGTGACTGAGCAAGCTTGTTGAGTGACTGAGCAAGCTTGTTGAGTGACTGAGCAAGCTTGTTGA
>JAEXFN010000007.1 GCA_023400055.1 Bacillota bacterium
CATTCAACAAGCTCTTTCAGTCACTCAACAAGCTCTTTCAGTCACTCAACAAGCTCTTTCAGTCACTCAACAAGCTCTTTCAGTCACTCAACAAGCTCTTTCAGTCACTCAACAAGCTCTTTCAGTCACTCAACGAGCTCTTTCAGTCACTCAACAAGCTCTTTCAGTCACTCAACAAGCTCTTTCAGTCACTCAACAAGCTCTCTCAGTCACTCAGCAAGCTCTCTCAGATTATTTATCATTCCGTTTTACTTTGATCGGGTTTTACATAGTTCCGCCATGCAAACTGATATTATTTTCACTCTTTCGAAATATCGGAATGATTGCGGGCACGACTATCGGCGGTTCATTATTCAGTTCTATGCTCTTGAACCTGTCTCTATGGATAAGTCACGCTCGGAATAATTTCGGCTCTTTTCAGAAGATCCGACAAATAACTGGAAGCTACTGATTCAGCGCTATGAAGTCAGCTTGCGGCGCAACACCGCGCCGGCCGGCACGTTTCCCGCGACCGGAAAGTAGATCCGGTAGCCGTTGTGCGCCTCGCGCAACGGCAGACCGCGCTCATCGGTGAATGTCCCCGTATCCAGGCGGATGGTGGCGTCCGGCAGCAACAGCTCCACTTCATCCCCGGCGCTCAGGCGGTTCCTGACCCCCACCAGGATCCGTTGCCCGGGCGAGTCGTGCTCCAGTACCGTTCCCAGCAGATCGTGGCTCTGCCGGTACTTAACGTCCGGGTTCGTTTCATTGATCCGCTCGGTGGCGAAATAAAAACCGGTGGTATAATCGCGGTTGGAGATCTTGTCCAGTTCGTCCAACCATTCCGGCCGGCAGCGGTAAGCTTCCCCGCCGTCCCGCGCCAACGCATTCAGGGCCCAACGGTAGCTCCGGGTCACCACCGCCACGTAATAGGCGGACTTCATCCGGCCCTCCACTTTCAAGCTGCTCACGCCAGCGGCCAGAATCTCCGGCAGATGGGCGATCAGACACAAATCCTTCGAACTCAATAAATAACTGTACCGCTCATCCTCTTGCAGGATGAAAGAATCGTCCGGCCGGGTCGACTCCACCAACCGGTACTCCCAGCGGCACGGCTGGGTGCAATCGCCTTGGTTGGCGCTGCGCCGGTTGCGGAAGGCCGACAGGAAACAACGGCCCGAATAGGCCATGCACATCGCGCCATGGGCAAAGATCTCCAACTCTGCCTCGGGCACTGCCCGGGCGATGGCGCCGATCTCGGCCAGGCTCAGCTCCCGCGCCAGTACCATCCGGCGGATGCCCTGTCCGAGCCAGAAGCGGACCGCGGCGCTGTTGGTGGTGTTGGCCTGAGTGCTGAGATGCAACGCCAGCCGGGGCGCGGTCTGCCGCGCCATCTCTAGCACGCCGGGGTCGCTGAGAATGACTCCGTCCGCGCCCTGCTCGGCCAATGCGCCGACCGTTTCCCGGACCACGGCAAGATCGCGGTCCCGGGCAAAAGTATTCAACGCCGCGTAAACCTTGACCCCGCTCCGATGCGCCTCACCGATGCCCGTGGCCATTTCATCCAGGCTCAACTCGGCAGCTTCCGCCCGCAAACTCAAGCCGGCCACTCCGGCGTAAACGGCGTCCGCGCCATATAAAACCGCCGTGCGCAGTTTCTCCAGATTGCCGGCGGGGATCAAAAGTTCCATGGGCTTCATGATTTCTCGCCTTCTATAACGATCTCCATCGCGGCGAGCGGTTCATCGTCCGCGGCCTTTCCCGCCGCACTGACTTCGGAATGACGCTGATCGAGATGGCGCAATTCAAAGTATAGCAAAATCCCGGTGACTACCGACGCCAGAAAGTCGGCGGTCGGACCGGCGCTGAAAGCTCCGGTCAAGCCGAAGAAGCGCGGCAGGATCAGCACCGCCGGAATCAGGAACAAGACTTGCCGGGAGAGGCTCAGCATCATCGCCTTGACCGGCTTGCCGACCGCCTGAAAATAGCTGGAGCTGACCACCTGGAAGCCGATGATCGGCAACATCATCAAGAAGATCCGGAGCGCCCGCGCGCCCAAGGCGATCAGTTGCCGGTCGCTGGCATCGAAAAGTTCGATGATCGACCGCGGGAAAAGCTGGACCACGGCGAATCCGGTGACCGTAAAGGCCGTAGCGGCATAAATCGCCAGTTTCAGCGCCTGCTTTACCCGGTCATATTGCCGGGCGCCGTAATTATAACCGATGATGGGCTGAACGCCTTGGTTAATACCGAAGATCGGCATCAGAATCAACATGGCGATGCTATTGACCACCCCGATGGCCGAGATGGCCAGGTCGCCGCCGTACCGGGCCAGGCTGAGGTTGAGCAAGACCGTGATGAAGCCCGCCGCCAACTGCATCAGGCAGGGCGCGGAACCGATGGCCATCGTCTCCAGCACCACGTCGCGGCGCAACCGGAAATGGCGGACCCGTATTTTCAAGAAGCTCTTCTTCCCCAGAAAATAGAGGATCACCCATACCGCGGCCATCGCTTGCGCCACCACCGTGGCCAGGGCCGCCCCTTTCATCCCCCAGCCCCACCAGAAGATGAAAACCGGCGCCAAGAGCACATTCAACAGGGCGCTGATCAACATGGTGGCCATCGCGGTCTTGGGACTGCCGTCGGCCCGGATGAAATTGTTCATGCCGAATCCGATGCTCTGAAAGATCGAGCCGTATAAAATGACGCTCATATAATCCCGCGCGTATGGCAGATCGTGCTTGCTGGCCCCGAACAACTTCAACAGCGGATCGAGCCAGATTAAACCGCCGGCGGTCAGCAACACGGCCAGCAACACCAACAGGACCACGGCATTGCCCATGATCAGCTCCGCCTCGTCTTTTTTCTGCTCGCCCAGGCGAATCGAGATCAGGGAATTGGCGCCGATGGCGATCAGCATCGAGAAAGCCATTTGCACGATCATCAGCGGAAAACCGATGGTCACCCCGGCGATTCCCAGGCTGCCGATGCCCTGGCCGACGAAGATCCGGTCAATCACGTTGTAAAGGGCGCTGACCAGCATACCGACGATGGCCGGTATGGAAAACTGCACCAAAAGACGGCTGACTGGCTCTTCTCCCAATTGTTGCGCGCGATCCATCGAAAATCTCCTTATATCACTATATTCCGGCCGTTTCCAGTCGTTCTTCGCAAAGCCGGGTGACCCCGCACGCCTCGGAAGTGAGGCGAATCACCAACCGGTCGAAAGTGAAGCGACGTTTTTCTCGTCCATCAATTATGAGAAACGGCCGTTTGGGTTCTCGTTGCAGCGGCTTCCCGTGGGGTAAGGCGTGGCATAAACGGGTTAACAATGGTCCCTGTTTCAAGCGGAAATCTGGCAGTAGCTTTCTTAGGCGAAAATCGCCGCAGCAGAAAACCTCCGAACCTGACCTCGATAGTTCGAATTCTACCCAATTGTTGGCCCAAAGTCAATGCGTTAATTGATTAAACCTTTGCCGGAACCGTCGTTACGGATAGGCCGGAGCGCCTTGCTCCCGCTCTTCGGGTTGCGCTTGACTCTGGTTCAGGATCGCCCGTAGCGCCTCCCAATCGGTGACCGGGGGGTAGCAGCGCTGATCGGCACAGACATAACAAGTCGGCTGGCCATTGCGCGGCTGATGCTCGGCGAGCAGCGGCGCCGCAGGATGATCGGCCCATTCCGTCTCGGTTTGAGCCTGCCGCAGCGCCACTACCCGGTAGGGCAGATATTGCCGTTGCAGCTGGCGCAATAACTCTGGAACTCCCGGTTCGACAGTCACAAACGCAAAGGTCTGATACCCCCGGTAAAAAGCATCCAGGGCCCCGATGAGTCCGGCGTATCCCCAGGGATTATCGGACATGGCCGGGCCATAGGCTTCGAGGATCCGGGCGGCTGCTTCCCGATAACGATCGTTTTCGGTATAAGCGGCCAATTTGAGCAGATTCTCGGCCTGGATCGCCGCTCCGCCGGGAATCGCCTGATCGCCACCGGAGACCGGCCTTTGAATTAACTGACCGTCCTCGACCGGGGCCGTCAGGTAATAACGGCCCGTTTCCGTGCCAAACTTGGCGCTGGCCTGCTCGGTCAGGTCCAGCCCGGCCCGCAGCCAACGCGGGTCGAAGTCGCACTCGTACAAATGAAACAATCCCTGGGCCAGGAAGGCATAGTCATCCAGAAACGCGGCGATCCGGGCCCGGCCGTCTTTATAGACCCGGGCCAAACTGCCGTCAGCCAGTTTTAGATGATCCAAAATAAACTGGGCCGCCCGCCGGGCCGCTTGATAATCCGGCTCATCCCCCAACGCCTGGTAGGCTTGGGCCAGACCGCCGATCATCAGCCCGTTCCAGCTGGTAATGACCTTTTCGTCGCGGAATGGCTGGACCCGTTGGGCGCGGACGGCCAACAGTCGGGCGCGCGCCTTGGTCAAACGCTCCTGAAGCTCCCCGTCGGAATGATCGGCCAGCGCCACCAGGGGCGGGTGCAAGCGGTTCAGGATATAGCGGCCCTCAAAGTTACCGGTCTCGCTGACCCGGTAATAATCGATGATCAACTGCGCCGCGTCCGGTTCCAGAGCCGCCCGGATCTGCTGCGGAGTCCAGACGTAATAACGGCCCTCCTCCCCTTCGCTGTCCGCATCCTGAGTGGCGTAAAAACCGCCTTCGGGAGCGGTCATCTCGCGCCGGACATAGGCGGCGGTCTCGCGGATCACCTGCCGGAACTCGGCGGAACCGCTCAACTGGTACCCCGTCGTATAGACCGCCAGCAACTGGGCATTGTCATACAACATCTTTTCGAAATGGGGAACCAGCCAAAGCCGATCCGTCGCATAGCGGTGAAAGCCGCCGCCCAACTGATCATAGATCCCGCCCCGGGCCATCTTTTCCAGCGTGAACCGCAGCTGTTCCAGTTCCGGTCCGAGCCCACGGCTGGCCGCCACTCTGAAAAAGAGCTGCAGCAGTCCGGGATTGGGGAACTTCGGCGCTCCGCCGAACCCGCCGTGCTGGCGGTCGAAATATTGACCGAGCCGGCGCAGCGCCACCTCGGGGAGTTCCGGACCGGGAAGCCCCTCCGCTGGCGGCCTCGCTTCCGCCGTTTGCGCCATGAAATCAACCAGTTCCGCGCCGGCCGCGTCCATTTTGTCCCGCTGAGTGGCCCAGCGCTCGTGGAGCGCCGCCAGGATCGCGGGGAAAGCGGGCCGGCCATAGCCGGCGTGCGGCGGAAAATAGGTCCCGCCGTAAAACGGCCGCAACTGATGATCGAGAAAGACCGTCAGCGGCCACCCGCCCTGCACTCCCAAGGCATGGACCGCGTCCTGGTATAGCTGATCGATGTCCGGCCGCTCCTCCCGGTCGACCTTGACATTGACGAAATAATCATTCATCAATTTAGCGATGGCCGGATCCTCGAAAGACTCGCGCTCCATGACGTGGCACCAGTGGCAGGCCGAATAGCCGCAGGAAAGCAAGATCGGTTTATCCTCTTGCTTGGCTTTTTGGAAGGCTTCATCACCCCACGGGTACCAATCGACAGGGTTGTGGGCGTGTTGGAGGAGGTAAGGGCTGGTCTCGTGGATCAGGTGGTTGGTGAATTCGGGTTCGGGCATGGGCTATCATCCTTTTTGGGTGTCATTTTCTTAAGTATGCCCAAAACGAAAGATTTTTTCTTGTTATAATCCGCATACCATTAAGTAATCCAGAATCGCGTTTGTTTCATCTTTCTGCGCACTGTTTAATTCGGAAAGACGGGCGGCGGCGGTCACCATCAGCCAATCGGACAAGGATTCTCTGCTGACGCCCATTTCTTCCAGATAGATATCGGTTACTCGTTTCTTCATATTAAGAATATTTGCTACAACGCCGGGATTTTCTGCGTTAGCTGGCGTCATTTCGAGTAAATATACAGTTCGTGCAATATCGCCATATTCAGGCCCATGGCAAATATTCATATAGTCGATAATATAATACTCCTTACGATTGACGATAACATTACCGAAATGAAAGTCACCGTGACAAAAACAATTGCCACCCGGTAATTCATCCAAAACTGTAATGAGTTTAGCTTTCCATTGCGCTCCCAATTGATTCGCCCGTTCAATATTGCTTTTTAAAATAGACTTTAAACTGAAGGCGGATGGCAACTGATGAGCAAGTATTCTTTTATGCAACAACGCTAAAGCGGTTGCCTGCTTTTTCACATCCTCCGTTTGTAAAAGTATGTCCAACATCGACTCTCCATCTATCCTATCATATACAATGCCATGCCTCCCCTCATAGGTAACGAGTTCATAGCTTTTGGCGATTGGAATGTCCAGGGTATGAAGCAATTTGGAATTTTCAAACTCATGGCGCACACTATCGAGCGGATAGCCCGTTTTGAATAGTTTGACCACCTTGTTATCGCCTATTTCAAAGACGTCTGCTGTATTCCCTTTGGCAATCAATGGGCCAATCGTTTTACTCCCTCCAATCTAAATACCTTATACCTTATGTTTTGGTATTTTTTAACACCGGATAATATTTATCCCTCGGTCAAGCCGCTGAAAAGCGGTTGACGTTATTAAAAAATATCCCGTCCGTAATGGGCGGGATATTTTTTCTTTCGTTTATTTCACCTGCTTTAAAATCGCTCTGGATTCCGGATTAAGTTTAATTATTTCCCCTTCGATATTATCAAGCCGATTGACCATTTTACTAAGCGTTGGTTTGACGAAATCCATATCCTCAGTTAAACCATTAACTGAAGACTTAACGACAGCCATGTCTTCGGTTAACCCCTTGACGGAAGACTTTACGACGTCCATATCCTCAATTAAACCTTTGACGGAAGGTTTTACGACATCCATGTCTTTAATTAAACTTTTAACCGAAGGCTTTATGACATCCATATCCTCGATCAAACCATCGACTTTTTGCTTTAGCTCATGCACTTCGTTGCGAAGCGCATCTTGCCCTTCGCCGAATGTCCGAAATTGTGATAATAAATCTTCGAGTAATATGGCTACTTTATTATCATCCATCGTTATTGCTCCCTTCAACTAACGATGATATTTTCCATATCCAGGTTGCCAATTCCTTTTTCGTTTAAAATTTATTTCGTAGGTACATTGGTGAATCCTCCGCATCCAATAAATAAAAAAGGAGTCAATGAGTTGACTCCCTCCTTTGTTTTAATTCTCCGCCCCTTTAAGATTTTTATCAATGTAAGAAATTCATTCCAAATGGGCTTCTTTTATTAAATCCGCCCAAATTAAGAATAGTCTATAACCCCATCATGGAAAAGACCGTAATCTGAAAAGCGCTACCGGATCCTATCCCTATCCAATCGGCTCGGTTATTGTTCCTGATGATAGGTTCGCCGGTTTAGTCTTTGCGGAATTTTCTGCGATAATTTGCTCGGCTCGTTTATTCATATTGGGATATAAATCTGCCGGAACATACTGTGGCCCTAAACTGGTTGCCACTATATGCCTTGCGCATTTTGAATTATCGGTTTCACAGTAACCCTTACGGTACAAAGCTCCCAATCCACTTTCCAGAGGCATCTTTTCCTGATAAAAAGGACATCCCGCCAGTTTTGGACATTTCATCGTTTTTTCCCCTTTCGTATGATATTTGCAATTGCTTCTTTTTATTATATAACTTAAAACAAAATTTCATAAGTACCTTTTTGAGTAAATATCAGGGTAACCATATCGGCCTTACTGAATGCGCAATGATTCATGAGTCGGCAAATCAACCCAATGATCACAAGTTGTCGCTGTTCAGTCACTCAACGACTATTTTTTGTGAAAATCGGTTTTTTATGGATAAGTAAGCTTTTTGTGAAAAAAGAGCTCTTTCAGTCATTCAACCAGCTAATGATCATCAAGTTAGCTCCGCGTGAGAAACCGGGCCATGGCAAGGAAGCTTTGACCCGTGACCCAAAGTCCGTCGGTTTCACCGACGGACTCTCCAATGAAAAACAACTTCTACGATCGATATTATACCGCGAAAAACCGGACATGAAGTATCGTTTTCGTACCCGAAAAGTATCATCCGCATCCCGAACCATGATTCGCAGGATTCAAGGATTAACCTGATTCAATTCGGCCGGGGATCCCAGGGAAATCCCAACTTACATTCAAACGACCGTCAAGGATGGCGGCCGTGTGAATGCAAAGTCGAGGGTCGCTATAAAAAGAGCCGATCACGAATTTATGGATTTAAGGATTTCACGGATAAACCCACTTCCCGATCGCTAGGCCGTGGAATCCTTTCATCCGTTAAATCCGCGATCGAGTCTTTTTGGGAATCAAGGAGCTCTCAGCCCCCGACAGGGTTCTGTCCAAAATTAAGTGCCGGACATTTATGAAATCATCCTTAGTCAATTTACGTATCGGCCCGGCTTCGCCCTTCACGGCCGGTTCCTCGCCTAACCTCCAACTAAAACCGATCAGGCTCATTCGACCCGATAAATCCGTTCGTCAATCCGCCGCGCCACACTATGAGTATAAGCCGTAAAATGTTTCAACCAAAAGCCCCTGGCCGTCGGATTGAAGCTTTCAAAATCCACTCCGCAGCGGGTATAACCTTCCGACCGAATCTTTTCCAGTAAAACCGCGAGCAATTTTGTATAAATACCGCTGCCCCGATATTCCGGCAGCAGATAAGCGCCACAAATATTCACCATTTTCGGGGCATCACACCCAAAATTCTCACCTGAAGCCGTAATCTCAATGAATGCAATGGTCTTACCATTATCTTTGGCAACAAAGCTTCTTGCGCGACGGCGAATATTTTCTTCCTTGATTTGCAGCGAGTCCCGTTCGAAAAGCGGCATAAAAATCGGCGAATTTCGCATATGCTCCGCCAGCATATTTTTCAACGGAACAATCTGGGCAATTTCTGCAATTGCAAGTTCCTCGAAAGTGAAATCCGGAAATTCAGCGCAGCCGATCGGCGCCACATTTCGGACGGCATCGATGCACCGCAATCCAAATCCATTCCAGAAAAAGCTTTCTACCGCCTCAGCGTCATGCGCATATAGCGCGACCGCGTGACTTAAGATCCCGGCCTTTACCCATTTTTTAGCGGCTTGTTGATACAGCTGCGAATAAATCCGGCGGCGGTTATTCTTGATTGCGCCATGTGCATGAATTGGTGAAAACGTACCCATTGTGATACCGAAATGATGATTCCATGGTTGATAACAGGTTAAAAAACCGACCAATCGCCCTGCTTCGACTGCGGCGATCCCCAAATCATGGTCGCCCATCTTTGCGAGCAGGCTGCAAAAAAGGTCGCGATAATCGCCGTCCGGCAGCAGCGGCACCGCGCTTCTTTCCTCGCGATATTCCGCCAAAGCGAGCTCGGCGGCTGCTTCGATATGGTTGTCGTTCAGATTTTCAAAATTCAACATCTGGGTCTCCTTTTCAGATAATCATTACCGCCATCAGTGCCTGGATTGTCGTTTACCAAATCAGAGTTACACAAATACACCCATTGATCATCGCTAATTTTCATTAAGATCACAATGGAAAGAATGATTATAGAAAGAATCGGTTCCCAGTCGGCAGGATTTTAAAGCATGTTGAAGGCGGTAGGGAAAGAATTGGTGAAATCAGGCGGTCGGTAGGTTAAAGTTCACGCAACGGGTTGAATCATTTTTTGGAGTTTTTCCACTTCACCAGATCGTCGAACAAACTTTCCGGATAACGCGGGCGGATTTCATGATAAAGCTCCGCGACTTCATTAAAGGTCAAAGCGGCCTCCGCCATCCGGCTTCGACTCCTTTTTGCGGTTTGGCGAGATTACAATTTCTTCGCCGATTCTTCTGGGTTCCCTCGACGAGCTCTTTCAGTCACTCAGCAAGCTCTTTTACTAACTCAACTATCTAGAGAAAAAGGAAAGAACTTTTGGATGCTTGTTTCTTTGGCCCACGGTTCCGGCGGCGGGATTACTTTTGGACCGCCCCAAAAGTAACCAAAAAGGCGCTGGAACCTACGGATTCCCGTCCTCCCTTCATGCATCCGGTAATCGTCTTCGCCATCCCTGGCCTTCTGTCTGGCTACTTGGCCGTGACTTTCGATGTCCCCTTCGTAGGGCGACCGCCATTTTTCCTCCTTAAAAAGAGGCGTCGCCCGCCTTCCTCCTTGAAGGCGGCGGGTATCCGCTTGTCTGCTGCTTTACCCTAAATTAACTAATAACATGGGATCTACAAAAAGCACCCGTCTCCAGGGAGGGAGACGGCGCCGCTTCTTTTCAGGAGGAAAAACAGCGGTCGGGGACGGAAGCCATAACCCCATTGCCAGTCAGATGGCCATGGATGGCGGCGGCATTCTAGAACCCCGGATGAATGAGGAGGTGCCGGAACCTCGGTTCCGGCTGGGCGGATTCCAAAGGGTGTCCCACTACACCCTTTGGTCCTGGGGGGTATGGGGGCAGGAATAGCCCCCATTGACCCTAGGTTTCTCCAAAAGAATACATCTTTCAGTTAGTTACTTTAACAAGCTCGCTCAGTCACTCAACGAGGTTCCTCCAAAAATAATGTTGGACATTTAAGAATTCATTCTTTTAGATTGCTTTTGAAAATATGCCCGAAAGAGATGGCCTTTTCCCAAAGATCGCTTACAAGTTAATTGACGGGGCTTTGCAACCTTTTGCGCATTATGATTTCCAAAGCCGGCTCTGTCTCCAATAGTAGACAGCCCGAATCGACGTAGCCCAATTTTCGATAAAAATGTTGACCTTCCTCATTCGCTAATGTGGAGGTAAAAACGGCATCAAAACCTTTTTGAACCATTTCGTTTTCCCAAAAGCTGACTAAAAGTTTCCCAATTCCTTTTCGGCGGTACTCTTCTAAAATCATTAACATATTCATAAAAGGGTATTGATCCCAGAAATATCCGAACCGCAACCAACCAATGATTTTACCAGCATTTTTTGCCAAAATAATCTCTTTCCGTTGAACTTTTTCGATAAGCAGCTCCGGTGGAATATGCCGGTCATTCGCTTTCAAAAAATCCATGGATTGATCTGTTGCAAAATCGATGATTATTTCCTCTTTTTTCATCCGTCGATGCCTTGAAACCCTTTCACGATCCGAATGTTGGATTACTGATATTATTTTATCTGATTATCAAGTTAATTCAGTGGACGGAAGGGAAAATCTAACTCACCCCCCAGTTACCTTGATGTTTTTTGGTTGGCCCTACTTTCCCCCTCTCTTTTTAGGCGATTTATCAGGCCGTCTTGTCAGAAAGAGAGGGGGAGCAAGGGGGTGAGTTCAGTTTTTAAATCTCAGCTTAAATCTCATTGCTATCATTTTGAGACATAGCTCCGTAAGAATCATTGCAGCAAATTATTTTGAGCAAACTTAATAATCAGCATAGTCATCTTATTTTATAATAAAAAAGTATTTGAACGCCAGGCTCTCCCGAATATCGACGATCATCCGGGTTCAGCGAGGCGTCCCTCTTTTACAGAAATGATTAGCTTTCTCGCTTCCACTAAAACTTTTTGGGTGCCCGTGGCATTTTCCCACCAATTGTCGGGATGAGTCACTGGATCCACCGCCGGACATAAAGAAAATGCAATCCTTTTTGGCATGAATGTCTTTAAAGTCAATAGACACCGTTTCATATGGTAAAACGTAGTAACGATGAGCAGACGGTTCAATTTATGCAGTCCGTATTCCCTATGGAGTATCAACATCGAAGCCAGGACGTTTTCCACGGTATTTTGGGAATATTCCTCCGTCAGAATGTCCTTTTCGGCTATTCCCAAAGCAATGGCTTTTTCTTTCATCATGATCGCTTCGATAACGCCCATTTCTTTTACGAAGGTTCCCCCGCTGAACAGAACTTTAGGAGCTCTCCCCGATCGATACAGCTCAGCCGCTTTGGGGACACGATACTTCGCAGCCGTTAAACTGCCGAATACCATAATGCAATCCCCGCACCGGTGATCATCCCGGATATCATCAAATAGAAGCCGATTCACTTGGGCAGCAGACAAATGATTTGGATCGCAATCAAAAATTTTCATGGCATCAGCCATCTTTTCCGGTTTCTCCGCCACTGATCGCAACGCCCCGCCCAATATATTTCACAACGATTTTATATCGATTGGCCCAATGAAAGATGGCTTATGTCTGCCATGGTTTCCATCGGCTATCACCTTATTTTAGACAAGACGGCCTTTGCCCCGATCCATTTTTGCCGTTTCATGTACCAGAAATAATAGGGGACCTCCACCAGCAGCATCACGCTCCAGCCGATGGCGCAGGCATAGGCCGCTCCGGCGATCCCCAATCTGGGCGTCAGTAAATAGACAAAGATCACCCGCAGTCCGGTCTGGATCGTGGTTCCCAGCAGGGTAACGCTCATATTGCCCATGCCGCGGAAAAAGCCCTGAATGCCATTGGTGAACGACGGAAACAGGTAAAAAACCGCCATCAGGCTCAGGTAGTTGGTGCCCAGTTCGATAATCTGCCGGTTGCCCTCGGTGACAAACAACCCCATGATCGGCGTCTTCAGGAAAGCGACCGCGGCGCAGATCAATACCCAGTACCCGAACTCCACCAGCAGGCCCCGCCGCAAGCCCTGGGCGATTCGCGCCGGTTGCTTCGCCCCGTTGTTTTGGGCGACAAAGGTGGTAATGCCTTGGGCGATGCTCTGTTGCGGGGTAAAGGCGTAGTCATCTACGCGGTTGACTGCGTTGAAGGCGGCGATCATATCGACGCCCATGGGATTGATGGCGCCCTGAATCAACAGCTTGCCAATGGGCTGACAGGATTGCTGCAACGCGGTGATACTGCCGTATTGCAACGTTTTCCGCAACAACGGCCGATCGAGCCGCAACTCGTGCTTTTTCAGCTGCAACAAGGGGATCTGGCGGTAAACGTAAACGATACAAAGCAGCGCCGAGGTGGCTTCGGCGATCACCGTGGTGGTCGCCGAACAGACAATTCCAAAATGCAAACCGCCGATGAAAATCAGATCCAAAACCGCATTGAGCACGGCGGAAAACGCCAGAAATTTCAACGGCGTTTTGGAATCGCCGACACTCTTCAGGGCGGCCGCGACCGCGTTGTAGAAATAAGTGAACGGCGTGCCCAAAAAGGTAATCCGCAGATACACGGCAGCCTGATCCAAAATCTCGTCCGGCACGCGCAAGGCATGCAACAGCGGTTTGGCCGTCGCGATGCCCAGCACGGCCACAACGATGGAAAAGAAAAAGCCGAACACGGTGGTCGTGGCGATCTCTTTCTTCAGCATGGCCTCATCTTTGGCGCCGAAGAATTCGCTCATCAATACCGCGGCGCCGATACAAATGCCGGAAATGCCGAGAATCACGATATTCATCACCGGGTTGGCCGTGCCGACCGCCGCCAAGGCATCTTTGCCGATGAAGCGGCCGACGATGATCGAATCGACCGCATTGTAGGTGAGCTGAAACAGATTGCCCAAAATCAACGGGATTGCATAGTACAGCAAATGTCTGAAAATATTGCCTTCGGTCATGCGCACTGTGGCCATCTTGATGTTCCTTTTGATAATGTTTGAAAAAAACCGCTATGCAAGAGCGAATCCGCCGCTCGCCTCGGATTGCCAAAAGGCATTCAAAACCTTAATCCCCGGTCAAAGACCGAGGCCGTAAATCCGGTTGGCGTTGTCAAAAAACGCTTTCTCATGATGCTCCGCCGGAATGATATGCGCGACAAACTCAATGTAGTTGGCGATATTCGCCAGCGGCCAATCGGTCCCATACATCAGGCGGTCGTAGCTGTCCAGGTATTCCAGCCAGGTTCTTAAGGCGTCAATATAGCCGCGCTTTTTGGCGAAAAAATCGGCCATGCTGGCGATCCGGCCTTCCAAAATCCCCGACAGGTCGGCGGCCACGTTTTCATTCTTCTCCAGCACCGCGACGGCGTCCACCAGCCAGGGGTTGCCGATATGGCACATCACGAACTGGACCCGGGGATAGCGCACCGCGGCCTCGTCCAGGACCAGGGGATGGCTGTATTTCAACAGGGCGCGGCTGGTGGCCGTCATCCCGGTGTGCACGGCCACCGGCTTTTGATACGCCATGGCCAGCTGATAAAAGGGGTCAACCGCCGCATCGTAAATATAAAAGTTATTGTAGCCCGGATATAGCTTAATGCCCACGCAATTCTTTCTTCGCAGATGTTTTTCCACCAGATCGGCCTGCTGCACCGCCTCTTCCGCCTTGAAGCAGGTGCTGTCCAGTCCGATGCAGTAGCTGAGCTCCTCGGGGTAATCGTGATCGCTCAACTGCAGGCCGCGGTTGCCCATGACCACCCCATGAACGATGTTATGGGCGGCATATTCTTCTCGCAAATGGGCGCAGCTGTTTTTATGGCCCGCCGCTTCCGCGATCTGGTCAAAGTAAGGATCCTGGCAAAAGTGGAGGTGAGCATCGATAATCTTCATGGGGCATTGGTCCTTCCTCGGCTGTATTCTTAAGTTTTCATCATTCCCGACCTGCATTATCCGCAGCCGTTTTTAGAGAATTAAATAAATTATCCTTATCATACTATCATACCATCGTAGGCTGCGAGTGAAAAGTAAATTAAAACAAGCCTCCTCTTTTTTGCATCCGCCATTCCGAATATTTTTTGCCAGGATACCCTCCCCCGCCTCCCGGTCCGTCCCGGAATGGCGCCCTCATGTCAGGTATGACGCTTGGTCCAACGAGGATATGCTTTGTCCTTGTTAGGATGGACGATATCCTTGTTAGGGATGCCTCTATCCTTGTTAGGATCCCTTCCTCCATGTCAGGTATGGCCTGATCCGTGTCAGGCATGGTCTTCATCCTTGTTAGGGATCCGCCGATCCTTTCATAGGATCCGCTGATCCTTGCTTCCCCAAAGGCCATCCCCGCTTCCCCGCGCCGCGGGGAAACCGTCCGGAGGTTCCGGAAAGCAGAACCGGGGTTCGGGGAAAAAAGACTCATCCGTGGGGATGCTCTCCCGAGACTCGAAGAAGCATGAGCAATCCCCGGAGCTAATGGACCAATACGCGGGGGAACTACCCCGGCGGCCGTCCCCGGTCGATGACGTTCTTGCGCATTTTCCCCTTCTGCCCGGAATTTTGGCCGCGGTTTCGGCGGCCGCCGCTCAATTTTTTTGCCTTACGGAGAGGATGTTCATAGAACTACCCGAATATTTATGGGACCATTCTGTTTTCAGACATTTATCGTTTATCGTTAAAGGTGTTTTTGGAAAACATATAAAATTAAGTCAAGCCCAAGCCATTCGATAATCAATGGCCAGTGGCCGATAATTCGACGGCGCTCTTTAAAAGACATTAACTGCAGCGAGGTAGCCTATGAAAATATTACTGGCGGAAGATGATACCCGTCTCGGGGAGTTAATGAAATTATTATTGGAAAATCATCAATTTTGCGTGGACTGGGTAAGCGATGGCGAAACTGCTCTGCATTATGCGAACCATGCCGAATACGACTTGCTCATCCTGGACTGGATGATGCCGGTCCAAGACGGCCTGGAAGTTTGCAAGCAATTGCGCAAAAACGGATATCAGGGCGGCATCATGATGCTTACGGCCAAAGACGCGCTGGCCGAAGTGGTGACCGGTTTGGATGCCGGCGCCGATGATTATGTAATCAAACCTTTTGAGACCGAAGAACTGCTGGCCCGTATCCGGGCGGTCGGCCGGCGCCGCGAAGCCAAAATAAAAGAGGATATCGTCCGGATGAAAAACCTCGAACTGAACCGCACCACTAAATCCGTCCAACGCGGCGGGCGAACGATTCAACTCTCCTTGCGTGAATTTCAAATCTTCGAGCTGCTCGTCCAAAACCGGGGGCGGATCTTGCCGCGGGAGCTGATTCTGGATCGAATCTGGGGCGGAAATAGCGATATTACCTCGAACAATCTCGATTCTCATATGCGATTGCTGCGCAAGAAGCTCGAACTGCCCGGCGAGGAACCTTTAATCAAAAATGTCAGAGGTATCGGCTTCAAACTGGAGGAAGAAGATGTTCTCTAAAATCCAAACCCATTTGACGTTAGTCTATACGCTCAGTATGGTGCTCTTGCTGGTGGTTTTTGTCGTGGCAATCTATTCGGCATTCAAGTGGCAAGTATCCACGGAGCGCGAGGACGAGGTAAACCTGCTTGCCAAACAGATCGCCAAAGAACAGATCGATCTTTTGCAAAGCAGCGCCCGCGTGCTGCACCCGATCATTATCGAAAAAGATGATTATCGGGACATCAGCGGCCAAGTGTTCTACTATGTATATGATGCCCGCGGCAGAGAAATTAAGGCTGATTTGCCCCTTTCACTGCTGCGGAAGGTGGTTTATAAAGCGATCCGCAACTGGGATGAAGCTGACGACGAGATTAAAACCATTGTTACGCGGGTTAATAAAGGCCAGGAAGTGACAATTATGATTGTCGCCCAAAAAATATATTCCGGCGCGAAATTTTTGGGTACGGTTTATGTGGGGCGCGATGTGACCGGGTATTACCGGGTATTGAACCGCAGCGTTATTCCTCTGTTCAGCGTTTCGCTGATATTTTTACTGCTGGCGGCTTGCATTGCGCATTATTTTTCCGGCCGGGCCATGATTCCCATTAAAGATTCCTATATCCGTCAGCAAGAATTTGTCGCCGACGCCTCCCACGAATTGCGAACGCCGTTAAGCATCCTGATTACAGCCCTCGATGTGCTCGGCCAGGATCAGAAAACCGTTTTCAGTCCTTTGGCCAGCCAAATTATCGGGGACATCAAAGACGAGACCCGGAAGATGTCTAAAATCGTCAAAGATATGCTCACCCTGGCCAGAGCCGACGCCGGAGTGGACACTTTTTCCAGAGAACTGTTCGATGTCGGAGCCGTTACCGAAGACGCGGTCCGGGCCATGCAGCCGTTAGCGGCCCAAAAATCGATCCAATTGACCTGCGCGGCTCCGAAAGAGGCTATGGTTTGCACCGATCGCGAAAAATTAAAGCAACTACTGCAGATTTTAATCGATAACGGTATCAAGTACACGCCTCCGGAAGGACGAGTCAATGTCAGCGTACTCTGCCCGCAGGATTCGCCGACGGCCGTCAGCATCGAGGTGGAAGATACCGGAATCGGCATCGCGCCGGAACAAAAAGGATTGATTTTTGAGCGATTTTATCGGGTTGACAAAGTCCGCGCCCGGAAAGAAGGAGGAACCGGGCTGGGATTGGCCATCGCGCAATGGATTGTGAAATCCATGGGAGGAACCATCAAGGTGGAAAGCGCTGTCGATGAGGGGAGCCGTTTCACCGTGCGGCTACCCAATATCAGAATACCAAAATCTAAGCAACCAAAATGAAGAGTTCGTAAAGAAAAGCTATCTAAGTTGAAACAAATACCGCAATTCTTCCTTTTCCAGTCATGCCTTACCGATGGAAAAGCTTATTCAAAAAGTTTATTTCAACTTAGATAGGCAAACGACTTTTAAAATCGTTGCATCGGGAATGCCAATTATAGTAAAGATATTTATTTTCATCCTATTTTATCGAAGCTTTTGTGGACCAAAGGCGATTTCAGCTCAAAACTCAAACCGTATTTGCGGCGTTTTCCCAATCGTTGAATCGCCCATGATTCGCCTTTGACGCGCCATTCCGGCGTTTTTATAAGACTCATTAAAAAGACAAACCCGCCATTTGGCGGGTTTGTCTGCGATCTGAAAAGGAAAGCTATTAAAACTTCTCTCTTCATTTTAATTTCATTCTTCTTCTATATAATCAGCTCAGTAATCAACTTATAAGAATGTAACACAACGGGGTGATAACATTGTTCGTATGTATCGATTTTGACGGTACGATCACTACGACCGACGTAACCGATGCCATACTAACCCGGTTTGCCGACCCGGAATGGGAAGAAATAGAAAAACTTTGGCTGGATGGGAAAATAGGTTCTCAACAATGCTTAGCGCTGCAAATGAAATTGATCAAAGCGCCATTGCCGGAAATTCTCGAATTTATCGATTCGATTCCCATCGATCCGGCCTTCGGCGATTTTGTGGAATGGTTAAAAGCCGAAGGCATCGGCCATGCCATCGTCAGCGACGGTTTTAGCATCTTCATTCACCGGATTTTGGCAAAATACGGCATTTCAAACGTAGCTATTTATGCCAATGATCTCATTGAACAGCGAGGGACGCTCAAAGCTTATTTCCCTTTCAAAAAAGCGCACTGCGCGGCGGGAAACTGTAAATGCGCGATAGCCCAAAAACTTTGCGTCCGACCGCCGTCGGTACTCATCGGCGATGGGAGCAGCGATTTCTGCTTAGCGGAAAAAGTCGACGTTGTATTCGCCAAAGGCAAATTAGTGACGCATTGTGAGCAAAATTATATTGGATATCATCAGTTTGATACGTTTATGGAAATTTTTGAACCATTAATGGAATTATGCTCAAGTGAGACGAAATTGATGAAGGGAGAAATTGCGATATGAATGAAAAAGCTTTAACTGAAAAGGAACTGCTCGAATTAGAGCGCCAATATTGTTCCTACGGTGATACCGTGCATTATCTGGAAGAACTCCAAATTTTTGAACGCTGCGAAGGTTCTTGGCTTTATGATGGAAAGGATACGCCCTATTTAGACATGCAGATGTGGTATTCCGCTGTCAACTTTGGGTATAAAAATGAGGAGATTGAGGATGCCCACCAACAGCAAATCGCCAGATTGCCCCAATTGGCATCTCAGTATCTGCATCGTGAAAAAATTTTATTGGCTGCCAAAATTGCGCAGGAGACGGAAAAACGTTTCGGTATGAAGGGACGGGTACACTTTAATGTGGGCGGCGCGCAAGCCATCGAAGACAGCATGAAGTTAGTCCGCAACTTCAGCCAAGGGAAATCCCTCATGTTTGCCTTCATGGGAGGATATCACGGGCGGACCCTGGGTTGTTCGGAGATCACCAGCAGTTACCGCTACCGCCGTCGTTACGGTCATTTTTCCAACCGGGCTGCCTTTATCCCGTATCCGTACTGCTATCGTTGTTTTTGCGGACAAAAACGGGGCAGCTGTGATTATGAATGCATCAAGCAGTTTGAACAGCTATTTGAAACCGAATACTACGGGGTTTTAGACCCCAAGGCGAATGAAGCGGAATTTGCCGCTTTTTATGTGGAACCGGTCCAGGCTACCGGCGGTTATATCGCCCCTCCGCCCGGCTATTTTGCCAAATTGCAAAAAGTGCTCAAAAATTACGGCATTCTGCTGGTAGACGACGAGATTCAAATGGGTTTTTACCGCACGGGAAAATTGTGGGCTATGGAGCATTTCGAGGTGGAACCTGACGTTGTTGTTTTTGCCAAATCATTGACCAACGGGCTCAATCCGTTGTCCGGTCTTTGGGCGAAGGAAGAACTGATCAATCCGCGGATTTTCCCACCCGGTTCGACCCATTCCACCTTTTCCAGCAATCCGTTGGGTACTGCTGCGGGTCTGGCAACCTTGGCATATATCGCGAAGCATGATTTTGAACGTTCGGTTGCCGAAAAAGGACATTATTTGTTGGAAAGGCTTCAAAAATTGCAGCAATATCATCCGGTACTGGGAGACGTAGACGGTTTAGGATTGGCAATTCGGGTGGAGATCACCAAATCCGACGGCTTTACGCCGGATAAGGCGCTGACGGATCGGATCAACGCCGAAGGAATGAAAGGCGACATCGAGGTAAATGGCAAGAAATACGGACTGGTACTTGATGTCGGCGGATATTACAAAAATGCTTTTACGCTTGCGCCGCCGCTTACCATTTCCTATCAAGAAATGGATTTGTTCATCGAACTCTTTGAAGCGTTATTAAAACGTTGCGGAGTATGAGCTTGAAGGCGATAGTCTTAGATATGGATGGCAGTGTAATACGTCAAGGCATCAGCGGCCGGTTTGACGTTGCCTGGGTTTCGCTGCGAATGCTTCGGGATCCGTTGCAATTTTATGCCAAAAAGAACGCAATCAAAGAATTTAAGCGGGCAATAAGCAGTCAGATGACCGGAAACCCTGTTTGTTGGCTGCTGGGGTCAGGCGATTTTCACCACCTGACCCTGGCGTTTCTAGAAGAGTTGCGGGAGCCTTTTGGGTTGGTTGTTTTTGACAATCATACCGACTGCTCTTTTATGCCCCCCAAATACCATTGTGGGAACTGGCTCTATCATGCGGCACAGCTGCCGTTATGCAAACAGATCATTCATATCGGGGCCACAGCCGGCTACGGTACCCTCGAACAGCAGACGGGACTTTCCAAACTGGTGAATAGCGGGAAAATCGTCGCTCTCCCAGGTCGGAATCTTTCCGTTACCCATTGTATCGAGACCGTTCGGCAGGTAACCGGCAGGGAAAACGTCAAGGCTTTACCCCTGTATATTAGCATCGATAAAGACGTTTTAGCCCCATCCGAAGCGCCAGGCGATTGGGATAACGGATCGATGAGCCGCATTCAATTATACGAAATATTACAGAACATCATCCGACACAAACGCCTGTTAGGGGCGGACATTTGTGGGGAATTGAGCGGCAAGTGGGTTATCAAAACAGCGCTGATCAAAGATAGCATGTCGCGGATCGAGCACCCTCGCCACAGGTTGGAACCGACCGGCCATAGCGACACGCTGAACCGGGAAACGATGGAAAGATTACTTGAAATACTGGGAGTAGACCATGTGGATAATTAAATGGATTCCCTATTTTATTATATCGGCTTTGCTTGAAGGCGTCGGACAAGTATCTTTTAAAAAAGGGTCCACGTCTCATTCCGAAGATAACGGATGGCGGTACTATCGATGTCTGGCCGGAAACAAATGGATCTGGCTGGGATTGGGTTGTTACGGCGTGGAAATGCTTGTATGGCTTTTTCTACTTTCCCACATCCCCTTATCGATCGCCTTCCCGTTATCCGGTATGCAACAGTTAATTGTAATCGCTTTTAGCGTATGTTTTTTAAAGGAGAAGATTAGTAAGTTGGAATGGATGGGTGTAAGTTTTATCGCGATTGGAATTTCACTGATCGCCAAAATGAGTGGTTAAAAGTGTTTAATACTAAAGCAGGTGAAAAGTTAATGAAAAAGTCAGATATCTACTTGCCAGGCGGAGCAAACGCTGTTTTATTGATCCATGGTTTAACCGGCAGCCCTTACGAGATGAAATATTTGGCCGAACAGTTAAACCGTTCCGGATATACAGTATCCGTGCCCTGTTTGGCGGGGCACGATACTTCTCTCGCGGATCTTAAGCAAAAAAAGTGGCAAGATTGGTACGCCACAGTAAAGCAGGCCTTCCTGGAACTGAAGGAACATCACTCGCATCTCTATATTGCGGGTTTGTGCATGGGAGCTGTGCTAACGCTACAACTAAGCCACGAAATGGGACCCAGCGTGGCGGCCATCGGGCTATTTTCGACCACGTTGATTTACGACGGATGGGGATTGCCCTGGTATAAATTTTTAGCGCCCCTCACCTATTATACACCCATAAGGTATTTCTATGATTATCCGGAATGTGAACCTTACGGGATAAAGAACAAACGGTTGCGGGCAATCGTCGCCAAGGGGTTAAAAGACAATTCCGTGGCTTATGACAAGGTCCCGGGCGTATCGATGTGCGAATCATTTCGATTGGTTAAAAACGTAAAAAAGAATATCCGTTCAATCACGACACCTACTTTGATAATTCATTCCTTAGAGGACGACACCGCTAGCGTGAATAACGCCAACTATATCGAGCGTCAAATTGGTTCGTCGTCGGTTCGCAAAGTGATTATTAATGATTGCTATCACATGATAACGATCGATAACCAACGGGAACAGGTGGCACATGAAACAATCAGCTTCTTCAATAAGCATTCCGTCTAGTTTTTTTGAGGGAAACGATTATTTGGAATTGTACCGTGCCCATTTCGATCGAAACTTTCCCAGCGATGTCCAGCTTGCGAAAGAAGACCAAATTGCCTTATTTCACGGTATGATTCCT
This sequence comes from Bacillota bacterium, assembly GCA_023400055.1. Taxonomy (GTDB): domain Bacteria; phylum Bacillota; class UBA4882; order UBA8346; family UBA8346; genus Hydrogenispora. The sequence goes on from JAEXFN010000007.1 coordinate 21,962, forward strand.
TTGAGCGATTGGCTGCAAACCAAAATTCCTTTGCCCGCAATCGCGGTGTCGTTCTGGGGAGATCCCACCACGGACTTTTTCCCCGAAACCTGCGACTGGAAAGAGTTGCCTGATGCAGAACTGACGAACTTGATCACCAAGATAACGGGCCGGGCGCAACAGCGGAAATCGTGGGCGGTTATCGTTAAAGATCTGCCGCTCGGCCATTCCATTGAGCCGTTTCTATTCAATGAAGGTTTTATTCCGGTAGCCCATGAACCGATTTGGTATATGAAGGCGCCCGAAAATCTCGAAAGTTATCTGGCGCAATTATCGAAAACGCGCCGCAAAGGGCTGAAAACTAGCTGGCGCAAATTTTGCAATGAAGTCCGGGTCAGGATGGCGACTCCGGCGGATATCGATTTTATTAAAACGAGTTATGACAATGTCTGGAACCGGGCCGCGATGCGATTGGAGAAGCTAACAGAAGAGTTTTTTAGGGCAACTTTCGTCCACCCCAACTGCCAGATCTTTATTTTTGAGAAAAATGCCACCCCGTTTGCTTTTGTGATGCTTTGGAAAAAAGATAACATCTGGTTCGATAAATATATGGGGACGGATAAAACGGTTTACCGCGAAATGTCTTTTTACTCCATGAGTATACTGTACTTGCTCCAGCGTGCTCCGGATTATGGCATTGATTGGTATGTCGCTGGTCAGGGAGCCGGTAAAGAAAAAAAGGGGTTACGATTTACACCGGTACAAACTCGGCTATGGATAAAGCCGTTAATGCTAAGATGGTTAACGACTCCCCTGCTTAAACGATTTTTGTCTGTTCACGATAAACGAGTACAAACCTTCGCTGAAGGATGAGGTGTGAAGCGTGAAAAAAGCACTCTGGTGGATAACTTTAATAGTTTCTGATACGCTGGCCCAGCTGTCATTCAAGAAGGGCGTACTGGAAATCCAGCATTCGCTATGGGGAATTAACTGCTATATTCTCATCGGATATGCGTTATATTTTTTATCCTTTCTTCTCTGGATGCAGATATTAAAATTAACCAAACTTTATGTCGCCTTAGCGGCTTCCTCCATCGTTTTTATTACGATTTCTCTGGGAGCACATTTTTTCCTGGGAGAGCCGTTAGCTAATAGTACGCTGTTAGGAACGCTATTTGTGGCGACGGGTGTTTTCATCGTTGGATATGGTAAAACCCGGAAAGATGAAAAGGCTAACTGAAATATTTTCGGCATAGCATTGATTTTTTCATTGTCGAACTTCATGTCATCCGAACTTTAAAGTGGTTAATCATTAACAGCAAACCCCCGGCCATTCAACCGGGGGTTTGCTGTTAAAGTAAAAGTGCTTTGACGGATAGCAATTCGCCACTCACGATGGATCAGTCCAGCTGCCGGACCGAGGCGCAAATCGCGTCGGCCAGCTGGTCCAGAGCCGGTTCCTGTTCCGGCTTCATGGCCGAGTTGATCTCGAACGGTGGAGCGATGATCGCCATGTTTTTCATGCTCTCCACCATCCCCCGCAGGGCTTTGACCGCCACCCCGGGCGCCCAGGTGTAATTGCCGATCAGCGCCACTTTACGGTTTTGCAACTGCAAACCGGCCATGTCCCGGAGCAACGCTTCCATGACAAAATACAATCCCATGTTATAGGTGGGGGAAGCGAGGACGAGGTGGCTGTATTTCCAGGCGTCCGCGATGATGTAGGACGGATGGGTTTTGGACACGTCATACATCCGCAGGTCGGAAAGGCCTCTCTGGGACAGCTTGGTGGCCAGCAGATTGACGGCGTTTTCGGTATTGCCGTACATCGAGGCGTAAATCAGCACGACGCCGTTTTGCTCCGGAAGGTATTTGCTCCAATGGTCGTACTTATCCAGGATATAGGAGAGATTCGAGCGCCAGACCGGCCCGTGCAGCGGGCAGATCATCCGGATCTCCACCCCGTTAAACTTTTGCAGCGCCGCCTGCACCTGCGCGCCGTATTTGCCGACGATGTTGGTGTAATAGCGCCGGGCCTCCTCCAGGTAAACGGCTTCGAAATCGGTCTGGTCATTAAACAAGTTGCCGGACAAAGCGCCGAAGGTGCCGAAGGCATCCGCCGAAAACAAAATCCGCTCGCTCAGCTCGTAAGTGAACATGACTTCCGGCCAATGAACCATCGGCGCGAAATAGAATTTCAAAGTATGCCGGCCCAGCTTGAGCTCATCGCCTTCCTGGACGGTAAAAAAGTTTTCCTGCAGCGGCGTTTGGTAAAACTGCCCGATAAATTGAAAAGTTTTCTTGTTGCCGACGATTCGGACCGCGGGATAGCGCCGGACCAGTTCCTCAATGTTGGCGCAGTGATCCGGTTCCATGTGGTCGATTACCATGTAATCCAGCTGCCGCCCGTTCAGCACATGGGCGATATTCTCCAGAAACAGCGCGCTGATGGCCGAATCCGCCGTGTCCATGAGCACTGTTTTTTCATCCATGATCAAATAGGAATTGTAAGCGACTCCGTGGGGCAGGGGAAACATATTTTCAAACCGTTCCAGCCGGCGGTCGTTGCCGCCCACCCAGAATATTTGCGGAGCGACTTCTTGTACGCAATGCATCGTTAACCCTCCTCGATGATGGCAAGCCAAAGATTTAACTCATTCGGCCCGTTTAACCTATTTTCGTAATTCATGAGTTCTTGCGTTGAACTTATATCGCAGCCCGGATCCATTCGCTGAAAGCCATTGTATTTTCATTTTAATTGATTATTATAACATAAGAATTGACTTTTTCCAATTAACATGGGACCACGAATTGCTGACGATTCGAATTTTATGAGGATTCTTTGATGGATCCCGATATGGCAGCCCGGATTCGGGGACCGCGTATCGGATCCCGATCCATAAAAAGGATTCCTCCGGCAATTGTCAAATAACGAAGGCTAGAATCCCTGCTGTTCCGCTTCTAATTCATATTTTAAAGGAGCGCGCGATGCTGTATTCCATCGGCACGTTGTCCCGGGAATTCAATCTTTCGAGAAGCACCCTCTTGTATTACGACCAGATCGGCTTGTTGACGGCCGCCCGGCGCACCGACGCCAATTACCGGCAATACTCGGAGGCCGAACGGACCCGGTTGCGCCGGATCTGCACCTTGCGCGAGGCCGGCGTGTCCTTGAACCAGATCAAAACGATCCTCGACAACGCCGGCATCGACGAGGGGCTCGTTTTGGAAAAACGCCTGCGGGAGCTGACCCAGGAAATCCGCGGCCTGCGCCTGAAGCAACAATTAATTGTGGCGCTGCTCAAACGGACCGGGCTCCCCGACCAGAAAATCCTGCCCGACGAGGCGACCTTCGTCGCGATGCTCAAGGCGGCCGGACTCGCGGAGGAAACATTGACCCGGTTCCATGTGCAATTCGAGCAAAACTCGCCCGCTTCGCACCAGTTTTTCCTGGAGTTTTTGGGAATACCCGACGCGGAGATCGAACGGCTCCGCGAGAGTTGGCGGCGGCAGCAGCCGCAATAAACCGGACCCCCTTCGATCTTGCCCTTGACCCGACTATAACTTGATAGTTTATGATCCTACTTAAAGTTAGCGAAGGTCGGGTGAAAATGATCAATAAAAACTTTACGCTGTTGTGGTCCGGGCAGATCGTCTCCCAGTTGGGGGACAAACTTTACGCCATCGCGCTGGCGTGGTGGATCCTGCAGAAGACCAATTCCCCCTCGGTGATGGGCCTCTTTTTGCTGGTTTCGGTGCTGCCCGGCATCCTGCTGGGGCTGCTGGCCGGAGCGTTGACCGACCGCTGGCGGCGCCAGACCATGCTGGTGGTCACCGATCTGGTCCGCGGCGCGCTGGTGCTGGCGATCGCCTATTTATCCTTCCGCGGCGCGCTGCAAGTGGGAACGGTTTTCATCATCGGCTCGGCTTTGTCCATCGCCACCGCCTTTTTTGATCCGGCGATGCAGGCGCTGATTCCGGAGATCGTCGCGCCGGAACGCTTGCCGCGCGCCAACGGCCTGAGCAACATGATCGGCGGCATTTGCACGGTGGTCGGGCCGTTGTGCGGCGCCCTGGCGGTCAGCGTCGTCGGCCTGACCTGGGTGTTCCTGGCCAACAGCCTTTCCTACTTCGGCGCGGCGCTGCTGGCCTGTTTCATCACCGTCCGCCGCGGCGCGCGCGATTCCGCCCGCCGGGAAAACCTCTGGCGGGAGATGCGCCAAGGCTTCGCCTTCATCAAGCGCCACCGGCCCCTCTCGGCGGTCCTGGAGATCATCGCTGTCGCCCACTTTTTCATCGGCAGCCTGGCGGTGACGCTGCCCTTCTTGGCCAAGGCGCTGTCCGGCAGCGGCGTCAGGAACCTCGGTTACCTGGAGATGATGATCGGCGCCGGCCTGATCGCCGGTTCAACCTTGCTGGGCATGAGGAAGAACTGCTCCGTCAGCCTGCGCCGGCTGATCGGGCTGGTTGCGGCGCTGGGGATCTGTTTCGCCCTGATCGCCGCCGCTCAGTTCCTGAAAGTATCGACCGTCTATGCCTACATGCTGATCATCGTGGTGCTGGGCGCCTGCCTGTCCAGCGCCTCGGTCTTTTGGGAGACCTTGTTGCAAAATTATACCCCCGCGAATATGGCCGGCCGGGTGTTCAGCGTTTCCACCTTGCTCGGCAATACTTCCCTGCCGGTCGCGTATGGCGTATTCGGCGTTTTGCTCAACCTCAGTTCCATCCCCGTGATCATGGGAGCTTGCGGCGCATCGTTGATCGTTTTATCCGGCTATCAGCTTTGCCGCTATTTTCCCGCCGGGATGAACGACAGCTAGCGCTCTCTTTAACAAACGGGGCGCCCGCTGCGGCAGGCGGGCGATCGATCTACCCGCTGCTTCTTATCGGATTTTCGGGATGGTATAATATAACAAACGCGAACCGATAATGGTTCGCTGTGTATAAAGATTGATGGCCAAAAAAAATAAAATCGGCTGCCAAAATAGATTTGGCAGCCGTAGAATCAATTTTTCGATCACGATAATTAGTTTTTCGATCATAAAAATCAACTTTTCGATCAGCAGAATTGACTTTTCGATCATGAGAATTATTTTTCCGATCATGAGAAACATTTTTTCGCGATGGAAAATAAAAAAATCGGGATCGAAAATTAAATTATCGATCCCGATAATCAATTTTGCGATCATCCAAAACAAATTATCGGGATGAAAAAATGAATTATCGGGTTCGATAACCGAATTTCCCGGGATAAAGATGGCCATGGGACGATTCAAATTAAAAATAATCGAATCTTGATGCGGTTTTCCGTGCGGCTATCCTCGCACCCGGGCCTGAAAGAGGAGAAGCGATCGAACTTCCAAAAGGCGGCGGCTAATTTCAATTTCACTCCGGCGCCCGGCAATTTTCCATTCAAAATCGATATCAATTCCAAGCCCGGTTTTTGCTTTCGTTGCTCCGGAAAAACCATGCCGCAAAGCCCCACCAGGCCAAGAATATCAAAGGGCTCAGCCAGCGGAGCATGGTCAGATTGGAGGCCACCGACACGCCCAGGTTGCGGATGACGTCGCCGAATCCGACGCTGATCCCGGAGAATGCCAAAATGTAGCCGTAGCGAAACCAGCGGCGGGCCGGCAAAAAATAGAGGAAGAGCATCTGGATGAAAACCCAGGCAAAGGGCTCCAGGTAATTGTAGCCCAACACGTTGAAAATCCCGAGATCGGTATACCGCACCACTTTCAGGACACCGATGAGCACGAATGAAATGATCATATTGCCCAATCCGCCGCTAATCACGGCGTATAATAAGTATTTCTTGTACTGCTGCCGGGGGATGTAAATGAGGGAAAGGGCCAGCGCTATGAAAAGAAAAACCGGGAAAAACAAGATTTTCATCGGGAACCTCCCTCCGTGATCTAGCCTTTTAAAGGCTCCCCCGCCCCCCAATTTTTATGCAATTCCGAGCCGATCCACCGTTTACTTCCTGGCGATCAGCAGATACCGCTTCGAATTGGTGCAAATCCCTCGCTCGGTCCGGTATTCCTCGACCAGCCGCCGGAAAATGTCCAAATCGCCGGCGACTGCTCCGAAGTCCGGAATGATCGGCGTATGCTTCAATAGGAAAAACAGATCTTCGGCCGTCTGATAATACTCGGTCGCGTCATAGTCCAAAACCTGCACTTCGCGAAAGCCGGCCTCTTTTAACTCGCGTTCGTAAGCGTTTTTCTGCGTCCCATCTTCCCGGCCGAAATTCTGCCCGCGCCGAAAGGCTCCTTTGATGTTTAGCTTGTCGGCCTCGCTGACCTGCTGGGTCAGGAACACCCCGTCTTCCGTCAGGACCCTGGCGACTTCCCGGGCGTCGAAACTGCAGTGCCGGCAGGAAACCCGCTGAAAAAACCCCTCCGGGAACCCCAGTTTCTCAGCGCGCATCGTAAAAAACCTGACATTGGCCAGGCCGGTTTTTAAAAGGTTCGCGCGGGCGGCTTGAATCATCGCCTGCGCTGCGTCGACCCCGATGAGCAAAAGCACTTCCGGAGCGATCGCCAACACCTTTTCGCCGCTGCCGCTCCCGATATCCAGGAGAATCGTTTGGGCGTCGCAATACTTTCTGACTTCGTCATAGAAATTCCAGGCTTCGTTTTCCGTGCGGCATTTGATGCTGCTAAAATCCCAGCCGATTTCGGCCCCCACCCGCTCATAGAGTTTTTCGTAATCGATTTCAGCCAAGGATAAAACCGCCTTTCCCAACCGCTTTGGAACGTTCCGGCCTGAGCATCCCAGTGAAAAGTCGAACGGAAACGGGCTTTGGCGCCTCAAGCCATCCTAGTCAGTGCCAAATGCCACACCTGGTATTCTCGGGTTCTCTGGAATCCCACCGCTTCCGCAACATGAAAAGAAGCTTTATTTTCAGCCTCACAATTCCATAGCGGAATCCGATCTCTTTTCAAACAATGCTCCACGCAAGCGGCAGCGGCGGCCTTGGCATAACCTTGGCCGCGATAGTCTTTTACGGTTTCGAGCCCCAATTCAACTTCCCGGTCGCTGACAAAAACCGCCAGACACCAGCTGAGAATGGTTTTGTCCCGCACTACGCAGCAGCCGAGGCCGCGATCAATAAATGCCGCGTTGGACGGCCAAAACGATTGAATCCAGCCGGCGACCTGATCGAGATTCTTCAAATCCGGCTGATTCAGCAAACTGGCATCGATGGGCTCCAACCGGCAATCTTCCGGAACGAGACTTTCCCAATGGCGATCTAATTTGGCCAATTCATAACGGAATCTCGATTCTTTCACCGGCGCCAAATCGCCGAAGCCGCATTCGATGGCCTGATCCCAAGTTTCATCCGGATAATAAAGATTCAAGCCGGGAACTCCCTTGCGGAGGGCCTCCGGTTGAAAAACCATAGTGATCAAATGTTTCAGCGATGCCATACTGTTTTCAGCGATTTTGCCTTCGACCAGAATCGCATCCATTTTATCCCACACCACAGCCCACGTCGGATTGGCCGAGTCATTGACATAGATATCCCCGCCAGTGTTGCCGTCGATCACCGAGCCGATGACAGTCTGATTTTGCAACGCTTTAAAGATCGGCCTGGTTTTCGGATAATCCTGCCGCGCCAGCTTTTGCAACATTCCCGTCCCGCCGCCTTTCTCTCCCCAAGTTGCCTGATAACCCGGTTAATGCGATCGATAATTACTAATGATATAGCGACTTTCTAATGCTGGTCGATGAACCGCTGCAATTCCTCGTGCCACGCTTCCGGCTCATAGGTGCCGACGGAAGTCTCTTCCCCGAACAGCAGATCCAGCAGATAACGCGGCTTCTTCCCGCCGATATGCATCGCCTTGACACAGGAGAGACAGTAAACGACCACCTCAGCGGCAGGCATCTCCCGGGCACGTTTCTGCATCTGCTCTTTCACCTGTTCCACCGGCAATACGCCGTAAAAGCTATCGCCGCAACAAGTCGCCCGGGTTCGGGTGTTTTCCGGCTCGATAACGGCGATCCGCATCTTCTCGAGCAGCGTCCGGACCGCCCGGTGCACCCGTTCCTGGCTGCGGGTGGGGCAGGCATCGTGGATGGCCATCGCCTGGCCGTGATAGTCGGGAAAGGGAAAGGACTCGCTTTCGGCCAATACCTCCCACAACGATAGGGTCGACACGCCGTCGTAAAGCTCGCGATAGCGCCGGTCGCAACCCGCGCAGGTATTGATGACCCTGGTGCCGGCGGGCAGTTTGGGTTCATGCCTGCAGCAAGTCAAATGCAACGGCATAACGGCCGATCTCCGCCGCAAATAAGCCAAAACCTTCCGGGCGAGTCCGGGTTTGTAAATCATCACGGCGCAACCGGGAGCGTAAACCTGATTCATGGTATTCCTCCAAATCGTTTTATCCGATCCCAGTTTAACATGGAGTCGGGCGCTACGTCTTCCTGGATTGCAGCATACAATTTGAAGCGAAAGCAATTTATTCGATCCGCCACAGGATAAATTATCCATTAATTTCTACGAAATGGCAATGGCAAAAATAAATATAAAAAAGAGCGGAAACTAAACAAGGGTTGCGGAATCCCCGCAACCCCGAAAATTATCCCCGCTCTCTCTCGAACGGAAAGCGAGTCCGGTCAGCCACCATGTAAGTCATCAATGGTTCTGATCCCGAAAAAGGCGACAATCCCGATAATCCCCGTCAAGAACGTGAGGATGGTGAGGAGCAAATCCTGGGTGTTCCCCCAGGTCGATCGCACCGTAAACTGGGCTTTACATTCCCGGCATACCAAAGTATCGGAGGTTAACGTCCGTTCGAAATAGCTCAAGGTGGTCTTGCCGCAATAAGGGCAGGTCTTCGAATAGCCCATGAATCCATCATTCCTTACAAGCCATCTGGCAAAGCTGTTTCATAAACTTTTTCACTGTAAACCGGTTTCGCTTTTAATAGTTTATTCGCTGATGACACCCGCTGACAAAGGATGAAAACACGATTAAATTTTGGTTCCAAGCGCGTCGGGCCGGGCCTTATAAAAAAGCGCCGCTTTTTTATAAGGCGACGCTTTTCGCACCAAAAATTTTGAACTCGGACTAGCGGGGCAGTTCCACCCGGAAGACCGCCCGCTTGCCGTCGCGGTTGGAGGTGAAATAGACGCTGCCGTCGCTGTGGTCGAAGATGGGATGGGGATGGCTGTCCTGACAATTCCAATAGGACTTGTGCTCGCAGAGCGGCAGCCATTCGATGCGCCGTCCCTCCCAGTCGATCCGCTGGACGCTGATCCACTCGCCGCCCCAATTGTCGTTCTCCGGCGCGCCTTCGGGATGGAAGTAGCCGTCCGAGACCAGCCAGTCGTTGTGCAGGTTGCCGGCGGTAAAATGGCCGTAGCGCTTATATTCGGCAGGCAGCCGGATCTCGATGTTGTCGTCGCCGGCCGGACTCACCCGGCCGACATAGGCCGTGCCGCCCTGATACTTGCCATGATAAATGATGAATCTGCCGTCGGCCTGCCACATCTCGTGGCAGGTCCAGTCCGCCGCGCTGAAGCCGTTCTCCGGGGCGCGCAAACGGATATGCTCCTTGCCGTTCCAGAGCCAGATCCGGCCGATCCCGCAATCGCCGGCCCATTCATGATTGTAGAGGATCAAGTTCGAATCCACCGGGCTGAACTGGACATGAGTGATCCAGGCGCGCGGCACTTGCTCGCAAAGCACAATTTCCCCGGTTTCAGTGTTGTAGACGCGCAAGTACGAACTGAGATTCTCCTGGCGGACCCGTTCGTCAATATCGTAGGTCGGTTTGTCGCTGATGACCTCATTTTTGGCCCCATCGCCGCCCACCTGGTAACCGGGACTGTCGTTCTTGAAATCTTCGGCTTCCAGCGCCCGGGCGTCGGTCGTCGGCACGCAGATGAACTTGCCGTCGGCGCTGACATGGGTGAACGCCGTGACCTGACCGGCGGGAATCCGGTTGATGAGCTTGAGGTTGCCGCGCAGGTCGGCGGAGCAGATGTCATTGCCCTGGATGAAATAAACCTGGTCATGATGAAAGTCCGAACTGATGCTGGCCAGTCCCAAGCCGCGGTAATCGTTGCCCCGGAAATAAACGTAGGACTTCAGGAAACCTTCCTGGTTCCGGGTCAGCCGGGTTTCGGCACCGGTGAGGATGTCGCGGCAAAAAACATTGGGATCGCCGGTCCGGTCGCTGATGAATAACAGTTTTCGATCGTCAGCCACCAGACTGGACGATGTAAAATAAAGCAATTGCTCATGGGCCTCCGCATGATGGGTCATCCGGACCGGCTCAATCGGTTGAAACGGTTTCATGCTTGCTTCCACACTCCCTCTCCGGTTCGCGCACCATCTCCGCGCCAGCCAGTTCTCTTTTCCCAAAAATATACGCTCTAACCATACGGAAGTCAATAGAACAGCCAAAATCGCCTCAAAGATCGCAGATTGCCGCTCATGGCCCCACTACTTCACGGGTTCGGGCTCCTGGCTTTTCACCAGCTTGCCGTCTTGCAGCAGCGAAAGCGGCCCATGGCCGCCGCAGACGATGCAGGGTTTGGGGTTCCGGCCGTCGATGGCTTCGATCAGCCCGATGGTCTGCCGGCGCATGGCGGTGGCCTTCGACGAATCCACGTTGACGCTGCGCATCAGGTACGGGGCCAGTGAGTTGAATTCCGACCGTTCCGGGGAAAAACCGCTGATGTTGACCAGGATATCCCCGCTAAAAACGAGCCCCGGATCGCGGCAGACGAATACCATCTCGCCGTACAGATGGCCGCCGCTGCCTTCGAACACCTCGAATTCCAAATCGGCTACGCGAAAGGAACCGATCGGCAACAGTTCCCGGTGTTCCTGGGGGGTGCCGCTGTCGATGATCATAAACCGCTCGGCGGCGGGCGGCAAATAGCCGGAGATGATCCGGGAGAGCTTGCTGTAGCCCAGGCAGAAGTCGTAGTCCTCCCGGTAGTCGGGAATGCCCCGGCTCTGCCGGAGCAGGCTGGCGGCGCTCTTTTGATTGAGGTGGATCGGCGCGTCCTCCAGTTTGGACAAGAGGCCGCAGTGATCGACGTCGGCGTGGGTGATGTATACCCGCTTGCGCCGCTCGTTCCAATCGGGAAACAGTTCGGCGAAGATCTTTTGCATCTCTGGCGCGTAAATGGCATAACCGGTATCGATCAGCACCAGTTCGGCGGCGCTATCCAATACATAAGTATTGCTGCCGCAGGGTGGCTGGATGTTATACAGCGTGACGGCCGGGCTGATTGGCAGCTTTTCGATATCGGCGTTAAAGCCATCGCCCCGGTGCTTGATGACGAAATTGGCGAACCTGCGGATATAGTCGAAGACTTTCTCGGGATTCTCCCCCTTCTCCTGCAGCAGCTGCAGGATCCGGTTGGATTCGGCGATAAACTCCATGGTCTTCTCGGTGCTTAACCCCAGCCGCTTCTGCATGTCGTTGGCGAGCCGGATATAGAAGATGGTATTGTCCAGGTTCCGCTCGGAATCGTCGTAATCCAGGATGTCGATGGGATAGAGCTCGCTGATGTCGTCCAGCAGCATCTTGACCAGGGTCGGATTCTCGATGAGCAGGCCCATCTTGAAATTCTGATAGGGCGCGCCGCTCGCGCTGGAGTCGATGTAGGAAATGTTGATATCGTAGCGGTCCAGGATCTTGAGCACCGGCAGCACCGCTCCCGGCCGGTCGGGAATCTTGATGGCGACCACGATCAGCCGCGTCTCGGGGATGGTCCCCTTGAGGTAACCCACGCTCTCCAAGGCCTTGGCGATCTCCTCCAGGTCCGCCTCGGCCGCCTCGACGTCGATAAACAGCGTGTGCAGATCGACGGCCTTGTTATAGCTGACCCGGACGATGTTGCCGTTGTGCTTGGCGATGATCTTGGAGGCCAGCAGAAAAGCGCCGGTTTTATCGGGCATGTTGGTAACATAGGATTTGATCGGCATATTGCACTTCCTCGCGAATACTAAACAGTTTAACGGCACTCCCTGCCCTTATACCTTACGTATATCATACCGTAAAAATGTCGCGTTGCAAATCATCAATACCATCCCGCCGCCGGGTCCGGCAGGTCGGTCAGGTTAATCTGGACCGTTTGACCGGCCCTCACCAATGTTTTGGATTTTACGATCCGCCGGTCGAGCCGGATCCGTCCTTCCCGGATGTGCGCCTCGATCTGGCTCCGGCTCCAGTCCGCGATATGGAGGGCCAGCAATTTATCCAACCGCCAACTGCCTTGAACCGTCTTGAAGGATATCTCGATCTCAGCCAGTCCTTCTGCCAGGCACTGGGCGATCCGTAAGGTTTGGTTAGGGCCTTCCCCAAGCTGCGGCGTCTCGTCCCCGCTGGGGTTTTCGACATAAAATCGCGGCTGATAACTGGCGGTTTTCCGGTTCCAGGTATGGCCGCTGGGGCATTTATAAATCGCAAATTCGTAAATATTCTTGCCATTGGCGTTACGACGTTTTTGTAAGGAATCCTTGAACAAAACGGTTTTGCCGCAGTTCGGGCAGTGCCGCCGGATGCCCGGGTTGGCGGCAGCGGCGAGTTCCCATTCCAAATATAATTTTTCCACGTTACGTCCCTTCCTCGTTTGGCAAAGGAACGCAACAAAAAAGAAGCCCCATTTGAGGCTTCCGCAGATTTGAGTTTCATCCGATCGCGCTCCTTGTAATGGCCAGAAAGGCACGGCATACCGAAACAAGGCTCTCCAGTCCCTCCCGGGATTCGCCTTCACTCCAATCGGTATGGGTGCGGTTTTCATTTGTCCATTACAAAGTAGACGGCAAAGTAATAACTCCTTTTCGGGAATGACTTAAGTATAATCCATTTTATTCCTGACGGCAACGGCTTTTTTAGGGCAGCAACGGCGTCTTCTTCAGCAGCCGCGCCCCGGCGATTCCGGGCATGGTCATCTCCTTGACGTTGAAGATGGTGTCGATCTCCTCATCGGTGAAGATCCGCTTCTCGCGCAGCAGCTCGCGAACGGTCTTGCCGGTGATCAGGGCCTCGTGGGCCAGGGCGGCCGCCTGCTCGTAGCCGACATGCGGGTTGAGGGCGGTGATCACGCCGATGCTGTTCTCCAGGTACTCCTTGCAGCGTTCGCGGTTGGCGGTGATCCCCTGGATGCATTTTTCGGTGAAGATGTTGATCCCGTTGGTCAGGATCGCGATGCTCTGCAACAGGTTGAAGGCGGCCACCGGCTCCATCACGTTCAGCTCGAGCTGCCCGGCGCCCACCGCCAGGCCGATGGTCAGGTCGTTGCCCATCACTTGAAAGGCGATCTGGTTGATCACCTCGGCGATGACCGGATTGACCTTGCCGGGCATGATCGACGAACCCGGCTGCACCGGCGGCAGATTGATCTCCGCCAGGCCGGCCCGGGGTCCCGAGGCCAGCAGGCGCAGGTCGTTGGCGATTTTCGACAGGCTGAGCGCCAGATTCTTCAGCTGACCCGACACGTCGGCCAGGGCGTCCAGGTTCTGAGTGGCGTCGACCAGGTCCGAGGCGGCGATCAGGTCGAGGCCGGTGATCTCCCGCAGCCGGCGGGTGACGACCAGCGCGTAATTGACGTCGCAGTTCAGCCCGGTCCCGGTGGCGGTGGCACCCATATTGATCAGCTGCAGTTCCTCCAAGGAGCGTTTCAAGCGGGCCCGGTCCCGGGCGATCATCTTGGCATAGGCCGCGAACTCCTGACCCAGCCGGATCGGCACCGCGTCCTGCAGATGAGTCCGGCCGACCTTGAGCACGTCGTCGAACTCACGGCTCTTGGCTTCCAACGCCGCCAACAGGCTCCGCAAGGCGTCCTCCAGCCCAGCGGCCATCTTCAGGGCGCTGATGCGGATGGCGGTCGGGAAGACGTCGTTGGTCGATTGGGACATATTGACGTGCGTATTGGGAGAAACCAGCGCATAGTCGCCCTTCCGGCCGCCCAGGATCTCGATGGCCCGGTTGGCGATGACTTCGTTGGCGTTCATATTGATGGAAGTGCCGGCTCCGCCCTGGATGACGTCGACCAGGAACTGATCGTGGAACCGTCCTCCCATCACCTCTTCGGCCGCCGCGATGATCGCCCGGCCGAGCCGGGGATCCAGGATGCCCACGTAGATGTTGGCCTCGGCGCAGCTTTTCTTGATCATGGCCAGCGCGCCGATCATGAAGGGATTCAGCCGGTAGCCGGTGATGGCGAAGTTCTCCATGGCCCGGGCGGTCTGAATGCCATAATAGGCGGCCTCGGGAATTTCTTTGGCCCCCAGCGAGTCGCTTTCCATTCTAAAATTCACCGGTCAACCACTCCTTTGGTGCGGTTAAGTAGCGTTGTTTTGGTTCCGGTTCCGGGACGGGGGCGGGCTCCGCCAGGATCAGGTCATTGGCGATGGGGGTCAGAAACAGCTCCCGCACCGCCGCGAACCCGGACGTCTGGCCCAGCGCCCACATCAGCTTGGTCACCGCCGCCTCGGTAGTCATATCGTAGGCCGGAATGACCTGGCTCTGCAGGATCTTGCGGCCCACCTCGTAGAGGTTCAGGTTGCCCCCCTCGAACAGGCACTGGGTGGTGAGCACGACGATCACGCCCGCCCGGACCAGCTCCTTCACCTTGGCCAGGATGTTGCCCTCTTCCAGGAACGGCAGTCCGCCGCTGCCGTAGCTTTCGATCACGATCCCCCGGTACTTCCCCTGGATGAAATCGAAGATATCCGGAGTAACGCCGGGCATCAGCTTGACGAGCATCGCCTCGGCGGCAATGGCGTCGAAGAATCTTTCCTTGGCTTGATTCCGGGGCCACGGATAATGGGGATTGTAAACGATGGCCGACCCGTGGATGCTGGCCACCTCGGGCAGGTTGACGCTTTCAAACGCGTTATAACTGCGGGTGCGGACCTTCACCGCCCGGCAGCCGTTGATCACCTGGCCGTTAAAGACGATATATACTCCGGGCTGGCCGTCGCAAGCGAAGCGCACCGCATCCAGCAGGTTCTTGCGGGCATCGGTCTCCCGGGCGGCCAACGGCCGCTGGGAACCGGTAACGACGATCGGTTTGCGACTGTTTTGGATTAAGTAAGAAAGCATCGCCGCGGTATAGGCCAGGGTGTCCGTGCCGTGGGCGATCACAAAGCCGTCGTAGAGGGCGTAGTTTTCGCGGATCGTTCGGGCGATCGCCAGCCAGTGGCGGGGTTGCATGTTGGTGCTGTCAATATTCATGATCGGCAACGGCTGAATCCGGCATAACCGGGCCGCCTCCGGAATGAAATCCAACAAGGCGGCGGGGCCGTAGACCGGAGTCAGACCGTCCGCTCCCTCCGACGAAGCGATGGTCCCCCCGGTGCCGATGAACAAGACCGTTTTCATGGCGCTGACGCCACCTCCCTCGCAAAATCATTGCGTATGTGCTGCCTTTTTTAGGCTCTGTTTTTATGGTAAACCTTCTGCTATAATGATGTCAAACGATAAAAATAATCAAATCAATCGGAAAAACCGATAGGAGACCGCCCGATGGAACTGAAACACCTCAATACCTTTCGCGTCCTGGCCCGGGAGTTGAATTTCAGCAAAGCCGCCGAGACCCTGAATTACGCCCAGTCCAGCGTGACCGCGCATATCCAGGCCCTCGAGGACGAGCTGGGCGTGCCGCTCTTCGAGCGCCTCGGCAAACGGGTCGTGCTGACCGGCGGCGGCCAGCGCCTGCTGGCCTCGGCCGAGAAAATGCTGGCCCTGGCCGCCGAGATCAAACATATTGTGCCCAGTTCCGAGATTCCTTCCGGCACCCTGACCATCGGCGCGCACGAAAGCCAATGCACCTACCGGCTGCCGCCGATCCTGCGGGAGTTCCGCTCCAGGTATCCGCAGGTGCAGCTGATCTTCCGGCCGATCGTCTCCGATCGCGACTCCCAGGCGATGCTGGTCCAGGGGGCGCTGGACGCCGCCTTCCTGCTGGAATTGCCGGTCAAGCCCGACCAACTGCTGGTCGAACCGCTGGTCGAGGAGCAGATCATGCTGTTGACCCATCCGGAGCACCGCCTGGTCCGCTGCCCGCGGGTTTTCCCGGCCGATCTGGACGGCGAGACCATCTTCACCACTGAACAGGGCTGCAGTTACCGGCAGTTATTCGAACAATCCCTGCTCGCCGCGGGAGTCTACCCCGGCGCCAAGATCGAATTCGCGGGGATCGAGGGGATCAAACAATGCGTGATGGCCGGGCTGGGCATCGCAGTGCTGCCGGAGATGACCGTCTCCCAGGAGATCGCCCGGGGCCAGCTCGTTCCCTTGGCCTGGCAGGGACCGGATTTTCAGGTGATCACCCAGGTGGCCTGGCATAAGGATAAATGGATCTCCCCGGCACTGAAGGCATTCTTGGAGATTACCCGGAAGACGCTGAAACCCGGTAACGACTGAACCCGGCTTCAAAAAAGGCCGCCAAGAGTCCCGTTCGAACCAACTTCATCAAGGGCTTTGCGGCGGAATTCTTTCGCTTTGCGCCGGACGGAGGATGTTTTCTAGGATAGAAACAGCGCATTGATTACAAAAAGAGCTCGTTATTGACAAAAGGAGCTCGTTGAGTGACTGAGAGAGTTCTTTCAACGATTGAAAGAGCTTGCTCAATGACTAAACAAGCTTACTCAGCGACTAAACAAGCTTACTCAATGACTAAACAAGCTTACTCAATGACTAAACAAGCTTACTCAGCGACTAAACAAGCTTACTCAACGACTAAACAAGCTTGCTCAGCGACTAAACAAGCTTACTCAACGACTAAACAAGCTTGCTCAACGACTAAACAAGCTTGCTCAACGACTAAACAAGCTTGCTCAACGACTGAAAGAGCTTGTTCAATGACCGAGCGAGCTTGCTGAATGACTGAAAGAGCTCTTTATTTTTGACCTCCAAAAAGATTGCCGGTCTTATCATTGTATCTACTCCGGTCACAGGCGTTTGGAATATCCCCGCGACAATGACGGGCCGTTATCTCAACCTTTCACGGCTCCCGCCGTAATCCCGGAAACGATATATTTCTGACCCAACAGATAAACAATGATCACCGGCGCGCTGGTCAACACGATGTCGGCGCAGACCAGATTCCATTGCCTTTCCGCTTGCATGCTGGCGCCGAAGAAGCTGTAGACCGTCAGCGACATCGGCCATTGAGCCGAATTGTTCAGGTAATACAAGGGCATCATGAAATCGTTCCAACTCGCCATGAAGCATAACACCCCCACCGTCACCATTACCGGTTTGAGTAAGGGGAAGATGATCCGGAAGAACAGGCTCCAGGGCCCGCAACCGTCGATGATCGCCGCCTCGTCCAGATCCTTGGGGATGGAGCCGATGAAACTATAGGTAATAAAGAGGCTGATCGGAATGTTTAAGGCCGCATAAAGCAGGCTGATGCCGAGCCGGGTATTGTTCAGCAGCGTCAGCTGCATCACTCGCATCAGGGCCACGTAGTTGACGGGCAGGACGATGCCCATGATGATCAGGAAATAGACGAAACGGTTGAAGCGGGACTCATTGCGGGAGATTACGAAAGCAGCCATCGAGCAGGTGATCACCACCAGCGCCACCGCGATGGCGGCATACATGAAACTGTTGAGGAAAGACGGGATGATGTTGCCCTGTTCGATGACGGTCCGGTAATTATGGAATTGAAAGACGGCCGGCAGCTTGAGGGTCATCGAATAGGATTCTTCGCGGGTCTTCAAGGAATTGACCAGCATCACCAGGAACGGTATCAAGACAACGATGCTCACCAGCCAGGCGAAACCGTTTTTGAGCAGCGACCGCAGCAGTTTGGGCATCAGTACTCCACCCCCTTTCGGGTCATCGCCTTGATCAAGAAGTAACAGAAGGCGCAGATGAAGACGAACAAAATGGTGGATAAGGCGCTGCCCACCGCGTAGGTGCCTTTGGAGAACTCCTTGAAGACAACGGTATTGATGACGCCGGTGGCGAAACCGGGCCCGCCGTTGGTCAGCACGTAGACCGAGTCGAAGACCCGCAACCCGTAGGTAATATTCAACACCAACGTGGTGGTGATTACCGGCAACAGCAACGGCACGGTGACCTTGGCCAGCCGCTGCCAGAAATTGGCCCCGTCGATCTCGGCGGCCTCGTAATACATGTCGGGGATCGATTTTAACCCGGCGATAAACAGGACCATCAAGTACCCGGCGCCCTTCCAGGTATCGACCGCCACGATCGAATTGAAAGCCCACTGGATATCGCCCAGCCAGTTCTGGCCCAACGCTCCCAGGCCCATCATTTTCAGCGTCTCGTTGACAAAACCCTCGGTCGGATTGAGCAAGCTGCGAAAGATCAGCCCGACGATGACAAAGGACAACACCTGTGGCGAAAACATCACCATCCGGTGCCAGTTGATCCATTTCACGTTGCGGATCAGAAGCAGGGCGGCGCCGAAACCGATTACCGTCTTTAAGATCGTCGTCAGGAGCGTAAACTTGAGGGTATTCAGGATATAAAACCCGTACAACTCGTCGGAGGAGAAGACCTTCTTGAAATTGGCGAATCCCACGAAGTGGATGGCCGGATCGAAACTGTTCCAGTCGGTAAACGAATAGTAGATCCCCACCAAACTGGGGAGTAGCAAAAACACGAAATAGATGACCAGGGCCCCGAGCAAAAAATAGCCCGGATAGATTTTGTTCTTATTCATGACGTTCTCCTTTGCCGGCGCAAACCGCTGGTGCGAAGGGGCACCTGCTGATCACGGCGAAGTGCCCCATCCTTTGCTTTTTGGTAGATTGGATCGTGACGCGCGCGGTTTAACGAACCGGCTTACTTCTTCCAGTAGGGATCCTTTTGAAGCTCGGCCTGTTCGACCCGGCGTTTCTGAATATTGTCCACCACTTGTTTCGGGGTGAAAGCTCCGGCGTACATCGCCTCGATGTCTTTCCCGACATCCATCCATTGCGAATCGATATACTTGACCCCATATTGCATAACCGTTCCTTGAGGGGATTTCTGTAGAAACGCCTGGAAATCTGCAGGATAGCGGGACTTGATCTCCGGCCAGTTCAATTCGGGCGTTTGCGGATCCAGGTCCTGGCGCATCTGCAGGATATCGTGCCGGGTCAGGAAACGGAAATATTGCAAGATCTCCGGGACGTGTTTGCTCTTTTTGTAGCCAAACCGGGCGTTGCCGGCGGGGTTGACGTTCAGGATCTGATTGTCGCACCACGGCATGATAAAGAACCCGATATTGTCGCCTTTGCCGGGATACAGCGAATCCAACTGTTCGCGCCAGCCTTTCCCGGCCATGAACATGGCCGCTTTTCCCTCGGCCATCACCTTGAAGCCGTCATCGTAATTGGCGGTCATGAAGTCCTTGTTATAAAAGCCCAGATCGGCGAATTCTTTCAGCTCGGCAAGGGTCCGCGCCAGCTCCGGAATCTCGGTAACTTTCACTTTATTAGTATTCAGTTTGTCATAAAGTTTCGGATGGGCCTTCTCATAGGTCGCGCCAATCTCGAACAACGGCAGGACTTGATGCCAGCCATTGGCCAGACACTCATAGATCGGGGTGACGCCGGCGTCTTTGATGGTCTGGCAAATCTTCTTGAACTCAGCATAGTTCTTCGGAGGCTGCAGGTTTAACTTTTTAAACAAAGCTTTATCATAGTAATAAACCCAAATCTTCACGCCGGGGAAGATCGATAAGCCATACACCTTTCCTTTATAGGAGAGGCTCGGCTTAAAAACCGGATCCATCCGGGAAATCCATTTCTCTTTGGACAGATCGATGCAATTCTCAGCCGGATGAATCCGGTCATTCAGGCTGAACGGATCGGCGTCCACCAGGAAGATGTCGGGCGCCTCGCCCGAAGCCAGCTTGACTTTTAAGAGATCGCGCCACTGGGCGTCGGGCACGATCTGAAAGTCGATTTTGATGCCGGTCTCTTTCTCAAAAACCTTGGCGATCTTCTGATCGACCCCGGAGATGGGGACGCCGGCCTGGTGCGCGCCGAAGGTGAGCGTCACATTGCGTTTTGCTCCGTAAACCGTGCCAAACGCGCCGACCATTACCGCCAGGACCCATAGAACCAACAACATTTTTTTCATCGTTTGCCATCTACCCCCTCATCGAATATGCGGATTAACCATGACATGTTTTGTTAGATTTGACACCTCCTTCCTAATTGGTTACAATAAGGTTGCCAAGATCATAAAAATAGCTTAACGGAAACCGGCCGGTTTGAACATGGCTGAATCGGATTTGTTATTTGCACTTTTTTTCCTTTTCCGAATAATACAAGGATCATCGTCAAACTGATGCAGAAACGATTGAAAACCATCCAGGCCAATCTGTTTTTCTCATACTCGGCCCTGATCATGGCCAGCATCCTGATCTTCGCCGCCTTTTTCTATTATTACACTTCCTCGCTGTTAAAGAATCGGGCTTCCGCCTCCCAGCAAAGCCTCTGCCAATCGATCTCGGAAAAGCTCGACGCCGAGGTGCTCAAGATGAACACCGTCTCGATGAGCATCTGTTATTCCAGTCTGATCAAGAGCCACTTCTATAAGCATCTCTCTTACAACATCAACCCGGACAGCGAAAGCACCGAGCTGAAAGTCGAAAAGTATTACAATACCAAGGAATTGATCGATATTTTCATGGCCATCATCGGCCCTTCCCAAACGGTCAGCCAGATTAACCTGTATGACTTCAACGGCGAGATGGTCGGGGCGGGCATCTCCAACACCACCACCAAGATCGCCTTGGGCAAGAAAGACTGGTATCACGAGGTATTATTAAAAAACGGCGCTAAATACATCTCCGCCCCCCACCCCGACAATCTGTTGATGCGCATCCGCGGCATCCCCGACGACAAGGTATACATCTCGCTTTGCCGGGTATTGCTCGACCGGGACTGGACCCGGCAGGGGATCGTCGAGATCGAGCAGGACTGCGACACCATCTTCAGCGGGCTGAACGATCTGGTGGACCGGGAGTCCGGCAGAAAACTGCTCTATGTCTTCAACAACGAGGGGCAAATGTTATTCCCGTACCACCGACGGCCGGACCGGCGCTACACCGAGTATTTCAAGATCATCCGGCCGCAAGGCGGCGGCACCGCCTCGATCACCGTCCGGGACCCGGTCAGCCGCGCCCGGGAGATCGTCACCTATACCAGTTCGGAATACACCGGCTGGAAAGTGTTGATCGTCGAGTCGCAGCAACTGGTGCTGGCGCCGGTGGTCACGTTCACCAAGATCGTCGTCTTCGGCAGCGTGGGGTTGCTCCTGCTGACCCTGCTCATCTCCTTCGGGCTCGCCAAGAAAGTGACCATCCCGATCCAGCACATCCATCGGGCGATTCGCAAGTTGGACCTGGAGATGCTCTTTGCCCAGACTCAGCCCAAATTGACCAGTGATCTGAACGAGCTGGAAGAACTGAACGTGGCCTTTCAAAACATGAGCGTCAAATTGAAACAGTCCATGGACGCGCTGCTGCTCTCCCAATCTCAGGAGATGCAATCCAAGATGCTGGCGTTGCAATCCCAGATGAATCCCCACTTCTTATATAACACGCTGGCGACGGTGATCATCATGGCCGAGGAGAACATGCAGGACGGAGTGATCACCCTCTGCAAAAACGTCTCGCACATGCTCCGCTATATCTCCTCCCATAAGTCGCCGTTGGTCAAGCTGCAGGCGGAGCTGGAATATACCCAGAAATACCTGGAATGCATGAAATTCCGTTACCGGAGCCATCTCAGCTATGAGATCCGGATCGACCCCCGGATGAACGAGATTGCCATTCCCAAGCTGGTCGTCCAGCCGCTGGTCGAAAACGCCATCAAACACGGCACTAAAAATGAGCCGCCTTGGCGGATCCGGGTGGATGTTTTCCGGGTCGGCGACGGCCGGGATTGGCGGGTCACCGTCCAGGATAACGGGCCCGGCTTTGCACCGGAAGCCTTGGCCGCCATCGGCCAGAAGCTGCGCGAGATCGATCAGAATGGACTGCTGCCCAGTCTGGAACTGGACGGCATGGGGTTGTTAAATATTTATATCCGACTGAAACTGATCTACGGTGAGCGAATGTTCTTTGAGATCGCCGATCGAGCGCAAGTTGGGCAAGGCGGCGCGGTGATCACCATCGGCGGCAGGTCGGAAGATTCCCTGGAGGAACGAGATGGAGAACGCGGCAGTTTGGAAAGCCGTTGTGGCTGAAGACGAAGAGTTAATCCTGAATCATATCATCAAAAACATTCACCAACTGCAACTGGGATTCACGGTGGTCGGAGCGGCCCAAAACGGCAAACAGGCGCTGGCGTTGATCGCGGAGCATTCTCCCGATTTATTGCTGACCGATATCCGGATGCCGGTCATTGACGGGCTGGAGCTGTTGAAGCAGGTCGCGCTGAATTATCCCTACATCAGGGCCATCATTATCAGCGGTTACAGCGAGTTTGAATACGCCAAGCAGGCCATCAAATACGGCGTCAAGGATTACCTGCTGAAACCGTTGGAACCCGATGAGCTGCGCAGGGCCTTGACGTTGATTAAACTCTCACTGGAGAATGAGGCCCGAACACTGATGGGTAAACTACCCGGGACGGCGCCGGACAGTCAGGCGCCCGAGGAGATCGTGACCATCGTCGCCCAGTTCATCAAGGACAATTTCACCCAGGAGATCAACCTCAACTCGCTGGCGAAGAGTTTCAACTTCAACGCTTCGTACCTGAGCAAGTTGTTCAAGAAATATCACGATGAGACGCCCGTCAAGTATCTGCTGAATCTGCGGATCAATGAAGCCAAACACCTGCTGCGCAACCGGCCGGAGCTGGATATCCGCAGCGTCGGCGAGCTGGTCGGCTATCCCGATCAGTTCTATTTCAGCCGGATCTTCAAACATATGACCGGCAAAAGCCCTTCCGAGTTCCGGGAGGCGTGAGCCGCTGTCCGGGCATTAGACCGTTCATCGGTCGCCGATCCGTTCCGCCCGGAACTGGCTGGGCGGCAGGCCGCTCCATTTTCTGAAGCTCTTCGAAAACTGCAGCGGATCATCATAGCCCACCGAGCGGGCGATATCGCCGATGGACAGCGCCGCCTCGGCCATCAGCGCGCAAGCTTTCTCCATGCGGAAACGGATCAAGAACTGCTGCGGGCTGATCCGCAAGCGCTCCTTGAATAAAAAGCAGAGATAACTGCGGTCCAAACCCACGAAAGCGGCGATCTGCCCGACCGTGATCTTCCGGGAATAATTCATCCGGATGAATTCCACGGCTTGCTTCAGATACAGCTCCGATTTGGACAGCTCGTTCCTGGCGCGATCCTCCCCCCGGCCGCTCGCTATCAACCGGGACAGGAAAAGATACAGTAAGCCTTTCACCTGGGTCTCCCTGCCCCGTTCCATGGCCTGCGCCGCCACCATCCGGGCGATGCAATCCGCCAGAAAGCCATCCCCATCCCGGTCAGCGGTGAAAACCGGATCGGCCTGTGAAAGGCCGGCCGCTTCCAAATAGCGGGACGCCTGCGTCCCGTTGAATCCCAACCAGGAATAATGCCACGGCTCTTCCCGGTCCGCTTGATAAAAGGTCACCACATCGGGGCAGATCAGGAAAGCTTGGCCGGCCTGGAGCGGATAGAGCCGATCCCCCACTTGAAACCGGCCCCGGCCGCTGCGGATGACATGAATCAGATAATGATCGCGGACCGCCGGACCGTAAAAATGTTCCGGCCGGCAATCCTCCATTCCACAATTGTACATATCAAGTTCCGACTCTTGTAACGACGATATCAAGGTATTCTCCGGCAATTGCGTTCACTTCCAGCGTTGCTTTTTACCATTCTTCCAACATTATACCATATCTTCGCGACATTCCGCCATTTACTTGGCAAGCCGATCCATTACAATGAAAACGTAACGATTACCGACTATCAGGAGGGTTTAGGAATGAAGAAGATCGCTTTTATCGGCGCCGGCAGCTTTGGCTTCACCCGGGCGCTGGTCCGGGATATCCTGTCCTTCCCGGCGCTGGCCGACTGCACCATCGCGCTAATGGATATCGATCCCGAACGGCTGGCCTATATCAAAAAGGCCGTCGATACGATCGTGGCGGCCGGCCATTACCCCGCCAAGGTGCTGGCCACTACCGACCGGGTCGAGGCCCTGCAGGACGCCGACGGCGTGGTCTGCACCATTCTGGCCGGACGGGTGGAGGTCTGGCGGCACGATATCGAGATTCCCAAACAATACGGCGTGGACATCAATGTGGGCGACACCCGGGGGCCGGCCGGTATCTTCCGGGCACTGCGCACCATCCCGGTGATGCTGGAGATCTGCCGCGACATTGAGCGCTATTGCCCGGAAGCCGTTTTCCTGAATTACACCAATCCCATGGCCATGCTCTGCCGGGCGATGCAGGGCCAGAGTCGGATCAAGGTGACCGGCCTCTGCCATAGCGTCCAGGGAACCGCCGCCATGCTGGCCAAATGGATCGGTGCCCCCATGGAGGAGATCACTTATTTGTGCGCCGGCATCAATCATCAGGCCTGGTATCTAAGTTACCAATGGAACGGCCAGGATGCTTATCCGTTGATCCGGGCGGCGTTGCAAAAACCGGAGATCTTTAACGAAGAGCTGGTCCGCAACGAGATGTTCCTGCATCTGGACTATTACGTCACCGAATCCAGTGGCCACAATTCCGAATATAACGCCTGGTTCCGCAAACGCCCCGATCTGATCGAGCGCTATTGCACCCACAGCACCGGCTGGAACCCGGGGGTCTATGCCTATATTCTCAACGAATATCTGAAACGGGAAACCACCTGGAAAAGCGAGATCGACGATTGGTTCAAACAGCCCGTCGACCTCCAGCGCGGCAAGGAATACGCGGCCTATATCTTCAACGCCACCATCGGCGATGGAGAGTTGTTCCAATTCAACGGCAACGTCCGCAACTTCGGCCTCATCGACAACCTCCCCGAAGGCTGTTGCGTCGAGGTGCCGGTCCTGGCCTCCCGCCGCGGGCTGGACCCGATCCACGTCGGGCCGCTCCCCGAGCAACTGGCCATCTTGAACAATATCAGTGCCCGTTGCGAGGAGCTGGCGGTGGCCGGGGCCATCGAAGGCGACCCGCGCAAGATCTTCCATGCGGTCTGCTACGATCCCCTGACCTCGGCC
This sequence comes from Bacillota bacterium, assembly GCA_023400055.1. Classification (GTDB taxonomy): domain Bacteria; phylum Bacillota; class UBA4882; order UBA8346; family UBA8346; genus Hydrogenispora. The sequence goes on from JAEXFN010000007.1 coordinate 47,099, forward strand.
GTCCTGAGCCTGGATGAGATCCAGCGGATGGTCACCGCGATGTTCGAGGCCAACCGCGAATGGTTACCCCAGTTTAAGCATTTGAAATAACCGTTCCGCTCCGGCCGGAAATGGCAGGACGAATCCGGGTCACAAAGTCGGCAGGCGATGCAACTCGCCTGCCGGCTTTATTCGTACTTATCGTTTGAAACTCAACTTTGGTAGCTCAAATTTACCAGTAAACCCTCAAAATCATAAGTATAACATCATAGCAACAAGTAAGCTCAGCAGCACCAATAACCAACGGGCATCCGTCTCCAAGGAAGGAGACGGCGACGCTTCTTTTCAGGAAGAAAAACAGCGGTCGGGGTCGGAAGCCATAACTCTATTGCCAGACAGAATGCCATGGATGGCGGCGGCATGTTAGAACCCCGGATGAATGAGGAGGTATCGGAACCTCGGTTCCGACTGGGCGGATTCCAAAGGGTGTCCCACTACACCCTTTGGTCCTGGGTCAGGACATGGAAGTCCAAAAATCGGCTTAGCCAGGACGGCGAAAAAAGCCGATGGTGTGGGGGCAGGAATAGCCCCCATCGACCCTCAGTCGCTCAAAGTTATTATTTTAATCTTTAATAGGTCAAGATTACTGTTTTAAGGATGCACTAAATTTCGTATAACCGCTGCCGGAACCGTGGGCCAAATAAACAAGCATCCAAAGTTCTTCCCTCTACATTTCCGTATCGAGCATAGAATTTAAAAAACGCTCCGTCGTCACTCTGCAAAATGCAATTTAATGGTTTTAATCTCATAAGATTTCATTTCCAATTGCAGCTCCCGGTCGGCGACGGCCAGCTCCGTTTCTTCCTTCTCCATCAGGTTGCATTCCACCGCCCGTTGCAGCCGGAAGTGGGAGCGCAGGGTCACCGGGGTGCGCCGGTTGTAACACTCATAAAGCCGCAAAACAATTCCTTCGTCATCCTCGGCTCGCTTGACCGTTTCCAGGATCACATTTTCCCGGTCCAACGCCAGCAAGGACAGCTCCGCCGGCAGCTTTCCGGCGTGGGCTGGTTCCGGCTTGGCATAGACCGGCACATTCACACTGTAGGCCGTCGGAACGGTCCGGCCTTCCCGCCAGTCGCCCGCATGAGGATAAAGCGAGTACAGGAAATGGTGCATCTCCCGGTCGGCCTCGGGGTTGGGATTGTTCCCCGACTTCAGCAAGGTCAGCCGGATCACGCCGTCCTTGATGTCGTGGCCGTATTTGCAATCGTTGATCAGGCTAACCCCATAGCCGGCCTCGGAGAGATCGGCCCATTTATGGGCGCAGACCTCGAAGCGGGCCAGATCCCAGGAGGTGTTCCAATGAGTCGGCCGCTCGACGTTGCCGAACTGAATGTCGTAGGTGGCCTTAGTGGCGTGAACGTCCACCGGGAAAGCCGCTTTCAAAAGAATCTGGCTTTCTTTCCAGTCGATGTGGGTATCGAAATCGATCCGCGGCAAGTCGTTATAAATGTAAATGTTCTGCACAATGGTCGAATCGAGGAACCGCTTGCGGATGCGAAGGCCGGCCCGCACCGGGCCCTGCTCGATGACGGCCGTCTCCTCCACCGCGTCGATGGCCCATTGTTTCTCCTGATAATAAAGATCGATATTCCAGTTATCGTACTCCGCCGGTTTGTCTTCGAAAGCGAGCAGCCGGTTGCCGGCCCGGCCCGGTTGCAGAACCTGCCGCCGGTTGCGCTTGTCGAAGAGGAAAGCGATGTTGCCCTGGGCGTCGATTTCGATCCGGAAGTAACGGTTCTCCAGCAACGACGGCCCCACGGAGAGTTCGGGCGGATCGGCCGTCTTTTCGGAACTCAATTGAAACGCCCGATACCCCTTGGCCGGCAGATCCGGGGCGTAGAACAGGACTTGGTTCCGGCCGGCGCTTTCCACCCGTTGCAAGGGGTGCTTCTGGCCCGTGGCATCGATCACGCTATGATAGGTGGAATGGTCCGGCTCCAAATCGGCCAGGACGATCTCCGAGCGGTTAAACGACAAGCTGTTGAAGGCGACGACCGCCGGTTGATCCAGCCGCACGGCCCCGGCCACCGCGGCCAGCGAATGTCCGGTCAGCTCCCGCCCGGTGGCGATGATCTGTTCGTATTGGCGGCGCGAGTCCTCGTAGACCTCCTTAATGGAAGAGCCGGGCAGAATATCGTGGAACTGGTTGAGCAAAATCGTCTCCCAACCCCGGTTCAACGCCGCTTGCGGATAGGAATCCCCAACCAGTTGCCGCCCCAGCACGGCCAAAAACTCCGCGTCCTGGTAAAGCAGCTCGCTTTGGCGGTTGTAGCGCTTGTTCCGGGCCATCGAGGTATACGTGCCGCGATGGAACTCCAGATACAATTCGCCCACCCATTTGGGAAGATCGGGCCGTCCCGCCACCTGCTGTTCCAAACGGCAGAAATAATCCCCGGCGGTGCCCGGCTGCACCCGGGGGCAACCGGGAATGGACCGGCTCATCCGGCGGCCCTGTTCCAACATGTCCGGCGTGGTGCCGCCGCCGCCGTCCCCGTAACCGTAGGAGATCAGGATATCCCGGTTCAAACTCTTTTGCTGGTAACGCTGCCAGCCGCCCATAATCGCCGCCGGCGTCAGCTTCCCGTTATAGGTCGTGAAATGGGAGCTGGGAGCGGCGCCGGGTTCGCGGGTCGTGATGAAATGGGTCAATACCGGGGTGCCGTCGATTCCTTCCCACATAAACGTGTCGTAAGGCAGCTTATTAAGGTCATTCCAGCTGATTTTGGTGGTCATGAAATAATCGATGCCCGAACGTTTCAGGATCTGCGGCAGCGCCGCGCTGTAACCGAAGACGTCCGGCAGCCAGAGCAGGCGGTTTCTCACGCCGAACTCGCGTTCAAAGAAGCGGGTCCCGAACAGGATCTGGCGCACCAGCGATTCACCGGAGGCCAGGTTGCAGTCGGCCTCAACCCACATGGCCCCTTCCGCTTCCCAGCGGCCCTCACGGATCCGGGCGGCGATCTTTTGATACAATTCGGGCTGATCTTCTTTGACGAACTGATAGAGCTGGGGCTGGCTCGACATGAAGATGTATTCCGGATAATCCTCCATCAGCTTTAAGACCGTGGCGAAACTGCGGGCCGCCTTCTCACGGGTCTGGGCCAGAGTCCACAGCCAGGCCACATCGATGTGGGTATGGCCGACGCAGGTGGCCAGCGGCGGCTCCGGCCTCTCCTGCAACGCGGCCAGCCCATCGCGCAAGCAAGCGGCGGCCGCCGCCAACGAGGCATAGAACGCTTCCGAATGCGGCTGACGGAGATCCAGACGGTTGACCGCCCCGTTTAAGACTTCCAGCAGGGCCTGCCGCCGTTCGTCGCTTTCCGGAAGCTCCCGGGCGACCGACCACGGCACCCACAGATCATAATATAATTCTTTGATCGGCTCATCCACCGCCACCAGCTGCACCTCGAGATCGCTGCGTTGTTCCAGCATGCCGCTGTAGGCCGCCAAATCGATCCGGTAGCTCCAGTTCCCTTCCGCGCTGCCGTTGCGGGCAAAAATGGCTTCGCGGTGATTGATGTCCAGCCCCTGAATCAGGGCGCCGTCGAGGTAAAGAAAGAATTGGGGATTGGTGGCATCCCAGGCTCCCTCGCTTTGGCCGGTCGCCACCCGCAGCGCCAGTGTCTGGCCTTGAAACGCCGCGGGAATCGCCAGATCACTCCGGAACCAGTAATGGCGGTCCCGCCCGCCCCAGCGCATTCCGGTGACAAAGTCCCGCCAGGGCGAGGGATCGGCGTCGGCCGCCGCGCTGTTCGGGAAATGCCCCTCTTTGAACTGCCAATGGTCCAGGGGCAGCTTGGCCCGGTCAATATAACCGGCCAATTCCTCACTGATCTTCTTGACCCTTTCCAGCATGAAAAAACCCATTTCGTAACCTCCCGGTCGGATTTTGATATTTCAAGGCAACCTTCGAATCGGCACCTTTGCCGACTCTAAACTTGGTCGAACGAGGGCCCGGCGATTGCCAACGGGCCGGATATACGTTGCAATATTTCGGATAAACTTTCCCAAATCCTGGCGCCGGATCAAAAAAGCCGAATTGAGCCTTTGTCCCCCGCGCGTCACGTTCCTTCGCTTATGGCGGAGATCCTGCGGCGGCTGCGCGGGCTCCTTTCGTTCCCGAAGATCCGTCCTGAATCATTCGAGAGGTTCGCTTCGTTACAGAACATGCTCGTTTTGTTACCGAACAAGCTCTTTCAGTCACTCAACAAGCTCTTTCAGTCACTCAACAAGCTCTTTCAGTCATTCAACAAGCTCTTTCAGTCATTCAACAAGCTCTTTCAGTCACTCAACAAGCTCTTTCAGTCACTCAACAAGCTCTTTCAGTCACTCAACAAGCTCTTTCAGTCACTCAACAAGCTCTTTCAGTCACTCAACAAGCTCTTTCAGTC
>JAEXFN010000049.1 GCA_023400055.1 Bacillota bacterium
CATTCAACAAGCTCTTTCAGTCACTCAACAAGCTCTTTCAGTCACTCAACAAGCTCTTTCAGTCACTCAACAAGCTCTTTCAGTCACTCAACAAGCTCTTTCAGTCACTCAACAAGCTCTTTCAGTCGCTTGACAAGCTCTGAAAGCCGATGGGGGCTATTCCTGCCCCCACCCCATCGGCTTTTTTCGCCGTCCTGGCTAAGCCGATTTTTGGACTTCCATGTCCTGACCCAGGACCAAAGGGTGTAGTGGGACACCCTTTGGAATCCGCCCAGCCGGAACCGAGGTTCCGGCGCCTCCTCATTCATCCGGGGTTTTAGAATGCCGCCGCCATCCATGGCAATCTGACTGGCAATAGGGTTATGGCTTCCGTCCCCGACCGCTGTTTTTCTTCCTGAAAAGAAGCGGCGCCGTCTCCCTCCTGGAGACGGGTGCTATTCGTTTGATTTATGATAATACGTTTTTTCATATTTTTCGATAGTCTACTAAGCTTACAATAGGCCGCCGATGGAACCGTGAGCCAAAAGAAAAAACATCCAAAAGTTCTTCCCTTTGCATTTCCTTATCGGAGCATAAAATCTGTTTTAGGCTTGGCACCAGAGATAAACGAACTCATTGCCTCACCGAAAAATCCCATCCTTGATAACCGAAGTCGCTCACCCCTTGATGCCGGTAAAGGTAATTCCTTCGATGAACCGCTTCTGGGCGATGAAAAAGACGATCACGATCGGCAGGGAGATTAACACCGCCGCGGCCATCATCGGTGGCCAGTAAGTCAGGTGGGCGGTTTTGAACTGTTGCAGCCCCAGCTGCAGGGTATACATCTCCGAGCGTTGCAGGTAGATCAGCGGGCCATTGAAATCATTCCAGGAGCCCAACATCTGAAAGATCATGATCGTCAGGACGGCCGGCTTGCAGATGGGCATGTAAATCTTCAGAAAGATGCGCCACTCCGAACAGCCGTCGATCCGCGCCGAATCCTCCAGGTCCTTGGGCAGTCCCTTAAAGAACTGACGCAGCAGAAAGATATAAAAAGGCACTCCCAGATATTGCGGGATAATCAGCGGCCAAAAAGTACCCACCAATTTCAATTTGGAGAAGATCATGAAGATCGGAACCATAATGACCTGGTAGGGGATCATCATCACCGCCAGGGTCAGAAAAAACAGCAGATCGCGCCCCGGCCACTTCAGCCGGGCGAAACTATACGCTGCCAGCGGGCAGCAGAAAACGACGCCGATTACGTTCAGTACCGTAATATAAGTGGTATTCAAAAAATACCGCCCGAACGGGATCATCTTGAAGATGTCCTGGTAGCCCTGGAAGTTAAAGTGCTCGGGCAACCACTTGATCGGATAAACATAACATTCCGCCTGCGTTTTGAAAGAGGTGCAAACCATAAAATAGAACGGGATGATAAAAAACAGCGAGATGATCACCAGCACCAAGTGGACGGATAAATGATATTTTCGTATCATGGCGGTCTCCTTCATTCACCCATATAATGGACCCATCTTTTGGAAACGGTAAACACGAAGATCGTCAGCGCCATCACCACCACGAACATCATCCAGGCCATGGCGTTGGCCATCCCCATTTTGAAATAGGTAAAGGCCATCTTATAGAGATACATCGCGTAGAACATCATCGAATTGGCCGGCGTGCCCTGGCCGTTGGTAATCACGAACGCCAGCGTGAACTGCTGCAACGCGCCGATGATGCCCATGATCGTATTGTAAAGAATGATCGGGGATAACAGCGGGAGCGTGATCCGGAAAAACTGCTGGAAGGCGTTGGCCCCATCGATGGCCGCCGCTTCGTAATAACTCTCCGGGACATCCTGCAACCCCGCCAGATAGGTCAGGATATTGGCGCCGATGCTCCAGATGACGATGATCAGGATCGACGGCTTCGCCCAGACCTCGCTGCCGAACCAGGGCGGGCCCGGCAGGCCGACCCGGTATAACAAGTAATTGACCAGTCCGAACTGGCTGTTCAACAGCCACTGCCAGATGATCGAGACCGCCACCACCGGCACCAGGGTCGGCAGCAGCGCGATCACCCGGTAGACGCCCCGGCCTCTGATCTTGGCGTTCAAAAACACCGCCACCAGGATTCCGAAGATCAACGACGCCGGCACGGCCATCACCGTAAACATAAACGTATTTTTGACAGCGATCCAAAACGTCTCATCGGCCATCAGCTCGGTGTAATTTCCCAAACCCGTGAACCGGCTGGCCGTAATGCCGTTAAAGGCGGTAAAACTGTAAAAAATCGATGAAAACAGCGGGTAAATATAAAAGACCGTCAATCCGATCAACCAGGGCAGGGCGAACAGCCAGCCGTACAAGGGATGGTTGCCGGCGAAATAAACTCTACGGGACGCTTTGGGGATCCCGGCGGATGGTGCGGCATTGATCATGATCATGGCAGACTCCTTTGCGGAAGATTGGGGGGAGGGAAAAACCCTCCACCCCGCCCGTGGCAAGTTTTTTCCCGGGATTAATAGCCCAATTCCTTGTTGACCTTGGCAGTCGCCTTATCCAGCAGGTCTTTGGGCGTCCCCTTCCCGTTTAAGGCGCTGTCGGTGGCGTTGACCAATTCGTCCCAGAGCAGTTGGCCCTTGGGAATCACCGGCCGGCAGAACGATTTGGGAAGCAGCGAGACGAAGATCTGGTAACGCGGGTCTTCCTTAAACCAAGTGAACTTGTCATTCAGCGCCCGGGCGGCCATGAAGTGGGTGGTTCCCTCGCCGTAGAGGCGGGCGCCCTCGCCGAGCGACATGAATCTGGCGAAACGGAACGCGGCTTCCTTATTCTTGACGCCCTTCGGAATCACATTGGCCCAGCCGCCCGCCCAGGAGTTGAACTTGGTGCCGCTGGGGGTCGGGATGTAAGAAATGCCGTAGTCCAGATTGGGAGCATTCACTTTGAAGCCCGACAGCTCCCAGGGACCGCTGATCACCATGGCCACCATGCCCGCGGCAAACGGGTTGATGTCGCCGCCGGCGGCGGTGGCGAAATTGGTCACGGCCTCGATATCATATTTCTTGGCGTAAGTGGTCTCCCATTCCAGGGCTTTGACGATGCCCGGGTCGTTGGCTGTGATCTTGCCGGTCTTCTTATCCTGGAACTGGCCGCCGAAGCTCCAGCCCCAAGTATATAACCAACCCTGTTGCAACCAGGGGATAAATCCGATCACTCTGTAACGGTTTCCTTCTTTTTTGGTCAGTTTGGCGGCGTATTCATCCAATTGTTTGATGGAGAGCGGCGGTTTGTTGGGATCGAGTCCGGCTTCCCGGAACATCTTCTTGTTATAGAAAAGCGCCCGCGTATCGGTATCGAAAGGCAATCCGTAGAGGTTCCCCTTATAACTGGCTTCCTGCCAGGCAAAATCATAAAACTGGTTCTTGTTGATCTTCGCGGCCCTGGCCAAGGCGGATACGTTCTCGAACAGGCCCTGATCGGCCCACTGGCCCACCATGAAGCGGTCGAAGGTGACCACATCCGGCGGATTGCCACCGCTGATGGCGACCATCAGTTTATCGGTGGTGCCTTGTCCGCTGCCGCTGGTTCCGGCAAACTCGCCTTTGACAACAATATCCGGATTCTGGCGGTTAAAGAGATCGATGGCCTGCTTCAGCACGGCCTGTTCATTGCTGAGCCCGTTGGGATACCAGTAGGTCAGTTCGACGGGCTTCTTGGCGGCCGCCATCACCATGCAAGTGGACAGCACCAGCAAAACAACGAGCAACCCCGCGCAAACTTTTACCGTTTTTTTCGTGGTCTTGGTCAATTCAATTCCCTCCCATCGTTTTCTGTAAAACCCAGCCGATCGTTTACTCCAAATTAACCAATCTTTCATTGTATCTTTCCGGTTTCATGGGTATAGTTATGATGGATAAGGTTAAGTACGTGGCTTTAGCGGTTTTGTTTTGCAGAACGTGACAAACGGACCGTTGTCCACCCCCTTATGATATTTTTGGCCGCTGAGTTTTACACTTTTCATTATAGAAGCCCCCCTCTCGGGTATGGAAGAGGAGGGCTTTTGTTTTTAATCTACGATTTTTGTTTGTTGGGCAAACAGCGCTCCCGGTACTCGCCGGGAGTCAAGCCTTCCAGTTCCTTGAAGATTTTGGTGAAATACTTGATATCGCTGTATCCGACGCGATCGCCCACTTCGTAAATTCTCAGGCTGGGATTTTTCAAAATCTCCTTGGCTTTGGCGATGCGCACTTTCATCAGATGCTTGGTGAAGGACTCGCCGACCTCCAGACAGAAGAGTTTGCTCAGATAGGACGGGTTGAAATGAAGGTACGCGGCGGCCGAGGCCAGCGATATTTTCTGGTTATAGTAGGTTGCCACGTATTCGAGCATGGCCCGGATTACTTTTCTTTTCTCCCCGCCTAGCCACTGTTTGAGGCGGTCCAGCCACTCCAGCAGTTGCGCTTCGATGCAGCGGGAAGCCTTGGCCAGATTGGCTTGGTATTTCAGCTCTTTCAGCGTCCGCAGCTTATCGGCTGTAAACTGGTCGCCGGCCAGGGCCAGGCCCAGTTCGTGGGTCAGCTCCCGGGCGACATACTCCAACAAGCCTTCGTAAATGATCAGCACCTCTTGGCCGCTGAGGCTTTGCCGGTGAGCCGAGAGCTCGCCGGCCAGCTCTTGCAAGCGTTGCTGCAGCAGGGCGCGGTCTCCCAGCCGCAACGCCTCCAGGATCCCGGCTTCCCGGTGCGAATCATAGCGGTAGACCGATGCGGCAGCCTGATCCCGCTCCGCTTCATAGAAGAGCGGCGCCGCCTGCGAAACGAAGAATTTGCGCCGCTGGCACTGCTCAGCCTGTTCCCGCAGTTCCGGCAGTTTGGTGATGTCCGGCCCCGGCTGGCTTACATAAAGGTGGATTGCGAATTCCTGACTGCCGGCGCCGTTCAACGCTTGAAAACAGCTTTCGAGCTCCGTTCTATCCCGGAATTGGCGCCACCCGATGCAGCCGTATAGCCGATCGTTCTCTCGGGCAACCGCCAAACCGGTCCCCTGAGCGTCGATCCATTGCTGGACCTCATCCAGCAGGCGCAGTTTCATGGCCTCCTGTTCCTTAAAGGGCAGTTTTTGCTTGATCCATTCGAAATCGTCGATCTCCGCGACAAAGACGCAATAAGTGGCGGCCTTCATGTCCAGTCCCAGCTCTTGCAGATCGTCCAAAACCGCGGCCGGGTCCCGGCCCGGCTCGGCCTCCTGGAGCAAGCGGTTCAAATATTCCTGCTGCAGCAAGGAGGAGCTCGCCCGCAGCTGGGTCTGGATCTTTTCCAGCTCGTTCTGGCGTTGGCGCTCCTTGGCGATGGCCTGGACGCAGCGCTGCACGGTGGCGAGGATGTTATCCTCCTGCAGCGGCTTGACGATGTAATCGAAGACTCCCAGGGTGACTGCGCGCCGGGCGTAATTGAAATCCTGGTAGCCGCTGATGATGATCACCCGGGTCTGCGGCAGTTCTTCCCGCAGCCGGTGGCAGAGTTCCAGGCCGTCCAGGTCGGGCATGCGCACATCGGCGATGACGATATCCGGCCGGAGCAGCAGACTCTTTTGCAATGCCGCGCCGCCGTCCTCCGCCTCCCAGACCTCATCGATGCCGCACCGCTGCCAGTCGATCAGTTGCAACAAACCCTGGCGGATCCACCGTTCGTCATCGGCTATCAACAGCTTGAACATCGACCTTGGCCTCCTCCCGTTTCGACCGCTCCGTGCGCGGCAAGAAGGCTTTCACGGTGGTCCCTTGATTGAGCTCGCTCTGGATCTCCAAGCCGAATTCCTTGCCGTAATACAGCTGGATCCGGCGGTGGATATTGAGCAAGGCAAAACTTTCGCCGTCCTCGGCCCAGCATTCCCGGAGTTGCTGCTGAATCCGGCGGAGCTTCCGGGGGGCGATCCCCAGGCCGTCATCCTGCACCGTAAAGACCAGACCCGGCGCGGCCGGGCCCACCGTCACCCCGATCCGGCCCGGTCCCTTTTTCTGCTCGATGCCGTGGCCGATGGCGTTTTCCACCAACGGCTGAATGATCATGTTCAGCACCTGATAATGGAGCAGTTCCGGATCGACCGCCACCGCCACGTTGATTTTCTCGCCATAGCGGACTTTCTGGATCTTTAAATACTCCTGGATCAGGGTAATGGTCTCCTGGACGGTGATGGTCTCCCTGCCGCTGCCCAGGCTCAAGCGGTAGAAATTGGACAATGCGAAGGTCAGCTGGCTGACCTCCTCCATCTTGTGGAACCGGGACAGCCAATGGATGGAATCGAGCGTGTTGTAGAGAAAATGGGGGTTGATCTGCGCCTGCAGGCTTTTTAACTCGGCTTCCTTCTTCAACAGCTTCTCATGGTAGAGTTCGTCGATCAACCGTTGAATCTGATTGATCATCCGGTTAAATCCCCGGTTGAGCATGCCGAATTCGTCATAGCGCCGGCCGGGGATCTGCACCTTGAGATTGCCCGACTCGGCCTGCTCCATCGCGTCCCGCAAGACCCGGATCGGCCGGTAAATGCTCTGGGAGAAGGCGACCGCCAGGAAGACGGCCAGGCTGATCGATAGCAGGTTGACCCATATCGCCAAATTGCGGATCTCCACCGTGTTGAGGACCACTTCCCGGACGGGCACCATCGAAACGTATTTCCAGCCGGTATAGTCCGACGTGTCATAACCGATCAGCATCGGTTCGCCGTTCACTTTGGCGATGAAGGATTCGCGGCTGCCGTTCAAAATGGTCCGCAAGTAGGGCTGGCCGCGCAATTTCCGGGCATCCAGCGTTACGGCGCCGCTCGCCGAGAGCAACTTCCCCCGGCCGTCCAGCAGCATCACCGTGCCCTTGGCGCCCTCCCGGATGCTATCCATCAGGTTATGCCGGAAATAATGCTCTTCCAGCGCAATGCAGGCTTCACCGATCGGTTGTTTCATGAAGATGCTCTTGATATTCTTTTTCAACACAAACGAATAAACGCCAGTATCATTGATATTGCCGGCAATCGCGTAGCTGGCGGTCCACGGGGAGGAAGCCGCGTTCGAGCTGAGCGGCATGTTCAGCCATTGGTAATCCTCGGGACGGTTCACTTCGATGAAGCGGCGGTTGTCGAAGGAGGTGAACATCAGTTTCGGCCGGTAGAGATAGATATAAATCCCAAAAACGTTTTGGTTGGAAACCCGGTAGTTATGGAGCCGGTTCCAGATCTTCATGGCCACCGGGTCCTGGAAATAATCGGGCTGCCGCTTCACCTGGTTTAACTGGCCCAGATTCTCCGGATAGATGGTCAAAAACGTCAGCTGATACTCGGCGTCCTTCAGGATGGTGTCGGTGACCCGGCAGGTCTGCTCCAGGCTGTTGACGATGGAGGCGCCTTTTTTCTCCCCCAGGATCCGGGCCGAGCGCCGGTACATTGCGGTGGTGATCAAGGTGGACGGGATCAAGATCACCAGCAGGAAAAAGAGGATCAATTTGTTGCGAATGTTATAGCCGTGAAGCATGACAGGCCCTCCCCTCCTTCTCTCTTGGCCGCATCCATAATTATATCATCCAATGACTGTCAATTAACCATTTAAGAGAATTATTGTAACATATTTCCTTGACGACAATCATTTTTTTAATTTTTGTGGGCACCCTAATCTGCGGACGGGATTGCCCGCAATGCTTTGAAAAACGTTACAAAATCCGTTTTGGCCCCTTATTCCGGCAGGCAATGACATATTCGGCATTACCTCGCTTGACAGCTGTCATATAATGAAATAAACGGCGGCAACGGCGCGGGCGTCATCTTCGGCCGCCGTTTCAAAACCGGCAGGGAAATGTATTGCTGCGATACATATCAGGCTCAGCGACATTCAAGCCATGGGGTGAGCAATTTGGAAAACTATGATCTGGTGATTCAGGACGGGACGCTGGTCGACCCGGAGCAGGCCACCGTCACGGCGGGCAATATCGGGATCCGGAACGGCCGGATCGCCCGCATCGCTGCGGAACCGTTGCGGGGCGGCCGGACGCTGACCGCCCGGGACCGGATCGTCTGCCCCGGTTTCATCGATAGCCACGCCCACATCGACGGGGTGCGGGCCGGCGCCGAGTTGGCGGTGTTCCAGGGGATCACCACCACCGTCGGCGGCAATTGCGGTATCGGGCCCGTCGATCTGGGGGCTTTCTTCGGTGCGCTGGAAGAACGGGGCTTTCCCATCAATCAAGTGCAATTCGTCGGACATTCCGTCAGCCTGCGGCGCTGCGTGGGGCTGGATGATCCCTACCGGCCGGCGACGCCCCAGCAGATCGCGGGCATGACGGAGCGGGCCGAGGCGGCCTTCCGGGCCGGCGCCAGCGGTCTGTCGCTGGGACTGGAGTACGCGCCCGGGTCCTCCTTCGCGGAGATCCTGGCCTTGAGCAAGATCGCCGCCCGTTACGGCCGGCCGGTCGCCATTCACACCCGGGTGCTCTATAAGGGGGATCTCGATTCGCTGGCTGAAACCTTCCGTATCGCCGAGCAATCGGGCGCCACGGTGCTGGTTTCGCACTTCGTTTACCAGTACGGCGGCGGTTACATGGCCGAGGCGCTGGCAATGGTCGACGGGGCCCGCCAAAAGGGCCTGCCGGTCGCCATCGACAGCGGCATGTACTCAAGCTTCGCCACCGGCATCGGGACGCCGGTCTTCAGCGAGCAGGCCATGGCCGAATTCGGCTGGCGGCCCGAGGATCTGCTGGCCGCCACCGGACCTTACCGGGGGCAACGGCTCAGCGCGCCGCTCTACCATGAACTGCGTCAGCAGCATCCGAATACCCTCATCATCTGGCGCGGCGGCGACGAACGGGAGATCGCCCTGCCGCTGCTCCGAGATTATGCGATGCTCTCTTCCGACGCCGGATCGTCGGCTTCAGGCGCGGCTCACGAGGGCCATCCCCAATGCGCCGGCAACTTTCCCCGGTTCTTCCGCAAGCTGGTCCGGGAAGAGGGATTGCTGCCGCTGGCCCAGGCCGTCGCCAAATGCACCGTCACGCCCGCCCGCTTCTTGGGCCTGGAACAGAAGGGACGGCTGCGCGAAGGGGCCGACGCCGATCTGGTGGTCTTCGACGATAGCCGGATCACCGACCGGTCCGATTTTCCGGGCATCGGCGATCCCGTCGCTCCGCCCGAAGGGATCGATTATGTCATCGTAGCCGGCCAGGTGGTGGCCCAAGACGGCCGGATCGTCCCTGGCGCGCTGCCGGGCAAACCGCTCCGGGCCGGGGAGTAGGCGCAACCCCTTTTAGAGCGCGCCGACGATCTTGGTGCCATGCAGCTCTGTGGCTCCGGTGGCCGCCGCCACCTGCTCCCGGTTGGCCCGGGTAATGCCGCCGCCCGGCATGACGATCAGCCGCGCTCCGGCATACTCCACCAACTCCCGCAACGCCGCCAGATTGGCCGGGGCCGAACCGGCGCCGCCCCGGGTCAGGATCCGCTCCACGCCCAAGCTGGCCAGGATGTCGATGGCCTCGCGCGGCGCCGCGATGGCGTCGAAAGCCATGTGAAACGTCACATTCAGCGGCCGGGCCGCCGCCAGCAGCGCTTGCAGCTCCGGCCGGGCGATCCGGTTCCCCCGGTCCAACACTCCCAGCACCACGCCCGCCACTCCCAATTCCTTGCACTTCAGGATGTCGATCCGCATCGCCTGCAACTCGTCGGCGCTATAGACGAAGTCGCCGCCCCGGGGCCGGATGATCACCTGGATCGGAATCGCCACCGCCCGTTTCACCAAGGCAATGGTGCCGAACGAGGGTGTGATTCCCCCTTCCGCCAGATCGGCGCACAGCTCGATGCGGTCCGCCCCCAGGGCCGCCGCCTTCTTCGCTTCCTCCAGACTGCCGACGCAGGCTTCGTAGATGGGCATGAGAAAAGCACCGCGCTTTCATAGATTTAGACATGAAAATCTCTCAGAGCTTATAAAGCTTCGAATACCGAAAAACACGAAAGATACTTCGATAGCAACAACTGTTCTCCTTCAACGGCTTCATGTTTCCCAAACGCGCTACTTTCCGTTCGCCGAAAATCCCCTTGACAAATGATGGCGCTGTCTCTACAATCTTATAAGAGAACTATAGTTCTCTAATGAACTAAGCCGCTTTCCGCGATCCATAGATTTAATATGGTTTTATATGGAGGACAAATAATGAGAAAGTTATTTTGGGCCGCTCACTCGCGCCCAGGGCGTTTTGTATTCCGTCAAGTATTAAAAGGACTGGAAAGCTCGTTGCGGTACCGTTGGAACGATCCCCGGAAACTGGTTGCGGCGGCGGGCGTTCAATCCGGTCAAACCGTTCTGGAGGTGGGATGCGGCTCCGGTTTTTTCACCCCGGCGCTGTCGGACAACGCTGGTGAACGGGGACTGGTCCAGGCCATTGATCTGCATCCGCTGGCCGTCGAAGCGACGCGCCGGAAAATGCAGGCGCTGGGAAAACAGAATGTTCTCGTAAGCAAAGCTGACGCCCATGACACCGGTTTTGCGGAAGCGTCGTTTGATACAATTCTGCTGTACGGTGTGGTCCCGGCCCCGGTGATCTGCGAAAAACGGCTGGCTCACGAGCTTTACCGCTTATTGAAGCCGGGAGGAATCCTGGCGGTCTGGACCATTGCGCCGTTCTGGTCCCCCCGCGCCTTCATCAATGCCGCGCCGTTTCAGCCCGTCGGCAAGTCGCAGGGCGTTCATCGGTTGCAAAAAGCGCCGCTTTGAAGCCTGGTCCACCAGACAAGGCGGATATTCCGCCGGGAAAAATCACAGTTCAAATATGCCAAAGAGAGTAGGCCATCCCATTGCAGATATTAAAACCGAAGATTCGCCAGAAAATACTGGCCGTTGCCGAGCGGTTGTTTTACGAGGCCGGATTCCCGGAGACGCCGACCCGCCAGATCGCCGAGGAAGCCGGCATCAGCGTCAGCAATCTTTATAAATACTTCGCCGATAAGGAAGCTGTCTTTGCGGCCATCGTCGATCCCTTTTATCAAAAGACCCGTGAGAACCTGGCGGCGCTCTTTCAGGAAGAGCACGTTGAGCGGGATTCCCGGATCTGTGACCTGGCGACGCAGCAGATAATCAGCCTAATGCTGACCGATCGCCGGAAGTTCGTGCTCCTGATGGGGCGGAGCGCGGGAACCCGCTACGCCCGCTTCAAGGAGGAGATCGTGACGATGCTGGCGCAACACATGGCGGAAAGCATCCATCCCAATATGCTGAAGGATGGCTTTCTGCTGCAGGTATTGGCCGAGAACTTCTTCGCGGGCATCCTCAGCATTGCTGAAAACGCCGGTGGCCGTGAAATAACCTTCATCACCGACAACGTCGGTGCCCTAGTCCGCTACCACATGGCCGGAATTGCTGAATTCTATTGAATTTTCCGTGCTCATCATTCGTCCATGGAGCCATTCCTACTCCGTGAACATCGGAGTAAGAATAATTAAGTTGATGATTATCAAGTTAGCTCCACATAGGAAACCGGGTCATGAGCGATGCAAGCTTTAACCCCTGACCAAAAGTCCGTCGGTATCACCGACGGACTCTCCAATGAAAGACGCTTCCATGCTGATATTATACCGCGAAAAGCCGGGCCTGAAGTATCGTTTTCGTACCCGAAAAGTATCATCCGTATCTCAAACCATGATTCGCAAGATTCAAGGATTAACATGATTCGATTCGGCCGATCGCTAGGCCGTGAAATCCTTTCATCCGTTAAATCCGTGATCAAGTTTTTTTGTGAATCAACGAGCCCTCTCAGTCACTCAACAAGCGGTTCTGCCCCGGTTACCTATGAATTCAAACCGACTCCCATCGAAAACCAACTACGTCTTCGCTGAGCAACCGGAATCATTAACCCGGTTCAACGGATTCATTTATCCACAGGAATAGATCACTGATTCACAAAAGAGATCATTGATGATTATCAAGTTAGGTTTTTTTAGGCCAGAGTATCCGCCCCAGCGGTCTACAGGGAGGTAGACCGGCACGGCATTGCGAATGGAGCGCATGCCGTTGCCCAACGGGAATCACTTTCAAGCAGAGAGACGATGGGCAGAATCGACTCTTAGTGGCATTCGGTGCGTTTGGTAAAGTCAAATGCCGGCATGAGGCCCTGCGGCGGGGTAGGTCCACGGTGTTGGGGTTGGCCGGTTCAACCCCTGGACACATCGCACAGGATTAAGCTGGATTGGCATGACTTTCTCCTTAGAATACATCTTTCAATATCTTGCGGATAAAACTGAAAGGAATCCGAGATCGATTTCAGGATGCGGATTGCTATTTTTCGCCTACGAAAACGATACTTCATGCCCGGCTTTTCGCGGTATAATATCAATCATGGAAGTTATCTTTCATTGGAGAATCCGTCGGTGATACCCATGGACTTCGGTCATGGGTCAAAGCTTGTGTTTCTCATGTCCCCATTACCTGTGCGGATCTAACTTGATAATCATCAGCTCGTTTATTCACAAAAAGAGCTGTTAATCCTATTCAACGATCTCATTTATCCACAAAAATAGATCACTGATTCACAAAATGAGCTCATTAAGCGATTGAATGAGCTCACTTATTCACAAAAAGAGCTCTTTTATCCACAAAATGAGCTCATTGAACGACTGAAAGAGCTCACTTATTCACAAAAATAGTTCTTTTATCCACAAAATAAGCTCATTAAGCGACTGAATGAGCTCACTTATTCACAAAATGATCTCTTTCGGCTCCTCAACGAGCTCACAACGAATTCATGATCGTGGCAAACAAAGTTATATATAATCTGAATATTCAGCGCAGCCGCGGGAGATGAGCCCCGTCTTTACTGTTGGGCCTGACGCGGCTCTTCGAGAGTCCGGCGGTCCGCAATTCCACCAGCGTCAATAGTTAGCGCCCGCAGACAGCGATCCAGCCGCTCCCGCACCCGGTCGGGCCCCATCACCCGCATGATCGCGTGGAGCTCGGGCGTAGTGGTCCGGTTGCACAAGGCGATCCGCACCACCATCGCCAGATCGGCGACGCTGCCCCGGTAGGCGGCCGGGTTGGCCCGGTAGTCCTTGCCATTGCGGGCGTAACCGAGCCGCTCCGCCAGATCCTGCAACGCCCCGAACCATTCAGTCTGCCCGTGATGCCCGTCATAAATCCGGCGGTATTCGGCCAGAATCTCACGGCACGCTTCCGGAGCGAGCGGTGCCGGGAAGACATAGCCGTCCCGCGCCGTTCCTTCCGGGCCGTAAAAGAGCTCGTCGTAGAAATACCCGCTATCCGCCTTCAGATCGGACCACTTCGCCCAGTCCTTGCGCGGCTTGGCGGAAACCCGCTCGATGTCCATGATCGCTGCGCTGTACTCGGGATAACGCCGCAAAAGCTCGCCGAATTCCGGGTCATACCGTTCGGCCCAGCGGCTGGCCGCGTCGTAAACCGTTTCCGCCCGGTAGGCGGCGATGCGGTTGCGGCTGACGTCGGCCAGTTTCCGGCTGTCGAACAAAGCGCCGCTGCTGCTGCTTTTTTGAAGCTCGATCGCGAATTCGGACCACGGCGCGGCCGGGTGCTGTTTGCGCCATTCCTCGAAGTTGGAGTTGATCAGGTTCAGCAGGTACTCCACCACCGCCTCGCCGGGATAGCCCTGCTCCTGATAGAAAGCGGTCACCGCGTCGCGGTCCTTGCGTTTGCTAAACTTGCGCCGGGAGGCGCCCTCCTGCTTCAACAGCGGCCCGATGTGGCCATAGGCCGGGGGATTCCAGCCCAACGCCTTGAAGAGCTGCAGGTGCAGCGGGACCGAGGGCAACCATTCGTCGCCGCGGAGCACGTGGGTGGTCCCCATCAGATGATCATCCACCACATGGGCCAGATGATAGGTGGGCAGACCGTCCGACTTCATCAACACTGCGTCCTGATAGTTATCGGCCATCTCCAGCCGGCCCTTGATCCGGTCCTGGAAAACCACGCGGGTGCGGCTCATTTGAGGCGCCTTCAACCGGATCACGAACGGCCGGCCGCGCTCCAATTCCGCCCGGATCTGCTCCAGCGTGAATTGGCGGTGCGCCGCCCAGCGGCCGTAATAACCGGGCTGGAGCCCGGAACGCTCCTGCGTCTCCCGCATCCGCTCCAGCTCCGCCGCGTCGCAGAAGCAAGGGTAGGCCCAGTCCCGACGGATCAGCTCTTTGACGAACACTTTATAAAGCCCGGCCCGCCGGCTCTGCAGGTACGGTCCGTAGATTCCTTTCTCGGCGGCCGCGCCGCAGACGCCTTCGTCGAACCCGATCCCGAAATAAGCCAGGGAATCGATGATCCCCGGGATACTCGCCGCGATCTCCCGCTTCTGATCGGTGTCCTCGATCCGGAGGTAAAAGACGCCGCCCGTCTGATGGGCCAGCCGTTCCGAGAATAACGCCGCGTACAGCCCGCCGAGGTGCAACATCCCGGTGGGACTCGGCGCGAACCGGGTGACCATCGCGCCCTCGGGCAGCGTCCGCCGCGGATAGGCCGCCAGGACGGCGGCCGGCTCCATACTCACCTCGGGATAAAGCAGTTCGGCCAGTTCATTCGGATCAGCCATTTTAAAAACTCCTTTCCTGATTTGAAAGCTGACTGGACTTGTGCGTTTGAAAATCGTTGCCGGAATGGATTCGTAATGGATGCCAGCAGTTAGCAGAACCGGTCGCGCCCGGTTCAGGTTCAAGCGACTCCGGATGAAAAATAAAAAAACCTTCCGTCCCTGCAAAGGACGAAAGGTTTGACTCTCGCGGTACCACCTTGGTTGGCAAAATGCCCACTTTGAAGCAGCATAAGGCTAATATCTTTCCGCTAGCTTTCTGAGTAGTCGGGGGCCTGCAAAACCACGCCGGGAAAATAAAAAACCTTTCGTCCCTCTACAGGACGAAAGGTTGAACTTCCGTGGTACCACCTGGTTTGGCAAGATCGCTTGCCCCCTTGAAAAAGCAGCCTAAAGAATTATCTTTATAGTGCCCTCTTCTTTAACGGGAAGAACCCGGTCAGCCTACTCCATCTTTCAGCCACTGCTCCAAGGCCTGTTTCATCGAGTTCGGCTGCCCAATTTCCACCGGCATGGGCTCTCTATCAGTCAAGTGCCCCGACTACTCTTCCTCTTCATCGCATTTATGCTCATATGATATATGGCTACTAGGTTGGGCGCAAGATCGGCCCCATTGAAACTAAGTATTTTATATTATAGGGAGCGGCGCCGGATTTGTCAAGCGCTTAACCAGGCTTATGGATAAAGTCTTACCCGATGACGGCCTTTTCTTACCTCCCGCGGTCCGTTATATCGTGCCTCCTTTGTAAAATCATGGCAAGAAGCCATGGAGGCACGGCGGCGATCTTTCGCCAATGATTCGCTCCGGCGTAGCAGGACTGCCATCCCCGCCCGTCGAACTACTGCTTCAAAAACCAAAGGAGTGATGTCGCGTCATGAAGCCCGCCTTACTGGTCATCGATGTTCAAAAACAATTCTTCGGCCGCAGCCCGGTCACGGATGAATCGCTCAACCGGGCCATCGGCTTCATCAATGAAGCGATCGCCTTTTTCCGCCGCCAGGGATTGCCGGTAATCTGCGTCCAGCACGTCGACGAAGCAGACGGCCTGCTGCCGGGGACTCCCGGTTTTGACCTCCCGGAGCACTTGGCCGTCCTGCCGGACGATCCCCACCTTCAGAAGACCTACAACAACGCCTTCAACAAGACGCCGCTGGCGCAAATCCTGCGGGAACTCGGCGCCGATACCCCGATCATCTGCGGCTATATGGCCGAAAATTGTGTCCTTTCCACCTATCGCGGCGCCCTGGACCTGGATCTCAACCCCATCATCCTGCGGAACGCCATCGCCAGCCGCAACCCGGCCAACATTCCCTTCGTGGAGAGCATCAACGATCTGGTTTCGCTGGGCGGCTTAATCAAACTGCTATCGTAAGCGGTTCGCCGATCATCGATCAATAAAGTAAAGCAACTCCCGGATTTTTGAGAGTTGCTTCGCTTTATTGAATGCTTTTGCCAAATTAAACCGGGCCGGCTACCGGATCTCCGGAATCCGCTGGATGTGGGGGTCGCTCCAGAGATCCGCCTCGCCGGGCGACTTCAAGGGTCAACCAGTCCGCTGCGGATGGAGCGCAGTGTCGAAGGGGCCAACCCGGGCCGGTTCGATCATCCCCGGTCCTGCCAGGCCGGCAGCTTGGCCATCATTCCCTGGGCGGCGGCGCGGGCGGCCCGTTCATCCAAGCCTTGGGTCCGGACGATGAACTCGGTCATCCCGGCCAGCTTCTCTTCGTACGATTGCATGGTGCCATCCGGCCGGGCGCAATAGACGCAGTAATCCTTGGCCGGATCCTGGCCGGCGAAGTCGGACGGTTGCTCCATGGGCATGCCGCAGGCAATACAAGTTTTCGACATCAATCATTCTCCTTTCCAAGGCGGGTATAATCGGCAATGGCCAACCGGTTGCCAAACGGGTCGCGGGCCTTCCATTCACGATGCTCTCGTTTATCAGCCATGACATCCCGCCTTTCGTTAAAGGTTTTCGTTTGAGATCAATCCCAGATAATGTTCCAGCAGTTCCGCGCCATACCGCGCCAGCACCGAACCGCCGGGGGCGAACAGATCCCCGTTGCTCAAATAATAATGGATGAGCCCGATCCAGGTGTTGAAGAGCAGGTGCAATGGCATGGGCCGGAGCGTTCCGGCCGCCATTTCCGCTTGGGCGGCCAGGCTCAGATGATGCGAGACCGCCGAGTGAATCATCAGCAAGGTGTTCCGGGCGCTCTCCGGCAGCAGCCGGCTCTCCGCCACCAGCCGGGTATAGAACGCCTCGTACTCCGTCAAGCCTTGCAAATGTGCGCTCAATACCAGGCGGACGCTCCCGCCGCCGCTGGCCAGTTCATGCAGGCGCCGGACGCTCCGTGCGCCAAACTCCTCGATCACTGCCTCCAACAACGCCTCTCTGGTCGGGAAATGGACAAATACCGTGCCATGCGAGACGCCGGCGGCTTTGGCGATATCGCCGGTACGGGCCGTCAGCAATCCCTGCTCGGTGAGGATCTCCAAGGCCACCTCGATCAGATGGGCTCTGGTTCGTTTCTTCTGCTCCGCGCGTTGCGACTCCGGCAAATTGATTGACTCCTGACTCAATGAGTATGTACTCATTATATATTAAGTGCCTTTTTCTGTCAATCATGAAAGTTGAGTTTATGATCAAAAAAGCCGCCGTTTCCGGCAGCCCTTGGGTGAGTATTTTAGCTATGCTTCGTCCTGAGCGGCCGAGTCCATGGCCAGCAGCGCCGCTTTGCAGATCGCTTCCGGGACGGTCAATTGCGAATCGTTCTCCTCGCCGCCGGCATGCACCTCCGCCTGGCGTCCGGTCCAGGCGGTCACCTGGCCTTTCTCGTCCAACATCACCACGAACGGCCAGCCGCGGCTGTTCAACTCCTCCACGATCCGCCAAGCGTCCTCGAGATGGGTCGAATATTGCGGGGTCCGTTCCGAAAGGACATGGTCCCGCAACGCCGGGTCGGCCTCTTCCCCGCCGGGCGTCCGGATCGTCCCGAACTCGGCGGGCGATTGGTATAGATAAAGCTGCTGCACTGTCATGATCCGCTCCGCCACCAGCTGGTCCA
This sequence comes from Bacillota bacterium, assembly GCA_023400055.1. GTDB lineage: Bacteria > Bacillota > UBA4882 > UBA8346 > UBA8346 > Hydrogenispora. Next base: position 17,624 of record JAEXFN010000049.1, read on the forward strand.
GGCCCGCTCCCGGCGCCTCGTTCAAAATATCCGCTCGTTCTGGCATTCCGTGAATCCCTCCCCGATTTTTAACGGCCGTCGCGCGCAGTTTCGCTTATCCCGCCGGCCGTAAGGATAGTATGCCCAGCCGCCGGCTTTATTTCTCCGCCGCCAAACCCGGCCCGGCGCCCCGGCAGAATCGGGCCCGAAGCCCGGTGCGCTTTCGGCCGGTCGGAAATACCCTAATAATGAGATTCAATGGCCAGAAAATTTGAGGAGGGAACGAGCAAACATGGCTTCTTTTCAAATCTCGGTGCGGATCGCCGGTCCGGGCAAAGTCCGGTCCAAATTGAAGATCGCCAGCGCGGAAAACGAACCTTTTCCGACGTTCGAAGACATCACCCTGGAGAGCAACCTGGTCGACGCCCGTTCTCACCGCTTGCGCATCCGCTTTAACAGCCCGCCGGACCAGACAGCCGTCGAGCCGCCCATCGCCGCGGAGCCGAACAACTTCTGGGAAAGGATCCGGTCCCGCCTCGGTGGAATTCAATTGCGCCTGCCGCTTTAGCGGAAGCGCCGAACCCGTCGGCGATGCCGCGCAACGGTTTTCCCGCGGTGCTCATCCGGCACGCTGACCCTCCGGGCCTGCCGCCGCCCGTGGCGTCAGGAGCTGAAACAGTTCGAGCGCGACTCCGGCCAGCAGCAGTAAGCCGCCCACCCAGACCAGGGACATCTGCTGGAGGATCCGCACTTTCAACCGCACCCGGCCGTACTCTTCGTAACTGGTGAAAAGGAGCCGCAACTCCTCCTGGGAATCGGCATGAATCCGGGTCCGCGAATGATTGCGCCCCGTGACCTGGTTTTCAAATAACTCGGCATTGGCCAGGAAATGCTCGTCCGAACCATGTTTCACTTCCAGCCAAGCCGTATACTTGCGGATCTGCTCGGTCAGGGGCTCGATCTGCAAACCGCGGTAGACGACTTGGTAGCCCCCCGCCCGCAGAGTTTCTCCCGGCTCCAGCACCCGTTCGACGCTGGGCGTGTCCAACCGGGCGGCGCCGAAACCGACCACCGCCGCCACCACCGCCAGGCGGATCAAGATCCCGGCCCAGTTCCGCGGGACCCACAGGCTTTTTCCCAAACCGATCCAAAAAACGATGCTGTTGACCAAGGCCAGACCGCTGCCCGCCACCAGCAGGCGGAACATCACGGTCCAATCCAGCCCCAACGTCAGCAGCAAGATCAATCCCGCGGCCAGCAGCCCCGGTCCGATTCGACACGCCATCCGGCGCAACCGCTCGTCCCGCGTCAGCGCTGCGCACTCTTTATGGGACAAGGGTTCAAACCCCGCCCAGACCACCAGCAACAGGCCCAGCCAACTCAATCCGTCGTCGATGAACTGCCCGGGAAGAAGCGCCCGGGGCATGACCGTCCCGGCAAAGACCAGTCCGGCTCCAGCCGCCAGACTCAGGCGGAACCCGGTGTTGGCCGTGGCGTTTACCGTTCGCCGGCTCCGGCGGAGCACGATCAGGCCCATGATGGCCGCGCCCAAGGTTATGCAGAGACAAAGCCATGCCAATACAGTCATCGGATCCTCCCAACCCTTTGAAGCCATTGCGTCGCCCGGCCGGAAGGCTTTTTGGCCCGGCGCGGCCGCAATTCGGATCTCTTCAAGGAAATATGATCTATGTTTTAAGAAACGGATGATCGCCGTGAAAAGTTCATCGATCGCGCCATATTTCTAAAAAATTACAGCGCCTAACCAAAAATAAAGGCCGGTTCGCACCGGCCTCGCCAAAATTGCTGTTATTCTTTCATGGGCCGCATCAACGGGAAGAGAATCACGTCCCGGATCGACGGCGAATCGGTCACCAGCATCACCAGGCGGTCGACGCCCATGCCCATGCCCCCGGTCGGCGGCATGCCGTATTCCAAGGCGGTGAGGAAATCCTCGTCCCAAACCATGGCTTCCTCATTGCCCTTGGCTTTCTCCTTGGCCTGCGCCACAAAGCGTTCGCGCTGGTCGACGGGATCGTTCAGTTCCGAGAAGGCATTGGCCATCTCCCGGCCGTAGACGAACAGTTCGAAGCGGTAGGTAAGCTCGGGATTGTCCGCCTTCCGCTTGGCCAGCGGCGAAATCTCGATCGGGTAATCCACCAGGAAAGTGGGCTGAATCAGTTTGGGCTCGACATACTCGGAGCAGATCTCGTCGAGCACCATTCCTTTGGTGGCCTTGGGATCGATTTTCATGCCCAGGCTCCGCGCGGCGGCCACCGCCGCCTCGTCGTCCGCAATGGTCAGCCAGTCGATGCCGGTAAAGTTCTTGATGGCCTCGGTGATCGACAGGCGGGCGAACGGCGGGGTCAAGTCGATCGGCGTGCCCTGATACTCGATCTTGGTCGTCCCGCAGACGGCCAGGGCCGTCTCGGAGACAAGCCGCTCCGCCAGCTCCATCATCACGTGATAGTCGGCGTAGGATTGATAGAGCTCCAGCATGGTAAACTCCGGATTGTGCCGGGTGGAGATCCCCTCGTTCCGGAAGCAGTGGCCGATCTCGTAAACCCGGTCGAAGCCGCCGACGATCAGCCGTTTATGATACAGCTCCAAAGCGATGCGCAGCGTCAAATCCAGATCCAGCGTGTTGTGATGGGTTTCGAAAGGCCGGGCGTGTCCGCCGCCCGCCAAAACGCTCAAGACCGGGGTCTCGACCTCCGTGAAGTCCAGCCCGTCCAGGATCCGGCGAATGGTACTGACGGTCCGGGTCCGTTTCAAAAAGGTTTCGCGCACCTCCGGATTGGAAATGAGGTCCACGTAGCGTTGGCGGTAACGGAGATCGGTGTCCTTCAGGCCATGCCATTTTTCGGGCAGGGGCCGCAGGGCTTTGGACAGGATTTTAAAATCGACGATTTGGACGCTGATCTGGCCGCGATGGGTCTTGAAGACCGTCCCGGTGACGCCGACGATATCTCCCAGGTCCAGATTGAGAAAGTCCTGGAGCTTGGCCTCGCCGAGCACGTCGATCTTGCCGTATAGTTGAATGGAACCGCTCTGATCGGATAAATTGGCAAAGAAGGCTTTTCCCTGATCCCGTTTGGCGACCAGCCGGCCGGCGATGACCACCGTCTTTCCTTCCAGCTCCGCGAAACCTTCGGTAAGCTCCTGCAGGCGGTGAGTACGGTCAAACCGTTCTCCATAAGGATCGATTCCCCGTCCCCGCAGCTCGTCCAGTTTGGCGCGGCGCAGTTCCATCTGTTCACTGGCCTTCTGTACTTCCGACTCCATGCTTTTACCCCCATCTGTCTGTGTCGCAACCAAAGTCGTCGGGATACCCCGCTGATTGCGACATCTTCCTTCTTCTTTGTTTACGATGAAATTAAGACGGCGATTTCCTCTTCAGCCAAACTTCGCGGGCGGAATGGCCATTATTCAAACAACCTAGCGACCCGTAAAGATAAATAGAATGCCCCAGTCCTTCGGGCATTCGGTTGAAGCGGTTCGTAATCAAAAACTGCCGCGCTATCCTGTAAAAAACGAGAGTGGTTCACACCACTCCGGTCATTTGACATCTTTAATTTTATATTGAAGCGTGCCCATCGGCACATTGATATTGACGACGCTGCCGACTTTCTGTCCGACCAGGCTCCGGCCGACCGGCGACTCGTTGGAGATCTTGAATTGCAACGGATCCGCTTCCGAGGAGCCCACGATCATATATTCCACTTCTTCGCCGGCACTGACATCCTCCAGGGTAACCCGGGAACCGACCTGAACCACACCCGCCTGAGTCTCCTGCTCATCGATGACTCTGGCGTTCCGAAGCATCTTTTCAATGTCAAGGATCCGGCCTTCGTTGAACCCTTGCTCATTCTTGGCATCCTCATATTCGGAATTCTCACTAATATCCCCAAACTCAAGCGCTTGCCGGATCCGTTCGGCGATCTCCCGCCGACGAACAGTTTTCCGTTGTTCCAACTCTTTTTCCAGTTTGGTTAGTCCATCCAGTGTAAGGATGACTTCTTTGTCGGTGCTGCTCATAATCTCGCTCCTTTCGGGCCAAGCGAATTCTATGTTAATATATGTCCACCTACACGAGTTTATTCGCAAAGGTTCGTCCCCGCGCCCGGCGCGCCGCCGCTTCGGGTTTAATAAACAGGAAGCACCGGACTGCAGTAGTCCCAGTGCTACTTGAAACATTTTTATTATAATCGAAACCCATTAGCCTGTCAAGAAAAACCAACTAAGCGACTAAACGTTGATCTCGAACCCCAATTCCCGCAATAACACCGCCAATTTAAAGATTCGTTCCAGGGGCAGATCGGAGCCGTACCAGAACCCCAGGTTCAGGTCGAAATAAGAGCGGATGATGGCCTCGCCCAACGCCGGGTAGACCGGCAAAACGCCGTAACGGTCCCGGGCGGCGATGGTATGCCCGATATTGATGCTGCTCAATGAAGGATAAGTTTGAAACAGCTCGCACCAGATCGCCCGGCGGGGATGGGGTGGCAATTCCAGGTTGGGCGTGGGGCCGCATTTGATGATGATCTTGGCCCCTTTGTAATCGGACGGCGGCGCGGCATACACCTGCGGCGAAATCCCCGTCTCGTATACCACCAGTTCGGCCGTTCGCTCCAGCAACCGGGTGTTGGTGGAGACCAAGGTCAGAAAGCGCAATTCCCGGGCCACCAGACGGGCGCAAGCGATCCCCAGGTTGCCTTCCTCCCAGATGATCATGGCCTTGGCTTTCTGGGGCGCGATGTCATAATTCTTAATCAATTTGCGGAAACGTTTGAGGAACAGCAGCAGTTCCAAGGCTTTTCCATCGCTGATGCCCGGAAAATTGGGCAGGTTGAGCACCGGGTTCGACGGATAAAAATAGGTTCCCGGATCCAAGCCGACCACTTTGACCTGGCGCTCGGCCAGATCGGCCACCAGCCGTTCCCAGAGTTTGACCGTTTTTTGCTCATCCCAGACTGCGAGGGAGGCGTCGGGGATCCGCCAGCCCCACCCCTGAATCTCCTCCCGCGGCAAGATTCCGGTGAGGGCGCCGGCCGGCAACGGGCCGAACCAATACCGCCAACGTTCCGGAACCAGCCGTTCCCATACCGTCCGGGGCTGCTTCTGACCCAATAATTGCGAGATGATTCCGAAGTTACTCATTCCCCCACCGTCCCTCTGATACATATGAGAGACAGTGACAGTTTATGAGTCGCGACCCACCGCTACCGGCCGGAATTCAAGCGGACACAAGAGACGGAACTGGCCGTTCGCTTCCGCTACCGGGCGGCGCGGCTAATGGGCGTCGAAACGGACCACCCGCGGTTCAAAATGCAATCGTTCCAGCAACTCCAGATAGTCAGCCTCCGTCAGTTCGGTCGGGCGTTTCCCGGAACACGCCACCAGCAAAGCCTCGATCACGTTCGTTCCAAAGGAGCGTCCCCCGAACTCGGGAGTCGAGGTTACCAGCATCGCCGCGCCGCGTCGGCCCAGTTCGGCGATGTCGGCGGCGGTCACCGTGTTGGTGACGAGGATCTTCCCGGCGATGCTCGGCGGCATATATTTCTTGATATAAAGGAAATCCCCGGCGATAATATCGGCTTCCGCAAAAAACTCGGTGTATTTGGGGGAGTTCTCCTCCTGCTTGGAACCGGTCGGATAGAGCATCGTAAAGGGCAGCCGGGTAATGACCGGCAAGGCCGCGTTGGCGATGCGTTGCAAACCTTTCAAGGTATGCAACGGGATCGGAATTCCCAGCGCGAAGAGGAGATCGCCGAAGACCATCCGGCAGCCGGCGGCGTCGAATGCCTCGGCCATTCCGAAACGGTCCACCGCCGAAACCATCAGCACCCTTTTCCCGGGCAACTCGATTCCCAACCGCTCGGCCAGATAATGCACGACCCGGCGCTCCAAAGTATTTTTCAGACCGCTGCCGTCCAGGATCGGCGTCAGTCGGGCCGCCTTGGCGATCCGGGCCGCGTCCCGGATCAGATAGCGCCGCTCCCCGGCCACCAGGTAAAGATCGATTCCCCCCATGCCAAAGGCCGCCACCTGACCGTCCAGCGTTTTGATCAGGGCGATCGCTTTTTCCAGGTCGCCATCGGTGCCGATCCGCTCCACGACGATGGTTTCGCCGCAAAACTCGACCTCGGCGCGGTGATCGCGGCTGGAACTACCCAAGCTGATACTGACAATCCGTTTCAATTGGAGATCCTCCTCTTTCCAAGCGCCCGGTCCGCCGAACTGCTCGCGCCCGACCGAAGCTTTCAAGTCCCGCTGCTTCCGCTGAACGGTTCTGGAATGGTCACACCCAGCGTAGCGGCGTACTCTGCGATCAAGCGCAGCAACGCGGGGAGATCATCAATGGTATTGACCCGTTCCCGCAGTCGGGCCGCACCGGGCGCTCCCTTGAAATACCACCCGAAGTGTTTGCGCATCTCTTTGATGCCCCGGAGTTCGCCGGAAAATTCCACCTGCAACCGGAGATGTTCCAGCACCACCCGGAACTGCTCCGCCAGGGGCGGGTCGGGCAGCAGCTCGCCGCTGGCCAAGAACGTCGCCACCTGTCCCAACAGCCAGGGGCGGCCCAAAACAGCCTGCCCGATCATCACGCCGTCGCAACCGGTCTCGTCCATCATCCGCCGGGCGGCGGCGGGCGAATCGACATCGCCGTTGCCGATCACCGGAATGGCGACGCTCTCCTTCACCCGGGCGATCCACTCCCAGGCGGCGCGGCCCTGGTAAAACTGGTCACGGGTCCGGGCATGGAGGGTGACGGCGGCGGCGCCGTTCGCCTCGGCCTGCCGCGCCAGTTCGGGAGCGACGATTCGCTCGTCGTCCCAGCCCAGCCGGAATTTGACCGTGACCGGCACGGCCACGCTGGCGGCCACCGCCCGGATGATCCGCGCGGCCAGCGGCAGATCATTCATTAAGGCCGCTCCTTCGCCGCCCTTCACCACTTTCGGCGCCGGACAGCCCATATTAATATCGATGATGTCGGCGCCCTCGGCCGCGATCCGCCGGGCCGCCTCGGCCATCAGGGCGGGATCCGAGCCAAAGATCTGCAGGCTGAGCGGCTTCTCCTGCGGCGCCACCCGGATCATGGCCTGGGTCTTTTCGCTCTTGAAATGCAGCGCCGCCGCGCTGACCATTTCCGAGCAGAGCAGGCCGGGCCGATAGCGTTTGGCGATCCTCCGAAAGGGCGGATCGCCGACGCCGGCCATCGGAGCCAACACCACCGGATTCGCCAGCCGCAAGTCGCCGATGGTCAGCATTGACGCTGGTCTCCATCCAGCATAAACCGCTGATAAGCCTGGATTGGTCCGGCTTCCGCCTCTACCAGCAGCCGCGCGCCTTCGGCGGTATACTCTTCTTCCAAGACCCGAAACTGCCGGTGCACCCGGTCCAACCAGCCGGCCTCGCCGAATGGCACCAGCAAACGGTAGCGGCCCATCCCGGCCGCCAGCTTCCGGCGGATCGCCTCCAGCAGCTCCGGGATTCCGGTACCGGCGGCGGCCGATACCGGTACCGCCGCCCACTCCTTGGCCAGGCGGTCCATGGTATACTCCGAATCGAGCAAGTCAATCTTGTTGAGGATGAGCAAAGTCTCCTTGGCCCCGACCTGCAGCTCGTTTAAAACGGCTTGGACCGCCGCGTAGCGGCGCTGCAGATCCGGAGCGCCGGCATCCATCACCTGCAGAATCAGGTCGGCCTTGACCGTCTCCTCCAGGGTGGCTTTAAACGCCGCCACCAACTGATGGGGCAGATGGCTGATGAAACCGACCGTATCCAGCAGGATGACGGTCCGCTGGCGATCCAGCGTCAATTGGCGCGACAGCGGATCGAGGGTGTCAAAGAGCCGGTCCCGGGCCGAGGTCCCGGCAGCGGTCAGCCGGTTGAAGAGCGTCGACTTCCCGGCGTTGGTATAACCGACCATCGCCACGGTGGGAATCCCGTTCTTCTCCCGCAGATGGCGCTGGACCGAACGGTTCTGCTGGACTTCGGCCAGTTCCGCGCGGAGATCGGCGATCCGGTGCCGTACCGCGCGGCGGTTGGCCTCCAATTTGGTCTCGCCGGGGCCCCGAGTGCCGATGCCGCCGCCTTGCCTGGAGAGGGCCAGGCCGGCTCCACCCAGGCGGGGCAAGGCGTAATTCAACTGGGCCAGTTCCACCTGGAGCTGACCCTCGCGGCTCTGGGCGCGCTGGGCGAAGATATCCAAGATTAAGTCGGTCCGATCGATCACCCGGGCCCGGACCTTATCCTCCAAGTTGCGGACCTGGACCGGCGACAACTCCTGAATGCTGATCACCAGGTCGGCGTCGGTCGCCCGGACCAGCTCGGCCAGGGCCTCGACCTTGCCGGTTCCCAAGAACAACGCCGGATCCGGCGTTGCCCGGACCTGCGTCAGCCGTCCGGCCTCCTGCGCGCCGGCGGTTTTCACCAATTCGGCGAATTCCGCCCATTCATATTCGCCGGGCCCGGCCTTGCTCTTGGTCCGTTCATCGGCCCGCGGAACGGTTAAACCGATCAAAATGGCCTTCTCAGGCTGGTTGCCCACGATATCCATCATTTCCGGTTCATCTCGTAAATCAAGCGGAGACCCTCCAAGGTAAGATAGGGGTTGATGCGATCGATCATTTTAGTATCCCCGGCAATCAACTCAGCTAAACCGCCCGTGGCCAGAACCAACGGCGCGCATTGCATCTCGGCTTTGATCCGGGTGATCAGGCTTTCCACCAGGCCGATGTAGCCGAAGAACAGCCCCGATTGAATGCTGTTGACGGTATTTTTGCCGATCACGGTTTTGGGGCGGATGATCTCGACCCGGGGAAGCTTGGCGGTGCGGATGAACAGTGCCTCGCTGGTGATGCCGAGGCCGGGGGCGATCGACCCCCCCAGGTATTCTCCCTGACTGCCGATGGCGCAAAAGGTGGTGGCGGTGCCGAAATCGATAATAATCAGCGGCGGCCCGTAAAGCTGGATCCCGGCCACCGCGTTGACCACCCGGTCGGCGCCGACCTCGCGGGGGTTCTCATACTTGATGACCAGTCCGGTCTTGACGCCCGGACCCACCTCCATGGTTTGGACCCCGAAATACTTGGCGATCATCCCGGCGAACAAACCGGTCACCGGCGGCACCACGCTGGAGATGATGGCCGATTCGACCTTGCGATAGTCCAGCCCCGCCTCACTGAAGAGGCTCTTGACAAAGATGCCGTATTCGTCGACCGTCTTCAGGCGATCGGTAGCCAGTCGCCAATCGGCCAGCAGCTTGTCGTCTTTAAAGACGCCCACTACCGTGTTGGTGTTGCCGATATCAAAAACCAATAACATTACGATTCACTCCGTTTTTCCCATGAATGAAGAAAACAAATCCAACTCCGTTTCGACATCGTCGCTTTCGGTGAAGGCGGCGCTATAATTGTCGAGGATGGAATAATTGGTGAAATAATTGCACGAATAAAGCCCGTCCAGGAACTCCGCCGGACAATCATCCGGCAACTTTTGGACGAGCAAACGCCGGAATTTGTTCATTCCGACCCGAGCCGCCGCGCTATGGCCCAGATCGACCAGTTTCAGCCCGTGCACCATTCCGAAACGGAGCGCCGCCATGGTCAGTTCGCCCGAGAGCAGCGTGTCGCAGCCCTGGGCGCGGCAAGTTTCCCAGACCGCGCGGTGATGCGGCTGAAAGCCGGCGCCCAGCCAGATTCCGACCCGCCGAACCGGGCTGCGCAATTCGCCCGAATAGGGCACCACGGTCAGCTCCAGGGCCCGCTGACAACCCTCGATTAACCCCCGCAACAGCGTGTCGGTGACGCCGATGGTCACCCCGTCCGGTTGGGCCACTTCTGTCAGGGCCAATGCCTGAATCAGCTCCGGCAAGATTCCGGACGGCGCGCAGTTCCAGGCGGCGTGGAGCGCCAGGAGGCGCAGATTGGCGTGCCGGACGGCCTCGGCCGCCTCGCCGGTCCAAGGATGATAAGTAATGAGCAGGTCGATGCCCCGGTCGATCGCGCTTTGAATATTATCCGGCGTCGGATCGACGGCCACCCCGATGCGCCCGATGGGCAGCGCGCCAATGCCGTTGAGAACGGGCGGCGCTCCCGCGGCGCAAATGCCGGGAACCAGCTCCTTGAGGATATGAATTAAGGTTTCCGCCTTCATCTTGTCCCCTTCCGCTGCCGGGTCGCTTTCCTTAGCCACAAAATGATGAACTCCCCAAGCCCAAAATTCTTCACGATATTTTCATGCGACTCATATCTCAAAATATCGGCATTTCTATCCCAAAAATTCAGGGATCAGGCCCTGATTTCAAACCATTATAACATAATATCGGCCGCAATTCATGCGGGCTCTCCGGCGAAGGCCCCGGCCCCTATAGATTATAGCATAGGAAATTTTGCCCCACAACCGAGCCGCTTGCGGTCGGAAACGAGCATCATGCCGGAATGGAAATTTTTCTGATCAACAGGAATTGGGTACCGCCGGATTGAATTAAATATATAGGTCGTCAAAGCGCTCAGCGCATCGATCATTTTGGGATTCGAGAAAAACGAGGAGGGTCCGTCGAATGAAACGTTGGTTTCTGGTTTTCATGACTTTGTTGGTGATTGCGGCCGCCGATCCCGGATTGATCCGGGCCGAGCAAGACTACAGCCCAGTCCGTCCCCAGTTGCACGTGAAGTTCCATTACATCTTCGCCCACATCGAACAGAAGGCAAGCACCTGGGAACTGACGGTTGTCAAGAGTTCCTTTCCCGATTCGATTACTTATACCTGGCTCCGGCCCCAAAAAGAGCGCGAGGATTGGAAAGGCAGCCGGATTTTGCTCGATCTGAAAAACAGCAAGAATTTCAACCCCTGGTACACCAATGGCGAGACCAAAGCTACCACCGATACCGCGCCCTGGCTCTCCCAGATGGTCCTGACCGAGCTGCGCAACAAGGGCCGCTCGGAGACGTTCAAAGAAGGTGGCAGCGGCGCCCTCAACTGGGCGGCGGCCGATTTGACCGTCAAGGAAAAGGTGATCTTCCCGGTGATCCTCAACGGCAAACCGGAAGCGCTCAATGCCTTCAAGCTCAATAAGGGCATCACGGTCTGGAACAATCTCAACAATCCGTTGGTGCTGCAGTATGAACCGCTGGCCGTCCCGCTGTTCACCAGCGTGACCGGATGGAAAGTGGTTGAAATCAATTATTGAATTGTATGCCGAGCATCAAAGCAATCGTTAGCGTTGCGAAGGGCCGTCCGGAAGGACGGCCCTTCGTCTTTCCCCGGCATGAGGGCCGGAAAATGGCCGGGCTCCAATTTACACGGTTTTATTTGACATTTCCCTAACTTATCCACGGCTAAATTATTAACCGCATTCAGCGATTCCGTTTATCCAAAAAATAAGAAAACATAAGCAATGCAAGCTTTGGCAAATAACGGAGTCCGTCGGTATCACCGACGGACTCTTGAAAGACAACTTCCATGCTTGATATTATATCGCGAAAAGCCGGCCCTGAAGTATCGTTTTTGTACCCGAAAAATATCATCCGCCTCCCGAACCATGATTCGTAGGATTCAAGGATTAACATGATTCAATTCGGCCGAGACTCCCAAGGAATCCCAACATTTTTGGCGGCCGTATGAATGCAAAATCGAATGTCCCTATCCAAAGAGCCGATCACGGGTGGAATCCTTTCATCCGTTAAATCCGCGATCAAGTCTTTTGGCGAATCAAGGAGCTCTCTCAGTCGCTCAGCAGGCGGTTCTGTCCCGGTTACCTATGCGGAGCTAACTTGATAAATCATCATCTCTTTCAACGCCTCAACCCGATCGCTTCTCCCCAAAACCAAGTTTCGTGATCGACTAAACGCTTTTAGAATGAGGGTATTGTGATTAAAATCAAAATACGGGGCATTATAGATGTAAATAAATTACAATTGGATCGGGCCGAAAATCGTCGGGGTGGCGAATGACCAATTCATTTTACGTAAAAATTTACAAGTTGCACAAAGAGGATATCTATCTGTTGAATGGCACAATTGGCGCCTGGACCACTGCGATTTATTTATGCATCGATTATGGATTGAGCCTGTTTTTAAAGACAGTTCCGATACCCTTGTATTCATCGCGGCTGGTATTATCGCGAAGCATCGGCTGGGATATGTTTTATGGCGTCATGGCGGACGTGATTGCCGGGACTTTTTTGGGGGCCATCACCACTTTCGTCCTTGAGAGTTCAAATTATAAGAACCTCATCCAAAAAGGAGTAATCGCCGGCGGGATATTATGGATTATGCATGTGAGCATCATCCCCAAATTATGGGATCCTTCGGTAACGGAATTTCTGACTCGGGCCACCATTTATCAATCATTTTACACCCATGCCTTCTGGGGCGTTCTTTTCGGATACATTGTGCAAAGATTTGTACAGGAAATCAATAAATCGGATTCAGTGGTCCATAAAATCGTAAAAGTATAGTCTGGGGCAAATCCCTTGCGTCGATCTTCGTAATATGAAATATGTACGGAACGATTTTTATTTACAGGAAATTGGCCGTTCCTTGATGGGGACTTCATCGTTTCTTCATATCGCCGGTGTATATTCAATCATGCGGAAGCTTTTCATACCTCCCTTTTTATTCCCGCTGGTGATCCAGCGGGCTAATTTTTTTGGTCAGCAGCGGCGACCAAACCGGGAAGAAGCTGTCCCGTTGAGCTTATCGATGACCTTCTTATAATTGCTAAATAATTGCAATGGAATCGGGACTTTGGATGGACAAGTTGACTTTTCCGCGCCAAAAGGCGATAATTGGATAAAATGTTCCCAAACGCGAGGTTTATCATGTGGCTTTATTATTTCGCCATCTTCCTGGTGGTGGTCGCCAACGTTTTCTATCATATCTCCCAAAAATCCACCCCGGCCGACGTCCATCCCCTCTTCTCCCTGACCGTCACTTATCTGACGGCGGCGGTTTTCACCCTCATCCTGCTGCCCTTCTTTCCCTTACAGGAAGGAGTGGTCGCCTCCTTTAAGAAACTGAATTGGGCTAGCTTCAGCCTGGGAATCGCCATCGTCGGGCTGGAACTGGGTTTTCTGCTGGCCTACCGCGCCGGATGGAACATCAGCCTGGCGCAGTTTTTTACCACCGTGATCGTTACTTTGGTGCTGATCCCCATCGGCCTGCTCTTCTTTCAGGAGAAGCTGACGCTGGTCAACGTCGTGGGGATTTTATTCTGCCTCGGCGGCTTCGTCATGATCAGTATGAAATGACGCCGCGCTTTCTACGTTTTTCGATACGCGTAATCGTATATTGCGGCGGTACACATCCCAAGATTTGGGGTGTTTTTTTATCTATCCTTCGCGATCAACTCACTGAACCGGTGGCGGTCCGAACTTTTGTAACTTTCTAATTCGTTATTGACAGTTTCATGGCGCTTTGTTATATTAAAACCGTTACGGTTACCCGTTCGGCCAACGTCGGCGGAACGAGAAGGGCCGGTTGGAAAAAACCATCTCGACTTACGATTCCATAGAAAAATTCGGAGGTGTCGGCGGCATGAGCTCAGCAAAAGCTTTTACGAACGCGTTATGGGCCGACGGGCCCGATCCCGGTGCCCGGGAGGCATTGCAATTATTCGGACAGTTTGTGGGCGAATGGGACTTCGACTGGACCGGCTACAATCCCGACGGCACTGCGCTGACCGTGCCCGGCGAATGGATCTTCGCCTGGGCGCTGCAAGGCCGCGCCATCCAGGATGTCTGGATCTGCCCTTCCCGGGCCGAACGCCACAAGCCCGGCCGTCCGACGGGAGAATACGGAACGACGCTGCGTTTCTATGATCCGGCGCTCGACGCTTGGCGGATCACCTGGATCGGACCGGCCTTCCATCGTGTCCGCACTTTAATCGGCCGCCAGGTCGGCGCCGACATCGTACTGGAGGACACCGACACGGCGGACGGCATCACCCAGTGGATTTTCTCGGAGATCACGGCCCAATCCTTCCGCTGGCGGTCGGTTACCTCCGTGGATCAGGGCCGAACCTGGCACCTGAATGAAGCGATGGCCGTCAGGCGGCGGGCGCAACATGAGTAACGAACCAAGCTTGAAACGTTCGCTCACCTGGGTGCAAGGATTGGCTTTGACGACCGGAGCGGTGCTGGGTTCGGGAATCCTGGTTTTGCCGGTCTTCGCCGCCCAGTTGGCCGGACCGGCTTCGCTAGTAAGTTGGCTATTGATGGGAATGTTGACCGTGCCGCTGGTGATCACCTTGAGCCAGCTGGCGGGACGCTGGCCGGAGGCGGGCGGAATCGCCGCCTATGCCCAACGGGCCTTCGGCGACCGCGCCGGCGCGGTCACCGGCTGGCTGTTTCTGGGGACCGTGCCGATCGGCGCTCCGGTCTCGGTCCTGATCGGCGCCAATTACCTCGGATCCTATCTGCATCTCCCCAAAGCCGCCATTTTCCTGATCGCCGCGCTGATGCTGCTGATGGCCATCGGCTTCAATTGGCGGGGCATCACCCTCTCCGGCAACGTGCAGCTGGGCGTGGTCGGGCTGATCGTCGCCATCGTGGTGCTGGTGATCAGCGCCGCTTTTCCCAGGGTCTCCGGAGCCGCCTTCACACCGTTCGCGCCGCGGGGCTGGCTGGCGGTGGGAACGGCCATGACCATTCTGTTCTGGGCCTTTGTCGGCTGGGAAATGATCGGCCATCTGGCCGAGGAATTTAAGCATCCGGCCCGCGATATCCGGCTCAGCCTGGCGGGGTCGCTGGTGGTGATCAACCTGCTCTACCTGTTGCTGGCCCTGGTCACCGTCGGTTCCGGCTCCTACCGGTCGCAGAACAACCTGGCGGCCCTGGCGACGCTGGTGCGACAGAGCTGGGGCGGTCCGGCCGGAGCGGTCGTGGCGGTGCTCGGCTTCATCGCCTGCTACGGCTCGGTCCATACCTATGTGGCCGGGTTCTCGCGGCTGGTATACGCCCAGGCCCGGCGGGGCGATTTTCCCGGCTACTATGCCAAGCTCCATCCCAGGTTTCTCACCCCGCACCGGGTGCTGCTCTCCCTGATCCCGCTCTTCCTGGTGGTTCTGGCCGCCGCCTGGATCGAGCCGGCCGCGGTCGCCCAACTGATGCGCTGGACCAGCGCCGTCTTCATTGCCATCTATATCGTGGGAATGGCCGCCGCACTGAAACTGTTCGCCAAAAAGCCGGCCAAACGCCGCCCCGCACTGATCGGGCTGCTGGTTTGCCTGGTCATTTATGCCTTTACCGGCTGGGCCGGATTATACCCGCTGGCGCTGGCGGGGCTTGGTTGGCGGATCGCTGTCGTCAAAACCCGCCAAAAAGCGCCGCCGAAAGTGGCAGGTTAAAAACCGCTTCCGGCAAATCCGCCACCATGATCGATCCTCCGGGAACCGCCGCCAAAAACTGATCTATCATCCGACCATCCCCGATTACCGCGCATGAATCCCTAACAACTCAACAAGCTCTTTCAGTCACTCAACAAGCTCTTTCAGTCACTCAACAAGCTCTTTCAGTCACTCAACAAGCTCTTTCAGTTACTCAACAAGCTCTTTCAGTCACTCAACAAGCTCTTTCAGTCGCTCAACAAGCTCTCTCAGTCACTCAACAAGCTCTCTCAGTCACTCAACAAGCTCTCTCAGTCACTCAACAAGCTCTTTCGGTCGCTCAGCGAGCTCGCACTGTTATCGGCAGACTCACTTGACAACCGAACAAGCATCCGGCGTTGGCGCAATTTCCTCCCCGAGTCACGCCACAAACGGTTTCGGCTGCGGGTCGGCAATCTTTTTTTTGATGATCGACGAAGCGAAGCGCTGAACCAATTGGACATCGTCGCGCTCGGCAATTAATTCGAGGTTGGGTGGCCCGCGCACGGGCCGGATCGCCCGGCCATCGTTCTGAAACGTTTTAAAAAATAGGCCCCGGTCGCCATTTCCACGACGGCGCAGAGGATGAAGATCCGGTCGGGCGCCAGCCACTGGGAGATCAAGCCGCCCAACAGCAAGGAAACCACGCCGGTGGGCTCGACCACCGAATGGATAAACCCGGCGACCGCGCCCAGCCGTTCCGGGGGCGCCTGTTCCTGCACCGCCGTCTCCAGAATGGTCTCCATGAACGCGCCGATGATCCCCATCAGTCCGTAGAGGAAGAGGTTCAGCGGGAAGCAGCGGGCTAAGGCGAAGCCCGCCACCAGCAGGCTGTCGAAGAGCAACGCCTTGGGCAGCACCAGCAGTCGATCGTTCCCGCGCCAGCGCTGTAAGAACAGTCCGCCCAGGCAGGTTCCGGCCCCGGCGGCCGCGAACAGCAAGCCGGTCCGCTGGGGCATCCGGGCCGGGCCCCCCAGATAGCGGGCGACAAAGACATAAGTCAGCGGAATCTGCAACAGGATGATCAGCTGGGTCAGCACTTCCAGGATGAAGATCGCCCGGAGCCGCGGGCGTTCCCGGATGAATTCCCAGGTCGCCTTGAACGAGCCGGCGGCCGGCCGCTGGGACTGCTCCGGCGCCTCCGCCGCGCCGGCCGGATGGATCCGCAGCCCGAGCGCAGCCCCGGCCATCACCAGAAACGAAGCGCCGTCCAGGACAAACGCCATGGAATTGCCGAGATAGCCGACGATGACCCCGGCGCAGGCATAGCCGAAGATCGCCACCATTCCGTTGAGGGTGGCCCGCAGGCCGTTACCCGCATCAGGTCGTCCGGCGCCACGATCTGCGGCAATAAAGCGATCCGGCACGGTAAAAACAGGGTCTGGACGACCCCGCTCCCCAGCAGGATCAGGTAAAGCAGCCGGGGCTCCGCCGTGACCGCCAACAGGAACGACATCAGGGCATAGAGAAGGTTGACCGCCACGAACAGCCGCTTTTGATTGCGGCGGTCACAAAAATGGCCGGCCATGGTCCCCAAAAAGAGCATCGGCAGGCTTTGCAGCAGGAAAATCAGACTGATGCTGAAGCTCGCCCCGGTCAACTTGAATAATTTATCGGCCAGACCGATGGTGGTCAGCTTGGTCCCGATCCCGGAAATGAAGGAGCTGCCTAAAAAGAGGATCCAGTTGCGCGGCAGCGGGCGGTATTTTTTGAGCTTGATCATAATCAAAAACCTCCGATTCTGTTTCCTATCAAACATCATCCGGAGGTTCCAAAAGCGCAGCGGTCAAAGTTGGCGCACTCTCTAAGCGGTTCGCGCCGGCGGAGCGATGTTCGACAGGTCAATCCCAGACTTAACATCATGTCGAATTCGGGGCATACTCCTCCCGCGCGTCGCATTTCCGCTCATGTCGACAATACCGACCATCTTCACCACTCCCGAAAAAAGATACCTAATAATTAGGAATGCAAAATATAATAAAGATTTATTCAACTTTCACAGAGAAAAATGTCGAAACCCTGGATATATAAGCATCCATGGAGACACTTACCATTCGTCTTTTATAATTTAATCGGTTTTTCCTTAATAAACTCAAATGTCGATAGAAACCTTTATCTTTCGAAACAGTACCCGCCTTCAGGGATGAAGGCGGACGACGCATCTTTCCAGGATGGAAAACTGCGGTCGGGGACGGAAGCCAAAGCCCTGTTGCCAAACAGAAGGCCATGGATGGCAACGACATGCTAGAACCCCGGACGAATGAGGAGGCGCCGGAACCTCAGTTCCGGCTGGGCGGATTCCAAAGGGTGTCCCACTACACCCTTTGGTCCTGGGGGTGTGGGGGCAGGAATAGTCCCCATCGGCTTTCAGTCACTTAGAGTTACTTATTTTAATTTAATTGTCAAAATTACTTGTTGATATGATGCTATACCTTATGATCCTATATTATTCAAAATACCATATTATGCCGTGGCGATCAATTAAGATTATTGCTGTGGTATAATTGAGCCAATACAAATCCCAAGAATAGCTTAAATACGATCCGGAGGCCGATATGAGCGAAACCGCCAACCCGCAAACCGACGCCGCCGCCAAAACGCCGGCGGCATCGAGCGTGGAAATGACCGAACTGGTCCTGCCCAATGACACCAACCTGCTGGGAAACCTGTTGGGCGGCAGGATGATGCACTGGATGGATATCGCCGGCGGCATGGCCGCCATCCGCCACGCCAACCGCAACGTGGCCACCATCGTGGTGGACTGCCTGGATTTCCGGCACCCGGTGCGCGTGGGCGAGATCGTCACCCTCAAGGCCAAACTGACCTGGGTGGGCCGGACCTCGATGGAAGCCGTCATCCGCGCCTACGCCGAAAACCCCCTGTCGGGCAAGGTCATCTTGACCAATACCGCCTATTTTACCTTTGTGGCATTGGATGAATCGGGCAAACCGACGCCCGTGCCCCGGCTGCTCCTGGAGAGCGACGCCGAGCGGCAGGAATGGCGGGAAGCCGAGCAACGACGGCAACAACGGTTGAGCAACAGTTGCCATGCGACTTGAGCCACTCGCCAAGGACTCTCCGCTCCGCGGAACGTTGCGGACTGATGTCGCCAGTCATAACCGGGGGACGATCCCGCGCTGTTCCCCGTGCGTAAGATGGCGCGATTTTTAACCCAGTTGTTAATAAAGAATTTACATTTCCGGCCGATATTTTGAAATGAAATGGCCGGGCCGTTTTAAAAACCGATCTTCCCCGCTCAGATTAAATTTTTATTTTTTTACAATTAGTTGTTGGGATTAGAAGGAAGGAAAGCCGTCGAAGCGGAATATATTACGGTGAAATTGGTGCGGTAAATGCGAAATCAGCGATTGTAAAATCGTTCATCCTTTTATCTTGGAAACTTGACTAGGAGTGATTATTTTGACACCATTAACCCAGGACGAGCAAGTTTGGCTGGCGAAGAATCCCGATCATCCGAAAGCGAAGGCCATCGCCGAAGCGATTATGAAGAACAAGCAATATCCCACTGCATTCGAATCCCATGTGCAGTTACAGAACGCCCTCAATTCGTTCCGCAAGGCGATCCGCAACGGTGAGATTCAATTGGATATCAAATCATAACACGGCTGGCTAAAATCCCGGACGCCGAACGGAAATCGCTTGGCCGGGAGCGTTGGACTGCCATCGCCCCACATCCCGCCGCCGGGCAGCGCGAGAAGATTCATTCTCAGCCAAGCGACCTTTCCCCCGACGCCAGGATTCGCGGCTGCAATCCCGCCGGCCTGAGCCCGACCGGCTAATAGCGCCAACTTACCAGCCTGACCCCGTTTTCTCCAGCATTCGGATCCGTTGACCATCCCCCCGCTGTCCCGATCGATTGGTTTCTTTTTCGCATCCGGTATATTCACGGCCCGCGCCGTTCAAGCTAAGTCCGTCGTGCTTCCGGCAGCGGAGGCATTCCCAATGAATCTCGCCCTACCGGTAAGAAAACCTTCTGGAGATGAGAGCGATGGCTGACAGTCCTTCTCTGACCTGCCGGGCCTGCAACGGTGGGAGCTTTGTCATCAAGTACGAAGCCACTTATGAATACTCCTATATCATCGACGCCGACGCGCCGGGCCGCAAAAACACCGTCGAATTCCTACCCTTCCTCTACGACCGGCGAGAACAGAAATCCGCCCGGCAGTATCTGCAGTGCCGCAGCTGCGGCGCGAAATATCCTTGTTATTTCAATGAATGGGATCCGGGGCGGGCGATCGGGGTCCAAATCCTGCAGCAGGCGATCGACGCCGGTGCCGAGCCGGAACCGGAGCGGGCAGCGTCGGAACGTGCCGGGGAATACGAACCCGAGCGGCTGGAGTAGCGATGCCCCGGCCCGCTTCAAGTTTGCCATTCAAGCTCCGATTCCCTGATCCAGCGCGTCCTGCCGCTCCGCCGGCAGGCAATTTACCTGCAGAGCCGCGCTGATATCCGCCAGCCCGACGCCACGCAGAGCGGGAAAGATGGCGTCCGCTCCGGCGACCCGCTCGGCCGGCCCCAGCCCGACCGCGAGGAAACCGCCGGCCCGGGCGGCCTGAATCCCGGCGGCGGCGTCCTCCACCACCACACATTCGGCGGCTGGAAGCCCTAATTGAGCGGCGGCGTGCCAAAACAGATCCGGCGCCGGCTTGGGCGCCGTCACGCTGTCGCCGTCGGCCACCGCGTCCAGCAGGTGCCCGATACCCAGGCTCTGAATGACGGCCCGGGCGTTTTTACTGCTGGAACCCACCGCGATCTTCAGGCCGGCGGCGCGCAGTTCCGCCAGGAGCTCGGCCACGCCGGGCAACAGGTCGCGCGGCGTGATCTGCTGGATCAATTCCCGGTAGTAACGGTTCTTGCGCTCCATCATCGCCGCCAGCTCGGGCTCGGGAAAGCTCTGCCCCTTCAGCAAAAGCAGCAGCGATTCGCGGCGCGAAACCCCGCGCAGCCGTTCGTTGTCGGCCCGGCTGAAAGGCAGCCCCATCTCGTCCGCCAAACGTTGCCAGGATTGATAATGATATTCCGAGGAATCGGTCAAGACCCCATCGAGGTCGAAAATGAAGCCCCGCACATTGCGTTGCAGGTGCAGTTCTTCCCCATCCAGCAGTATGCTAATGGCCGCCCCCTGCAATAAGGCAAACTCCGCTCCCTTGGCGTGGACGTGGACCCCGATCAGCCGGCCTTGAAAAGTGACCTTAAAAGAATACTCCCGCCAGCCCTCGGGCAGATGCGGCTTGAAGCTCAACACCCCGCGTTCGGTCCGCATCCCGGCGAAACCCTGGACCAGGCAGAGCCAGGCTCCGGCCATATTGGCCACGTGGATCCCGAACTGCGTGTTGCCGTGGAGATCGTCCAGATCCATCCGCGCCGTAGCCATGAAATAACGGTACGCCTTGGCGTATTCGCCGATATCGCTGGCGACAATGCTGAAGATGCAGGGCGACAGCGACGAGTCATGGGTGGTCACCCGCTCGTAATAGTCGAAGTTACGCCGCTTCTCTTCCGCCGTAAACCGTTCGCCCAGCAGGAACAAGGCCATCACCAGATCCGCCTGCTTACAGACCTGGTATCTGTAGATGACCAGCGGATGGTAATGGGTCAGCAAGGGGTAATTCTCGGGCGGGGTGTTCGCGAAGTCCCAAGGCGCCCGGTCCAGAAAGGAGTCATCCTGGAGGTAGAGTCGGCTCGGCTCATCGTAAGGAATATACATCCGCTCGGCGGCTTTGCGCCACTCGGCCGGCTCCGTTTCGGCCAGGCCGATCTTCTGGCAGAGCGCCCGGTACTGTTCCGGAGCGTTCCGGCGCAGCCATTCCGTGGTTTCGCAAGCGTATTCCAGATGGGCCTGGGCCATCATATTGGTATAGCAATTGTTGTTGACCAGCGCCGAATACTCATCGGGGCCGGTCACGCAGTTAATGCAGAAGCGATCGCCTTTATGCTCCAGATAGTCGCCCAGGTCCACCCAGACGCGGGCGGTCTCAAACAAGATCTCCGCGCCGTACTCAATCAGAAACTCCCAATCCTGGGTGGCCTGCATGTATTGGCGGATGGCATAGGCGATGTCGGCATTGATATGGTATTGGGCGGTCCCCGCCGGATAATAGGAGGAACATTCCTCGCCGTCAATGGTCCGCCAGGGAAAGAGCGCCCCTTTGGCGTGGGCCAGCTGGTGCGCGCGTTGCCGGGCCTGCTCCAGGGTATTGAAACGGTACTCCAGCAGTTTTCGACTGATCGCCGGATGATGGTAGAGGAAGAATGGCACCACATACATTTCGCTGTCCCAGAAATAATGGCCCTCGTAGCCGTCGCCGGTCAGGCCCTTGGCCGCGATATTGGTCCGGCCGTCGCGGCCGGCCGACTGCAGCAGCTGGAAGATGTTGAAGCGGATCCCCTGCTGGATGGCGGGCTCGCCCTGGATGACCACGTCGGCCTTGCTCCAGAAGGCATCGAGTATCTGGCGCTGGCGGCGGGCCAGCGTCGCGAAGCCCATTGCTTTGGCCTTATCCAGCATCGCTTGGGCGGCGGCCGGCAATTCCGCCGCCGGAAACTCCCGGGTAGTCGTGGTCAGATACGCCAGGTACTTTTCGAGGCGGATAGGCACACTCGGTCGGCCGGCGATGGTAAATTCAACCCCCGCCGCGAACTCGCTCTCAACGGCCTGCAGCGAATGGCCGGCTTCGCTTTCCAAACGGTGATCGGCGGCGCAAAACAGGCCCAGACCGCTGTTGTTGGTGGTCTGATAGAGTTCCAGATAGCCCTGGGTGCTCCGTTTGGACCGGATCCGCAAGGCCCGCCCGCTTAAGTTGGAGCCGGCACGCGGGTCATGCTCCACCGCCAGATTACCCACATCCCCGTCCAGCAGCGACAGCAGCCGGATCTCCCCGCTGAAATCGAGCGGGGTCACTTCATAAAAAATAGCGGCCAGGTGTTTTTGCTCCGCGTCCAGGGACACCAGCCGCTCGATCCGCAGCCGGACCGTTTTGCCGCCCGGCGAACGCCAGATCAGGGTCCGGCTCAAGATGCCGGTCCTCATATTTAATGCCCGCCGGTATTCAGTGACCGTCCCGGAGTCCGGCCGGAATTCTTCGCCGGCGACGAATAGCCGGATGGCCTTGCCGTTGGTCACGTTCAGCATGGTCTGGCTCCGTTCGGCGTAGCCGTAGGCGATCTCACCGTATTGGATCGGCTGGCTTTCGTAAAACCCGTTAATATAGGTCCCCCCGATACTGCTGCCCGGCGGGCCCGGTGGCCCTTCCTCCAGATTGCCGCGCAATCCCAGAAAGCCGTTTCCCAGCGAAAAGATAGTCTCATTCCGTAAATTGTGTTCCATCCGGAACTCTTCTTCCACGATCTCCCATTCGTCTTCGGGATAGATCGGTCGTACCTCGGTCAGATCTTTGAGCATTATGCAACTCCTGTTGTTATGTTGTAGCGGCGGTAAGCCCGGGGCGGCCTCAGCCTTTGACCGCTCCGCCCAGAATTCCGCGGACGAAATACTTCTGGAATGTCACGAAGATGATCAGCGGTAACAGCATCGACGAAAAGGCGGCCGGAGTCATCACGTTCCAACCGGCGTCCAGCGAACCCAACAGGCTGGAAAGGCGCACTGTCAACGGGCTCAGGGCTGGATCGCCCAGCAGGACCAGGGCCACCAGCAGATCGTTCCAGACCCAGAGGAACTGGAAGATCGCCAGGCTGGCGAAGGCCGGCTTCGACAGGGGGGCGATCAGCCGGACAAAAATCTGCCAATTATTGGCGCCGTCGATTTTGGCGGCTTCGATCAGCGAATACGGCAGCTGCGCGAAGAAATTCCGGAAAAGATAGATGCAGAGCGGCAGGCCGAACGCGGTATGAGCCAGCCAGATCCCGACGAACGTGCCGTTCAGGCGCAACCCCTTCAGGGTCAGCAGCACCGGGATGAGCACCGTCTGCAACGGCACGATCTGCATGGCGATGATCGTAATGAAGATCACTTTCCGCCCCGGAAACCGGAAAAAGGAAAGCGGATAAGCGGCCATCGCCCCGATGACGATGGGCAGGACGGTCGCGGGGATGGTGATGATCAGCGAATTGATGAAGCCAGTGCCGATTCCCTTGCTGGCCAGGACCAGCCGGTAATTGTCCAGGGTAAAATGCTGCGGCTGCAGGAAAGCGTTCCACCAGCCGCTGGTCATCATCTCGCCGACCGGCCGAAGCGAGCTGATGAAGAGCATGAACGCCGGGGTCAGCCACGCTAGCACGATCAGTCCTAGGATCAGCTGCATCGGCGCGGTGCTGCCCAACGCATGGACGGTCGGGTCGGTATTGCGTCTCATAAAATCTCCTCCCTTCCGCTACTCGCGGACGCTCTCTTCGTAGGCCAGGTTGCGGATGTTCATCAGCAGGATCGGGATGACCGCGATGAACAGCACCACCGCCATGGCGGCCGCGTATTGGAAGTTGTTGTCGTTGAATGCCGTCATGTACATCCGATTGGCGATCACTTCGCTCGAATTGAACGGCCCGCCCTTGGTCAGGGCGTAAATGATGTCGAAGACCCGGAGGACCCAGATGATCATCTGGGTGATCACCACCACGATGGTCGACTGGATGATGGGAACCTCGATCTTGAAGAAGATCTGCAGCGCCTTGGCCCCCTCGATCCGGGCCATCTCGATCAGTTCCACCGGCACTGCCTTCAAGGCCGCGCTGAAGATCACCGTGCAGAAACCGACTTGCATCCAGACGCCGGCCGCGATCAACGCCAGGTTCACCAGTTCCGGCCGGCCCAGGAAGGCGATGCCGTCAAAATGCCCGGCCGGCATCCCGACCGCCCTGAGGAACAGGTCGATCAACGCGTTGATGGTTCCGGTATGGATGTCTTTGAAGTACATGAAGTTCCAGATCACCCCGGCCGCTGCCCCGGAGATGGCCATCGGCAGAAAGATGATGGTCTTGGCGAGCGTCGCCCAATGGACCCGGTCCGCCAGGGCGGCGATGAGCAGGCCCAGAAGCACCGTGAAGATCGTGAAGACTACCAGCCAAAGCAGGTTATTTTTAAAAGCGGTCAGCATATTGGCGTCTTTGGCCATGTCGAAATAGTTTTTCAGGCCCACGAAGCGCTGCGCGTTCCCTTGATTCTGCTGGGCCTGGTTAATCGTCATCGTCAGCAGTTCGATCGTATCCTTGACGGTCATATCCTCATTAATGTCAGCAGCAGAAATCCTAATCCCATGCTCGGCCTGGATCCTCGCCAGCGCCTTCTCCCAGCCGGGTATCTCGCGGATGGGATCGCTGCTGCTGACTTCCTTGCCGCTGGCGGTCTGCAACGCGTCGAGAACGCTCTGCTTGAGCTCACTTTCGCTGAAGGTAACCTGCTGATTCAGGCTGAGATAGATGGTCTGAAAGGTCGGCAGGATCAAAAAAAAGAAAACCAGCAGCGCGGCGGGGAGGATCCACAGATAATGGCCGAGCCATTCCAGGATCCGGCTGTACGATGACCGGTTCCGGCCGATGCTTGCTCGAATCATAAGCTCACTTCCTTTGGCGTCCGCATAAAAAAGGGGCCGCTCCAGAGTTCACGCCATGGGAGACTTCCGGGACGGCCCGCGCTGTCGATCTTAATAATTCTTCTTAGCCAAAGCTTCCATATCGTCCAGGATGGTGTCCAGTTTGGAGGGATCTTGGATGTAACGTTTGCAGGCATCCCAGAAGCCACCTTGGTTGCCCACAGCCGACGGCATCAGATCGGAAGCGTCGAAGACGTAGACATTGGCCTGGGTCAGGATCTTGGCCGAGTTCCGGCTGACCACGTTGGGATAGGCGTCCAGAGACACCCCTTTATTCTGGGAGAGGAAGCCGTTCTTGACGGCGATCTCATTAGCCTGGATGCTAGTGAGGTATTTCATCAGCTTTTTGACTTCGGGCTTGTCGGAGAAGGCGACAAAGACGTCGGCGCCGCCAACCACCGGCACGCCATACTTCGGATTGATGGCGGGGAAAGCGAAGAAATCCATGTCCTCGCCCACCTTGACGCCGGGCAGCTGTGAGGTGACGATGCCGCTCATGAAGTCGCCCTCATAATACATGTAGGCCTTGGGGTTCTCCTGGAAAACAGCCACCGCGCCGTTCTGGAAGGTGGTCGCCAGGGTTCCGTCGATGCCGCCGGCCAGATTCTTGGGATCGTCGACGATCTGGCCCCAGATCTGGAAGGCTTTTTTGACGGCCGGATCGGTCCAGGGGATCTCATGATCGATCCATTTTTGGTACACCGCGGGGCCGGCAGTCCGGATCATGATATTCTCGATCCAGTCCGTCAATGGCCAGCCGAGATCGGCCCCGATGGACCAGGGGGTTTTGCCGGAGGCGACGACCTTCTTGTCGAGCGCGATGAGCTCATCCCAGGTCTTGGGGATCACCCAGCCGTTCTTCTTGAATTCTTTCGGGTTGTACCAGATGACCGATTTGTTGGCGACTTTGAAATAGACGCCGTACAGCTTTCCGGCGTAACTGCCGAGGCTAATCCAGGTCTTGGCGTAATTCTTCAGATCGGCCTTGCTTAAGTAAGTAAGCGGTTTGAGCACGCCCTGTTTGGCCAACTCCTGCATTTTGCCGGGATTGGGCAGGATCGCGATATCGGGAAGGGTCTTCGCTTTGACCGCCGTGGCCAAAACCGCGTTCAGGTCGCGCGTAGTGTTGAAGTTCACCTTCACTCCGGCCGCCTCGGCGATCTTCGTGAAAGTGGCCAATTCGTTCCCGCCCCAAGTGCCGGTGACGGAGATGGCGGCGGGTTCACAGAACGCGCTCTGAGCCAATAGGACGATTACCAGTAAAAGGGTAGCGAACAGACTGCCGATCAGTTTTTTTCTCTTCATACTGTACTCCACTCCTCCGAAAATTTTTCGCTTTGGAATCGTTTCCATTCGAAGCAATAAAACAGCCCTCGTTTCAAATGAAAATTTATCCACCCGATATTTATCATAATAGAATCGTTTCCAAATGTCAATTGCATTGCGGATTTTTTTGGATGAAGATGATTTAATATCCAATTCTGGTTATCAGGCTCAGGTAGCGCGGATCATCAATTCCGGTCGGATGCATTGGGTCACCACTTCCTTCTCCCCGTTCGCCGCCAGATCCATGATGGTCTTCGCTCCTTCCATGCCCAGTTGGTAAGCGGGTTGTCTGACCGTGGTCAGCTCCAGATATTTCGAGGGCAGGATATCGTCGTAACCAATGACCGGCAATTGTCGGCCCAGTTCCCGAAGGGCGGTCAAGCCGCCGTAGGCAAATTCATCGCAATAGAAGAAGATTCCGTCGATCTCCTGCTCCCGCAACAGCTCCTTGGTCAAAAAGTACGATTCACGCTCGTAAACGTCGAAGGGCATGTCTTCCTTGATGTCGATCAGTTTCTGGCAAACGATCGCCAAACCATTTTCCTCCAGCTGGCAGCGGAAACCCGCCAATCTCTGCTCGGTCTGCTGGTTCCGGGTATTTTCGCCCAGATAGGCGATTCTTCTTCCCTGCTTCGCGATTAAATAGTCGGCGGCCATTCCCCCGCCCACGTAGTTATCCATGAAAATGGAGTTTTCGCCCTCCTCGAAATAGTCGAGATAGAGGAAGGGAACGCCGTTCATCTTCAACAACCGTTTCTCTTCCGGCGTCATTTTGGTGGAGACGATCAACACTCCCGCCAGATTCTCATAGGGGATCCGGTTGAAAACATGGCTCCGGTCGGCGCCGGCGTTGAAGATCAACAGATTGTAACGGGACTGCTTCAACCCATAATAGATGCCGCGCAGAATCTCCTGGAAGAACGGGTGGATGGCCACGGTAAAGACCACCCCGATGGTCGGCTGGGAGTAATGCCCCTTGACCAGGCTCCGGGCGGTTTTATTCGGTTTATACTGCAGTTGGCGGGAGATCTCCAACACCTTCTCGAGCGTCTCCTGGGACACGTTGCGGCCGCCGTTCAAGACCCGCGAGACGGTCCCCACCCCGACTCCGGCCAATTTCGCAATCTCTTTAATCGTCGCCATGGCTTGCTGAACATCCTCACTTTGTTTTATTTCATTGTAATGGAAATGTTTCCATTTGGCAAGCCGCGCCGTAACCTGCGCTCCGCGGCACCGTTCCGAAACGCCGTTGGAAAGCATTCCACGCGACGGGCGGCGCAAAATAAAAGACACCTGTATCACGGATAACAGGTGTCGGAATTGCCGAACGGCGCATCCGCAAATTTTTAACGATACGGCCCATCCCATTCGCGCCGACCTCAGATTCCCGGCGTCACATCGGGGGTGGCGATGATCACCTCCGTCAGATCGCGGGTCGGGTCGTAATGGGTGTTCAGCTCGATATTGACCTGACTGGCGTTAAAACTCACCGCATCCTTGATCAGATTGGTGTAGCCCTTTTGCACCATGTCCCCGTTACGGAACGTCGTATCGACCACCCGGGCCTGGACGCGCCGGAACGCCTTGCCGGTGAAGTCGCGTTGCAACGCCGCGGGGATCTTCCCCTTCCGCTCGCCGGAGAGGGCCACGTTGAAACGGGCGTTGCGGCCCAGCGGGACCACGGCGTCGTGCAACTTCCGGACATAACCCCGCAGATCCTGGATGATCCCGTTATTGACGGTGTTCACGCCCAGCTGCGTTTCGGCCAGATTGTCATTGCGGGTCGACTGCAGGGTCACCGTGACCATCGTGCCGTCGGGGCGCGCCCCCTCGAACGACACATAGGCGAACTCCGCCTGCTGGCCCGAGAGCACCGCCGTCTTCAGGCGCAATTGCAACTGCTGTTGAATCTTATCGGCCATTTTTTTCAGCTCGTCCAGGGGCGTCCAGTGGTTGTTCAATTGGGTCCAGGTCTCGGTGGCCACCTCTCCGAGGGGAATGCCGGTGGCCTCCCAGGCGATGGCCAGCGGATACTCGTACATCTGCTCGCCGATGGTCACATCGACGAACTTGATGGAGAATAATGCCAGAAAAATACCGGCCAGAAACATTTTGAATAAAAAACCGCGAATCATTGAGGATCCCTCCTTACATTCTCCAGTCTAGGAGGGTTGCAAATGAAATATACATTGATACGGCAAATTTTTTCAAATGCTGTTGAAATATAACTTGACAATCCGCACCTGCCGCGGCAGTTTGGCGGATAAGCAAAAATCCAATCCGAATCGGGAAATTCTTGCTGTAACCGTTGTCGATACTCAGTCAGTAGTCGAATGAAGTCCGGCGGTCGGGCCATAATAAAAACTGGAGAAAGTGCGATGAACCTGAAATTAATCATCCGCCTCCTGGCCCAGCGATGTGAAAATATTCCGTAACAAAATCAACCTATTTTCCGGCAGAATATGCTCTTTCAGTCACTCAACAAGCTCGCTCAGTCACTCAGAAGCTCTTTAAACTCTCGGAGACAGGATTCACAAATGTTTTTTCCTTTGACTTTTGTCACTCCGGTAGAACTTCCGCAAAAAAAGCAAACTGGTTCATACTTTTTAATAACGATCATGTCTCGATCCACATAAATTTCCAAGGAATCATCACCATCAATATCCATAGTCTGTCGTAGTTCGCTGGGGATCACGACTCTTCCGAGACAATCTACTCTCCGAACCACCCCGATAGGCCTCATCATGGTAAATCTCCTTCTCGTTTCACTCGATACGTCAATCGCCCAGAACTAGTTCGACAATCACTTCTTGTCGACTTCATTCTTCATTATAATCCCATGGCTTTTTGCGGTTCGACAATACGAATATTGTCACCTACCGAGCTAGGCATCTTCGTATTTATAACCAACCCCCCGAACCGTAATGATCTTTTGCGGGTTTGCCGGATCGCGCTCGATTTTTTTGCGCAATTGGCTGACGCGGCGGTCGATGGTGCGATCATAGATGCCGTTTCTATCGTTCCAAACCTTTTCCAGAAGCTGCTCCCTATTGAAAACCAGACCGGCGTTTTTCATCAAAAAATAAAGCAAATCGAATTCCAAGGCAGTCAAAAAGACTTTAACGTCGCGCAATTTGACCGCCATTTTGGCGGGGAAGATCTCCAGTTCACCGATTTGGAGCGGCGCACTGGCATCCAGTGGAGCCTCCTGGATCAAATGAGGCCGGCGCAGCAATACCTTGACTCGGGCCGACAATTCACGGATTGAGAAGGGTTTGATTACATAATCGTCTGCCCCCATCTCCAACCCCAATACCCGGTCCATCTCATCCTGTTTGGCGGTTAACATTAAAATATAGACCGGGGAGTATTCCCGGATTTCCTTACAGACGTCCAACCCGTTTTTCCCCGGCAACATTAGATCAAGAATGATTAAATCAGGTTGCAATTTCCAGAAATCCTCCAGGGCTTTCACGCCGTTATAGGCTTGGCAGCATTGATAGCCTTCCCGTTCCAAGTGGGTGCGAAGTAGATCGGAAATATGCAGCTCATCCTCGACAATTAAAATTTTACTCATTTTTGCTCTTGTATATCTCATGCATTAGTCATTCCGCCTTAGGATTTTATTGATTGACTTTCAATCCGATCAAATTTAAGGATGAAATTTCTTAGCGGGTCACTATTGGCGAAAAATTGCCCCCCGCTTATCTTCTCTATGTTTGTAATCGATAAAAATAAAGATTGCAAATATTAAAACTCCAAGAACCAAACTTACGGTTCCTGTCCCAAGTTTAAGCCCATCACCATAGGGTGCTGGTGTACCTAGCCAGTCTGCGAAAGAAGCACCCAGAGGACGGGTAATGGTATATGCAAACCAAAAGGCGAAAACTTCATTAAACTTAAGCCATTTTAAACCAATTGCCGGGATAAGAATAATTACTAAGAAAATAAAGGTTGATGCCAAGGTGCCGAGATGGAGAGTATTCGCAGTAAAATCACCCGCTGCCGTTCCAAGCATAAAAGTGAAAAGAACGGTTAACCAATAAAATGCTTCTCTACGGCGAGTGTAGATACTATGAATATTTAACGTTTTTTCAGTTGCAAACCAAACAATGAAGACCACGGCCTGAAGTCCTAGAAACATAAGTGTAGATTGATAAAATGACATTTTAAAATCGTCGCTGATACAATCCGCGGCCATCGTCCCAAAAACAGCCACGGCTGTAACCGTAAGCCAATAAAGCCACGGGATATATTTTTTAGTTGTTAACTGTATAATTAAAAATGTTAATAAAACACCGAGCCCAATAAGTATTGTCACATGTTTACTAAAAAAGTGACCAAAAAATATATAATCTGAAAAAGCTTCGCCAAAAGCAGTTGTTAATAATTTGGCTATCCAAAAAATGATAGTAATTTGTGGCACCTTTAACGCCATTTCATGATTATTTTTCCCCATGAAAACCACCTCTGCAAATTCATTATTCAAGACAATTTTTACCTGATGGTTGTCAATCAGCATCGCATCCCAAAATCGTTTCCCTCTCACCACCTTCTTTAATTCCCAAGCTTCTGGAATCAAGATTACTGAATAACCATCAATAAGATATGAAAAAGTCATGGAGATTTTATGGATTTCTCACGTCATCACTATGAGCAATCACAGTCGGGGAGGACGGAACAGGGTTTCAATTATTCATATTCGGGCCAAAATTTGCTTGTGGTCTTCGGCTCAGCATAAGAACTGCAATTCTCTCAAGAAATCAAAAGACCAACCATGGGATAAAGTCTCTAAAATCAGAAATCCCGAAGCATTACGGCATTACCAATATTTACAATCTATCTGATCATCACTCTTTCAGTCACTCAGCAAACTCTCTCAGTCGCCGGGGATTATTATTCAGCTGCCGCGCAAAAAAAAGAGAGCCTTTCAGCAGCTCTCTCATTATCCGGATTTCAATAATTGTAAACGTTATTTGGTTTTATCCCTTCAAACCGGTGGTGGCGATTCCTTCGACGAAATATTTCTGGGCCAAGGCGAAGATGATCACCGGCGGCAGCATGGTCACGACCGACATCGCCAACACCTGGTTCCAATTGACGGTGGAACCGACATCGATGGTGATGCGCAATCCCAACGCCAGCGGATACTTACTGACACTGCTGATGTAGATCAACTGGTTGAAAAAGTCATTCCAGCGCCAGATGAACTCGAAGAGCGCCACCGAGAACAGGGCCGGCTTGCACAGAGGCATCAGGATCCGGGTCATGATCTGGAACGTATTGCAACCGTCGATAACCGCCGATTCGTCGAGTTCCTTGGGGATGCCCCGGATGAACTGGACCAGCATGAATATGAAAAACGATTGGCCGGCGAAAAGCGCGGGCACGAAAAACGGCAAGTAGCTGTCGAGCCAGCCCAGGTTCTTAAATAAGATGTAGCGCGGCACGACGAGCACCGTGGTCGGCAGCATCAGGGTCGAGATCATCAGGGCGAACAGGATTTTGCGGAACGGGAAATCCAGCCGGGCAAACCCATAAGCCACCACCGCGCTTGAGACCAGGGTCAGACAGACCGTCGGAACGATCAGCTTGAAGGTATTGTAAAAGAACAGACTGAAATTCTGATTTCCGAATCCCATCCAGCCCTGGACGTAGGATTCCCAGTGAAGCGACGACGGGATCAGGCTCAGCGAAGAAAAGATATCCGCGGTCGGTTTCAGCGACGAGGCAACCATCCACAGCAGCGGATAGATCATCACGAACGCCAGTACCGAAATGAACAGATAGGTTCCGAAATAGCGCGCACCGCTCCGGTTACGATTCATGGACATTAAAAATCACCGCCATCTTCATAATGAATCCACAATGGCGAAGATTTAAAGATCAACGCCGTAAACAACATGATGATCCCGAAGAGCACCCAGGATTGGGCCGAAGCGTACCCCATCTTCAAGTACTCGAAACCATTGCGGTAAATCATCATCCCGTACAAGTAAGTGGCGTTCAGCGGGCCGCCGTTGGTCACGACGAAGGCCGCGGTAAACTCCTGGAAAGCATTGATCATTTGCATGATCAGGTTAAAGAAGATGATCGGCGTCAACTGCGGGACGGTGATGCTGAAGAACATCCGGAGCGTGGAGGCGCCGTCCACCCGGCCGGCTTCATACAACTCCTGGGGGATCTGTTTCAATCCGGCCAGGAAAAGCACCATCGACGAACCGAATTGCCAAACTGTCAACATACTGATGGTGAACAGAGCGAGCGACGGCTCCCCCAGCCAATTGACGGGGGGAATATGCAAAAATGCCAGGCAGTGATTGAGAATTCCCTCATTCATGAATAAGGTCCGCCACAGAATCGCCACGGCGACGCTGCCGCCCAGAATCGAGGGCAGGTAATAGATGGTCCGGAAAAAATTGATGCCTCGCAATTTTTGATTCAAAATCAGGGCGATCAGCAATGAGACCGCGATTTTCGCCGGGACGGCGTAAAGAACGTAGATAAAAGTCACCTTTAACGACTGCAGGAAATTCGGATCGTGGCTGAACATATAAATGAAATTGTCCAGTCCCACAAAACGCGGCGCTTTGAACATGCTCAAATTGGTCAGGGAAAAGTATAACGAGCTGACGAAGGGGTAAAGCTGCAAAGCCAGGAATCCCGCCAACCACGGCGCAATATACAACAGACCGATACAGCTGCGTTTTTTACGACTTGTCGCTTTCATATCCATGCTCCATTCAACGCGATTATCCGGGAAACGCCGCCAAGCGATGGCGGCGTTTCTCTTAAGGGGGATTTTATTTCTGCGCTTTCAATTCAGCCAATTTGGCTTGGAACTGGCTGACGAGTTCATCCGCGGCTTGTTGCGGGGTCAGCCGGGCGAAACCGACCTTTTGCACGACATCCTGGAAGATATTCACCAATTCGCTGTTGTTGGTCAGCGCGGTCTCCGGCAAACCGGCGTGTTTCACGCCCACGTTGACCGCGGCGGCCACGTTCTTGTCGAGAATGTTCTTGTCAGCCAAGACTTTCCGGCCATTGGTGGTGGCGGGAACGCCGCGGGACATCTGCAACGTCGCAATCGCTTCGGGATCATTGAAGAACCAGTTCAAGAACTTGAGCGCCTCTTTGGGATGGGCCGAACGGCTGTTGATGGCGATCACCTGGGACGGACGGACGATCAAACCGGTATTTTTGGCACCCTTGGCGATCGCCGGACGCATGACTCCCAGTTGGAAATTGGGCCGTTTATGAACATACATGCTGGAAGCCCAGTCCAGATGGATACCGTTCTTGCCGCTGATCCATTTCGGATCCTGCTCCATTTTGTTATTGAAGAGCATGCTCTGCTCGAACGGCTCGACCGTTCCGCTGTCCAGCAGTTTCCGCAGATAGGTAAAGGCGTCGACGATCTGCGCTTTGGTGAAGCCCATCGTGTAATCGTTATTAATCCAGGGTTTGCCGGTTTTGTTGCCGACATAGGCCTTGATCGTGTCCATGCAGGAACGCAGGTCGAACTGCAACAGGTAGCCATCTTTCTCCTGCTTATGATAGCGCGTGCCATTCTCCAGCAGGTTATCCCAGTTCCAATCGATATTGGCCTTGATGCCCAGCTTGGCCATCTGGTCCATGTTCACGACATAGGTCGCGGCGTTCAAACCGGTCGGGAGACCCACCAGTTTCTTGTCCACCGAACACATGTCGGCCAGGAACTTCTTGTCGAAACCGTTCAAACGGATGACCGATTTGTATCGGTTGAGATCCAGGAAGAGATCGCCCTGGGCCATCAGATCGGCCAACCAGGGTTGATCGAGCTGAATAATGTCGGGCGCGTTGCCGCCGGCCAATTGGGTCAATAGCTTTTGTTGATAGCCGTCCCAGCCGCTATACTCGCCTTCGATCTTGACATTGGGGTTCTCTTTCATATACAGGGCGATCGCCGCCAGAGTTGGCTTGTGCCGGTCCTCACCGCCCCACCAGGAAAAACGCAACGTGGCATTTTCCTTGGGCGCTGCGAAAATCGGCAGGCTCATCAGAGCCAACATACCTAAAACTCCGCAGAACTTCAAAAAGCGTTTCATGATCTACCATTCCTCCCTCGATTGAATGTTACATTGATCTTAACAACCAATTCCTTTTCCGTTAAGGAGTTGTAATTTGTAAATGGTATCAATTTTTAACGACTCTGTAAAAACCATGGTATCTTTTTTTAAGATACCTTCCTCCCTGCCGCGATTTACCGGTTCAGGGATCGCTTGGGAAGCTTGAACAACAGCCGCAACGCATTGCCGCCCATGATCAAATCTTTCTCCGTCTCGCTCAAGAAACTGGCATAGCGCGGGACCATGTCCACCATCTGCTGATAGGTGTAGAACTTCAGGGTGCCCGGAATATCGCTGCCCCAGAGGATCTTTTCCGCTCCGACTAGCTCGACGCCTTCCTTGAGCAGCGCCAGGGCCTCGGGACAGGGAAAATCCTCGCGAAGTCCCGCGCCGATGGAAGCCATGCCCAGAAAGACGTTGGGTTTTTGGCCGAGCCGGATCATTTGATACCAGCGGTCTTTCCGATGCAAATTTTCGCGGTTCATCCCGCCCAAATGCTCCAGGATAAAGGTGATCTGCGGATACTTGTCGGTCACCCGGTCGATGGCTTCGACTTGGTAACCGGTGTGATTGGGGCGTCCGGCATCCAAAATGACCACCAGATCTTCGGCGGCGGCCAGCTCCCAAATGGGCGTAAAGCAAGCATCGTCCAGCTTCAAGCCTTTGTGAATGCCGCACCAGCCCCAGCCGTCGCTCATCTCGAACTTCAGGATTCTTTGCCCGGGCTCGGCGGCATAATGCCGGATAAGCGCCACCGCTTCCGGATCCAGCGGATCGACCTGAATCGTCCCGATGAGGCGATCCGGATAGGCGGCAACGGCCGCGGCGATCTCGTCATTGATCGTTCCCAGCAACGGATTTTGGAGTAGCACGGCTTTACTGATCCCCGCCAAATCCATCGTCGCCACGATCACATCGGCGGGAAAAGTGGTTTCGCGGGCATAGGGCGGCATGAATTCCAATACGCCCGTTCCGGTAGCGACTCGGCCGTAAGGCAGGGACGAAGTGGGGCCATCCCCGTTCCTGCCCTTGATGCGGTTGAAAAGGTGAATATGAATGTCCACAATTGTGCGTGTTTTTTCCATCGTTATCGACTCCAGCTAAGTTTTTCTTTCCAAAATTAATGGGCAGCGCGGCGAACCGGCCCGTTCAAGTGCAGCGGCAATTCTGCCGTGACCGCCGTTTTTGCCAGCCACGCCTCCTTTCGATACCAAAAAATTAACTTTACTTCATTTGATCGTAACAATCAATCGTCCGCATGGTAAGGAGGTTTAATTTATAAAAGGTATCAATGATTAACAATTTTGCGAATTTCATCCCAGCCCTGGAAAGGGCGTAGGCGACGAACTCCGCTTGGGAACTTGGAGCAAGGCTGATGAGGAGACAATGCGGTTCAGCAGGCGTCGGTGATCGAGGGGATCCGCAGGGTGATCACGGTTCCCAAGTTTGGTTTGCTCCGAATCTGAAAAGTGATATCTTCGCCGAAAGTCAACTGCAATCGTTTTTGGGTATTCAAGAGACCGATGTGCTCGGATTCGCTCGAATCGTGCGTCAGGCTGTTGCGGATCTCGGCAAGTTTGGCGGGCTGCATGCCGATTCCATCGTCGATGAGCACGATCTTCAATCTGGACTGGCGCTGCTGGATTTTGATCTTGATGTGCGACTTGCCCGCTTTGGCCTTGATCCCGTGATAAATGCTGTTTTCAATCAACGGCTGAAACAGCATCCGGATCACCGAGCATTCCAAAACCGGTTCGTCATACTCCCAGAATAGATCGAATTTGTCCCGGTAGCGAATCTTCTGAATCTCGACATAACTGCGGGTGTTTTTGATTTCTTCCGCGAGCGTCACCAACCGTCTGGGAGCATCCAGAGAATACTTCAGAATGTCCGACAAATTCTCCAACATTTGGCTGGTTTCGTTCGGCTTCTGGGTAAGCTGGATGATCTTCCATTTCAGCGTTTCCAGGGTGTTAAATAAAAAATGTGGGTTCAGCTGGGATTGCAACGCCAGGAGCTCCATCGCACGCAATTTGTATTTGCGTTCCGACAATTGGAGCTTCAAGTAACTTTGCTCAATAAAAGTCTTTAACAAATTATGAGTGATAAAATCGTACTCATCATGGGTTTGGACGGGCAAAGGCGGCAAAGGGTTGCCCTTTTCCGCCGAATCGATGATCGAGATGATATTCTGCAGCCGGTGATAGTTCTTGCGGGTCAGCCAATAGGTCAGCGCCAGGCCCAAAATAAACGAAAATACCAACAGCAACAAGGTCAATTGCCGCAATTTGGTCGGAACTTGATAAAGCGTACGTTGCGGCACGACGGAAATATACTTCCAGTGATACCGCTCGGAGCCCAGATACGAAATGATTAATGGATTGCGCCGCGAAGGATAAACAACGATGCCGCGGTTCCCCTGGCTGACCATCCGGGTGAGCTGGGAATCGCTGATATCGTTCATTCTTTTGTTCTTGAAGATAATCTGATTGCTCTCGTCGACAATGGCAATTTCCTGGCTGGGAAGGGTTTCTAAGTTTTTAAGCAATCGTGCCAGATATTCCGTATAGATATTGAGGACGATCACGCCCGAATTGCGGCCGCCGGAGGGATTCAACAGCCGGTAAATGGTCAAAACCTTGGTATTCCGGGTCTCAAATGAATAGCGGCGGATGGTCCGGGCTTCGGTCCAGATCAACGAGCGGCCGTTTTGGCGGGTATAGCTTTTCAGCCAAGAGGCGTCGTAAAAATGGTCGATGTCCACCAGGCCGTCGGTCGTCGTTACGAAACGGTTCTGCGGATTCTTGAAATAAACATAGATCGACTGAATAAACGGCCGGGCATTGGCCGGCGCGTCGATAAAACTTTTGATGGTGGCCAGCAGGTTGTATTCTTCAAAGGTAAGGGCCTGCGATTTATTCAAGAGGTTTTTGAGCTTGACGGTGATCTCGGGATTGGTGCCAAAATTTAAATTCAATGAGTCCATCTCATTGAAGATCAGCTCCAGGTTTTCCTCGGTGAGTTTTAAGAGATTCATATTGTTGTTATTGATCTCATTTTCCACGACCCCTTTGGTCATGAAGATCGACATCAACCCCAAAATGAGCAGCGGCACCACCAGGGGGATCAAAAACACCAAGAAGTTTTTGATGAAAAACTGCGAATCAACGGTTTTCATCTGGCGCATTTTTCGCAAGCGGGTTATCCAGCCCATGCTCCTGCTCCTTGTAATTGCGGAATTCTTTGGGGGTTTTCCCGTAATAACTCTTGAAGGTCCGGGTAAAATTCTTGGGGTTGCTGTACCCGACCAACTCACTGATCTCATAGGTGCGATAAGAAATATCCTGTAACAGCTGGGCCGCTTTACGCATCCGGATCGTCAGCAGAAAATCGGAAAAATTCTCTCCGGTCTTCTCCTTAAAAAACTTGCTGAGATAGACGGGATTCATATGAACCAGTTTCGCGGCGTCCTCCAGCATCGCGTTTTGGTAGTTTTCCGCGATATAGGTTTTCACTGCCGCGATGACTTGTTCGGGATAGTTGCAGCCTTTGGCCAGCGGTTCCTGATTGTCGTCGGCCAGCTGCTTGTCGGACTGGGGGGAATTCCGGCGATCCAGTTCCTGCTTCAGCTTGGTGCATACATCGACCAGCTCATTATATTTGGTCGGTTTGACAATGTAATCGCTGACTCCGTAAATCAAGGCCTGCCGGGCATACTCAAACTCTTTATAACCGCTGATAAAAACGATCTTCACCGGCGATTGCGTTTCAAAAAGGGTTTTCGCCACTTCAATGCCGTTGCAAAGCGGCATCATGATATCGCAGAGCAAGAGATCCACTGGATTTTGGCGCAGAAAATCCAATGCTTGCTGGCCGTTTTCAACCTGGCCAACGACTTCGAAGCCAAAATCATTCCAGGGGAAATAATTTCCCAGGCCATTGCGGATCTCGTATTCATCGTCGGCAATCAATAATTTGTACATTCAATTGCCTCTTTCCCGAAACTAAATTTTTTATAGCCCCGGCGCTTATTCCTTATGAATCCGTCGCTTGCAATCCTCGGGACGGTAAGCATCGGGTTTAGGGCATCCTATCCGGGTTGAAATTTAAGCCTCGCGGAGGTAATTTGGGAAATCGGCTAAGAATTCCTCGAAAAAATAGCCGAAATATTCGGGTGCGAAGGCCGAGGCGTGCGGCAGGATGGACAGATTATCGAGCGCCCATAACGGGCTGGTCTTGGGCAACGGCTCGGTCTGAAATACGTCGAGGCAGGCCCAATGAATCCGTTTTTCTTTCAAAGCCAGGCAAAGCGCGGCCTCGTCCATACAATTGCCGCGCCCGACATTATAAAGCGCGGCGCTAGGTTTTAACAACGCCAGCTCGTCCGGTCCGATCAAGCGGTCGGTTTCCGGCCCATTCGGCAGGATAATCACCAAATGATCGGCCAGCGGCAAGGCTTGACGGAGATCGGCGAGGGCCATCACCCGGTCTACATTCGGCTGGGCCCCGCTGAGGGTCCGTTTGATCCCGATGTTGATCATGCCGAAGGCCTTCGTGAGCCGGGCCACGTACGACCCGATGCTTCCCAGGCCGAGGATGACGCAAGTTTTCCCCTGCAAAGTCGCTATCTGGCCGCAGAGAGCGGTACTGCCCCACTCCCCTTTTTGCTGCAAGCGGTAAGCCGTGCCCAAACCCCGGGCCACCAGCAGCATCATGCCCAGCACGGTCTCGGCCATTATCCGGCCGTGATATCGGCCGAAGGTCACCCGGATCCCGGCCGCCCGCAGCTCCGCTTCGGCGATGCGCTCCCGGCCGGCGGAATAAGAGGCCACCCAACGCAGCCGGGACGCCAGTGGGAGCCACTCGCTTTTAAATTCCATGGTGATGGCAATCTCGGCTTGCGGCAACTCCGCCAGGAACTGCTCAAAGTCCCGGGCCTCAATCAGTTCAAAACCGCGCTCCCCAAGGTATTGCCGTACATCCGGCGGCACGTCCGCGTAATAGCCGAGCGGTCCCGGTTTCAGCGCGCAAAGTATCTTTCGTTTAACAATCATCCGCCGCTCCTCGTTCAAAAAAGATAAACCGCTTCCGTTGAATCTTTACGTCAAATCATCTAAAATATTAATCTGTCGCTTAAAAATATAAATTCCTCATTTAACTCACAAACGATCCATTTTAAATATTTCCCTGTCCTTCGCAAATTTCCTGCCGCGGATAGGATTTAACGCTATATTCCGCCCCAGCCGGCGAAAATAAATTCCTATCGGATCCCAAATGATTAAACCGGCCCCGATTCTTCGCCCAAAGGAGGCCCAGGAACGGTTTTAACTGGTACTTCTCCGACTTATTCACAATCGGATCTGTTAATCTGGTTCAACGATCCCGTTTATCCACGGAAATAGATCACTCATTCACAAAATGAGCTCTTTCGTTAACAAAATGAGCTTACTTATCCACAAAATGAGCTTGTTGAACGACTGAATGAGCTCACTTATTCACAAAAAGAGCTCTTTCATTAACAAAATAAGCTCTTTTATCCACAAAATGAGCTTGTTGGGCGACTGAATGAGCTCGCTTATCCATAAAAAGAGAGCCGTTATTACCAAACGGTCTTCTGGCTGAATATCAGGAATCCCAAATCATCGATTGCCTAAAAATCGGGAATTAAAATGAAAAACCCGCCGGCCGCATGGGCCCAACGGGTATTCCAATAACTGTCTCTATAAGCCGAGTTCTGTACCCTTGCGGGCGGTAACCATTTATCTACGGCACCGGTTGCCCGGCACCTCCAGCGACCAACCCGGGAGAAAAGCGGGCCACTTTAGCTCTCCCCTATTTGGTCTTGCTCCGGATGGGGTTTTCCAAGCCAGCCGATTCCTCGACTGCTGGTGCGCTCTTACCGCACCTTTTCAGCATTGCCATGAAACCTTGCGGCCATTCGGCGTCTCCTTTTCTGCGGCACTCTCCGTGAGGTCGCCCCCCCTGGACGTTATCCAGCATCCTGCCCTATGGAGCTCGGACTTTCCTCAGATCATACGACCCGCGGTCACCCGAGACAGTTATCAATTACTCATTCCGCAACGGAAGAGCGAAAACTAGTGTAACATATCATCGTCGCGCTGTCAAAGGGAGATTCCTGCCATTTTGGAAGGATCCGGCAGTAGCAATCTCGTTCCGGACCCGCTTTCATCCGTCTGAGTCGACCTCATTCAGGCATAATATAAAATCCGGCCGCAACTCTCGCAAAACAGCAGCGTGTCTTCGGCTCGTTTCACCTTCTGCAGCATCGACTCGGAAAGGCTGATGTGGCACGCGCCGCAGCTGTTGCTTTTGACCTTGGCGATGCCCACCCCTTGGTGCGATTTGGCGATCCGGCGGTAACGTTCCAGCCACTCCCCGGGCAAGGTGGCGCTGACCCGTTCCGCCTCTTCGGTCAGATCCTGCTCTTCCATGGTGATTTCCAGCAGTTGTTGGGCATTCTTCTGCTTGAGCAATTCCATTTCGCGGGCGGTCTCGGCCTGAATCTTGAGCAACCGCTTGACTTTATCGGCTTGCTGTTCTTCCCCTTCCATCGACTGCAGAAGTTCATCCTCCAGCGCTGAGCGCTGTTTGGAGTATTCGGCCACTTTCTGCTGAATTTTTTCCAACTCGCGGGAACTGGAGACGGAGCCGTTATAAAGTTTCCGTTCCTCGACCGCCAGATGTTCCTGGCAGGTTTTTAGCTCCAATTCCAGACGGCGCTGCTTTGTCGCATGATTGTGCTGTTCCGCTTCGGCCTCCTTCAAAAGAGCGCCGCTCGTTTGCCAGGCTTTCTGCCGTTCCGCCAGGTCGGGATCTGCGGCAATGCGCTGCCGGAGCTTTTGAAGCGCCGCCAACCGGCTGTCGATTTCCTGCAGTCGAAATAAATTCGGTAAATTAGCCATCTCTGCTCCTATTTTCCCACATACTGAACGCTTTAAACGCTTTGAAAAGCCATGGCAAAGCCGCTTCCCCTGGAAAAATTGCTTTGCCAAAGTTTTCAGACGACTCTATCCCTTGTTTTTCCGCGTTTTTAAGATTACCCCGCCTTCGGAGAGGGTTTATCACAACGCTTTTAAAATGGCCTAGCACTCTTGGCGCTTTGCAAAGTCGGCGGAGATTAACTGCGGATTGCTCCCAATAAATCCTTATAGGTCTCGATATCCATGCCGATCTCGGTCCGCTTCGCATAACAATCGATGCCGTTCTTCCGGGCGCATTCCACGCAACGTTTGGTCTCCGGCAGAGCCTCCAATCTTTCGGCAGGAATCTCTTTCCCACAAATCGTGCATTTCTGAGTCACGGTAAGCGTACCCCCTTATTACTATTTGCAGCACCCAAACCCGATCCCGAGCAAGTAAGCATATAGTAACAATCCGCGGCCGAAACGGCGCCAAAACTTGATCGGCCCGGATCAGAGCAAGAGGTAAGGTTCTTCCTGAACCGAACGGCTGGCGATTAACTCCAAACCGGCATTCGCGACCCAGGCCGGGTCCAAATTGTCGATCAGCCAGTCGCTGAAGATTCGTTCCGTCGCCCAATGCCCGGCATCGATCAGCGCGATGCCGTTCTCGCGGGCGCTTAGAAAATCATGATAACCCAAATCCCCGCTGACATATAGATCGACCCCCCGATTCATGGCGACCTTGAGCAAACTGCCGCCGCTACCGCTGCAAAGCGCCACACGCCGTATTTTCCGCTGTGGATCGCCGGTTACCCGCAAACCGTTGGGACGCAAACGTTCCTGCACCACCTGACAAAACTCCGCTAAAGTGCATGGTTCGGCTAAAGCGCCGATCCGTCCCAGTCCGGCGTCGGACGGGGTCAGCAGCGGCAATACATCGATCGCCGGTTCCTCATAGGGATGATTGGCGCGAATGGCCGCGATGACCCGGTATACAGCCGGCTGCGGCACGACCATCTCCAGCCGGACCTCGGCGAGCTCGGTCTGCTCGCCCGGCTGACCGGCCCATGGCCGGGCGGCGGCGCGCGGTTTAAAAATCCCCCGGCCCAGCACCTGAAAGGCGCAACCCTCATACTCGCCAATTCGGCCCGCGCCGGCGGCGGTCATGGCCTGATGCAAGGCGGGCCCGTATTCCGGGGGAGCAAAAACCGCAATTTTGCAGCAATCCGCTCCGGCAGCCCGCTCCAGTGGCTCGACGGGCTCGATCCCCAGTATTTTGGCAAGATGATGATTCAGCCCGAATGGAGCCTTATCGACATTGGTATGAGCGGCAATGAAAACGAGATTTGCTTTTAGCAACCTTTGCAGGGACTCGCCAAGGGGGGTCCGGAGATCGATCCGGGTAAGCGGTTTAAAAATTAAGGGATGATGGGTGATGAACCCATCAACTTGCAAGGCCAAGCCTTCCTCGATCACCGCCGGTTGTAAATCCAGGGCCACCAGGAGCCGGCGCACCGCCTGATCCTTGCGGCCGACCTGCAAACCCACTTGATCCCAGGATTCGGCCAAATTCCACGGGGCAATCCGGTCCAGCGCAGCTAAGATCTCTCCTACTTCGATCATTAAACAACCACCTTTACCAACCCCGGTTAAACCAACGACGAACCGCGCTAACGGTCAGTCAATCCAGCAAGCCGTAGTTTGCAGCCATGAACCCGACATTAACTAACCAATATTATTCGGTTTGCGAAGCCCGTTTCCTTCCATAACGACAATTATTTCTGGGAACCGCGGCCAAGCGAGCCGGACGGCAACAAAAAAAGTGGGTATATTCCCACTTTGAATCCGCTTACAACAATATGGTGGGCCCACTTGGGTTCGAACCAAGGACCGATCGGTTATGAGCCGACTGCTCTGCCGCTGAGCTATGGGCCCCAAATACAGCAAGATATATTATACACCGATCCGGCCTAAACATCAAGCCCGAAATCAATCGAGAAAATCTTTCAATTTCTTGCTACGGCTGGGATGACGCAGTTTCCGCAAGGCCTTGGCCTCGATTTGGCGGATGCGTTCCCGCGTAACATTGAAGATCTGGCCCACTTCCTCAAGGGTCCGGGCCCGACCGTCATCCAGTCCGAAACGCAACCGGAGCACTTTTTCCTCTCTGGGAGTCAACGTATTCAGGACGTCTTCCAGTTGCTCCTTGAGCAGGCGGAAAGAAGCGGCTTCGGCCGGAGCCGGCGCGTCCTGATCCTCGATGAAGTCGCCCAGGTGGCTGTCTTCCTCCTCGCCGATCGGCGTTTCCAACGAAACGGGTTCCTGGGCAATCTTGATAATCT
Organism: Bacillota bacterium; assembly: GCA_023400055.1. Lineage (GTDB taxonomy): Bacteria > Bacillota > UBA4882 > UBA8346 > UBA8346 > Hydrogenispora. The sequence goes on from JAEXFN010000049.1 coordinate 61,236, forward strand.
CACGGACCCGTTCCGGACTCATCTCCATCTCTTCGGCGATCTCCTCGGCGCTCGGTTCGCGGCCCAAAGCCTGCAATAACTGGCGGGAGACCCGAATCAATTTATTGATCGTTTCCACCATATGCACCGGGATCCGGATCGTCCTGGCCTGATCGGCAATGGCGCGGGTAATCGCCTGGCGAATCCACCAAGTGGCATAGGTGCTGAATTTATAGCCCTTCCGATAATCAAACTTTTCCACTGCCTTGATTAAACCGAGGTTCCCTTCCTGGATCAGGTCTAAAAAGAGCATCCCGCGTCCGACATAGCGTTTGGCGATACTGACCACCAGGCGCAAATTGGCTTCGGCCAGACGCCGTTTGGCGTTCTCGTCGCCGGTTTCCACCCTGCGGGCTAATTCGATCTCTTCGTTGGCGTTGAGCAAAGGAACGCGACCGATTTCCTTGAGGTACATCCGCACCGGATCATCGAGAGCGATTCCTTCCGGAATCGATAAATCGATCTCTACTTCGTCCTCGCTGTCCGGTTGGAATCCATCCGGGTCTTCCAGAGCCTCTTCAGTGGTGTCGGGTATGATCTCGATGCCGTGGTTGGCCAGAGCCTCATAAACTTCATCGATCTGGTCGGAATTCAGCTCCACCTGCTCCAAGGCATCCATGATCTCGTGATAAGAAAGAGCCCCTTTTCGCTTGCCTTTTGCAATCAGTTCCTTTATGCCTTCGATATTTGGCAAGGTTTTTTCTTTACCCAACGTGTTTTTACCATCCTTCCCGGGGGTAGACACTCGATTTTTCGAGGTATACGAATTGTTTAATCAAACTATAATTCCGCAGAAAAGCTTGGATATTCTTTCTTCAATTTCCGGTTCAATTCGGTAAATTCGCAAAGCTTCGTTTTTAAAGCGGTCTCCGATAACTGAACTCCCGATTCGTCCTTGCCCGTAGCGATCTGCTCAGTGAGTTTTTGAATCCGCTCTTTTAGCCGCAACATATTCAGGCGATTTAAAATTCCCGTCAAATCACCGAACCCCGACTTAAACTGTTGTTCCGCGAGCAAAGTCGAAGCCAATTCGCGGGCGGGTCCCATGAGTTCATCCAGAATCAGGTTTCGCTCCGACGCTGGTTCAGTATCTTGCAGCGCCGCGAATAAGTCCCGCCAAACCGCGAATTGGAAATCGTCAGCTTTCAATTCTACTTTAATTCGCTCAAATTTATCATATTCCTGCAAAGCGATTTGCAAAAGTTCCTTTTCTGCATCAAAAATGGCCGCTTGTAAAGGCGATAATTCGCTATTTGTCACCGTGGCAACACTTAGGCCATTTTTTTCAGTTGTCATTTTAGTATAACTAGGAATCAATTTATTATCCAGTACCGGAGATTTTTTCCTGTTTTTTGCAAGCCAATTCGCAAGCTCCGCAAAAATCGCATTTTCGGAAACGCCGATCTGCCGCGCTAATTTCCGGACATAAAACTCCCGGGTCACCGAACTCTGCATCTCCGCCAATTCCGGCAAGACCGCCTGCACTGCCCCGAGTTGACCTTCGGGGGAAGCCAGATCGTAACGGATAAGGACTTGCTCGATTTGGAAGTCGATTAACCCCGGCGCTTCCGCCAATTGCCGCGTAAACGCTTCGCTGCCGGCGTTTTTCAGAAAAGAATCCGGATCCTCGCCGGAAGGAAGTCGTAAAATCTTTACCGTCAGACCGGCCTCCCGCAGCAGTTCCATGCCGCGTAACGTCGCATTCTGGCCGGCCGCGTCCGCATCATAGGCCAAAATCACTTCGGACCCGTAACGTTTGATCAATTTGACCTGTTCCCGGGTTAACGCAGTGCCCAAAGAGGCGATCGCCTGTTGAAAACCGCCCTGATGCGCCTGGACCACGTCCATATATCCTTCCATGATAATGGCCTGATTTTGATGACGGATGGCCTCTTTGGCGAGGTGCAATCCATAAAGAAAACGCCCTTTATGAAACAGCGAGGTCTCCGGCGAATTCAAATATTTCGGTTCGCTCCGATCGAGTACCCGCCCGCCGAACCCGACGACATTTCCCTGGGGATCATGGATGGGAAAAATGATCCGATCCCGAAAACGATCATAATAACCGTTTTCGCCGAAACTGACCAATCCCAAGCTGGCCGCCTGTTCCAAGGACACGTTCTTCTTGCGCAATACTTCCGTGAGATTATGCCAGCCCGGCGGAGCATAGCCCAGTAAAAACCGCTGCCAGACCGGAAGGCTAATCCCCCGTCCCTCGAAGTATTCCCTTCCTCGTTTGCCTTGTTCGGCCCGGGTCAGACAAAAATGAAAATAGGTCGCGACCAATTTATTGATCTTCAGTAGTTCGTTACGACTACGATCGGCTTGAAAATCCGTAGTTTCCGGCCAAGCGATCCCCGCTCGCTCGGCAAGTTTACGCGCGGCATCTAAAAATTCCAGGTTTTCACGCTTCATGATGAAGCTAAAAACATCCCCGCCGACGCTACATCCAAAACAATAAAAAAATTGCTTTTCGGGATTCACATGGAAGGATCCCGTTTTCTCCGAATGAAACGGGCACAAGCCCACCCAGGAGCGTCCGGCCTTTCGTAAACTGACATACTCGGAAATGACCGATACGATATCGTTTTTATCCTTAATCTCTTGAAACAGCTCCTGCTGGCGTAAACGGTCCACATTATCACCTATCAAACGGTTTTTTAAGATCTTTTCTGCGTCCGGCAAAACAGTTCCTGCTTTTTCAAACCGGTCATTGCATCAACAGTAAATAATATATGGCGATTAACTCTTTTATACATCTATCCATCTCAGAAAAGCTGCGTTTACCCCACTAACGACCGGAAGGATCAGCGCGGGTTTCGTAAAGCAAATAATAAAAATCGTTTTAAATCCTTTTACAAGATTATTTTGATTTCGAAGGCTCATCCGTCCGGGTTGGGCTTGCATCTATCAATAAGCCGGCCTTCCTTATAAAATAAACTGTCCATAGCGATGCGCAGGTAATCCTTTGAGACCAGAAAGTCTTCCGGAATGCCAACCTTACATTGCTAATTCTTTATGAATTCCTAAAATCCCTTTTATGGGTTATCGAAACAAAAAAGCGCCTCACGGCGCTTCCATTCCACTGGGAGTCAATTTGATCGTGATGGGAACGCCATATTTTCCGATCGGCCCCAGATCCTTCCCGTTCAGACTCAAATGCACCCCAGCCGGATTTCCGAAGGTGATTTCCATCGTTTTTTGAGCGGTCCAGCTCTGCTTGGCATCGCCGGAATTAAATTCCCTGGTCAACAACGAAGCTCCATCCGCATTAATCCGCACCCAGACTCTATCGCTAAACTCGGCTTCAACCTGGATCGGCGCTTCGGTCGGCGTAACCGATGTGGTCGGAGTGGCGGCCGGAGCCTCCGGCTGCGCCGCCGCAACATTCGGCGTAGCTGACGGAGTGGGAGACGACGTCGAAGCAGGCTGCTCCTGGACCAAATCTTTTTTCGGCGAAGGCACTGCCGTTTTCGCGACCGGTTTTACCTTGGCATGATCCGGGGAGCGGAATAACGGCATCAGCAGCAGCAAAATGACTATCCCGAGCAGAGCCGCTCCGACTCCCCAATAAATTCCTTTCAGCCACCCGGAACGGGCGGGTTGGGCGGTGGTCATTTCCGCCTTTTTCGGCGGGTCACTTTTTTCTTTTTCCGAGGAAATTTGCGGCGGTGCGATCCGTTGTTCCGGATAAGGGTTTTTTAATTCATTATACTTCCGCAAAACCTCGTCCGCATCAATTCCAATGGCATTCGCATAATTCACCAGAAAGCCCCGGCGGTACACTTCACCGGGAATCTGCTCCAAATCGCCTTGTTCGATCGCTTCCAGATAGCGTAATCTGATTTTGGTAGTCTCCTGAATATCCCGTAAGGAAATATTCTTTTTTTCCCTGGCCTGACGGAGGTATTCTCCAATTTCTTTCAAAAAGTGCCACCTCCAAGTTATCGATCACCGCAACGTTTTTACCATGATTCCGCGCTCGATTTACAAAGAAATAGTTCGAGCTAAGCCCGGGAGTTCCTGCTGTAAATTTTCAGTCAGACTCCCGAACCGTTGGATCGTTTCCGCAGTTCTTCCAATTGACGGCCGGTAATGATCACTTCCCGCGGTTTACTGCCTTCATAAGGCCCGATCATCCCCTTGGCTTCCATCATATCGACCAAACGGGCGGCTCGGGTGTAACCCACCCGCAACTTGCGCTGTAAAACCGATGCCGATGCCTGACCGTGTTCAATGACTACCCGGACCGCTTCCCAGAAGAGATCGTCCTCTTCATCTTTTACCGGATCATCCTGGCTTTCCGGTACGTTCACATATTGTTCCTGATAACTGGGCTCTCCTTGCTCTTTCCAATGTCTGATCACCAATTCGATCTCTTTTTCATTGACCAAGGCGCCTTGAATCCGATTCGGTTTCATCGCTCCCACCGGGGCAAACAACATATCGCCCCGGCCCAACAGCCGCTCCGCGCCCACGGTATCCAGGATCGTTCGGGAATCGATCTGCGATTTAACTGCAAAGGAAATTCGCGAAGGAACATTGGCCTTGATCAAACCGGTTATTACATCGACCGACGGACGCTGGGTAGCAATGACCAAATGAATACCGGTGGCCCGGGCCATTTGGGCCAAACGGCAAATCGCGTCTTCGACCTCTGCCGGCGCGATCATCATCAGATCGGCCAATTCGTCGATGATAACCAAGATGTAAGGCAGTCTTTCCTCTTCCGGGAGCGTTTCATTGTACTTGTCGATTTCACGCACCCGGGCCTCGGCAAAGATTTTATAGCGTTTTTCCATCTCATCGACGACCAGTTTTAAGACGCCGGCCGCTTTCTTGGCCTCCGTCACCACCGGGGCCATCAGATGAGGGATCCCGTTATACATCGACAACTCAACCATTTTCGGATCGATCATGATCAGCTTTACCTCATTGGGGAAAGCCTTGAATAAAACGCTCATTATCAAAGTGTTAATACAAACGCTTTTTCCGGAGCCGGTGGCTCCGGCTACCAACAAATGGGGCATCTTGCGCAGATCGGCGATAGCAACTTCGCCGCCGATATCCAATCCCAGCGCAACACTGAGTTTTCCCGAATTCCAAAAGGCCCGGGATTCCAAGGTATCCCGGAAAGTTACAATCTGCGCTTCTTGATTGGGGACCTCGATGCCAATCGCCGCTTTACCGGGAATCGGAGCCTCCAGACGCAATCCCTTGGCCGCCAGGGCCAGCGCCAAATCGTCGGCCAGATTGACGATGCGGCTGACCTTCACTCCCGGGGCGGGATGTAAATCGTAGCGAGTAATCACCGGGCCGCAATGGACATCAATGACCTGCGCCTGGATTCCGAAATGCGCCAATGTTTCCTCCAATTGCCGGGACTGTTCGGAGTTGCGCGTGTTTTTCCGGGGCGGCGTCGCGGAACCGATCAGATTCGGATCCGGCAATAAATATTTCCCCTTTTTATCGGGTTGCCGGACCAGACTAGCCTGTGCAACGTGAGGAGCATTTTTTAGCGTTTGTTCCGCGGCGGTATTTTGTTTCTTTAGCTCTTTTCGCTGCTCTTTCTCTTTCAGCATACTTTGCAGCGTGTTCAGGATCGAGCTCTGACCCCGCCCGCTGTTTCCAGAGCCGCCTACGCCCGGGTACTCCTCAGGAGCCTCAGCCCTTGGATTAAGACCTTCGTCTTTCATCGCCTCAATAGTTTCTTGTAATTTAGCCGCAGCTATCTCCGGGACCGATTGGGGCGGTTTTGAAAAATGAGCTCTCAATCCGGAAAATACCTGAACTAACGGGCGGTTTAACGCTAGAATCACCGCCACCACCACCCAGATTAACAGGAACACCGCACTTCCGTATTTGCCAAACCAGCTATGAAGACCAAGCGCCAATAAGTGGCCAATGATTCCGCCACCCCGGTAGGCTTGATCCCAATGATTGCCGGCCAGCGGGACGCCACTGAAAAAATGAATGACGGTAATCGCCCACAGAACCAAGAGCACCAACGCGGTCAAATTGCGGGACAGAAACCGGTTCTGACGGCCGGTTAGCAGTGTCCAGCCGACCACGGCGGAGATAATCACTGGGAAGATCGCGCCGCGCTCTCCAAAAACAAAATGCAGTCCGCTTCGTAAGATCTCGCCGATTCCGCCGATGAAACCGACTCCCTCCAAAGTAATGGCAAGTAACGACAGGATGGAGATCCCGATAAACAATACCCCGGTGATCTCCATGCGTTGTTCACCTAAACGTTGGTCTGGTTCGGTCTGCGAAGGGATATCGACGACTTTTTTCATCCGCGGCATTTATTGCTCACCTTCCTCGAGCACCACTGTCACAACGTTGGCGGAATGGGCCGCCACCCGTTCTAGGTTACTTAAGATCTCGACGTAAACCACGCCGGAACCGGGCCAGCATTTTCCTTGGTTAAGTCGGTGAATATGGTTTTGACGCAATTCTTCCTCCAGCTTAATAATACTCTCCTCACGATGCTCAATCTGTTTGGCCAGCTCCAAATTATTTTCTCTCAGCGCTTGAGTGGTTTTGCTATAAAAATCGATCGCTTTGCCGAAAAACAGTTCGATCTCATTCAAGGCCAATTCGGAAAAGGGCAATTGTTCCTGATATTTTTTATCCGCCAGCCGAGCAATGTTATTGGCGTGATCACCGACCCGCTCAAGATCGCTGACTGCATGAAGCAAACCGGCCAAGCGTCGGGATTGGACCTCCGTCAGCGAGTTCTGCGATAACAAAGCCGAAAGATAAAACGTAATCTGTTCCTGAAGATCATCAACTAAGGCTTCATTGCGGTACACCCCGTCCAGCAGATGGACTTGGCCCTTGAAAAAAGCGAGCCGAACGGCCTTGAGCATTTCAATAGTGGTTGACGCCATCTGATTGATCTCATGACTGGCCAGGATTAAAGCCAGCGCGGGACTCTGCAGCGCGCGTCGGTCCAAAAAAGTCTTACTGCCGTTCGGATTGGTTTTAACCGGCCGTTCCGAGAAGAACGAAAGCCCCCATTTGGATGCCAACAAGGTTATGGGAAACCATATCAAAAGAACGCTTAAATTAAAGAGTGAATTTGCCAAAGCCAGTTGCCAGACATAAAACCAATGCGAGGCCGAACTTCCTAACGGAGCATTCCATTGGAAGACCGCCATTTCAAACTGGTGAAACCAGTCGCCGAAATTCTGACTCAACGTATTTATCAGCATTAATAACATCGGTAAGGCGAACAGCCAAGCAATACCGGTGGTCAAGTTAAACGAAAAATGCAGCCAATTGGCTTTTTTGGCGGTCGGAACCCGATCGAGCCCCACCAACATATTGATAATGGTAGTGCCCACATTGGCGCCAATAATGATGGCAATCGCTCCGCTCAAAAAGGCGGCGTCGGTCAAACCCATATTGATGCCGACCGCGGCTTGGGCAAAGACCACCATCCCGTTGCAATTGCGGAGCAAGGCCGCTAAACACAACCCCAATAAAAAACCAAGCCATGGGTTGCGAAAGATTCCGGTGAGCAGCGCCAAAGTAGTCGGTTCGTTGGCCATCAGTTCAAAGGCTTGATGAAGCACAGAAAACCCCAAATACATCAGGCCCAAATTGAAAAGAATCTGGCCAATGTAATGCAAGTTCCGCCGTTTGACATAAAAATTAAGAATGAAACCGACAAACAAAACCAGAAAGGCTAAAGCGCCCAAATTGAACGCCATTAAATGAGCGTTCACGGTCATGCCGACATTGACACCGAGCATGATCCAGAGCGCCGGGAGCAGTCCAAGCAGTCCCGCATTGACCAGGCTGGAAATAACGCCGAAAGTAAGAATATTACTCTGAAGAGCGGCTGCTAAGCCAATACCCGTAAATATACTCGCATGCGGCTCACGGGATTGTTTTTCAAGAATCGTGCGAATTCTTTCGCCGGCTAACTTTTGAATGCCATCGCCGAAACGGGCCACCGCGCTTAAGAACACTGCAAAACCGCCACATAAAATTAGCAATCCTTCGATGGAAGCTGGCAAAGATAATCTTCCCCCTAATTCGGAATAAATACGAACCCATCTTATTTGAATCGTGCTACTTGTAACATCAACGCCAAACTCAATTGTATTATTCTCGGAGCCGACGGCATTTCCTGCCATTAATCGGAAATATCTAACGTCTGATAATTCTGGCAAGCCAAGACGGAGTCCCCGATTTTTTATCACAGGGATTCCAAGCGTGAAAGCCCTGCCAATAACTTTATTCACTGAACCAGAGATCTTTTTAAAGTATAACGTAATTTAATCAAAATAAAAACCCCCTGCTTGGGGGTTCAAAAAATTGACATTATAGTTCCCGGCTGCCAGGCGGGATTTAAATAATCTTGCGGATTGGTGCTGATGATTTGGGATATCCGTCCCTGTCCGCCGGGTAAAGGATCGACCATCAAACGAACGGAGCCTTTTTGAATTTCAATCGGTGCGGCTGGCGGGTCGGCGGCTGCCCCGGCTTCCTCCTCGAAGATGAGCTCCGGAGGGACGACCGTATATAATAGCATTATCGTTTCGACCTCCGCTTGGGGTTATTTTTAAGCTCGATTAGTTCTTCAAGTTTTTTTAATGCCTGGCTGATGCCGCCGATCTCATTGATCAGGCCGGCGGCTACCGCGTCCCTTCCCACCAATACTGTTCCAATATCTCTCACCAAGTCGCCGGTTCGAAACATTAATTCCCGAAACCTCTCTTCGGAGACGGTCGAATGAGTGGTCACGAATTTAATAATCCGGTCTTGCATTTTTTCGAGGTATTCATAAGTTTGAGGAACGCCAATCAGCATGCCGGTCAAGCGCAACGGATGAATCGTCATGGTCGCGGTTTCGGCAATAAAACTATAATCGGTGGAGACGGCAATCGGGACTCCGATCGAGTGTCCGCCGCCCAGAACCAGCGAGACCGTGGCTTTGGTCAAACTTTCCAGCATTTCGGCGATGGCCAATCCCGCTTCCACATCGCCCCCGACCGTGTTCAGGATGACCAGTAATCCTTTAATATTCGGATTTTGCTCTATCGCAACCAATTGCGGGATGATATGTTCATACTTGGTGGTTTTATTTTTAGGGGGTAAAATCATATGGCCTTCGATCTGCCCCACAATGATTAACGTATGGATATGAGTCTCCGCCGGTGCCGGGGTATTCATTTGACCGAGGGCTTTTAGGTTTTGCAGGGTGACCCGTTGTTTGCGCGGACTCTGCCGGATCGGCTCTTCCAGCGGGTTTTCCTGTTCCGGCTCGGAAGGGGATTCTCCGCTATAACGCTCATCTTCCAACTTGTTGACCTCCTCTTTTGCTCTTAGTATTCCTTGGTAATAAGAAATCATTCGAGGTTCGACAAGTTGTCGAAAGTTTCTCGCAGCCATTTCGCAAAATGACTGGAAACACAAAAAAGAGCCGGTATCTACCCGCTCTTCTGATTTACATTTGGAGCGGAAAACGGGATTCGAACCCGCGACCCTCGCCTTGGCAAGGCGATGCTCTACCACTGAGCTACTTCCGCTTAAGATATATTTGGTGCCGAAGACCGGAATCGAACCGGTACGGTCTTTTGGACCGAGGGATTTTAAGTCCCTTGCGTCTGCCAGTTCCGCCACTTCGGCATTTAAACTTTTTTGGAGGCGGCACCCAGATTTGAACTGGGGAATAAAGGTTTTGCAGACCTCTGCCTTACCACTTGGCTATGCCGCCGCAACATCGAGAGTAAATTTAGACCCTCACCGAGGGTCATATCTATTGAAACATTTGGGTGAGATATTTAATTTTGGAGCGGAAAACGGGATTCGAACCCGCGACCCTCGCCTTGGCAAGGCGATGCTCTACCACTGAGCTACTTCCGCATGAATTCATCTCCGTTATGGTGCCACGAGCCGGAATCGAACCAGCGACACGAGGATTTTCAGTCCTCTGCTCTACCGACTGAGCTATCGTGGCGGGTCAGTTGGTACTTAAATATCTTAAACGAATCGGTGCATTTTGTCAAGATATTTTAATTTTCTGGCGGAGCCGACGGGACTCGAACCCGCGATCTCCAACGTGACAGGCTGGCATGTTAGCCGACTACACCACGGCTCCGTAAAATATGGTGGGCGAAGTAGGATTCGAACCTACGACCCCCTGCTTGTAAGGCAGGTGCTCTCACCAGCTGAGCTATTCGCCCTCGCTCTTGACGAGTGCATTACATAGTATACCGGATCTCCGGCAATCTGTAAATAGGTAAATTAAGAATTTCATGATAAAATATGAGCTAGATGGGATATAATTGACTAGACAGGCAAACTTTATGCCCAAGGCAGCTCCGCCACTTGCGCCTCGCCTAATTGGGCGCGGCTGAAGACGCCGTGGAAATCGGAGCCGCCGGTAACCATCAAATGATAGCGTTGGGTCAGGCTCAAATAGTAGGCGACCATCTCCGGCGTGTGCGAAGGGTAATAGACTTCGATCCCCCGCAAGCCTCTATCCACCAGCTGCTTGATCAGATCATCATTGCCCATCCGCCCGGGATGGGCAAGCACGGGTAGACCGCCGCTCTCCCGGAGCAATTCCACCGCTTCCAGCGTGCCGAGCTCTTCATGAGGGACAAAAGCCATCCCGTCCCGGCCAAGATAATATTCAAAAGCGTTTTGGCGGTGTTCCGGTTCGATCTGGCCCGCCGCTTCCAGGGCCTTGAAAATATGGGTGCGCCCCACGAATTCGCTGGTCGTCTGGGCCTTTACTTTCTCCCAGGATAATTGGATCCGGTGTTGGTTCAGTTTCTTAACGATCTGCCGGGCCCGCTCGTTTCTGGAAGCCACCACGGCTTCGAGCTTCTTGACCAGCCGCGGATGATGAAGATCGAATCGATAGCCGAGGATATGAACCTCGTTATCCCCCCAATCGGTCGTCAATTCCACTCCCGGAATAAACTGCAGTCCCCTTTTTCCCGCTTCGGCCAAGCCCTCGGGAATTCCGGCGATCGTATCGTGATCGGTCAACCCGATTCCCGCCAGGCCTTTGACGATCGCCTTGGCCACTAACTCCGCCGGCCGGTAGCTCCCATCGGAAAAAATGGAATGTACGTGAAGATCATACCCCGTGCCCATCGTTGCTCCATTATGATTGCTTGAATTCAACCAGATTCGGAATCGTTTTGTATAAGTTGAAATAAATTTCTTGGAGCTTTTCCATCCGTAAGGCATGGCTGGAAAAGGACAAATCGCGGTATTTATTTCAACTTATAAATTAAGGAAATATGTTGCAATGATTTTGAAGGTGTAAAAACTTATTGCAACATATAGAGTTACTTTCTCTCAAAAAATCAGCGGCGTTTGGCCTTAAAGCCTTTCGTCGCCAGCACGCTCAGAGCGCGCTCGACATCGGCCTCGTTCTCCAGGGCCAGCCGCATGGTCCCGCCATCGCCTTCCCGGACCCGCAGAATCTCGATATCTTTGATATTCAGGCCTTCGTCGGCCAAAAACTGCAGAACCTCATGAATCGCCCCGGGGCGGTCCTCAATGGTCACTACCAGTTCAAACAACAGCGTTAAAAAGCCTTTATTCTTGGCCGGAATTTGCAGCCGGACTTCCCGCGCCCGGGCCAGGAACCGGATTAAACCGTCCGGATCATCCGCCGCGATGAATTGTCGCGCCACGGCCAACTCGCGCTCAAATCCGGCAATCGCCTCCAAGACCATCTGCTTATTGCTGGAGATGATCCCTTCCCACAATACCGGGGAACCCATCGCCACCCGCGTCGTATCGCGAAATCCCCCGGCAGCCAAATTCAATGTTCCCGGGTTGGACGCTTCCTCGCTCCCCGCTGTTTTGGCCAACACCGCGGCGATAAGATGCGGCAAATGCGAGACGAATCCGACGATCCGATCATGTTCGGCCGCACCCAGAATCAATAGGTGAGCGCCGGTATTCGTCAAAATGGACCCGACCCGTTCGCGGACCGCCCGAGGGGTCCGCGGATGATCGACCAGGATATAAGCAGCGTTTTGAAAAAGAAACGGGTCCGCCGCCATCATTCCCTGCTGTTCCGAACCGGTCATCGGATGGCCGGGAACGAAAAAACAGCTGTCCGGAAGAAAGGCCAAGACCTGATCGATGATCACCTGCTTGATACTGCCTAAATCCGAAAAAATGACGCCGGATTTAACCGCCGGCAGACAAAGGCGGATCGTTTCCGCGATAAAATCCACCGGGGTGGCCACGAAAATGAGATCGGCGGCAGCGACCGTCTCCGCGAGGCTGTCGGTCCGCCGGCTGACGGCTCCCATTTTAAAGGCTTCCGTTCGCGCCGCCGCGTCGCTGTCCCATCCGGTTACCGGATAGCCCGCTCGTGCCAGAGAGAGTCCCAGGGACCCTCCCATCAACCCCAAGCCGATCACGGCAATCTGCGTAGACATGGCCGGCTTCATTAAAATTGCCGTCCCACCGCTTCGGCGACCGGTTTCACCGCGGCGAACAAATCGTTAAACTGATCAAATGTTAAAGATTGCGGCCCATCGGATAAGGCATTTTCCGGATCGGGGTGAACCTCAATCAATAATCCGTCGGCACCGGCGGCGACGGCAGCCCGGCTCAACGGCATAACCAGCTGGCGTTTGCCCGTCCCGTGGCTGGGATCGGCGATGATCGGCAAATGACTCAGTTGTTTGACGAGCGGAATCGCGCTCAGATCCAGCGTGTTCCGGGTAGCCGTCTCATAAGTCCGGATGCCCCGTTCGCAGAGGACGACCTGGTAGTTGCCCTCGCTCAAGATGTATTCCGCGGCCATCAGCCATTCTTCGATGGTGGCGGCCAGACCGCGCTTGAGGATCACCGGTTTGTTGGCCTTGCCGACCTCTTTCAGCAACGCAAAATTTTGCATGTTGCGCGCGCCAATCTGAAGCATATCGGCATACTCGGCGATCAGATCCACATCCATGGGATTGGTCACTTCGGTGACGAACGGAATCCCCACCGTTTGGCGCACGTCCTTGAGGATTTTCAGGCCTTCTTTTTCCAAGCCTTGAAAAGCATAGGGCGAAGTACGGGGTTTGAAAGCGCCGCCCCGCAACATCGAGGCGCCGGCCGCCTTCACCGCCTGGGCCGTTTTAAAGAGTTGCTCCTCATTTTCCACCGCGCAAGGACCGGCAATGGTAACGACCCGGCTGCCCCCGAATTCCACCGTTCCGACCTTGACGATGCTGGTCGTTTTAAACTCCAGGCTGGCCAATTTAAACGGTTTGAGAATGGGAACCACCTTGTCGACGCCTTCCATCGCCTCGATCGACTCCATCATGCCGGGCTGCTTTTGGCCGATAGCTCCGATGATGGTTCGCTCCACCCCTTGCGAAAGGTGGATCCCCAGGCCGCATTGGGCGAGTTTCTCCTTGACCCGCTCGATCTGGAGATCGGTGGCTTTCTCTTTCATGACGATAATCATAGATTGTCCCTCCTACCATCCTACTTTATCCGCGCCGCGCCACAAGAATTCATACTGGCCGGATAATTGAGTTTATTATAGCAATCGCGCCATTCTTTGTAAATAAACAACCGGTTAACGAAGGAGGATTCTTCCAGTCTAGCACCGCAAAAAATTCATTAATAATGCTTTCCTTATTCATTACTCTACAAAAGTTAGATCTGGAATCATCAAAGATCGATCTTTACTAACAAAAGGAGTTTTTCGATCCACAAAAGATCGATCTTTATTCACAGCAGGAAGATCTTGATGATTATCAAGTTAACTCCGCAAGGAGAGCGGGCATGAGAATGCAAGCTTTACCTCACGACCGAAAGTCCGTCGGTGAAACCGACGGACTCTCCAATAAAAAACAACTTTCATGATTGATATTATACCGCGAAAAGCCGGGCCTGAAGTATCGTTTTCGTACCCGAAAAATATCATCCGCATCCCGAAATCGAGTCAATCAATTGAAGGATAGAATCTTCGTCTGAGCCATGGTTGAGGATTTTAGGGTATGATGGTTTTAAGTTTTGGCCTAAAACAAGGATTCCGCCTGCGGGCGGACTGTTACGCTAACTTAGCGTAACAGAGTGCAAAGGGTTTAGCGGCAAACCCCTTGCGACCCCGCCGCTAAGGGGACGCTGCTTCCCCTTAGAACCCCGCGGGTGTCCGATTCATCCGTGAACCGGCAAGGTAAATGGACAATTAAGTTTTGCCGCCGGCCTCTCTCTTGCTCTCCCCGAATCGGGGAGAGTAACCACCATGCTTCGAAGCCTAAAGGCTTTTGGACATCGGAGGATGGTGGTTCCCCTTCCCCGATTCGGGAAGCCAGAGCCAGGATGGCTTAAGGGCAAGCGGCCAAGGATGGCAAAACGCGCAGCCCCAGAGCCAGGATAGCTTAAGCTTGTGGCGTCCATGGATGGACATCAGCCACAAAGGGCCGAGGGTTAGGTCTATAGACGTCATGACTTATCCTTCAATCCCTTCCCTGAGTATGCGGAGCTAACTTTATAATCATATAAGATCTTTATTAACAAAAGATCGATCTTTATTAATAATTAAGGAAGATCTTTATCCACAAAAGCCACTATGGCGGTCCTTGCCATAGTGGCTTGATTAACAAACGATCGATAAATTCGGATTGCTCCGCAAATTCCTCAGCTTTGTGTGAAGTTAATCGACTTAACGATGCAAATCTTGTGGAAGAAATTCATTTTAGCGATAAAGTGGATCCCGGAAGGTTTTGACAGCACCTTCAAAAATGGTTACAATAACGGTACGGTTATTAAAGCGTTGTGATTAACCTTGGTCGATGATCAGGGCATTCACAAAAAGCTCGGAGAAACAAGGGATAAAGACATTAAATCGACTTTATCTCATGATTTCGATTAAATAAATCACTTGGAAAGCAGCATCCCATGCCGAAACTTACGCCCATCTTTGAAACCATTTACCGCGAGACCGAAGCGCAGCCGATTCAAACCTATTTGAAAGCCGCGGCCGCGCTATCCACCCGCAGCTTGCGCAAGTATTTCTTTAAAGGCCTGGTCTTATTGAATGGCCGCAAGGCCCATTCGCAGGCGCTGGTCCGCCCCGGCGATCATCTTACCGTATTTCCGCTGGGCGAGGAGACCAGCTCGCTTACGCCCGAGCCCTTGCCGCTGCAAATTATCTTTGAAAACGAAGATCTATTGATCATCAACAAACCGGCTCAGATGACGGTCCATCCGGTGAAAGGAATTACCTCCGGGACGCTGGCCAATGGGGTCGCTTATTACTTCGCTTCACAGGGGATCCGTAGCAAAGTCCGGCCGGTTCATCGCTTGGACCACGGGACTTCGGGCCTGGTTATCTTCGCGAAGAGCCCGCAGAGCCAGACCAGGTTGACTGAGGCTATCACCAGGCATGCCATCAAGCGCATTTATTATGCGGTGGCGCAAGGGATACCCCAGCCCGAGTCGGGCCTGATCGACCGGCCCATCGGCATCCGCAACGGCCGGCGCATGGTGCTGCCGGACGGCCAGCCGGCGCAGACTCATTATCATACCCTGGAAAGGTTTCGCGATGCGGCTTTGCTCGAATTGGAGCTGGAAACCGGCCGGACCCATCAGATCCGGATTCATCTCCAGTCGCTGGGCCACCCGCTGTTGGGGGATCGCTTGTACGGCGTTAAAAGTTCCTTGATCAACCGGCCTGCCTTGCACGCTGGCAAAATCAGCTTTGCCGGAAGCGGTCTGGCCCTTCCCGAGCAACGGGTGCCCTGGCCGGCCGATTTTGAACGACTCATCGCTCAATTGAGAGAATTTCAAATCGCTTCGAAAGATCTCCGCAATCCAATATATTGATAGAGATATCCGGGTTAATCACTATATATCGGATTGCGAGAGGTATATTATGGTAATTTTAAATTCTCTGAATTAAGAGCGCCGAACCGAAATGATTAAGGAATGCTGAGCCTTGGGGCACAAGAAATAAACTCCGCGATTAGCATCACGGAGTTTTAGCTATCCAAACCGGTTTAATTTCTTGGCAGACTTACTAACACAATAGTTCCGCTTCCAAAGTGAAGGTCTGGGCATTGGTAATCCGGGCAGCCACCAGATCGCCCGGATGGGCGATACTGGCGGGATTAAAATGCACCAGTTTATTTTGGGTATTCCGGCCCGACCAGACCGCCGGGTTCTTTTCACTGGGGCCCTCCACCAGCAGTTCGGTCAAAGTGCCGACGAACTCGCGGTTTTTCTCCAACGAAATGCGGTTTTGGATGGCGATCAGCTTTTCCAGGCGCTCTTTTTTGACAGCTTCGGGCACTTGGTCGGTCAACGCGGCGGCCGGAGTTCCGACCCGGGGCGAATAAATGAAGGTAAAAGCCCCGTCATAGCGGATCTTCTGCACCAAATCCAGCGTATCCTGGAAATCAGCGTCGTTTTCGCCCGGAAAGCCGACGATGATATCGGTGGTCAGCGCGATTTCGGGTATCCGGTCTTTGATTTTGGCGGCCAACGCCTCATAACTCGCTTGGGTGTACTTCCGATTCATCCGCTCCAGAATCCGGCTGCTGCCGGACTGCACCGGAAGATGCAGATGGCGGCAGATCTGGGGGTAAGCGGCCATCGTCTCGATTAACTCGTCGGACAGATCCTTGGGATGAGAGGTCTGAAAACGGATGCGCCGGATCCCGGTTCCGGCGGCGATCTCCCGCAGCAGCCGGGCGAAATTCCATTCCCGCTCCGCAAAATCGAGCCCGTAGGAATTGACGTTCTGCCCCAGCAAGGTGATCTCGCGCACGCCGGCGGCCACCAACGCTTCCACCTCATGCAGGATCTCACGGGGTTGACGGCTGCGTTCCCGGCCCCGCACGTAGGGAACGATACAATAAGAACAGAAATTGTTGCAGCCATACATCACGGTCACCCACGCTTTGAAGGGATCCTCGCGCTTGGCTGGCAGACCTTCGTGAATGTCGCCCTCGGTTTCCCAGACCTCGAAGACCCGCGACTGGGAGGCCCGGATCTTCTGAATCAGCTCGGGCAACTGATGCACGTTGTGCGTGCCGAAGACCAAGTCGACATGTTTATAAGACGCTTGAATCTTGGCGACTTCGGTCGGCTGTTGGACCATGCAGCCGCAGACTCCGATGATCAGGTTCGGATTCTGCTCCTTCAAGACTTTTAAATTGCCAATATGGCCGTACAGGCGGTTTTCGGCATTCTCCCGCACGCAACAGGTATTCAGCAGGATCAGATCTGCCTCTTCCGGCGTCGCCGCCGGCGAATAGCCCATTTCGCCGAGCAAACCGGCCAGGACTTCCGAGTCGTGCACGTTCATCTGGCAGCCGAAGGTAGTGATAAAATAGCGCTGTGGCACTTTGATTCCCCTAAGTTAGTTTAATCGAATAACGCCTGCGTAAAAGCGAGCGGGTCGAATTCCTGCAGATCTTCCTTTTTTTCGCCGACTCCGATCAGATAGATCGGGAGCTGGAACTGATGGGCGATGGCCAGAATCACTCCGCCCTTGGCCGTGCCGTCCAGTTTGGTCAGAACGATCCCGTCGATCGCGACGGCCTCTTTAAAGACCTGGACTTGGTTGACGGCATTCTGGCCGGTGGTGGCGTCCAGGACCAGCAACGTTTGCAGCTCGCGGTCGCCGCTGTTTTGGGTGATGATGCGGCGCACCTTCTTCAATTCTTCCATCAAATTAACCTTGGTATGCAGGCGTCCGGCGGTATCGACGATAATCAGGTCGCTCTTTCGGGCCTGGGCCGCCACCATGCCGTCGAAAACGACCGCCGCGGGGTCAGCCCCCTCCTGATGATGAATGACCGGCACGCCGATCCGTTCGCCCCATTGCATCAACTGCTCGGCAGCGGCGGCCCGGAAGGTATCGGCGGCCACCAGCAGCACCTGGCGTTTGTTTTCACTGAAACGGGCCGCCAGCTTGGCGATGGTGGTCGTCTTGCCGACGCCGTTGACGCCGACGATTAACAGCACCTTGTCGCGGGCCTGAAAATTAAAGGGGTTCTTGCCGGAGCCCTCGATTACCTGGCGGATATTCTGAATCAATAACGGCTTCAATTGCGCCGGGTCGGTCACTTTATCCCGTTTCACGATCTCCCGGAGCTGGTCCACCAAAAAAGTGGTGGTTGCCACGCCCACATCGGCCATGATCAAGGTGTCTTCCAGATCCGTAAAAAGCTCCTCGTCGATCTTCTGATAGGCCGAGAAGATCCCTTCCAAGTTGGCCACCAGCGAGTCCTTGGTTTTCGACAATCCCTCTTTTAAGCGCGCGAATAAACCTTTATTATTATCCGACATTGTTGACCCATTCCTTTATCCTAAACATAGTGTGCCGGTTCAGCCGGCTCTTTCATTCAAATCCAGCGAGATTAATTTGGATACGCCCATCTCCTCCATGGTCACGCCATACAGGGCGGTCGCCGCCTCCATGGTGCCGCGACGGTGGGTGATCACAATGAATTGCAACTGTTTGCTGAATAATTCCAGCAAATGGGAGAAACGCTCTACATTCACCTCATCCAGGGTCGCGTCGATCTCGTCCAACACGCAAAAAGGCGACGGCTTTACGGCCAGGATCGCAAATAGCAGGGAAATCGCGGTCATCGCCCGTTCTCCGCCCGACAGCAGCGATAAACTCTGCAGCTTCTTGCCGGGGGGCTGCGCGATGATCTCAATTCCCGATTCCAGCGGATTTTCAGGATCGATCAGATAGAGTTCCGAGTTGCCGCCGTCGAACAATTCGCCGAAGATCTTGCGGAATTGGCCGCGGACCGCTTCGAAGGTCTCGTTGAACTTTTTGGTGATGGTCCGCTCGATCTCCTGGATCACCTTGAGCAACGATTCTTTGGCCTTGGTCAGGTCTTGCGACTGCTCCGTCAGGAACTGATGCCGCTCCTTGACCTGACGGTAATCGTCGATGGCGGCGACATTCACCGTTCCCAGGCCGCGGAGATCGTTCTTAAGCTCTTCGATGCGGCGCTCCGGTTGATCCGGCAGTGGCCATTGGGGATCATACTGCGCCAGCCAGTCCAGACCATATCCCTCACCCAGGTTGCGTTGATAATTCTCGATGACCAGCAATTTTTGGTTATATTCCAGTTCCAAACGGTGCAGTCGGTTTTGATATTCTTGGTTTTTCCGGCGGAAACTGCGCTGTTTGGCCTCTTGTTCCTTGATGGACTGAACGATGGTTTCCCGTTCGTGTTTGTTCCGGTTGATCAGGGCTTCTTCCCCCGCCAGCTGTTCTTTGACGACGATCGCCTTGGCTGTGGTGCTGCGGACGGTTTCCTCGATCTTGAGCCGCTCCGCATCAAACTGCGCTAATTTGGCGTCGAGTTCCGCGCCAGACGCTTCCAGTCCGGCCAGCTGTTCGTTCAACTGGCTCTTCATGGCGTTCTTGCCCTGTTCCGCCTGGCGTTTGGCGCTCAATCCGGCCCGCAGCTCGCCAATGGCCGCGACCAGCAGTTCTTTCTGTTCCTTGGTGGACTTCATCTCCGCCGCCAGGTCGGCCAGCTTCGCCTCGAGGCCCTGGCGGACCTGCTCCTGTTCCGCGACCGCCCGGACCAGTTCATCCTGGTTTTGATCAAATTGCTCGCTTTCGGCGAACAGCTCCTGCAATTGTTCCCGGTAAACGCCGCTTTCCTGACGGATCTTTTGGATCGCCGCCTGGACGGTCGATAATTCCTTGGCGAGCGTGGCCTGCCGGATCTTGGCCTCGTTCTCCTGTTTCAGCAGGTCTCGGCTGGTTTGCAGAATCCGTTGCAGCTCCTGGCGGTATTCCGCGGCGGTGACCCTTCCTTGCTGCAGGGCAGTTTCGGCAGCCGCTTTCTCACTCTTGAGATCCTCGATCTCGCGGCGGCGGCTCAATAGGCCCAGGCGCCGCTTGTCGACACTGCCGCCGGTGATCGCTCCGCCCGGGATCACCAGATCTCCCTCGGGGGTGACGATCCGGATGCTCCGGTCCAATTTTTGGGCGACCTGGATCGCGCTGCGCAGATCGGGCGCCACCACGGTTTGGCCGAGCAAATATGCCAGCGCCGGCCGGTAAGCGGTGTCGAACGTCAGCAGTGAAACCGCCGGCTGGCAGGAGTATTGCGCCAACAGCGCTTGATAATGCTGAACCCGCCCTTCCGAGCCCTGAATGGTATTCAGGGGCAGAAAGGTGGCCCGGCCTTTGTTGTGCTTTTTCAGAAAAGCGATCGCCGCCTCGGCCTGCCGGTCGCTCTCGATGACCACATTCTGCAGGTTGGAACCCAGCGCGGTCTCGATGGCCAGTTCCATTCCAGGCCGGACTTGAATCAGGTCGGCGATGATCCCCTTGATGCTCCCGTAAAACGGCTCGCGGGCCGCGTCGGCCAATAACGCCTTTACGCCCTGAAAATAACCCTGATAACTCCGTTCCATCTCATCCAGCAGGCCGATCTTGCTTTCGAGGCCGCGGGCCTTGTCCTGCCATGCGGCGTTTTTGTGTTCCAGGGCGGCCAGGTCCCCTTCCCGTTGCTTATGCTTGGCGGCGAGCTCGGCCGCTTTTTTTTGGCAATCCAGCAGTTCGGCGTCGAGCGCCGCCAGATCATCCTTTTTGGCGGCGGCTTCGGTTTCCGACTGCGACAACTGTTTCTCCAGCAGTTCCAGCTTCTTTTGGCTTTCGGCGACTTGTTTCCGGATGAACTCTTTTTGCAGGGCGGCGCCGTTCATTTTATTATTCAACGCGGCAATCCCGTTCAAAGCCTCGATGAAATCATTCTTCATCGCCTGCTCGGCGGCTTCGGAGGCGGACAGCTGCCGGTTGTAGCCAGCCAGAACCGCCTCTTTCTCCTGGAGCAGCAACTGCTCCGCCTCCAGCTCCCGGCGGATGGCAGCGATCTCATTCTCCAGCCCCTGCTGTTGCTCTTGCAGGGTGGCGCGACGTTGCCCGCCGCTTTCGATGGCGGCGCGGTGTTCCAATTTCTGACGTTCCAGGTCGGCCAGTTTTTCCTTGAGAAAGCCGACTTGCTCGTCGCATTTATCGATCTGGTTTTGCAGCCGGAAGTATTCCTCGTTATATTGAGTGAGCTGATTGTCGTGTTTGAGCAGTTCGAAGCGTTGCGCCTCGATCTCCGCCTCCGCCACCGTTTCCTGGCTTTCAAAATCCTGAGCGGCGGTCGTCAATTCGTCTTTTTGATTGTATAACGCCTCCAGCTCCGCCTGGAGCCGGGTGATCAGACCGCCGAAATAATGAATCTCCAGCCGGCTCAATTCTTCCTTGATGGCCAGGTATTGTTCGGCGAGGGCGGCCTGGTGCTGTAACGGTCCCAACTGGCCGGAGAGTTCGAGCAAGATATCCTGCACCCGGACCAGATTGCGGTCGGTCTCCTCCAGCTTCTTCTCGGCAATCATTTTCCGGGTCTTATATTTAATAATGCCGGCGGCTTCTTCAAAGATGGCCCGCCGGTCCTCTGCCTTGACCGATAATATCGAATCGATCTTGCCCTGGCCGATGACGGAGTAGGCCTCTTTTCCCAATCCGGTATCGAAAAAAAGCTCCAGGACGTCTTTCAGCCTCACCGCAGACTTGTTGATCAGATATTCGCTCTCTCCGGAACGGAACAGCTTGCGGGTGACGGCGATCTCCGTAAAATCGACCGGGATCGAGCGGTCGCTGTTATCCAGGACGATCGTGACTTCCGCCAGGCCCAAAGGCCGCCGTTTATCGCTGCCGGCGAAAATGACGTCGTCCATCTTGGAACCGCGCAGGCTTTTAATGCTCTGTTCGCCCAGCACCCAGCGCAAAGCATCGGAAATATTGCTTTTGCCGCTGCCGTTGGGTCCCACCACGGCGGTAACGCCCGACGGAATTTCCAACCGGATCTTGTCGGCGAATGATTTAAAACCCACGATTTCCAGGCGTTTTAAATACAAAGCGGTTCCTCCTTTGCTCAAACATTTTACCACAAGATGGGCGAAAAAGAAATACCCGCTAAGTTTAGCGGGTTATCCGACTTCCAAATGGATC
This sequence comes from Bacillota bacterium, assembly GCA_023400055.1. Classification (GTDB taxonomy): domain Bacteria; phylum Bacillota; class UBA4882; order UBA8346; family UBA8346; genus Hydrogenispora. The sequence continues at coordinate 83,260 of JAEXFN010000049.1, forward strand.
GACAGGTCCTTCCGCTTGCGCGTCTTCAGCGGAATCTGCGGGCTCAATAACGACCCGTAGTCAAACAGGATCTTCTTCAGCTTCAGGCGGGCGCGGGTCCGGGCGTTGTCGACCGCTTTCACCGACAGGCGGAGCTGATCCTGAATCTCGTGGATGGTCAGGCCGTTCAGCAGCATTTGAATGACCCGGTATTCGACCGGCGACAGATGGGCTTCCAGGACCGCCGCCAGCTTTTGAATGGTCCATTCATTCTCGATCTGCAGAAACGGCTCGGGTTCTTCGGCCGGTATCGAATCCAGCAGGGTCCGCGAATCCTCCCCGTTCAACTGCATGTTCAACGAGAGGGCGTTGGCGGAAAACAAAGCCTTTTTGCTCATGGATTGCTTAATCGTATTGTAAATCCGGCGCAAGATACAGATATAGGCGAAGGTGCTGAATTTGATCGGGTAGTTATCCGGGTCGTATTCTTCGATGGCCTTTAACAGCCCGATCGAGCCCTCCTGCAGATAATCTTCGAATTCATTGAACGACGGATTTTGGTTCTTGACAATATGCCGCACCATCGGCAGGTACTTTTTGACCAGCTCCTCTTTGGCTTGGGCATCTTTTTCGGTCCGAATTCGGGAAATTAGCGACAAGTCACATAGTTGATTCAACCTGAATAACCCCCCTTTTTCGTCTCAAAATAATTTATATGAGCGGGTTGTCCAGGATATTCCGGTATTTTTGTCCTTCCGGCTTTATAAAAGTGGGGACCGATCCGGGGTGCGGCCGGATGGCCGGAAATAATTTACCGTGCGTTGTTTTGTGGATAAGTGATCTGCTTGAGGAGTTGAAAGAGATCGTTTTGTGAATAAACGATCTCTTTTTGTGGATCAATGAGCTCATTTTGTGGATAAAAGAGTTCTTTTTGTTAATGAAAGAGCTCTTTTTGTGAATCAATGAGTTCTTTCAGTCGCTCAACAAGCTCTTTTTGTGGATAAACAAGCTCATTTTGTTAATCAAAGAGCTCTTTTTGTGAATAAGTGATCTATTTTTGTGGATAAACGGATCTGTTGAACACGGTTAGCTCCGCTTAGGTAACCGGGACAGAAACCGGGGCATGGGCAATCCAAGCTTTGACCAATTTATCAAAGATCCGAGATCCGACTTTCACAAAATTTACAGTTAAAAGGATGATTAGTGACTGAAAGCCGTATCTTAGGAGAAAGACTTGCCTATCCACCTTAATCCTGTGCGATTTGTCCAGGGGTGCAACGATCGAGAGTCCGTCGGTATCACCGACGGACTCTCTAATAAAAACAACTTCCACGATCGATATTATACCGCGAAAAACCGGGCCTGAAGTATCGTTTTTGTACCCGAAAAGTATCATCCGCGAACGTTGAGTAATAAAAATTGGGCGAACCGTCTCCTTCATTCCGATCAAAAAAAGGATGGCCAAAGTAAACCATCCTTCCTAAAAACTATAAAATTATGAAATTATCCGTCCTAACCATACTAAGGCCCCTTCATTGCTAATTCTTCCACTGTTCTTTGAGATACTGCATGCCGGCCTGGGCGGCCCGGTTCTCGGCCTCTTTAATGCTGCGGCCGCGGCCGGTCCCGATCGGCGCTTCATTCAGCAACAGTTCCACCGTGAAAGTCTTCTCATGGGCCGGGCCTTCCTCTTGAACCAGGCGGTAAACGGGTTTAAAGCCGCGCGCCTGGGTAATCTCCTGCAAGGTCGTCTTGGCGTCAATCGCCTCGTACTGGCGGATGATCGTCGGGGTCACCGCTTCGATCAACGGCATCACCAGCCGCATGGTATCCTCCAAAGCGAAGTTCAGGAAGTAAGCCCCCAGAAACGCCTCAAACAGATCCGCCAGGATATTGATTTTGGTCCGGCCGTTGCTGCGCCGTTCCCCCTCGCCGAGCAACAAGAACCGGTCCAATTTCAAATCCAGCGAGAACTGGGCCAAGACGTTGGCGCTGACGATGATCGCTTTCAGCTTGGCCAGTTGCCCCTCGTGATGTTTGGGAAAATGCAGGAATAAAAATCGGCAAACGATAATCGACAGGACGCTGTCGCCCAAAAACTCCAACCGTTCATTGCTTTCGAGGTGCTGTTCATTGGCGTAGGAAGAATGCGTGAACGCTTCGAGAAAAAGCGCCTCATTTTGAGGGTGGACGCCAAACTGTTCCGCCAGGGCCTGAATGATGGCGCGTTGTTTGTTGACGAGCGCCGATTTACCGGCTTCTTTTTTAATCATGCCATTTTTGGAAGGCCAAACAAACATTGTGGCCTCCGAAACCGAACGAATTGGAAAGCACATATTCCAGCGCGGCTTTCCTGGCGCGATTGGGCACATAATCCAGATCGCATTCGGGATCGGGAGTTTGATAGTTAATGGTCGGCGGTATCAAATCGTCGCGAATGGCCAGGGTCGAAATGATGGCTTCGGCCCCTCCGGCCGCCCCCAGCAGATGGCCGGTCATCGATTTGGTGGAACTAACCGCCAGTTGATAGGCATATTCCCCAAAGACCCGCTTGATGGCCTTGGTCTCGATGCGGTCGTTGGGAGGCGTGGATGTTCCATGAGCATTAATATATGAAACCTGTTCCGGAGTTATACCCGCGTCAGCCAGCGCCAGGACCATGGCCTGCGCCGCTCCGTTGCCCTCGGGGTCGGGAGCGGTCATGTGATAAGCATCCCCGGTTTCGCCATAGCCGACCAGTTCGGCATAGATCCTGGCGCCCCGGTTCAGCGCGTATTCCAGTTCTTCCAGGATAATCACGCCGGAGCCCTCGCCCAATACGAAACCGTCCCGGTTTCGATCGAACGGCCGACTGGCCTCGGTGGGATCGCCCTGGTAGGTCGATAATGCGCCAGCTGCGGAAAAACCGGCATAAGTCAAGCCGGTAATCGCCGCTTCGGTGCCGCCGGTAATCATCGCTTTGGCGTTCCCGTTCTGAATGATCCGGAACGAATTGCCGATGGAATGCGCAGCGGAAGAACACGCCGAAACCACCGTATGGTTGGGGCCTTTGGCTCCGGTGGCGATCGACACATAGCCCGACGCCATATCCGGGATGATCATCGGAATAAAGAACGGACTCACACGGCCGGGTCCTTTTTCAAGGTAAACCCGGGTTTGTTCCTCAAACGTTTTAATTCCGCCGATCCCAGAACCGATGATCACTCCGACTTCACCGGCATTGTTAGCGTCAATTTGCAAGCCGGCGTCTTCCAGGGCAAGTTTGGCAGCGGCGACCGCGAACTGAACCGCACGGTCGGTCCGTTTTATCTCTTTCTTTTCTAAAAATTGCGCCGGATCAAAATCTTTGACTTCGGCGCCGATTTTCACGTCGTAGTCCGTGGTATCAAACGCTGTTACATAAGAAACGCCGGATGTTCCATCGCTGATCGAACGCCAAAAACGTTCAATTCCAATGCCTCCGGCGGCTACGACGCCCATCCCCGTAATTACAACCCGGTTCCTCATCGTTACCTCCTTGTCAGGAAGTTTATCTATTATGCTTTGCGCTTTTCGAGATACTGAAGAGAGTCCCGTGGGAACGAGACTCTCTTTTTACTTATTGAGCGTTTTCCTTAATGTAATTTACTGCGTCACCAACAGTGACAATCTTCTCGGCGTCCTCGTCCGGAATTTCCAAATCGAACTCCTCTTCCAAAGCCATCACCAGTTCGACGATATCCAACGAATCCGCTCCCAAATCATCTACAAAAGAAGCCTGTTCAGCAACTTCTTCCTCATCAACACCCAATTGTTCAACGACGATTTCTTTTACTTTTGCAAAGATATCCAACCACTTCACCTCCTTCCACTGGGTTGGTTAGAATTGGTTTTATATCAAAACAAAGATATTTTCTCACCAAATTTACATTACCATACCCCCGTCGACGTTCAACACCTGACCGGTAATATAGCATGCCGCCGGAGAAAGCAAAAACGCTACCGCTTCGGCCACATATTCCGGTTTACCGAGGGAGCCCAAGGGGATCAGCCGCGTCAGATTGGCTTTCGCCTCTTCCGAAAGGACATCGGTCATTTTCGATTCGATGAAGCCGGGAGCGATGGCGTTAACCCGGATGTTGCGCGAAGCCAGCTCCTTGGCCATGGTCTTGGTGAAAGCAATCACGCCGCCCTTGGAAGCGGCATAATTGGCTTGCCCCGCGTTGCCCATCTGGCCGACCACCGAGGCGATGTTCACGATCTTCCCGGAACGTTGCTTCATCATCGGCTTGATCGCGGCTTTGGTACACAAGAAGGTGCCCTTCAAATTAATGTTTAAAACCGCGTCCCAATCCTCTTCGCTCATTCTGAGAAGCAAGTTGTCCTTGGTGATTCCGGCGTTATTGACCAGGATGTCCAGCTTGCCAAATTGTTTTGCCGCTGTCTCCACCAAGGTTTCGCAGTCCGTCAGCTTTGTTACGTTGCCGACGACGCCCAAGGCTTGGCCGCCGGAATGGTTAATCTCCTCCGCTACGCGATGAACTTCTTCATTGATATCGGATATCACAACCGTAGCGCCTTCACGGACCAGAGCCAGCGCAATCGCCTTGCCAATTCCCCTGGCAGCGCCGGTAACTATTGCCACTTCCCGCGCTAATCTCATATTACTAAACCTCCTTTAAAATTGCAAGTGCTTTTTTCAGCGACTCCGAATCCTCGCAATTCAGCAACGTCACTTCTTTCAGCGTTTTTTTCGCCAGACCGGTCAAGACTTTTCCGGGGCCGATCTCGACGAATACCGAAACGCCATTGTCGAATAAAAAGCGCAGCGTATCTTCCCATAAGACCGGCGAAAAGATCTGCCGGTAAAGGCTGTCCGCCAAGTCGCTTCCGGCGACCGGCTGGGCCGAGACATTGGCAATCAACGGGATGGCCGGATCCTGCCAGTGAGAGGCCTGCAGTTCGGGGCGGAACGCCGTGGCGGCGGTTTGCATCAGGCTGGAGTGAAAAGGACCGCTTACCGAAAGCGGAATAACCTTCCCGCCTCGCGCCTTAATCGCCTCCTGGGCCTCGGCAATGACGGTTTTCTCGCCGGAGATGACGATCTGGCCCGGGCAATTATAATTGGCCGCTTCCACCTTCCCGAAAGCATTCATGGCTTCGAGAATGCCCCCTAGGGTTGCACGGTCCATTCCCAATACGGCGGCCATGGTTCCTTGCCGCTCGGGATCGGCGTCGGCCATTAACTGAGCGCGCCGCTGTATCAGGCGTAACGCCTCCGCGAACGTCAGAGCGCCGGATGCCACCAAAGCGCTGTACTCGCCCAAGCTATGCCCGGCTACATAATCCGGCTTAATTCCTTCGGCAGTCAAAACCCGCCAGGCGGCGACACTGGCCGTGAAAATCGCCGGCTGCGCGTTGCGGGTGTCTTTCAAGGCATCTTCCGGGCCATCAAAACAAAGCGCGGCGATTCCCCTGCCCAACACCCGATCGGCTTCATCAAAGACCGCTCGGGCACACGGAAAATTATCATAGAAGCTCTTTCCCATCCCGACATACTGTGAGCCTTGTCCAGGAAACATAAAAGCGATTTTAGCCATCGAATCCTATTCTCCTAAACCATCGTTTTCATTTGCTTTCACCGTAGCGGCGATCTTTTCGATCACGCCCTCACGGACAGCTCTTTGCGCGGCTTTAATAGCATTTTTAATGGCCTTGGCGTTGGAACTGCCGTGGCTGATCAGGCTGACTCCGTTCAAACCCAGCAGCGGCGCCCCGCCATATTCGGTATAATCCATGCTCGATCTCAGTTTGTGCAGAGAATTCTTGATCAGAACCCCGCCCGCGATCGATATCAGACTCGACGATACCGCCTCTTTGATTTGGCTCATTAAAACCGAAGCCAGACCCTCGGAAAGCTTTAAAACAATATTGCCGACAAAGCCATCGCAGACGATCACATCGCAAGTGCCCCGGTGGACATCGCGCCCTTCAATGTTGCCGATGAAGTTCAACTTGCCTTGCTTTAAAAGTTGATGGGTCGCTAAAGTAAGCTTGTTGCCCTTGGTTTCTTCCTCCCCGATGCTCAGCAAACCGACCCGGGGCTTTGGGATCCCCAAAACCTGTTCGGCATAGATGGTGCCCATCATTGCGAACTGCAATAAATATTCGGGTTCGCAATCGGCGTTAGCGCCCGCGTCCAAGAGGACGCTCACCCCGGTGCGGGTCGGCATCGGCGAGGCGATGGCCGGGCGGTCGATGCCGGGAATTCGTCCCAATGTCAATAAAGAGGCCGCCATCGCCGCCCCAGTATTCCCCGCCGATATGACCGCGGCCGCGGTCCCGTCTTTCACCAAGCGATTGGCTACGACCAAGGAAGAATCTTTTTTCCGTTTTACGGCAGTCGCCGGATGCTCATCCATGGCGATGGCTTCCGATGCCGGAACGACCTCCAGCTTTAAACCGCTTGTCGCATGCCGCTTTAATTCATTTTGAACTTCTATCTCATTTCCGACCACTAAAAGGTCGACTCCCAGTTCCCGACAAGCCTCAACCGCTCCGGCCACGATCTCTCGTGGAGCAAAGTCGCCACCCATGGCGTCAACAGCGATTCGCAACTGTCACACCCCTTACTTTCGTTCCACGGCTAAAAATCATTAAAAATTCAAAAAACAAGTTGATAAAGCCTCTTTTATTTAGCAAACGATCGGAATCGAAAGACTTTATCAAATAACTCCCAATAAGTATTAAAAATTTAAAACGCGAGCCCCCCTCGGTCCGCAATGAGAGCCTATAAAAAACAAAGCTTGGTCTGGGATTAAATAAATCTCTCAAATGTAGTATAGCCAAAACATTCAAAAAGTCAAGGCAATTTTTGACAGTAAAAAATTAAGGCCGAAACGACCTTAATTCCTTGGTTAATCCTTAGCTTTGCGCGACGACTTCCCGGCCTTTATAATAACCACAATTGCTGCATACCGTATGCGGCAGTTTAGGTTCATGACATTGAGGACAGGTACTGATCTGCGGTGCTGTCATTTTTAAATTGGCGCGTCGTAACCGTTTGCGGGTCCGGGAGGTTCTATTTTTAGGATTTGCCATTCGTTCCACCTCCTTTTGTGGATAACAATGATTTTAATTTCGTAAATTGCGGATCGGGATTAGGCGGAAGGCACATACACACCCCTTGGTTTAAATTCTTGCCGCACTCCGGACAGATCCCTCGACAGTTCTCGGAACAAAGGATCTTCATGGGAATGGACAATAAAACTTGCTCACGAACGCATTCATCTAAAACGATAAAATCACCGCTAAAATAAAAAAGCGTACCAGCATCGGCCGACTCGCGATCGGAAGTAAACTGCTCGTTAACCGTAACAGTTTCCCGTCGGACCAGCGGCTCCAAGCACCGTGCACAAATGCCCCGATACTCAAAATCGACCGTGGCTTGCACTAAAAAACCGTTGCCGGTGTTGGTGACCGAACCCTTCACTTCTACCGGTCCGTTAATCTTAAGATCTTGTTCTTCGAGATCCAGGGGCAGCGAACCTTCAAAAGCCACCGCTCCCCCGCGAATCTCGCGGATCGCTCCAATGCCAACCTTCACCAAAATCACCTTCGATTATTATATCGGTTAATTTTTGAAAAGTCAATCTTTCCCTTGGATTCTGCGTGGATAAAAAAAGACTGCCATTCTAAATCTGTTTTGTCAAAGATTTTCGAAATAAACCGGTATATTGTTGCGAAAAATGATCTTGTCAAAAAACCGTACAGCGCAGGACCCGGCTTCTCACATTAATCTATTAGAAAGGATGGGAAAAATGAAGAGGCATTATGCAGCCAAAAAATTACGATTTACCCTGGACCCAAAGGAATTGGCACGCTACGAGGAGGATTTTTGGAACTTGCCGCCTTACCTGATCGGCCGCTTCGGCGGGGAGTTATCCAGGGTAATGCTGGAAGCCGCTCAGCAATACATTTTCGATCAGACGCTGGGAGCAGCCCAATCTCGTTTTGACGCCGCGGCCTTTCCAGATAAAAAACCTCCTCATCAGGAATTTTCCGATACTTCCAGAAATGATACTACATAGCTGCAGCTTGAAGGGGGATGATAATTCCCGAGGAGGTGAGTTAAATGGGTACTGGACAAAAATCCAACAGCTATCTCGTAACGGCGGCGGGTCCGGCTTTGGACCGCTTCAAATACGAGATCGCCAATGAGTTAAACATCGACCTTTCCAAGGTTCAGGGCGGTTACTGGGGCTATGTGGCTTCCCGGGAGACTGGCGCAATCGGTGGAAACATGGTTCGCCGGATGATCGAAGCTGCTGAACGGACTCTGGCTGAGCAAACGCTGGCTGACGTCAAAGCCGGTTTTCAAGCGGGCCTGAATACTCAAAATCAAAGCCAAAACCAATATCAGAATCAGTTCAAAGCGAACAGCGGCTTTAGTTTTGGGAACCAGCAGTAAGCAAGCAATATACTTAATCATAAGGGGGAAAGCTTTCCCCCTTATTTTGTTATTTTCTCCACGACTTGACCAGAAATTCTTTTTATTTTACAATGGATAAGAAAAAGGATCTGGTTTATTGTCCACAACCGCACCGCCGCTTACCATAGTCATTCCTCCGCACTGGGCAGGAAGAACGGTGGAATCCTATTTAAAAACCGAACTTCATTTTTCGCGCGGTTTCATTCGCAGCCTCAAGCGAACCAACGGTATTATTTTGAACGGTTCTCCGGTGCGAACTGTGTCGCGCCTGACCGGCGGAGCGATCTTGAATATTATCTTGGCGCCTCTGCCGCAGCAGATCGAACCCCAAATCTTGCCGCTGGATATTATCTATGAAGATTCCGACGTCATTGTAGTGAATAAACCGGCCGGCCTTCTGGTTCATCCGGTTCGCACTCAAAACGACGGAACCTTGGCCAACGCGTTAACCGGATACTGGCTTTCCCGGCATGAAGCCGCATCGTTTCACCCCATCCACCGGCTTGATAAAACCACGTCCGGCCTCGTTTTGGTCGCCAAGAGCCCCTGGGCTCATCAGCAACTGGCCCGGCAACTGGAGAGCGACAGCCTGCACCGGTTTTATTTGGCGGTTTGTGTCGGCAATCCCGGCCGGACTAGCGCGAATATTACGCTCCCGGTTCAAGAGACCCCATATGTCATGAAGCGCGCGATCGCTGCCGAAGGCAAGGCGGCCCGGACCGTTTGGCGGGTTATCCGGACATTTCCCTCCGCTGCGCTGCTCGGGGTCAAACTCCATTCCGGACGGACTCATCAGATCCGGGTTCATTTGAGTCATGTCTGTTACCCGCTTTGGGGCGACCCGCTGTATGGAGCGGCGGATTCCTTAATCAACCGGCCGGCTCTGCATGCGGTTCGTCTTCATTTCACCCAGCCCCGGACGGGCGAGTCCATTAAACTAACCGCACCGCTCCCCCAGGACATTCTTTCTTTGATTGATCAGCTCCAGGAACGCAAACCTGATCCATAATTGCAATTTTTAGCCAAATAAATAACTTTTGATCGTGAGAAATAAAAATTCCATCCGGATAATTAATTTTTGGATCATGAGAAATAACTTTTCGATCATAAGAATTAAAAATTTCATTAAAAAAATTAATTTTTCGATCATAAGAATTAGAATTTTCAGCAATAGAATCAATTTTTCGATCACAAAAAATAATTTCTTGCAATGTAGAAAATAAAATTCGGCCTCAATAATTAAATTATCGGCCATTAAAATCAAATCTTGAACTTGAATCATTAAATCTTTATTTTTTAATAGAATGATGAGCCACCACCAAAAGATATTTTCAAGTGGTTGGATCGATCGGCCACTCTAATTTCTGTTTTAGAAAAATCCTCGACGCTTCAGTCTTTCGCTTTATTTTTTCCTGCGAAAGTTGAGCTATAATAATTCTATAATCATTAAAGAAAGGGGTTTTGCAAATGATTCATCTGGTCGCCAACACGATTCGGGGCTTAGCTGCCGATATGGTAGAAAAAGCTCAGTCGGGCCACCCCGGCATGCCTTTGGGAACCGCCGATATTGCCGCAGTTCTCTATGGCGAAGTTCTGAAACATGATCCGACCCGGCCGGAATGGCCGGACCGCGATCGCTTCATCCTATCCGCCGGTCATGGCTCGGCATTGCTTTACAGCTTGCTGCATCTGACCGGTTATGGCCTCACCCTGCAGGATCTCGCCCAATTCCGGAAACTCGGCTCCAAAACGCCCGGTCACCCGGAATATCGGCTGGTCCCCGGGATAGAAACCACTACCGGGCCGCTCGGCCAAGGAATGGCCAACGCCGTCGGTATGGCCCTCGCCGAACGGATGTTGGCGGAACGCTTTAACCGGCCCGGGTTGGAAATTGTAAGCCATTATACTTTCGCAATCGCCGGAGACGGTTGCATGATGGAAGGGATTACTTCGGAGGCCGCCTCCCTGGCGGGTGACTTAGGGATGGGCCGGTTAATCGTCATTTACGATGACAATGATATTTCCATCGAAGGTTCTACGAGCATCGCTTTCAATGAAGATGTGGCCCAACGCTATCAAGCCTACGGATGGCAAGTTTTAAAGATCGATGGCCATAATCCGGCAGCAATTTCTGCCGCGTTGCAGGAAGCACAGTCCGATTTGAAGCGGCCGACCTTGATCGTAGCCAAAACCGTGATTGGCAAAGGCAGCCCGCGTGAAAACGATCCCGAAGCTCACGGAGCTCCGCTGGGCAAAGATAACGTTAGCGCATTAAAACGGAATTTAGGCCTGCCGGAACAGGACTTTTATGTGCCCCAGGAAGTCTACGATTATTTTTCTGAAAAACGGAACCTTTGGCATCGCAACTTCACGGATTGGGAGGAAAGGTTTACGACCTGGTCTAAGTCTTTCCCGGAATTACGGCAGGAGTGGGACCGGATAATGCGCCGCGAACTTCCGGACGGCTTGGAATCCGCGTTGCCCCGGTTTGAAGCAGGCAGCGCCTATGCCACCCGGGATAGCGGCGGAAAGATTCTGAACGCGCTGGCCGCCAAGCTTCCCGAATTAGTCGGCGGCTCCGCCGATCTATCCCCCTCCACCAAAACCTATCTTCAAGGAGTTCCCGACGTTAAGAAAGGGAGCTACTCGGGAAGGAATCTTCATTTTGGAGTCCGCGAACATGGCATGGCCGGCATCTTGAACGGCCTGTCCTTGCATGGCGGTTTCCGGGTATATGGTTCGACTTTTCTGGTTTTCGTAGATTATATGCGTCATTCGCTCCGTTTGGCCGCGTTAATGAGGGAACCGGTGATCTACGTTTTAACGCACGACTCTTTTCATGTCGGCGAAGACGGACCCACCCATCAACCGGTCGAACAACTGCAGTCCTTACGCATCATCCCCGGCTTTCGAGCCATCCGGCCGGCCGACGCCAACGAAACCGCCTGGGCCTGGCTGCAGGCGCTGCGCCGCAAGGATGGGCCGACCGCTTTGATTTTGACCCGCCAAAAACTGCCGACTCTGGCAGGTACTTCGGCCGAAGGCTTTGCGCGGGGCGGTTATGTCGTAAAAGAAGCCGCGGCGGAACACCCCGACCTGGTCATCATGGCCTCAGGGAGTGAAGTCGCTCTGGCTTTGGCCGCGGCCGGAGCTTTAGAAGGAGCGGCGAAGCGGGTCCGGGTCGTTTCCGTTCCCTGTCTGGAATTGTTCCTGAATCAAACGGATGAATACATTCAATCGGTGCTGGGCCAAGGCATTCCACGGGTCGCGATCGAAGCCGGAGTCGGCGTCGCTTGGTATCGATTGACCGGTTCCGACGGGTTGGTCATCGGAATGGAACATTTCGGTGAAAGCGGTCCCGCCGAGCAACTGGCGGAAAAATTCGGATTCACGCCGGACAAAATCACCCAAAAGATTCAATCTTTTTGCCACTGGTAAACCAACGGCAATACCAAAAAGCTCCCGACTTTCAGTCCGGAGCTTTTTTCATCGACCCAGAAAGAAATTTTCTAGAATAAAATCAAAAATAAAGCTTTTATTGCAGATTGCAATTATATTAATTCTATTGTTTGACTGATCGAGTTTGGATCCGGTATTATATTATATAAGGAAGATAATCAATCAGGAGTGAAGCGCATGTTGGATACCGTCTTATTTGACTTGGATGGCACGCTTTTGCCATTGGACTTGGAAAAATTCATCCAAATTTACTTTACCGAAATGGGCCGCGATTTTCACGATCTGATCACACCGGAGCGCTTGGCCAAGTATATATGGGCGGCTACCAGCACCATGATCAAGAATGTCGATGAGCGGACCAATGAGGCGGTATTTATGGAAAGCTTCGGTCAGCTCATCGGCGGGGACCTCTCCGTTTACCAACAGCGCTTTACCGAGTTTTATAATGGCGGTTTTTTAAAAACCCGGGAATCGGTGCTGGAGTCGCCGCAGATCCGGGAAGCGGTAACCTTGTTAAAGAAAAAGGGGTATACCCTAATCATCGCCACCAACCCGCTCTTCCCTGAACAGGCTATCCACCACCGGATTCACTGGGCCGGTTTTGAACCGGCGGAATTCGCTTATATCACTTCCTATGAACGCAACCATTATTGCAAACCGCAACTGCTTTTCTATCAGGAAGTTCTGCGGGAAATCAATAAGCGGCCGGAACAATGCCTGATGGTGGGAAACGATGTCCAGGAAGATTTGGTGGCCCTGACAACCGGAATGCAAACCTTTTTGATCACGGACCATCTGATCCACCGGACTGAAGATCCGATTCAAACCACCTATCGAGGAACTTATCAAACCTTCTTGGATTTTGTCAAGGGATTATCGCCACTTTGTGCAGCGGGATGAATTTTCCGAATCTGGGTAGCCAGACTTCCCAAGAAACAAATTAATGAATGAGCCGTACTTTGGGTACGGCTTTGAATATTCGCGGGTTCAATTTACGCTCAACCGGATAAACGCCGCGGCAGTTTCAAAAAATTTGTGTTTAACCGCCCGTGCGACTGCGCTCGCTACAGTAGTCATCCCGGGGAATGGTATAATAATATTGCGAAATCCGTTAATGTTCAGAGAATACAAACTCAAGAGGAGAATACCATGGAATCCTTACGCGAACTGTACCGCATCGGCATCGGCCCATCCGCCAGCCATACGATGGCCCCCAAAAAAGCGGCCGAAGCCTTCTTCAGCCGTACTTCCGATGCGGCGCGTTACCGGGTCACGTTATACGGCAGTCTGGCGGCAACCGGGGTCGGGCATCTGACGGATCAGGCGATTCGGGAAACCTTTGCTCCGAAAAATGTGGAATTTGTTTGGAAACCCGATGAATTACTGCCTTTCCATCCCAATGGTATGGAGTTTGAAGCCTTTGATCCCCTGGGGGCTCTGCTACAATCTTGGCGGGTCTACAGCATCGGTGGCGGGGCGTTACAGGACGAAACCTCCAGCCTGATGACCAAAGATCTCTACGAACTGCATACCATGGCCGAGTTGGTCCAATGGGCCGAAAAGAACTCCAAGCCGTTCTGGCAATATGTAGTGGAACGAGAAACGACCGCCATCTGGGATTACCTGGAGCAAGTCTGGCATACCATGCGTGAAGCCGTCCAACGGGGATTGAATACCGAGGGAGTTTTGCCCGGCATATTGCGCTTGGAGCGCAAAAGTCCGCTATTTTTTCAAAAAACCAAACGCCCTGGCTTTCTGCAGCAGACCGGAAAATTATTTGCCTATGCCCTGGCGGTCTCCGAAGAAAACGCCGCCGGAGGAATGATCGTCGCCGCGCCGACCTGCGGATCCTGTGGAGTGTTGCCCGGAGTCCTCTATTATTTACAGGAGGTGCGGCGCTATTCCGATAAAGCGATTCTAAAAGCCCTGGCTACCGCCGGACTCATCGGTAATCTGGTCAAAACGAACGGCTCCATCTCCGGAGCCGCGGTCGGCTGCCAAGGCGAAATCGGCACCGCCTGCGCCATGGCGGCCGGAGCCGCCACTCAGTTGTTGGGCGGCGGAGTCCGCGAGATCGAATATGCCGCGGAAACGGGCTTCGAGCACCATCTCGGGCTGACCTGCGACCCGGTTTGCGGCATGGTTCAAATCCCCTGTATCGAAAGGAATGCCTTTGCCGCCGCCCGCGCTTTGGATTCCGCCAAATACGTGCTGCTTGCCGGAGGCGAACACCGGATCACTTTCGACGATGTCGTCCGGACCATGATGGAAACCGGCACCGACTTAAAGTGTTCCTATCGCGAAACTTCCACCGGTGGCCTGGCCAAGCTGCACCATTCCTGATCGGCCTGGAAATCAATCGAAAGAGGAATCGCCATGAATCCGTCATTGCTCGCGCAAGTCAAAACCAAAATCGACGCTATTTTGCCGGAGATCACCGCGCTACGTCACCGGATCCACCAGGAACCGGAGCTTGGGCTGGATACCCACGCGACGCGCCAAAAAGTCCTTACGGCACTTAACGCCGCTTCGCTTCAAATCCGCGCTCCTTTCATCGGAGCGGATCTCGTCGCCGACCTCCCCAGGCCGGAGGCAGAGAAAACCATCTGCTTGCGGGCGGACATGGATGCCCTGCCGGTGCGGGAGGCCACCCATCTGGAGTATCAGTCGCTATTTCCCGGCGTCATGCATGCCTGCGGCCACGACGGCCACAGCGCCATCTTAGTCGGGACCGCACTGGTGCTCGATGCTTTCCGGGAAGAACTCCCGGTGGCGGTACGCTTTGTTTTCCAACCCGGCGAGGAACTGGTCTGCGGTGGCAAAGCCCTGGTTCGCCAGGGCGTTTGCGATGATGTGGCCGCAGCTTACGCCATCCACAATTGGCCCGGTCTCCCGGCCGGTCAGATCGCCAGCCGCAGCGGCCCGCTCTTCGCCGCCGGCGCCATGTTCAGCATCGAACTGACCGGGCGGGGCTGCCACGGCGGAATGCCCGAGCAGGGGCTGAATCCGTTGCCGGCGGCGGCCGCGCTCATCACCAAGTTGCAGGATCTCCATGACCGGACCCATCTCCGGGATGGCTCGGTCATCTCAGTCTGCTCCATCAGCGCCGGTGAATCCAAAAATATCATTCCCGACCGTGCGATCGTCCGGGGCACCGCCCGTTTCCTGAGCAGTTCGGCCGGGGAACGGATCGAAGCCGATATTCGTCGGAGCGGCGCCGAAATAGCGTCCCTTCACGGAGTCACCGTCGCATTGACGTACGAAAATGACTATTCCCTGCCGGTTTTGAATACCGCGGCCGGCTATGAACGAGTCCGTTCGACCGTGCGACGTTACCTATCCGAAGCCGCTTGGCAGGAATTGGCCAAGCCGAGCATGACTTGCGAGGATTTTGCGTTTTATCTGGAAGGCCGTCAGGGAGCCATGTTCCTGCTGGGCAATGGCGCCGACTCGCCGGCCCTCCATACGGCGGAGTATGACTTCAATGATCAGAGCCTGGCAACGGGCATATTCATCATGAGCCTATTGGCGCTGGACCATTTCTGGCCGCCGCTCGTCCCATTATTCGGCAATAAACGTCTGGATGAACCGGGTCATGGATTCAGCCAGGTCGGTTGCCAGCCATTCCGGATCGTCAGCCGGCAGCAACTCTCCTCCGGCCAGCGCTACTTTTTCGAGCCGCACTTCGCCTCGGCTGACGGCAACCAGAAATCCCACCGATTCCCATTCCGCCGCGCAGAAAGACAGCTCCGTCTCATCCGTCTCCGCCACCGGCAGCCGGTAGCGCCGTCCGTCGGCGCAGGAAACCGCTTCTCCGGTATTCGTGTCACTGAACGGAAAATATAACTGACGGCCGTCCATCAATTCCGCAGCCAAATCGCGGTCATCGGCCGCACCCAAACTCAAGGATTCATCATCATCCTGAAACAAGGCGACGGCGGCCGGCGGAATCTGATTTGCGGCGAAAAAAGCGTTCATGGCCCGAATGAATTTTGTTAGCTGAAAGCTGCCCAATGCAATTTGCCAATTTCTCACATGAACCTCCGTGTGGAGTCCGTGAAGGCCTCGAATGACTCAACCCCTCCACATATACTCGAAAATGATAAAAAGTAAAGTCCCTAAGAAAATCCCAGCCCCATTCCCAACTATAAACCGCGGGCCGTCCGGCAATGCCGGAACCTGCCAGCCATTTTGCCCGGCTTTTCCCAAGATAGCAATATAATTCAATATCCCGGCCCGAACTCCTGCTATCCGGCGGCCGGAAGAGAAATCCTAGATTAGGATCGCTCCTTTCATGAATTGAAACATCTCGGGAAAGATCACCCAATTCTGTGGGAAACCGTAAGGGACATTCTTACTGCTCCAAAAGCCGACGCCCCTCAAATCAAAATCACGGGCCAGGCGATACTTGGCTGTAACGGACCGGGCATCCTCGAACCAGACGATATGCTCCTTCCCGGCATCGTTGACATAGGGCAGATTAGGCGATTGGGCGACCGGATCGTAATGAATCTCCGCCCGATAGCGGCGGGCCAGATCCATGACTTCCATCAGGTTGACGCTGCTTGCCTTAGTGCCTTCAGTATAGGGCAATTGCCAGTCGTAGCCATAGAGCGGGACGCCCAGAATAATTTTATAAGCCGGAACCTTACTGACGATATAGGAAATGGATTTTTCAATTTCGTTAATGGGCGCGACGGCCATCGGCGGTCCGCTGCTATATCCCCAATCATAGGCCATGATAAACAGAATGTCGGCCCATTCTCCCAGGGCTTGAAAATCGTAAGCAAGGTGGGCGGGGTTAGCCGGGTTATCGGAGTTTTTGGGCGGAACGGCCAGTGTGACCAAGTATCCCGGTCCTTCCAGCGCCAACTTTAAATCGCGGACAAAATCAGTGAACGATTCCCGATCCTCGATGTAAGCATTTTCAAAATCGACATTGACTCCGACAAAATCATACCGTTCCAGTAAAGCGAGCAGATCCGCGATGGTCCTGGCCTTGTTGGACGTACTGCTGACGGCCGCCCTGAGCAGATTCGGTTCAAACTTTTCCGAACTCAGATTGGTGAGCACCAAGAGCGGCAGGATATTATGGGATCGCAACAGCTGGACGGTTCGGCCGACGTCGACCCCCTTCGGAATGGCGATACTTCCGTCCGCTGTGACCGGAAATTGAAAGACTGCGCCATAAGTAAAAAGATCGCCGATTTGGTCCAGGGTCTGGGCCAGATCCGCTAAATCCTCCAAGTGAAAATAGCCCAAACTCTCGATCGTTTTCATCACGAACGGGATGAGGATGGCTTGCCCCACCACCAGCTGTTCACAGGGAGAAAGCGCATTCAGATCCAGTATTTCTGAAACAGGAACGCAAAACTTGGCGGCAATCGCATCGCTCGTATCGCCGGCCCGCACAACATAAATATCCGTAACCACGACTGTTCACTCCCCGGTTTCCCATGCTACGTTTATCCTATGCGCCAATGGACCGAGGAGTTACAGCGCGAAGCGCCGGAGAATGATCCGCCTTTTAAAATTCCGATCCGCCAATTTAAATTAATCTTCAGAAAAATGAAATTACGCTCCTCCAAAATCGCTTTGCACAATCGCCCAATCAATTTGTGATCCGCCTTATTAAAATTGGCTTCATGAAAATAGCCATTGCGATCGATCAAATTCAATTTACCGCCGGCCAAATCGAATTGGCGATCCGCCAAAAAGAAATTGCCATCTGCCAAATTAAAATTGCCACTTGCCAAATTACATTTCTTTCATGGCAATATCAATTTGGGATCCGGCCCGCTCAATTTGTCAGGCCGCGAATCCAAATTGCGACCCGCCCAATAAAAATTGGATCCTGATAAAAGGAATTTGCGACTCCGGGAAGAGAATTTGCGGCATCGCTTTTTAAAAAATCTTGCCATGCCAGGCTTGCAGGAATTGCATCATCGCCGGAGAAACCCAGCGTTCTTCGTGATAGATCAGATAAATGCCCCGGACGATCGGGCCGCCGGGCAGGGGCGACCAATGAAGCCTCCCGGCCTGTATTTCCTCTTCAACCGCCCGCCGCGCCAAGATCGAATAGCCCCAGCCGGAAAGGAGCAGCTTCTTGATGACTTCCAGCGAATCGACTTCAATCGTCCGGCGCAGCGAAATCCGCTGCTTGGCCAGCCACTCTTCGATCAGTTTCCGGGTGGTCGATTCCTGGCTGTGAATGATCAATTCCGCCCGCTGCAAATCGGAGAAACCGATCTCCACCATTTCGCGCAACGGGCTCTCGGCCGGGAAAACCAGCACCAATTCATCCCGGCACAGTTCCTGCTGCACAAAGCCATCCGGCATCTCCGGCACCGCCGAGATAATGCCCAGGTCCAGTTGCTGCTGGGCAAGCATCTCCAGCACGAACGGAGCCGACTTTACCGTGAGTGAAACATGCAGCGCCGGATATTGAGATTTGAAATCCTTCAGCACTTTCGGAAGGATATAGGCGGCTGGCACATAACTGGCACCGATCAGCAGAGTGCCCCGGTTCAGGGAGACAAACTCTTGATTGATCCGCTCCGCTTCATCGACCAATGTGCTGATCCGCATGGCGTAATGATTTAACGCCTTGCCCGCTTCGGTCAACAATACATTGCCGGAACGGTATTGAAAGAGCGGAATCCGGTACTCCTGCTCCAGGCTTTTCATGTGAAAGGTGATCGTAGGTTGGCGCAATCCCATGATCCGGGCTACTTCGGTTACCTTTTGGTACTTCCCGATCAACATCAAAACGCGTAATTTGGTTAAATTCACGACAAACCTCCATCCGGTCGTCCGCTTATAGATAAAATTTATCGATATCAACAATCTATAATACTTTATTTAACTGCGGATTAAGGCTTTCATAATCTTCAAATAAACTCCGCTTGTTACGCTACCCCTAGAACGATTCGGCAAATTCATAGGATTCCAGAATACGCTGCCCGAAACAACTGGAGTATGAGCATGGATATTATTCTCAAGCAAATCGGCAAGGCTTTCGGAACCACCCAGGCCTTAAAGGATGTGGACCTGCGGATAAACCACGGCCAATTCACCACGCTGCTCGGTCCGTCCGGGTGCGGCAAAACGACCTTGCTGCGCTGCATTGCCGGGCTGGAAACCCCGGACGACGGCCAAATCACTGTCGGCGACCGGCGGTTTTTTTCCAAAAAAGACCGGGTGAATCTCCCGGCCCATCAGCGCGGTTTGGGCATGGTTTTTCAAGACTTTGCCTTATGGCCCCATATGACGGTCTTCGAAAACGTCGCCTTCAGCCTGCGGGCCACCGGCCGTCCAGCCAAGCTGCGAGAGAAGGTGGACGAAGCGCTCCATCATGTCAAACTGGACGGAATGGCCGGACGTTATCCCCATCAGCTATCCGGAGGCCAACAGCAACGCGTGGCCTTTGCCAGAGCGATCGTCAACCGCCCGGAGATTATTCTGTTTGACGAACCATTAAGCGCGTTGGATGCATTATTGCGGGAAGAAATGCGCCTCGAACTGAAAAGTCTGCTCCGGGAGGTGGCCTTCACCGCGGTCTATGTCACCCACGATCAGGAGGAAGCGATGGCCATTTCCGACCGGGTGATTGTCATGAACCAGGGAGCCATTTTGCAGGCGGATGCTCCCGAAGTCATTTACCAGCATCCCGCGGATCGCTTCGTGGCCCAATTCATTGGAAAATCCAATCCGGTTAACCCCGAAGGAACTCAGCGCATCCGGCCCGAACAGGTTTTTTGGGAACCGGCCCCCGACCGGATCGGTTGCGCCGCCAAAGTAACCCACGTTTCCTATCTGGGGGACCGCTATGAAATCCGTCTCGAACTCGCCAATCGCCTCCAATGGATCGTCTATCATCAACGCCGCTTGGAGATCGGCAGCCCGGTTGAGGTCTACTATGCCGACGCCGACCGGGTTCTTTTAGGCTTCAAGACAGCGTAGCCCAGTCGAAACTGCGGATTGAAGGGCTCGCAAAGATCCGGCCCATCTGATATTGATTCAACCAATAACAAAGGAGTGGATGTCATGAAAAAGTTACGTCAAATCGCCATTTCCTTGACCATCGCCGCTATGCTTGCGGTGGCAGGATTCGGCGGCACCATCGGGGCAGCCGAAAACAGCAAAAAACTCGTATTATACTCGGCAGGTCCGGCTCCCTTGGCCAAAGAGATCAATAAGGGATTTGAAGCGAAGACCGGCATCACAGTGGAGATGTTTCAAGGGACGACCGGCGATATTCTGGGCCGGATCGAAGCCGAAAAGAACAATCCCCTGGTGGATGTGGTGGTTCTCGCCTCCTGGCCATCGGCGGAAGGAATGAAACTGGCCGGCCTGACCCAAGCCTATTCCAACCCGCAAAACGCCGATAAACTTCATCCGGCCTGGCGCGACAAGAACAACCATTATTTCGGTTACAGCGCTTCCGCAGTGGGACTGACCTACAATACCCTGCTCGTCAAAAATCCCCCCAAAGACTGGAGCGATCTTGCCAAGCCGGAGTGGCGCGACAAGCTGAATATGCCCGATCCGACCCTTTCCGGTTCCTGTCTCGATTTTATCTCCGGGTACGCCAGCGCGCGCAAAGCGGCAGCCTGGAATTACTTCCAACAACTTAAAAAGAACAATCTGTTAATCACCGGCGCCAACAATACTGCTTTGGATATGGTCGTCGCCGGTTCGAAAAGCATCGTGTTGGCCGGCGTCGATTATATGACCTATGACGCCAAGGCCAAGGGCGAACCCGTGGAGATGATTTATCCGGCCAGCGGCACCGTGGTCAATCCCCGTCCGGCCATGATCATCAAAACCTCTAAAAATGTCGCCAACGCCCGGTTATTTATCGATTATCTCCTGTCGGACGAGGTTCAAAAGCTGGTCGTCAAAGCCTATATCCTGCCGGGCCGGATGGATATCACATCGGACAAACGGCCGAACGTTAACCAAATCCCGGTCCTCAAATACAGCTGGAGTTGGATGGCCCGACACACCGACGACAGTCTAGGCCAGTTCAATCAGATCTTCAAATAAATTAAAAGCAAAAACGTTTCGACCAGCAATATTAATAACCAATTTTAAAATCTGCTTTTCATCTCAAGCAGGACTTCCCGTAAATCAATCGTTTTTTGAGTATCAGGGCCTTCCAGATCACTTCTAAAGACCTCGGGAAGGCCCGATTTGATCCCTATTTATCAACCACGGTGGTGAAACATATGGAAAGAATTATACGACCCATGCTGAGCTGGAACCGAATGGCGCTGCTGTTAGCCTTGTTGATTCTGGCCGTACTAATTGTCATCCCGGTCGGTCTCGTCTTTCAACTCAGTTTTTACCGGCAACAGACATTTGATCTGCTGGCGCCGCTCAAAGTTCTGGCCCAAACCAGCCTATTGCATACTGTCGGGAACTCCGTCTGGCTCGGTTTATGGGTCGTGATCACCGCTACTTTAATTGCCGGTCCGGTAGCTTTCCTGACCGTGAAGACTCCTTTGCAGAAAGCACGCTGGTTAGATGTGATCCTATTGATTCCGTTTATGACCCCGCCATTTATCAATTCGATGGGCTGGATCTTGTTCATGCAACCGCGCGGCTATCTCAGCCAACTCTTCCCGTTTCTTTCCGGCCTGTCGCCTTATTTCTTCTCTCTGGGCGGGCTTGTCTTGATCATGAGCTTGCATCTATTCCCCTTTCTTTATCTAGTGATTAAAAATACGCTTTTGCAGATCGGGGAATCGTTTGAAGATGCCGGAGCGGTCTTCGGCGGAGGATTCTGGCACCGGTTGCGGCGAATCGTCTTGCCGCTGTTAGTCTCGGGATATGGCGCCGGCGCCCTGCTGGTTTTCGTCAAAACCATTTCCGAATTCGGCACGCCGGCCACTTTCGGCCGGAGGATCAGTTTCACGGTCCTGACCACCGAGATTCACCGCTATACTTCCCTGTGGCCGATCGACTTCGGCAAAGCCGCCGTGCTCTCCTCGACATTGCTCGGAGTCTGCCTCCTCCTGTGGTACCTTCATGAATGGTCCGGCCGGCATTTCGCCTTTAAATTGGTCGGCCCCAAAGGATCCAAAATCAAAATTTACCGTTTGGGCCCCTTAGGAACCCTTGCCGTTAGCCTTTATCTCACGCTAATCCTGATTATCGCCATCGGGATCCCCTACTTTTCGATCATCGCAACTTCCTTAATGAAACTGAAAGGTTACGGTTTAACCGCCGGCAATTTCACCCTGGAGCACTATGGGGAACTGTTGGCTCTGGGCTCGCCGGGTCTAAAAGCCTTAATGCTCAGCCTAGGGTTGGCGCTGGCCACCGGTTGCGTCACGGCCGGACTCGGTCTCTTCCTGGCCCTGACCGGTCTCAGCGGAAATAGCCGGATCCATCGCAGCATCGATTTCTTAAGTTTGTTGCCCAATACTGTCCCCGGCATCGTAATGATCGTCGGCTTAATTCTTTTCTGGAACGCGCCCTGGATGAAGCTTAGGATTTATAACACCTACTGGATGGTCCTGCTTTCCTATGTGATACTGTTTCTACCGATCACTGTGCAGTATGTCGGCGCCGCCTACCGCCGCATCGATCCGACGTTGTTTCAGGCGGGAAGCATCTGTGGCGGCAACGCCCGGTACGTCTTCCGGCGTATTCTCTTGCCGTTGATTCTGCCGGGGATTTTATCCGGCTGGATTATGACCTTCATCATCTCCATCCGCGAACTGGTGGCCTCGATGATGATCCTGCCTCCCGGATTTGAAAATGCGGCCCGGTTTATTTACGCGCAGTTTGAACAAGGAAATAATTCGGTGGGAATGGCCATGGCGGTCGTCACCATGCTCTCCAGTACAGTGGTGCTCTTGATAATTAACCGTTTGATTCCTACCACCAACGAGGTTTAAAGCATCATGAAACTGACTGTCCTGGGTGGCGCCGGAGAACATGGCCGGGCTTGCTTTCTTCTGGAAGAACGGGGATTAAAGATTCTACTTGATTGCGGTGAAAAGGAAGGGACGAAGGTTGAGCGTTATCCCGCGTTGACCCGGGAAATCGCTCAACAATTGGACGCGGTTTTCCTCTCGCATATCCACGCCGACCATTACGCCGGACTTCCCTGGCTTTTTAAATACGGTTATCCCCAAAACATCTTGGCTTCACAATTTAGCAATCACTATTTGCCGGAATTGCTCCAACTGCCCTTGGGGGGTAAGGAATTGGCGAATTTTGAAGCGCACGGTCCCGCGGGATCATGGTTTCGAGCGTTGCCTAATCTCAATCTTTGTTGGGGCAGAAGCGGCCATGCTCCGGGCGCAGTCTGGTTGCTATTGCAAAGCCCCGCCAAAACTGTCCTTTATACTGGGGATTATACCCCGAATCCGCCGCTTTTACGGCATGATTCTCTCTTGGAAAATGAATTGCTGCTTTCCCAGCAGATCGATTTAGCGATCATGGATTGTGCTTATACTACGCAAAGTGATACCTGGGAAACGGCTTTCGCGGAGCTGAAAAAAACCCTTGCCACGGTCCTCGGGCGCAATGGCACGGTGCTGCTACCCGTGCCTCGTTTCGGCAGGGGACAGGAGCTTTTGCTGTTGCTTCAGAAAGCCTTTCCAGATGTCGAACTACTGATCGAATCCGAAATTTATCACGGTCTACAGGTATATCTGGAGCACGACGAATTGCTGTCGACTGAAAACAAGGACCGGATTTCTAAAGCCCTGTCAGCCGGATTAAGGATTGTGGCAAATGATCGCGAACGGGAAAACGCCATTCGCGGCCGGCAGATTATTATAACCCCCGATTCCCGATTAGAGTCGGCGGCCGCCCATTTTTATCTTCAACGCTTGGGCGGCGAACCTTTAAACGCCCTAATTATCACCGGGCATATTGATAATGCCTGTTTGCAACGAACGTTATCCCAAACCTCAGGAAAACGCTTTAATATGCAAATTCTACACCAATGCTATAAAATTCACCAAGGAATCTCCGATATCCGGAATCTCTTGAAGCGATTAAAGCCTGAACATACGCTGCTGGTTCATGCCGATAAGCGGGCAACCGATCTGGTCGTTAACCAATTAGTCTCAGAGGGATTTAAACACGTTCACTCCTTGACTGCTAATGACACTCTGTCCTTTTGACCATCCCCAAACTAGTAAAAAACTGCTAATCGATCTCCATGCCCATCTGAAGGCAATCATAAAACTCACCATCCATGAAGAACTCTCTGGTGATCGTACCCACCGCCGTAAAGCCGAACTTCTCATATAAACGGATAGCGCGTCGATTGTCGCTGCGCACCTTCAAATTAATCTTACGAATGACTCCGGTCTCTCTGGCCCAGGTGATCATGCACCGCAGTAACTCACTGCCGATTCCCTTTCCCCAATATTCCTTTAAAACCGTAATGCCAAACTCCCCGGCATGCCTGGTCCGGGGACGCCACCCGCCAGTAAACTCCAAATGCCCGACCAGTTGCCCATTGAGCAGGGCGCACAGCATCAGCTGATTGTCCGATTTTGAAATGGCTTCGATCAAGGCAGCCTCTTTGGCCGGAGGTGCTCCATATCCGTCCGGACCGAAGGTTAAATTGTCCGACTCCCTTCCCACTTTATTGAGGTAATCGACCACCAGCGCGGCATCGTCTTTATCGGCCGCACGCAGAATCAGCGTTAATCCGCCTTTTAATTGAACCTGTTTCATGGTTTACTCCCTTTTTCCGTTATTCATAAGATAGACGTATTTTCGGAACCTATTCCCGTCGGACAGCCAATAAAAAACCTTCCAACCGGGGTTGAAAGGTTTTTTGGCGTATTTGAAGCACTTTTATTGCCACTCCACCGTCGCCGGAGGTTTGCTGGTTACATCATACAGCACCAAGTCAATCTGGGGGAAGTCGCGTTCGATCTCCGCCACTAATGCTGCAATCGTCTCTCTGGGAATATCCTTCCCAATGGCGGCCGGCCTCCCCGTCATGAAATCGTTGGTGATAATCGTGCGGATGGCGACCGAATAACGTTTGCCGATCCCTACGGGCAGCAATACCGCGAAAACCTGACTGATCGGTTTGACGTTTAGTTTGGATACGACCCGGTAATCCAGCTCCTGCAACAGCTCGACGCTCTCCCGGTTGATATACAACGGATAACACTTAAGCGGCCCGTCCAAACGTTCCTTGTTCAATATATAGGCCACCCGGTTGATGAAATCAACCTGATTCGGCAAGCCGGTACCGATCGCGTAAACCTTTTCCCATTCCAGCTGGAGCCCCTTGCCGTAAGCCAGGGCCAGATAACGATGGCTCCGGCAATCTCCCTGGACGCCAACGGTGCGAATGGGTACCGTCTCGGTCCGGTAAGCGGCATCGAAACCGCCCATCAGCTCGACGACCCTGGCGTGCTGTTCGGGGGTCACCCGGTCGGTGGCATGATTGCACATCACCCGTACCGCTAAACCGGGCCCGGGGAATGGCTGCCGGGAAGCAATGCTCTCTTCAATTCCCAACGCCCGCGCCACCTGCCGGACTTCGTCCTTATGCCAGTCCCAATTGGTCTCGATCACCAACCCTTTTTCACGGGCTTTACGCACGATATCCACATCATTGTGGTGCGTTTTGATCTTATGGGCATAACCGCTGACATCCGGATTGCCGCTTTCGATCAGATCCGGCCGGAGCGTGCCCTGGGCCCAGAAAGTCCGGTCAAAGTCCAGTTGGAGACTCTCGGCGGTCCGGCGGACGATGCGGATGAAAATCTCGCCGATTAAATTCCGTTTCTCCTCCGGGTCAACCAGCTTGGTTAACGGGCCGATGGTTTTGCCATTCACTTCAATTACGGTATTGAAGAAATCCGCCGCCGCATCGACACGGATTAAATGCTTTAGTCCCTGGGCTTTGAGATTCTCGCAGACGACGTCGCTCTCATTCTTGCGCATCAGGCCGTGGTCGATATGGATCGCATAGACGTTATCGGGATTCAGGGCCTTCAATAGCAAAGCCGCGCTGACCGCCGAGTCCACCCCGCCGCTGACCAGGACTAGCACCTTTTGGTCTTTCACCTTTTCACGAATCTTCTCGATCGCGGTGTTGATCCGGTCCTCCAGGGCGTAAGTTCCATGCAGCCCGCAAATTTTCATTAAGAAATTGGTCAGGATCGTCTTGCCGTGAACCGTCAGATCGACTTCCGGATGGAACTGCACGCCATAGATTTTGAGTCCGGGGTGATAGATTGCAGCGGTTACGTTTCCGGAACGGGCGGCGATCTGAAATCCGGGGGCCAACTCCGCCACGGTATCGCCATGGCTCATTAATACCGTTTGCCGGGAATCCAAGCCATCAAACAACGGGCAGCCGGGATCGATCTCAATCTCGGTCTCGCCATACTCGGTCCGTAGTCCCGGAACGACTTTCCCCTTAAAATGCTGATTAATCAGTTGCATCCCATAGCAGATCCCCAAGACCGGAATGCCCAGATCCAAGAGAGCCGGATCGTAATGCAGCGCTTGTTCATTCCAAACGCTGGCCGGACCTCCGGAAAGAATAATCCCCTGATAATCCCGCAATTTCTCCGGGGAAACCCCGACCGGGAAAATTTCCGACTGGACCAGGATCTCCCGGACCTTCCTGTCGATTACCTTGGTATACTGTCCCCCGCAATCGAGGATCGCCACTTTTTCCGTCTTCACTCGAACACCTCATCGTAGAGAATAATTTAGGTTAAATAGGATTTAAAATAAGCCGCGAATCCGGCCGTCATCGTCCAGATCGATCTGCGCCGCCGCCGGGACTTTCGGCAAACCCGGCATGGTCAGGATCGTTCCGGCGATCGCCACCACAAACCCGGCTCCCGCCATCACCCGCACCTCGCGGACGGTCAGCTTCCAACCGGTGGGCGCGCCTTTTAAGGACGGATCATCCGAGAAGGACATCTGGGTCTTGGCGATGCAAACCGGCAGCTTCCCGTAACCCAGCTGTTCCAGCCGTTTTAGCTCCTGTTGAGCCTGGTTGGTATAGGTTACGCCGGCCGCGCCGTAAACCCGGGTGGCCACCGCCGCGATCTTCGCTGCCAACGGCTGGTCCAGATCGTAAACGGGTTTGAACCCGGCGGCCGATTCTGACAATGAATCCAATACCGCCCGGGCAAGCTCGACCCCGCCCGGTCCCCCTTTGACGACCACTTCCGAAACGGCACAACGGGCGCCGAGGCTCTGGCATTTTTGCGCTAAAAAATCCAGCTCGGCCTGGGTGTCGCTGGGGAAACGGTTGAGCGCCACCACCACCGGCAATTGATAAAGCTCGTGCAAATTGCGGTAATGCCGTTCCAGGTTGGCAAAACCTTTCGCCAAGGCGGCCAGATTCTCCTGGGATAAGTCCTCCTTGGCGACGCCGCCGTGAAACTTCAACGCGCGCACCGAAGCCACCAAAACCACGGTATCCGGTTTCACCCCGGCTACCCGGGAGACAATATCGAAGAACTTTTCCGCCCCCAGATCGGAAGCAAAACCGCCCTCCGTGATCACGTAGTCGGATAGTTTCAGAGCCATTCGGGTCGCAATAATCGAGTTGTTGCCGTGGGCAATGTTGGCAAACGGTCCGCCATGCACCAAAGCCGGCTGGCCTTCCATCGTTTGGACCAGGTTAGGCTTGATGGCCTCCTTCAGCAGGGCGGCCATGGCTCCGGTGGCCTTCAAGTCCCGGGCATAAACCGGCTGGTTGCTATAGGAATAGGCCACTAAGATTCGGCCCAGGCGCTCCTTCAAATCGGGAATTCCGGTCGTCAGGCAAAGGATCGCCATGATCTCCGAGGCCACGCTGATATCGAATCCGGTCTCACGGGCCACGCCGTCCGACTTGCCGCCCAACCCCGCCACAATGCCGCGGAGTTGGCGGTCCGAAATGTCCATCACCCGCCGCCAAATCACCCGTTTGGGATCGATCCCCAGGGCGTTTCCCTGGTAAATGTGGTTATCGATCAGCGCCGCCAGCAGATTGTGCGCGGCGGTAACCGCGTGAATATCGCCTGTAAAATGAAGATTAATCTCCTCCATGGGTAAAATCTGCGCATAACCGCCCCCGGTGGCGCCGCCCTTCACTCCGAATACCGGGCCGAGCGAAGGCTCCCGTAAACAGAGTAAAACCGGCTGTTTAATCTGGCCGAAAGCTTGGGCCAGACCGATGGCCGTGGTGGTTTTACCCTCACCGGCAGGCGTGGGGGTGATCGCCGTGACATAGATCAGTTTGCCATTGGGTCTTCCCTGAATATGTTGGAACAGATCCAAACTGATCTTGGCTTTATACTTTCCATACGGCTCAAGATAGTCAGGGGCAATCCCAGCTTGATCGGCTATCGTTTGAATTGGCTTGAGCGCACAGGCCTGTGCGATTTCAATATCCGGTAACATGATATCCTCCATGGGGGGATTGAATTTTCTCTCATTATACCAGATTTGAATTGGCAAATCCATGTTTCATCCCAAGTTGCCGTCGGGAAATTGCAGTTTCCGATAAACTTTTGCCGCCGGAGCTCGTTCATAATTACTGCTCAAATCCTTGGGAAGATCAGCTGCCAAAAATTAAATGCGATTTAAAAAACGAGCTCCTTTAGTAACTGTATATGCATGTGCGGTAACCAAATGAGCATTTTCAGTTACTGAGTAAACAGTTTTAGTTACTGAGATAGCATGTACAGTAACTGTACGAACTGATCCAGTAACTAAACGAACATATTCAGTAACTGAATAAGCATCCTCAGTAACTGTACGAGAATTTTCAGTAACTGAATGAACATCCGCAATAACTCAATGAACATTTTTAATGACGCGGGTGCGATCTGCGGCGGCCGGCATCCGTTTTCAGCCAAACAAAAAGGCCTGAAATTCAGGCCATGTTCTTCACCGAAGATGATTTAGATCCGTTTGATTTCCGCGCCGAGATTCACCAGTTTGGACTCGATTTTTTCGTAACCGCGGTCCAGGAACTGTAAACCTTCCAGGACCGTCCGGCCTTCGGCGGCCAATCCCGCCACCACCAAAGAGGCACCCGCCCGTAAATCGGGCGCATAAACCGAAGCGCCGCTGAGTTTGGGAACCCCTTTCACGATTGCGCTGCGGCTTTCCACCCGAATCAAGGCACCCATCCGGATCAACTCATCGACATATCGGAACCGGCTGTTAAAGACATTCTCCGTAATGACGCTGGTCCCCTCGGCCAGCGATAAAAGGGCGGTCATCTGCGGCTGCAGATCGGTGGGAAAACCGGGATGCGGCAGCACCGTGACATCGACCGCCCGGAATTTCCCGCGCGAACTGACCCGGATCTCCTCTTCCCGGATCTCGACCTCGGCTCCGGTCTCCCGCAATTTCGACGCCAGCGCCTCCACGTGTTCCGGAATGACCTCCTCGATGGTCACGTCCCCGCCCGTTATGGCCGCGGCAATCATAAAGGTGCCGGCCTCGATCCGATCCGGAATGACCATATAATCGATAAACCGGTCATTTAATTGGGTGACTCCTTCAATGCGGATGGTATCGGTCCCCGCGCCGCGGATCCGGGCTCCCAAACGATTATAAAAATTTTGCTCCTCAATAATCTCGGGCTCTTTGGCGGCATTGCGGATCACCGTGATCCCCTCGGCCAATATCGCGGCCGCCATAATATTCTCCGTCGCCCCGACGCTCGGAAAATCCAAATGGATCTCGGTGCCCTTCAACTTCTTGGCCTGCACGAAAACGTAGCCGTGCTCCTCAATGACTTCAGCGCCCAACGCTTGGAATCCCTTTAAATGGAGATCGATCGGCCGCTGCCCGATCACACAACCGCCGGGCTGAAAAAGCTTTACCCGGCCAACCCGCGTCAAGAGAGGGCCCATCACTTGCACCGAGGCCCGCATCTCCCGGACATACTCATCGGGGGCAGCATAACCGAGACCGTGTGTCGGAGTGATCATCAATGAACTCTCATCTTCCCAGGCCACTTCGGCGCCCAAACCTTTCAGAACACCGATCATCGTTTCGACGTCGCTGATTCGGGGAACATTACGTATTAAGCAGCGGTTATTCGCCAAAAGTGACGCGACCATCAACTTGAGTACCGCATTTTTGGCTCCGCTGATTTTTACCTGACCTTGCAGTTTCCGGCCGCCAATGATCTCCAAATGGTCGACGGTGTTCGTTTCGGCCTGTACCAAAGATCGAGCGTTATTCATCTATAAACTGCCTCCTACACACGCTTCCAAGAACTATTGAGCAGTGCTATCATATTCAATCATTTTCAAACTTGTGACATTAGCGCAAATGACTTGTCCAGCGAAATCCAAGCAACAAAGTTTCTTCTTAAAAAAATGCGATGAACAGATTTTTCTTATCATACCAGCTAATCAACTAAAAACTCCATATTCAAAAGGATTCACCAAGAAACGCCGATTTCCTCGTAGAGATCATTGTTTTTTTTGAATAATATTTCCGGCCGGATGCGTTGGCGTTCAATGGAGAATATCCGTCTATTCCGCATATTTAGAGATATTCAAGAGAATCCCGATACTAAAAAGACTAATTACCAGCGAGGAACCACCCGAACTAAGAAAAGGCAGGGTGATTCCGGTAACCGGAATGGATGAAGTAACCACGCCAATATTCAGTACCGCTTGGAAAATCAGATACGAAGTGATGCCGGCCGCCAATAACTTGGCGAACGGGTCTTTTACCGCAATCGCAATTTTATAGCCGCGCCACGCCAATAAGAAGAAGAGCGTGATCACCGTGACGGTCCCCAATAGACCGAGTTCTTCGCCGAGAATCGAAAAAATGTAATCGGTATGCGCCTCAGGCAAGTAATCAAATTTTTGACGACCCATCCCCAGCCCGAGTCCAAACGGTCCGCCCGACCCCAACGCGTATAGGGATTGAATAATCTGCCAGCCGTCGCCCTGCGGATCTTGCCATGGATTCATGAAAGCGACCAGGCGTTGTGCCCGATACGGCTCGATGATCACCAACATTGTGGCGAGGCCCACTCCGATGGAACCTAAAATCGCCATATGGCTGATTCTCGCTCCGCTGACAAAGAGCATCATCATGAAAGTCGCGAAAATAACCATCGCCGTTCCTAGATCCGGTTCGATCAAGATCAGCAAACACACCAACCCGACTAAAAGCAAAGGAATGATGACCCCAAACCAAAAGCTGGTAACTCCTTTTTTCAGCTCCGACATGTAGTGGGCCAATAAAATAATCACCGATAATTTTGCCAATTCCGAAGGCTGAAATACGAAAAAGCCCAAAGTAATCCAACGTTTCGAACCCTTAATGGCCGGCGCGATGAATAAAACCAAAACCAGAAAGAATAACGAGACCAAAAAGACCGGAACTGTGATCTTTTTCAGGTTACGATGGGGAAACTTCATCATAAACAACATCAGAACGACACCCACGACCGCGAATAACAGCTGACGGAAGCCAAACAGGAAAGCGGTCTTGCCATGGGTGATATTAAGCGATTCCGGAGCGCTGGCGCTGGAAACGATGATCAGGCCGATGGCCAGTAAAGCCATGGTAACCAAAAAAAGAAATAAATCCGGAGGATTACGCTTCATCTAAAAACCAACCTCCATAATGATTTACTTCACCAGATATCCCAAGATGCCCACGATGCCCAGAACCACTCCGACCATCCAGAAACGGATCATGATCTTCGGTTCCAGCATTCCGCCGAGCTCAAAGTGGTGATGGAGCGGACTCATTCTGAAAACGCGCTTGCCGGAGGTTTTAAAAGAGATGACCTGAATGACAACGGATAACGTCTCAGAAACAAAAATTCCTCCGATAATCAGGAAAAAAAGACTTAATTGGCTAAAAAGGGCAATTCCAGCCAAAGCGGCGCCCAGTGCCAACGATCCGGTGTCGCCCATGAAAACTTGGGCCGGCGGACCGTTGAACCAAATAAATCCGAAGCAGGCACTGGCCAGAATAACGGACAATGCTCCCAGGCTGGGGTGGCCTTGAAGAAAAGCCAAGGCGCCAAAAGCCAACGCCGCAAAGGCGGTGGTTCCGGAGGCCAAGCCGTCCAAGCCGTCCGTCAGATTGACGGCATTGGAAATCGCCACAATTACAAAAACCGTATAGACAAAAAAAAGCGGATTACCGAACCCGAAATTGGGAAAGGTTAAGCTTAAATTGGTAAACGGTACCAACTGGGCGTTGGGGAAGCCGCCTTGCACCATGAATGCTGCGACGAAACCCGCCAGTACGATCTGGGCGAACAATTTCTGTCTGGCTTTCAACCCCAAAGAACGTTTGGCGACCACGATAATCAGATCGTCCACCAGACCGATTAGCCCGAAACTGATGGTCAAAAAGAGCACCCAGCGAACCTCGGGAGTGAAAATATCCGCCGCCGCCAAACCGGCGATGAGGGAGACCATGATCAGAATTCCGCCCATGGTGGGGGTCCCCGCTTTTTTCAGATGGCTTTGCGGACCATCATTACGAATGCTCTGACCAAACTTTAAGCGGTGTAAGATTTGGATAGTCAGCGGACCCAGACTTAAGCTGACGGCAAAAGTAATGAGCACCGCCAATAGCAGTTTTATCAAACCGGCCACTAATCTCCGACCTCCATTTCCGATAAAGCGGCCACCACTTCATCCATCTTCATGCCTCGCGAACCCTTAATCAGAATCAGATCATTCGGTTGGATCAGTGACTGCAGACGATCGATTAACGCCTGCTTTTCCAAGTAGTGTTCGCTCTTTCCTGCCGCGACGCGGTTAAAACCTTCACTGTATCCGAGCGCGAGATCGCCAAAGCTCAACATGCGGTCGACACCCGTTCTAGCGGCATATTCCCCGATCTCCCGATGAATTTGGGCCGCGGTTGGCCCTAGCTCAAGCATATCGGCGAGGACGGCAATTTTACGCCGGCCCATCCCGCTGATCTTCAGTACGTCCAGTGCCGCCTTAACCGAGGCCGGGCTGGCATTGTAAGTGTCATCGATAATCGCGATGCCGTTTCGTTCGATGATATTAAGCCGTTTGGCGGTAAGTTGCGGCTGGGCTAACCCCTTTTGAATCATTTCCGAACTTATCCCGCACTCCCGGGCGACCGCAATCGCTGCCAAAGCATTTAAAACATTGTGCCGGCCGGCAATGGGTAGTTGCACCGCCGAATGACCGCCCTTAAAATGTACCGTGAAAGTAGAGCCTTGCGGACCGATTTTGAGGTCATCCGCCCGATAATCCAATCTCAATCCTTCGATGCCGTACAAAACCGTCTTCCCGCGGTGAAGTTCCTGCATCTTCCGGACCAACGGGTCATCTCCATTTAAAACTGCCAGTCCAGTCGGAGGAAGTGCTTCAACCAACTCGGACTTAGCCAGTGCGATGTTTTCCTGCGAACCCAGCAATTCCAGATGGCTTAGGCCGACATTCGTGACAACACCAATACTTGGTTCGGCAATGGCCGCCAATTGCCGGATCTGGCCCGCGCCGCGCATTCCCATTTCGACGACTGCGGCTTGGGTTTCGGCTTTGATTTGCAATAACGTAAGCGGCAAACCGATCTCATTATTAAAATTGGCTTCGGTTTTAATGATCGACCATTGTTCCGATAGCACTGCGGCCACCAGATCCTTGGTCGTGGTCTTTCCGTTGCTGCCGGTAATCGCGATCACCGGAATGTCAAATTTCCGGCGATATAACCGGGCGATCATTCCCAATGCCTTTAAGGTATCTTCCACCTGAATAACCGGGCCACAATCCGCCGGCAAGTCGGTAGTTTTCATGACCACCAGTGCGGCCGCACCGGCGGCAGCGGCCTGCGCCAAAAAATTATGTCCGTCAAAACGTTCGCCAATCAAGGCAATGAACAATTCTCCCGGTTGAATCTTCCGGGAGTCAATCGCTATCCCGGCAATCGACGGCTCCGCGTCACCCTGAACCACTTTTCCGTCAATGGCCGCAATAATCTCTTTAAGCGTTAAGCTTGCCATTCGCTCTCTCCTCAAGCGCAGCCCGAGCAATTTCCCGATCATCAAAATGGACTGTCCGATCCGCAAATATCTGATACGTTTCATGCCCTTTCCCAGCGATAATGACGATATCAGAATCGTCCGCCATCGCGATGGCTTTGCGAATGGCAGTTTCACGATCCGGCTCTGTCTGGTAAGAGGCAGCAGGATTGGCTTTCCTGAATCCCGTCTCGATCTCCTGAATAATTTGCAGTGGATCCTCGGTACGGGGATTATCCGAGGTAATTATGGTAAAATCGGCCATTTTCGCCGCCAATTCACCCATAATGGGCCGTTTCGTACGGTCCCGATCGCCTCCGCAACCGAAAACCAATAACAGCCGCCGGGTTGTTAAACCGCGTCCGGTTGCTAAAATATTCTCCAACCCATCGGGTGTGTGCGCGTAGTCGACGATAACTCCAAAAGAAGTGGCGCCGGGCACTGTTTGAAAACGCCCCGGCACTCCGGGAACTCGCTCCAAACCGGTTTTAATTACCGCCGGAGAGATTCCCAGGGCCAATCCGGCAGAAAAAGCTCCCAGACTGTTATAGACATTAAAATAACCGGTAAGATGCAAATTCAACTGAACATTTCCCCCTGGCCAATTCACGTTAAAAGAAACTCCCGAATGATGAACCGTTATGGCTTCGGCTTTGATTTGAGCCGGTTGGTCGATTCCATACGTCATTACTCGGGCGGACGTTTGGCTGATCATCCCGTCGGCATGGCTGTCATCAAGATTAAATATCGCCCAAGCTGTAGCCGGGAGTTCAACGAAAAAACGCGTTTTGACTTTCAGATACTCAGCGAATGTTTTATGGTAGTCCAGATGATCCTGGGTAATATTGGTGAAAATTCCGCCGATGAATGAAAGTCCATAAACCCGGTTTTGATCGATGGAATGAGAAGAGACCTCCATAATTACATATTCGATCTCGGCCTTCTGCATCGCCGCAAATATCCGTTGGAGTTCCAGGACCCCCGGGGTAGTATTATGGGAATCGTTCTCCGTTTCGATGATTTGATCGCCAATCAAATTGGCGATCGTTCCGATTAATCCCACCCGGTATCCAGCGGCCTCTAAAATGCTCTTCACCAAATAAGTGGAGGTAGTTTTGCCATTGGTGCCAATGACTCCGATCAATTTCAAGTAGCGATCGGGATAACCGTAAAAGGCTCCGGCAATTTCCTTTATCACCGGATTACTGACTTCCGGAGCCTGAATGATTGTCAAGCCAAAATCGTCATCCGGCCATTGCGAAACAACGGCGGCCACCGCCCCGGCTTCATAAGCTTGTTTTAAATAATGGTGACCATCAAAGCGCGCTCCTTTTACGCACAGAAAAAGATCGCCCGGTTTTACCGAACGGGAATCTTGGCTGATGCCAGAGATGTCTAAATTCAGATTACCGGAACTGCGTTCGACCGGAATACCTTTGACCAAATCTTGTAAGTTCACCGAACTTCCCCCTCTGTCCAATAGTTCCGCCGCCAAAGCAGAAATGCTTTTACCTTATTTGCTTTGGAAACATGAACTAAATCCAGGTAGGTATTCGCTAGTCACAGATACAATCCTGCTTGGCACGATTATGATAAAAAACTGTAACATGGGTAGTCTACCCGATTTCTCCATTTTTATCCGGTTTATGGCAATTTAGGTAAATCTTAAGGCTCTTTGAAGGTCACTCTGACTGCGCTACCAATATTATATGCTGTTCCCGGCGAAGGGCTTTGGGCAATAGCGACCCCTTGCCCAGTCGCTTCCAGCCGCAAGCCCAATTCGCTTAGAACTTTTTCCACTTTGGGCTGGGTTAAACCTTGGAGATTCGGTAAAACCACTTTATTGTTTTGAAGATTGTATTTTCCGGACGGATCGAGATAGAGCAATACTTTGGTATCTCTACCGATCGTTACACCGGGCTTTGGAACTTGGTCATAGATAACGTTGCCGTTGCCAAAGGTCCGGTATTCAAGGCCACTTTTTTTAAGAATCGCCGCGGCTTCGGAGAATGGGAGATTTAAAACGTTCGGTACAGTTATTTCCGGAGTAACTTCCGGGACCTTATCTTTGGGCAGGTCATCGGCGTCAAATTTGGGTTGAACGCCGAGATAGCGTAAGGTATCCCGCAGTATATTGCCGACCACTGGGGCGGCAATGACCGAGCCGAAGCGTACCGCCGTATTCGGTTCGTCCAATAAAACCAAGACGACGATCTGCGGATCATCCGCCGGCGCGAAAGCGACAAACGAAGCAATGACTTGACTGTAGCCCTTTTGACCGACTACCACTTTTTGAGCGGTCCCGGTTTTCCCGGCCACGCGATAACCTTCTAAGTAAGCGTTGGATCCAGAACCGTTGCTTACCACGGCCTGCAATAGTTTGACAACCATTTTGGCAGTCTTGGTCGAGATAGCCTGACGGACAACTTCGCGCGAGGACTTTCGCAAAAGTTTCCCCTCGGGAGTGTAGATTTCCTTTACAATATGCGGTTTGAGGAGATATCCTCCGTTGGCAATTGCCGAAACACCCATGACCATCTGGAGCGGTGTGACCGTGATTCCCTGTCCGAAACCGATGTTGGCCAGCTCGACATTTTTTACATCGGATAAGGGCTTGAGCATTCCAGCGGATTCACCGGGAAAATCGACCCCGGTGGGAGCTCCAAAACCAAAGGCTTTGATATGTTTATAAAAAGTTTCTTTTCCCAGCCTGAGCGCTAAGGTAGCGAAGACCGGGTTGCAAGAATTTTCTACCGCCTGCACGAAAGTCTGAGTGCCGTGCCCCCCGACTTTCCAACACTTGATGCGGCGATCGTCCACAATAATGTAGCCGGGATCATAAAAGGTCGATTCCAGGCTGGCCTTTCCCTCTTCCAGGGTTGCCGCGGACGTAAAAATCTTGAAAGTCGAACCCGGCTCATACATATCGGTAAAAAGCGGATTTCGCCTATTTTCCGCCGGATAATCGACATATTTATTGGGATCGAAACCCGGACGGGTGGCTACCGCTAAAATATCGCCATTTTGCGGATTGACCGCAATCGCCATCCCCCGTTTGGACCCGGTATCGCTGACCGCTTTCTCCAGTTCGCGTTCCACGATGAATTGTATGTTCTGATCGATGGTCAGATAAAGCGAATCGCCCGGAACCGGGGGAATATAACGGCGCTCGCCCTGCGGGATATGCCGACCGGCGGTATCAAATTCCGCCTGATCACGGCCGGGAACGCCCTGCAGGTACGGATCGTAATATTTCTCCAATCCTTCTAAGCCCTGGTTGTCAATGCCGGCAATCCCCAGGACTTGGGCGGCCAAAAACATCTGCGGATAAAAACGTTGCGCCTTTTGACTGATCTCGATGCCCCGCAATTGATGGACTTTCATGGCTTCGCGCAGCCGCTTGATTTCGGTAAATGTGACTCTGCGCTTGATCCAAACAAAAGAGGCCCGTTTGGCAATGAGCCCCTGTACTTTTTGCGAATCGAGTCCGAGGATGTCCGCGAGAATGCTCGCGGTCTTGGAAGGGTTTTCAATCTCGGCGGGAACTGCATAAACACTATCGGCATCCACGCTAATCGCCATTTCATTGCCCAGCCGGTCGTAAATGGTGCCGCGCCGGGCTTGAACTGGAACGGAGCGCAATCGCTGGTCCTCCGCGGATTTCTTTAACCAGCCGGCCATAAAGACTTGCAAATAAATTACCCGTAGTACCAAGCCACCTGTTAAAAATAACGCGACTAACAGTAATACGGCGAGTCTTTTTTTAGACGTTACCTCCAGGCTCAACTTTTTTCCTCCGCCGCAATTCTCTTCTTTGAAATCATGGAGTTAAAGAGGGAGCATGCTCTCGCTTTCAACGATTTTGGGCCATGGTTACGCCAAGTCCCCCTACCCAGGAAGCTACTTTCGCCAACAGATTATTGCTCGGAACGGATTCCTCTCTGGAGTTCCCGAAAGACTTCAAGGATGGCCGGGCAACGGCAATGCAGCGATAGTCGGATGAGCCGGCTTCCCGCATTCCCAAATCATTTTGCGCGATTGTTTTGATCCGGTCGAACGATTCCAAGTTAGCCATATCCATCCGCACTTCTACAATTTCCCGATCAATATCTCTTACCTTGGCCTCCAGGCCGCGAATCTCATACGTTTTTTGGATGACCAGCGCTTGAATCAAGGTATTTAAGACCAGCAGGCACAGCACGACCCCACCGACCTTCACCAAAAAATCAGCCATGTGCCGTTGCCGGCGGATCGTTTTGGCGCGGTTGCTCACCGTCTCCCGAGAAACCGATTCATAATCATAAACCATTCTTTTTTCAGCTAATAACATATTACGCACCTTCCTTTAGCGTTAGACCAGTTTCTCTGCGGTTCGTAGTTTGGAGCTTCGCGCTCTGGGGTTCATTTCCAATTCTTGCGGGCTTGGCAACAACGGCTTTCGGGTGATAATCTTCAATTTCGGATGGCGATTGCAGATACATACCGGAATGTCCTTCGGACAGGTACAGCCTTTGGCCGCCTCGGCGAAACATGACTTCACCAAACGGTCCTCCAGGGAATGAAAAGAGATGACGACCAACCTTCCCTGGGGATTAAGAACCTGAATGGCTTGTTTTAAGGCGGATTCCAAAACCTCCAGTTCCCGGTTGACCGCGATCCGGAGCGCCTGAAAACTGCGTTTCGCCGGATGAGGCCCGTTTCGTCGGGCGGCGGCCGGAATCGCCTTTTTAATGATTTCGACCAGTTGCCCGGTGGTTTCGATGGTTCCTTCATGGCGGGCTTGGTCGATAAACTGGGCAATGCGCTTGGACCAGCGTTCCTCGCCGTAATTCCACAAAATCTGGGCCAATTCTTCCCTGGGAGTGGCATTAACCAGGTGAAAGGCTGAAAATGGCTGCGTACGATCCATGCGCATATCCAGAGGCGCGTCGTGATTATAACTGAAGCCTCTTTCTTCCCGGTCCAGTTGGGGCGAGGAAACCCCCAGATCAAAAAGGATCCCGTCGATCCCAGTGAGCTGCAATCCTTTGAGGACATCGGTTAACGAAGCAAAGTTTTGACGGATCAAATCAATCTGCGCCGCCATTCCGGCTAATCTTTCCCGGGCCGCGTCAATCGCCGATTGGTCCTGATCGATCCCGATTAATCTGCCCGCGCCGTTCAACCGCGAAGCGATGGCTAGCGCATGGCCGGCTCCACCGACCGTGGCATCCACATATATCCCATCGGGGCGAAGGTTGAGTTGCTCAATCGCTTCGCGGCAAAGTACTGTCTGATGCTGAAACTCCGCCATCTTTTCACCCCGAAATTACAGCCTGATATTGGTCTTGGCGATCTCTTCATACGATTCCTGAACCCGTTTGGAGTATTCTTCCCAAACATCTTTGGCCCAAATCTCTACTTTTGAAGAGACTCCATTGACATAAACGTCCCGTTCGATATGAGCGTGATCCCTTAAATGTTGCGGAATGACTATCCGGCCCTGTTTGTCCAGTTCGGCTTCGACCGCGCCGGAAAAAAACAGCCGTTCGAAGGCGCGTTGGGTGTCGGGTGAAGCCGTCGCTAATTCTTCGATCTTCCGTTTTAAGACCTCCCATTGCTCCAGCGAGTAAACGAACAAAGCTCGATCAAACCCCCGGGTGACAATGAATTTTTCACCGAGGTCCTCGCGGAACTTTGCCGGGACGATCAGGCGTCCCTTTTCATCGAGTGAATGTTGATACTCGCCAATCAGCATGAATGAAGCCTCATTTTTCTCTCCACTATCCTCCACTCTACTCCACTTGTGTGTCTCTATTCTCCATTATCGACCAATATCCTGCTTTTTATAAGGGCTTTTTGAAAATTTTTGTAACGTAAAAAACGCAATTGGGGCAGCGCAAAGACGAGTGAAAGACTGAAGCGAGGGATTTTCTTAAAGCGGAAATTGACGATGATCCATCGCTTCGAGTCCAACCCCATGAAAACAACTCTTTAGGGCGGCTGATAATCCCATTAGAAATTGTTTTTAGCCCGAATTTCAATTTTAATGACCAATAATTTAATTATCTGGATCGAATTTTCATTTATTCAGATCGGAAAATTATTTATCATGACCGGAAAATTGATTATCCGGATCGAAATTACAATTCTCACGATCGAAAAACCATTTCTCATGACCGAATTTTTATTTATCATGATCAAAAGATCATTTCTCACGATCGGAAAATCAATTATCCGGATCGAATTTTAAATTATCCGGATCGAAAGTTCATTTTCCACTTAAGAAAATAATTGCTGCTGCAGAATTTCATTTCTGGAGTCGCAACTTGCGCAATTTTTTGGGTCTTATATGCCATTGGGAAAAGGCAATCGCGCAACATCTTACATTATTTTATCAAACAGTTCTAAAAGACGTTGCTTTTCGGCAAAACCGCTAATCTTGCGGGACCATTGTTCTTGAAAATACTTCATGCTCCATGGTTGCTTTTCAAGGAAAAACTGCCGGCCGAGTATCCAAAAATCATAGGGAAAGGTGAGCAAAATCCGGAGTAAACCTAACTCGCCGGCATGCCAGGAATAAAAGCGATCGAAATTCCAGAGGATTTTAAACAATGATTCGCGGGACCATTGAAAGAGCCGCAGATAACGGCCGATTAAATTGCACTTGTCGTGGACCGGCTGGTCGACCAGCATATAATCGAAATCAAAGAGACGCGCCCCATCCTTTTGGATGATTACGTTATGGAAAGCCCAGTCGTGATAACATAAGGTATCCGGCTCCGTTTTTGGCCAGTGCTGTAGTTCATGGATGGCTTGGTGAGCTTGGGTTCCGTGATGGTGCCACAACTTTAAATATTGTTTGGCCCAGGCGGATGACTCGCGGATGGCCATCTCCCGGCAGATCTCCATTTGACTCAGCCTGGTTTGCCAGGCCTTTACCAGATCGATCCGCAGTGTCGACCAGCGTTTCGCATCCTGTTGAATAAGCTCTTTGCCGAAACGGTGGAAGCCGTTCATTGCCTTAATCGCAGCCTGCAGATCTTCGATTCGGTAATAATCCGCTTCCCGGCCCTCCAAAAACTCGGTCAACATGTAACGCGAACCTTTATGCCAAAGGTAAGGCTTACCGGATTCCGGCCGAAATGTCCGCGGCAAAATCGGGCAATTCTCATTCCGGCTCAGCATTTCTCCGATTAAAAACGCTTGCCTGGCTCCCACTTTCAACGGTTTCAGCACCTTAACCGGGGTAACTTCCTTGAGCAAATAGACTCCGCGCCGTTGATAGAGACGGCCGCGTTCCCCCAGAACGTCCAGTAAACGGTCGAAGTCGCTGCCCCGCGCGACACGCTCAGCGCCAATCATCGCCAAAGCACCAGATAAAAACGAAAATTAATCCCGTTAGAATCAAAACATCCAGCGGATTCGGCACTATCAAGGTTTTCAAGAGCTCCAACCCGATAATGCCGATCAGTACCTTTTCCTCAAGATGATCGATGAATTTGAACGGATTACCCATCAGAAGCACCCCCGTTACTATGGTATTCATGCCTTTAGCGAATGGGAACTGGCACATTTGCAGGGGTCTTCATACTATATGATTAGCGCATGATCTTGAGAGACCGGGGGTAATCAATTGCAAGATCTCATCGCAGCGTTGAATAAAGGCTATGCCCTTAATATCGCGGCGCTTAGACCGCGGGGACCGATCTGGAAAGTCAGTGCAACGCAAGGTTCTTTCTGCCTGAAACGCACCAAACAAGATCATCAGCAATTAACTTGGCTGGCTGGGATGATCAGTGAACTGACGGCAACCGGATTTCCGGGATTGCTGCCTTTGATCACCACCAGCAGCGGATCGCCTTATTTACGGTTTGACGATCAGTATTTCATCTTGACCCGCTGGGTCGAAGGCGCCCATCCTGATTTAACCAATGCGAAGCAAAGGCAGGCCATTGCCCAGCTTTACGCCAGATTACACCGGACCGCCAGCAAAATAAGCTCCGTGCCTGAGCCCGATCGCCCGGATTGGTGGACGGAATATTCCCGGCGAACGGTTTTCTTAAAATCCTTAAAGCGATCCATCCCGCTGCAAAAAAAAATAAATCGCACCGACCGCACTATCTTAAGTTGGGTGGATCATTTTCATGCCCAAGCGGAGTTTGCGATTCGAGGGTTATTGGCGACGGAATTTGCCCGTTGGTCGAGGCTTCCGGCTGTCAGTGGTTTTTGTCACAATGACCCGGCGCCTCATAATATCATCATGGAGAGGAATTGGTTTCTGATCGATTATGAACTTACCAGAAACGATCTCTTCATTCGGGAATTTGTCACCTTAGCGCTGCGCACGCTCCGGGAGAACGGCTGGAAAGGGCAGGTTTTCAAAGAACTTTTCGAATCCTACGTGAAAGAGAGGGAAATTGCACCGGAAGAAGCGCGGAGCTTACCCTATTTACTGGCATTTCCCCATGCCTTTTGGCGGCTATGCAGCCAACGTTTCGAAGAAAAGCTGGCCTGGTCCGAACATCAATTCGCATCAAAGATGTGGCAGCTGGCGACCACCGAACAAGCCCGGTTAAGTTTTTTAAACGAGGTCATTCCGGAATTGAGCGATCGGCTTGACTGTCAGCGAGGAGGAACACTATGACCGAAAATTATCAGCCCGATTTGGCGGAGTTGCTGGGTTATTGGGGTTTAGAGGCATTAACCTGGGAAAAGGTAAAGGATGTCTATAAGGTCCAGACCGATCGGGGGACCAAGAATTTGAAAGTTTCCCCCCTTAAGCCGGAACGGCTCACTTTTGTTCATTCCGCCATCGCTCACCTCTTGAAAAACGGTTTTTGCAAAATGTATCCTTATTTGCCGACGCTGAGCGGCCAAACCTACATTAGCGATAAACGTTTTGCCTATACGCTCTTTGATTGGATCGAAGGCCGCCAGTGCGACTTCCGGAACCAATCGGAACTGGTAGAGTCCACCGTTATTTTTGCGGAATTTCATCAGAAAAGCTACGGTTTTGAACCGCCGCCCGCTTCCAATGTCCGCAATCAATTGGGCAAATGCTTCAACCATTTCAGCGAACGGTTTCAAAATTTACAGCAGTTTAAAGCGATCGCTTCGACCATGGACGATGACCCGTTCGCCCGGCTGTATCTGGAAAATGCCGATATGTATATCCGGATGGCCGCCGAAGCTGTGGCCCGTTTGCAAAAAACCGTCTATTCACGGTTGGTAGCGCAGGCGCAGATCAGTAAGCCGTTCTGTCATGGCGATCCCGCAGCCCGCAATTTTATTCTTACGCCGGAGAAGCGAATCTTCATGATTGACTTTGATAGCTGCCGTTTCGATCTGCCCATGATGGATTTGACCAAATTTTTACGGCGGATCATGAAAAAGTTTCATTGGGACTATCAGGTGGCCGGCTTGGTAATGGATGCTTATCAATCGGTTCAACCGCTCAACCAAGATGAACTGGAGGTGGTCAAGGCGGTACTTTATTTTCCGCAAAAATTCTGGCGAATGGCGATTCGTTATTTTCACCGTCACGGCCGGCATGCACCGGAACGGGAATGGCACAAGTTTCAAAATTATTTGCAAAGCCGTGAGGCATTTAGCCGGTTTCATCATGGTTTTGAAGACTATCAGGCAGTGGGTGATTGAAATTGACCAGCGATCCGCTTGATGCGAGTTTAAACAATCTTGACGATTTAACATCGATTGTAGCGGGTTTCGGATTAGAACTGATCGGCTTCCGGGTTCATCGGAAAATTTATTGTGTAGAAACCAATATGGGTTTCAAGTGCCTCAAAAAATCGAAATTGGGCGCAGCCGATTTACGTTTTATCGCGGAAGCGCTAACCTATCTCGAAAAGCAAGGTTTTGAAAATTGTCCCCGCTTGGACCGCAGTTCGCTGGGCGAACCTTTTGTGGATTTTAACTCCGAACTTTATGTGATGTCCGACTGGTACCTCAGTCAGGAGCTTGATTTTGACGATATCATCGACCTCAGCCAGGCAAGTCGATTTTTAGCGGAGTTTCATCGCTGTGCCGCCGGGTTCGTTCCCAGTTCGCCAAATCCCGACCGAACTTGTTGGCTGTCCTGGCCGGCTAAGTTAGAAGAACGGATTCAACAATTAAAGGACTTTCGGCGGCTGGCTAGCCAAGAAAAAGAAGTGTCGGAGTTCAGCCGATTATTTCTCCGCCATTTCGCGTCATTTTACCGGCAGGCCAATTTAAGCCTGGAAGCACTACTTAAATCAACATATCCCGAAGTAGCGCAAGAATCAGCCAAAGTCGGGCAGTTCTGCCACCACGATTATTCCAGCCGGAATATCTTGCGTACCGGGGATCAGCGTTTAATTTTGATCGATTTTGATTATTGTTTGTTGGATCTTCGGATTCATGATTTAATTAATCTATTGGTAAGAAACCTGAAACACAATGAATGGCAAGCAGAACTGGGAAAATTCATTCTATCTGAATATCATCGGGTTAATAAGTTGCTCCCGGCCGAGCTGGAAGTAATGCATGTGCTGCTTGGTTGGCCACAAGAATATTGGCAGGTGGGATTACAATATTATTATGAAAAACTGCCTTGGCCCAAAGAACGTTTTTTAAAAAAACTTCGTCATAAGATCGATTATCAGCAGGAACGCCAACGGTTCCTGGGAGATTTCCCAGCCAGTAACGGAATCCATCACTGGAAACCGTCGTTGTTGAGCTGAAAGCCATTATACTAATCGGCGTAAATAATGCCAAAAGCCTTCGGAAATATCCGAAGGCTTTTGTGAAAAAGGTTTTAAAAATGCTCCTGGCGAAGACCTACTCTCCCGGCCGGTCACCCGACAAGTACCATCAGCGCGGAGGGGCTTAACTGCTGTGTTCGGGATGGGAACAGGTGGTTCCCCCTCGCAATCAACACCAGGAATGGT
>JAEXFN010000062.1 GCA_023400055.1 Bacillota bacterium
TACCGCTATCCCCTGACGGAAGAACTGGCGCTCAAGGGAATCTCGTTTGCCGTCGAGAGCGGGGAATTCATCGGGATCATCGGGCCCAACTCGGCCGGAAAATCCACGCTCTGCCAGGC
The DNA here is from genome assembly GCA_023400055.1 of Bacillota bacterium. Taxonomy (GTDB): domain Bacteria; phylum Bacillota; class UBA4882; order UBA8346; family UBA8346; genus Hydrogenispora. Next base: position 120 of record JAEXFN010000062.1, read on the forward strand.
GCTGGTGGGTTTGGTGCCCCAGTTTTATCACGGCGCCTATGGCGGCCGGGTGCTGGTGGCCGGGCTGGATGCCGCCAAAACCGAGGTGAGCGCCGTGGCCATGCAGATCGGCATTGTCTTTCAAAATCCCTTTACTCAGGTGACGGGATCGCGGCTGACCGTGGCTGAGGAGATCGCCTTCGGCCTGGAGAATCTGGGGCTGCCCCGCGTCGAGATGCGGGCGCGGATCGACTGGGCCTTGCAGTTGCTGGATATCGAAGCCTACCGGGACCGCAATCCCTTCGACCTCTCGGGCGGGCAGATGCAGCGGCTGGCGATCGCCAGCGTCGTTGCCATGCGGCCGGCGGTGATGGTCCTGGATGAGCCGACTTCGCAACTGGATCCGCAAGGCGCCGGGGAGGTTTTCCAGGCGGTGCGGAGTCTCTGTCAGGAAGGCCTGACCATTATCATGGTCGAGCACAAAATGGAGAAGATCGCCCAATACGCCGACCGGCTGCTCCTTTTACACCAGGGCCGGCTGGTGGCGGACGACACGCCCGCCAGGCTCTTTTCCCGGCCCGATCTGGAGAGTTACGGGGTCGCCGCGCCGGCTTTCACCCGAATCTGCAAGGGCCTGAATATTGTCAACTCTCAAACCGGCCTATACCCGGTGACGCTGGAGGAAGCTTATGACGCGGTGGTGAACCGGACGTGAATCGGATTGAGGTCCATGATCTTTATTTTTCATACGGACGCCAAACCGGGGAGCAAAATCGAAGCGACCATGCGGTCCTGCGGGGGATCACGCTCAGCTTCGACTCCACCCCGACCGCGATCATCGGTCAGAACGGCGCCGGCAAGACCACTTTGGTAAAACTGCTGAAAGGATTGCTCAAACCGGGCTCGGGAACGATCCGCATCAACGACATGGATACCCGGAAGGCCACCGTGGCTCAATTGGCCAAGCAGATCGGCCTGGTCTTTCAGAATCCCAATGACCAGATCTTCAAAAACAGCGTCATCGACGAGGTGATGTTCGGCCCGCTGAATATCGGCCAAACGCCCGCCGCGGCCAGGGCGAACTCCCTGGCGGCGTTGCAAATGGTGGGGTTGGACGGCAGCCTGGATTCCCATCCTTACGATCTGAGCCTTTCCGAGCGCAAATTGGTGTGCATCGCGGCGATCCTGGCGATGCGTAATGAGATCATCATCCTGGATGAGCCGACCATCGCCCAGGATCATGCCGGCAAGGAGCGGATCAAGCGGATCATCCGCGACTTGCGCGATCAGGGCAAGTTGGTCATCACCATCATCCACGACATGGACTTTGTGGCCGAAGTATTCGAGCGGACCGTCGCCCTGCAGCAGGGCAGGGTACTTTTGGATGGCGACACCCGGACCGTTTTTGGCGCGGCCGATCTTTTATACCAGGCCAATCTGGAACCGCCCCATGTGACCCAGCTCTGCAAGAAGCTGGGATACAACGAGATTTTCCTAACGGTCGAGGAGTTTGTCGCTTATAAGCTTAATGCGGCAAAACGGCTGGAATCAATGTAAAAAACCGCCGTAGTAGGCGGTTTTTTTACAACGCAGCGACTTTTGCAGTGCTTACGGATATAGATATTCATCATGGGGGGCAGCGACCCGGTAAGAAGTCGTCGCCATCAGATAAGGATAGATCTTTTCCGGAGTCACCATGCTCACCAGCGGGTCGATGGATTGCAGTTTCGAGTCGAAGGGCAACAATTGCAGGGTCCCTTCGACGCCTACCCATTCATCGGCTTGAAGCTGCTGCGGCTGGGGCAGCTTCACCAGCACCCCGGCGGGCAGGCCGTCCGCGGCGCAACAGGTGATGATCATCCGGTAAAGCACCACCTCATCCGGTTTGAGCAAGGGGGACCGGAAAACCCGGCCGATCAACTTGATCTTGGAGTTGAGCAATTTTTGTTTTGGCGCTTTCGGCGTGTCAAAGATGATGTCGCCGATCTGTAGTTGGGTATATTCGTTGGCCGCTCCGGCGGAGACCGTCGCTGAGTCAGCCGGTGCGCCGTTACCGGCTGTTCCGGGGGTCAGCGAATATTGGCCGGCCGCATTCGATATCTGGGCCGTCCCGGCGGGTGTCAGATTCCAATTGCCATTGGCCGCTGGCTGAATGGCCGCTCCGGTGGGAGGAAGCGCCGCCGCCTGGTTTTGGGAGAGGGCGCCGGCCTGGTAGGATAACGATTGCGGCGCAAACAGCATCGACATCAGCATCGGCACAAACAGCAAGTAATTGCCGGCGGTGACCCCCTCGGGATGCTGATGGTCACAGTGATCGTGTCCGGAACCGGATTCCCGGTTGCCACGCAACCGGCCGTCGTGTTCCGCGGCGATCCGGGCCAGATTGTACAGGATCATCGCTCCGATGATCACCAGGGTCAAGACCGTCAGAAATGCCAACCGGGGATTGATGAACTTGCGAATCATCCCGGTATGCAGCAGAAAGAAGAGAAATACGAAATAGCAGGCCAAAACGACGGTGCGAAAGTAGCTTTGATAACGGTTCATGCTCAAAACCTCCCTTGGAAGAGGCTGCTGCCGTTATTCAGGTTCAGTAGCAGGCAGCTGAGGAAGACCAGCGCGGCGCAGCAGCCGAAGATGAACAGGAGCGCTTTCGGTTTGAAATTCTTGGACAGCAACAGGGCGTTTTTGATATCCAGCATCTGGCCGAAGACCATGAATGCCATCACGCTGCCGAATGGGAAATGATAGGTGAAGGAGCGGGCCACGAACGCGTCGGCTTCGGCGCAGAGCGATAGACTGAGCGCCAAGAGCATCATTACTAGGATCGACAACGCTGGATTTTGCGTGACGGTCAGCAGCGCTTCCTTGGGAAGCAGGGCCTGGATGACCGAGGCCAGCAATGCTCCGATAATTAGGAACTTTCCGACTTCCAAAAACTCTGTGTTGGCATGTTCGAAGACGGCTCCGAGGACCGACTGCCACGAATGGTGATGATGATCGTGATCATGACCGTGTCCGTGGGCATGATCATGGCCGCAATCGCCAGCCGGATGTTCCGCCTCCAGCTCGACAGCGGCGCTCTCCAGTTCCAGCAGGGTCTGTTGGTTCAGAATATCCTCCAGGTTTGGCAGAAATTCGCTGACCAGCCAGGCGACGATGATCCCGATCGCAATGGCCAGGCCCACCCGGATCAGCGTCACCGGCAGACTGTAGCCGAAGGCGGTGGCGGTCGCCCAGACGGTGATTGGATTGACCAGCGGGGCCGTGACCATGAAAGCCACAGCCATATAGGGCGGAACTCTTTTCATCAGCAAGCGGCGGGCCACCGGAATTACCCCGCAGTCGCAGACCGGGAAGCAGAAGCCGGCGCCGATGGCCAGCAGGATCCCGGGCAGCCGTCTAGTCTTGGCCAGCTTGTTTTCGATCATCTCCACTGTGACCAGGTTTTGCATCAGGGCCGAGCCGAATACGCCGATCAATACAAACGGCAATGCCTGAATGATGATGCTGATAAAGATGGTCGAGATCTGCGGCACTTTATTCAGAACCGGCGCCGGAACCGTAAAACCACCATGCAGCACTACCACGGTAAACGTGAATGCAAATAAAAAAATGGACAGTCCGAGTCTTAACGGACCTCTCATCGGGATCCCTTCTTTCTTTTTTCCGGCGCAATGGACGTCCAAGGCAATCAGCGCATACTTCACTGAGCCGCCCAAAAACGCGTGACTTCCAATGAAATATAAGGCAGTTACTTAAAAATGCCTGAATTAAAAGACATTCGTACTGGAAGAAGATGCGCAGGCCAGGGGAGGACCCCGGAAGAAGCGTTGGAAAAGCGGTTGGCCGAGGAAAAACAGGGGAGCGACGGCAGCCACCGGGATGTAACTGAACGAAACAGTGAGTTGGAAAAGCAGAATCGTCAGCGAACCGTTCTGAAGAATTTGGCAGAACGAACAATGCCCATCCTCTTCATTCCAGGTGGAATGAAGAAAGAAATGGGCAGCCATGAAGATCAGGGAGATGATCAGCAAGATCCCGAAAATTTGGCGGAGTTTCTGCTTCATATTACAGGGTTGACGGTTTTTAACCATTTTAACCCCCCGGATGGTAGGCCCCGGGAGCGGCGGGATGAAAGCCGTTCAACTTTAACTTTGCTCCGTTTCCTCTTTCATCTTGGATATAGGATGAAATGAATTTTTCAATAAAGATTTGCATTCCTAAAGCCGAATGTCTAGTTGATCCGATTCCAGCGACAATAAGTCGAATGAATCCCTTAATTTGCCATGGCGGTCGATCCGGTGACACGCCGATTTTGAATTTAATTCAACTGATATAGCAATATTTTATTCGGCGAAAATTATTCAATACCTCTTTGAGAATAATCGGGTCGATCTTGCGCTGCGATTTACGGCAGAACCGCGCCGGGCCGTTTGCGCATTTTGCCCCAGATCACGGTCAGGAAAAAAATTACCCCCAACATAATGACGATGGTCGAGCCGGTGGGGGCGTTCAGATAAAAAGCGGCAATCAGCCCGACGGTCGAACTGATCACCCCAAAGACGACCGAGATGATCATCATCCGTTTCAGAGAACGAGTCAGTTGGTAGGCGGCCGAGGCCGGGAGGACGATCAGAGCCAACACCAACAGTTCGCCGACGGCCTGCAGGGAAATGACGATGGTCAATCCCATCAGCACCGACAGCATCAAGGCGATCACCGCGGCCGGAATCCCGGAAATCTCGGCGATCTCCGGATCGAAGGTCGAGAACTGCAGTTCCTTGAAGAAGAGCAGTATTGCCGCGATGACGATCGCGCCGACGACGCCCATTACCCACAGTTCGCCGGGGGTCACCCGCAATAAGTTGCCGAACAGGTAACTCATGATATCGGGGGTGTACTTTTTAATCAGGCCGATAAAGAGCACCGCCAAGGCCATCGCGAACGAAAAGATCACCCCGATGGAGGTGTCCATTTTGAGCGTGGTCTTGCGGTTAATCCCTTCCACCAGCAAGATCATGATCAAGGCGAAGATGATCGAGAGCAACAAGGGGTTCCAGCCCATTAAAAAGGCCAGGGCTACCCCGGCCAGACAGCCATGGGCGATTCCCGAGCCGATATACGACATGCCCCGCAAGACTACGAAGACGCCGATCAACGAGCAGATCGCCCCGATCAGCACCGCCCCGACGAGTCCGTTGCGCACAAAGCCGTATGCCAAAAGTTCATTCATCGAAATCACCTACCAGGATATGAGGATGGCCTTGATGGTCGTGGACGTAGATGCGGCTGCCGTAAATCGTCCGCAGGCGCTCCTTGGTCAAAACTTCGCGCGGCGTGCCGAACTGGCTGCGCTGTCCGTTCAACAACAGAATCTTGTGACAGGAATGGACGATCTCGTTGATGTCGTGCGAAACCATCAAAATGGTGATCTGGCGCTCTTTATTCAATTTTTCGAGGCTCTCCAGGATGGCACTTTGGGCGTACAGATCCACCGAAGCGGTCGGTTCATCCAGCATCAGAATTTGCGGGTTGGCCACCAGCGCCCGGGCGATCAGCACCCGTTGCTGCTGACCGCCGGAGAGATCGCCGATGGAGCGCTCGCTGAAATCGGCCATGCCGACGGCGCGCAGACTCTCCAGCGCCATTTGGCGGTGGATCTTTTGCGGGTGACGGAACCAGCCGATCTGCGCGTACAGCCCCATCAGCACCACTTCGCGGACCAGGGCCGGAAACTGCAGATCGTTTTTGCTCTTCTGCGGCACATAACCCATGTTCTTGCGGAACAATTTGAGCTGGGTCTGGGAATAGCCATTGCAGCGGATCGTGCCGGAATAGACTTTCAGCAAGCCGAGAATCCCCTTGAGCAGGGTGCTCTTGCCGGAACCGTTGGGTCCGATGATCCCGACATATTCGCCTTTTTGAACTTCAAAGCTGACATTGGACAACGCGATGACGCCGGGGTAACCCAGGGTTACCCCGGAAACTTGCAATACCGGTTCGGATCGTTTTTCAGTCGCAATCATCGTAAGGCTTTCACCAACAATTCCACGTTATGACGTAAGGTGCGCAGATAATCGCCGGATTCGTCGGTTGTCGGCCAGAGCAGGAGCTTGGTTGCATGGACCTCCTGGGCCAATCCGTCTGGCTCGTTGGGCTCGGCGGCATCGCCGATCAGCACCCGGATCCGCCGCTCCGCCATCAGTTTGGCGGCATTCGCCAGATCCCTGGGGGAAACCTCTTGCTCACAGGAGCGTTCCACCGTCCGCAGGTTGCGGAAGCCGAAATACTGATAAAAGTAAGGAAAAGCATTGCTGTAACTGACAAAGGGCCGGTCCGCCACTTGGGCGGCTTTGGCCTTCAGCGCGGCGGCCGTCCGATCGATCGCCGCGCTAAACCGCTGATAATTGGCGGTGAAGTAGGCTTTCTGCTCCGGCTTGGCGGCGCTGAGTCCATCCAGGATATGGCGGGCCATAAGCTTGACATTGTCCGGGCTGCCCCAGTAGTGGGGATTGAGCAGGCCGGCGACGCTCATGGTTTGAACCCGCGCCGAGGTATCGATCAGCCGGGCCTGGCGGCTTAGGATTCCTTTGGCCAATTTGTCGGCCCAAGGATCGGAACCCATGCCGACCTTGATAAAGATTTGGCAATCGGCCAGTTTGCGGAGGTCATTGGCACCCGGTTCGTATTCGTGATCGCAGGCCGGTCCGTGAATGATGCTTTCGACCCGGACCCGGTCGCCGCCGATCTGGTCGGCGATATTTTTTAAAAGCGGCAGGCTGGTGACGATGGTCAGTTTGCCGTGGGGATTCGGGGCGGCGCTGGCCGGGAAGACCCCGCCATACCCGAAAACGCCGGCCACGGCCATGAGGGCCAAAAGTAACCCTGGCGCCGCTGTTAACTGAAATCGGTTCATTTTTTTCATCCGGTTAACGCTCCTTATTGACTTTGCGCGAGCAATTGGGACAAGTTCCGAAGAGTTCCAGGTTGTGCTTCTTGACGACAAACTGGGTTTTGGACTCGATCTCCTTGACCATCTGGTCAAAGAAGCACTCCGAAAAGACGACCTTGCGGCCGCACTTCAAGCATTCCAGGGCATGCTCGCAGTGGTGTCGGACCAATTCATACTGATCGGCCTGGCCCAGGCTGTTGGTTTTGCGAATCATTCCCATCTTCATGAGGATGCCCAGATTGCGGTAGACCGTGCTCAAATTAACGCTGCAGCGTTTATTGACCAGATGAAAGATCTCTTCCGCGCCCAACGGCGGACTGTCTTTTAAGGCCTCGAGAATCTCCCTCCGCTGGCGGGTCAGTTTCAGACCATTTTCTTTCAGCATGTTCTTTTCGTCCAGCATCGACCGTTCCTCTCGTTAAGAAATTTTCGCATTAATATTATAACTGGAGGGGATGATGGTGTCAAGCGCCTCGCCAGATCAAAAAAACCAATGGATCCACGGTTTGGCTCCCGGACCGGGCGGCGACTCCAATGCCGATATTTTGGAAATCGGCAATCTGACGGGTGGTTTGCAAAACACGCTTGGGATTTGTACGCAATTAAAAACCTATGAATTGGTTTCACCCGTTAAACCGTGAATAGGCGCTGGATGAATTTCCCTATCCTAAATCAGCCAAAACTCGGAAAACTATTCCTAAATCAGTCGTTATAGAATGGAGTGGGGTTTTTGGATAGATTCGCGTTGGTCCTGGTGATCATCGGCGCCTTGAACTGGCTGTTGGTGGGGTTGTTCAAATACGATCTGGTGGCAGCCATCTTCGGCGGGCAGGCCTCGTTATGGAGCCGCATCATCTATGCGTTGGTGGGGATCGCCGGGCTGTACAGCATCAGCTTTCTATTCCGGGAGAAAGTTCCCAATGCCGACAAAACCGAAGCGCAACATTAAGGCGGAAGGGAGTGACAACTCCCTTTCTTTTTTTTGCGTAATTCCGCCGGAATCTTTTGCGGCTGACGCGCCGTAAAACGCTGCCAGCGGCGGGCCGGAACTTCCCGCTCGCCGCGGCGCATATGATAGAATAACAAAGCTTCCGACCGGTGAGGCTTCAGCCTGATCCGGCCGATCGCCAGTTAATAATCCGCAATTAACAGAAATACAAATATTCTGCTGCAACTTTTCGGCGGCGCCGACGTTTAACAAGCTGTATCGGACCCCGTTCTGAAAGGAGGAGCTGGATGAATATTGCCTTTTTTTTGATTCCCAAGAACGAAGTGGTCTACTTACCCATTAAATGCACCATGCGCCAAGCGTTGGAGAAGATGGAGTATCACCGCTACACCGCGATCCCGTTGATCGACGAGAATGGGAGATACGCCGGAACCCTGACCGAGGGCGACCTGCTGTGGAAGATGAAAAACAGCCCCGGGCTGACCTTTGAGGGAACCGAAAGGGTCTTGCTGCGCGAGGTGCCGCGCCGTACCCAAAACGCCCCGGTGCGGATCAACGCCCAGATCGAAGACTTGCTCTCCCTGGCGATGATCCAGAATTTCGTGCCGGTCGTCGACGATCATGATATCTTCATCGGAATCATCCGGCGGCGTGAGATCATCGAGTATTATGCCGGAGCTTCGGCGGCGGCCAAGAATGCCAAGATTCCGCTGCGGGTGATGCCCCAGAATGCCGCGCCTTACTCCAAGTCCGTTTAACCGTTAATTTACCGGCCGTGGGAACTCGCTTCCGCGGCTTTTTTCATGGGCCGGCCAGTGTTTTGACGGAAACGGCAGGAAAAACGGGCACCGTGGGGGAAGTTCTTACGCAAAAAATTGTTTGGATCCGTCTCGACCGGGAGGTAGCCGATGGTTAATCCGCTCCCCAAGGAAGTCTACCTGAAACGCAGCCACCAAAGAGTGCCCGACGTGCGCGGCGATTATTTCCGCGACCAGACGGCCATCATCCATTCGATGCCGTTCCGGCGGCTGAAACATAAGACCCAGGTCTTCTTCGCGCCGGAGAACGATCACGTCTGCACCCGGATCGAACACGTGATGCACGTGGCGACCATCGCCGCCACCATCTGCAAGGGCCTGAACTCCAGCGGCTGGGACCTCGATGTCGAGCTGGCCTACGCCACCGGGCTGGGCCACGATCTGGGGCACGCGCCGTTCGGACACGCCGGGGAAGAGATCCTTGACCGCAAGCTGGCGGGGATCGGCTCCTTCATCCATGAGGTCAACAGCTACCGGGTGGTGGAGCATCTGGCCAACGGCGGCCGGGGCCTGAATCTGACCTACGGCGTGAAGGACGGCATGATCAACCATAACGGCGAACATTTCGAGCAATACCTGCGGCCGGTGGCCCGCGAAAACGACCTGGAGGCGATGCGCGACCGGGACAGTCTGCCCAGTTCCTATGAAGGATGCATCGTCCGCTTCGCCGACAAAATCGCCTATCTGGGCCGGGATATCGAGGATGCCAAGATCGCCGGGTTCATCAAGACCGCGGATATCCCGCGCCAGATCCTCAAAGAGCTGGGCAACACCAACGGCGAGATCATCAACAGCCTGGTGATCGACGCCATCGAGCGTTCCCGCCAGAGCGACGCGATCTGCTTTTCCGACGAGAAATTCGAGGTGGTGGAGCGGCTGATCGAGTTCAACCGCGAATACATCTACAATCATCCCAAAATCGAAGCCTATAAAGTATACGGCCAGCGGATCATCGCCGCGCTCTTCGATTATTTGATGGCCTGTTACCGGCGGCACGGTCCGGACTTCGCCGCCTACCAGGAAGGATTCACCCGGCTGGAGCGGGCCTTCGGCCGGCATCTGGAGGAGATGGCCGACTACTACCGGCGTTCGGCGGCCCCGCCGGAGCTGATGGTCACCGATTACGTGGCGGGAATGACCGACCTTTACGCGTTGGAATGCATGAAGCAGATCACCTTGCCGGCGCCAATCAGCTTCCGGTGATCGTTTGCAAACTACTCGGTCAGTCCCGGATGATTTTTGGGTCACTGTTCCAACTCATTTTATTACTGAAAATGTTCGTTCAGTAACTGAACATACTCATTTAGTTACCGAAGATGTTCATTCAGTAGCTGAACATGCTCATTTAGTTACCGAAGATGCTCATTCAGTAACTGGACATACTCATTTAGTTACTGAAGATGCTCATTCAGTAACTGAATATGCTCATTTAGTTACCGAAGATGCTCATTCAGTAACTGAACATACTCATTTAGTTATTGGAGATACTCGTTCAGCAACTGAACGTGCTCATTTCATTACTGAAAATACTCATTTGGTCACCGAAGAGGTTCGTTTCGTTAGCGAATATGCTTTGGCAGTTACCGAAAGATACGGATTCGCTTATTAAATAGCGCTCGGGTTCCCGGCGGGGGGAAGCTGCCGGATTCAAAACAAAATGAAAAGCCGCCGGGGATCCGGCGGCTTTTGAATGCGATAGGGTTAGCAATGTTGCACCGCGAAGCAGCTGACGAAATGCCCGGCGCCGCAATCCACCAGTTGCGGATCGTGCTCGCCGCATTCCGGCCGGGCGATCTGGCAACGGTTTTTGAAGCGGCAGCCCGGCGGCGGATCCACCGGACTGGGCACGTCGCCTTCGAGGACGATCCGGTTCCGGCTGGCTTCCACCTCCGGATCGGCGACCGGCACCGCCGAAAGCAGCGCCTGCGTGTACGGATGCAACGGATTCTTGTAGAGTTCGGCCGATGGGGCCAGTTCCACCAGCTTGCCGAGGTACATGACGGCGATCCGGTTGCTGGTATGTTTGACCATCGAGATATCGTGGGCGATGAACAGATAGGTCAAACCCAGCCGTTCCTGCAACTCCTCCAGCAAGTTGATCACCTGGGCCTGAATCGAGACGTCCAGGGCCGAGATGGGCTCGTCGCAGATGACGAATTCGGGTTCCACCGCCAGCGCCCGGGCGATGCCGATCCGCTGCCGCTGGCCGCCGGAGAATTCGTGCGGGAAACGGTTGGCGTGTTCCCGGCTGAGACCCACCAGCGACAGCAGTTCATTGACCCGTTCCTGGGCCGCACTGCCCTTGGCGACGTGATGGACCTCCATCGGCTCGCTGATGATCTCGGAGACGGTCATCCGCGGATTGAGCGATGAATAGGGATCCTGGAAGATCATCTGCATCTTGTGGCGGACCGGCAGCATCTGCGCTTTGGTCAGCGTATAAATATCGGTGCCGCCGAAGATGACCTTGCCGCCGGTGGGCTCGTAGAGCCGGATGATGGTCCGGCCGATGGTCGTTTTGCCGCAACCGGACTCGCCGACCAGCCCCAGGGTCTCGCCCTTGGGAATCGTGAAACTGACGTCGTCGACCGCCTTGAGCAGATGATGGGAGCCGATCTTGAAATATTTTTGAAGATTCTTTACTTCCAGCAATGGTTGAGACGGATTCATGCGACGGACCCCCCTTTGGCGGACGGGCGCTGGACCTTCGGCGCGTCCGGGTGCATCAGCCAGCAAGCCGCCTGATGGCCGGGGCGTTCCTCGAAATAGGGCGGAAGCTCCTGCTCGCAGATTTTCATCGCATAGTCGCAACGGGGCCGGAACCGGCAGCCGGCGGGCGGCGCCAGCAAATCGGGGGGTTGACCCCAGATGGGAACCAGTTTGGTCTTGGCCTCTTCATCCAGGCGCGGCACCGATTTGAGCAAGCCCCAGGTATAGGGATGTTGCGGCTGGTAAAAGACGTCCCGCAGGGCGCCGCTTTCCACGATCTTGCCGGCGTACATCACGATCACTTTCTGGCAGACTCCGGCCACCACGCCGAGATCGTGGGTGATCAGAATGATCGCGGTATTGATCTTTTGTTTCAGATCTTTCATGATCTCCAGGATCTGCGCCTGGATGGTCACATCCAGCGCGGTGGTAGGTTCGTCGGCGATTAGCAGCTTGGGCTCGCAGGCCAGGGCCATCGCGATCATCACCCGCTGCCGCATGCCGCCGGAGAACTGGTGCGGATACTGGCGCAGCCGTTTTTCCGGCGAAGGAATGCCCACCAGCTCCAAAAGCTCGATCGCTTTTTGGGACGCAGCGGCGGCGGGCAGGTTTTTGTGCAGGCGCAAGCCTTCGGTCAGTTGTTGCTCGACGGTCAATACCGGATTCAGCGAGGTCATCGGATCCTGAAAGATCATCCCGATCTCGTTGCCGCGGATCCGGCGCATCTCATGGTTGCTGAGCGGGACCAGATCCTGGCCGTCAAAAAGAATGGACCCTTCGGTAATCTTGCCGGGATGGGCGATCAGCCGCATGATCGAGAGCGAGGTGACGCTTTTGCCGCAGCCCGACTCGCCGACGATGGCCACCGCTTCTCCGGAATCCACCGTAAAACTGACATCATCCACCGCCCTGACTTCCCCGGCGTAGGTATAGAATGAGGTTTTCAGCCCTTTCACTTCTAGTAGTGCACTCATATCGTAATTCCTCCTTACCCCTTCCCTTACTTACGCAGCCGCGGGTCAAGCGCGTCCCGCAAGCCGTCGCCGAAAAAGTTGAAGGCCAACATCGTGATGCAGATGGATACCGCCGGGAAAAACAGTTGATAGGGGAACGAGCGGAACCCGTCCAAGGCGTCCGAGGCGAGCATCCCCCAGGAAGCCATGGGCGCGCCGACCCCCAGTCCGATAAAGCTCAGGAAGGCCTCGGTGAAGATGGCCTCCGGGATATTAAAGGTCACCGTGACCAGGATCGGCCCGATCGCGTTGGGAACCAGATGGCGGAGGATGATCCGCTTGTCGCTGACGCCGATGGCCCGGGCGGCCAGCACATAATCCTGCTCTTTCAGGCTCAAGACTTGCCCCCGGACCACCCGGGCCATGTAGAGCCAGTAGACCGCGCCGATGGCGATCAACACGTTCTGCAGGCCAGGTTTTAAGATGACCATCAACAAGATAACCCAGAGCAACAGGGGAATGGCGTACAGGATGTCGACGATGCGCATCATGTACTCGTCGACCTTGCCGCCGTAAAATCCGGAAATGCCGCCGTAGATTACGCCCAGGCTCAAATTAATCAAGGTCACGAAGAAGCCGATGGTGAGCGAGACCCGCGCGCCGTATAGACAGCGCACGAAGAGATCGCGGCCGAGGTTGTCGGTGCCGAACCAATGATCCGCCGAAGGCGGCTGGTTGGCGCTGAGCAAGCTCTGGTCCGAATAGGAATATTTGCAGAAAAACGGGCCGATGATCGCGGCCAGGATAATTAGGATGATGACGAATAACGAGATGATGGCCACTTTGTTTTGTTTCAGCCTACGCCAGGCATCCTTCCAATAGCTGGTATTGGGGCGGACGGCGAGGTTGTCGGTATCGGCCGCGCGACCGACGGGTTCAAACAGCACAGGTTGATTTATCATTCCTCAATCACCTTTTCCAGTCAGTTTAATCCGGGGATCGATCATGGCGTAAATGACATCGACCAGTAAACTCATTAACAGCACGAAGGCCGCGTAAAAGACGGTAACGCCGAGGATCGCCGTATAGTCGCGGTTATAGATGCTGTTAACATAGTAACGTCCCAGACCGGGAATGGCGAAGATCTTCTCGATTACAAAAGTACCGGTCAATAAGGTCGCCGTTAGCGGGCCCATTACCGCAATGGCCGGAATCAAAGCATTTTTCAGAACATGGCGCACGATGACCATGGCCTCGCTCAAACCTTTGGAACGGGCGGTGCGCACGTAATCCTGGGCCAACACCTCCAGCATGCTGGAACGGGTCAGCCGGGCCACGAAAGCCATCGGGAACACGGAAAGCGCCAGCACCGGCAATACCGCCTGGCTGGGCATCCCCCAGAGCGCCGGCGGGAGCCAGCCCAAAATATAACTGAAGATAAATTGCAACAGGGTTGCCATCACGAAACTGGGGATCGAGACCCCCAGGATCGCTCCCAGCATCAAGGTGCTGTCCTGCCACCGATTGTGGCCCAGCGCCGCGAAGATACCCGAAGGAACGCCGACCGCCAAGGCCACCAGAATGGCCAGGACGCCGAGCGTGGCGGAGACCGGGAATCCCTCGCGGATCAGATCGTTGACGGATCTGCCCTGGAACTTGAAGGAGGGACCCAGATCCAACTTCACAATGTTGAACAAATAATCGCTGTACTGCTTAATGAGCGGATCTCGCAAATGATAACGTGCTTCGATGTTCTTGATGATCTCCGGCGGAAGTCTCTTTTCCGAGGTGAACGGTCCTCCGGGAATCGCATGCATCAAAAAGAACGTTACGGTAATGACGATCCACAAAGTTACAATGGCCGATCCCAATCGGCCCACAACATACTTACCCACCGTTATCACTCCTGCCACATCGGTCGCAATCCATCATTACTGCGGTTGCGGCGATGTTACGACATATGTTTCTCAATTCGTAGCATAACACGGATATCGCGAATGGCCTTTCCAGCCCGAAAACAGACAGGAAAGGCCATCCTTGTCCTCTATATGCCGCAATAAAGGCGGCGCGGGTAGCGCCGCCTTATTCGCGAAGCAAGTATTCGATCGCCGGCTTAATGCTGGGCGATATAAGCGTCGTGGAAATAAATCATTCCCAACGAAGATTGGTTGACGCCCTTCACATAACTCTTGATCAGCGTGGGGTCGGTATAGAAGTAGATCGGCATGATCGGCAGTTCTGCCATTAAGATCTTTTCCGCATCATGCATGGCTTTCATCCGGACTTTCTGGTCACCCGTATTTTTGGCGACATCGATCAATTTGTCATATTGGGCGTTGCTCCAACCGGTTTCATTGTTGCCGCCGTCAGTGACGAACATATCCATGAAGGTCATCGGATCCACATAATCGCCGATCCAGCCGGCCCGGGCGATCGTGTAATTCAGATGTTGCTGGTTATCGAGGTAGACTTTCCATTCCTGGTTGGTCAGGGTCACATTGATGCCCAGGTTCTTCTTCCACATCTCCTGAATGGCTTCGGCGATTTGTTTATGTTGTTCGCTGGTGTTGAAGAGGATTTCAATATTGGGGAAGCCTTTGCCGTCGGGATAGCCGGCTTCGGCGAGCAATTTTTTGGCCGTGGCCAGATCGTCTTTGAAGAAATTGCCGCCGACCTTTCTAAAGGTGGTGCCTTTCGCCGCGTCGGGCACCCCGTCGGGCACGAAACCGTAGGCCGGTTTCTGACCGCCCTTGATCACCGCTTTGATGAGCAGCGGCCGGTCGATGGCCAGCGTCAACGCTCTCCGGACCTTCGGATTGTTGAACGGAGCTTTCTTGACGTTAAACCGGTAGAAATAAGTGCCCAAATACGGCAGGTATTTCAGCGCGCCGGTAGATTCCAGACGCGGGATTTCTTGTTGCGGAATGCTGTTGTTGTCGAGCAGGTCGACTTGGTTGGAATCATACATGGTCAAAGCGGTGCTTTGCTCTTCGACGAGGAAGAAGGTCAATTTGGTCAGTTTAACGTTTTTGCGGTTCCAATAATAAGGATTGGGCTCGAACTCGATCCGTTCGTTATGGACCCAGCGGACCATCTTGAAAGGACCGTTGCCGACATAAGTTTTGGGATCGGTGGCCCATTTCTCGGGATTGGCCTCGACCACTTTCTTGTTGACCGGGAACAGGGTCTGGAAAGCGGTAATCGACAAGAAATAAGGGCAGGGAGACTCGAGGGTCACTTTCAGGGTATATCTATCGAGCGCCTTTACCCCAACTTGGTTGGGATCGGTGATCTTCTTATTATTATAAGCTTCGCCGTTTTTGATGTAATATAATTGATAAGCATATTCCGAGGCTAGTTTGGGATCGAGCGCCCGCTTCCAGGAATACTCGAAATCTTGGGCGGTGACCGGATCGCCATTGGACCATCTGGCGTTCTTACGCAGATGGAAAGTATAGATGAGGCCGTCTTTGGAAACATCCCAGCTGGCGGCGATGCCCGGGATCGGAACGTCACCGAAACCATTCCGGGTCAGGCCCTCAAAAGCGGCGACTTCGACATTGGCGTCTTGAACGCCAGTGGAACGGGCCGGATCGACGGTCTGCGGTTCGGTGCCGTCATTGTAACGCAGTTCTTGTACCTTGGCCAATTTCGGGGCAGCCGCGAAAACGGTTGAACCGATTAAGACCACAACAGCCAGTAGTAAAAGCCATTTACTCATTTTCATTGTGGAAGCATACCTCCTGTTTCTATTTTTAAAAATAATCACCGTCGCAAACAGAACTTTACGTCCATCACCTCCCGAAGCCGAGATGGTTTTCAAATTATTGGCCACTTGCCCAGCCGGAACTCCGATGGGTTGGTGCCGAAAAAAGGAAAACCTATGCACCAATGCGCAATTTTCGAGCTCCGGCTGTCACAGATTAACAATTATAACGTAATTGTATTAGACGAAATATCGAGAATACCTTCCAGCAAAATGACATGTTTCTTTTTTTTAACATGAGTTCGGATAATTTTTTAAAAAGGGACGCGGTTGCTGCAGGAACTCATGGCGTCGAGCCCGAAATTTGGTAAAACAGGTTCATTCATAGCCGGTTATGAATGAAAGCTTCGCCGATCGCGAGGCCTCCGGCGGGGTTATCTTGGCGTTTTTGAAATAATGGATTGAAATGCAAAGTGAAATGGCATCTCACGAAAATACGAAAAGAGGGAATTGAATGACAAGGTAGGTGACGACAATGAAAAAACGGTTGTTGGCAGTCTGTATTCTGGGTCTTAGTTTCATTATTGGTGCGACGGTTTTCGGTCTTCTTATTTATCAGAGCCGCCAGCCCGTAAAGACCATCAAAGTGGTCGGCATGGCTACGCAACGGTTCCGGTCCGATATTATCAAGTGGCGGGTGACGCTCTCGCGTACGGCCGGGCAGGCGGATCTAAAAGCGGGTTACGCGGAGCTTGAGAGCGATCGGAACGGATTGATCGCTTTCCTGAAAGCCAATGGCGTCGGCGCGCAGGATATTACGGTTCAGCCGGTGAATACCAATCCCATCTATGGCCAGAACGGCGGGAAGGACGGGATTATCTCCGGTTACAGCATCCAGCAGAATCTGTTCATTCTCTCGGACGATGTCGGCAAGGTCGAGAAATTGGCGCTGGAACCCAGTGTGCTGGTAAACAAGGGGATCTTTTTGCAATCATCCAATCTGGAATACTACTATTCCAAACTGGATCGGTTGAAACGGAGTCTGCTGGCCGCGGCCACTAGCGACGCCCAAAAGCGGGCCGCCGAGATCGCGCGGAGCACCGGCGACCGGATCGCCAAGATCGCTTCCGCATATTCGGGAGTGTTCCAGATCACCGAGCCGTATTCGACCGAAGTCATGGATTACGGGGTCTATAATACCTCCGGCCGGACCAAGGATATCACTGTCACGGTCAATGTCGTTTTTATCCTTAAATAATAAAATTGGCCAATTTCGCCGAAAGTTAGCAACATGGCGATACCCCCGCAGAAGAATCGAGTGCTCCCCAAAGCGCGTCGGATTATGGACAAAGCCGTCCGGTCAAGGACGGCTTTGTCCAGTCGAGAGGGTTGTGGCTTTGGCAATCCTTACGAGGTTCCACTGGCGATCTGGCTGGCCTTGGTCAGCAACCCGCGGGCCCGCTTGAAAAAGCCGATCTCTTCAAAGGAGACGGAGAGGCGCAACAGTTTTTCGCTGCGGATGGAGTCATAATTATGAATGTCGGCAATGACGACCCGGGCGGCCCGGTCCAACATCCGTCCGGCGCGGTGCCGTTTTCCGTTGTGGGCCAGTTGGACCCCGACGCAGTGGATGACCTCGGCCCGTAATGATTCGCGGTTGCAATATTCCAAGCCGTTAAAGGTTTTGCTCCGGATCAGGCGGGCGATCCGCAACGCCCAACGATACCGTCCGGCCGCGGCCAGTTTCTGGGCCACCCGGCTGTAGGCGGCGGTTCTGGCCTCATAATTTTGGGACAGATCCGGCTCATGGAAACCCTGGCTCCACTGTAGCGCGCTTCGGAAATAATGGACCGATTGGCGCCGGAAACCGGCTCGTTCCAGATTGAGCCCCAGATCGGCCAGGCAGTTGATGATCGAATCCAGGTCTTCCTGATTGGACAGCTCCGATTCGTGAAGCCCGGCGCCGATCGTGGCGATCTGGCCCAGCAAGGCCTGGGCCGTGCTCCGCAAACCGGACTGGGCCATTTTTTGGCAGATGAATCCCAAGGCGCGGATCTGGTCGGTCTTCAGCCAGCAGTTGCAGGAAGCGTCGCGCGCCTGTTCGAACAAGGCCTCGCCGGCAGCGCGGTTCGTCGGGACGATCCGGGCCGCCAGGAGAGCCAGCAATTGAAGCTGCACCGCCTTTTCCACTTTGAGGCCGGTGATCGCGACTTTGGTGTTTTGCTCGTCTCCGGCGGCGATCAGCGGCATCAATTTTAAAAGCTGGGTCCGTTTCGAACTGCTGATCCGGTCCCAGTTTAGGTTGAGCTGATAGAGGGAATCCGGCAAGACGGTCACCTCGTGACGGATGATGGGGAAGTTTCATTGGTTCATCCATATTTTTAATTCTGATAGATATGACTGGTTTTTGTGATGGATTGGGAAGCAATTTTACGAGGAAGGATTCAGCAGGATGAGCAATCAGATTCAAGGAAGTAAGGGGAAGGCGGGGGAACGGCACAAGGCGTTGCTTTGTCTGGTGGGAACGGCGCTGTTATGGAGCCTCGGCGGCCTACTGATCAAATCGGTGGCCTGGAATCCGGTGGCCATCGCCGGAATGCGCAGCGCCATCGCCGCCGTGTTGATGTTCCTTTATAAAAGGAAATTCAATTTTACTTGGTCCAAAACCCAGATCGCCGGAGCGGTCGCTTATGCCGCGACGGTGATTCTGTTTGTCAACGCGACCAAGCTGACCACGGCCGCCAACGCGATATTGCTGCAATACACCGCGCCGATCTACGTAGCCTTGCTGGGTCAGTGGTTTTTGGGGGAGCGCGCCACCCGTTTGGACTGGCTGACCATCGTGGTGGTCAGCGGCGGGATGATTCTGTTTTTCCTGGATAATCTCACGGCCGGCAACCTGTTCGGCAACTTCATCGCCATTTTGAGCGGCGTGGCCTTCGCGGCATTAACGATGCTGTCCCGGAAGCAGAAGGACGGTTCTCCGTTGGAATCCTTATTTTTGGGCAATGTATTGACCGCGTTGATCGGATTGCCCTTTATGCTGCAAACGATGCCCGATAGCCGCAGTTGGTTGGCGTTGGCGGCATTGGGCCTGTTGCAACTGGGCCTGTCTTATATCTTGTATGCCTATGCCATTAAACATGTCACCGCCTTGGAAGGAATCCTGATTCCGATCATCGAGCCGACCCTCAATCCGGTCTGGGTCTGGCTGGTTTTGGGCGAGCGGCCGGGCCGGTGGGCCTTCGTGGGCGGAGCCATTGTTTTGCTGGCCGTGACCGGCCGATGTGTATTGAGCGTCTTACAAAAGCGGGAAGCGGAGGTTGGCTGACAAATGGGCGGGACCGATTGGGCGTTTATTTTTGATTGTGATGGGGTTTTGGTCGACAGTGAACCGGTGAGCTGCGCTGCCAGCACCCTGACCCTCAAGGAACACGGGGTGGAGACCGACGCGGCGGAGATGGAACAGATGATCGGCAAGTCCTATCGAACCATGTTGGATTACTACGCGAAGCGGGACCAGCGTGGCTTGGACCTGGCGGAGTTCACCGATCAGGTGGAACGGAATTATTTCCGTTTGGCCGAGGCGCTGCAGCCCATGCCAGGAGTGGCAAAGTTATTGGCGGCACTGACGGAACGGCGCATTCCGCTGGCGGTGGCTTCCTCGGGCGGATACCGCAAGATCGAGTTTTCGCTGGAGAAGACGAGCTTGCGCCAGTATTTTCCGGTAATTTGCAGCGCCGTGGACGTGGCCAAGGGCAAACCGGAGCCCGATCTCTTTCTGTATGCGGCGGAGCGCCTGGGACGCCGGCCCGCCGCCTGCATCGTGGTCGAGGATTCCATTTACGGGGTGATGGCCGCCAAGCGGGCGGGCATGTTCGCCGTCGCCTACCTCTCCTCATTCTCCGGCGAACAGTTGCGGGAGGCCGGGGCCGACTGCCTGCTGCCGGATTTCGCAGAATTTTTCCCGGCCTTGCAACGGGCGGGGATCGCGCTCGACGGATCACGATAAATAGCGGTCATCCGGCCATGAAGTCACGAAACGGCGGCTATCTTTACGAGGTTTTTCGTCGCCGGGCGGTTTGAAAGAAGAAATTGGGATGCAACCGCGGGAACGCCGCGGCTGATCACTTTGACGGGAGGAGTTTGGATGGATAACAATTTAATCACCACCGGATTTCAGCTGGAAGGATACCGCATCACCGAACATCTGGGCATCGTGCGCGGGATTACCGTCCGTTCCCGGAGCATTCTCGGGAACATCGGCGCCGGGCTGCAGAGTCTGTTGGGCGGCAACATCACCATCTTCACCGAGTTGTGCGAGAAGGCCCGCGAAGAAGCGTTCGAACTGATGGTGGAGCATGCCGCCGATCTTTCGGCCAACGCCATCATCGGGATCCGCTACGACGCCAACGAAATTGCCGATGGCATTACCGAGGTCCTCTGCTATGGGACCGCGGTGCGGGTGGAGAAGATTTAACTGCGGTTGCGTTATGACGCGGAGCGCGGAACGATCTAGTCGGACTGGCTCCGCGAGAGCAGCTTGTGGGATTTGCGTTTGCGGGTGGTCCGGTTTTTAAACTCGTTGGAGAGCACGCTGATGTTGCCGTCGACTTCCAGCACGGCCAGGTCCACTTCTTCGACGTTGAGGACGCCGTGTTCACGGACGGCTTCTTTCAGTTCGTCCACGGTCATCCCGGCTTTGGCCAGGTTTTTGGGCTCCAGCTTGCCGTGATAGACCAACAACAGGGGCTGGCCCTGGATCAGCTTGCTGAAACGGGGGGAGCGCAGGATCGCCCATTTTAAAACGAAATTGACCAGGAAAAGGACGGCCGCGGCTACCAGTCCGCCGCTGAGGGAGGAGTCGCTGCCGACCATGGCGTTCTGCACGGCGTTGCTGATCAGCAGGATAAACACCAGGTCGATCACGGAGAGCTGCGCCAGTTCCTTTTTACCGGAGAGGCGGATCGCCAGGATGATGAAGAGATAGACGGCGGTCGCCCGGAAGACGATCTGCAGCAGATCGGGGCCGAAATGAAACATCGGGTTCACCTCTTGAAGCGATTCAGTGCGCTTGCGTTCGGGGAAGCCTTAAAGCTTGGCCAGGGCGAAGCCGGGGCGCAAACCGCCCGCCCGTTTTTTTCGGCCGGGGTCGCCCGGTTATCTGGAGTTTCCCAGCTGCAACGCCTGGTAGAGCAGGGTGGGCGGCTCCTCCCGGACCAGCCGCTCGGTTAGTCGGTACTCAGCGACGACGGCTAGCAGTTCCGCCTCGCGCGGCGCTATCGCCGCGGGATTGGCGGCGGTTTTCTCGATCTCCACCAGCCACGGGTAGCGCAGGGTTTGGCAGTGGCTCAGCTTGAGGTGCAGGCCCAGCGGTTCATAAAATCCCACCCGGTTTACGCCGCTGAACGTCATGAACGGTCCGTGGCCCAGCCGCTCCAGTTCGGCCGCGACCGCCGCAGCCGAGGCGCAGTTGGGGTTCCCGCCGATCCTGGCGAGGATCTCGCTCCCGGAAATGCCCCCGCTAATAGCTTCATCCAGTTCTTCCCGAATATTCACCAGTTTGCCGCTATCCGGCCCTTTCCAGCCCAACAGCGCTTTTTCCCCGGATTCCCCCGCCAGATAACCGATGCGCAGGATCTCGTCGCGCTGAAAGAGCGCGGGGCCGTAATGGACGGTGCGCCAACGATGGGTCCGGGTCAGGGACGGCTCCAGGAAAGGCAGCAGCGCGCAGGCCTCGTCCGGGCCGGCGCAATGAAAACGGATTTCTACTTCGTAACTTGCTGAACTCATCATTTCCTCCGCTGCAACGGTTTAGGGTAGCGGCTGCACACCCACCTGCGCCAGCAGCGCCGGGTCGGGGGTGATGATCGCGGTCTTGAAAAAGTCGTAGATCACATAGCCGGGCTTGGATCCCGGCGGCTTCTTGACGTTTTTGCGCTGAGTGTAGTCCACCGGCACTTTGGTCGAGTTTTGGGCCTTGCTGAAATAGGCCGCTAGTTGGCAGGCGAAATTCAACGTCGCGTCGTCGACCGCGATGCCCGGCTGGGGCCGCAGGATGACGTGGGAGCCGGGGATCTTCTGGGTGTGAAACCACCAGTCGCCGGGGTCGGCCACCTTGAAGGTCAGCCGGTCGTTCTGCAAGTTGTTCCGGCCCACTAAGATGGTGTGGCCGGCCGGCGTCCGGTACTGCCGCGGTTCGGCGGGAGCCTCCTTGCGCATGGCTTTCCTGGCTTTTTCCCTGGCGAGGGTCTTGGCATGGACCGGCCGGCCCTCGGCCTGCTCCAGTTCCTCCTGGACCAGCTTCAGATCGGCCAGCGACTGGGCGCTGCCGATCAGGCTTTCGATGCTTTCCAGGTAATCGATGGCCTCCCGGGTCTTGGCGATCTGCAGCGCGATTGCCTGCTGGCCCTTTTTGGCCTTTTGATATTTCTTGAAATAGATCTGGGCGTTCTCTTGGGCGCTGAGGGCCGGATTCAAGGCGATGGTCAGCTCGGCGCCGTCCGGATCGTAATAGTTGGCCAGGCGCACCTCGCTGCCGCCCTTGGGCACCTGATAGCCGTAGCTGGTCAATAGTTCGCCGCTCACCCGGTAGAGATCGCCCTGCTCGGCCTGGGCCGCCTCGGCCTGCTGCTTGGCGAGCTTGGTGCGGGCCTTATCCAGTTGGTGGCCGACCTTGCGAAGCAGGTTCTGGCGGGCCTCGTGAAACCGGGCCAGTTCATGGCGGCGGTTGAAGATGGCGGCCACCGCCTGGTTGAGGTCGGCCACCGGCCGGGCGGTGCAGCCGGCCGGCGGCGCCGGAACGGCCAGGGCGGAGCAGTCCACCGGATGGCCTTGCGCATCGTACAGCGCGGTCGGCGTGAATTCGGCCGCCGCCACCCGGCGGGCCCAGCTTTCGAAGGCCGCGTATAAAGCGGTTTGCTGTGCTTCGTTCAAGGCGCTACAAACGTTCCCGGCCTCTAAAGCGGCGGCGGCGGCAATCTGCCCGATGGCCAGCCCCGACAGGCCATACCAGTGTTTCAACAGGAACTTCTCGATGGTGACCTCGGCCGGCAGCTGGGCGATGAGCGCGCCGAAGGCGGCGGCAGTGATGGTCACCGGCCGCCAGCGTCCGCCGGTCGGAGGCAGTTCGTAAGGGACCCCGGCCGCCACTTCGCGGTCGCCCGGCTTCTTGGGATCGGACTTGCGCCAGGCGTCGATGATCTGCCCTTGTTCGGTGGCGATGATCAGGTTGGCGCTTTTGCCGGTCAGTTCGAGATAGATCAGCTTTTGGCTCAACCCTTTGAACGGGTCGTAGACCTCAAAAGTCAGTTTGAGCATCCGTTCAAAGGGCACCGCTGCCGCCGCCACCAGCTTGGATCCGCCGAAATGTTTGCGGAGCAGCATGCAGAAGGCGGACGGATGGACCGGGTTCTCGCGGCTCCCTGTGAAGATATGGCAGCGGCCGTGTTGAGAATTGAGCGATATCAGCAGTTTGAAGGACTCGCCCATCCCGAAACAGGAGAAGAGAAATTCGTCGCCGTAGGGTTGGTGAATCTTGTCGATCTTCACCGGCAATAATTTATGAATCTCGCCCGCGATGCAGGCGAGCACGGGTGCGTCAAGCGGCATGGCAATAAACCTCCAGTATCGTCTTTCCTTAGTATAGCCGGGATCAGCGGCGCCGTCAATCGGCGGGAGCCGGCTCCCGGGTGAGCCCGGTCGGATAATCGCGTCGCGTTTCGAGCGCGGGGGGATTGCCGGTCCAAGAACCGAGCAATGCGGGAGAAAGGAACGGCGGCGCATGGAATCATCCGCAACGCTAGAAAAGATGAGTGCCGGAAATGACGCGTCAGGGGAGAGGAAGTGAACCCTGAGCGATTATGGCCCGGGGTTGGCTGGCAAGTCCCGGTTCAGGAACCATTGCAGCACTCTTGCCATGACCAGACCGTAAGCCAGTGCGGCGCAAAAATTGGTGAAAGCTGAGGCCAGAGAGATGGAGACGAAATGGGGGCTTTGATAAAGCGTGGTGATGGCGTAGGAACTGAACCAAACGGCCGCGCCAAAATGCATTCCCTTGAGATATAGCCAATTTTCGGAGAGGCAGGGCAGCAGATAGCGGAAGAAGATCCCCAGGGTACTGGCGAAACCGCAGTAAACGACGAGCGCGAAGGCATTTTCCCAAAAGCCGTGCGGCATCTTGCCAAAAGCCATCACTCCGGCGAAATCGATATAACGAAGGATCTTGATCTTAAACAGCAGGATGACCAGAAGGTTGACGAACATGGCGGCCACGCCGCCGGCCAATCCGGCCAATAAGCCCTGGAGGTATTTGTCGTCCTTTTTTTCCGCGGCTGGAATCGGGGCTTTCATTTTCATAATGACTTATTATCCCCCGGATGCGGGATAACTAGCCATCTCCGGTTCGAAAGAAAGCGGCTCGGATACGCTCCGGGAGCGGGGACGGCAGCGCCGGTCCGGTTGGCGAGAGGGCCGGCCGCGCAAGGATGGCCGGCGGGACGACTTTCTCAACGCGCGGGCCTTCTTTCCCGAGCTTTGGTCTTGCTCTCTCAAACCTCGGGAATACATTCTCAAACCTCGGGAATACATTCTCAAACCTTGAGAATGCTTTCCCAAACCTTGAGACAGTTTCCCCAAGCCTTGGGAAAGGAGGTATGGCATGATCCGTTGAACGGATCATGCCATACCTAACAAGGATGAAGAGGATACCTGACACGGATGCGTCGGTCCTTTTAGGGATAAAGGCCGTCCCTGACACAGAACTGCCTCTCCTAGGAGGGAGGACGGCCATTCCTGGCACGAGGATGGGGATCCGGGGACGGACGGTTGGAATTCGAGTCGCCGCAACTTTCAGTCACGGCGACTCGACGGCCTCAAATCAAAAGCGGTTGCGATTCACGGAAAAACGGACGCTTGCCCCGGAGCCGGGTGAAGGTGCTGGTGCCACCGGAGCGGCTATCCCGGGGGCGCGACCGAAGAATGATTCCGGGTTTTGAAGGTCTTTTTCGTTTTGGTCGACTCCATGGCCTTCCGGAAACAAGGATGGATGCTGACGAAGTCGAATTGCGGATTGTGGTTTTTCGACGACTCGGAGATGGAATAGATGGTCTTATGGCCGTTGACGCCGCATTTCTTGGGTTTGATGTAGTCGCCGACAAAACCGATCTCGTATAAGATTTCCATGAAACTCTGGGCATCGATGGAGTTTTGCAGGTCCTTGTACCACGGCTGTTCGATATGAAGATCCGCCAGAATGTTCATGAAGTTTTCCTCATATTCTTCCTTTTTCAAGATGTAACGCGAATAAGGACAATAGACCTTCCAATAGTGAAACAGCTTCGACAGTTCCGGGTAGCGGTTGGAATACTCGGTGCAGAGATCGTCCAGCTTCCATTGGGAATATACCGCTTCGGCATTCTTCAGAACCTCGGCGTCCGGTTTGTTGGTGGTGACCAGCTCCGTATAACAGCGGCACAGTTGGATCAACTCCCGGGGCCGGCAAAGGGTCCGTTCGAACAGCCAGTTCATGGTGTTGGAGGTGCCGACCTTGGGCGGGAAAACCTCGCGGAAAGGATCGGCCAGATTGGCCCCGCCTTGTTTTTTATTATTGAACTTAATCCGCTCGACCAGGATGGTTTTGAGCGTATTGATATTCCACTGAATGCGCATGATGTCCCGGAATTTGTCCGAATGCTGGGTCATGCTCATCATGGTATTGTAGATGTCTTCGCGCAGAAAGGCGAAAACATGGATATTGCCGCTGCTGATCGATTGGATGCGCTGGATGGCGTGGAGGAACCCCAAGAGCAAATAATTGGACGAGGGGGTATTGTCCCAGATCAGGTCCAGGTCATCCACTGTAAAGATGATCTTGTACTCCTGGTTGCAGATGTTTTTTAAATGAAACTCATATTCGTCGATGGTATTTTTGATCTCCCGCCCCGACAGGAAATTAAACTCCCAATTGTGCGACTTGATCCGGAATTTATACAGAAATTGCGCCAGTAGTTCGACGAAGTCCAGATCACATTCGCCGGCCTGCTGCGCGTAATTGCGCGCGTATTCAAAGCTGCCCAGCGCCACCTTGCCTTTCCAGGACTTGGCGATTTCAATCAGGGCCCTTTGGTACAAAAACAGGATCCACATGTACTTGAAAGTATCCTCTTGATAGGCGCGGGGATTGTTGATCATCTGCAGCTTGCGATCGATCTGGGAAGGCAAGGTTTCCACCAGGAAAACGCGGTCTTTGTTGAAGATTTTTTGAAGCTTGCGACGAATGGCGCTCTTCCCGGAGCCTTTCCGGCCGATGATGAAGGTCTTTTTCAAATTCTCCAGCCGGTAGAAATCGCTCGGTTCCACGAAGTATTCCAGCAAATCCTTGTCATGTTCCGCAGCGTCATTGCCCCAATCAATCAATGAAATGTTCATAATGCCGCCTCCAGAAATTGACATTGGCTATTTATAGATCTTCTTCAGCGAATGATTATTTCCTTTAACTGGGAAATAAAATTATTGGAGCTTGAATGCGGATCCAGGGCGGTTTTTTCATGAGCTAAAAAATAGCAAATAATGAACGGACTCCGCTCGGCCGGCGGCTTTCCTGATGATGATTTGAGTTTCGGAACCGCCCGGGAAGAACGGAAAAACAATTTTTCCAGATTTTTCAACGCTACGCTTCTATCATAGAAGAAAATTGAGCAGCGCGCCATAGACCGATCTGTTCATCTTTAAGAAGCATGGGGTGAGTCTTTCGGCCTAAAGTCCAGAGTGATCCCAAGCGTTTATGATGGCGTGGACGGATTCGTCGCGATGCCTGCGGGGCACGGCGGAAAGGGCTGATTCCATGTCGGGGTGGGGAGAATGAATCCGCTGACTGAGCCCCGTTTCTCGAAACTCCGCTGCGACGGGGGAAGACGGCCTGCCGGATGTCCCCAACCGTTGGTCATTATTATAGACCGGAGGCCGCCACCCGGCCGCGCCGTAAATGCCAAATAAAATTTATTGGGTCGGCAGGAATTTTGGCAGGGTCAGCGAAATAATAAATATAAAAGTAAGACCTCTTACTTCTTTAACACCACTGCAAGGGAGTCCTGTTTTTTGGCGATTAAAAAATTGGAGCGCAAAAAGGCCTGGGAGGAAGTATTCGATCAGATCAAGGGCTCGATTATCAGCGGGGATTGGGAGCTCGGGCAGCGTTTGCCCGCCGAAACCGAACTGGCCGCGCAGTTAGGCGTCAGCCGCCCCACCTTGCGGGAGGCGCTCCGGCAATTGAATTTGCTGGGTCTGGTCGACATCCGTCATGGCGAGGGCAATTTCGTTTCCCATCCGGAAGTGGAATCGTTCATGGTGCCGCTTTTGCCTTTGCTGATCAAAAATAAGGACAATATTCTGGCGATTATGGAAGCCCGGAATATGATCGAGGTCAAGACCGCCAGTCTGGCCGCCAGCCGGGCCAGCGCGGCGGAGCTGGAGGCATTGAACGATTATTTGCAGCACATGATAGCGTTCAATCATGACAACGAACAGTTTGCCAAAACCGATCATCTGTTTCACCGTCAGATCGCCTTGGCGACCCGCAACCAGATCATCATCAAAATGTATCAGGCCATCGAAGAACTGCTGCTCGGCCAACAATTGCGGCTCATCGAGCTGCCCAACGCCGTCGAAAAGGGTATCGTGGAACATCAAAAAATCTTTCAAGCTATTAAAAACCGGGATACGCACGCCGCCCGGGCGACCATGCAAGAACATATGGAAAACACGCTGGAGCGGATTCTGGCTAATTTTAAAGACATTTAGCCTGTATCCGGCGGAGGGGACATTTTCAAGTGAAGAGGTAAGACGTATAACCTAATCACTGAGTCCGCCGCTTTACTGGAGATAATGCAATACTTAATAAGGTTTTTCACCGGGATCGGGTGAGCTTTTACGGCTTTGGTAAGCGACTTGCCCGATTCGGGTTTCAAAATGAAAGGGAGTGGTACAATGCAAACTGAGATGGAGTTGAAAGAAAAGGCCAAGCAGTTGCGGAGAGAGATCATCAAGATGATCGGGCCGGGCAAGGTCGGTCATTTCGGAGGCTCGATGTCCCTGGCCGAGATCGTGACGGTCTTGTATTTTCAGAAGATGAAATACGACCCGCAAAATCCCAAGTTGGAAGGAAGGGACCGTTTGATCCTCAGCAAAGGCCATGCGGCGCCGGTGCAATATACGGCGATGGCTCTGGCCGGCTTCTTCCCGCTAGAGGAGTTACAGACCCTGAAGAAACTGGGGAGCCGCTTGCAGGGCCATCCGAACCTCAAGCTATTGCCGGGAATCGAAGCCAATACCGGTTCCTTGGGCCAGGGTTTATCGATGGGCATCGGGATCGCCTTGGCGGAGCGGGCCAAAAACCAAACGGGCCGCGTTTATGTGATTCTGGGCGACGGCGAGTCCCAGGAAGGCCAGGTCTGGGAGGCGGTCATGGCCGCAGCCAACTTCGGCTTGAATCGGCTCACCGCGATCGTCGACCACAACAAATTGCAGGCGACCGGAGCCATCGGCAGCCGGATGGAAGTGGGCAGCTTGCCGGAGAAATGGAAAGCTTTCGGCTGGAACGTCTGCGAGGTCGACGGCCACGACATCGCCCAACTGAGCGCGGCCTTTGACCAGGCGGAACAGTACACCCAAGGCCCCACGGTCATTATCGCCCATACCATCAAGGGCAAAGGCGTCTCCTTCATGGAAAACGTGGCGAAGTATCACAACGGCGCGTTGACTGAAGCCGAATATCAACAGGTGCTGGCGGAATTGGCCTAGTCCGGATAATCATAAACAGAGGTGATTTAGGTGGAATCTTGTCGTGCATGGTATGGAAAAGAACTGTTAAAGCAGGCGAAGCGCGATCAAAGTATCGTGGCGCTGGACGCCGACCTTTCCCGTTCGACCATGAGTTGTTATATCGAAGAAGAATTGCCGCAACAATTCTATGAAATCGGCATCGCCGAACAGAATATGATCGGTATCGCCACGGGACTTTCCCTGAATGGCATGAAACCGTTCGTCAACACCTTCGCGGTGTTCCTGACCGGCCGGGCCTATGATCAGATCCGCCAGGTGGTCGCTTATCCGGCCAGCAATGTCAAGCTGGCGGGATCCAGCGCTGGTCTGTCCGATTTCGGCGATGGCGCCACTCATCAAACCATTGAGGATATCTCGCTGATGCGGACCCTGCCGAACATGGCGGTGCTGGTTCCGGCGGATCATATTCAAACCCGGGCCATGACCGCCTATTTGGCGGAGCACGTCGGTCCCGCTTACTTGCGGATTTCGCGCACCGATACCGAGCAGCTTTTTCCGGACGATTATCAATTCCGGCTCGGCAAGGTGGACCGTTTGGCCCAGGGCGACGATCTGGCCATCGTCAGCACCGGGACGCTCACCGCAACCGCTTTAAAAGCCGCTCAAGCATTAAATTCGCGGGGGATTGCCACAGCGGTGATCCACGTCGGTTCCATCAAGCCGCTGGACCGGGCCGATCTGCTGGACGCCCTGGGCGCGAATCGCCGGGTGATCACGCTGGAGGAACACAGTATCTACGGCGGCCTGGGCAGCACGGTGGCGGAAGTCCTGATTCAAGAGGGCGGCTATCGCTTGCGCTTCATGGGCATTCAGGATCAGTTCGGCCAATCGGCTCAGGATCATCAGGAATTGTTGCAATACTATCATCTGACCGTCGCTGACGTAATCGCGACGGCGCTGGAAATAACGGCTTAATCTTCAAATAACGGATTTTTACATGGTAAGGTCAATAACAAAGGAGCTCGATGGAAGATGAGATTCGCCAATAAAGTGGTCATGATAACTGGGGCTGCTCAAGGCATTGGCGCCGTGCTCGCCGAGCGGTTCTCGGCCGAAGGCGCCGTTGCTTGCATCTGCGATTTGAAAGAAACCGAAGGAAAGCTGCTGGCCGAGAAGATCAACGCGGCCGGGGGCAAGGCTCATTTCATCCGGTTGGATGTGACGGATGAGCAGAGCTGGCAAGATGCAATCGGCTGGATCAAAGCAAAACACGGCTCGCTCGATGTCCTGGTAAACAACGCCGGCATCAGCATCCGGATACCGCTGGAAGAGTACCCGGTCGACGCCTTGGATAAGATGATCAACGTGAATATCAAAGGGGTATTTCTGGGAATGAAACAAGCGGTCATCGCCATGAAGGAACAGCATGGCGGCTGTATCCTGAATATGTCGTCGATCGCCGGAATCATCGGCCACAAGTTTTCCTCCATCGCCTATATCGCGACCAAAGGCGCGGTTACGATGATGACCAAGGGCGTGGCGGTCCAATACGCCAAGGACGGCATCCGCGTGAACTCGCTCCATCCCAGCACGGTCGAGACGCCGTTGGTCGCCGATTTATTCAAAGACCCGGAAAAGAAGCGGCAAAGACTGGAGGAAATTCCTCTGGGCCGGCTGGCTTCTTCCGACGATGTGGCCAATGTGGCGCTGTTTTTGGCGTCCGACGAGGCCGCGTTTATTACCGGCGTTTCGTTCCCGGTCGACGGCGGCCTGACGGCTTGCTAATGTCTTGGTCCCGGCGCTGCTGACAGCCCAGCCGACCGGGATGGAACAACGGATAGCACGTTAAATCATTCGGACTTGAAAAAAATGGAGGGATTCAAATGCAACCGATCGGTTTTATCGGATTGGGAATTATGGGAAAACCGATGTCCAAAAATCTGCTCAAGGCCGGTTATGAATTGGTGGTTTACGATATTAACCAGACAGCGGTTCAAGAGCTGGTAGCCGCCGGGGCCAAGGCGGGCCAATCACCGAAGGATGTGGCCGCCCGGACGGAGATCGTCATTACCATGCTGCCGAACTCGCCGCATGTCAAAACAGTGGTTTTGGGCGATAACGGGGTACTGCAAGGAGCCAAACCGGGCGCGATCCTGATCGATATGAGTTCGATTGCGCCGCTGGCGTCCCAGGAGATTGCGGCCAAGGCGGCGGAGAAACAGGTGGAGATGATCGACGCCCCGGTCAGCGGCGGAGAACCCAAGGCCATTGACGGGTCGTTATCGATCATGGTCGGCGGCAAACAAGAGATTTTCGACCGTTGTTACTCCATTTTGACCAAGATGGGCAAATCGGTCGTCTTGTGCGGCAGCATCGGAGCCGGCAACACCACCAAGCTGGCCAACCAGATCATCGTGGCCCTCAACATCGCCGCGCTCTCCGAGGCGCTGGTGCTGGGGACTAAGGCCGGGGTCGATCCCGAGCTGATCTATAACGCCATCCGGGGCGGTCTCGCCGGCAGTACGGTCATGGATGCCAAGACCCCGATGATCATGGCCGGCAATTTTAAACCCGGCTTCAAAATCGACTTACACATCAAAGACCTGGCCAACGCGATCGAGACCGGCCATGAGGTCGGCGTTCCGCTGCCCTTGACCACCCAGGTCATGGAGATCCTCCAGGCCTTGAAGGTGGATGGCAAGGGTCAAAACGATCATAGCGGCATCGTGCAATTCTACGAAAAGCTGGCCCAGATCGAAGTCAGGAAATGAGCGTCCGTTAATTCAGGAAATTCAGCGTAGTTTCGCTAATGGAATCCGGTAAATTTTGATCATGGTTGGCAAATTTGTCAACCATTTTTTCTTTGCGATCCGGGACGTCCGCGGACTCTCGCAAGCATTCCGGTCGCTTAAAAAACTTTTCGCAACGCATCAGAAAAAGGGTTTTGCCGGTCCCATCCGAATATCTGTAAGAATTGCATTACTCACATCACGGAAAGGCGTCGATTCCATTGATTCATTTGTTACAGTCCCTGCATTTGAGCCCGGCCCAATGGGGATGGGGCGTTTTGTGCGGTATCCTGTTCGGATTTTCCAAAACCGGCATCACCGGAGTCAGCACCCTGGCGATCCCGATTATGGCCGGGATCTTCGGCGGCAAGGTCTCGTCCGGCATTGTGTTGCCGCTGCTGATCGCCGGCGACACGGTGGCGGTGACCCATTACAGCAAGCATTGCAACTGGTCCTATATCCGGCGGCTCATCCCGTGGACGCTGACCGGATTAATCATCGGGCTGCTGGTGGGGCGGGCCATCAATGATCAGCAGTTCAAAGCGGTCATTGCCGTCTCCGTCCTCATTTGTCTGGGGTTGATGGTCTGGCTCGAACGGAACCAGGCCAGCGCGCGCGTGCCGGACCAATGGTGGTTTGCGGCGCTGTTGGGCATGGCCGGCGGATTTACCACCATGATCGGCAATGCGGCCGGTCCGGTGATGACCGTCTATTTTTTGTCGATGCGTCTGGCGAAGTATGACTTCATCGGGACCGGCGCCTGGTTCTTCGCGCTGGTCAATCTGACCAAACTGCCGCTGCAGATCTTTTTTTGGGGAGCCATCACCCCCACGACCTTGGCCTTTGATGCATTGATGCTGCCCGCGCTGGGGGCCGGCGCGCTGATCGGCATTTGGGCGGTCCGCCATATTCCCGAAAAGCCGTTCCGGATCGTCGTAATGGCGCTGACGGTGCTGGCGGCCGGGAAATTATTGCTTTAAAATTAAATCCCGGCGTGGGGAATCAGGCGGTGTCAAGGGAAATTCGTCAAACGGTTTTGGCTTTCCCAACCTTTAAGTTTCGTAGGAAGGGTTGCTAGAACCGTTTTTTTAAAAATATTATTGATTATGAACAACAAATGGGATATTCTATAGTAGAACAAAAGAGGCCTCTTAGACCATTATTCCCCCAGAATACTGAGCCGCCCTGGGAAATCAGACGGATTGGATCGTTGTTCTTAATAAATGACAGAGTTTTCCTTTTTATCCCAGCGGTCGATCGGGGAATCATTTGCGGGGAACGAAGGAACTTTCCGAATTGCCGCGAAATCATTTATGCATAACTGGATTAACCTTCGCCGAGAGGTCTTTCGATGAGCACCGACAATCTGTCCCAACGAATTCAAGATCAGCTGGCCGCCGCCGGGGAGCGCCTAAGCGAACTGGATTGCGAGCGGGGAATGCTGTTGCGTCAAATCGCCGAGCTGCAGCAAGAGTTGCGCGAGTTGACGCAGGGCGCGCCGCAGCCCGCCGGGCTCGGCGGGAGGGATGGGGCCGAAGCGGAGGCGGGGATCAACAACTTGACGCCGCCCGAGGCCAAGGTGGCCTTCTTTCACTCGTTGTTTCAAGGCCGGATCGACGTCTACTCCCGCCGCTGGGAGAACCGGAAGACCGGCAAGGCGGGCTATGCCCCGGTGTGCCAGAAGGAATGGCTGCCCGGCCTCTGCAACAAGCCCAGCGTCAAGTGCGGCGAATGTCCCAATCGGGCCTTCCCGCCGCTCACCGACCATGTGCTCCGCAATCATCTGGAAGGCAAGCTGACCATCGGCCTGTATCCGCTATTGCCGGATGAAACCTGCTGGTTCCTGGCGGTGGATTTTGACAAGGAGAGTTGGAAGGAGGATGCCCGGGCGTTTCGCGATACCTGCCGGCGGCTGGGAGTGCCGGCCGCCCTGGAGCGTTCCCGTTCCGGGGACGGCGGCCACGTCTGGATTTTCTTCAGCGAGCCGGTTCCGGCGGTGCTCGCCCGGAAACTGGGCGCTTATCTGATCACCGAAACGCTGGAGACCCGCCCCGAGGTGGGGCTGGATTCTTATGATCGCTTCATTCCCAGCCAGGATACGCTGCCGCAGGGCGGTTTCGGAAGCCTGATCGCGCTGCCGTTGCAGAAGAAACCGCGCGAACTGGGCTACAGCGTTTTCCTGGACGAGCAATGCGAGCCCTACCGGGATCAATGGGCTTTTCTGGCCAAACTCAAGCAGGAGCGGCTGACCCTCGCCCGACTGAACGAACTGGTCGACGGGGCGGTGCGGGTCGGCAAGATCATCGGTGTGCCGTTGCTGCCAGAGGAGGAAACCGCGGTCGATCCCTGGCGCGAGCGGCCCCGCTCCCAGCAGCCGGCGATCAGCGGGCCGTTCCCCAAGGAGCTGACCGTCACGGTGAGCAACCAGGTTTACATACCCAGGGAGCAGCTGTCGGCTTCGCTCAAAAACCGCCTGATCGGGCTGGCGGCCTTTCAAAATCCCGAATACTATAAAGCGCAGGCCATGCGGTTGCCGACCCACGACAAGCCGCGGATCATCGGCTGCGCCGAGTCTTTCGCCAAATATATCGGTTTGCCGCGCGGTTGCCGGGACGAGGCGGTCGAGTTGCTGGCCGCGCTCGGCATTCGGGTGAAGATCCAAGAGGAACGGAATTTCGGCCAACCCGTCGCGCTCACGTTTCAGGGAACGCTCCGGCCGGAACAGCGCCGGGCGGCCGAGGCCCTGCTGGCCCACGAGACCGGAGTCCTGGCGGCGACCACCGCCTTCGGCAAGACGGTGGTGGCCAGCTACCTCATTGCCGAGCGGGCCGTCAACACGCTGGTGGTGGTGCACCGGCAGCAGTTGTTGGACCAGTGGGTGGCCCGGTTGAGTTCCTTCCTGAATATCCGACCCGACCAGATCGGCCAGATCGGGGGCGGGAAACATCGGCCCGGCGGGATCGTCGATGTCGCCCTGATCCAGAGCCTGATCAAGGAGAACGTCGTGGCCGAGCTGGTCGCCGGGTACGGCCAATTGATCGTCGACGAGTGCCATCATATCTCCGCCGTCAGCTTCGAGCAGGTGGCCCGGCATTGCAAGGCCCGTTATGTGACCGGGCTCTCCGCCACCGTGCTCCGCAAGGACGGCCGGCATCCGATCATCTTCATGCAGTGCGGCCCGGTCCGCTACCGGGTGGATGCCCGCAAACAGGCGTTGCAGACTCCCTTTACCTATCAGGTGATCCGGCGCGAGACCGCTTTTCAGCTGCCGTCGGCCGCCGTTTCCGACGAACTGGCGATTCAGGAGATCTATGCGGCATTGATCGGGGATGAACAGCGGAACCGGCTGATCCTGGACGATGTCCTCGGGGCATTGGCCGCGCGCCGCTCCCCGGTGGTGATCACCGAGCGCAAGGAGCACCTGCAGTATCTGGCCCAGCGCCTGGCCGAGCGGGTGAAGAACGTCGTCGTGCTGCAAGGGGGCATGGGCGTCAAGCAGCGCCAGGCGGCGCTGGCGCAACTGGCGGCCATTCCGGCGGACGAGGAACGGGTCATCGTCGCCACCGGCCGTTATCTCGGCGAGGGATTCGACGACGCCCGGCTCGACACGCTCTTCCTGACGATGCCCATCTCCTGGCAGGGGACCCTGGCGCAGTATGCCGGGCGGCTGCACCGGGAGCATGACGGCAAGTCCGCGGTACTGATCTATGATTACATCGATTCCGAAGTCCCGGTGCTGGGGAAGATGTGGCGGAGGCGGATCAAGGGCTACCAGGCGCTCGGCTACAGCATCGGCTCGTGATCGTTTTCATCCTTTAAATTCCTCCCGAGTCCAGGCATGGCATTCTTTTTGCCATTGACCGGTCCTCCCGCCCAACGGTTGCGCCGCTTCTTTTGATTCCACAGGTCCGCCCCCAATAATTCAGGGCGTCCATCCAGTTACTATCCATTGTTTTAACTGAGACATTTCCGACTTAGCCACAGCCGGGACTGTTAATTGGGTTCAACGAATTCGTTTATCCACGGGAATAGATTACTTATCCACAAAAAGAACTCTTTTATTAACAAAATGAGCTCATTGATCCACAAAAAGAGCTTATTGAACGACTGAAAGAGCTCATTTATTCACAAAAAGAGTTCTTTCATTAACAAAATGAGTTCATTGATCCACAAAATGAGCTTATTGAGTGACTGAAAGAGCTCACTTATTCACAAAAAGAGTTCTTTCATTAACAAAATGAGCTCTTTTATCCACAAAAAGAGCTTGTTGAATGACTGAAAGAGCTTGTTGATTCGCAAAAAGACTTGATCGCGGATTTAACGGATGAAAGGATTCCACGGCCTGGAGATCGGGAAGTAGGTTTTTCCGTGAAATCTTAAATCTATTAATCCGCGATCGGCTCTTTTTATGGCTTCGACTCTGCATTTCTATGATTCTGGAGGACGATTTCGGGCTGCGGATGATATTTTTCGCGTACAAAAACGATACTTCAAGCCCGGCTTTTCGCGGTATAATATTAATCATGGCAGTAGAGAGTCCGTCGGTGAAACCGACGGACTTTCAACGTCTCAATCGGATCGCTTATCCTCAAAACAGCGATAGCGGATTTGCACCGGGAACTGAGCGATTGGCGGGGAAACGGGCGGCGCGGTTCGCTTGATCGGGAGCGATGGCCGGAAATGAGTCGCGTCGGCGAAAGCGGGCTTCTGCGCGGGAAAAAATCCGGGAGACGCCGCCTTTTAACGGCTTTCGCTTTCTGCCGCCGGTTTGGTGATGCATTGAATGATCTCGTGCTTCTGCCAGTTGCCGAATTGAAAGCGCCGCCAATAAGCGATCCCCCGGACCAGCCAATCCAGATACATGGCGATCCAGACCCCCAAGACGCCCCATTTGAATTGCACACAGAGCACATAACCCAGGGTAATGCGGACAATCCACATGCTGAGCACCGATACCAGCAGGGTGAACCGGACATCCCCGGCGCCTTTCATTCCGGCCGGCATAATGAAGGCGCAGGGCCAGAGCGCGAGCAGGCAGGCGGTCCAGCGCAACAACTGGCTGGCGAGCCGGATGACCTCGTGGTTGGGGTTGAATAAGGAAGCAAACCAGGGGAACAGCGGAATCATCGCGACATTGATTCCGACCAGGCCGATCACGGCCAGCTTGGTCAGGTAAGCCAGAGCTTTCTGGGCCTCGGCGCATTCCCCCTTGCCCATGCGCTGACCGACCAGCGCGGTCGCGGAGACGCTTAAGGCGCTGCCGGGAATGACCATCAACGCGTGAATCGCTCCCGCCACATAATTGGCGACAATGGGCACGGTCCCCAACGTTACGATGAAGGTTTGGGTGATCAGCTTCCCGGCGTTGAAAAGCAGCGATTCCAGGCTGGCCGGGATTCCGATATTCAGGATCGCGCGGATGTTGGTCCAATCCGGCTTATAGTGCCAGAAGTGGGTGATTACCAGATTGCCCGAGCCCCGCAGCAAGATATAGACCAGCAGCAGCGCCCCGGTCAGCCGGGCAAGGCCGATTCCCCAGGCCGCTCCGGCCACGCCGAAACCGGGCAGATGCAACAGGCGCAGGCCGAAGATCAAGAGATAACTGGCCACAAAATTGAGGATATTCATGATGATGACCACTTTGGCCGGGGTCCGGGTATCGCCGGCGCCCCGCAATACGCCGCAGGCAATCGAGGTCAGAGCGATCAATGGGTAAACGGGGAGGGTGTACTGCAGATAAATCAACGTATACCGAAACACCTGGCCTTCCGCTCCGCCGTATAAGGCATTGAGCAAAGGCTGGCGGAAGAGCTGCAAGGCGATGGCGATCAGCGTGGCCAGGATCAGGCCGGAATAGATGGCTTGTTTGGAGGCGTTGCCGGCATTCTTCCTTTCGTTCCTGCCGAGGTAATGGGCGACGACCACGGTGCCGCCGACGGCCAGCGATTCAAAGGCGGCCAGGAAAATATTATTGAGAGTATCGATCATGCCGATGGCCGCGGCCGCTTCCTTGCCGATATGGCCCGCCAGCATCGCGTTGACCGCTCCCATCAGCGTCAGAAAAGCCTGTTCGGTGAGGACGGGAAGCGTCAACCGCAGGACTTCGCCGCGGAATTGGCGGTTCCGCGCGGCCGATTCGCTTGTGATCATGCAGCCTGTTTATCCTAAAAATTTGTCATAATCCCATTCTTATTATATCACCAACGCTGGGCGAATGGGTCAATTATCTTGGGCTTGGTTTGCGAATTTGCATATTGTAAAACCGAGGTAAGCTGCCGATAAGAAAGTGAGATCACGATTTGAGATCACGATTGTGCTCAGTTGACTCGGGGGTTAAGGAACATGGGTGACCAGACGAAAACCAGGGAAGAGTTGCTTCAAGAGCTCGCTGCATTACGGAGGGAAAACGAGGTTTTACGGAATGAACTCGCCAAATCGGAGCCATTGCAGGAACAACTGCAGTTTTTGCAGGGACTGATCGATACGATTCCCGCGCCGGTTTTCTATAAAGACTCGGCCGGACGGTATTTGGGGTGCAATGTGGGCCTGGAGAAGTATCTTGGCTTAAGCAAAAGCCAGATCATCGGCAAGACGCCGGAAGAAGTCTATCCCCGGGAGCAGGCGGCGGCTTATCGCCGGAGCGACCGACAACTGTTGGAAAACCCCGGCGTCCAGATCCTGAAAGATGTCGTCGCTTATCCGCGCGACGGCCAGCGACACCAGGTGCTCATCAACAAGGCTTCCTATTATAAAGAAGGCGAAGTCGGCGGATTGGTCGGCATCATTACCGAGATTACCGATTACACCAAGGTTGAGGAAGAATTGCGCGCGGCCAAGGAAGCCGCGGAACGAGCCAATCTCGCCAAGAGTCAATTTATCGCCAACCTCAGCCACGAAATCCGGACGCCGTTGAATGGGATCGTCGGTCTGACCGATCTGCTCTTGCGGACGGATCTCAGCGCCACCCAACGCGAGTATCTGGGTCTGATTCAGCAGGCCGCGGCCACGTTGGGGCAACTGATCCATGATCTGCTGGATTTGGCCAAGATCGAAAACGGCCAGGCCGATCTGGAATGGGCCGAATTCGATTTATACCTGACGCTGATCAATGGGATCAAGCTCGCGGGGATTACGGCCAATAACAAAGGGCTCGATTTGGCCTATACCTTCGATCCGGACATCCCGCAACGGGTCAAGGGCGACCGGTTGCGCTTTCAGCAAATCTTCACTAATATTCTGAACAATGCGCTGAAATTTACGGAACAGGGTTCGGTCACGGTGGAGGTCTCCCGGCAAGCCGAATCTCCCGACGCGACGACGATCCGTTTCGCCATCGCCGATACGGGAATCGGGATCGCCCCCGAGAAGCTGGCCGTGATCTTCGAACGTTTTCAGCGCGCGGAGGCTTTATCCGGCTCGAAGTACGAGGGGGCGGGGCTGGGCCTGGCCATTGCCAAACACTTCATCGAGCAGATGGGCGGCGATATTCAAGTCCAAAGCGAGCTGGGCGAGGGGAGCCGTTTTGTCTTTACGATTCCGTTCGGCAAAGCCGGTGCGGAGCAGGCTCCCGCTCCCGAAACGGTCCATCTGGACGATACCGACCAGGAAAATCGCAGCTTCCGGATCTTGCTGGCTGAGGATTACGAGGCCAATCAGATTGTGATGGGCGAAATCCTGAAGTTTAACGGTTATCGGTACGCCATTGTCGAGAACGGACTCAAAGCCTTGGACGCAGTCATGCGCGAAGATTATGACCTCATTTTAATGGATGTGCAGATGCCCGAAATGAATGGCCTGGAGGCGACGGCCCGCATTCGCGAGCGGGAATGCCAAACCGGCCATCATGTTCCGATCATCGGACTGACGGCTTACGCCATGCGCGAGGATGAGCAGAAATGTTTGGAGGCCGGGATGGACGGCTTCTTGGCGAAACCCATCTCCATCAAGGAACTCTACGAACTGCTCGACCGGTTTCTGAATTAAAATACAGTTAAAGCAAACCGCGGTACGGGAACGAAAGGAGTCCCGCGGGAACGGCGGGAATAAGATCAGGCGGTGATATTTTCAATGAGGCGGACGTACATGACGTACGTCTTTTTTAATTGAAATTTAAACAATGCCGGGCGGTCCGTTGAGCGGATCCGGCAGCTGGCGATGGCATGGCGGCTGGCGGCGGGGCATAGAATTAAAATAACTACGGGATGGATGGATTCCATACGGCAATTTGGGAGGTCGATCATGTCCAGCTGGTATAATCGCGATAGCAACGAAGCGATCACCGCTTTTTCCAGCCACGAGGCGAAGGGGCTAACGACCGGCGAGGCCGAGCAACGCCTGAGCGAGGCGGGACCCAATCAATTGGAGGAGCATCGCTCGATCGCGCCGTTTCGGATCTTTTTGGCGCAATTTTCCGATTTTATGGTACTGGTGTTGATCGGGGCCGCCATCGTCTCCGGATTGCTCGGCGAAAAGGCGGACGCGATTACCATCGTTGCGATCGTGGTATTAAATGCAATTCTCGGGTTTGTGCAGGAATTCCGCGCCGAACAATCCTTGGAGGCGTTGCGCGAATTGACGGCGCCCCTGGCCCATGTGCTGCGCGATTCCAAGACCCAACGCATTCCGGCCAAGAACTTGGTTCCCGGCGATATCCTTATTTTGGAGAGCGGCGATAAAGTCGCCGCCGACGGCCGGCTGATCGCCACGGTCGATCTGGAGCTGAACGAGGCGACCCTTACCGGCGAATCGCTGCCGGTCACCAAGTCCGAGGCGGTGCTGCGCCAGGAACGGTTGGCCCTCGGCGATCAACGGAATATGGTGTTTGCCGGAACCGTCGTCAGCGGCGGCCGGGGGCGGGCAGTGGTCACGGCCACCGGAATGAAGACGGAGATCGGCAAGATCGCCGGTTTGATCGGCACGGCCCAGGACGAAGAGACGCCGCTGCAAAAGCGGCTGGAACAGCTCGGCCGTTGGCTGGTGGTATTATGCCTCGGCATCTGCGCCGCGGTCGGCACCATGGGAATCGTGCGCGGGGAACCGCCTCGCCAGATGTTTTTATCTGCGGTCAGCCTGGCGGTGGCCGCAATCCCGGAAGGCTTGCCGGCGATCGTCACCATCGCGCTGGCCATCGGGGTGCAAAAGATGATCAAGCGAAACGCGATCATCCGCAAACTGCCGGCGGTGGAAACCCTGGGTTGCGCCACCGTCATCTGCTCCGACAAGACCGGTACGTTGACCCAGAATGAACTGACCGTCACCAAAGCCTGGTCCGGGGTACGGGAATATGATCTGCATGAAAACCGTAAGCTGGCACTCACGCCGGATCTGCGGCAGTTGCTGGAGATCGGCACTCTTTGTAATAACGCACAATGGGAGCGGAATCATCAAGCAAACAAACCGGCCATTATCGGGGATCCGACGGAAGGGGCCCTGCTGGTGGCGGCCTGGCGCAACGGTTTGGTGCCCGATCAGTTGGCCCGGGAATGTCCGCGCCTCGGTGAACTGTCATTCTCATCGGAACGCAAACGGATGAGCGTATTGGTCCAGGATGCCCAGGGGCAGCGCCGCTTGTTGCTGAAAGGCGCTCCCGATGTCTTGCTCGAACGCTGCGGCCGCGTGGTTACGGCCGAGGGCATTGTAGCGCTGACCCCGCGGTTGCAGGCCGATATCCGCACCCGGATCGACCAGTGGAGTGCCGAAGCCCTGCGGGTTCTGGCATTTGCATACCGGCCGGCTGAGCCGCAGGAGCGCCTGCTCAAAAACGGCCCCGATCCCGAAGTCGGCCTGATCTTCGCCGGGCTGATGGGAATGAACGATCCGCCCCGTCCGGAGTCTCGCCTGGCGGTGGAGCGTTCCAAACGCGCCGGGATTAAGGTCAAGATGATCACCGGCGATTACCCGCGGACCGCGGCGGCGATCGGCAAGCAGATCGGCTTGCTCAGGCCGTCGGGCAAGATCATCACCGGCTCCGAGCTGGATCAGCTTTCCGATGCGGAATTGGCGAAGCAAATCGGGGCGATCGATATCTTCGCCAGGGTTTCGCCCCATCATAAACTGCGGGTGGTCCGGGCCCTCAAACAAAACGGCGAGATCGTGGCCATGACCGGGGATGGCGTCAATGACGCCCCGGCGGTCAAGGAGGCCGATATCGGAGTGGCGATGGGCCAGAGCGGCACCGATGTCACCAAGGAAGCGGCGGCCATGGTCATCACCGATGATAATTTCGCGGCGATCGTCGCGGCGGTCGAGGAAGGCCGCGTCATCTATGAGAACATCCGCAAATTCATTCGTTATCTGCTCAGTTGCAACATGGGCGAGATTCTCACCATGTTCGGCGGGATTCTGCTGGGATTGCCGGTCCCGTTATTGCCGATCCAGATCCTGTGGGTCAATCTGGTCACCGATGGCTTGCCGGCCATCGCCCTGGGCCTGGAACGGGGCGAAGCCTCCACGATGAGCCGTCCGCCGCGTTCGCCGCGGGAGGGCATCTTCAGCCGCGGTTTGAGCCGGAAGATTGTCTTTCAAGGTTTGATGATCGGCGCCGCCACCTTGTTGGTTTATATCGTCAAGCTAAGAGACGGAGGAGATCTGGCGACCGCCCGGACCATGGCCTTCGCCGCTCTGGTTTTTGCGCAATTATTCTTCGTATTCCAGTGCCGTTCCGAGGAGCATTCGATGTTGCAACTGAGTTTGTGGGAGAATCCTTACCTGGTGGGGGCGGTAGCCGTCTCGGGCCTCATGCAGCTGGGAGCGATGACCGTGCCCTGGCTGCAGCGAACCTTTTATACCACCAATCTGACCTGGAATGACTGGCTGCTGGTTCTGTCGGTTACGGTTTTATCGGCCTGCCTGAGCGATGTGATCTTCCAATTTCGCAGCATTATCAAGAAACATTTGGGCATCTTTCGCTGGAAAACGCATAGGGTGCAGAGTTAAGAGGGAGAATAACCACAGACTGGAAACCGGGGTGGGTCTGTGGTCGAACTGGTATTGTTTATCGGCATCTTTTGCCTCTTTTTTTTCGTGCCGGCGCAATTCCGGATCTATTACCGGAAGATCGGTCAAGATGATCATCTTCTCTTTGAACTGACCTTTCTGGGCGGACTGATTAAACGCCGCAAAGAGGTAACCTTGATCCAGGCGACCCCCGCCGGAGTCAGGCAAAAGACGGAGAGGTCCGGACGCTGGTTCTGGTTCAAGAACGCCAAAATGCAAGAAAAAATATCGCCATTT
Source organism: Bacillota bacterium (assembly GCA_023400055.1). GTDB lineage: Bacteria > Bacillota > UBA4882 > UBA8346 > UBA8346 > Hydrogenispora. Next base: position 42,990 of record JAEXFN010000062.1, read on the forward strand.
CCGGAAGATTCCCGCAGTTTGCGGGAATTTTTACAACGTTACCAGCATTACGGACTGGGCATCACTTTATTGAGTTATTTTTTACCCGCCAGGTACCAGCACTGGCTGTTGGTGGTCGAGGACCTCGAAAAGAGAGGCCGGTTCACCAAATTTCGCTGGTATACCCGGTTTGGCAGCGGTGAGGCTGCCAGCACCGCCCTGCTGTATGGATTCTTATGGGGGTTCAAGACGACCCTCCTCGGCCTGGTGAGCCGAACAATCCGCTTCGTTTGTCGGCCCGAGATCCGGATCATCCCCGATTACCAGAGTACGCGGCTCGATATGCTTTTTGACTGCATATTTGAGGTAAAACTGGGCTATATTATTATCGCTGCCTTCATAGCTAGAGCACGTCATCGATGGAAAGGGGGTGTCGGATTTGAACGAGCATCCGATTGAAGGCTTGATGAAAACAACCATGCAAAATATCAAAGAGATGGTGGATGTCAACACCATCCTGGGCGATCCGGTGGAAACACCCGACGGGAATGTCATTGTGCCGATTTCCAAGGTAACTTTCGGTTTCGCCGCCGGCGGCAGCGAATTTGATACCAATCAGCCCAAACCCAAGGAAAAGGAGAAAGACCGCGCGGCGCAGGAGACGGAGGCAAATGCCTTCCCGTTCGGCGGCGGCAGCGGCGCCGGGATTACCATCCACCCGGTCGCGTTCCTGGTGGTAGGAAAGGATCAAACCAAGCTATTACCCGTCGAAAGCAATGTGTTAGTGGACCGGCTCTTGGATACCGCGCCGCAACTATTGGATAAGATTCAGAGTATGATCAACAGCCCCCGAAACGGCAAACCGTCGGAGATCCATTGAAACCGCGTCCCACGCGGTTTTTTTCTGAATATTTTGGAAATCAAAAAAGGAATCTCTGGCAAGATTTTGAAAGATATTTTAGCATATTTTTGCTTTTTAAGGAAACTTGATGCGCTTAAACTGCGTTTTATTTACCATTAACTCCCGCGACGGCAACGCAGGTTTTCCGGTTTCCTTTTCGAAATAATTACTGTTTGTTCAATATCGGGCAAGAGTGGGGTCAGCGCCGGGCCGGGATCGTTTATTGAATACGGTTATCCATTCTTTGGGAAACGAGGAATGGCATTCCGGATCTGCGAACCGACGATCAATCAATGAGGAGCGACTACCTAGGAGTATGAGAAAAAATCACTGGCTGTGCTTTTTTACCTTGATCATGGTCTTGATCATGATTCCGAGCTTGAACGCGGCTCCCGCCCTGGCTTCCCAGGCCCCCCCGTTAAAGGCCTCCGCCGCGGTGTTAATGGACTATACCACCGGGGAGATCCTTTATGCCAAAGACCCCGATGAACGGCGTGCTCCGGCCAGCACTACCAAGATCATGACCGCGATCGTCGCGCTGGAACGGGGCAAGCTCCAGCAGAAGATTACGGCCGGTCCCGACGCCGAAAAGGCCGAAGGCACTTCCATCTGGTTGAAGGCCGGCGAGACCCACAGCCTGGAAGAAATGTTATACGGCCTCTTATTATGCTCCGGGAATGACGCCGCCGTAGCCATCGCCGAGGGATTGGCCGGGACAGAGACTCGCTATGCCGCTTGGATGACGGAAAAAGCCCGTGCCCTGGGGGCCGAATCGACCAACTTCGTCAACAGCAACGGCTTGCCGGCGCGGAACCACTATACCACCGCCCGGGATTTGGCCCTGATTACCCGCTATGCCTTGCAGAACCCGATCTTTGATGAAATCGTCAAGACCAAGCGCAAGACCATTCCCTGGCCGGAACATTCCTACGACCGGCTGTTGATCAATCACAATAAGCTGCTGTGGCGTTACTCGCTGGCCGACGGGGTCAAAACCGGGTACACCCAGGAAGCCGGGAACTGTCTGGTCTCCTCGGCCACCCAGAACGGCCACCGTTTGGTGTGCGTGATTTTGAACAGCAAACAGATCTATGTGGATTCCGAGAATCTATTCAAATACGGTTTCGACAATTACCAGTTGCTGACGGTGGTCCGTCCCAAGGAAAAAATGGGGGCCGTCCGGGTGACCGACGGGGTCCGCCGCCGGGTGCCGGTGCTGCCTGAACAGCCGGTGACGCTGGTTCTGCCCAAGGGAATGGCCGATCAGGTGCACGTCAACGTCGAACTGCCGCGGGTGGTCGAGGCTCCGGTGGAAAAACTGCAGCCCATCGGCGAGCTAAAGGTGCAACTGGGCGACAAACTGCTGCGCCAGGTGCCGCTGGTGAGCGCCGCGCCCGTGCCCAAAGAAGGGTTTTGGGGAAAACTGTTCCATTGGGTACGCCGTTTTTCCTACCAAACCGTCACGCTTCTGAAGCTGATTGGTACCAAAGCATTTTCTTAAACCGGCGGGCCGCTTGGAACGGACCGGCTATTGACGGAGCAGGCGACGGGTGCTATAATCGTTATGCAATCTTTGCGAGAGTGGCGGAATGGCAGACGCGCTAGACTTAGGATCTAGTGGGCAACCGTGCGGGTTCAAGTCCCGCCTCTCGCACCAGTGCATCGAGTCCAAGCGACGGTTCTCCAATTGATATTGCGAAAACCACGGTGGCTAAAACAGATTTTAGATCAACCGGGGTTATTTTTATTATAAAAAATGCCAATCCTGATAAAGGTACAGCGGGTTCATGCGAAATTCCTTATTTAATGCATAATTTAGGAGAGAGTGCCATAAATCAATCGGAATGCCATCGTTTACTAAATAGTTAACCAATTGAAGAGGAGTTTTTGCGGCCATTGTCGAAATGCAGATCGCAAAGCAATAAAAAGGGAAACCGGACATATATTATTAGTACAGATTCAGGAGGAGCATAAATGCAGTTTCAACGGGAAATGATAGACAAGAATTTCGTAACCCTGGGAGTCACCGCGGACATCGAAGAGATCAGGGAGGCATTAGCCGAAAGCTATAAAAAAGTCGTCAATAAAGTCAATCTGCCGGGCTTTCGCAAGGGCCATATCCCGCGCTCGGTTCTCGAAGCTCATTTCGGGAAATCGGTGCTTTATGAAGATGCCATGGAGATCCTGGTTACCAAAGGATATTTGCAGGCCTTGGACGAATTGAACCTGGACCCCATCGATCAGCCCAAGCTTGAAGTGAAAGAGGCGTTCGATGCGGATAAGGCGTTCGAGTTCAAGCTGACCCTGGAAGTACTGCCAGAGGTTCAACTGGGTGAATATAAAGGTTTGGAGATCGAGAAGGCCCCGGTCGAAGTGGGCGACGAGCAAGTCGAGGAACGGCTCAAAAGCTTGCAGGAACGCCATGCCGAACTGGTGCTGAGCGACAAGAAGGTCGTGGAAACCGGCCAATTCGCGGTGATCGACTTTGAAGGATACATCGATGGCAAACCGTTTGCCGGCGGAGCGGCCCAGGCTTATACCCTGGAGATCGGTTCCGCCAGTTTCATCCCCGGCTTCGAGGAACAGCTGGTCGGGATGGCGGTTGGCGAGGAAAAAGAGATCAAGGTGACCTTCCCCAATGATTATCCGCGGGAAGAATTTGCCGGCAAAGAAGCCACTTTCAAGGTCGTTCTCAAAGAGATCAAAGTGAAAGAAGTCCCGGCCATCGACGACGAGTTTGCCAAAAGCATCGGCAGCTTCGAGAATGTCGCGGAACTGAAGGCCGATCTCCAAGCTAAACTGGTCTCTTCCGCCGAGCAGGATGCGATCGCCAACTTCCAACAGGCCGCCATCGACAAAGCGGTGGAAAACGCCAAGGTCGAGGTGCCCGAGACCCTGATCAAGCGGGAGATGGAAGATCTGCTGCACCGTTTCGAGCATAACCTGACGTATCAAGGCTTGACGCTCGACAAATATCAAGAATATTCCAACAAGAGCAAGGAAGACATCATGGAGGATTTCCGTCCCGAAGCCGAAAAACGGGTCAAGACCGATCTGGTTTTGAACAGCATTGCCAAGACCGAGCAGCTAGAAGTGAGCGAAGGCGAACTGACCGAAAAAATTCAGGAACTGGCCACTCGCTATCAACAGAAAGATGCGGTCAGACTGCGCAAGGAGCTGGAAAAAAACGGCCGGATCGCCGATATCCGGCAAGCCATCCTGTTGGAGAAGACTTCGGACTTAATTACCAGCGCGGCAGTACCCAAGCTGGTAGCCAAATAAGCAATCTTCGGGGGTAACGAATCATGAATCTGGTTCCGATTGTTGTCGAACAAACTAACCGCGGGGAACGGTCCTATGACATTTTTTCGCGTCTGCTCAAAGATCGCATCGTCTTTATTGGCGGCGCGATCGATGATAACATGGCGAATTTAGTCATTGCCCAACTGCTTTTCTTACAGAGCGAAGATCCGGATAAGGATATTTCCATCTATATCAACAGTCCCGGCGGTGTAGTATATTCCGGATTGGCCATCTATGACACGATGCAGTTCATCCGGCCGCAGGTGGCGACGGTTTGCATGGGCGTGGCCGCCAGTATGGCCGCGTTGTTGCTGGCCGCCGGCACCAAGGGCAAACGTTTCGCCCTGCCCAATTCGCGGGTGATGATTCACCAGCCGCACGGCGGCGCCGAAGGGCAAGCGGTGGATATCGATATCCAGGCCCGCGAGATCCTGCGCTTGAAGGAGATCGGCAACCACATCCTGGTCAATCATACCGGCCAGCCGATGGAGAAGATCGAGCGCGACATCGATCGCAATTTCTGGATGTCCGCAAACGAGGCCAAAGAATATGGTATTATCGATGAAATCTATTATAAAAATAAGTAGGGACCTGATGAGAACCTTCTTTGAGGAACCGCCTAGATTCCGAAACGAGGTGACAGTATGCTGAAATTTGGAGATGAAAAAGGCCAGTTGAAATGTTCATTTTGTGGTAAAGCCCAGGAACAGGTAAAAAAGCTGATTGCAGGTCCCGGAGTTTATATCTGTGATGAATGCATTGAGCTGTGCAATGAGATTATTGACGAGGAATTGAGCGAAGAAGGCAACTTGGACCTGGTCAACAATCCCAAGCCGCGCGAGATCAAGGAGATCCTCGATCAATACGTGATCGGCCAGGAAGACGCCAAGAAGACTTTGGCGGTGGCCGTTTACAACCATTATAAACGGATCAATTCCGAGGAGCGTTTCGAGGACGTGGAGTTGCAGAAGAGCAACATCCTGCTGCTCGGCCCGACCGGTTGCGGCAAGACGCTGCTCGCGCAGACGCTGGCCAAGATTTTGAATGTTCCTTTCGCGATCGCCGACGCGACCTCGCTGACCGAAGCGGGCTATGTCGGCGAGGATGTCGAGAATATCCTGTTAAAGCTGATTCAAGCGGCCGATTATGACGTGGAGCGCGCCGAGAAGGGGATTATCTACATCGACGAAGTCGACAAGATCGCCCGCAAGTCGGAGAACCCTTCGATCACCCGCGATGTATCGGGCGAGGGCGTGCAACAGGCGCTGCTGAAGATCCTGGAGGGCACTACTGCCTCCGTGCCGCCCCAAGGCGGCCGTAAGCATCCGCATCAGGAGTTCATCCAGATCGACACGACCAACATCCTGTTCATTTGCGGCGGAGCCTTCGACGGGATCGACAAGATCATCGAAGCCCGCACCGGCAAGAAGACGATGGGCTTCGGCGCCGAGATCAAGTCCAAGAGCGAGAAGCCGGTGGGCGAGATTCTGCGCCAGATCCTGCCCGAGGATCTGCTGAAATACGGCTTGATCCCCGAGTTCGTCGGCAGGTTGCCGATCGTGGTCGCTTTGGACGCCCTCGATGAGGGGGCGCTGGTCCAGATCCTGACCGAGCCGAAAAACGCCTTGGTCAAACAGTTCCAGAAACTCTTCGAGCTCGACAGCATCGAGCTGTCTTTCGAACCGGAGGCGCTGGAGATCATCGCCAAGCTGGCGATCAAGCGCAATACGGGCGCCCGTGGTTTGCGGGCGATCATCGAGAAGCTGACCCTGGACTTGATGTACGACCTGCCGTCGCGAAGCGATGTCAAACGGTGCATCATCACCAAGAAAATGGTGGAGGAGAACGGCGAGGCCATCCTGATGATGGCCGAAGCACGCAAGAAAAAGAAGGAAGAAACCGCGTAAGCCGGAACCGGCGAGACACAAACTCGCCGGTTTTTTATTGGTTGAAATAAGCTTCGGGGCTCAGAATCCCGGAGCTTATTTTTCGCAGCCGAAAAGTTGATGATCGCAGATTATTTTCGCGGCAACGGGCAGATACTATGGGTGATTTCCTTAAGAAAGGAGTCATCGCTATGGAAGTTGTGGCAAATGTCCTCGGGCTGATTAATCTGTTTTTCGCGATCGTGATCGGGTTATACTTCTGGAATCTGCTCCGTTCCCAGCAAGGGAACAAAACCGCGGTAGACCGGGAGTCCCGCAAGGAGATGGAGAAACTGCAGCGTTTGCGCAGGATCTCCCTGACCGAACCGCTGTCCGAAAAGACGCGGCCCGCCAGTTTCGAAGAGATCATCGGGCAGGACGACGGCCTGAAAGCGCTGCGGGCCTCGTTATGCGGCCCCAATCCCCAGCACGTCCTGCTGTACGGACCGCCCGGCATCGGCAAGACGGCGGCGGCCCGGGTCGTCCTGGAAGAAGCCAAAAAGCAGCCGCTCTCCCCGTTTAAAGAGAACGCCAAATTTGTCGAAATGGACGCGACGACCGCCCGCTTTGACGACCGCGGCATCGCCGATCCGCTGATCGGTTCGGTCCACGATCCGATCTATCAGGGCGCCGGCCCGCTGGGCATCGCTGGAATCCCCCAGCCCAAACCGGGCGCGGTCACCAAGGCGCACGGCGGCATTCTATTCATCGACGAGATCGGGGAGTTGCATCCGATCCAGATGAATAAACTGCTGAAAGTGCTGGAGGACAGGAAAGTATTCCTGGAGAGCGCTTATTACAGTTCGGAAGATACGAATATACCTCATCATATTCACGATATCTTCCAAAACGGCCTGCCGGCCGATTTCCGGCTGGTCGGCGCGACCACCCGGACCCCGGAGGAGATCCCGCCGGCCATCCGTTCGCGCTGCGTGGAGATCTTCTTCCAGTCGCTCAATCCGGGCGATGTGGAGCGGATCGCCCTCAACGCCGCCAAGAAGATCAGCTTCGACCTGGAACCCGGAGTCATTGAGGTCATTACCAAATACGCCACCAATGGCCGGGACGCGGTCAACCTGATCCAGATCACCGCCGGGCTGGCCATCACCGAAGGCCGCAAACGGGTCCTGGTCAAGGACGTCGAATGGGTCATTCACAGCGGCCAGTATTCGCCGCGCCCCAACATCAAGATTCCGCCCAAGCCGCAGGTCGGGTACGTTAACGGTCTGGCGGTATTCGGACCCAACATGGGCTCGGTGATCCAGGTGGAGGTTTCGGCCATTCCCGCCTTGCCGGGCGCGGGTAAGGTGACCACCACCGGCGTGGTCGACGAGGAAGAAATGGGCCAGGCCGGCCGGAAGATCCGCCGCAAAAGCATGGCGCTGGGTTCGGTCGAGAACGTGCTCACCGTGGTCCGCAAGTTCCTGGGCGTCAACCCCAGCGATTACGATATCCATATCAATTTCCCGGGCGGGGTGCCGATCGACGGTCCTTCGGCCGGGATCACCCTGGCGACCGCCATTTATTCGGCCATTACCGGCCAGGAGATCGACAATGAGGTGGCCATGACCGGCGAGATCTCGATCCGCGGCGGGGTCATGCCCATCGGCGGCGTGGTGCCCAAGATCGCCGCGGCCAAGGAGGCCGGGGCCAAGCGGGTGATCATCCCCAAGGAGAACTGGCAGGAGATGTTCGAGTCCGAGACGGGCATCCAGATCATTCCGGTCGAACGGATCGAGGAAGTCATCCAGCTGGCTGTCAATCAGCCTGCCCTGGAAGTCCCGCCGGTCCGCATCCTGAACAACGAGAAGCTGATCAACAACGACCAACTGATAACCGCATAAAAACGGGGGGCACTCACCCCCCTTTTTTTATAGCGCCAAATACGTCCAGATGAGCCGGCCGGTTTGCGGCCTTACTTCCCGGAGCCGATTCTGTGGATAAAGATCCTCCGGCGGCGCTTGTCGGAATCGATTCTGTTAGTGAAGATCCTCCGGCGCTAACCGCCGCGGTTGCTTTTGTTAATAAAGATCCTCCGGCGATGATTGCCAGAGTTCATTTTGTTACCGAAGATCGTCTGGCAGTGATCGCCGGAGTTCATTTTGCTACCGAAGATCCTCCGGCAATGATTGCTACAGTTGATTTGGTTACTGAAGGACATCCGGCAAGGAGCGCCGCAGTTTATTTAGGAACTGAAATGCTCCGGGAGGGCTCAGGAGCTGATTTTGAGGAGGAAGATCGCGGCCGGGCAGCGAGTCAAGCAGGAAAATCGGGAAAGGACTCGAAAATGATAAACAGTGGCGCTCGCGATTTCCACCTGGAAAATTTTTGACGGTTGCCGGGGCCGGTTTTGAGGCGGAGCCGGTAACATTCCAAAAGCCCGGGGTGTACAATGACTGCGGAAGAATATCCGGCGGATGACCGGTCTTTTCTTCCAGGAGCAACGTGAAGTCGGCTTAGCGACTTTAGGAGCGGGGAAGATTCCGCAAGAAACGGAGGGGTTGCCGATGACGGTGAATGCCGCTTATCCCAGAGTGGTTTTGGCGCTCGGCGGCGGCGGAGCGCGGGGGTTTGCCCATATCGGGGTGCTGCAGGTTCTCAAGGAGGCGGGGATCAGTATCGCCGGGATCGTGGGAACCAGCATGGGGGCGCTGATCGGCGGGACGTACGCCGTGGGAACGGACCTCTATTATCTGGGGCAACTCGTGGAATATCTGGGCTGGGAGGATCTGATCGATCTGCGCCTGCCCAAATTGGGCCTGATCGACGGCGTGAAGGTGCAGACGCTGATCGACCTGCTGACCAAGGGAAAGAAGTTCGAGAACACGCTGTTGCGTTACTGGGCGGTGGCCACCGATCTGTTCAGCGGGGAAGAGGTCATTTTCAAGGAGGGGCCGCTCGCGCCGGCGATCCGCGCCAGCGTCTCGATACCGGGGGTCTTCAATCCGGTGGAGCTGAACGGGCGGATTCTGGTCGACGGCGGCGTGGTGGCCGGGGTGCCGGTGGCCGTCGCCAAGCAGATGGCCGGGGATATCACGGTGGCCGTCAACGTCGGGTTCGACCACACCCAGCATCAGCTGAACTCCTTGTTCGATGTGATGTCGAAAGTCCTGGATATCATGGGCAACCGCCTGGACGAGAGCCAGGTAGGTTTGGCCGATCTGGCCATCGTGCCGCAACTGGGGAACATCGGCACGCTCAGTTTTCAACGGGCCAAGGAGTGCGTGAGCATCGGCCGGGCGGCGGCGGAGCGGGTTTTGCCTCAACTGCAGCGGCGAATCGCCGAGTTTCAACAGAAAGGTTTGGTAAGCAACGCATTATGAATACGGAAATCATCATCGTGGGGGGCGGAGCGGCCGGAACTTTGGCGGCGCTGACGGCGGCCAAGGCCGGGGCCCAAGTGGTATTGCTGGAACGGAACCGCACCATCGGCCGGAAACTGGCCATCACCGGCGGCGGCCGCTGTAATGTGACCAATCAGTCGGATCTGGCGGAGCTGGTGGCCAACACCCCCGGCAACGGTCGTTTTTTATACAGCGCTTTTCAAAACTTCGACGCTCAGGCGGTGATGGACCTCTTCCAAGATGAATTGAGAGTGCCGCTCAAGGTGGAGCGGGGCAAGCGGGTCTTCCCTGCCTCGGATCAGGCGCGCGACGTGGTCGAGGCCTTGCAGCGGGCGTTGCGGGAGCGGGGCGTCCGGGTGATCCCGGAGGCGCGGGTCAGCGATCTGCTGCTGGGAGAGGGCCAGGTCACCGGCGTCCGTTGCACCGATGGCAGCGAGTACGGGGCGCTGGCAGTGATCGTCGCCACCGGCGGCGCCTCCTATCCGGGGACGGGCAGCACCGGGGACGGCTACCGCCTGGCGGAACAGGCCGGCCATACGCTGGTGCCGATCCGGCCGGCGTTGATTCCGCTGGAGACCCGGGAGGAATGGATCAAGGATCTGGAAGGGTTGTCGCTGACCAATGTCCGGGTGACCGCTTATTATGGCGGCAAGGTGCTGGATTCGGAGTTCGGGGAGATGCTCTTCACTGGGTTTGGCGTTTCCGGCCCGGTCATCCTCAGCCTGAGTCGCGCGGTGGCCGGCCGGGTTTTGGAAAAGCCTTTATCGGTGGCGCTGGCCATCGACTTGAAGCCGGCGCTCGGCGAAGCCGAACTCGACCTGCGGGTGCAACGCGATTTCGCCAAGTACGTCAACAAATTTTTCCGCAACGCCTTGGACGATCTGCTGCCCCAAAAATTGATTCCGGTCATGGTCAGGCTGTCGGGGATCGATCCCGACAAACCGGTGCACCAGGTCACCCGCGAGGAACGGGGCGAATTGGTGAGCCTCTTGAAAGGGCTGCAGCTGACGGTTACCCGTCCCCGGCCGCTGAAAGAGGCCATCGTCACCGTGGGCGGGGTCAATATCAAGGAGATCAACCCCAGGACCATGGCTTCCAAACGCCTGACCGGGCTGTATTTCGCCGGGGAAGTCATGGACGTCGACGCCTATACCGGCGGCTTTAACCTGCAGATCGCCTTCTCGTCCGGCCACGCGGCGGGTCTGGCCGCGGCGGAGCAGGTACATGAAATGCGGCGATCTCGGGCAAACTAGCTTGCGGACGAATCCTTCCGGAAGGTGATGCGCGTGCCCGTTAAATATCGCTGGTATGAACGGCTGTTCTACCGTTTGCTGCGGCGTGAGAAGTACGGCGTGTGGCTGGTCTTCATCCTGATCAGCCTGTTGATGCTGGTGCAAGTGTTATTATTGGATCCCGCCATCCGCCGCCACCTGGTTCTCACCGACCAGTTGGAGGGAAGTGCGGTCCGGGTCTATCATGCCGGCCGTTAAAGCGGCGACGCCATTCCGGGCGGGCTGGATTGCGACGCGGGGTAATCGAAACGTAACTTGTAAGAGCAGCGAGATTATGGTAAATTGAATATATTATTGATCAATCCAAGCACTCCGGGGGGTGCTTTTTTACTATCCGAGCCCGCGATGAGCGAAATGGAGCGATCTTAAAACAGCAATGGCAGTCATTTTTCATGAAGCAGGCGGAAGATTGGGCTGTTTGCCCATTATAATAAGAAAGTTGAGTCCGCCAGACATTTTATAATTGATTTTCTTAATCTTATGAAGGAAATATACTGAATCAGACAGAATTTGATAAATCTTAGCTTCGTTGGATAGGTGGTTAATCGTTGCAAACGCAGCAGCCGGTCGACGGGATTGAGACAGCCTTATTCGACGCTAATTCGGGCCAGGATCCATTGGGAACCGGCCGGGGAGGCTTTAGCATGTTGGAATCGGGAAGCCGCGAGGTGGCGAAGGCGGCCTTGACCATGGCCATGACCGCGTCGCGCGAAGAAGAAAAATCGATGAAGGAATATTACCGCAACCACGAGATCCGGGCGGCGGCGGTGGATTACGGCGGCGAAGCGATCACCGCCATGAAGACCATCGTCGAACGGGCGGTGGTGGCGGCCAAACGCGAGCTATTGATCAAGGACGTCCACGCCGAGGAAGGCGCCATCGCCGGCGCCACCCGGGAAGCGATGTCTCAGATCCTCATCAAAGCCCTCGGCCTGAATATCGGCGGCAAGATCGGTATCGCCCGCAAGGGTGATCACGTCAGCGTGGCGGTATTTTTCAGCATTGGGCTGGTTCATTTGGATGAAATCGCGGTGGGCATGAGCCACCGGGCGGTGGAGTGAAAAACAACGATGAAGAATATTTGGGCAGTGCGGGGCGCCATTACCATTGACCGGGACGAACCGGATCAAGTATTGGCGGCCACCCGCGAGCTATTGAACGGGCTTTTTGCGGCCAACCGAATCGCACCGCAGGACATCATCAGTATCGTCTTTACCGTGACCCCGGATATCCGGAGCGAGTTTCCGGCGGTGGCCGCGCGGGAACTCGGCCTGGCGGACACTCCCTTGATGTGCGCCCAGGAGATACCCAAGGCCGGCGCCTTGCCGCTATGCATCCGGGTCCTGCTGCATTTCTATACCGAACTGGACAAGGGGGCGCTGCGCCCGGTTTATCTGCGCCAGGCGGTGCGGCTGCGCCCCGATCTCTGCGGCGCGGTTCAATAAGGTCCTGATTATGCGAACAGAGGTGATTCCTATGAAATATAGCGGCTTATTTCGCGAGTGCGTCGAGGCGATACCGCCATACGTCCCGGGCAAACCCATCGAAGAGCTCGAACGGGAACTGGGGTTGAACGGCGTCATCAAAATGGCTTCCAATGAGAATCCGTTGGGCCCTTCCCAGGAGGTCCGGCAAGCGGTCATTCAGGCCTTGGAGCGGGTGGCCCAATATCCGGACGCCAATAATTTTTATCTGCGCGACGCCCTTGCCGCCGAGCTGGGGGTGCCCGCCGAGCAACTGCTCATCGGCAACGGCCTGGATGATGTCAACCGGATCTTGGCGGAAACCTTATTCAATCCCGGCGATGAAGTGATCATCCCGCAGCCGACCTTCAGCCAGTATGAGATCGTCACCCGGCTGATGGGGGCCAAACCGGTCTTTGTCAAGGGCGACGGCTACCGCCACGATCTCGACGCCATGGTAGGGGCGATCACCGACCGCACCAAGATGATCTTCATCTGCAACCCCAACAATCCGACTGGCACAATCATCAGCGAAGCGGAGTTGGTCCGGTTTTTGCGGCAAGTTCCCGAACGGATCCCGGTGGTGCTCGATGAAGCTTATGCCGATTTCGCCGACGATCCGGCATTCCCCGACGGTATCCGCCTGCTGCAGAACGGTTTTGCCAACCTGATCGTGTATCACACCTTCTCAAAGATTCACGGCATGGCCGGCTTGCGGCTGGGTTACGCCGTAGCCGCGCCGGAACTGATCCGGCAGACCTGGCGGATCAAGGACCCGTTCAACGTCAATCTGATTGCGCAAGCGGCGGGCGTGGCCGCCTTGAATAGCAAGCGCCATATCATGCTCAGCAAGGAATTGGTCCAGACCGGCAAGCGCCAGTTTTACGAGGAGTTGGACCGGCTCGGCGTCCGCTACCTGCCGACCCAGGCCAATTTCATCCTGATCGATTGCGGCCAGGACAGCCGCCCGGTCTATGATCACCTGCTGCACAGCGGGATCATCGTCCGGATGACCCACTCTTTCGGGTTGCCCCATTGTCTCCGGGTTACCTTTGGCACCGCTGAACAGAACGACCGTTTCTTCCGGGCTTTCCGCGAAGGATTTAAACGGCTGGAGATTACCGCCTGAACAAATAAGTTCCTTCGCTTCTGTTTTTTTCGGGTGTAAAGATGTCCCTCACCGTTACGATGAGGGATTTTTTATTGGCGGTCGATTGGTTGCGAGACACTGTAAATTTTTCATATTTATGGTCAATTGGGAAGGGATTGGCATAAACGTCGCGAAATTCATTGAGGATCGATCGCTTATAAGTTTACGCGAACATTCCGGCATTGATGCGGTTTAGCCGCCGCTGGCCTTGGTCAAAGGGATAGGAGGATACCGGCAGGTCATGTTCACCATCTTAATCGTGGATGACGACTATTTGGTCCGCGTGGGGATCAGAGAGACGATTCATTGGGAAAGCTATCAATTCGCCATTGCCGGCGAGGCCAATAACGGCAGGGAGGGCTTGGCGGCCGCTCTTTCCCTGAAGCCGGACGTGATCATTACCGATATCCGCATGCCGTTGATGGACGGGGTGGAGTTCATGGCCAAGTTCCGGGAGGCCGGAATCGATTCAAAGCTGATCGTTTTGAGCGGTTACGATGAATTCGACTATGCCCGGTCGGCGATCCGCTTCGGGGCCTCGGCCTATATTTTGAAGCCGATCGAGAATCAACAGTTGATTGAGGCGGTCTTGAATGCCGGTCGGAGCATTCGGGAGGAACGGGAAGCCAGACATCATTACAACGAGTTGCGCAAGGAGCTGCCGGCGATCAAAAGGCAGTTTGTCTTGGATTTGTTGGCGGGGAGCATCCGGGATGAAGCGGAGATTCAGGCCAAATTGAGCCTTCTCGAACTGCCTTTGGAACTCCGGAACCATCTGGTGCTCGTCTTGAAGATCGATGATTTTCAGTTTGTGGCGCGCCAATCCACCGCGGAACAACTGGAAGCGCTCCGGACCGGGCTACCGGATCTGATTTCCGGAATGGTCTTCGTCAAATGGGGTTTTCAAGGGATAACCCTGGACAAAAGCGTCGAGGAAACCATCGTTATTCTGCAACTGGGCGACTCCGGCGCAGCAGCGGGAACGGTCGCCAACTTGAAAGAAGCCGGCAAGGAGCTGTTGACGCGGTTTAAGGAGCTCTTCGAGGACAGTTACACTCTCTCCGTAGGGATCGGCGGGCCTTCCCCGCGACTGACCTCTTTGAACGCGGCCTATCGGGAAGCTTTGAAAGCCGCCGAACAAAAGTTATTGCCGGGAACGAGCCAGATCGCTTATGCCCGGGATGAGGGAGTGGCGGATTGCCATCCGCTGGTCCGGGCGGCCATCGCCTATCTGAAGAGTCATTTCGACCAGGAAATCACCGTGGAGGCGGTGGCCCGGGAACTGTTCGTCAGCCCGTCGCATTTGATGCACCTGATCAAGGCGGAGCTCGGCAAGACTTTGAACGACTGTCTGGTGGAGTACCGGATCGAACGGGCCAAGGAGCTGTTGCGGGAGAAAAACACCAAGATTTATGAGGTCTGCGAGCAAGTGGGCTACAGCGACACCAAATATTTCAGCCAACTGTTCAAGAAATTGACCGGGCTGAGTCCCAGCGAATACGGCAAGATTATTTCTTAAACGGTAGCACCCGGCAAGGATCACGTCATGATGAATCCATTCTTCATTTTTTTACGCAGATTACGCATCCGGAACCGGCTGGTCATCTTCCTGACCTTAGCTTTGCTGCTTTCCACCGGTTTCATCATCGTTATCGCCCGGACGGTGGCGCAATCACTCCTTAAGAATTATCTCTCCGATTATGTCGAAGCCACGCAAAGTGAGATCTCGGCCAGCGTGGGCCTGATCGTCGATGAGCTTAACATCCTGGCCGCCCGCCTGACGGTGAACAACGGGATTTATCAACTCTTCAACTCCGAACCGCAACGGACTTACGCCGCCCGGACCGCCCGGTTGCGGCAGATCCTGGACGGTCTGCTGGTCCACAAGGAGATTGTCGGGGCGATCTATATCGTCAACCGGGCCAATGAGATTTACGAATACGCTCCGGCCGATTTGGTGATTCAAAAGCCTGATTTGCTCGATATTCACCGGGTCCGGACGGCGACTCTGCCGGTGTGGGGCGGCGTCAAAAGAGACGTCCATAACAATGCTTATATTCTGTTCGGCCGGAAGTACGACAATTTTTATACCGGTGAGACGCTGGGCTTGTTATTTATCTATATCCGGCAGTCCGCGCTTTACGAGATCTACCGCAAGATGGTTCCCGAAGGCGGCTTCTCCTTTATCCTGGCCGACGGCCAGCGGGTAATCTCCTATCCCGATAAAGACCAGGTCGGAAAGGTCTATTTCGATACCGCGCTCTTCCAAAGCGACCGCCCCTTCAGTTATAAGAGCACGGTGTATCACGGCGAGCGGGTGCTGGTCGCCATCCGGCAATTTGACGACCATCTGAAGCGGCTGGGGATCGATTGGAAAATCGTCAGCGTAATCTCGGAAAAACACTTGTTTGCGGCGGTTTCTCGGGTCAATTGGCTGGTGCTGATCATCGGCTCCGCTATTTTACTGGCAGCCATTCCGCTGGCGATTTATTTCTCGTTTACGATTACCCGTTCGGTAGGCCGTTTAAAAGATAAGCTGGATGCCTTCGGCCGAGGGGCGTCCCGGCCGGTCTCAGCCGGACCGCCCGGTGACGAGATCGCCCTGTTGGAAGAGAGTTACAATAAGATGGTGTTGCGGATCCAGGATCTGATTCGCAAAAACAACCTCGAAAAAGAGAAACAGCGGGAGTTGGAGCTGATCGCGCTCCAGGCCCAGATCAATCCCCATTTCATCTATAACACGCTAGACGCCATCGGCTGGATGGCCAAACTGAAGAATCAGACGGAGATCGAAAAGCTGGTGATCGCGCTGGCCACGTTTTTTCGGATCAGCCTGCATAAGGGCGACAAGTTCATCACCGTGGAGGAAGAGATCCAGCTGGTGCAGAGCTTCGTCACTATCGAACAGATGCGTTTTCCCGGCAAATTCGTGGCCAGCTACCAGATTGCCGAGGAGATCAAGGCCTGTTCCATCCTGAAGATCATCCTGCAGCCCCTGGTGGAAAACGCCATCAAACACGGCATCCATCCCAAAGATGGTGCCGGGCACATCCGGGTGAATGGCCTGAAAGACGGTGACGATATCGTCTTTGAAGTAATGGACGATGGCGTGGGGATCGCCACAGACCGCGATCCGGTCCGGGCGTCGCTCCAAAATAGCCGCGCCGGCTACGGCTTACGGAACGTCAACGAACGGATCAAGCTCGAATATGGCGCGGTGTATGGCATAACCTTGCACAGCGAGCCGGGGAAAGGGACCACCGTTACGGTCAGAATTCGCAAAGCGCAGCAAATTGCGGGTTAAACGGGTTAGATCCGATGTATCGGGGATGAGCCGCTGACAAATGGCGAGAGCTAGGCCGTTTTCTGCAGTTTGATCAAGAGTTCGTTCAAGGGCAGTGCGATGCTGGCTGAGATGATCTGGCTGATCCAGAGGGCGCCGATGATAATGCCCCCGTTTAAAACCATCAACGCCAATGCGAACACGAAGAGCTGCCGCTTTACCGGAGCCAGCGTAATCACTTTCACGATCCGGTCCGAGGAATAAGCGATCGGGAAGCCGATATAAAGAAATTGGGCGCTCCCATCCACCAGATAATGGTCGGGGTCGTTTTTCGACGGCCATCTGCGGATCATTTGATAATGTAGGTTACGGTTGTAGGATGCCGGGATCAATTTTTGGGAACCCCCGATAATGTACGCCCCGTTGTACCCCTTTTTATCCTCAAAGAACGGAAAAAAACTGCTGGTCTTCATGTCGAGCAGCACGTATCCGATGGGTTGATGGTTGGCATCGTTGATTTTCAGCGCCAGGGTCAGGAAACTGCCTAGCGTCCGCGCCGGTCTGGTGCGGTAACGGCCCGATTTCTGGATATGGGTCCACCAGAGCAATTGCCCATCGGATAGCGTGAAATCGCGTAACGACCGGTTTTGCAGCAACTGTCCCAGGGTTGGCCGATTGTTCGGTGCCAGCTCGATGGAGTCGGAGGAGTACAAGGCTTGCGCTCGGTTTAATCCGTAAATCGTGATGCTGGTCAGATTGACGCTCGAGTTCTGAATGCCGTTCAATTTGTCGATGGCCTTGTTGGCGATGGAACTGTTAAAGCCGGGATTTTGCAACGCTTGAATGATATCCTCGTCATTCAGGAGCAACTTGGCGGTTTCTTCCATGAGCGACAGGAACAGCTGGGCGTTGCGGTTCTGTTGCTCGGCATACTGGATCGAAAGTCGGACCGCGTGGCGGAGGATATTTTCCCTTAACGTCAGAAAAAGCAGCAGGCTGGTGACTACGGCGCTGGTGGAGACCACGATCACGATCAGGGCGCGGACTTTAAATTCGAGCCGGGTAAACAAAGGATCACCTCACCGCTCAGGGAACGAGCCGTTTCCATGGCATCGGAGTGCCAAAAATCCAGGAATAATTTGCCGGTTGTTGATAATATTGTAACATTTTTCCGAGTTCATAGATAGCAGTTTACCCAACCATTTTAGCAGGTTTGCTGGCTTAAAATTCAGCATGACTTCGTTTACAATATGTACGTTGCGTAAGGAGAGATCGGGATGTCTCGCAAAATTTGCTTGAATCTATGCGTGGCGTTTCTTATGGTTTTGGGCACCTTTCTGTTGGCGGGTTGCCAGGAAACCGGGCAGTCGGACAAGGATGTAACAATCTCCGTGGGCGACTGGCCGCGCGAAAGCGACCCGCGCCATGCCGTCTATGCTAAATACGTCCGGATTATGAAAGAAAATTACCACATCACCGTGGTGCCCGAAGAATGGTCCTATTCCACCAACTCCTTTCTGCCGCGCGCCGCCGCTGGCAAATTGCCGACCGTATTCAACACCTGGTTTACCGAGCCCCAAAAGATCATCGCGGCCGGTTACGCGGCGGATATCACCGCAGTGTTGAGAAAACACGGTTGGGACCGGGAATTGGAACCCAATATTTTAAGACTGGTCGAAAAGGACGGCAAAATTTACGGGATTCCCAAGGAAAGTTATCTGATGGGTCTGATGTGCAACCTCAAGATCTTCCGGGTCGCGGGTCTGGTTGATGCCGTCGGGTTGCCGAAGATTCCCCAAACTTATCGGGAATTGGCCCAAACCGCCCGGGAAATCAAGGACAAAACCGGTTGCGCCGGATTTCTACTGGAAACCAGCGGCAAGGGCGGCGGCTGGCATTTCATGAATATCGCCTGGAGCTTTGGGGCGGAGTTTGAAAAGAAGATCGCCGGCAAATGGCGGGCGGTATTTAACTCGCCGCCAGCGGTGGCGGCGTTGCAATATGTGAAGGACTTGAAATGGAAATACCGGGTGTTGCCGGACCTGATCTTTATCGATTGGTCCGAGGGACAGGAGCTGATTGCCACCGATCAGTGCGCGATGAAGTTTGACATCGGTTTTGACCATGAAGGCTTTTATTATGTGATCAATAATTACCCGATGAAAAAGTCGGATATCGCGATGGGCAGCATTCCCGCCGGTCCCGCCGGCCGGGTCGGGCTTCAGGGCGGCGATATTTATATGTTCGCTCCGGATGCCACGCAAGATCAGGTGGAAGCGGCGCTCAGGTGGTTGCAGTTATTGGGGTATGGCCCCAATTTGTCACGCCAGGATTTGAAGAATAAGGCCCTTGCGTATCAGCGTGATAGCGCTTCCGGTTATGTGGTGGGTAATTCGGGCGTGCCGGTCTGGTTGCATCAGGCCGAGGTCAATCGGAAGATCCGTGATCAATATGTCAATGTGGACCGGGCGTTATTCCGGGAGTACCTGGACTTTGGCCGGGTCCGGATGCATCCCGAGGAACCTCTCAATTGCCAGGAGTTATACAAAATCCTGGACAACGTGATCCAGGCGGTGCTCACCGACGCCAAGGCCGATCCCCAGCGTTTGCTCGATAAGGCAGTGGCCGAATTCCAAACCGAATACCTGGATAAATCGAAACGCTAGCCGGATTGCGGCAAAAGCGCGGCGGGGCCCCTGTGATTGCCGTTGGCGGAGCCGACCTTGAAATATCACATCAATCGAGGAGTCAGCGGATGATGAAAGCAGCGAACCGTTATTTGGAAGTGGATCCTTGGCGGGTGATTGAAAACTCGTTTCATCCGGAGCAGAGCCGGGTCTCCGAGTCGATTTTCGCGCTGGCCAACGAGTATATGGGTGTGCGGGGCTATTTTGACGAGGGGTATAGCGCCGACCGGCTGATGGGGAGCTATTTTAACGGGTTTTATGAGGAGGCTCCGATCGTACAGGCCGCTTCCTACCGGGGAATCATCAATAAAATCCGGTTCATGGTCAATACGCTGGATTGGCTTTGGGTACGGATCCGGCTCGACGACGAACTGCTGGATCTGGCCCGCTGCGTTGCCACCGATTTCCAACGAGTGCTCAACCTGCGCACGGGCACGCTGTCCCGGGGGTTTGTCTGGCATACCAGAAGCGGCAAAGCGCTGCGCGTCGTTTTTGAGCGTTTGGTGAGCATGATCCATCCCCAACTGGGCTGTCAGCGCATTCGACTGACGCCGGTGAACTTCTCGGGAGCGGTGGCACTCGAATCGGGGTTGGATTTTTCCCAGGTTCATGAGGATAAAGAGCACAATTTCTGGAGTTGTCCGCGCCGCGAGCTGACGGAGGGGATCGCCGCGATTCTGGGGCGAACCACCCACCTGGGCCACCAGCTCTTTTCGGCATTTAGCCTGCAATTGCCGTCCGGTGTCGCGGCGCAGTGGGTGGAAAGCGAAAAATATTGCGGGCTGGAATTCATTTTGCCGCTGCAAAACGGCCAAGCGGTGACCGTGGATAAGCTGGTCACTAATTACGCCGTCGCCGATCCGCTGGCTGAACCGGCCAAGGTTTGGCAGAAAGGGATGGTGTTGGCCAGGCAACATCAACAGTTGTCGTATGAGAGCACCCGGGAAGAACATATAGCCTATTGGAGCAGTGTCTGGGAGCATTCGGATATTACCATCGAGGGGGATCCCCAGAATCAACAAGGGATCCGCTTTTGCATCTTCCAATTGCACCAGACGCTGCACGGCGCCGATCCGGGTTCGAATATCGGCGCCAAGGGACTCACCGGGGAAGCTTATAACGGCCATACTTTCTGGGACACCGAAACCTATTGTCTGCCGTTTTATATTTTCAACAATCCGGTGGCCGCCAAAAGCCTGCTGGAGTTCCGCCACCGTACCCTGGTGCAGGCCATGGTGCGGGCGCGCGAGCTCGATTGCGACGGCGCCTTTTATCCCATCGCCACCATCGACGGGACGGAAGGCTGCGGCCTTTGGCAACACGCCAGCCTGCAACTGCAGGTCGGTTCGGCGGTAGCCTACGGGATTCGTCACTATGTCAAAGTCTGCGGCGATCGGGATTTCTTGTACCGCCAGGGCATCGAGATGTTGATCCAGATCAGCCGCTGTTACGCCAGTCGGGGCCAGTGGAGTCCCCGCACTGGCCAATTTGGCTTTTATGGCGTGATGGGACCCGATGAATTTCAAATGATGGTCAATAATAATTGTTATTTGAATTTCATGGGTCAAAAAACCTTCGCTTATACCTTGGAAACGCTGCGGGAAATGACCGAGCGCCAGCCGGAGCTGCTGGCGGAGGTGACCCACAAAACCGGATTGCACGAGGCGGAATTGGCGGATTGGCGGTTGAAGGCCGCCAAGATGCGGCTGCCGCAAGACCGGGCCAGCGGAGTCTTCGAGGAACACGACGGTTTTTTCGATCTGCCGCACCTGGCGATCGATCAGATTCCGGCGAGCGATTTTCCCCTCTACCAGCATTGGTCCTATGACCGGATCTACCGTTACGACATGATCAAACAACCCGATGTGTTGATGTTTCTGTTTCTTTACAACCAAGACCCCGCGTTCACGCCAGCGATCAAACGCGCCAATTACGACTATTACGAACCGCGTTGCATTCATGAGTCGTCGCTTTCGCCGTCGATTCATTCGATCCTCGCGACGGAGCTGGGCTACCATGAGCAGGCTTTCGATTTTTGCCGGTTCGCCACCCGCCTCGACCTGGACAATTACAACCGCAATACCGATCAGGGACTGCACATGACCTCGATCGCGGCGGCCTGGATGAATGTGGTTTACGGCTTTGGCGGCATGCGCTCCGACGGGGAGCGGTTGTCCTTCAAACCGGTGATCCCCCGGGATTGGCGAGGCTATAGTTTCCGGATCCGTTGCCGTGGCTCGGTCTTGGCAGTATCGATCGGTAAGACTGCCGCCGCTTTCAAGGTGGTCAACGGTCCCGCCGTCGTACTGGACATCTACGATGAAGAACGGCGGATCGACGCCTCCGGGATGGAGATCGCCATCCCCGGGCCGTACCGGATCGGACCCGGGACCGTTTGTCTTGGCTTTTCCCCGCACGGCGGCGCGAAAACTCCGTTTTAATTCCGAGGGGAAGGGGGGATGAACCCGACGGTTCAAACATGGATCTTTGCAACGAATTTTTAAGGAGGTAGAGGAATTTGCGGTCTGTGAAAAAATTGATGGTGCTTTTGTTCATCACGGCATTATTGGCTCTCGCCATGGCTTCAGTCTTTCAAGTGAGCGCGGACAATACCATTGAATTGAAAGTGGTCATCGGTCCGGATACTCCCGACAACAAGGCCCAAAACCAAGCGACGCTGGAACGGATCAAACGTTTTGAAGCCGCCAATCCCGGCATTCAATGCAAGCCGGTCCCTTATACTTATACCACTCGTCAAAACTTCTTCATCATGCAAGCGGCGCACAATGCTCCGGACGTGATGGACGTCTGGGCCACCGAATGCCCGATGCTGGTCGCCAAAGGCTGGATCGTCCCGCTCGACAGCTACCTGAAGAAATGGGACAAATACAGCTGGTACAGCCCGAACTCTTTCGATCCGTTCCGTTTGAACCGCAAGATCTGGGGCGTTCCCTGGACCGGCTACATCAAACACGTAATTTACAACAAACGGATGTTCAAAGAGAAAGGCGTTCCCGAACCGAGCCTCCATTGGACCTGGAAGGATTTCACCGCCGCGGCCGTGAAACTGACCGACAAGGAGAAAGGAATCGCCGGATTTGCTCCGATGACCCGGGGCAGCGAAGGCGGTTGGGCGTTGAGCGACTTTATCTACCAGGCCGGCGGGGAGATCGAGACCTACAAGAACGGCAAATATATCGCGACGTTTGGTTCGCCGGAAGCCATTCGGGCATTGCAATATTTGAAGGATCTGAAATGGAAATATGATGTGCTCCCCGCCAACTGGAGCAATGGCTGGACCGACGTGTTTAACGTCTTCGGCTCCGGCAAGGCCGCCATTGTCTGGGACGGCGACTGGGGCCGCAACGTCGCCATCAACGGCCAGAAGCTGGATCCCAAGGACGTCGGGGTGGCGCTGATGCCCAAGGGCGACGGGCCCAAGGGCCGCCAAGCCGGCGTGCAAGGCGGGCGTTTCTATGTGATCAACGCATTCTGCCCGCCCAAGAACAGGGATGCCGCCTGGAAATGGCTGACCTTCGAGTTCTGGGGCGACGCCAACATCACCCGCCTGGAGAACGAAGCCGCCGAGGCCCGCAAGAACAAGCAATACCGCGCCCAGTTCGAGTATTTCCCGCTCAAACCCAGCAGCCCGTTCTATAAGCAATGGGAAGCGACTTTCGCCAAGAACTCCGACGTCCTCCTGTCCTGGGGCGACGATGCCTTTTTGAATGCCTTGCCGAAGACCGCCCACACCGAGCCGCCGATCGAGGCCCAAATCGTTTACGGCGATGTACTGGCGCCGATCGTTCAGGCGGTATTGAGCGATAGAAACGCCGATCCGGCCAAGCTGATGAAAGAAGCCGCCGCCAAGTTCCAGAAGCAATATCTGGACAACGTGAAGGAATGACGCCGGATAGGCTATTGGCCATTTGAGAATCGTGTGGATCGCCGCCCGCCGGGGCGGCGATCCATGCTCGAAAGCGAGTTGATTTCCATGAACGCGACCGTGAACCGGGCAATCAGCACGGGACGTCCGGTCGGAACCTTTCGCTCCAGGATGGGCGGTTTTTTCCGGACCAACGGCGTCGGCCTGGCGTTTCTGATTCCGGCGTTCTGCTTTTACGCGGTGTTTCAATGGGGCCCCATTGGCTACAATTTTTTGCTGGCGTTTCAAAACTATACCCCGGGCATGCCCGCGGTCTGGGTCGGCTGGCAGAATTTCGAGCGGGTCTTGAGCGATGCGACGCTGCCGCTGGCGATCATCAATACGTTTGCCTTTGCCGGATGGGCGCTGGTCATCGGGTACCTGGTTCCGATCATCAGCGCCATCGTCATTACCGAGCTGCGCAAGGGCCGGGGCTTTTTCCGGCTGGCGATCTATCTGCCCAACATCATCCCGGCGATTTCGCTGTATATCATGTGGATTTACATGTTTCATCCCACCGTGGGATTGTTGAACCAGGTGCTGCACTTTTTCGGATTGGCCAATGTCGAATGGCTGCTTTCGCCGAAGACTGCCCTGGTTTCGCTGGTGATCATGAGCACCTGGGCCAATTTCGGCAGCACCGCCGTTTTATATATGGCCAGCATCACCTCGATCCAGGGCGAGTTGTATGAGGTGGCCGAGATCGACGGGGCCGGGATCTGGCGCCGGATCCGCCATATCACGCTGCCCGCTTTGCAGCCGACCATGGTCCTGCTGCTATTGCTGCAACTGCTGGCGACCTTGCAAGTGTTGCAGGAGCCGTTCGTAATGACCGCCGGCGGCCCCAACAACGCCACGATGACGCTGATGTATCTGGCTTACAATTACGCGTTTGTCAACGCCGAATTCGGCAAGGCCGGCGCCTTGGGCATGATGCTGTTCCTGTTGTTGCTGGTGTTGTCCCTGGTCTATGTGAAACTCACCAAAGTCGTGGGCCGGCAAGATCAAGCCCGGTAGGGAGGTTGCGGAATGAAGGTTATCAATCGCACAGTCATCTCGGTTTTTGATCTGAAGAAACCCAGCGTCCGGTTTGGTTATACGCTTTGTTACATCCTGGCGGCCGGCTTGGCGGCCATCATGATTTATCCGCTGCTGTGGGTGCTCTTTGGCTCGCTGAAGGAGGCGGGCGAGATCTTTCTGGTTCCGCCGACCTTGCTGCCCAAGACATTCCTGTTCCAGAACTACCTGGCAGCCTGGCAGATTTATGAGATCCCCAAGGTGGTCTGCAACACCTTCATTGCTTTCATCGGCTTTCTGCTGGTGCGGTTCGTGGTGCTCAGCTCCGCCGCTTACGCGCTGTCCCATCTGAAGCTGCCATTCCGCACCGGATTGTATATGATCTTCCTCGCAACGCTGATGCTGCCGTTTTTCGCGTATATCATCCCGGCTTATCTGGTGGTGTTTCAACTGGGGATGCTCAATACCTTCTGGGCCATCTGGCTCCCGGCCGGGGCCGATTCCTTCACCTTGCTTTTGTTGAAAGGATTCTTCGACGGCATTCCCGGCGAGCTGTTTGAGGCGGCCCGGATCGACGGCGCCTCGGAACTGAAGATCCTGCGCGCGATCGTGTTGCCGCTTTCCAAGCCGATCCTGGCGGCCTTGACCATCTTCGCCTTCATGGCGGTCTGGAATAACTTCCTCTGGCAACAGATCGTCCTGTCCTCCGGGGATAAGTGGACCATCTCGGTATCGCTGTGGTTCCGCTCCCTGGGCAATGTCGGGGCCACCATCGCCCAGAACATTCAGCTGGCGGCGATGTTAGTGAGCACCGTCCCACCGCTGATCGTCTTCATGTTCTTCCAGAAGTATATCATCGAGGGGGTCACCTTCTCGGGGATCAAGGGTTGAACGAAATCTTCCATTGAATGAGTTTGGCGTTAATGTTCCGGACAAGTCCGGCATATTTTTATGGTGATGCGGCTGTCGAATTGCCCGCCGGTACCGGGAAACTTTGGCGCGGCAGCGTGACATTTATCGATAAGGAGCATGGGCATGGCAACCATCAAAGCGGCGATTTTCGATCTCGACGGCGTCATCGTCGATACCGCTAAATATCATTATCTGGCCTGGCAGCGGCTGGCCAGGGAGTTGGGATTCGATTTCACGCCGGCGGATAATGAGCGGCTGAAGGGGGTCAGCCGGATGCGTTCCCTGGAGATCATCCTGGCGCTCGGCGGCGTCCGGCTGAGCGCGGCGGAGCAGGAAGCGGGCGCGGCCAGGAAGAACGCCTGGTATCTGGAGTATATTCGGGCCATGACCCCGGCGGAGATCCTGCCGGGGGTGATCCCTTTCCTGACCCGGCTGCGGCAGCGGGGCATCAAGATCGCCCTGGCCTCGGCCAGCAAGAATGCGGGGCTGATCTTGGAGAAACTGCGGATCGGCGATCGGTTCGACGCGGTGGTCGACGGCAACGCGATCAGCAAGGCCAAACCGGATCCGGAGGTCTTCGTGACCGCCGCCGGGCGGCTCGGGATTGCCCCCGAAGAATGCGTGGTCTTCGAGGACGCGGTGGCCGGGGTGGCGGCGGGGCGCGCCGCCGGAATGCTGGTGATCGGCCTGGGCGATCCGCGTGTCCTGGACGGGGCCGATCTGGTCATCGCCGATTTTACGCGGCTGGATGCGGTGCTGATCACCGGCGAAGAGAGCGACCCCGATTTTTTCATTCGCGAAGACGGTTTCCGGGCGGAGCAAGTCGAGCTGAATGGCAGCAAGTTTTCGCTGGGCAACGGGTACATGGGCTACCGGGGCACGCTGGAGGAAGACGGCGCCAGCGAGCAGGCGGCCTGCACCCTGGCGGGCCTCTATGACCGCCGGGGCGAGGCGTGGCGGGAACCGGTCAACGCGCCCAACGCCCTTTACACCGTGCTGCATTATGACGGCCAAGTGCTGGCGGCGACGGCGCTGCCGCCCCGCGCGCACCGTCAGGAACTGGACATGGGCCATGGGCTGCACCGGCGGGAGTCGCTTTTCGCGGCGGGTGATAATTGGATCACCGTCCGGGCGGAGCGCTTTGTGAGCCTGGCCGATCCCCATCTGATGGTGCTGGAGTATGCCTTCCGGCTGGAGCGGAGCGGCAAAATTCTGCTGGAGACGGGCATCGACGGCGCGATCTGGGACATCAACGGCCCGCACCTCGCCCAACTGGAGCTGAGCCGCCAATCCGGGCAACTGCTGGCCGCGGCGCGGACCAACGAGGGCGAGCCGCTGGCGGTGGCCGAGGCTTGGGACTGGCACGGCCCTTACGCGGTGGCCGGCGGGGCGGAGTCGATCCTGCGCCGGATCGAGATTACCGCCGAGGCGGGCCGGGAATACCGGCTGCACAAGTACGTGTCCGTTTTTACCGCCAAAGACGGGCTGCCCGATCCGGCCGCGGCCGCGCTGGAGCATAACCGGCGAGCCCGCGCGGAAGGCCACCGCCGCTTGGGGCTGCGCCACGCCCAGGCCTGGCATGAACGCTGGCTCCGGTCGGACGTGCGGGTAAGCGGCGACGCAGTGGCCCAACTGGCGTTGCGGTACAGCATCTATCAGCTGTTAGCGGCCGCGCCGGCCCACACCGAACGGGCCTCCATTCCGGGCCGGGGCCTCTCCGGGCAGACCTACAAGGGAGCGATCTTCTGGGACACCGAGCTGTTCATGCTGCCGTTCTTTGACTATACCCAACCGCAGCTGGCGCGCAATCTGGTCAAATACCGCTGCCACACGCTGGACGGCGCCCGCCGCAAAGCGGCCGAATATGGCTACGAAGGCGCTTTTTACGCCTGGGAGAGCCAGGAGACGGGCGACGACGCCTGCAGCCTGTTTAATGTGACCGATGTCTTCAGCGGCCGGCCGATGCGGACCTATTTCCGGGATAAGCAGATTCACATCAGCGCCGACGTGGCCTACGGCATCTGGCAGTATTACCGGATCAGCGGCGACCGGACGGTGCTGCTGGAGGGCGGGGCCGAGGCCATCCTGGAATGCGCCCGCTTCTTTTATTCCCACGCCTATTTCAAGCCGGCCAAACGTCGTTACGAGCTGCTGGACGTGACCGGGCCGGACGAATATCACGAACGGGTGGCCAACAACGCTTACACCAACGCCATGGCCCGCTGGGTGGCGAAGACCGCGTTAGAGGTGCTGGAGCTGCTGCGAACCGAGGCAGAAACTTATTATCGCAGTTTGCTCGCGAGACTGGGGCTCGAAGACGGCGCGGCCTTCATCGCGAAGCTGGCCGAGTCGCTGTACGTCCCGGCCCCCGATCCTCGGACGCTGGTGATCGAGCAGTTCGACGGCTACCGGCGCCTGGAGGACGTGAGCCTCGCGGAATTGAAAAGCCGGATGAAGCACCCCCATGAGTATCTGGGCGGCGGCAACGGGCTGGCCACGACCACCCGGATCTTGAAACAGGCCGATGTGGTGGCGTTGCTGAACCTCTTCAAGGACCGCTATCCCCAGGAGGTCAAGCGAGCCAACTGGGAATACTACGAGCCCCGGACGGAGCACGGCTCCAGTCTGAGCGCCTGCGTCTACGCGCTGTTGGCGGCGGACATCGGCCGGCCGGACTGGGCCTACCGTTACTTCATGAAGACGGCCAGCATCGATCTGACCGGCGAATACCAACGCTTCGTCGGAAGCCTTTATATCGGCGGCACCCATCCGGCGGCCAACGGCGGGGCCTGGATGGCGGCGGTGCTGGGCTTCGGCGGGCTGCATTACGACGGCGCGGTCATCCGGCTGCAGCCGGCACTGCCTGCGCATTGGCAGGGGCTGGGCTTCAATTTTCAGGTAAAAGGCGACTGGTTCCGGGCCGAGGTTACGCCGGGCGCGGCACAAGTGACCGCCGCTGCCGCCAATAACGCCAGCGGCCGTTTCAACATCGCCGGACAAACGCTGGATTGTGCGCCGGGAACCACGGTTACGGTCCATGGCGAATTTGGTCGCGCCGGAGCCGGACCCCGGGAAGAAACAGCGGCCGGATGAGCCAATGGAGCCGGCCGAGTTGGGCCAAAACGATATTCGCTCGAAAGCTGGGCATGTTCGGTGCCGCTGGGAATAACCCGCGTCGCTGAACATGCTTTTTTATTGGCCAAACAAGTAGATAGAACGGTTTACGGAAGGCATTCGGTTGCTGAAAGAGCTTGCTGAGTGACTGAGCAAGCTTGCTGAGTGACTGAGCGAGCTTGTTGAGTGACTGAAAGAGCTTGTTGAGATTCTGAGAGAGCTTGCTGAGTGACTGAAAGAGCTTGCTGAATGACTGAAAGAGCTTGCTGAGTGACTGAAGGAGCTTGCTGAGTGACTGAGAGAGCTTGTTGAGTGACTGAGAGAGCTTGTTGAGTGACTGAGAGAGCTTGTTGAGTGACTGAGCAAGCTTGTTGAGTGACTGAAAGAGCTTGCTGAGCGACTGAAGAGCTGATGATTATAAAGTTAGCTCCGCAAGAGATTGAAAGAT
>JAEXFN010000009.1 GCA_023400055.1 Bacillota bacterium
CAGTTAAGCCCCTCCGCGCTGATGGTACTTGTCGGGTGACCGGCCGGGAGAGTAGGTCTTCGCCAGGAGCATTTTTTCCTTAAACAGCTTCCCGGATTTTCCCGGGAAGCTGTTTTTGGTTGTGTCCGGGAGCTTGTCTTGTGGATAAATGAGCTCATTGAGTCGTTCAACAAGCTTATTTTGTGAATAACTGATCTCTTTTTGTGAATAAAAGAGCTTATTGAGTCGCTCAACAAGCTCTTTTTGTGGATAAGTGAGCTCATTTTGTTATTAAATGAGCTCTTTTTGTGAATAAGTAAGCTCTTTCAGTCATTCAACAAGCTCATTTTGTGGATAAATGAGCTTGTTTTGTTAATAAGAGAGCTCTTTTTGTGAATAAGTGATCTATTTCTGTGGATAAACATTATCGTTGAACGTAATTAACGGGCTCGACTGTGGATAAGTCGGGAATTGAAGAAGACTCCGGTAAACGAATGCTTTGAGCAGTGGGGTGATCGAAGTTTTTTATAGTTAAAAAGGAGGGAAAGCGAAGGTGAGCTGCAGAAATTGATACCACCTGAATGAACTCGGCTATATTTGACAATATTTATGTTTAAATCAAATCGTCATTTATCGGTTATTTTAAACCGGGAAAAGAATTAGTATTTAATATTTCTAAAAATATTGATTGACGATTTGATATTATAAAACTATAATGTAACTAAAAGGTAACAATGAATTACATTTCATGACTGTGTAAACTTTGCCTTCGGATTAACGTTATTGGAAGTAAGCACAGAACTATCGAGGAGCGATCGGTTTGCTTCAAAAATATCAATATGTAGGTCGTCGAATCAAAAATGAGCGCCAGAAATATGGCTTGAGTTTAAACGATTTAGCCAAGGCTACCGGCCTATCCGCTTCTTTTTTGAGCTTGTTGGAGAACGGCAAAGCGGCTCCTTCCTTAAAGGTTCTCGATAAACTTTGCAGCTACTTCTCTATTCATATTGCCACCCTTTTTGAAGAGGAACACACCGAAGAATTAATTCATATTCCAAAGAAAAAACAAATCGAAGTTGAAACTGAAAACGAGCGCTGTCTCCGCTTTTTACTTCCTAAGGCCCAAGCTTTTATGGAACCGGTTTTGATAACGTTGTATCCCAGTGCCACCAATCAAGAACCCACTGTACATAAAGGAGTCGAATTTGGTTATATTCTCGAAGGAGTGATCGAGATCCACCTCGCGGGAAAAGAACCGTTGATTTGCAAAGAAGGCGATTCCTTAATTTATGCTGCTCATATTCCTCATAAACTTGTTAACCCCACCCCCAAAATCGCCAAAGGTCTCTGGGTCGGTCTGCCCGAAACCGAGACTTTAACAACCCAAACGCTGCGGGTCGCCGATCAGCGGATGTCATAATTCTGTAGGGCATTCGATTTATCTAACATGAAGTTTACGCTATTTTGAAAAAATTTGTTTAATATTGCGATATTCCGTGTTATAATAATTTCAAAATTGCAATAATCTTGCGAATAGTTGACATCCAACTGACCGCGATGATTCGAAGCGAAGCCCATTTTAATTGATCATAATCCTGAGTGCAAATTTTTTTACACGCCTGATTTAATATATACAAAATATGCCCACTGGATTTTAGTAATTTTAAAGTAGGGGAGTCTTCACGGCAGAGAAATTTTTTTGAGTTAAAAGTTCAATATGATCAAAATACAATGCTTGAATTTTTGTAATGATCAATGAACCATCGAAAGGAGGCCCATTCTTAAAAATCGCTGGCGATAATAATCTAA
Organism: Bacillota bacterium; assembly: GCA_023400055.1. Classification (GTDB taxonomy): domain Bacteria; phylum Bacillota; class UBA4882; order UBA8346; family UBA8346; genus Hydrogenispora. Next base: position 1,789 of record JAEXFN010000009.1, read on the forward strand.
GGGGAGGTAAGAAATTGAAAAAGATATTGAATCGTCCGGAAAATGCCGTTAAAGAAATGCTGCAGGGGATGGCCAAAGCTCATGCGGAGCTGATTACCGTTCCCGAGGGGACCCAGCTCATCGTCCGAAAGGATGCGCCGGTCCCGGGGAAGGTTGCCTTAATCACTGGCGGCGGCAGCGGTCATGAACCGGCCCACGGCGGATTTGTCGGAAAAGGAATGCTCGATGCGGCATTGGCCGGAGCGGTATTTTGTTCCCCGCCGCTGGACGATGCCATCGAAGCTCTGAAACGTTGCAACGGTGGAGCAGGGGCTTTATTTATCATTAAGAATTACACCGGAGATATTCTCTTATTTGATATGGCGGCCGAGGAAGCCGCGGACATGGGTATCCCGGTGCGCAAGGTTTTGGTCACGGACGATGTAGCCGTTGAACGCCGGGAGGGAACCACCGGCCGTCGGGGAGTCGCCGGTACAGTATTTGTACATAAAATTGCCGGTGCCATGGCCGATAAAGGGGGAACTCTGGATAAGGTGCATCGGGTCGCCCAAAAGGCAGTGGACAATGTCCGGACGATGGGAATGGCGATTTCGCCTTGCTTAGTCCCGGGCCGCGATAAATCCAATTTTGAGTTGGGCGAGAATGAGATGGAGATCGGCATCGGTATTCACGGCGAACCGGGGGTCCGTCGTGAACCCTTAAAGAACGCTCAGGATATCGCAGTGGAGCTGACGGAGAAGATTGTCGCCGATTTACCATTTGAAGCCGGTTCCGAAGTCGCGGTAATGGTCAATGGCATGGGCTCGACACCCCTCATGGAACTCTATATCCTCTTTAATGAGGTAGAAGCCTATCTCAGCCAAAAAGGGATTACGATTTATCGCAGTTATGTCGGAGAATACATGACTTCCCTGGAGATGGGCGGTTTTTCAATTACGTTACTTAATTTGGATCAAGAGCTGAAGACATTGCTCGATCATCCTTGTGAGACGGCGGGTTTGATTCAGAAGTAAAAAAGGGGTGGCCTAATGAGTTGCACAAGTGAACAGATCATTACGATTTTTCGACGTATGGCGGAAACCGTCGACCAGAATGAGCCATACCTTAATGAGCTGGATAGTATCATCGGCGATGCCGAACATGGCCTGAACTTGAAAAGGGCTTTCACGATCATCATGGAGAAAATTGATTCGTTTCAGTCTTTCGAACCGGCGGAAATTGTCAAAAAGGTCGGCACGGTTTTAGCAGGGGCCGGTTGCGGCTCCGGACCGATTTTTTACGGTTTGGCGATTCGCGCGGCGGGAAATTCATTTTTGAAAAATGGCTTCGCTACGACCGACCAGGTCGCACTGGGCCTCGAAGCGGCGCTGGGGGCTATCAAAGAAAAGGGCGGTGCCGATCTCGGATACAAAACAATGGTCGATGCGATCGATCCTGCCGTTAAAGCGTTCCGGGCCCGGGCAGACGCTGGAGCTGCAGTCGGTGACGCCTTGGACGCGGCGGTCGCTGCGGCTGGCCAGGGAATGAAAAGCACCATTGCGATGGTAGGCAAGAAAGGCCGCAGTTTTCATGCGGGAGAGCGCGGTACCGGACATCAGGATCCCGGTGCGACTTCGGCCTATCTGTTATTCAAAAGTATTGCCGATACCATTAAAACTTTTAAATCGTAATAACCGATCGTCCGTTTGCAACAGTCCAAAGACTGTTGAATATAAACAAAAAGCAAAGGAGCGAAGAGAATGAAAAAGACCCTGATCATTGCCATCTTAAGTGTCCTGGTATTGGCTTCCGCGGGAGTCATCTGGGCCGGTCCCGACACCGTTAAAATCGGATTGTCCGCCCCGATTACCGGAAACTATGCCGAGTATGGCGAGAACTTTGTAGTCGCAACCCAGATGGCAGCCGACAAAATCAACGCCACTGGCGGAGTAAAAGGAAAAAAGATCGATATCGTGGTGATGGATAGCAAAGGTGACCCCAAAGAGGCTGCTCTGATTGCGCAGAATTTTTCACAGAATCAGGATATCGTCGCTGAAATCGGCGACTTCAGCAGCACTTCCTGTCTGGCTGCCGCTCCTATCTATGAACGGAACGGTCTGGTTCAGCTCTCGCCAACCGCTTCCCATCCTGACTTCACCAAATCCGGCCAATACATGTTCGGCATCGTCGGCACGCAGGATGCGGAAGGTCCTTTCAATGTCAAGTATATCGCCCAAAACTATTTAAAATTGAAGTCAGTCGCCGTTATTTACATCAATAATGACTGGGGCTTAGTCACCAAGGACCGTTTTGTCCAGGCCGCCAAGCAATATAAGTTAAAAGTGACCATGGAGCAACCGTTCTTTGAAACTGAAAAAGATTATAATGCCACGCTGACAAAACTGCGTGAATCGAACCCGCAAGGGATCTTTATCGCGGCGATGTACAACGAGGCTTCATTAATCTGCCGTCAGATTAAAAAGATGGGTTGGAACATCAAGATGTTGGCCCCCAGCTCCGTTTTCTCCGATAAGTTGCTCGAATTGGGCGGCGATGCCGTGGAAGGATTAGCGACCAACACCTTCTTCGCTCTGAATGACCCCGATCCGAATGTCCAAGGTTTTATCACTGAATTCCGCAAACGGGCCAAACGGGACCCGAACCTGCATGCCGCCTGTGCTTACGATTCCATGATGATCTTAGCGAATGCCATTAAAAAAGCGGGTTTCGATCGCAAGGCCATTCGCGATACGCTTGCCAAAACCAAAGGTTATCAAGGAGTCACCGGAACATTGACCTTCACCGCCACCCGGGATATCTTCAGAAAATATAAGGTTATGGTAGTGGAGAAAGGTCAATGGGTAGTTAAAAAAGACTATACCAAATAAGCATTGGACTTATAATCGATAACTTTGCCCATTGAGTAATATTGCGGATGGCTGCCGGCGCAGTCCGGCGGCCATCTCCGATAAGGGTACAAAGCACTTTAAGATGAAATGAAACATCAACCCGATTGAGGGGGGAGAGCATGTTTTTTTTACAGCAATTGATTAACGGAGTCGCACAGGGATCGATCTATGCCCTCATGGCGATCGGATTCTCAATGGTCTTCGGCGTCGTCGGCCTGGTCACTTTCGTGCACGGCGAAGTGATCATGATCGGAGCCTTTGGCGGATTTTATTTGTATACTTTCTGCCATGCCGATATCATCGCCTCCTTGTTGGCCGGATTCGCTGCGGCTTGGATTCTGGGAATTATCATTGAAAAAGTATGTTACAAACCGTTTCGGAAGGCTCCGGAAGAGATCGCTCTGATTTGCACCATTGGCCTGTCCATTTTATTAAAAAGTTTAGGGCAGATCGTTTTCGGGACCGAACAAAAGTTGATGCCGGACTTCTTTAACGATCGCTTTCTTGCTCTTGGCAATTTTAGAATCGCCTATATCCAGTTATTCATCGTCGGAGTCGTGATTCTAATGTGCCTCGGATTGCAGTTCTTATTATACCGTACCAAGACCGGCATCGCTTTGCGGGCCGTCTCGATGAGCAAGGATGCCGCGGCATTATTGGGCGTCAATGTGAATCGCACGATTCTATTGGGAAACTCGATCGGTTGTGCGCTGGGCGGGGTGGCCGGCGTCCTGTTGGCGATTTATTATAACTCGGTTCATCCGCTGATGGGCGCCAGCGCCTCCATGAAAGCTTTTACCGCCGCGGTATTCGGCGGGTTGACCAGCATTCCCGGGGCGGCGCTGGGCGGTTTGCTGTTGGGAATTATCGAGAATCTCGGCGTAGCGGCTTTCTCGGCCGGCTATCGTGATATTATTGCGTTTGTCATTCTCATCGCGGTCTTATTGTTCCGGCCTTCCGGAATCCTGGGACGCAAGGGAATTGAGGTGTAGTGATGAATCAATTGTTTAACGATCACAAAAAGTTATCTTTGGGACTTCTTGTCCTCATTTTGATCGTAGCACCCCCATTTCTGAAAAATGATTATATTATCCGGATTGGCATTTCGGTATTGCTCTATGTGGTCCTGGCCAGTAGTTTGAATGTAATTAACGGTTATTCGGGCCAGTTTAACATCGGCCACGCTGGATTTTATTGCGTCGGAGCTTACACCGCCGGAATCCTGGCCACCCGTTTCGGACTCAGCTTTTGGCTGCTCCTGATCCTCAGCGGTTTGGCAGCCGCGCTGTTCAGCTGTTTCCTGGGGATTCCCACTTTACGGTTGAAAGGGGTCTTTTTGGCAATCACTACGCTGGGTTTCTCCGAAATCATCCGTTTAACCATTTTGAATTGGACTTCGTTGACCCGTGGCCCGATGGGAATCCCCGGCATTCCCTTCCCGGTGCTTTTCGGGATGCAACTGAAGAGCAATATTCAATTTTATTACATCATTCTGGCTATCGCAGCGCTGATGATCTTCATTACGCAGCGCCTGTTGAATTCGCGTATCGGCCGGGCCTGGATAGCGATTCGCGAAGATGAAACCGCTGCCAAAGCCATGGGCGTGGAAACTTTCAAGTACAAATTGCTGAATTTGATGTACGGGACTTTCTGGGCAGGGGTGGCTGGTTGCTTTTATGCCTTTTTCGCCAGTTACATCAGCGCCGATAGTTTTACCTTGGATGAAGGCTTTGCCATTTTGGCCATGGTGTTGGTCGGGGGCCAAGGCAATCTCCTGGGGCCGATCGTTGGTGCTTCCGCTTTGACGATCCTGCCGGAGATTTTCCGGTTTACCGCCCAGTACCGGCTGGTTATCTTCGGGTTGGCCATCCTGGTGATTATGCACTTGCGCCCCCAAGGTTTGGCTGGGAGCGCCATGTTATCCCGCCGCTACAAAACCGGCAAAAAAGATTCCCGCAGCAATTCCGATACAGTCGTCGGGGAGGTGTCGTAAGACATGGCCTTCTTGCTTGAAACCAAAAATGTCTGTAAGTATTTCGGCGGTCTGAAAGCAGTGGAGAATGTCAGTATCCAGGTGGAGCGGGGTCATATCTACGGGATCATCGGACCGAATGGAGCGGGGAAAACGACTTTCTTTAATGTTTTGACCGGAACCCGTCAAGCGACCAGCGGTGAGGTGCTTTTCAAAGGTCAGACGATCACCAGCCTGACACCGGAAAAAGTTTCCCGGCTGGGAATCGCCCGGACTTTCCAGAATATCAAGTTGTTCAAATATATGTCGGTGCTCGATAATGTCAAAATCGGCTTTCATACCCAAACGCACAGCCGGTTTTGGGACGCGATCTGTCATACCGCCACCTACCGGAAGGATGAGGCGCTGGCCAATGAGCGGGGGATGGCCGTTTTGAAACGGGTCGGGCTGGCGGACGTCGCCGCCGAATTGGCTTGCAACCTACCGTACGGTACGCAACGACGGCTGGAGATCGCCCGGGCGTTGGCCACCAACCCCGATCTATTGCTGCTGGATGAACCGGCCGCTGGGATGAACCCGGCCGAGACCGCCGGATTGATTGAGTTTATCCGGCAATTGAACCGTGAGGGTTTGAGCATCATCGTCATCGAACATGATATGAAATTGATCATGAATGTCTGTCACCGGATCACTGTCTTGAATCATGGCGAGAAGATCTGCGAGGGCGCGCCCGGTGAGGTGCAATGTGATCAAAATGTAATCGAGGCGTATCTCGGGAAGGGTTCAATCGCGCAGCAAAATGCGTAGAAAGGAGCGATCCGGTTGCTAAAAGTTGAAAATTTGCACGTTCATTACGGGAATATTGAAGCGATCAAGGGCATCGACTTTGAAGTCAAGGAACGGGAGATCGTTACCTTGATCGGCTCTAACGGAGCCGGGAAAAGCAGCACCTTGAAAAGCATCTCCAATCTGGTTCAAAAGAGCGCCGGTCGAGTCTGGTTCAACAACGAAGCCGTCACGGACCTGGAGCCGAGCAAGATCGTCAAACGCGGCGTCTGCCACGTGCCGGAAGGTCGATTGATCTTCCCCTACCTTACAGTAGAAGAAAATTTAATCATGGGCGATTTCGGCAACACCAGCAAACAGCCGAATCATCTCAAAGAAAACATGGCCAATATCTACGAGTTGTTTCCTCGTCTGAAGGAGCGGCGCAAACAGAATGGCGGAACCCTCAGCGGCGGCGAGCAGCAGATGCTGGCCATCGGCCGGGGGCTGATGCTTGATCCGAAACTGGTCATGCTGGATGAACCCTCCCTGGGTCTGGCGCCGATCGTTGTCGAGCAGATCTTTGAATTGATCCTGAAGATCAGGGACTGGGGCAAGACGGTGCTACTCATCGAGCAAAACGCCAATATGGCGTTGCAGGTAGCCAACCGGGCTTATGTCATGGAAACGGGGCGGATCATCCTGTCCGGCAATGCCCAGGATTTGATACACGATCCCCAAGTCGCCGGGGCGTACCTGGGAATTGAAGCATGAGTCGCATGTGAACTTTTTAGTTTGTTAGATAAGGCTCAAAATATGAAATCATTTACAACTTAACTTTGGAGGAGAAGAAAATGACTATCAAAAATCAAAGCACCATTAATGAAGAACACATCAATGACCTGCGCGCCGCATTTGAGCACCGGGCAACCTGGTTCCAACTCTTATTAGAGGAGGCCAGAAAAAAAGGTTTGGATTGGGACGATTTCGCCCGCAAAGCTATCTTTCGCTGTGGTTGTTTTCACGGAGACGTCAAGTTTTCGCATACCGGCGACATGGCGACTTTTGCCGCGGAATTCGCCAATCCGCTCGTCAAAAAGATCTTCGAGATGGATGTCCAAGAGGTCAGCGATGACCGCTTTGTGGTTGAGTTCCATTATTGCCCGCTGGTTAATGCCTGGTTGAAACAGACCCAGGACGAGCAAGAGATCGATAAGCTCTGTGATATCGCGATGGACGGCGATCGCGGGATCGTCAGTTCATTTCCCGGATTCAGCATGGATCTGCAGGACACGATCGCTAAGGGCGGAAATTGCTGCCGGATCGTTATTACCAAGAAATAAAGCTCGCGGATAACATATAAAACGGAGCGTTACAAATGTTTACATTTAAGCAATTTTTGCATCAAGAGGTCAAACCGGCGCTCGGCTGCACCGAGCCCGGCGCGGTGGCCCTGGCGGTGGCCCGGGCCAGCCAGGAATTGGAATCGCGGGATGCCATCGCCCGGGTCGCGGTCGTCGTGAGCGACGGTATCTATAAGAACGGCATGGTGGTGGGAATTCCCGGTACCAATGGTGCTCGGGGCAATGCCATGGCCGCGGCGATGGCCGCTTTTTGCGGCAAGGCCGAATATGGGTTGCAGGTTTTGCAGGATTGCGATCCCGATTTGGTCGCCACGGCGGCGCGGATGATTGAGGAAGGTCGGGTGACGGTCAGCTGCCATCCCGAAAAGCATGGCGTCTATGTGGAGGCCGTGGTGGAGGCGCCACCCCATACCGCCGTCTGTATCATTGAAGGCGATCATTCCAACATCGTCAAGGTTAGCCTGGATGGGAACATCCGCTTCGAAAAAACGATGGTTGCGGCGGATCAGTCCGTTCAAAACAGCATTCCCGATCTGTTGACCGAGATGAGTTATTCCGAAATCTTCGCGCTCCTCGACCAACTGGATGGGGAAGACGTCGATTATTTGATGGAAGGAGTCCGGCTCAATAAAGCGATCGCCGAATACGGCCTGCAGCAGGACTCCGTTTCCGGGCTCAGCTTGGGGAAGACCCTGAAAAATCTGATCGACGCCAAAAAGGTCGAGGGCGATCTGACCAATCTCATTAAAAGCTATTGTTACGCGGCGGCCGATGCCCGGATGGCCGGCGCCCGGCTGTCGGTGATGAGCAGCGCCGGGAGCGGCAACCACGGCTTGGCGGCCATTCTGCCCATCGCCATCCTCGGTGAACAATTGGGGAAGGATCGGGTCGCCATTGCCCGGGCTTTGGCGTTAAGCCATCTCTCCACCAGCATGGTCAAGAGCAAACTGGGACGGCTCTCGGCGATTTGCGGTTGCGCGGTAGCCGCCGGCGCCGGAGCGGCCGCCGGGCTGACCTATCTGATGGGGGGCACCGTCGAGCAGTGCGCCAAGGCTATGAAGACGCTGTTGGCCAGCACTGCCGGGATGCTTTGCGATGGGGCCAAGGGCAGCTGTTCGCTGAAGGTCGGCACCGCGGCTGGCGAGGCTTATCTGGCGGCGCTCTTCGCGTTGCAAGACTGCGGCGTCGACTTTCCTCAGGGCGTAGTCGATCATACCTTGGAGCAGACTACCGCCAACATGGGGCGGATCAACCGTGAAGGCATGCGGGATATGGATCAGGTGATGATCGACATCCTGGTGGACCGCAATTTGAAGCAATCCGCTCATCGCTAAAAAAGGACCGCTGATCACGGGACGGACCGTTGCTTTCGTCTGGATGACGGACGCCCGCGACCTATATAAAAAAATCGATTATTGCGATATAATATGCGTGGAAGTAAGCGCGATGCCGGATGACGAGCCGTCGATTCACGACGGCCCGTACCGGAATGCGGCTGCCGGCGTGGCTGAAGGGCTCCGTCCGGCAGCCGTGACGTTTCGATTCGGTTGAAAGAGGGGAGATTATGAAGAAGATCATTAATAATCCGGATACGGTGGTGACTGAGCTTTTAGACGGGATGGAACTGGCTCATGCCGACCGGCTCCGGAGACTGGATGGTTTTAATGTGTTGGTACGCCGGGAACCGAAAGTCGGCAAGGTGGCTTTGGTCAGCGGCGGCGGCAGCGGCCACGAGCCGGCCCATGCCGGTTACGTCGGACTGGGCATGCTGGATGCGGCGGTGGCCGGCGAGGTGTTTACTTCGCCAACTCCCGATCAGGTGTTGGCGGCCATTCAAGCCGTGGCCGGTCCGGCCGGAGTCTTGCTCATCATCAAAAACTATTCCGGCGATCTCATGAACTTCGAAATGGCGGCGGAACTGGCCGAGGCCGAAGGGATCAAAGTCGCCAAGGTCGTGGTCAATGATGATGTAGCCGTGGAGAACAGTACGTATACCACGGGCCGGCGGGGCATCGCCGGGACCGTACTGGTGCATAAGATCGCCGGAGCATTGGCCGAACGGGGCGCTTCCCTGGAAGAAGTCCAACGGGTGGCCGAAAAGGTCATCGCTAATGTCCGCACCAAAGGGATGGCCCTAGCGCCTTGCACCGTTCCGGCGGTCGGTAAACCCACTTTCGATCTGGCCGAGGACGAAATGGAGATCGGCTTGGGAATTCACGGCGAACCCGGCGTGCGACGCGGTAAGATCGCTCCGGCGGCGGAGATCGCTTCCGATCTGACCGGCAGCGTCATCGCGGATCTGCCGTTCAAGTCCGGCGACGAGGTGGCGGTGCTCGTCAATGGCTTGGGCGCGACTCCCCTGATGGAACTCTATATCCTGAACCGTAGCGTGGCTGCGATTTGCCGGGAGCATGGCCTGAGCGTTTACCGGACCTACGTTGGCGAATTTATGACCTCCTTGGAGATGGCGGGCGCCTCGATCACGCTATTGAAGCTGGACGACGAGCTAAAATCGCTCTTGGCGGACCCGGCGGATGCGCCGGCGCTGCACCAATGGAGGTAGGGCATGGCACAGGTCTGTGATAAAGCGAGTGTCTTGCGGACGATCGGTTTGATCGCCGCTGCGATTAACGACCAAAAAGATTATCTGACCGAATTGGACGCCAAGATCGGCGACGCCGACCATGGTATCAATCTCAGCCGGGGTTTTACGGCGGTCCAGGCCAAGCTGGCTGCGGCCGAGGGCCAAAGCATCGGCGCGATTCTGAAAATGGTGGGGATGACTTTGGTCTCGACCGTCGGCGGAGCCTCCGGCCCGCTGTACGGAACCGCCTTTATTGAGGCCGGCAACCGGGCGGGGGCCCAGGAAACCCTCTCGGCCAGCGAGGCGGCCGGGTTGTTCCAGGCGGCGCTGGCGGGGATCATTAAACGGGGGCACGCGGCGGTCGGCGATAAGACTATGGTCGATGCGCTGACCCCGGTGGTGGAGTTTTTGACATCCCTGCCGGAGGATACCGCGCTGAAATGGCCGGACATCCTGAGTCAAGCCGCTGACGCGGCGCACCGGGGCATGGAATCCACCGGCCCGTTACAAGCCCTGAAGGGGCGGGCCAGTTTTCTCAAGGAACGGAGCGTGGGCCATCTGGATCCCGGCGCCGTCTCCTGCTATCTGATGATCAAGACCATGGCCGACGCGGCCAAAAATGGAGGCTGATCCGGCATGGTTGGAATCTTAATTATCTCACACAGTAAGAAAGTGGCCGAAGGCGTGGTGGAGATCGCCCGCCAGATGGCCGGGACGGAACTGGCTCTGGAAGCCTGCGGCGGGGATCGCGAGGGCGGCATCGGCACCGATCCGGACGCGATCGCGGCAGCCTTGGAAAAGCTGAGCGGCTCAGACGGGGTGGTAATCATCGCCGATCTCGGCAGCGCCGTGATGAGCGCTGAGCTGGTATTGGATACGCTGCCGCCGGAACGCCGGGAGTGGCTAATCATTGCTAACGCGCCACTGGTCGAGGGAGCGGTCCTAGCGGCCGTCGAGGCCGCGGTCGGCAAAAATCTGGCCGAGGTGGCCGAAGCCGCCGCGCTGGCTTTTCAAATGCAAAAAGTGGAACGGAGGCGCTGATTTAAATTGGTCCAACAGGAAGTAACGATCACCAATCCTTCGGGATTGCATGCCCGGCCGGCTGCGCAATTCGTGAAGCTGGCCAATACCTTTCAGGCCGCGATTCAAGTGGTGGCCCGCGGCAAAAGCGCCAACGCCAAAAGCATGCTGGAAATGATGTCGGCCGGCGCTGCCCGGGGCGACCGGATCCTGATCAAGGCCGAGGGCCCCGATGAAACCCAGGCGGTCCAGGCCCTAACCGACTTGCTGGCGCACGGCTTGGTGGAATAGTCCCAACATCCGGCGCTGGCGAGGCGCGTCGTCAAGCGGATCGCGCGGCGGACGGAAAAATTGGCGCGGGTTTTTCGTTTAACTTTTACAGGCAAGCCTTCCCATCATTGATATAATGGTTAGGTCACAATGAATGCAACACAGGAGGGACCAATGAAAAACGCGATTCACACCGAAAAAGCGCCGCCGGCGGTCGGCCCGTATTCCCAGGCGGTTAAGCTCGGCAACACCTTGTTCGTCTCCGGCCAGCTGGGCTTGAATGAAGCGGGCCAGTTTCCCGGGGAAGATGTTGCTTCCCAGGCCCGCCAGTCCCTGGACAACCTCCAGGCCATTCTGGAGGCGGCCGGTCTGACCATGGACGATGTCGTGAAGGCCACCATCTTTTTGGCGGATATGAATGATTTTGCGACCGTCAACGGAATCTATCAGGAATATTTCCGGGCACCGTATCCGGCCCGGGCCTGCGTACAAGTGGCGCGGCTGCCCAGAGACGGCAAGGTGGAGATCGAAGCCATTGCCGGACGTTAAGCGCCGCTGCGGCTGGCTCGTACAATAATTCATCCGAAGCAAAAGGAAAGACCCGTTATTCGGCGTTCTTTCCTTTTGTTTCGTGTATACACAACAGATGGGATCGGTCTTCGCTCAGTCGCCTTTGTTTGCGGAGCGCGTAGTGCGGCGGTATTCCGCGGGATAATAGCGGTTGAGCCATTCCAGCTCATCCCGTTCCTCGTTCGGCTCATACCACCCTTTGCCGAAAAGCCGGTGGATGCGCTGGAAGTACTCCTCGTACATCCGGCCGACCCGTTCCATCGAATAGTTCTTCTCCGCCCATTCCCTGCAACTGAGCGGCTTGATGCGGTGAATGTTCTTCACCGCCCAGCAGAATTCCTCAAAGACCCGGCAGCGGTAGCCGGTCACCCCATGTAGCACGGTCTCGGGGAAGACCCCCCAGTCGGTGGTGATCACCGGCGTCCCGCAGAGCTGCGCCTCGACATTCACGCCCCCGAACGGCTCCAAATAATAGGTGGGCATCAGCACCGCCTTGGCGTTGCCGAGCAGTTCGGCCCGTTCCTCGGGTCCCACCGCCGGGAAGTAGCGGATGTGCTGCTCGTCGCCCAGCTTCAGTCCCTCGGCCGGATTGTCCAGGGAACCCTGGCCGACGACATAGAGTTCATTGCCGGTGGCCTTGGCGATATCCGAGGCGACCTGCACCCCCTTGCGAGCGATGATCCGGCCGAAATAGAGCAGATAGTCCTGCTTTTTGGCTTGGTACGGGAAGTCCGCCGGATCGAAATAATTGGGAATCACCGCGTCGTACCAGACGCCGTCGCTGAGATTCAACAAGCCGTAAATATAGTGCATCCAGGCATAGGATTCGAAGACCCGGTGCGCCGCGAAGACGCCGGTGTAGCCGATCCCCGATTCGACGGTCAGCAGCCCGACGGCGTCGGCCACCGGCTTGTGATAGTTGCCCATCGGGCAGAGCAGAATGTCGTGCTCCTGCTTGCGTTCATTAATGGCGGCGCTGGCGTTCTGGTTGAAGGTGCGATGCGCCAGATCCTGCGGGTCGTGCTTGAAGAATTCCTTGGACTGATCATACTTGCCGTAGGTCTCTTCCAGGATGGCCTGGGTAGAGACGGGAATGAACTCGTCGCAAGCCACTTCCGAGCCTTCCACTCCATAAAAATAAAGCGTGTGTTGGTAACTTTTGATCATCTTCGCCAGCTTGACGATCTTCTGGGTATAGGCGCAAGCCGAATTTTGCCGGTGGGTCGCCAAATGGGCCAGCCCGAGCAGATGGAAGCGTATTTGGCTCATAATCCTCCCCCTACTTACTTATTGGATGATTTCGATGTTGGCCAACGCGTTGGGCGCTTTTGCAACGGCTTTGTCCTGGCCGATTATGCGCCATGCACTGATAGACCGTGGCGTTTCCCGAAGCCTCGGTTCCAAAAGTGGTGCCTTCGTTGAACTATCTGCGTAACGCGTCAGTAAATATTATGAGGGCAATTGCGGGAATGTCACTGGACCGGTCCAGTGGCGGCGGCCGGTGGGGAGGAACCGGGCGCCGGACTCGGCTTCGCCATTGCCTTGGGGCGCGGTAGCCAATATCGGCCTATTTTTTCGGGCGCGGCCCGGCCTTCGCTTATCCCGGGACGCGGTCCGGCGTTTTGAGGGGATTGCCGCCGGCGGCGTGCCGCGTCTGACCGTTGATGAACCGGCCCAGCTTACGGTCGGCCAGAACGATATGCTCCACCAGCCACGGACAGAGCCGGCCGTAGAGCCGCCAGGCCAGCCGTTCGCTGGCGCCGTCGACGATCAGGCTGATTTTAAAAGCCTGGACATCCCGGTAAAAAGCGACGTGCTCCGCCCGGTGCTGGCTGAGCTCGGGATAAGCGTGCTCCCTCATCAGCGTCTCCTCCGCCTGAAAGCAGTGGGCGCCGTAATCGTCCAGAAACAGCAGGGCGCTTAAAAGCTGCTCCGCCATGTTGGCGCGGCGGTAGGAATCGTGCAACGCGTTCAGCGTCGCCAAAAACTGCAACTGGTACGGATCGACGGCCGGCAGGCCGCACCGCACCAGGTCCGAAGGCCAATAAATCGCCATGAGCAACCTCCAGATCGCCAGGTTACAGTGCTTGAGCTTAACCCATCCCGTGCTGTGTTGCGCCGCTGCTCCGTAAAGCAGAAAAGCGAACAAGTTCCGGCTGAAAAAAGAGCCGTCGGATCGGGCACCTCAAGCATTTTTAACATACATATTCGGACAACCCATAATTTATGCCAGGCGCCGTTGCTCAAGCTTAAGCGCAGGCGAGGGAGAAAACCCGTTCCGGGGCAGAATCGACTCTGGCGGCGGTCGCCGGAAATGATTTTGTTGCCGAAAATGTTCCGGCAGTAACTGCCATAGGTCATTTAGTTACTGAAATAACTCTAGCAGTAACTGCCATAGGTCATTTAGTTACTGAAATAACTTTGACAGTAACTGCCGCAGGCCATTTAGTTACTGAAATAGCTTTGGCAGTAACCGCCGTAGGTCATTCAGTTACTAAAATAACTCTGGCAGTAACCGCCGTAGGTCATTCAGTTACTAAAATAACTCTGGCAGTAACTGACGTAGGTCATTCAGTTACTGAAATAACTCCGGCAGTAACCGGGGGAGTTGCTGTGGCACTTCATTGTCCCGGATCGGGTGGCCCGGTTGATTTATTGTCTGAAAAAGGAAGTGGTCCGGCTGGTAAATCAGCGTTTGAACGGGAAAAACTGAATCGGGGGCCTGGAACGCATAAATCGGGCCGAACTTTTCCATCCTTAACAGGGTCGCGATTCGGCGCGGCGCCCGGCGGGGAAGCGAAGCGAAGGGCCGGCGCTGTACTTTCGTCCGCCCGGATAAAAAAATTCGGCCGGATCGTTCATAAATGCTTTTCTTTGACGGCCAAATTTAGTACAATAGATTTCCGTGTAAAAATCTTTTTTAGCATGCAAGAGGGGGCATCGGTTATGCCGGTGGAGGAACACCCGGCTTACCCGGAGGAACGGGAACGGCTGGACTATACGTTGGGCTATGTGGAGCGGACGCTGGAGCATACGACGGTGCGCAAGTCGCAGGTCGACAAGGACGCGCAGCGGGCCCGGCGCGGTTTCAATAACGAGGGCAGCCAGGAATTCACCGATATGCTGGTGAACGCCGCCATTCAACCGGGGTTGGAACTGAAGGTGCGCAACCTGGAGGCGGCCCGTTCCAAACCGTATTTCGCCCGGATGGACTTTAAGGAGCAGGGCAAGGACAGCGCCGAGAAGCTCTACCTCGGCAAGCTTAGCCTGCCCCGGGAAGAGGATCAGCACCTGATCATCGTCGACTGGCGGGCGCCCATCGCCAACCTTTATTATGAGGGCCGGCTGGGCGAGGCCAGCTATCAATGTCCCGAGGGCAAAATCGCGGGCGATTTGGAATTAAAACGGCAATTCATCATCGACGACGGTAAGCTGGGCGAGATTTACGACATCGATATTACCACCAACGATCAGATCCTCCAGACTTCCTTGGGGGCCAACGCCGATAACCGGCTGAAGGAGATCGTCGCCACCATTCAGGGGGAACAGAACCGGATCATCCGGGCCGACATGAATCTGCCGCTGATCGTCCAGGGGGTGGCCGGCAGCGGCAAGACCACCATCGCCCTGCACCGCATCGCTTATCTGGTCTATAACTTCGCCCATTCCTTCCGGCCGGAGAACTTCATGATCATCGCGCCGAACCTGCTCTTTTTGAACTACATCTCGGAGGTCCTGCCCGAGCTGGGCGTGGAGCGGGTCAAGCAGACCACCTTCGCCGATTTCGCGATGGAGCTGATCGGCGAGAAACTGAAGCTGACCGATCCTTATCATAAATTGATCGCCCTGGTCCGGAACGACACCCCGGAAGAGCGGGCGGCCAACGAACGGACCATGCGGGCCGCGGCGCTCAAGTCGTCGCTGGTCTTCAAGTCGTTGCTGGAACGGTATGTGGAGCGGCTCGAGGCGGGGCTGCTGCCGGAGGAGGACTTTCAGGTCGGCGACTGGGTGATCTATCGCCGCGACGAGATCCGCGAGCTTTTCTACCGCGATTACAAAGACTGGCCGATCCTGCGTCGCCTGAAGGAACTGGAGAAGCATTTCAAGAAGCGGATCAAGGACCGCAAGGACGCGGTGATCGAGCGGCTGCAGCAGCGCTGCGACGCTACGGTCTGGAACTACAAGCTGAAGCTGCCCGAGGGCGAGGAACGGCAGCGCCGGATCATCCGGGCCATCGATCAGAAGAACGAGAAGGTCCAGGCCATCGAGCATTTTACCCGCGAGGGCATCAAGGAGTACTTCCGGAAGATTCCGCGCTGGAAGCCGTCCCAATACTACCGGGCGTTGATCGAGGACGCGCCGCTGTACGCGGAACTGGCGGCCGGACTGCCCGAGCCGGAGCTGCTGGCCTACATCCGGGAAGATGCCGCCGCGCTGCTCGCCTCCGGCAAGACCGAGATGGAGGACCTGGCGCCGCTGATCTATCTCAAAAACGCCTTTTACGGGATGGACGAGAAGATCCCGGTCAAGCACATCGTGATCGACGAGGCCCAGGATTTCAGCGTTTTTCAATTCTATGTGCTGAAACAGATCATCAAGGACAGTTCCTTCACGATCCTGGGCGACCTGAGCCAGGGGATCCATTCCTACCGCGGGATGCAGGACTGGCAGGAACTGCGGCGCGAGGTCTTCAGCGCGGGCAGCGCCTTTCAGACCCTGGAACAGAGCTACCGTACCACCGTGGAGATCATGGATGCCGCCAACGGGGTGTTACGCCGGGTGAACGACGGCCGGCTGGTCATGGCCAAACCGGTGCTGCGGCACGGCCCGCCGGTGACCATCGAACGGCGCACCAATTTGGCGGAGCGCGCGGCCGCGCTGAGCGAGCGGATCGCGGCGGCCCGCCGGGAGGGGTTCCAGTCGGTGGCGGTCATCGCCAAGACGCTGGACGACTGCAAGAAGCTGCACGGTCAGATGAAGGAAGGCTCGGGCCGGCCGGTGGTGATCAACGGCAAGGAGACCGAGTACCACACCGGAGTCGTAATCGTCCCATCTTATCTGGCCAAGGGGCTGGAGTTCGACGTGGTGCTGATCGCCGACGCCGACCGCCGTCATTATGGCGCCAACGAGCTCGACGCCAAGCTGCTTTACGTGGCGATGACCCGGCCGCTGCACCGGCTGCACATCTACTACGCCGAGGAGCTGACGCCGCTCCTGGAGGGGATCGGGGCGGAGCTGCCGCTCGCCAGGGCCTGACGCCGCAATCGCGAGCGGGGCATAGAAAACCGGAGGATCAAGCCTTGAGAATCGCGGACTAAGGATCGCCCGGGCGAGAAGAAACCGCTGTTCGTTCGGAGATGAAGCAGCGGTTTTTTATGGCGAAAGTCTGTCAAGCTTAAAATCGCAGTAGGAAATTATTAAATTATTGAGGGACGTTTGGACCGGAGCCTGGCGTTAATCTTCCTTCGCCGCTTCCATTTCCAAATCGGCTGAGTCTGCCGTCTTGCCGCGGCCATACAGCCGATAAGCGGTCAGGCCCGCTCCCACTAGGCAGATAATCCCCGCCGTGATGTAGACGTAGCGCATCCCGTAAATAAAGGCGTCGTCGTGGCCGGGGACATAATCCACCACCCGCCGGCCGAGTTTGCTGCTCATCCGGTCATACAGCAGGGTGGTGGAGAGGGTGATCCCGACCACCATCCCCAGGTTGCGCACCAGGGCGTTGATGCCGCCGGCGATTCCCAGCTTGCTCCGGGGCACGGTCGACATGATCAGCGAATTGTTGGGCGACTGAAACAGGCCGTTGCCGATGGACAGCGCCGCCAGGAACAGCGCCATCAGCCAGAGCGAGGAAAACTCAGTCAGACTGGACATCAGGAAAAGTCCGATGCTGGTGAAGATGAGTCCCAGAAAGGTCAGGAATTCCGAGCCGATTTTATCGGAGAGATAGCCGCTGACCGGAGCGACCACCGCCAGGACCAATGGGTATACCATCATAAAGAAGCCGGTGATCTCGGGCGACAGTTTCTTCACATCTTCAAGATAAAACGGATGAATGATGTTCGGGCAGCTGATGGCGATGAACGAAATGAAGCCGCAAAAAAGGCTCAGCGAAAACAGCTGGTTTTTAAAGATCGGCAGATACAACAAGGGCGTCGCGACTCTTTTTTCTACTACGATGAAGGCAGCCAGCGCAACCAGGGCGATGAAGAAGCCGGCGATGATCCCGGGATGGTAAAGGCCGACCGTCTGGGCTTGGGTCAGGCAGCCGAAGAGCAAAACTACCGCCACAGTGAAAAGAATCGCGCCGAGCAGATCGAGCGACTCATGATTGGCGCGACTATCATCGGGGAAGATCCGCTGGCCGATAATGGAGGCGAAGATCCCGATGGGAATGTTGATCAGAAAGATATAATGCCAGCTGAACGCGGCGATGATGATCCCGCCCAACGGCGGGCCGACCATGGTCCCCAAGGCTACGGCGGTGCCGGAGATGCCGAGCGCCCGCCCCCGCTCATGGCCGGGAAAGACATGGGTGATAATCCCTTGGCTGGTGGCCATGGTCGCGGCCGCGCCCAACGCCTGGATTACCCTGGCGATGACCAGCACCGTCAATGAACTTGAGATGCCGCAGAGTAGTGAACCGCTGGTAAAGAGGACGATCCCAAACTTGAAGATTTTGGTTTTGCCTTTGATATCGCCCAGCCGGCCATAGATCAGGATAGTCGCGGCCACCACAATCAGATAGCTGTTGATTACCCATTCGATAGCGGCCATGGTCGCCCACAACTTATTGGCCATCACCGGCAGGGCGACGTTGACGATGCTGGAGTCCAGGCAGGACATGAAAGTCATTAAGACCACATTGAAAAGAATGAACCAGCGTCGTTGATTAATGGCTTCTTCGGCGTTTTTCATGAGGAATTGATTCTCCAGTCCCATTTGAATTATTCGGCAATCGCGCGGGGAGCGCCATGTTTTTGAAATTGGGCTTCTTATCTTTGATATTTTATAATAGGATGCTCAGGCCCGGCGGATAAAATGAGAAACCGCTTCATCTCATAAGTATTCAATCGTTTCGCAAAGCGCAGCGCTTATCCTGCTTGAAAAATATTAATTTCTGATAAAAAAACCCTCCCAGATGTTGGGAGGGTTTTTTGTGGCTAAACTTATCTTTACTTACTTGGACTTGGTCATCGCCGCTTCACTGGCGGCGAGGCCGGAATCCTGTCCGCCCTCGAGGTCCTTGGTGTGCGGGATGATCAGGTTCAGGATGATGCCGACCACCGTGGCCAGGGCCATGCCATTGAACTCGACGCCGCCGATGATGACCTTGGCACCGCCGATGCCGAGCACCAGGATGACCGAGGCGATGATCAGGTTGCGTTTCTGCGAGAAGTCGATGCCCGCTTCGACCAGCATCCGGATGCCGGCCGAGGCGATGATTCCGAACAGCATGATGCAGATGCCGCCCATGACCGGCACGGGAATGGTCGCGATCAGGTTGCCGATCTTCGGAACGAAGGAGAAGATGACCGCGATGACCGCCGCGCCGCCGATGACCCAGACGCTGAAGACGCGGGTGATGGCCATGACGCCGATGTTCTCGCCGTAAGTGGTGTTGGGAGGACCGCCCAGCAACCCGGAGAACATGGTGGCGATGCCGTCGCCGGCTAGCGAGAATTGGAGGCCGGGATCCTTGATGAAGTCGCGGCCGACCACTTTATTGGTGACGATCAGGTGGCCGATGTGTTCGGTGATGACCACCAGCGAGATGGGAGCCAGCGCGATGATGGCGCCCCAGGAGAAGCGGGGCAATATGAAATGGGGCACCGCGAAATAGGAGGCGCTCTTTACCGCTTCGAAATGGACCTGGCCCAGCATGAAGGCGAACAGGTAGCCGCCGACGATGCCGATGAGCACCGGGATGACGCCCAGGAAGCCGCGGAAAAAGACCGCCGCGATGATCGCGATGGCCAGAGAGACCAGGGCAATCAGCAGATATTGCGGGTTATAGGTGGTGCCGGCGCCGCACATGGCCATGTTGACGGCGCTGCCGGCCAAGGCCAGGCCGATGACGATGACCACCGAACCGACGACGACCGGCGGCAGGATCCGGTCCAGCCAGCGGGCACCGAATTTGGCGATAATCAGCGCGACGATGACGTAGATCAAACCCGCCGCCATACAACCGCCCATGGCAGTGCCGATCAATTCCGGTTTGCCCAGGATGCCGGGCTTGCTGCCGATGATCGCCTGCATTCCGGCGATGAAGGCGAACGACGAACCGAGATAGGCGGGAATCTTTCCTTTGGTAATCAGAATATACAGCAAGGTACCCACGCCGCTGGTGAAGAGGGTGACCGAGGTATCCAATCCGCATAAGTAAGGTACCAGCACCGTGGCTCCGAACATGGCGAACAAGTGCTGCAGGCTCAAGGGAATGCTCTGTAGCAACGGCAGCCGTTCATTCACGTCGACTTTTTTCCCAAGCATTTTTCTCTCCTCCATTTTTATATATTTCTAAATAAGACCAGCTGGATCCGGTGCTTCATTTCCAAAGGCTTTCCATCGGTAAGTTACCCCGATATTGCGCTCCGGAATGCAACCCGCCCAAATAAAAAACCTTCTTACGCGAGGCATAAGAAGGTTAAAATTACGCACCAAAAAGCTTTCACCTTCCTAACCTCACGGGGTTAGCTTTAAAGGATCCATATCGGTATAAGATTATCAGAGTTAAGCGCGGCTGTCAATCGAAAATTCAAAGAATGGCTAAAAATATGCAGGAACGCTAAAAAAGCGCGCTTTCATAATTTTTTGGAAGCGATTTGGTACAATGGCCGGGATTTGCATCGTTTTTCATACAAGTTACGGATTCGGATGGACGATCCTGGCGAATCGTGGTATTATTATGGATAAAAATGATCGAATTCAATATGGATTGAAGGAATTATCGCCTTGAGCTTCTTTGAGTTGGTCATACTGCTTTGTTTCGTGCTCGCCTGGCCTTTTTCGATCTTCAAGTCATTGCGCAGCCGCCAGACCGCGGGGAAGAGCCTGCCCTTCATGCTCATTATCCTGGCCGGTTACGGGGCCGGCGTGGTGTACAAGTTGCTCTGCAGTCATGATCGGTTGGCCCTTTTATATTTGCTAAATTCGCTGTTGGTCTTGACGGACATCCTTTTATATTTTCGGAACGAGCGTTGGCAACGGAAGATAACCCAACTCAAGGCGAAGGTCTGATTTTCCAGGCTGAGCAATTGTCTAGCCGCAGGAAACCGGAGCGGAAGGGGGGTATGGCGCTTCCAAATGGCAATGTTTAGAAAAATGTTACCTGTTGCTATAGGAATCGCCGCCGGATTTCGCGAAAAAATGTCAGATTATGCATCAATCGTCGCGAATAAAGCTAAATTCTCGAAAAAAGTTTCGCCGTGAATGTATATGGATAAATGTCTAAAAATTTAGCTGGATCATGAACGGAGGCAAGAATGTGACGGAGAAGAGATTACCTTTTACCGAGGCTCAGCTGGAAGAGATTATCGCTCAATATCCGACCCCTTTTCATATTTACGATGAGGCAGGCATCCGGGAGAACGCCCGCAAACTGAATGAGGCGTTTGCCTGGGCGCCGGGTTTTAAAGAGTTTTTCGCGGTGAAAGCCACCCCCAATCCTTACATACTCAAGATCTGTAAGGAAGCGGGTTTCGGCGCCGACTGCAGTTCCCTGGCGGAATTGATCCTGGCGGAGCGAGCCGGGATCAGCGGGGCAGATATCATGTTCTCCTCCAACAACACCCCGATCGAGGAGTATCAGAAAGCCCGCGACCTGGGGGCCATCATCAACCTCGACGATATTACCCATATCCCGTTCCTGGAACGACAAATCGGCCTGCCGGAACTAGTCTGCTGCCGTTACAACCCGGGGCCGTTGCGGCAGGGCGGCAACGCCATCATCGGCATCCCCGAGGAAGCCAAGTACGGTTTCACCAAGCCGCAACTGCTGGAAGGCTACAGATATCTGCGGGACCGCGGCGTCCGCCGTTTCGGCCTGCATACGATGGTCATCTCCAATGAGCTGGACCCCAACTACTTCGTGGAAACCGCCCGGATGCTCTTCGACCTGGTGGTGGAGATCTCGCGGACCCTGGAGATCAAGTTCGAATTCGTCAATTTCGGCGGCGGCATCGGCATTCCGTACCGGCCGGAACAGGAAGCGGTGGATATCGACTACATTTCCCAGCAGATTAAAGAGCTTTATGACCAAATGATCGTCGCCAACGGTCTGCATCCCTTGAAGCTCTACCTGGAAAGCGGCCGGTACATTACCGGACCTTACGGGTATCTGGTGACCAAGGCCATTCATAAAAAAGAGATCTACAAGAACTATATCGGGCTCGACGCCTGCATGGCCAATCTGATGCGGCCGGCGCTGTATGGGGCCTACCATCATATTACGGTCATGGGCAAGGAGGATCGGCCGCTCGATCATGTCTACGACGTGACCGGCTCCTTGTGTGAGAATAACGATAAATTCGCCATCGACCGCGCCTTGCCCGAGATTGAGAACGGCGATATCCTGGTGATCCACGATGCCGGCGCGCACGGTCACGCCATGGGCTTTAACTATAACGGCAAACTGCGCTCGGCGGAACTGCTGTTGAAACCCGATGGCGCGGTCGAGCTGATCCGGCGGGCCGAGACGCTCGAGGATTACTTCGCCACCATTGATTTCGCGAAGCTCTATGAGTTCAGCAAATGCTAAACATTAAACGATAAAAGTTTCAAAAAGGGGGACGTTGCAATGTCGTTAGCCGCAATCCAGGAGTATCTGACAAAGGTCGGTCCGCAGGGGATTGACTCCGGATTCCTGGGCTATCTCGCCAATCTGACCGAAGTGGCCAAGGTGGCCCCGGAGATTGGGCGATCGATCGTCAAGGAGCTGCGGGACCAGCGGAGCAACCTGAAGTTGATCGCCAGTGAAAACTATTGTTCGCTTGCCACCCAACTGGCTATGGGCAACCTGTTGACCGACAAATACGCCGAGGGATTTCCGGAGCACCGTTTCTACGCCGGTTGCGACAATGTCGACGCCATCGAATCCTACGCCGCCGAGCAGGCCAAGCAGTTGTTCGGCTGCGACCACGCCTATGTCCAGCCCCATAGCGGCGCCGACGCCAATCTCATCGCTTACTGGGCGATTCTGAACGCCCGGGTGAAGGCCCCGGCGCTGGGCGAGACCGACCCCAGCAAGCTCTCCCGGGAAGACTGGAATAAGCTCCGCCACGAGCTGGGCAACCAGCGCCTGCTGGGAATGGACTATTATTCGGGCGGCCATCTGACGCACGGCTACCGCCAGAACGTTTCGGCCCAGATGTTCGACGCCTACAGTTACGGCGTTAGCGCCGAAACCGGCCTGTTGGACTACGACGCCATTGAGAAGCTGGCCATGGAGATCAAACCCTTGATCCTGCTGGCCGGTTACAGTGCCTATCCCCGGCCGATTAATTTCCGCCGCTTCCGGGAGATCGCCGATAAGGTCGGCGCGGTGTTGATGGTGGATATGGCGCACTTCGCCGGCCTGGTGGCGGGCGGCGTCTTCAGCGGCGATTTCAATCCGGTGGCCCACGCCCAGGTGGTCACCACCACCACTCACAAGACTCTGCGCGGACCGCGCGGCGGTCTGGTGTTGTGCAGCGCCGAGTTCGCCGAGCATGTGGATAAAGGCTGCCCGTTGGTGATCGGCGGCCCCTTGCCCCACGTGATGGCGGCCAAGGCGATCGCCTTTACCGAGGCCAACCGGCCGGAGTTCAAAGCCTATGCCCGGAAGATCGTCGAGAATGCCGCGACAATGGCTCAGGCCTGTATCGACGAGGGTCTGACCGTGGCCACCGGCGGCACGGACAATCATCTGTTCCTCATCAATGTGCACGCCTTGGGCCTGACCGGACGGCAGGCCGAGAGCGCGCTGCGCGAGTGCGGCTTTACCCTGAACCGGAACTCGCTGCCGTTCGATCCCAACGGCGCCTGGTATACCAGCGGCTTGCGGATCGGTACTCCGGCCACGACCACGTTGGGGATGGGCGAGGCCGAGATGCGCGAGATCGCGGCCATCATCAAACGGGTTCTTACCCATACTCAACCGGAGATCATCGCCACGGGCGCCAATGCCGGGAAGCCGAGCAAGGCCAAGTACCAGGTCGATCCGACCGTTCGCGACGAGGCCAGAGCCCGGGTCAAGCAACTGCTGGACCGGTTTCCGGTGTATCCGCAGTTGGATCTGGAGTTGATGGAGAAGTATTTTGGGTGAGGTTGTAAAAGCTTATTAGAGTAGTAGATGTAGATATTGTATTGTAATGTATATGATGTAAGCAACTGAGGGTCGACGGGGGCTATTCCTGCCCCCGCCCCCCAGGACCAAAGGGTGTAGTGGGACACCCTTTGGAATCCGCCCAGCCGGAACCGAGGTTCCGGCGCCTCCTGATTCATCCGGGGTTCTAGCATGTCGCCGCCATCCATGGCAATCTGACTGGCAACCAAGTTATGGCTTCCGACCCCGACCGCTGTTTTTCATCCTGAAAAGAAGCGGCGCCGTCTCCCTCCCTAGAGACGGGTGCTATTCGGACTTTAATGCTTTATTCGATGGCTATTTGTTTCAGATACCCGCCGCCTTCAAGGATGAAGGCGGGCGACGCCTCTTTTCGAGGATGAAAAATGGCGGTCGCCAGCGGAGGGGACTTCGGAAGCCAAGACCCAGTAGCCAGACAGAAGGCCAGGGATGGCGAAGACGATTACCGGATGCATAAGGGAGGCTTGGAATCCGTAGGTTCCAACGGTTTTTTGGTTACTTTTTTGCCGCCAAAAAAGTAACCCGCCGCCGGAACCGTGGGCCAGAATAACAAGCATCCAAAAGTTCTTTCCTCGTTTTTTGCGAAAGTTGGGTTAAAAAAAGAGTTTCTTTTTGTGAATAAGTAAGCTCATTCAGTCGCTCAACAAGCTCATTTTGTGGATAAGCAAGCTTGTTTTGTTAATGAGAGAGCTCTTTTTGTGAATAAATGAGCTCATTCAGTTGCTCAACAAGCTCATTTTGTGGATAAGTAAGCTCATTTTGTTAATAAAAGAGTTCTTTTTGTGAATAAGTAAGCTCATTCAGTCGCTCAGCAAGCTCATTTTGTGGATAAACAAGCTCATTTTGTTAATGAGAGAGCTCTTTTTGTGAATAAATGAGCTCATTCAGTCACTCAACAAGCTCATTTTGTGGATAAACAAGCTCATTTTGTGAATAAATGAGCTCGCTCAGTCGCTCAGCAAGCTCATTTTGTGGATAAGTGATCTATTCCTGTGGATAAACGGTTCCGTTGAACGCGGTTAATGAATTGGGTTGTGGATAAGTTGGGAAAAGTACAGCTAGAATTATAAGCTGAACTCCCAAAGCGATCTCTCTGCCGGCTTCTGCTTAACTGCTTACTGATCACGGTAAGTTGCATTTTTAGCAACAATGATTATAATAATGATTATAATTAAGAATAAACAACCTCCAGGCGGTGCCAGATTTGTCAATTCTGAAACGACACCCGCGGAAAGGGGACAGGGCATGGTTGGGCAAGCGGCAATGAAGTTCGAAGGATTTTCTCCCGAGACGCTGGATTTTTTACGAGACGTCCGCAGTCATAACAGCAAGGCCTGGTTTGAGGAGCGGCGCGCTGAGTACGAGCGGGTGCTGCTCGGGCCGATGCGGGCGCTCGTCGGTGAGCTGGGGGACTATTTATTGACGGTGGATCCGCGCCTGGAGATCCGGCCGGCGGTGGGCAAGACCATCTCGCGCATCTTCCGGGATACCCGTTTTTCCAAGGACAAATCGCTTTTCCGCAGCAATATGTGGTGTTCTTTCCGCCGGGCCTACCAGGGCTGGGAGGACGCCCCGTCCTTTTTCTTCGAGATCAACCCCGACGAGTACTGCTACGGGATGGGCTTTTACATGGCCTCCCGGGAGATGATGGCCGCCTTCCGCCACCGGATCGACGCCGAGCCGGAACGGTTCCGGGAGGCCATCGCCCCGCTGCGGGGGAGCCATTTCGAGGTGGAGGGCGAGCAATACAAGAAAGTGCTGGATCCGACCAAGCCGCCGGAGATCGCCGCCTGGTACCAGCGGAAAAATTTTTACCTGATTCGCTACGGCCCGCCCGGACCGCCCCTGTTTGAGGCGGGCTTGATCGGGGAATTGCTGGAGGGTTTCGAGCGGACGGTGCCGTTATACCATTTCCTCTGGGAAACCCTCGCCGCCAAGGGAGTCAGCGCCTGAAACGGGACGACGGAACGGGCTGCAATCATTTGACGGAGTTTCGGGAAGTGAGCGCAGCCGCTGGGGAGGCCGGCCATGCTGAGCGTGGGATTTTTTATCTTCAACGGGATGGAGCTGCTGGATTTCGCCGGACCCTACGAAGTCTTTGCGGTGACGGCGGAACTCCATGATTACCAGCTATTTAAGACGTTTGCCGTCTCCGCGGACGGCGCAATGATCCGCACCGTCAACGGGCTGAAAGTGCTGCCCGACTATAGTTTCGCCAGCCATCCGGCCATCGACCTCCTGGTCATCCCCGGCGGGGACGGCACCAAGGCGGAGGTGCTCAAACCGGCGGTGCTCGATTGGCTGGCCGCTGTCCAGAGCCGGGCGCGCTTCACCATGTCGGTCTGCTCCGGGGCCCGGCTGCTCGGCAAGTTGGGTTTGCTGGACGGCCGTCCGGCGATCACCCATCATGAGGTGATTCCTCAGTTGCGGGAGATCGCCCCGCAGGCCCTGATCAGGGAGGACGCCCGGTTCGTCGATGACGGCGCCATTTTGACTTCGGCGGGGATCGCGGCCGGAATCGATCTGGCGCTCCATCTGGTCGAGAAACTGCACGGGCCGGCGGTGGCCGGCAAGACCATCGCCTACATGGAGTATGGCCAATGGGAACGGTTCCGGTGATCCGCCTTTGCCAAGCACGGCTTCGACGGGGACGCCAAAATGAGTTTTTTGACGCTAGATGATGGTTCGGCTTGGAAGGCCGGCCCTTGATTGGCAATTTGCGGCCGGGCCGGAGCTTGGCCGGAGCAAAAAGAAAAAATTACCGTTTTTCATCAATTTCATGAAATTTTGAGTCTTTCTCAATGTTTGAGGCGATGGTGCCGCCCATTTAAAAATGTAAAATGCAACGAATTTTGTTACCAACTATGGGCAGGATCGCGTTTTTTTGATATAATTATTTAAAACCTTGCCACAGGAGGCTAGATTATGCCGAATACCATCGCCATCATCGAGGATGAACAAAACATTGTCGAACTTGTCAAATATAACCTGGATCGCGAAGGATACCGAACCGTTTCCGCCAATACCGGCAAAAAGGGCTTAGATCTGGTCCATCAGGAACTGCCGGACCTGGTCATTCTGGACCTGATGTTGCCGGAGTTGGACGGAATTTCCGTCTGCAAGCAGTTGCGGGCCGACCAGACCACCAAATCGATTCCGATCATCATTTTGACGGCCAAGAGCGAGGAGGCCGACCGGGTGCTCGGCCTGGAGATGGGCGCCGACGATTACGTCACCAAGCCGTTCTCGCCCCGCGAATTGGTGGCCCGGGTCCGGGCGGTGTTGCGCCGCAGCGGCAACGTGGATGAGGATGAGCCGGAGATCATCGAGAACGGCGAGATCCGGATGGACCTCCGCCAGCACATCGTCAAGGTCCGCGGCGCGGAGATCGAGCTGACTCCGAAGGAATTCGATTTCC
Source organism: Bacillota bacterium (assembly GCA_023400055.1). Classification (GTDB taxonomy): domain Bacteria; phylum Bacillota; class UBA4882; order UBA8346; family UBA8346; genus Hydrogenispora. The sequence continues at coordinate 28,986 of JAEXFN010000009.1, forward strand.
TGAAGCTGTTGCTGCTCAATCCGGGCCGGGCCTTCACCCGGGAATTCCTGCTCGAACACCTCTGGGGTTACGAGTATTTCGGCGACACCCGGACGGTCGACGTCCATGTGCGCCGGCTCCGTCAAAAGATCGAGACCAACGCGGCCGACCCCATTTACCTGGAGACCGTGCGCGGCGTCGGTTACCGTTTCCGGGGTGAATGACCATGCTTCGGATGAAGAGGCTGCTGTTTCAGTTGGGGGGGTTTCTCCTCCTTCTTTTTTTGCCGTTTTTGTTATCCGGAGGGATGCGCCGCAACCTGCACTTCGTCCTGTTCGCACTGGTCTGGTTCGTGCTGATCGGCTGGCTCATCTACCGCTGGCTCAGGAACCCCCTGAAGGATCTCCTGGAGTACACCGAGAACCTGCGGCTGGGGACTCCCATCCGCAACCGGGTCAGCCGGCGCGACGATGTTTACGGCCAGCTGGCCAAGGGCCTCGAAAAGCTGGAACGCTCGCATACCAGCCATCTGAGCACGCTGCACGGCCGGATGGAGGAGATTCAAGCCATCCTGACCAGCATGTCGGAAGGGGTCATCGCCACCGACATCACCGGGCGGATCAGCCTGATCAATCCGGCGGCGGCCGAGCTTTTCCATCTGGGTCCCGGCGAAGGGGTGGGCGAATTTCCTTATCGCGTCTTTCCCCGCTCCGAGCTGGGCGAGATCTTCCATCAGGTTTATGTCAAAGGCTATCCCCAAGCCCTGGAGCTGACCTGGCCGGGCAGCCCGGAACGGGTGCTTAATCTGCATCTGGCGCCGATCCGCGGCGACGAGATCGAGGAGATCCGGGGCGTGGTGGCGGTGATCGGCGACATCACCAAGCTGCGCCAGCTGGAATCGATGCGCAGGGACTTTGTGGCCAACGTCTCGCATGAGCTGAAGACGCCGCTCACTTCGATCAAGGGTTTCATCGAGACCCTGATCGACGGGGCCATCGACGACCGCGAAGCGGCCCGGCGCTTCCTGGGGATCATTCATCAGGAGACCGAGCGCCTGAACCACATCATCGCCGACTTGCTGGATCTGTCCAAGCTGGAATCGGGCCGGACCGATCTCAATGTCAGCTCCATTAATCTGGAGGAATTGGTCGACGAGGTGGTTATCACCGTCGAAAACCGGCTGCGCGATAAAAATCTTGCATTAACCCGGACGATCGAGGCCAAAGTAATCTCGGGCGACGAGGATCTGTTGCGCGAGGTCATCGTCAACCTGGTCGACAATGCCATGAAATATACGCCGAACGGCGGTTCCATCCGCATCGGCAGCGCCGAGCTGCTTGAGGGCGTGGAGGTCTATGTCGAGGACACCGGATACGGGATTCCCGATGAGAGCCTGCCGCGGCTCTTTGAGCGTTTTTACCGGGTAGACAAGGGCCGTTCCCGGGAGATGGGCGGCACCGGCCTGGGCCTTTCCATCGTCAAACACATTATCGAGCGCCATGGCGGCAAAGTCTCGGTCAGCAGCGAGCTCGGCAAAGGCAGCCGTTTCGCATTCGTCATCCCGTATCGATTGGACAGTGGGGGTTCTTCGCTTGGAACGGTTGAATAAATTTCTGGCCGGCGCGGGAATCGCCTCGCGCCGGCAGGCGGATCGGTTGATCACAGCGGGCCGGGTGCAGGTTAACGGCGCCGTCGTGCGCGAGATGGGCCGGCAAATCGATCCGGCCGCCGACCGGGTGGCAGTGGACGGCCGGCCGGTCGCCCGGGCCCCGGAGTTCGAATACTTGATCCTGCACAAGCCGCCCGGTTACCTGACCACGGTCAGCGACCCGTTTAACCGGCCCACCGTAATGGAACTGATTCCCCATACAATGACCCGCGTATACCCGGTAGGTCGGCTGGATCTGGACACCTCCGGGTTATTATTTTTTACCAACGACGGCGAGCTGGCCCTGGCTCTGACCCATCCGCGCCATCTGATCGAAAAAGAATACCGGGCCAAAGTGGCCGGAATCCCCGCGGAAGCGGCGCTGGAATCGCTGCGCCGGGGCATCCGCCTGGAAGACGGCCCGACCGCTCCGGCAAAAATTGCGATAGAACGGGTTGAAAATGGCAATGCTATGGTCAGGATTATTTTGCGGGAAGGCCGAAAGCGTCAGGTCAAGCGGATGCTGCAGGCCGTCGGGCATCCGGTCGTCGCGTTGCAGCGGCTGCGCATGGGACCGCTGCTGCTGGGGGATCTGGGCCCCGGTCAATGCCGCCGGCCGACCCCGGCCGAACTTGCCCAATTGCTGGAGTTAAAGGAAAGTTTGCGCTAGCGGACTTGGATGGGCAACCAAGTAAAGTTAACTGGAGCGATGTTCATCCGTTCGCGTCTTATATGAAAACCGATTCCGCACACCGGCTTCAGGAGCTATGGCAGAACAAAGAGAGGGAAGCTTGCATGACGGTCAGAGCCAAGATTCGTTTTGATTACAAAGCCGAACCCAGAGGGAGAAGTTTTTTTTGGCAACGCAATGATCCGTTCCAGGCGGCCAAGGAGCTCCGGGAGCGTCAGAGCGCCCTACTGAGAAATCTGCCGTTTCAGGGTTTAAGCGTCATTGATCTCGACAGCAGTCAGGAAGTTTACCTGATTCCAGACGCCGGGAATCAGCGCGCGGCAGCCTACGCGCCGCTGGAGTTGACCGTGGAAGCCGAATCTCTGGAAGACTTGGCTCAGCTTACTTTGTGCGAGGAATTTCGCAAAATCAAAGTGGTCGAGCCGTCGGAGCTGCATCTATCGACCGGGGACGTCGAACGGTTGTTGTTTAAAGTGACTTCGGAGTACCGGGACGAGCTGGAAATGGAGTAGCAGTGCCGAGAGAACTCTCTGCGGATCAGGACTCGTAAAGTTTATTGCGTCTCGTTCAGCGGGATGATGTCAAGCGCGGAAAGTTGGTAGAGCATGCCGGTGAAGTTTTTAACCAGACATTTTACGAAGGACCTCGGAATCGATCTCGGGACCGCCAATAGCCTGGTTTATGAGCGGAACAAGGGGATTATCATCCGGGAGCCGTCGGTCGTGGCGATCAAAAAAGACACCAAAGAGGTCCTGGCGGTCGGCACGGAAGCCCGGCAGATGATCGGCCGGACCCCGGGCGACATCATTGCCATCCGGCCCCTGCGGGAGGGAGTCATCGCCGATTTCGACATTACCCGGGAGATGATCAGGGCTTTGCTGCGCAAAGCCTGCCATGGCCGGGTCTTTATCAAGCCGCGGATCGTGATCAGCATTTCTTCCGGCACCACCGAGGTGGAGCGTCGGGCGGTGATCGAGGCCACCATTCACGCCGGAGCCCGGGAAGTCTTTCTGATCGAGGAACCGGTCGCCGCGGCCATCGGCGCCGGATTGCCGGTTCATGAGGCGAACGGCAATATGATCATCGATATCGGCGGCGGGACCACCGATATCGCGGTGATCTCCCTGGGTGGGATCGTGACCGGTCAGGCGGTGCGGATCGGCGGGGATACCATGGACGACGCCATCGCCAAATACATCCGCAAGAACTACAACCTGATGATCGGCGAACGGACCGCCGAGGACATCAAGATCTATCTCGGTTCCGCTTTTCCGCTGGAACAGGAGATCGAATACGAGGTCCGGGGCAGAGATCATATCACCGGCCTCCCCAAGGTGATCGAGATCAATTCGGAGGAAGTCCGGCAGGCCTTGAAGGATCCTTTGGGCGCGATCATCAATGCGGTGCGCCAGACCATCGAACGGACCCCGCCGGAGTTGGTGGCGGATATCATGTTCCGGGACATCATTCTGACCGGCGGCGGCGCGCTGCTGAAAGGAATCGACCGGCTGCTCGGCTCGGAGCTCGGCATGAACGTGCGGATCGCCGAAGATCCGTTGACCAGTGTGGCGATAGGCACCGGCAAGACCTTGGAACACGTCAATTTGCTCTCCAGAGTCTTGGTCGCCACCAAGAAAGCCACCTCGTAGGAAATTTCACATGGGGCGGCACGGAATGACTGTTCCTTTGTTTTTTTGAGAGCATCCGGGAAAACCTGCTCGTTTCAGCAGGTTTATTTTTATGACTGATAAGCCTCGTCGATTAAGTCTTTGGCAGGAGCGGGGCGGTCCATTGAAGCGCGGGGGGAAGCGCGGGAAATCGCCAGCGAATTATTTCATCCAAATATTGCAATTATTTGGTGTTTCTTTCGTTATCTGGAGATGAGGCGCATAAATTATTACCAGTCCCGTTGCCGGCTTTGGAGGACGCGCCGTCGTCGGAAAAACGCAAAAAACGTCATAAGGCAGGAAAACATAAAATGTGAGGATCAGGAAAAAGGAGTTTCGCTCTTTGTGGTGAATATTTAGTCCGTTTAGGAAGGGAGCGTCTTCAATTGATTTTTACCAATCGCAGTTGGCAATTGGGAATCGGCATTGTGGCCATGGTCCTGAGCATGCTGCTGGTATTCCAGCTCCGCACCGAGTGGAAGATCCGGTCGGTGTTGCCGACCCGGCAGATCAACGAGCTTTCCAAGCTTTTCAGCACCCAGAAGCGAGAGCTGGAAAAGTATGAGCAGGAGATCGCCGACTTGCGCCGCCAAGTGAAGGATTACGACCGCGACCGGGAGCTCACCCGGCTGAAGATGGCGGCCGGCCTGGTCCCGTTGACCGGCAAAGGGGTCCGCATCGTACTCAGCGATTCCGATAAAAAACTGAAGGATTACGAAGATCCGGTCTTCTATATTGTCCATTACGATCAGCTGGAACTGCTCGTCAACGAGCTGTGGGCCGCCGGAGCCGAGGCGATCGCCGTGAACGGCTACCGGATCGGCAATACTACCGGTTTCAGCTGCGCCGGAACCACCATCCTGGTGGATACCAAGCGGCTGGCTCCGCCCTATATCGTGGAGGCCATCGGCGATCCGGACAATTTGAAAAATGCTTTAATGATGCCCGGCGGTTTCGTGGAGCAACAGATCCTGTCGTTTAATCTGAAATTTTCGATTCAGCCTCAGGACGATCTGCTGATCCCCGCCTATAAGGGCAGCATCTCCTTTGAGCATGCCAAAGTGGCCGAGGAGGGAGAACAATAAATGCTGGCGATTATCGGAGCGGTTCTAGGCATTATCCTTGGCATTATCCTGCCCTATGATATCCCCGTCAACCTGGTGAAGTATTCGGCCATTGCCATTCTGGCGGCTTTGGACGCCATCTTCGGCGGTTTGCGGGCGCAGCTGGAACGGAAATTCTCGCTGTACCAGTTCATCACCAGCTTTTTCACCAATGCCGCGCTGGCGGCCTTGCTGGCCTATCTCGGCGATATCCTGGGCGTGGATATCTATATCGGAGCGGTGGTGGCTTTCAGCATCCGCCTGTTCCAAAACCTGTCGATGATCCGGGGCGCGATTTTTGAGCGGTTTCGCTGGCGCAACGTGGATAACAGCCATAGCAAGGATGTCTGAGGCCCGGGGGTTCGGGTTGAAATAAGTTTATCGATCAACGGCAAGGGCGGGTCCATGACCCGCCCTTGGCGATCGTTTAGTCCACCTTGTAAATAAAGTAATTTCGGATTTCCTCCCGCGCTAACGGCCGGACTTTGAACTCCTGCGACTCGCCGCCGTCCGCCTTTTGCACCTGGACGGTTACCTCCTGATCGACCGGGGCGTTCGAGTAGCCGGCGGTCATGGCGGCGGCCCGCTGGAACAGCCGTTCGTCCGGGGGTCCGACGTACAGGGTCACCGGACCGGCCACTTCCGGCGCTTCCAGCAGATAATCCTGGGCAGCCGCTAGGTTACGGAGCTGTTGATTCTCGGTTTCGTCCTTGCCGATGATGATCTTGACCTCCGGCTCCAGCCGGAGATGGCGCCCGAAGCGGAGCAAGTTGATCGAGCGCAGGTCGAGCCGGCCGTTATGAGCGATCAGATCCTTGATCTTCAGGCTGTACTCCTCGTAGGTCAATAGACAGCCGCCGGCGGGGCAGGGATAATCCAAGCCGTAATTTTCGGCCATGTCCATCTGCTGGCGCCGGCCCCGGCCCTTGATGTCCAATAGCCGTTCCCGGTCGATCCAGCCCTGTTCCTCGGGGATGGTCGGCCGCAGATGTTTGGCGCTGAGCGGCCGCAAGATATAGCCGCGTAGGCCCGAATCGCGCTCGACGATGTCCAGGGCGTCCTTGCGCTGCGAGTTGGGGCGCTGATCGATCACTTCCCCGGTCACTAGAAACGAGGCGCCGATCTCGTCCATTTTCGCCTTGGCCAGTTGAAATTTGTGAATCCGGCAGTCCAGACAGGGGTTCATCCGCCGGCCATAGCCGTGGGGCGGATTCTCCACCAGCCGCAGATAATCCTCGCCACATTGCTGATAATGAAGCTTGATGCCCAGTTGGCCGGCAGCGCTCGCCGCCGCGCCGCAACCGCCCGAATGCCCCGAGCAACGGCAGAACGGGCTGGTGAAGTTGATCGCTTCCACTGCGACGCCGGCTTCCTGAACTATCTTCACGGCCAACGTGCTGTCGAGGCCTCCCGATAATAATGCCAATGCTTTCATGCGATCCTCCCTATTTGTGTCGTAACTTCGGTCTGTAACCCAAAAACTTTCCCATCCCGAGCGGAATGGGAAGACGAAACATCGTTTGAACATTCGGACCGCAATTGGTGTCCGATAAAAGTGCCGCGTCCGGCCCGGCATAATCCCAAAACCGATGCGGCACGCCCTGATCATGAGTTTAATATAGCTCAAACCTTTTGTCAATCGAGCGATACTTCGGATTTGGCTGCCAAAACCGGCAGGTTTTTCAGCCGGAAGCGCGAATACTAATGACGGGATCGAATGAGGAGGTTTCACGTTGCAAATCGGGATCTTTACCAATTGTTACAAGCCGCTGGTCAACGGAGTCGTCGGGGCGGTGACCCTGCTCCGCAAGGGCTTCCGGGAAGCCGGCCATGCGGTGTATATCTTTACGCCCGCCTATGAAGACTTCATCGACGATGAGGAAGGGATCTTCCGTTTTCCGGCGGTCGATCTGACGACCAAGGTCAAATATCCGGTGGCCATTCCCTGGTCGCCGCGGATCACCCGGCAGCTGGCCACGTTGCGGCTGGATATCGTCCACAGCCACCACCCGTTCGTCCTGGGGCCCCTGGCGCGGCGGATCGCCCGGCGCCGCGGCATCCCGGCGGTTTACACTTTTCATACCCAGTACGATCAGTATACTCACTATGTGCCGCTCCCGGGCGGCCTGGTCCGCTGGAGCGCCAAACGGCAGGTGCGCCGCTTCGCCGCAGCGGTGGACGGCATCACCACCCCGGCGGAGTCGGCCCGCCAGATCCTGATCGGCTACGGGGTCAGCCGGCCGATCACGGTAATCCCCAATCCCACCGATCTCAGCAAGTTCCAGTCCGGCGACGGCCGCAAGATCCGGGAACAGTACGGCCTCGGCGCGGAGAAACTGCTGATCAATATCGGCCGGATCGCCCCGGAGAAGAATCTCAGCCTGCTGCTGGAGGCGTTTCAGATCATGCTCGGCCAGGCGCCGCCCGGCACCCTCAAGCTGATGATCGTCGGGGACGGGCCGTCCCTGAAACCGCTGGTCCGGGAGGCGGCGGAGCGCGGTTTGGCGGACCGGGTCATTTTCACCGGCCTGATTCAGCCGGACGAGATCCCCCATTTCCTGGCCGCCGCCGATCTGTTCGTGATGACCTCGACCTCCGAAGTTAAACCGCTGTCGCAACTGGAGGCCCTGGCGGCCGGGGTGCCGATCGTGGCGGTCGCCGCGGCCGGCGCCAACGACACCATCCAGCACGACCGGAACGGCCTGCTGGTGCCGGAGGATGCCGCGGCTTTCGCCGGCGCAACCATGGGACTGGCCTTTAACGAATTGAAGCACCGTTCCTTTCAAAAGGCGGCCTTATATACCGCCGCGGACTACTCGTACCAGCGCATCGCCGGGGTATACCTGGAAGCCTTCGAGCGGTTGATTGATAATAAAAAGAGGTGTTAAGGAAAAATGAGCGCAAGACCAACCAAGGAGGAGTATTATCTGAACCTGGCTTCGCAGGTGGCGGAGCGCGGCACCTGTCTCAGACGGAAATTCGGCGCGGTCATCGTCAATAACGATCAGATCATCAGCACCGGTTACGTGGGGGCGCCGCGCGGCACCATCAACTGTTGCGACCTCGACCGTTGTCCGCGGGACGCGGCCGGCATTCCGCCGGGGGAGCGCTATGAGCTCTGCCGCTCGGTTCATGCCGAGGCCAACGCGATCATTCACGCCGACCGGCTGCAGATGATGGGCGCAGTGCTCTATCTGGCCTGCATCGACGCGAAGACCGGCGAGTTCACCCCCGGCACCAAGCCTTGCCGGATGTGCACCCGGTTAATCATCAACGCCGGGATCGAAAAGGTGATCGTCCGCGAGGCCCTCGGCCAGAGCAGCGAGTATCTGGTGGCCAACTGGGTCTGGGAGGAGAATCTCAACCTCTCCGACGCCAGGGGCTATTAACGTATTCTGTATTCATAGCCCGAACGGCAGGACTTTAGCGGCGGGGATGTCGAATAACCGTCCGATGATCTCTTTCTGTCTTTTACAGCGGAGACAGTTCATATTGGAAGGAGCGAATTGGTTTTGGCTTACACGATTACTTTGATTCCCGGCGACGGCACCGGCCCGGAACTGACGGCCGCCGCCCGCCGCGTCATCGACGCCACCGGCGTGGCCATCGATTGGGAGGTACAGGAGGCCGGGGTGGATGTGATGGAGAAATACGGCACGCCCTTGCCCGAGCATGTTTTGGAGTCGATCCGCCGCAACAAGATCGCGCTGAAGGGGCCGATCACCACGCCGATCGGCACCGGATTCCGCAGCGTCAACGTGGCGCTCCGCCACGCGCTGGATCTTTACGCGTGCGTCCGGCCCTGCAAGTCGTATCCCGGCGTCCGTTCCCGCTATCAGGACATCGATCTGGTGGTGGTCCGCGAGAACAGCGAGGATCTTTACGCCGGGATCGAGTTCGACCTGAATACCCCGGAGGCCGGGCAGATCATCGCCATGGGTCAAGGCAAGATCCGCCCGGACTCGGCCATCTCCGTCAAGCCGTTGTCGGTGACCGGCTGCCGCCGCATCATCCAGTATGCCTTCGATTACGCCGTGCGGAACGGCCGCCGGAAAGTGACCGCGGTCGCCAAGGCCAATATCATGAAATTCACCGACGGCCTGTTCTACCGGGTGGGCCGGGAACTGGCCAAGGAGTACGAGGGCAAGGTCGCTTACGAGGAAGTGCTGGTCGACGCCATGTGCATGCAGCTGGTGCAGCGGCCCGAGGCTTATGACATCCTGGTCCTGCCCAACCTGTACGGCGATATCCTCTCCGATCTCTGCGCCGGCCTGGTCGGCGGCCTGGGGGTGGCCCCCGGCGCCAACATCGGCGACGGCGTGGCCCTCTTCGAACCGACCCACGGTTCGGCGCCCAAATACAAGGGGATGAACAAGGTCAATCCGACCGCGCTGATCCTGTCGGGCATGCTGATGCTCCGGCACATCGGCGAGACGGCGGCGGCCGACCGCCTGGAGCGGGCGGTGGCGGCGGTGATCGGTGCGAACGAGGCGGTCACCTACGACATGAAAGCTGACCGCAACGACCCCGGCGCCGTCGGCACCAGCCAGATGGCGGACGCGATCATCGCGAAGCTCAATACCCTGTGAGATTCGAAGCCTAAGTACCGCTAATCAAAGAATGCCAGCAGGTCCCTCGGAGCGAGGGGCCTGTTTTTATGGGTCCGCCGCTTTCTGCGAACCGGTTTGGTGCGGCTGAACCGGCCGCTGGCATGATCCGTAACCGTGGATTGGCAACCAAAAACCCGGACTCGTTTATCGCGATTGTTCCGCGCAGGATTGAAAATGATCATTCAGTAGCCGAATATGTTCATTCAGTAACGGAATGAACTCTTTCGGCAACCGAACATGGATATTCAGTAACTGAAAATGCTCATTCAGTAACTGAATCTTTCGATTCTGTCGCTGAAGATGTTCGTTTAGTAACTGAATCTTTTCATTTTGTTACTGAAGCGGTTCGTTCAGTAACTGAAGGAGATCATTCGGCAACTGAATGATCCCGTTCGGTCGGTGAATGCGGTTTTTCGGCGCCGGAAGATGGCGATCGGGATCGAAATTTTCGAATTGCGGGCGGACTCGGCAGGAAAAAAAGTATGCTCTGGGGAAATATGGGATGAACTATCGCAATTACCAATATTTGTTTGGGAGGGATTTGCCGTGGCGATACAATATGCCCATACCTTGATCATGGTCCGGGACATCCGGGTTTCCAAGACGTTTTACGAGCAAACGGTCGGCATCCCCATCGTCGAGGATTTTGGCAACTGGGTGGTGTTCGAGGGCGGGCTGGTGCTGCACGAGGCGGCTTCCTTCCGCAAACTGATCGGGTCGGACGCGACGGGAGCGGCGGAGCCGCAAGGAGCCCGAAACATCGATGTTTATTTCGAAACCGATGAGCTGGCCCTCATTTTGGACCGGCTGAAGAACGCCGGCGTCGCCATGATTCACGACATCCAACGGCAGGATTGGGGCCAATCGGTCTTCCGTTGCTACGACCCGGACGGCCACGTGGTGGAGATCGGCGAACCGTCGTTCCTGGACTTCGCTTGACCGCCTGAAACGCTTGAACGCTTGAACCGCTTGAACCGGCCGCGGGCTTTGCTTGTTCCGGGATAAAAGCGGCCATACTATGGGGGAGTCGGTTTTTCGAAATTGCCGCCGCCAAGCGCAAGGAGACGCCAGCTTGCGAACCTTTCAGGATTATTACCGGCAGCTCAGCGAGCAATGCCGCAAATTGCTGGCCCGCAGGCATGCCAAGCCGGCCCTCATCGGGCTGGCCGGCCTGATCGTCCTGCTCGGGTTGGCCGATTTGGGGCTGAATTTTTGGATCCGTGCGACGCTGCGGAGCAGTTTGATGGGGACCGGGGCCAACTCGCGGTTCAGCGCCGCGGTCAGCTGGCTGAGCCTCCCCGATGCCTTGGCGGGCCGGATCCGTTACGCGCGGCTGAACGCGACCGACTGCCGGATCAGCGGTTTGAGCCTGACCCGGCTGGACCTCGTCAACCAGGGCTTCCGGCTGGATCTGCCGCTGTTGTTGCGCCACCGGACCCTGCACTTTCTGGAGGTCCAAAAAACCACCGTCCGGGCGGAAGTCTTCGAGCGGGCGCTCAGCCAATATCTGCGGGAGCATTACCCCGAGTATCAGCTGGATCTGAACGTGCTGCCGGACCGGGTGCGGCTGACCGGGGCGGCCGCGCTCTTCGGCAACCAGCTGCCGATCCTGCTGGAAGGGGAGGTGGCCCCGGTGGGACGCCACAACATCCGTTTCTTTCCCAAACGGTTGCTGGTCTCGGGCCGTTCCATGGGCAACAGCTTCATCCGCCTGGTGGGCGACCAGATTCCGCTGGAGTTTGCGCTCTTGCCCGACCTGCCGCTGCGGATCACCGGCATGCGGCTCCGGCCGGGGCTGGTGGAATTATCGTGGCGCGAGTCCCCGATCGCGGCAGGGACTGAGGATCTTCCCTAGAATTATTAACGGCGGGATCGTTTATGTTGAGACAAAATAAGGTCGGGGCCGGCGGCGGGCCCGCAGAATGGGCGGGTCGGCCTGGCCGCGACATAACCATAGGAGAGGCGAATGGGGCAACCGGTTATTTTCATTTCAACCTGTGAGTTTTCCGGAGACATGCACGGCGAGGTCCTGGTACGGGAGTTGCGGCGGCAGCTGCCGGAGGCGGAGTTTTACGGCGTCGGCGGGCCGCGGATGGCCGCCGCCGGCGTCGAGCTGCTCTACGATCCGACCCGGGCGAGCACCATCGGCTTTTGGGAAGCATTGCGCAACCTGGGTGGGATGAAGAAGCTGGCCGCCACGATCACCGCGGCCTGGCAGCGGCGCCGCCCGGACCTGATGATCTGGCTGGACTCCGGGGGGTTCAACCTGGTGCTGGCCAAAGCCGCCCGGGAACGGCAGATCCCGGTGTACTGCATGTTCTCCCCATCGGCCTGGGCCTACGGCGAGGATCGCGCCGTCAAGCTGGCCGAGCGGGTCAAACTGTTGCTGGCGGTGCTGCCCTTCGAAGCCGACTTTTACCGCCAGTTCGGCGCCGCCGTCCGTTACGTGGGCCATCCGTTGCTGGACCGGGTCCATAACGATCAGGAACCGGAGGCGGTGCGCGCGGCGCTGGGAATGGCCGGCGCTCAGAAACTGGTGGTGCTGATGCCGGGCAGCCGGCGCCAGGAGATCGCCAAACTGCTGCGGCTGATGCTGGCCGCCGCCACTGAGGTTGCCCAAACCCAGCCGGTCCGCTTCGCCTTGCCGGTGGCCGCTTCGCTGGACCGGCAGGGACTGGAGGCGATCGTCGGTGAGTTCCCGGTCGAGTGCAGCCTGTTTGAGGCGGGCGCCTATAACCTGCTGGCCGCCGCCGACGCCGCGGTGATCGCTTCCGGAACCGCCACGCTGGAAGCGGCGATCTTGAATACGCCGCTGATCGTGGTGTACCGGATCAGCAAGCTATCCTACCGCATCTATAAAATGATGGAGAGTCCCGCGCATAAAGGACAGGAATTAATGGTGGGGCTGCCCAATCTGATCATGGGCCGCCGGATCGTCCCCGAACTGCTCCAGGAGAACCTGAACGCGGCCAATATCGCCCGCGAGCTGCAAAAGATGCTGGGCGACGCCGAATACAACGCCCGGTTGCGCCGGGAGTTGCACGCGGTCCGGGAACGGATCGGCCCGCCCGGCGTGATGCAAAGGGCGGCGGAGCTCATCGCCGCCGACTGCCAGCCGAAGCATTGAAAATTAACCCGCCTGTTTTTTAACCGGTCCCGCCTCGCGGCGCCGGGTTTTTAACTGTCAAAAAATCCGCCTGGACTGCCGGCCAAACGGTTCTACCCGGTCCGTTCCGTGAATAATAGATCATCAGGGAACGGAGGGATTGGGGGATGCGGATCCTTTTTTTCAAGCAAAAACAGGTTCAAAGAGGTTTGATCTTTCTGCTGCTGATGATCTTCACCGCCGGGATCGTCGCCAATTGGGATTTGTTCGCGCGGCGGATCTTCGGCGTGAAACCGGGGGTGCGCCTGGAAGGCCGGGTCGTCCAGGGATTCTTGCCGGATGAAGTGACCTCGCTGGTACGGACCATCGCTTCCCAGGTGAACCGGGAGCCGCGCAACGCCAGCTATATTCCGGAGACGGGCGAGATCATGCCCGCCGAAGCCGGCAAGGTGGTGGATGTCGCGGGCACGGTTCACGGGGTCTACGCGACGCCGCCCGGCTCCGAAGCCAAACTGCTGGTGAACACCGTGCCGCCGGCCATCACCGAAGCGCTTTTTCAACCGGTTTATCAGGGCAACAAGAACTCCGGCCGGGTGGCGCTGGCGATCAATGTCGCCTGGGGCGAGGAGCATCTGGGGGAGATGCTGAAGGTCCTCGCCGAGGAAAAGGTCAAGGCCACCTTCTTCTTTGTCGGAACCTGGGTGAAACTCTTTCCCGAGCAGGTCCAGGCCATCGCCGCCGCCGGGCATGAAGTGGCCAATCACGGCCTGTTTCACGGCCATCCGGCGCAGATGAGCCGGGAGGACGTGAAGAAGCTGATCGCCGACAACGCGCTGCTGTTGTGGTCGGTCACCGGAAAGCAGCCGGCCAATCTGTTCGCGCCGCCTTACGGCGAGATCAGCCCGGAGGTCTTGGCCGCCGCCGGCGAATTGGGCAATTACACGATTCTGTGGTCGGTCGATACGGTGGATTGGAAGAACCCCGAGCCCACCGGGATGCTGCAACGGGTGCTGAGCAAGGTCGAGCCGGGCGGAATTATCCTGATGCATCCGACAGTCGCCAGCAAAACCGCCCTGCGGCAGCTGATCCGTTCCCTGCGCCAGCGCAACCTGGAGCCGTGTACAGTGTCGATGGTGATGCAGAAGGCTTGATCGACCGAAAAGGGGGCCAGCGGTTGCTGCAACCGCGAATAAGTCATCCGGGTCGTCGAGTCCGGGCATGAAACCGGGGCTTTCAACACAAAATAGAGATTGCTTTTTCGGCGGAATTCATCTACAATCCAAAATATATGAAATATGTGAGAGCGACGAGCTCTTCCGAATCGCCATCCGACATGCCGGCCGTTCAAAGCGCGCCGGGCCAAAGGATGGGGCGGAAATTCTTTTGCTTCGCTGAAGGAGATGGTTGAATGCCCACGCTGGCGGAATTGGCCGTTTTGGTCGACGGAACGGTCTTGGGAGATGGGGCAATGGCGATTGAGGGCGCCGCCGGGCTGGATGGTTTGCGGCCAGGCGTGATTACCCTCGGCGCTTCGGATCAGGCGATCGCCGCCGCGCTGAAGGGGCCGGCGGCGGCGGTGATCGTACCGGAACGGATTACCGAGTTGGCCAAGCCCGGGATCCGGGCCGCCAATCCCCGCCTGGCTTTTGCCCAGATATTGACGTATTTCGCGCCGCGGACGGTTTGCGTGCCGGGGATTCATGATGCGGCGGTCATCGGCGCCAACTTCCGGGACGGCGGTTGTCAGGTCGGTCCCTTGGTTTACATTGGCAACGATGTCACTATCGGCAAGGGGACGGTATTGTATCCCGGCGCGGTCATCGGCGACCGGGTCGCCATCGGCGAAGAGTCGATCATTCACTCGAATGTAGTGATCCGCGAAGGTTGCCGGATCGGGAACCGGGTCGAGATTCATAACGGGACGGTCATCGGGGCCGACGGCTTCGGCTATGTAACGGTGGAGGGCCGGCACTATAAAGTCCCCCAAGTCGGGAGCGTGGTCATCGAGGACGACGTGGAGATCGGGGCCAATAGCGCCGTCGATCGGGCCACCACTCATGTGACGCTGGTTAAACGGGGTACGAAGATCGACAATTTGGTGCAGATCGGCCATAACTGCGTGGTCGGGGAGGACGATATGATCTGCGGCCAAGCCGCCATGGCCGGCAGCACCATCGTGGGCGACCGGGTGACGCTGGCGGCTCGGGCCGGACTCACCGGCCATCAGGAGATCGGCCACGACTCGATTGTCGCGGCGGCCTGCAAAGTGATCGGCAACGTGCCGCCCGGTTCCTTCATCTCCGGCGATCCGGGCCGGCCGCATCCGAAGACCATGCGGATTCAGGCCGCCTTGAGCCGCTTGCCGGAATTGGTCAAAGAGGTCCGGGAGCTGCGCAAAATGGTGCAGGAGTTGCGGGAAGAGCGCGGCAGGCAGGAATAGGTGATTTGGTACAGTAAAAACGGCAATATCGGGAAATGAAAGGGCTGAGCGCATCGAACAGGCGCTCAGCCCTTTCGTCTCATTTACGCTTCCGCCGAATTCATGGCCGCGATGATCTTCAGTCCCGAACTGGTGCCGATCCGGCTGGCGCCGGCTTCGATCATCGCCAGGGCGACGGGGAGATCGCGGACGCCGCCCGAGGCTTTCACGCCGAAATCCGGGCCGACGACCCGCCGCATCAGGGCGATGTCGGTCACGGTGGCGCCGCCGGGACCGAAACCGGTAGAAGTCTTGACGAACTGGGCGCCGCCTTCCATCGTCAGATGGCAGGCGGTGATCTTTTCGGTCTCCGTGAGCAACGCAGTTTCCAGGATCACTTTGACCAGCGCCCGGCCGGCCGCGGCATCGACCACCGCCTTGATCTCATCCCGGACCAGTCCCAGCAGGCCGGATTTGAGCGCTCCGACATTGATCACCATATCGACTTCGGTGGCGCCTTCGGCGACCGCTGCAGCGGCTTCGAACGCCTTCACCTTGGGGGTGTTCGCACCCAGCGGGAAGCCGATGACGGTGCAGACTTTAACGGAGGAACCTTGCAGCAGTTCGGCGGCATCGGCGACCCAGACCGGATGGACGCAGACCGAGCAGAAATGATTCTGGCGGGCTTCCTCACAGAGATTGATGATCTGAACCCGGTCGGCCTCGGGTTTCAGCAGGGTATGATCGATCATGGCCGCCAGTTGTTGGGCTGAAATTTGGCTCATCAGTATGACCTTCCTTCGCGCGGATTTGCTCTTGTTCTCGACTAGCTTTTCGGATAATATTTCGATTTTATTCCGCCTTTTTCCTGTTGATTCCGGAGAGAGTTTTTACTGAATATGGATGGTTCCATTCCGCGTCAATTTGAGGAACAGATATTGGGTTTCCCGATCAAACCGCCAATCGGCTTCGGGCACCCCTGGGATCGCCTTGGGGACGAATGGCAGACGAATCCGCAGCTCAGTGACGCCGGATACGGCCGCCGCCAGCCGCAAGCCAGCGGTGAAAGCGCCTTCCAGCGAGACGGGTTGCGAAGCTTCCAGGTCCAGCCCGGCGTCTTGCAGCAGCTGGCCGTCGATCAGCAGGAACTTGACCGGTTTTCCGGCCGCGGCAGTAATCATTCCGGCCTTGCCGTGCAATTGGCCCCGTTCCGTTTTGAACCCGGCGCTGCCTTCTTTGGTCAACATGATCTGATCTTGATAAGAATGATCGGCCACGAACAATTGGTAGCCGGAGCCATGTCGTTCAATCCGGACCGTTGGAGCCGCTTCCCGGGGCAACCGGTACGGTTGAAGCAGCGTCAGAAATTCCTGGGTTTCTTGCGGCTGATCGGCCGAGACCGTAAGATGCCATTCATTGGGCATCTTGGCGGCGAAGTGGGGATCCACCGGTACACTGAAGCGATCGGTCTGGCTGAAATTCAACTGGCTCGGATCGGGCTCCAGAAACATGACCCGCAGTCCGGCTTGGTTGCGCTCCACAGTGGCCGTCCCTTGCGCTGGAGCGATGACGAAGGGGCCCTTGGCATGCAGCAGCCATTGATGGGAGACGGGTTTGGCGGACTGCAGTCATCGAAGACGATGAAATACCGCCGGTCCACGAAGAGCACGTGGCGCAGCGCCTGCCGTGCGCCGGCTTTCCGGTAAGCCGACACAGCGTCGCCGCTGACGAAATCAAAGTCGGGCCCAGTGTAAAAACGGCGGATCGTTCCCGTGGCCGAAGCGTCTTTGAGCGGCTGACCCTGCCCGTCGAACAGGATGGCGTTCTTGGACTGGGTGGTACGGGTCCAGCCGAGATGGTGGGGGCTGTCATACCATTCCCGGTAGCCGGAGGAGATCGCCAACGGCTCGCCGAAGGCATTCAGCACGAAGCTGTTCTGATCGGCAAAGCTGTGGCTGGCCGAACCATAGGGACTGCTCTTGAAACCCAGCATGATATCGTCCCGGCTGCCGAGCTCCGAATGCATGGCCACCCAGCCGACATCTTGAAAGAAACGGCTGCGCGGTAGTTCCGCCAGACTGCGCGGAACGAGCTTGATCTGGTTGCTGCGGTATAGCTGGAAGATGGTATCGAAGTACGAGAACTGGTAGTAATCCAAGCCGCTGGGATAACGTTGGAAGATGGTCTGGAAATATTGCAGGAAGTACGGGTCTTGGTAAAAAAGGGCCAATTTTTCGAAGATCAGCGCGATATTGGGATTGGGCGCCATGATGTTGCAGAGATCGCCGAAGGAGGAAGCCGGGAAAGGCTCCAGGTTGTAGAGTGCGAAATAGCCGGTATTGCGGAAGAAAGGCTTCTGCAGGATCTCCGTCAGGTTCAGCGCCTTCATGGCGTCCAGAAATTGAAAATGCTGGTTGGTGGCAGTGGCCCAATAATTTAGACCCTCGGACCAGCCGCCGTCGGCACCGCCCCAGACCGGGAAGCGACGCAGATAATACTCATAGGCCCAGGCCAGATAGGTTGGAGCTTCGGGAAGATCCTGATAGAGCACCAAACCGGCGATGCCCAGGGTCGAGATGAAACGCATTGGATGGCTCAGGGAATTATCGGGCGGCGTCGGCCGGTCCAGACTGAACTTGCAGGTAATGTGGGGGAAAAGGATCTTCAAGCGAACATCCAACGCTTGCAGGATGACCTGCCGCTCGGCCGGGGTCAAGGCGTCGTAGGCCCAATCGTAGGCGTAGAGCATCGGCCGGAGCGATTGGATGAACGCCTCGTCGTTATCCCGGATATTGATCCCGCCGTTCACATCCCAGCCGGCCAAATGGATCAGCCAGCGGGCGGCTTCCCGGCCATAGACGGGATCGCCGCTGAGCAGGTAGGAGAAGGCGTACTGTTGGGCCTGGCTTCCGACGTAAAGGGCGGTTTGGTAGCCTTTCCGCCAGATCTCGCGCTCGGCGAAGCTGTTGCCGCGCGGCGCCGGCGGCTCGGCGGGCAGCGCCAGTCCGGACGGCGGGCTCAGAATATTTTTGAAAACTCCCGGATACTCCCGGCGCTGCCGCATGTCCATGACGAAACGCCGGAACTCCGGCAACTCAGGCCGCGTGAGCATCAGTCGCGGGTGATCATCGGGGATCCGCGGATTCAAAAACTGTATCCGTTTTGCCACCAACGCCCCGTCGTCCGGGCCGAACTCCGCCCGGATCGCGGTCCCGGGCCAACATACCAAGAGAAGCAACAATAGGCTAAAAAAACGTTTCATGAAGCATCGCACCTCGGTTAATTCAGTTTACAAGGAAATTGGCAGCGGCATTTTGTTAGGAAATGGTTAACCCTCTTGCCGAATCGCCCAAATTGGGTTATCATTAAGGATAATATTCGTGATATGAATTGAATAACCTTCGGGGTCGGTGCAATTCCGAGCCGGCGGTAAAGCCCGCGAGCCTCTTGAGGAGGCAGATTTGGTGAGATTCCAAAGCCGACAGTACAGCCTGGATGGGAGAAGGTATGCCTTAATTTCAGCGATGGAAAGCATCGACCCGAAGCTTATTGGACGGGTCGATTTTTTATTTTATCGAGGACCCGGCGCCGGGGCAGTTTAGGATGGAGCCGATGGGGGGAAGCTTGAGCTATGGATGACGGTTCGGAACGGGGGATTTCAGCGGGCCGGAGCGCGGCCGCGGATCTCCGCTATATGAAACGGGCTTTGGAATTGAGCAAGCGCGGCCAGGGTCGGACCTGCCCCAATCCGTTGGTGGGCGCGGTCATCGTCAAGGCGGGGCGGGTGATCGGGGAAGGCTGGCATCACGGTCCGGGCTTGCCGCACGCCGAGATCGAGGCCTTGCGATCTTGTACGGAAGATCCGCGCGGCGCGACGATCTATGTCACGCTGGAGCCCTGCAATCATTTCGGGCGGACGCCGCCCTGCTCGGAGGCTCTGATCGCGGCGGGCATCGCCGAAGTCCAGTTCGCCATCGCCGATCCCAATCCGGTGGCCGGGGGCGGGGCCGCCCGCTTGGCCGGGGCCGGGGTCAAGGTGACCGGGGGCGTCGGCCGCCGGGAGGCTTTGGAGCTGAACCGGCGTTTCTTCCATTTCTGTCTGACCGGCCGGCCCTGGGTGATTCTGAAGGCGGCCATGAGCCTCGACGGCAAGATCACCAGCGCCACCGGACAGTCGCAATGGATCACCGGGCCGGCGGCCCGCCGGGCGGTGCACCGGCTTCGTTCGGAAGTAGCGGCGGTACTGGTCGGAGTGGAAACGGTGCTGGCCGACGATCCGCAACTGACCAACCGGGCGGCCCGGCCGGTAGTCCGCCAGCCGTTGCGGGTGGTGTTCGACAGCAGCCTGCGCCTGCCGGATGAAAGCAAATTAGTGCGGGAGAATCCCGGCCAGTCGATCGTTTTTTGCACCCGCAAGGCTGGAGCGGAGCGGTTCAAACGGTTGCGTCAGTTGGGAGTCCGGGTGATCCAGCAGGAAGCGGACGGCCCGGTGGATCCGCTGGCCGCGCTGGAAAGCCTCGGCCAGATGGGAGTGCAGTCGCTTTTGGTGGAAGGCGGCGCAGGGATTTTCACCGCGCTGATCCGGGCGGATCTGATCAATGAATATTACCTGTTTTATGCGCCGTTCTTCGTCGGCGGCCCGACTGCCAAAGGCGTGGTCGGCGGTCCGGGCGTGGCGGTGCTGGCGGAGGCGCCGCGGTTGACCGTCGCTGGGGTGCGGCGGGTTGGGGACGATATCTTGGTCCATGCTTATCGGGAGGAGTTGGCGACATGTTTACCGGTTTGATTCAAGCGGTCGGAACCGTGCTGGAGCGGCAGGTCACGGCGCGGGCGGCGCTGCTCAAGATCCGGACGGAATTGGCCCGGGATCTGCAGCTGGGCGACAGCGTGGCGGTGAACGGCGTTTGCCTGACCGCCGCGCGGTTGGGCAGCGATTGGTTCAGCGCCGATGTGATGCCGGAGACCTGGCGCAGCAGCAATTTGCCGTTTTTGAAACCCGGCGCGGTGGTGAACCTGGAACCCGCCCTGGCGCTGGGCGATCGCCTCGGCGGCCATCTGGTCAGCGGTCATGTCGAGGGGATCGGCCGGATCATCCGGACGGAACGGCAAAACAACGCAGTCCTGATCCGGATCGGCTTTCCGGAGGAGTTGGCTCCCTGGATCGCCCATAAAGGATCCATCGCGGTCAACGGCATCAGCCTGACCGTCCAGGCGCTGTCCGGGACCGAATTGATGGTCTCCCTGATTCCCCACACCTACCGTCAGACAAACTTTCCCGGACTCAAAGCGGGCGACCCGGTCAATCTGGAAACCGACATGCTGGCCAAGTATGTGCTTCGGGGAGATTCGGCCGTTGCGGAGGAACCGCCGCGGCGGAAGGAGATCACCAAGCAGTTCCTGATGGAGCACGGCTTTTGACGGAGAGCCGCCACGGGTCGGATGGGGAAAACCCGAACGGCCGCTGCCGGAGCGGTACTGGCGGAAGCGCCGAAGGTTCTTCCGGGAGCCTTGGCAGAGCCGCCGAAACGTCCGGAAGGCCTTCCGTAGCCTCGGGAAGCTTTGCGAAAACATTCGGAAGAAGCGCCGCAGCCTTGGGAAGGCCTTCCGGGCTCTCCGGAAGATCGGCTTAAGGGTCGGGAAGAACTGTTCGAGAGTTCAGCGGAAGTGCTCAAGCTTTCCGAGGAGGAGGCGCCGGTTTGGGCAGAACCTGAACGGCTCCCCGCCGCGTTGACCGATGCGGCCGG
This sequence comes from Bacillota bacterium, assembly GCA_023400055.1. Lineage (GTDB taxonomy): Bacteria > Bacillota > UBA4882 > UBA8346 > UBA8346 > Hydrogenispora. The sequence continues at coordinate 49,953 of JAEXFN010000009.1, forward strand.
CGTGTTAGAGCCGGAGGCTCATGGCTTGAAATTTTACCGAAGTCCATCGGTTTTGTATAGCATTTTATCTTTTGGTTGAGGAGGAATCATCATGAATACGATTCAGGAAGCGATTGAAGAGATCCGGCAGGGACGGATGGTCATCGTGGTCGACGACGAGGAGCGCGAGAATGAAGGCGATCTGCTGATGGCGGCGGCGAAGGTCACGCCGGAGACGGTCAACTTCATGGTCAAGTACGGCCGGGGAGTGTTATGCGCGCCGCTCACCGAGGCTGCGGCCAAGCGGCTGAACATTCCGCCGATGGTCAGCCGCAACACCGAGTATATGGGGACGGCCTTCGGAATCTCGGTCGATCATAAGGACAGCACCACCGGCATTTCCGCCCAGGAGCGGGCGCTGACCATTCAGGCGCTGGCCGATCCCCATTCCGGGCCGGACGATCTGGTGCGGCCGGGGCATATCTTTCCGGTGATCGCCAAAGACGGCGGGGTGCTGGTCCGGGCCGGACATACCGAGGCCGCGGTGGATCTGGCGCGGTTGGCCGGCTTGGAACCGGCCGGCGCGATCTGCGAGATCCTGAACGAGGACGGCACCATGGCCCGCCGGCCCGACTTGGAACGTTTCGCCGCGGACCATGGCTTAAAGATGATCAGCGTCGCCGATCTGATCGCCTACCGCAATACCCAGGAGCAAGTGGTGCGGCGCGAGGCGGAGACGGTCCTGCCCAATCAGTACGGAACCTTCAAGATGTACGGTTACGCCACCATTTACGGGCATCAGGAACATCTGGCGCTGGTCTACGGCGATCTGGAAGGCAAGATCCCCTTGGTGCGGGTCCATTCGGAATGCCTGACCGGCGACGCCCTGGGTTCCTACCGTTGCGACTGCGGCGAGCAATTGCGCAAAGCGATGGAGCTGATCGCGGCGGAAGGCGCCGGGGTGGTCCTCTACTTGCGGCAGGAGGGCCGGGGCATCGGCCTCTTGAATAAGCTCAAAGCCTATCAGTTGCAGGACCAGGGCCAGGACACTATCGAAGCCAACGAGTCGCTGGGTTTCGAGGCCGACCTGCGCGACTACGGGGTGGGCGCGCAGATCCTGCGCGATCTGGGCCTGACCAAGATCCGGCTGCTCACCAACAATCCCCGCAAGTTGATCGGCCTCAACGGGCATGGCTTGGCGATCGTCGAGCGGGTGCCCTTGACCGTGCCGGTGCGGCCGACCAACCAATTTTATATGGAGACCAAACAGAAGCGGATGGGGCATCTGCTGGCGGAGTGATCCGTTCTGGAATGGGCGCTTTTAGCGAATAAAGGAGGATACATTGTCATGAAAATCATCGAAGGATATTTGGGCGGCAGAGATTTCCGGATCGCCATCGTGATCAGCCGGTTCAACAGCTTCATCACCCAGCATCTGCTGGACGGGGCGGAGGACGCCCTCAAACGACATGGCATCGCCGATGAGAAGATCACGGTGGTCTGGGTGCCGGGCGCCTTTGAGATTCCGACGGTCGCCAAAAAGGCCGCCGAGTCCGGCAATTATGACGCCGTGATCTGCCTGGGGGCGGTAATCCGCGGCGCCACGCCCCATTTCGATTATGTGGCGGCCGAGGTTTCCAAGGGAGTGGCGGCGGTGGGACTCGCCACCGGGGTGCCGGTGATCTTCGGCGTCCTGACCACCGACAGTATCGAGCAGGCCATCGAACGGGCCGGGACCAAGGCCGGCAACAAAGGCTGGGACGCGGCCATCACCGCGCTGGAGATGGCCGATCTGAACGGGAAGATCTGAAACGCGGCATCATCGTAAGTTGGTAAATGCAAAAGCCGGTTGGAGCTTGAATGAGTTCCGACCGGCTTTACCGCCAAATATGAGATACTCCCGCGGTCCGTGCGTAGCGACGGATAAATGCCAAGGCCGGTTGGTTATTTTACCCGCTTGACCTCGACCTGTACTTCGTTGTCCAATTCCTGGATCATCTGCCGCAATTGTTGATGTTCCTGTTGATTTTGGAGTCTAAAATGGAGGTTCTCGGATCGCAAGGATCCAAGTTCGGCCTTTACTTCGGAAAAGCCCTGTTCGACCTACTGATTAAGCAGTTGGAGACCCTCGCCAAACGTTCGAAACTGGGCCCGCAGATCTTCGAGCAATACCGCTACTTGCCGATCATCCATTCTAAATACCTCCCAGCGAACGATTAACAGATTGATTGTATCATACTTCGGTATGGGCGACTACCGATATTTTTGGTGACGACCGGGTTTGGGAAGAGTGTCAAGATGCCCGGAAATATCAAGCCGGTTGGACCTAAAAAATCCGACCGGCTTTTGCGATTTTTTGCAAGACTCAGGGCAGCTTGTTCCCGGCGGCCCGGTAGATCTCGTACCATTCCGGCCGGCTGAGGACCACGCCGGAAGCCCGGCAGATATCCTTGATGCGGCCGGCGTTGGTGGTGCCGACGATGGGCTGGATCTTGGCGGGGTGCCGCAGGATCCAGGCGATGGCGATGGCGGTGTTGGGCACGCCCTTGGCCGCCGCAATCTCATTGATCTTCTGGTTCAGTTCCGGGAATTTGGGATTATCCAGGAAGACGCCCTCGAAGAAGCCGTATTGAAAGGGCGACCAGGCCTGGATGGTGATGTCCTTGAGGCGGCAGTAGTCCAGGATGCTGCCGTCGCGGTCGACGGAACGGTCGATCTGCATATTGACGTTGATGCCGGCGTCGATCATCCCGGTGTTGGTGATGCTCAGCTGCAGCTGGTTGATGATCAGTTTTTGATCGAGGTACTTGCTGAGCAACTCAATCTGCATCGGATTCTGGTTGCTGACGCCGAAATGTTTGACCTTGCCGCTGCGCTGGAGCAGGGTGAAGGCTTCGGCGACCTCTTCCGGCTCCACCAGGGCGTCGGGCCGGTGCAGCAGCAACACGTCCAGGTAGTCGGTACGCAAGCGCTTGAGGCTGCCTTCGACCGCTTCCAGGATGTGCGCCTTCGAAAAGTCAAAATACCCCTTCTGGATGCCGCATTTGCTCTGGAGGATCAGTTTTGCGCGGAGACCCGGGTTCGCGCCCAGGTCCAGCGCTTCGGCGAACCGTTCCTCGGCCTTGCCGCCGCTGTAGATGTCGGCATGATCGAAGAAATTGATGCCTTCGTCCAGCGCGGTGTGGAGCAAAGTCGCCGCGTCCGCTTTGGACAGTTCGGAGATTCTCATGCAGCCGAGCGAGATCTCGGACGCCTCGAGCGCGCCGTTCCCAATGCTGATCGTTTTCATCAAAAACACCCCTTTCAAGATTTCAACGGCAAGGACATTCGGTCCTGGCCGATAGGATACGGGAAAGAGCGGACCGCCTGGGCGCTTTCGCAAATGCAGCGCTCGAAGCAGGTCCGGGACAACGCCGCCTCAGGGTTGGACATAATCGCGCCAGGAATGGACCGGCTGCCAGTTCAACACGCGCTTGATCTTCTTGTTGCTCAGCAGGGTGTTGAAATTGTCCAGCGGCTCGCGGATGTCGGTCACCTCGGGGTAGCCGATATTCATCAGGGTCTCGCTCTTGATGTCCATGCTGGTGTCGTCGGCGGCCAGGTTGAGCACTACCGCGCCGAGGCCGTCGGCTTCGATGGCCAGCCGGCAGGCGACCGCGGCGTCGCGGGCGTCGATGTAACTCCACAGGATATTCTGGCGCTTGGTGGGGTCATGGATGAAAGCGGGGAAGTTCTTTTGGTACATTTCCGGCGCGATCACGTTGCCGATCCGCAAGGTGACCACTTGCATCCCGGTGAGCCGGTTAAACATGGCGGCGGTTTCCTCGGCGACGATCTTCGACAGGCCGTAACTGTCCTGCGGCAGTTGCGGATGGTCCTCGTCGATCGGCACATACTGCGGCACCAGGCGGTGTTTGGCGAAGACGATGCCGTAGGACGATTCGCTGGAGGCCACGACCGCCTTGCCGATGCCCAGTCCGGCGGCGGCCTGCAGGATGTTGTAGGTGGCCATCACATTGTTTTGGAAGGTGACCTCGTTGGGATGGTTGTAGGCGACCGGGATCGCCGCCAGATGGACCACGGCGTCGGCCCCGGCCAGCACGCCGTAGCATTCGCCCAGATTCTGCAGGTTCACCGTGACGTGCTTGACATCGGGGTTTTTGGGTTTGACCTGATCGGCATTGACGACTTCATAGCCGGATGCCAAGAAATGTTCGAGCACCGAAGTGCCCAGCCGGCCGCTGCCGCCGGTGACTACGACTTTTTGCAAATGAAACACCTCGCTCCAAAATGTTCGAAAATGCGTCAATCCCCATGAATGCAAGGATCGTTCGAATATTAACCAAAGATTACATTTGGATTGTATACCTTGGAGTATGCTATAAGTCAATAGCCGTTTTGAACCCGCATCTGGCTGGGGAAATTCATCCAGGCGACGGGCCGCGCCGGAGCGGGAAGGGGTTATGAATTTCAGCAGGAAAACATTGTGGGGCTTGCTTTCCGGTGGGCGCTTGGGTATATAATGGAGATGAATGCAATGAAATGATTCAACAATATGAAGTAGGGAGTATGGTCATGGGATACAGTATCAAAGCGATGTCCGAGAAGGTCGGGCTGACCGAGTACACGCTCCGTTATTACGAGCGGGAGGGCTTGCTGCCCGGGATCGAACGGGATGAGAACGGCAACCGCAACTTCAGCGATCAGGACCTGGAATTGATCGGCTTGATCTGTTGCCTGCGCAATACCGGCATGTCGCTCACCGCGATCAAACGTTTCGTCGCCCTCGCCCAGGAGGACGCGACCATCAGCGTCCGCAAACAGATGCTGCTCGAACAGAAACAGGTCATCGAGCAGAAGATCCAGCAGTTCAAGAAGTATGCCCTGAAGATCGACAAGAAGATCGCCTGTTACGAGGAGCTCGAAAAGAACGGCGGAGCGGATCGCCGCGGTTCCGCCTCCAGTTGTTGAATGAATCATCGCGCGGCGGATCCTCAAAAAATCAAAAAATGGTTCGGAAATTAAAATAACCAGCCCGATAAGCGAATTATCAAACCCGATAATTTGTTTTTTGATCATGATAAATAAAATTCCGATCCGGAGAATTGAATCATTGATCCGGAGAATCAAATTTCCGATCCGAATAATTTGTTCTTCGATCCGGATAATTGATTTTCCGATCACGATAATCTATTTTTTGATCTGAATAATTAATTTTCCGATCACGATAAATAAAATATCGATCTGAATAATTAAAATATCCGGATCGAAATTACAATTTCGGACGATAAAATAACAATGATGGTTCAAATGGTGAAAATGTTCCGGATGAAAAATTATAAGCCAAAGTATGCGAATGACATTTTGATAAGCGCTGTTACAATTATTTGAGTTTCGGATGGAATGAAAATGAGCGGCAGCACGATATAAACTGAGGACGGGATGATCATGGCAATTAGACGCGACAAGGTCGTGGTGGTGGGCGCGGGGGCCGTGGGTTCCACCGTGGCTTTCAACCTGGTGGTGCAGGGGATTTGTGACAATTTGGTAATGATCGATATCAACCGGGACAAGGCGTGGGCGGAGGCCACCGACCTGCAGCATTCCCTGGCGTATACCAACCGCAACATGAGTGTCAAGGACGGCGATTATTCGGACTGCGGCGACGCCGATATTGTGGTCATCGCGGCGGCGCTGCCCTTCGCGAAGGGGCAGACCCGGCTGGATCTGACTGAAAAAGCGGCCGGCATCATCAAAAGCATCGTCGCTCCGGTGATGGCCGGCGGCTTTCAGGGGATCTTCATCGTGATCACCAACCCGGTGGATGTGATGGCCTACTATACGTATAAGCTTTCCGGCCTGCCGTCCAACCGGGTGATCGGCACTGGCACGGCGCTGGATTCGGCGCGTTTGAAATACTATATCGCCAATGTAATGGACGTGGATCCCCGGAGCGTACAGGCGTTATGCCTCGGCGAACACGGCGATTCCCAGGTCATCCCGTGGAGCCTGGTCACCGTGGGCGGCAAGAATTTCCTCGACATTATCGAGGATAACCCGGAAAGGCTCCAGGGCATCGCGATCGACGAGATCTCCCATAACACCTCCTTCATCTCCTACAAGGTGATGAACGCCAAAGGCGCGACTACCTTCGGCATCGCCGCGACCGCGGTGGAGATCATCAAGGCAGTCTTGAACGACGAGAGCAAGGTCCTGCCGGTCTCGGCCATGCTGCGAGGAGAATTCGGCGAATCCGACGTCTTCGCCGGCGTCCCGGCCGTGCTGAACGGCGACGGCGTGAAGGAACTGGTGGAATGCCGGCTTTCGCAACGGGAGATGGCCGAGTTTAAGCGGTCGATCGCGATTATCCGCGAGTATCAGGGGAAGTTTGGAAGCTGATTTAACCGCGCCAGTCGCGGGGCTTCAAACCCGCGAACCGATCGAAATAACGGATTTCCGATCGTCCCCGACGATTTTCTTATTATAAAAATCGCAATATCGCCGATAAATATCTCGGAAGATTTTTTTGTCTTGCCCGATATTGCAGGTAACGCCATTATTGCCGCGCGCTGTATCAAGCTGAAAATAAGCGCGGCACTTCATAGAGGTTCATCCAATGAGTTCAATCAGCGATGTCGATCACGCGGCCTTTTTTCCGATAAAGATCGACCAAAATACGGCTCCCGACAACCGGGATTCCAGCGTTCAACCGGCCAACGCTTCCGCCGCGGAACGTTTGAATTTCGAGCGGGTATTGCAAGCGTTTCTGATGGATCAGGCAACGGCGGGGGACGCGCAAAGTAACAGCGGAGATCCGCTGTTATCATTATTAATGCTGAATCAAAACGGCGGCAATGGACCGCAGGGAGCAGCTTCCACGCTCCAAGCCAGCTTGCTTGCACAATATTTGGGCCAGGGCGATGCCGCGTTAGCCAAATACGGGCTGACCGTAAACAATTTGCGGCAGTTATCCGGCGTGGGAGCGGTCGGGGAGGGCGCCGCGCAAAGCGCGGGTGGCATTTTCGATGGCACAAGCCTAGGAGTCAATCCGACCAAACGGGAAGTTATGGATTATATCGCGGCGCAATGCCGGATGATCGGGATCCCGCCTCAGCTGGGACTGGCCACCGCCGCCACCGAAAGCAGCATGACCCAGTTCGCCAAGGACGGGAGCGCCTATCGCGGCGTCAATTCCGACTCGGCCGATTGGGGCATCATGCAGATCAATGATAAAGCGTGGGGCGACGCCTTCGATCTGGATCGGCTCAAGTCGGACTGGCAATATAACGTCCGGGCCGGCTTGCAGATATTAAAGAACGAGTATGAGCTGGCCCTCAAGAACAACGAGGCCAATAAGGGCGGCAACAGCGCCGTCCAGAACCTGTCCCGGGCGGCTTATTCGGGCTATAACGCCGGGGGCAAGACCCAGTGGCGTTACCGCACGCCCATCGCCAGCGCGCCCCGGACCGAACCGTACGGCCCGTTGAGCAACGATGGCTACGACCTGCGGGATCTGCGCTTCTGGCATTTTTACCAGCAGTTCTGACGGGACTCATCGCGCGGCACGATTTCTATCATGAGACAGGGTTTGAGGCGCCGCTAAGTTCAAGGGCAAGAAATTTGCGGCAGGTATTTTTTAAGCGCTGCGGCCACACCATCTTCATCATTGGAAAGGGTTACGGCGGCGGCCGAAAGTTTCACCCGCTCCGGCGCATTGCCCATCGCAATGCCCAGACCCGCGAATTCCAGCATATCCAGATCATTATAGTTATCGCCGATGGCCATGATCTCGGAGCGACGGATCGCCAGTTTCCAGCGTAAAAATTCAATGGCCGAAGTTTTCGAGGCGCTTTGGGGCATGACCTCCAAATAGGTGGGTTTTGAAGGATAGATATTCAAAGCGCCGGAGAATTGGGCTTGGAGCCTTTTTTCTAAGCGGTGAACGGCATCGGGGTCGGCCATATATAAAATTTTGTTCGGTCCGCTATTTTCTGCTGCCCAGCGCTGCAACAAATCCTCGCACTTCACGACACGCGGCGCAATATTTGTGATGGCGCTTTCTCCTTCCGTCCATGGATCGCTCTCCGCGATAAACCATTCGTCCCCCTGGTAGAGGCTCATATGTACGCCGCTCGCCCGCGCCATGTCATAGGCTTGTTTAACCTGCGCAAGCCCTATCGTTTGGTTGAATAAAATACCGGTTGCATGATCCATCACTAAAGCGCCGCTGTAACAGATGATAGGTTGGCTGATATTCAGTTCCTGCTGCAAAAAACGGATTCCTTTCGGCATTCGCGCCGAAACCAAGATGACGGGAGTTCCTTTTTCAGCGACCCGTTGCACCATCTCTTTGGTGCTTTGAGAGATTTGATGCTGGGAATTGAGCAATGTTCCATCGATATCCAAACAGATCATCTTGAATTGCTCCATATTTTTCCCTCCCGGCAGGATCTCAACGCCATATTAGCGAATTGCATAATTACCCATAAAGTATTGTATCATTGATAACCATTATTTTGAAGCAATAACGCCAAACTTCACGGGGTAGAGTTACTGACCCGGAGGGGTTAAATCTTTATAAAAACAATTGGGATTTGCTTTATGATAAAATATAATCACATTGGAAAACATTATCCAACGGATGATGTTTTCTGGAGTTCAATCTTCTGGAGGCTTGGTAATGTCGATTCTCAAAAAGTTTATGAGCTATTATAAGCCGTACCGTGGTTTTTTTTACACCGATATGGCCTGCGCCCTGGTCCTGTCAGCGATCGATGTGGCGTTTCCCCAGATCTTATACTTTCTGACCCGCGATCTTTATACCCGCGGGGCGGCCGCGATCCTGAGCAAGCTGGGGTTGATCGGCGCGGTGCTGATCGTTATGTATCTGGTGCGCTTCGGCTGCCAGTACTATATCACTTCCTGGGGGCATGTGATGGGCGCGCGCATGGAAAGCGACATGCGCCAGGATCTGTTCGACCATTATCAACGGCTTTCTTTTTCTTATTATGATCGCAACAACACCGGCGAGATGATGTCCAAGCTGGTCTCCGACCTCTTTGACGTCTCCGAGCTGGCCCACCACGGGCCGGAGAACATCTTCATCTCGGCGCTGAAGATCTTCGGTTCCTTCGCCCTGCTGATGCTGATCAACGTCAAAATGACCCTGATTCTGTTCGTCATCACGCTGCTGATGGGGATCTTCAGTTTCCAGCAGAACCGCAAAATGCGATCGATCTTCATGGAGAACCGCCGCAAGATCGCCAAGGTCAACTCGCGGGTCCAGGACAGCCTCTCCGGCATCCGGGTGGTCAAGTCCTTCGCCAACGAGGAACTGGAACGCGAAAAATTCTGCAGCAGCAATCTAGAGTTCCTGGACACCAAGGAAGACAGCTATCGCATCATGGGGAGCTTCCAGGCGGGGAACGCTATGTTTCAGGGCCTGCTTTATACCACGGTCCTGGTGAGCGGGGGCTTTTTCATTGCCCAGGGCACGCTGCGGGTCACCGATTTGGCGGTCTACGCGTTGTATATCGGGATCTTTATGAACCCCATCGATGTGCTGATCAACTTCACCGAGCAGTTTCAGAAAGGCTATTCCGGGTTTAAACGTTTTCTGGAGGTGGTCAACACCGAGCCGGAGATCCTCGACAAGCCGGACGCCGTGGAGCTGACCGAGGCGAAAGGGGAGATCGTTTACCAGGATGTCTCCTTCCAATATGATGAAACCACGGAAGTCCTGAACCAGGTGAACCTGACCATTACCGCAGGGAAAACCGTGGCGCTGGTCGGTCCGTCCGGCGGCGGCAAGACCACGCTCTGTTCGCTGTTGCCCCGTTTCTACGACGTCACCGGCGGAGCGGTACTCATCGACGGCCAGGATGTGCGGGACCTCACCCTGAAATCGCTGCGCCGCGCCATCGGCATTGTGCAGCAGGACGTGTACATGTTCGCGGGCACGGCGCGCGAGAATATCGCCTACGGCAAGCCCGACGCCAGCGCCGCCGAGATCATCGAGGCGGCCAAGAATGCCAACATCCACGACTTCATCATGAGCCTCCCGGACGGTTACGACAGTTATGTCGGCGAGCGCGGCACGCGCCTGTCCGGCGGCCAGAAGCAACGGCTGGCCATCGCCCGGGTCTTTTTGAAGAACCCGCGGATCCTGATCCTGGATGAAGCCACTTCGGCCCTGGATAACGAGAGCGAGCGTTATATCCAGGCCTCGCTGGAACGGCTGGCGCGCGGCCGCACCACCATCGTGGTCGCCCACCGGCTCAGCACCATCCGCAACGCCGACGAGATCGTCGTCATCAACCATGGCGGCATCGCCGAGCGCGGCAACCATGAGGAATTGCTCGGCCGGAACGGCCTGTACGCCAAGTATTACAACATGCAGTTTGAGGGGTTGGAAGAATTGGCTGAGTAGCGCCGGACTGTTTATCGTCGGGCCGCGCTCTGAACCGATATACCTTGAAAAAACTTCGTTTGATACGGAGTTTTTCTATATTCCATTTTGGTTAAAGCCCTTGCCTTGGAGTGGGCTATAAGCGGTATGATTAAATGTAAAATACCATGAAACATAAAGGAGTTCCGGATGCCGCTCCAGAACCATGAGGTTCCCCCATCCAAGCCCGCCTTGAATCACGGCTTGGTTTTAGTGATGGCGGTGACCTGCGCAATTACCTTGGCCAATTTATATTACATCCAGCCGCTCTTGGGAGAGATCGCCGCGACTTTTCGGGTGACCCAGGTAAGCGTGGGCTTTGTGGCGATGCTCACCCAAATCGGGTACGCCTTGGGCATGCTGTGCATTCTGCCCCTGGCGGATATCCGCGAGAAACGTTCCCTGATCATCGTCATGCTGCTCTGCGCGGCCTGTTCCCTGACGGTGATGTTTTTCGCGCCCAATATCCGCGTGGTTTCATTGGCCGCGTTTGCCATCGGCTTTACTTCGGTGGTGCCGCAGTTGATCGTCCCGCTCGCGGCGCAGCTGGCCGACCCCAAGGAACGGGGCAAGACCATCGGAACGGTCATGAGCGGCGCCTTGATCGGGATCTTGCTGTCGCGAACTTTCAGCGGTCTGATCGGGGAATATTGGGGCTGGCGCAACGTCTATCTGATCGCGGCGGGATTAATGCTCCTTCTCGCTGTCTCTTTGCGGAGGTTGCTCCCCTTGTGCCCGTCATTCTCGGCGCTGCGGTACGGGGAGTTGTTTCGCTCCATGGCAAAGCTGATCCAGACCCAGCCGGTGCTGAGGGAAGCCTCGCTCAACGGTGCGATGATCTTTGGCGCGTTCAGCGCCTTCTGGACCACGCTGGTCTTTCTATTGGCGAGTCCCCATTATCAGTTGGGTGCGGATGCCGCCGGACTGTTCGGATTGGTCGGAGTGACCGGAGCCGCGGCCGCCCCGATTGTGGGCCGGATCGCCGACCGCCGCAGCCCCCGATTTACGGTGGGCATCAGCATCGTGATCATTGCAGTGGCCTATCTATGTTTTTGGCTGTTTGGATTCAAACTTTGGGGATTAATCAGCGGAGTCATCCTGCTCGATCTGGGGGTGCAGTCCGGCCAGGTCTCCAACCAGTCCCGGGTGTACGCGCTGGATGAAGCGGCCCGAAACCGGCTCAACACCGTCTACATGGTTTCGTACTTCATCGGGGGAGCGCTCGGCTCCTTCCTGGGCTCATACAACTATGCCCATTTCGGCTGGCCGGGGGTGTGCGCTCTGGGGCTCTTGACCCAGGTTATCGCGATTATCGTGCATCGCCAGAACAGGACGGTCCCAGTGCCATCCCACTGAAACTTGTTAAGATTAACAAAAAGCAACCCCCGATCACTGCTGGTCGGGGGTTGCTTTTTAATCATTGCCTCAGCGAATGAAGGTCACGGTTCCTTCTTTGCGGGGCGGAGCCGCCGGAGCGGGTCCGGCGTTGTAGCCCAGGGCCGCCGAACCGTAGATCCGGTAGCCGTCGGGAATGCCCAATTCTTTTTGCAGGGCTCGGCCGGCGTCGGATTGGAATAAGTTCCGCAAGGAATGAATCCAGACCGAACCGATGCCCAGGGCGTGGGCCGCCAGGAAGATGTTGCCCAGCGCCAGGCTGGCGTCGGGCTCGGGGGCAATGGCGTTTTTCTCATCGGCCGAAACGATGATCAAGGTTGGCGCGTGATGAAACGGGCTGAAGTTTTCGGCTTTGGCCCGGGCCGCCAAGGCGGGGTCACCCGAGTTCAAGAAGATTTGCTGCAGAATCTGATTGATCTTGCCCAACAGCGCTTGGTTTTGCACCACCGAGAAATGCCAGAGCTGTTCGTTGCGGGCGCTGGGAGCAAACCGGCCGGCTTCGAGGATCTTTTGCAACTCATCCTCCTTTAACTGCTCCGGCTTGAACGTGCGGACGCTGCGTCGTTCTAAGATGGCTTTCAAAGTTTCACTCATGGTTTTGGCCTCCTAATTTATTCTCGATGACGACCCGGTGAATCCTGGTTCGACCGGACCGTCACGATAACCGGATATGGTTCTTGTGTCGGATAAACCATTGAATCCCCAAAATTCTATCCAATATTCCATTGCAATAGGGGCGGAATGACTCGCCAGGCCAACAAGCAAGGGAAACCATCGGACTTTATTACTTATTTTGGATAAATACAGTGTATTCCTATGGGATATTCTTGTCAATGGATTTTGTAAACGAGCGATATGGATTGGTTGAGATCCCCCCGTGAATTGGTTTTAAGCCGAAAGAAACTCATAAAAAAGGCCGTCCTAAGAAAACTCTAAAGACGGCCTCTTCAAACAGCACTGTAATGCGCCGTTAATACGGCATCTTTGGCGCAAAGCCGAGGATCTTCTCGGGCGAACTATAATTGGCCTGATATTCGGCATCGGTCAAGAATCTCCTGGTCGCGGTCTCGGCAGCGATCGCGCCTTCGCCGCTGTTGCGGTACTCCCGGAAGAACTGTTTGGCCGCGGTATTGACATTGTCCCAATCGGCCCAGCCGTCGGCGTTGATCTGGGCATGCAGCCGCGAGGCGATGAAGACCACCTTGGCCTGGTTGGTCCCGCCGTCGCTGCCGCCGGTCCAGGCGCCGCGGCCCAGATAGATATTCTTAGCGGCCATCGCCGGGTCGACGGTCAGCAGGCAATCTTTAAAGACATAGCCGTTGTTGAAGCCGGCGCCCTTGGTATCGGACGGGGCCGCCGCGGTGATGTAGCCGCCTTCTTTATAGAATAAGGAATGGATGTGGCAATTGGCGAACAACGCCGTGGCGCCGCCACAGATGAAATCGACTTCGCCCTCGATATAGCAGTCTTCGAAATATAATCTTCCCGATCGCAGATACAGCGTATCCTGCTCGCCGAGGAAGATACAGTTCTTCAAATAGCCTTGCTGGACATTCTTGGTGGCCAGGGCGATGGAGCGCCGCTCGACATTGTCCCAGGTGCGGTTCCATTCCGCCCCTTTGTTATAGAAAGTGATGTTTTCGGCCGTAAAATAGCCGGCTTCGGCCAGGTTCACCTCGACCAGCAGGTTGCCGTCGATATTGCCGTAATCGGCTTCGTAACCGTAGATGATGGTGTTGACGGGGCTTTCGCCAATCAGGCTGAGGTTGGGTTTGGTGATTTTAAGTTTTTCGTGATAGAGCCCGGGTTTGACATAGATGACTGCGCCCGGTTTGACGGCCTCGATGGCCGCGGCGATGGTCCGGTAAGCTCCGCCGGCTCCGGTCGGGTCGACGACTGCGGCGGCAATCTGCGCCAGATTGGCCGGCAGTTGGGGATGGACGGTCACTTTTTGGGCGGCATTTTTGCTGTAGGGAAGTTTCGCCAGATCGATAGTGCCGTCCTTGATAAAGGAGGGATCGACGTAATTGGGATCCTGGCTGCTGGCGTCGGCGGCCGTCAGATTGATGCCGGCCGGTTTTTGGACCGGCTTTTTGCTGGCCGGGTCGGGATCGTTCACCAGCACCGGCTTGGCCTGGAGATCCCAGCCGACGATTTGGCTCAGGTCGGCCAGGCTCTTGGCGCTGACATCCTCGTTTTTGATCAAGAGCAGATAGGCGTAACGGCCGAGGCCGTTGGTGCTGCCGTCGTTCTCGCCGAACTGCAGGAAGTCCCCAGCGCCGTTTTTCTTTTCAAAATTAGCGGTCTGATGGCGCTGTTTGCCGTCGATAAAAGCGGTGGCCGTCATCGCTTTGCCGTCCGGCGCCAGGTCGAAGACCAGCCGGAAATCGTGCCAGTCCGCGACGATGTTATCGGGATTCAGGCCGGTCTGGCCGGTGCTGCCCTTAATCTGATTGCTGGCGTTGTGGCGTAACACCGATTGATACTCGCCCCGCTGCCACATGGCCCACAGGATCCCGTAGGGCGTTCCCCGGTCCGGGACCACGGCCCCTTTGGCCTTGAAGATCAGGGTGAGTTTGGTTTCGGTCCCGGCGAGCGGAATGGTTAAGCCATCATTCTGCGCATCCAAAGTATTCAGTTTTAAAATCTTGTGGCCGGCCGTATCGCTGACCAGTGAAAAGTGGCTGTTGAAAGTGGCGGTCGTTTGAAACCCGTTGGCCTCGACGTCCGCCTTGGCATCGTTGGCGTTCTTCAGGCCCGGAATGTACAGCGTGTAATTGGCCGGCAAGCTTACGGTTGCGGCCTGCTCCGCCGCCAGCGCCGCCCGATCCCCCGGTCCGCCCAGCGGAGTGAGCGAAACCCCGAATGCCAGCAGGGTTGCAAGAATCGCTGAAATCAGTTTCGAATTCATGATTTGCCATTTCACCTCTTCCCGATAATGTAATCCAGACACTGGATTACCATTTATTTTCAATTCGGAGGGCGGAGAATCCTGGCAACCGCGCAATCTCAGCAAAAAATGCGCGAATCGCAATTCTTGCAATGTTCATAACGAAAAGCCCCGTGATACTCCGAGTTTGCGGCTTATCACCGGGCTTTTCAAGCGAGCGGCGAGAGGAATTTTTGGCACTGCTCTAGCAGCGATCATCCGCCGGGCTGGCATGAAACCAGATCGCCCTGGAGCAACGCTGCGCCTTGGCTGCCGGTACTGCTGTTCAACGGCAGGATTGCGGCGCTGTCGCCGACGATCGGCGGGTAAGCGGTGATGGTGGTGCCGGCCCAGGTGATCAATTGGTTTCCGTAGGCCGAGGAGGCCAGCCGGATGGCGACGGTCTGCCGGGGCGTGGCGGGATCATCGGTGATCAGATTTAAAACCCCCGCATAGGCGTCGTAATTGCCGAAGGCCGACGGATTGGGCAGGGGAGAGGCGACGATCGTATAGGCGCGGGTGCTCATGGCCACTTGGCGGACGGTGACCGAGCCGATGGGAATGTCGGCGTCCGCGGGGAGCGCCGTCAGGACCGGCCGGAGCAACGAACAGAGCGGTGTGGTAATGAGGGCGGGGGTTGGGGGCGTCGCTCCCGGCCCCGGAATGCAAATCGTCTGGCCCACGGCCAGACGGTCCGGGTTAACGCCGGGATTGGCCGTAATGAGCGCTTGAGCGGTGACTCCGAAACGGGCCGCCAGCGCATAAAAGGTATCGCCGGCCTTTACCCGATAGCCGGTGCCGCCGAGGCAGGCGCCCGGAGCCGGCGCCGGAGCGGCGGAAGGAATGCAAATCAGCTGGCCCACCCGGAGCACATTGGGATTGATTCCCGGATTCAAATCAGTGATGGCCGCCACGGTCGTCCCCAGCCGTTGGGCGATGCCGTACAACGTGTCGCCGGTCTTGACGGTATAAGCGGTCGAACCGGAGGGGCAGGGCGGATCGTTCGGATTGTGATTGTAAACCGACATCGGGATGCACTTCCTCGTCTGGATTGGTTCCGGAATTCGGCGTTCAACTCCGCGAAGACCGTAAAGCAGCGCCGTTTCATACCTTGGCCGCCGGAGGAGTCGCGGAGTTATCGCAATAGTATATGAAAAAAGAATAGCGGCAGTTAAAGAACGAGAGGATAATTTGAAGAAATGTTGAATAGTTTTGATCAAAAATTTATATTTTGTTGTCACAAGATTCTGGCGCGGGGTGAGCGATGAAATGAGCGGGGACATCCTGGTAATCGGCAGTGCCAATATGGATGTATTCATTAATACGCCGCGGCTCCCGGCGGCGGGCGAGAATTCCTTCGGGACTTCCCTGGAGTTGTTGCCCGGCGGGAAAGGCGCCAACCAGGCGGTGGCCCTGGCCCGGCTCGGCGCGGCGGTCCGTTTTTCGGCCAAGATCGGCCAGGATTTTTTCGGCGCGGAATTGCTGAAAGTGTTATCCGGCGAAAAGATCGATACTTCGGCCGTGTTTCGCGATGCGCAAACTGCCACCGGGGTGGCTTTTATTATCGTCGAGGCCAACGGCGCCAACCGCATCATCGTTCTTCCGGGAGCCAACATGGCTTACGGGGAGGCGGAGATCGCCCATATCCGGCCGGACATCGAATCCGCAGCCGCGCTGCTGCTCCAGCTGGAAATCCCCATCGAGAGCATCGCGCGGCTCATCGCCATCGCCAAGGCGCGGTCGATTCCGGTGATCGTCGATGCCGGGCCCGCCCAGCGAGTGCCGCTGGAACTGTTCGAGGGAGTGGCGATCCTCAGCCCCAACGAAACCGAGGCCGCCGCACTGACGGGGATTCCCGTGGTGGACCTGGCTTCGGCCGAGGCAGCCTGCAAGGTCCTGCGGACCTCCGGCGCGGCGGTCGTCGTCATCAAACTGGGCGACAAGGGAGCGCTGGTCGGCGACGAGCAGGGCGTGCGGCATTATCCCGCTTACCGGATCCAGGCGGTCGATACCACCGCCGCCGGGGACGCTTTTACCGCCGCCATGGCCTGGCGCTATAGCCGGGGTGATGATATCGACGCCAGCGTACGCTTTGCCAATGCGGTGGGCGCTTTGAGCGCCACGAAACCGGGCTCTTTGGTGTCGCTGCCGTTCGAGCGGGAGGTTACGGCGTTTCTCGCCGTTAACGGAGGAGGAGAAGTCCGATGAAGCTCAAAATCTCGGCCTCGTTGATGTGCGCCGATATTTTCAAGCTGGCTGAGACCATTGACGAGCTGGATCAGGCGGCGATCGACATGTACCATGTCGATATTATGGATGGCCATTTCGTACCCAACCTGGGGAGCAATTTTGACGCCATCCGCCGGATCAAGCAGGTGACCCGCACTCCCCTGGATGTGCACCTGATGGTCGATAATCCGGAATGGTTCGTGGATCAGGCCATCGCGGCCGGGAGCGACAGCATCACCTTTCATCTGGAAAGCGCGCCGGCGCCGCTCCGGCTGCTGGAAAAGATTCGCCGGCACGGGGTAAAGGCCGGGCTGGCCATTAACCCGGTCACTCCCGCGAGTGCCCTGCCCTATGCGGCCGATTTCCTGGATATGCTGGTGATCATGACAGTCGAGCCGGGCTTCGCCGGGCAAAAGTTCATCCCTTCGGTGCTGGCCAAGATCGCGGCCGCCCGGTCAGCGCTCGGCGACACCGATATCGCAGTGGACGGTAATATCGATATCCCGAATGCGCTTGGTTCGATCGCGGCCGGTGCCAATGTCATGGTGGCGGGCACCTCGGCGCTGTTTAAAAAGGAAGGGACCTTGGCGGGCAATCTGCGGGATTTCCGTCAGGCGCTCCGCCAATCGCGGTGAATCTTTTAGCCGGACGAAGCAGAGTTAAGCAGAATGAAAAGATAAAACCGGACCCATCCTCCTCAGTCGTTTTGGCGGCTTTGACGGACCCCGTTCAACGGTTTCATGTATCCGCAAATGAGTTTTTTATCTATAAAATGAGCTCTTTATTCGCAAAAAGAGCTTGTTTAGCGACTGAAAGAGCTTGTTGAGTGACTGAGAGAGCTTGTTGAGTGACTGAGAGAGCTTGCTGAGCGATTGAAAGAGCCATTGGCAGTACGTAATAATAGCTACGGGAGAGGTCATATAAGGGATGTTTGGCGCGCAACGATTGCAAAAAATGCGGGAATTGATTTTAGAACAAGAAATGGTGGATATTTCCTCATTAAGCGAGAAGCTCAATGTCTCGGAAGTGACCATCCGGCGCGACCTGGATAAACTCGAAAAAGAAGGCTTTGTGAACAAGACTTACGGCGGAGCCATTCTGAATAAGAACTTCAACTTCAATGCCAACCCGAATCAGGCGGCGGCCGCCGGCGGCGACTGCAGCGAGGAGGTCCGGCTGATCTGCGAGATCGTCTTGCAAATGATTCAGGGCGAGGAATCGCTATTCCTGGGCGGCGGGCCCATCGGCCGGGAGGTCGCCCGGAACATTTCCGGCAAGAACAAGCTGTTGGTGATCACCAACGACGTCTTCGTCGCGACCGAACTTTATGAGCATCCCAATGTCAAGGTCACCATGACCGGCGGCGATCTCACCTCGTCCGGGACGATGGTCGGCCCCTGCGCGTTGCGAATGTTAAATGAAGTCTATATCAACAAAGCCTTTATCGAGATCAAAGGGGCCGATCTCCGGTTCGGTTACTCCATGGAGAGCTATGACGAGGTGGAGATCGTGAAAGCTTTGATGAACATCTCCAAGGAAGTGATCGCGCTGGCCGATTGCAGCAAGTTCAACACGGTGAGCTTCACCAGGCTCGGCGATTTAAACCTGTTTCCGAAGGTGGTCAGCAATAAGGACATTTCCGAAGCGTACAAGCAATATTACTTTGATAACTATATCAAGTTATATACCACGTATGAAGTGAGCTAATCTCCGGAGAACAGCCAACAGCTAGAGCGGCAGGGAGGG
Source organism: Bacillota bacterium (assembly GCA_023400055.1). GTDB lineage: Bacteria > Bacillota > UBA4882 > UBA8346 > UBA8346 > Hydrogenispora. The sequence continues at coordinate 68,678 of JAEXFN010000009.1, forward strand.
TGACCGTGGTGTCCGAGATGCTTCTGGAGATGAAAAACATCAGCAAGCAATTTGACGGCAACTATGTGCTGAAAGAAGCCTATTTCAACCTCTATCCCGGCGAGGTTCACGCGCTGGTCGGCGAGAACGGGGCGGGCAAGTCCACTTTGATGGATATTCTGGCGGGTCTGACGCCCAAAGATTCCGGCGAGATCCTGCTGGACGGGAAAGCGGTGGAGATCGACAATGTCAAATATGCGCAAAAGCTGGGAATCGGGCTGGTATTCCAAAACTATAGCCTTTTCCAGGAAATGAGCATCGCCGAAAATATTTTTATCAATCAAGAACCCACGGTAAACCTGTTTTTTATGCGATGGATCCATTGGAAGGCGGTTTATAAGAAAACGGCCCAGATCCTGAAATACCTCAATATTGCACTGGACCCCAAGACGCCGGTCAGCGTCCTCGGCGCGGGCACCCAGAAATTTATTGAAATCGCGCGGATCATCGCCAACCGTTCCCGGATCGTGATCATGGACGAGCCGACGGCGGCCCTTACCGAACAAGAGGCGGCTTTCCTGTTTGAAATGATCCAGCATTTAAAATCGATGGGCGTGGCGATCGTCTATATCTCCCACCGCCTGGATGAACTGCAGCATTTGGCCGACCGGATTACCGTCCTGCGCGACGGCAGGACGGTCGCCACCATCGGCCGGGAAGCGTTCGATTCCAGCCGGCTGGTGCAGATGATCATCGGCAACGAAATTAAAGATCGCTATCCCAAACTGAACGTGGCCATCGGCAAAGAAGCTTTCATTGTCAGGGACCTGAGCGACGGGAAGCTGCTCAAAAACATCTCGTTTGCGGTGCGGAAAGGGGAAATCCTGGGGATCGCCGGTTTAAAGGGCTCGGGGCGGACCACCCTGGCCAAGCTGCTTTTCGGGGCGGAACCGGTCGCCGCCGGAAATATCTATATCAAAGGCAGGAGAGTCGCGCTCCGCAACACCGAAGACGCCGCCAAGCACGGCCTGTGCTATATCCCCAACCACCGGATCGCCGAAGGCCTGGCGCTGGAGGCCAGCGTCACCGATAATATCGTCATCACCAATCTGGCGGCGGTCATCCGCCACAAGTGTCTCAGTCCGAAATTGAAGCGGCTGGCAGCGGAAAAATACGTTCAGATGGTCGGAATCCAGCCGAATCGGCTGCAGGAAAAGGTAAAGAACCTGAGCGGCGGGAATCAAAAAAAGGTCATTCTGGCCAAATGGCTGTTCAAAAACGCCAAGATCCTCATTTTGAACGAGCCGACCAGCGGCATCGATATCTCGGCCAAGGTCGATGTCTACAATATCCTCAACGAATTGGCCATGTCCGGGGCGGCGCTGATCCTGATCTCCTCGGAGATTCCGGAACTGCTCGGGATGTGCGACCGGATCCTGGTCATGTATCACGGCCGGATCGTCAAGGAACTGCGACGGGGCGAGGCCACCCAGGAACAGATCCTGTATTATGCTTCGGGCGGGCAATGAGGCTGTAAACCGCCGGCCGGGAACGAACGGGTTTGTTATGAAGATGATCAACTATTAAATGTATATCAAAATTTTGTTAAAAATCCTTCCCGATAAAGAAGGATTTTTCTATTTTGTGCAGTAAATTGATCATAAATAATCAACAGTTTCTCTACATCGTTCATCGGAAAGAGGAGTGATCTGGGAATGATGGATCAGCCATTCTTGGAGATAAATCATGTCAGCAAAACCTTTCCGGGCGTAAAGGCGCTGGATGACATCCAAATGGAAGTCCGAAAGGGCGAGGTTCACGCGCTGATCGGCGAGAACGGCGCCGGCAAGTCCACCTTGATTAAGATTTTGGCCGGCCTTTATCAACCGGACGAGGGAGCCCGAATCATCATCGAGGGGCGGGAAGCCGCCAACTTGACGCCGCTGACGGCCCTGCGGAGAGGGATCACCGTGATTTACCAGGACTTCTCGCTTTTTCCCAATCTGTCGGTGGCGGAAAACATCGCGCTCGGCTTGTCGGTCGAAGAGGGCAACCGCTTTTTGAATTGGGAAAGGATGAATCAGACCGCGGGCGAGGCTTTGGCACGGCTGGGAGTGAGATTGGATCTGCAGGCGCCGTTGGGCGGCTTGTCGGTCGCCAAACAACAACTGGTGGCCATCGCCCGGGCCTTGGTTCATAAGACCAAGCTGATCATCATGGATGAACCGACCGCCTCGCTCTCCAAGACAGAAGTCGAAAGCTTATTCGGGATTATCGGCGGCATCAAGGCGAGCGGCATCGCCATCGTCTTCGTCAGCCATAAGCTGGAGGAGTTATTTGCGATCGCCGATCGTTTCACGGTCTTGCGGGATGGCAAATATATCGGCACCTATCGCCGCGAGGAATTGGACAACGAAAAACTGATCGCGCTGATGGTGGGCAGGACGCTCACCGCCGATCATTATGCGGCGAACGCGATCGGGCCTCCGCTGCTGGAAGTCAGGAATTTGAGCAAAAAAGGCAACTTTAAGGATATCTCTTTCACGCTCCACGCGGGGGAGATCGTCGCCCTGACCGGCCTGGTCGGCGCCGGCAGAACCGAGTTGGCGCAGGCATTATGCGGCATCGAGCGGCCCGATAGCGGCGCGGTGCTTCTGGCGGGCCGGCCGCTCACGCTCCGTTCTCCGGAAGCGGGGGTGGCCCAGGGCATCGCTTACGTCCCCGAGAACCGGCAGAGCGAGGGGTTGATCGTCCGGCAAACCATCGAGGACAATATCACCATCACCGTTCTGCGACAGCTGGTCAACAGGTTTGCGCTGATCCGGCGCGAGCGGAAACATGCCGTCGCGCTGGAATGGATTAAAACCTTGAATATCAAGCCGCCTTATCCGGAGATGACCGTTCAACAATTGTCTGGCGGCAATCAGCAGCGGGTAGTGATCGCCAAATGGCTGGCCATCCGTCCCAAGGTGCTGATCATCGACGAGCCCACCCACGGCATTGACGTCGGGGCCAAAACGGAGATCCATCAACTGTTGCGGAAACTGGCATCCGAAGGAATCGGCATTCTGATGATCTCCTCGGAATTGCCGGAAGTACTGGCGATCAGCGACAAGATCCTGGTGATGCGGCGCGGCCGGATCAATGGCGAATTCGGCGGCGGCCAAGCCACCCAGGAGGCGATCATGAACAAGGCGATCCTGGAAGATCAAACTTTGGCCAATGCGGGCCGCTGAGCCACGGCCAATCGGGGCAGCGCAGCAGCGGCCGGGGCGCGCGGGCGGGCCCGGGCAACCGGGGCCAGCCATTCCTGCAAACGCTTGGAAAGGGGCGACATCATGAAGCAGCGATTGAAAAGCAAGGAATTTGTGGTTCTGTTGATCCTGATCGCGGTGTCGGCGATCATCGCCATCAACAATGCCATTTTTTTGCGGCCGGACAATCTGATCGATCTGCTCAAGGGAAATACGGTGTTGGCGATCGTTGCCATGGGCATGTTGCTGGTGATCATCACCGGCGGCATCGATGTCTCGGTGGGAGCCATGGTGGCCGCCGTCACCGTGCTGGTGGGGAAGTTCATGGTCCATTTCGGCGGCGATCTCTGGCTGGTATTTTTGGTGGGCTGTTTATGCGGCGCGGCGTTGGGAGCGATTAATGGCATCTTCATTGCCAAACTGAAGATCCCGCCGATCGTGGTGACCCTGGGCACCATGAGCATCATCAACGGCGCCATGCTCTACTACACCAACGGCACCTGGATCAACGACATTCCCCAGTCGTTCATCGATTTTGGCAAGACAACGCTGTTCCAGATCCCCGCCGGCGCGGGCGGGGTGGTCGGATTCCCGATTCAGATCCTGTTTTTCATCGGCGCCGCCCTGCTCACCTGGATCATCCTCAAGTTTACCCTGATCGGGCGGGGCATCTATGCCATGGGCGGCAACCCCACTTCGGCGGCGCGCATCGGCTACGACCTCGATAAGATCAATATATTCCTTTATTCCTATGTGGGATGCATGGTCGGGCTGGCTGCGGTGGTCCATACCTCGATCATGCGCCAGGTCGATCCGAACGCCTTTGCCGGGTTCGAGCTGCAAGTGGTGGCCGTGGTGGTGCTCGGCGGCGCCAACATTCTGGGCGGAGCCGGCTCGGTATTCGGAACGATCTTGGGAGTCTTGCTGATGGCGGTGCTGAATAACGGCTTGATATTGATGCATATCCCGGTGTTTTGGCAGAAGATCGTCGTGGGCGCGGTGATCCTGCTGGCGGTGAGCATCGATGTCATTCAAAGAAGACATGTGGAAAAGAACCTCATTAAAGTGGACATCGAATAAGCGGGCGAGGTGTTGGGAATGCGCAAATATTCAAAGGAATGGGTTTTGGCCGGCATTTTCGTGGTGCTGTTCATCGTCATGTCGCTATTGTCGCCGCGAACGTTTTTGAATATCGACAATCTGCAGTCCATGGCATTTCAACTGCCGGAACTGGGCATCATCGCGCTGGCGATGATGGTAGTGATCGTGACGGGCGGCATCAATCTGTCGGTGACCTCGGCCGCGGCGCTGGCGGGGATCCTGGCCGCTTTCACACTGGCGGGGCTCAATGCGGCGGGCGCCCCGATCGCCATCACCATCGCCGCGGCGATAGCCGTCGCCCTGATCGCGGCGCTGGTTTGCGGGGCGATCAACGGCGCATTCGTCGCCTATGTGGGCGTATCTCCCATTCTGGTCACGCTGGGGACCATGACTTTCTTCGAGGGAATCAGCTTAAACTTCACCAAAGGCGGCGCCATTTCCGGATTTCCCGAACAATACTACTGGTTTGGCAATGGCACGATCCTGAATGTGCCGGTGCCGATGCTCATCTATGTCGCGGTGATCGCGGTCACGCTGGTGTTTTTGGAGCATACACCGTGGGGCTTGAGCGTGTACATGGTCGGCTGCAACCCGGTCGCCACCAAATTCTCGGGGATTAACGTCAAAAAGGTTTTGCTCAAGGTTTATCTCTTCTCCGCCTTATTGGGAAGCATCGCCGCGATTATTATGACTTCCCGGTATAACTCGGCCAAAGTGGACTACGGTTCTTCCTACCTCATGCAAAGCATCACTGCGGCGGTGCTGGGGGGAACCGACATCGCCGGCGGTTACGGCAAGGTGATGGGAACGGTAATCGCCACGGCGATCCTGCAAGTGGTTTCGAGCGGGCTCAATATTTTCGGGATCAACCGTTATATCGTGAATGTAATCATGGGTGGCATCCTGATCCTGGTTTTGACCATCAATTATATCAGTTACGCTTATTCCCAACGAAAAATCGGCGCTCAGCGCGCCAACAAAGAGCGCGATATTGCGGCCTAAGTGCCTGCCGACGGCGCGTGGCCGGTAACCAACGCGGCGATTCCATCATTTCAAGAGCTTCACAATCCAGCGATTCATTCCGGGTTTTGGTTGACCGGGGACGCTGGATGGCGAAGAGGCAAGGGAAAGTCGGCCGTCGCTCGCGAAAGAGGTGATGAACGGAGCACAGAAAGGGTGTCATTGATCAAAACTCAGGCGATTCAAATTAAGGGAGGATGAGTGGCGATGATGAAGAGGAGTTTAGCAGTGGTTGGCGTCTTGGGATTGGTTTTCGTTTTGGCATTAACGATTTTTGCCGGTAACGCCGATGTCTTGGCGGCAAAGCGCTATAAGATCGTGATCATGCCCAAGCTGGTCGGCATTCCTTATTTTAACGCTTCGCAGGTCGGAGCGGAGAAAGCCGGAAAGGATCTGGCTTGCGACGTGACCTACACCGGGCCGACCGTGGCGGACGCGGCCGAACAGGTCAAGATGCTGGAGGATCTCATCAGCAAGGGAGTAGATTGCATTGCGGTCGCCCCCAACGATCCCGCGGCGCTGACGCCGGTATTGAGAAAGGCGAAGCAAAAAGGGATCCTGATCATGGATTGGGATACCCCGGCCGATAAATCAGTGGTACAAATATCAGTGCATCAAATCGATGATCAGGAATACGCCGAACATATCTGGGACCTGCTGGTCAAACATATGGGCACCGACAATGCCGAATATGCGATCATCACCGGCGGCCTCTCCGCTGCCAACCTGAATTCCTGGATCGATCTGGGCCTGAAATATGCCAAACAGAAGTATCCCAAGTTGAAACTGGTTACCGACAAAGTCCCCACCGACGAGAAACAGCAAGTGGCTTACCAAAAAGCGCTGGAACTGATCAAAGCCTATCCGAACCTGAAAGGGATCATCGGGGTCAGCACCCCGACGCCGCTCGGAGCGGCCCAGGCCGTTCAGGAAAAGGGCCTCCAGAACAAGATCGCTGTGGTCGGGACCGCTTTGCCGACCGATTCCAAACCCTATCTCGCCGACGGCTCGTTAAAAGTGGCGACGCTTTGGGATCCTTCCAAACTGGGCTATTTGACGGTATACCTGGCCAAACAAAGGCTCGAGGGCAAGAAACTGGTCAATAAGCAAGAGGTGCCCACGGTCGGCAAGATCACAGTCCGCCCGGACGGCCGGACGGTAATCATGGGGCCGCCGACCGATTTTACCAAGGAGAACGCGGGCAACTTCAATTTCTAATGCACTTACTTTCGTCCGGAAGAGAGAAGGAGGAACGACGGGTTCCTCCTCCTCATTCGCTACGCGCTGCCGCGGTTGCGCCGGACCGTTTTCCGGCGCGACTTTGCGGCGGGGCTGCGACCCAAAGCAAAGGGGGCAAACAAAGTGAAACGGATTATGCTGGCCGTGAACAATTGGATATTTGGGGACGCGACGCTCGAGGCTGTCATCAAAAGGGCGGCCGCCTGCGGCTTTGACGGGATCGAGCTGGTGGGAGAGCCCGCCGTATACCGGGCCGAAAAGGTTGACGCCTTGCTGGCCGATTCGCCGCTGAGGATCTGTTCCATCTGCGGCATGTTTCCCGGACCGGCCGAGGACGATCTGCGGGCGCTTTGCCACAGTGACCCGCGGGAAAGGGCCAAAGCCGTCGATTATGTGAAGGCTTGCATCGATTTGGCCGCCGGCGTGGGCGCCCGGAGCGTGCTGGTGGCGCCGAGCCTGGTGGGAAAGCCGGTCTTTTTCGCCGATAAACAGACCGATCTCGACTATGCCGCCGATTCGCTGCGGACCGCCGCCGCGTACGCGGTGGCCCGGAACATCATCCTGCATATCGAGCCCATCAACCGCTACGAAGTTTGCCTGGTCAACAGCGTGGCCGACGCCATCGCGCTGGCCCGGAAGATCGACAGTCCCAATGTCCGGGTCATGGGCGATACCTTTCACATGCAGTTGGAGGAATGGGAGGGGATCCCCAACGCCATCCGCCGCGCCGGCCAGTATTGGTTCCAGCACCTGCACGTGGCGGACAATACCCGGCAGGCCCCGGGAATGGGCACGCTGCCGTGGCGCGAAATCATCCGCGCCTTAATCGACATCGACTACGAAGGGGCCATCTCCTATGAGCCCCTGCCTAAAGGAAAAGCGCCGTACGACGCCAGGAACGGCAACATTCCGGCCGAAAAGCTGGACGCCGAACTGAAACTGGGCGTCGCCTATTTGCGGAACGAGATGGAGATCTGTGCAAAGCAATGGACGGCCTGAGCGGCGCCGTCCGCCAGAGGAAAGAGAGAAATCCTTCGGTCGGGCCATTCGCCCGATCGGAGGATTGTCGACTTAAATAAGGAGGACAGTTTCTCCGAACCCTGGTCCGGGAGGGATGGTGTTCGGGGAAACTTGCCCGAAGCTCGGGACGACTCGCCCAAGGTTTGAGAATGTATGCCCAAACGTTGGGCATTCTTTCCCACGGTCCGGGAATGCTTTCCCGACTTTCGGGCATCCTTTCCCAAGCCTTGGGCATCCTTTCCCAACCTCTGGCACGGCTTTCCCAAGCCTTGGGACAGTCCGCCCAAAGCCTGGGACGGTCTTCCCGACGGCCGGGCGGGTTTTTCCATGGTGCGGGCGGGAAGGAAACGGCGGATCTCCCGCCGGGATGATGCCCGTCCTTGACAGGGATGGCCGTGACGATCGGCGAAAGGATCGCGCTACGGTTGCAACCCGGTTTTGAAACGCTTATTGACACGCTTTTCCCCAATCATATATAATGAAAGCAGCGGCAATAAGTCCAGAGATGATGAGAGGACCGGGACGTCTATTTTGTTTCGGTCTTTTTTGCGCGTCAAGCTAGATAAGTTGAAATAAATTTTGGAATAAGCTTTGCCAGCCGTAAGGCATGACTGGAAAAGGATAAAGCGCGGTATTTATTGCAACTTACGAATCAAGGAAATAGGTTGCAATGATCTTAAGGTATAAAAACTGATTGCAACATAGATAGAATATGGTTTGAAATGTGACGGAATAGACGGAGGATTCAGATGTCGGCAAGTTACATCATTGCCATCGATCAGGGCACCACGGGTACGACCATGCTCCTGGTGGACCGGGCCGGACAGGTCGTTCACAAATGTTACCGTTCGTTCCCGCAGTATTACCCCAAACCGGGCTGGGTGGAACATGACCCGGAACAGATCTGGGAGACCGTGGCCGACGGTTTGCAGGAGATCTGCGCTCTGCCCTGGCTGAAAACGGCGGAGGTCGCCGCGGTCGGACTGACCAATCAGCGCGAGACCATCGTGGTGTGGGAGCGGGCCACCGGCCGGCCGGTTCATCCGGCGATCGTCTGGCAATGCCGCCGCACCGCCGACGCTTGCGCCCGCCTGGAACGGGAGGGCCACGGCGCCATGATCCGGGCCAAAACCGGGCTGCGGCTCGACCCTTATTTCTCCGCCACCAAACTGCAATGGCTGCTGGAGAACCGGCCCGAACTGCGGGAGCGGGCCGAGCGCGGCGAACTGGCTTGCGGCACGGTGGATTCGTGGCTGATCTGGCGGCTGACCGGCGGCCGGGTGCACGCCACCGACTATTCGAACGCCTCCCGGACCCTGCTCTTCAACATTCACGAGTTGCGCTGGGATCCCCAATTGCTGGAGCTGTTCGGCATTCCCGCGGCGTTGTTGCCCCAGGTGCGGCCGTCGGCGGGCGATTTCGGCCGGACCGAACCGCGCTGGACCGGCATTCCGCTGCCGATCAGCGGGGTATTGGGCGATCAGCAGGCGGCTTTGTTCGGCCAAGGGTGCCTGCAGCCGGGCATGATGAAAAATACTTACGGCACCGGCTGTTTCCTGTTGATGAATACCGGGACCGCGCCGTCTCCGCCCGAACACGGGATGCTGGCCACCATCGCTTGGGGTTTGGGTGATCGAGTGACCTATGCCCTGGAAGGCAGCGTCTTCAATGGCGGAACCGTGGTCCAATGGCTCCGCGATGAACTGGGACTGCTGGGACAGGCGGCCGACTCCGAAGCGCTGGCGCTTTCGGTCGCCGACAGCGGCGGGGTTTATTTCGTGCCCGCCTTCACCGGCAGCGGCGCGCCATACTGGGATCCTTACGCCCGGGGCACGATCATCGGCCTGACCCGGGGTACGACCCGGGCCCAACTGGTCCGGGCGGCTTTGGAAGGGATCGCCTATCAAGTGTTGGAAGTCGTGGAATGCATGAGCCAGTCGGTCGGCCGCAAACCGGCCGAATTGCGGGTGGACGGCGGCGCAGCGGCCAACAATTTCCTGCTGCAATTCCAGGCGGACATCTGTGATCTGCGGATTCAGCGCAACCGTTCGCTGGAATTGACCGGCACCGGGGCCGCTTTCATCGCCGGTCTGGGCGCCGGCTTTTGGAAGGACCCGGCCGAGCTGGCGGGACTGGTGGCCTTGGAACGGACTTTCGAACCGGTTATGGCCGAGACCGAGCGGGAACGGGCCGTCAGCGGCTGGCGCCGGGCGGTCGAACGTTCGGGAGGCTGGGTCCAACCCTAGCCGCCGGCCGGGGGACGCGGGCCTGATTTTGAAAAGAATGTCGGAATATGCTGTTATGCTCTCTCTGGGGTGAGCATAGTATAGATAATCAGCCGTCATGGCGCACCGACCCTTTTCGGCGAGAACGGATGACGCGGCGTCAGGGCGTGATTATCAATCACCAGTGAGGAGTTGCATCGTTGCACCATGGAACAACAGCTTGCTAATCTTTTGGAAGCTCAACCCATTATCGCGGCGGTCCGCGATGAAAATGCCCTGAATCAGGCGCTGGACGCCCCGGTGGCGGCGATATTTTTGCTGGACGCCATGCTGAACAACCTGAAGAAACGGGTGCGCCGGATCGCGGAGAACGGCAAGTTGGCCTTCGTCCACATCGAGATGGTCGCCGGTTTGAGCAAGGATCAAGCGGCGCTGGAATTTCTGAAGGAAGAGGTCGGCCCGACCGGAGTGATCACCACCAAACCCGGGCTGATCCAACCCGCCAAGAACCTCGGGCTGGTCACGATTCAACGGCTGTTCATCCTGGATTCGCTGTCCATCCAGACTGGGCTGCGCATCGTCCAGAGCCATCATCCCGACTTTATCGAGGTCATGCCGGGGGTCATCCCGAAGGTGATTACCGAGATGAAGACCCATTGCCAGGTGCCGCTCATCGCCGGCGGGATGATCAAGACCAAAGAAGAGATCATCGAGTTGCTGAAGGTCGGCGCGGTGGGCGTATCGACCAGCCGGGCCGAGCTGTGGAACCTTTAAGCGCTATATTAATGAAATGAATCCTTAATGATTTCATCATGTCCGGTTTAAAAGACATGATGTACAATGAACTTAACTTCATAATCAGCAGTGTCCAGAGACGCAGAGAGGACCGGATAGACAGGGTATTGCGAAAATACCTTCGTCTGTCGTCGGTCTTTTTTTATTTCCAAGGAGGAGGTCCAGGGAATGTCCCAAAATCAGTGTGATGTGTTGATCGTCGGCGCGGGCGTGGTCGGGGCGGCCATCGCCCGGCAGTTGTCCCGCTTCCAATTGCGGGTGATTCTGGTGGAAGAGGCGGAGGATATCGCGACCGGCACTTCCAAGGCCAATAGCGGCATCGTCCATTCGGGAATCCACGATGGCTCCGGGACGTTGAAGGCGCGGTTATGCGTGCGCGGCAACCAATTGTATCCGAGTTTGGCCGAGGAACTGGGATTTTTATATCAGAATAACGGCGCCCTGGTGGTGGCCCGCCATCCGGAGGAGTTGCCCCTGCTCGACCGGCTCATGGAACAGGGCCGTCAAAACGGCGTGCCGGGCTTCACCCGCTTGAGCCCGGACGAGATCCGGCAGTTGGAGCCGAATCTGGCTCCCAATTTAGCCGGCGGCATCCTGACGCCGTCGGGCGGGATCGTGGTCCCCTTCGACCTGGTTTTCGCGTTGATCGAAAACGCAGTCCACAACGGCCTGCAATTGCTGTTAAACACCCGAGTGACCGCAATCCGGCGGGAACGGGAAGGATTTCTGGTCGAGACCAACAACGGCGTGATCCGGGCCGCTTATCTCGTTAACGCCGCCGGGTTGGGCAGCGCGGCGCTGGCCCGGATGGTGGGCGACGAATCCTTTAGCATTCATCCGGTCAAAGGGGAAGAGTACTTGCTGGACAGGCGGCTGGATGGGTTGGTGCGGCGGACCATCTTCCCGTTGCCGACGCCGCTCTCCAAGGGAATCCTGGTCATCCCGACCGTCGACGGCAATATCATGCTGGGGCCGACCGCTCATCCGGTGGCGGACGCGCAAGACCGGGCGACCACCCGGGAAGGCTGGCAGGAGATCTTCCGGGAAGTTCGGACGCTGGTTCCGGCCTTGGGCCCCGCCGATCTGATCACCTCATTCGCCGGCTTGCGGGCCGCCACCGATCAGGAGGATTTTCTCATTGAGCCTTCCAAGGTCGCGCCGCGGATGATCCATCTGGCGGGGATCAATTCGCCGGGTCTGACCGCGGCGCCGGCCATCGCCGAATATGTCGTCGCGTTGCTGGAGGAGAGCGGCTTGCGACTGACGACCCGCTTCGATTTCCAGCCGCGCCGGGAATTGATCCGTATGCGCCAGCTGAGCCGGGAGCGGCAGGCGGAATTGATCCGCCAGAACCCGCAATACGCCAATATCGTCTGCCGCTGCGAGCTGGTCAGTGAGGCCGAGATCCGGGAGGCGATCCGGCGCGGCGCGACCACCGTCGATGGCGTCAAGTTGCGGACCCGCAGCGGCATGGGCCGCTGTCAGGGCGGTTTTTGCACCCCGAAAGTGATCCGCATTTTAAGCGAGGAATTGGGTTGTGCGCCGGAAGCCATCACCAAAAAAGGTTCCGGCAGTGAGCTGTTGCTGGGCCGGTTGCGCCAACCGGACACCATGACGAGTATCGAGGAGGCGAAACAAGATGTTTGAAAAACAAACCGACTTGGTGGTGATCGGAGCCGGTCCGGCGGGATTGGCAGCCGCACTGGCTGCCGCCGAGGGCGGCGTCGGTGAGATTATTCTGATCGACCGGCTGGAAGAAGCGGGCGGCATCTTACAGCAGTGCATCCATAACGGCTTCGGACTGCGCTATTTTGGCGAGGAACTGACCGGTCCCGAATATGCCTGGCGTTTTATCGAGCCTTTGGCCAAATACCCGCAGATTGAGCTGAAAACCGGAACCATGGTCATCGAACTGACCACCGACCGCCGGGTCATCACGGTCAACCCGCAGGATGGCCTGGTAGTCTATCATGCCAAGGCGATCGTTCTGGCCATGGGTTGCCGGGAACGACCGCGCGGCGCCATCAATATCCCGGGCGACCGGCCGGCTGGCATCTTTACCGCCGGGACGGTGCAACGCCTGATGAATATCGAGGGCTTGTTGCCGGGCAAGGAGACCGTGATCCTCGGCTCCGGGGACATCGGACTGATCATGGCGCGCCGGCTGACGCTGGAAGGAGTCAAGGTCCGGGCGGTGCTGGAACTGCTGCCGTATTCCAGCGGCTTGCAGCGTAATATCGTCCAGTGCTTGGAGGATTATCAGATTCCATTGTACTTGAGCCATACCGTGACCCGGATCGTCGGTAAAGACCGGATCGAAGCGGTGGAGGTTGCGCCGGTGGATGAGAAACTCCAGCCGATCATGGAACGGGGTTTCCGCCTGGACTGCGACACCTTGGTCTTATCAGTCGGCCTGGTTCCCGAGAATGAATTGTCGTTGAACGCTGGGATTCAATTGGATGCGGCGACCGGGGGACCGCTGGTCGATTCCAATTATCAAACCAATATCGCGGGCGTTTTTGCCTGCGGGAATGTGGTCCATGTGCACGACCTGGTGGACGACGTCACCGAGGAGAGCCGGATGGCGGGCGGCGCCGCGGCGCTGTATATCAAGGGTCAATTGGCCGAGGTGACGATGATCCGGGTGAACGGGGGCCGGAATGTCCGTTCGGTGGTGCCGCAGCAGATCGCCGCGGACCGGCCGACCACGCTCTATGTGCGGGCCCGTTTCCCCGAGCGCAACCAGGTGTTGCGGGTGGCCGGCCAGGACCGGACCAAATTGCCGGTGGTGACCCCCGGCGAGACGATCCGCTATACCTTGACCCCCAAGGAGCTTGCGGAATATCAGGAATATCTATCGATCAGCATTGAAGGAGGAGCTAGTCATGGCTGAGATGACTTGTATTGTCTGTCCGATAGGCTGCCGGCTGACGGTCAAAGTTGCCGGCGGTGCGGTGGAAGTGACCGGTAACGGCTGCCGGCGCGGCCTCGAATACGCCCGGCAGGAAGCCGTCGATCCGCAGCGGGTTTTGACCGCGGTGGTCGCGGTGGCCGGTTCGGAACAGCCCTTGCCGGTGAAGACGGCCCGACCGATCCCCAAGGACAAATTGTTTGCGGCGATGGCCGAAGTGAAGACGCTGCGGCCTCAACCGCCGATTCGTGTCGGCCAAGTGCTGAAAGAAGATCTGGCCGGCACCGGCGTGTCGCTAGTGGCGACCAAAAACTATTAGGTCCGTACCAACCAGAATGGCTGCGACCAGGCGGTTGCGCCCGAAGCCGTGACCGCCTCGATCCGGATAAACCCCTCGTCGCCGTGACAAAGATACTGCCCTGTGCTGGAACGGAACGCCGCCACCACCTGATTCCTGGCGTTGTAAAAACGGAGCCATTCTCCGGCCGGGGCCGCTGCCCGGATCTCCCGGCCCAGCACGGTGATGTCCAGCGTCGGTCCATTGGTAGCGTAAAAAGCGCCTGCCTTCAAAGCAGTAATCAACTCATCCCGGTCGATGGCCGTGGTCTTGACCATGACCCAGCCGTTCCGGGAGCTTCCGGCGTGGGAGTCGTCCACCGCCACGCCCCAGACCGGCCGGTCCGGTCCGGCTTCCAGGATCAATTTGTGCCAGATGACAAAGTCGATCGGATCGCGCGAATGGGGATTATTGATCTCCACCAAGCGCAGTTTTTTTAGTTTCAGCAACTTCTCCGGAAACCAGCGGCCGGTCCCGGCCCCGCCCCGCCAGTTCAGATGGGCCGGGATCGCCACTCCTCCGTATTGCTCCACGCGGTTCAGCATTTCCTGGGCGCAGTGCCACGGCGCCAGATTCGGTGGCGGATTCAAGATCACCAGGTGTTTTCCTAAGGGAATCGGCCAGAACAAGGCGGGGATCGTCGCCTCGACTCCGGCGATGACCAAACACTCCGGATGGCTAAAATTCGCGAAATCTCCATAACGGTCATGATCGGTAATCGCAACGAACTGATAGCCATCCCGCACGTAGGAATCGATTACGGCTTGCGGTACCAGGCGGCTGTCATAGGAGCGGCTGGTATGGACGTGCAGCTGCGCCTTTCGGAAAACGCCCGGCCGTTCCAGCGGGTTCATGATCCGAAAGTCCGTCAATGCCGGCGGGGCAGCCAGCGACATCTTTTTCGGCACAAAAGACCGTTCGTAGCGGAAGTTTTGAATAATCTGAACCGATAAAAATAAGCCTAATAAAGTAAAGAAGAGCCCTCCGATAATTTGAACGACGATCCGGATGAAAGTTCCGAGGCCCGCGGGGAGAAAACGGCTAACCCAATGAAGCAGAAACAGGATTACGAGAATGAACAGAAAATGCCCGATGATTGCGGCGTTCTTCCACCAATTCACACAATTGCTCCTTTTAACCGAATGAAGATGCGTTTCGAAATCCGGCGCAGTCGTTAGCGAAAAGACTTCTTACTGGATTTGAATATCCTTTACTGTGGAAATTAACACGATATTCGATTAACAAAAGAAAATGGTTATGATAAAATGATTTAGTTAAAACTGTAATCAATTACCGTTTAAAAACCCGACGTAAGCGCAATTCCAACTTTCTTTTAACTTTATCCGATTTTAATTAAACCTCATTTAACAGAATGGTGCTAAATATTAAAAATGTTTTTAAAAGGTGACGCGCGGAACGTTACGGCCTCATAATCCGTTATAGTGGGATGCCCGTATCCTTACAGGATAAAGACAGCTATTCTCTTTCGAAGAGTACCGCTCGCATGAATCCAATTCTTTTGTATCTCGGATAGTTGTGCCGCTGAGAGGAGCTAATACAATTTGAACGCCGGAAGAATCATTCGTTATCTGCTGCCTTACAAACAAAGAATGGTGGCAGTGGCATTAGTTTCGGTAATCCTATCCCTGTTGACTTTGACCGATGCTTGGCTGATGGGGCGTTTGACCGATGCCATTTTTTACCGCAGTCGGGGCCTGCCGCTCAGTATCACCTGGCAAAAGAATAATGCCAGCGATTACAAGGAGTTTACCGTCGTTTTTACTAAAAAGGGCCCTTGGAGCGCAGCCGATCGGCAGAATCTGATTCGCAAGGAAAAAGGTTACGGGGTGACGGTTCTTTCTTCTAAAATAAATGGAAACTCCATCACCGAACGGATCCGGGTTTCTAAAAATATTGCCGGTGATCCGGTACAGATGGTCAACGAATTGCAGGCGCATCTGCGGTCCGATTTTGGTTTTTTGCACTCCTATATCGCTGTCGGAACGACTGCTCCGGCATCCCCCAAAAGCAACCTGACCTTGTTCCCGCAATTTTACACGGTTTACATTATCCCGGTCGTTCTGATTATTGTCTATTTTTTTGAGGGGATTTTTAAATACGGACAGGGTTATTTGCTGGGCGCGGTCAGCCAGCGGGTCCTGATGCAGTTGCGCAACGAGATCTATGAAAATCTGCAAAATCTGTCCATCAGTTATTTCGAGCGCAACCAGACCGGTCAGACTGGCCAGCTAATTTCCAGGATTACCAATGACATCGATGCGATTTATTTCTTATTTGCTTCCGGTGTCATTCAAATGTTGCTTGAGCCATTGGTGGTGGTTTTGGGTTTTATCTGGGGGTTGATCTTGAATTGGAAGCTGGTCCTGTTATTTGTCTTGATCATGCCCCTGATTGCGTTCCCGGTTAACCGCTTAAGCCGGTTGCTACGCAAAGTAAACATCAGTATCATGAACAAGGTCGCCGATATCACCGGAGTTTTGGAGGAGACGCTGAGCGGAATCAAGGTCGTCAAGGCGTTTGGCATGGAGGACCATGAGGTTCAGCGTTTTCACAGAGAAACCCGCGCCAGCTACGACGCTGCGATGCGGGGGATCCGGGTCAGCAATGCGTTATCGCCGATCATTGATTTCATGATCGCGATCGGCTTGGCGATATTCATAACCTATGCGGGTACGCAAGTATTGGGAGAGACGTTGACTCCCGGTGAGTTTTTCACTTTTTCGTTCTTAATCAGCTTCATGGCCAATCCGATCCGCAAGATCAGCAGCGTTTATTCGAATATCCCGCGCGCTTTGGCAGCGGCCGACCGGGTGTTCGAGATTATCGACCAAAAGTCGGAAGTGGTTGAGGCGGCCGATCCGATCGATCTGCCGGAAATCCAAGGCGCGGTGCGTTTTGAGAACGTGGCCTTTGGTTATAGCCCGGAAACCATCGTTTTGCACGATATTAACCTGGATGTCCAGCCGGGCGAGGTCATTGCCTTTGTCGGCCCGAGCGGTGCCGGCAAAACCACCATGATCAACTTGATCGCCCGGTTTTATGACCCGTTGGCCGGACGGGTTTTGATCGACGGCTGCGATCTGAGTCAATTAAAAATAGCCAGTTTCCGGCGGCAAATGGGAATCGTGCCGCAAGAGACGATTCTGTTTCGCGGCACCGTCGCCGAGAATATCGCTTATGGCAAGATCGGCGCCACCATGGCGGAGATTGAGGCGGCGGCGCGGGCGGCCAATGTCGCGGAATTCGTCGAGCAACTCCCGGACGGTTATCAAACCCGGGTCGGTTCCCGGGGGGCGACGCTTTCGGGCGGCCAACGGCAACGGGTCGCGATCGCCCGGGCGCTGTTGCGCGATCCCCGGATCTTGATCCTGGACGAAGCCACTTCCGCTTTGGATACCCAATCGGAAGTTCTGGTACAGGAAGCATTGGAGCGCCTCATGAGAAACCGCACCTGTTTCGTCATTGCCCACCGGCTGTCGACCATTCGCAGCGCCAACCGGATCGTGGTCTTGGAGAAAGGCACCATCGTCGAGACCGGAACGCACGAGCAATTGCTTGAGAAGGGCGGGCTTTACGCCACCTTGTATCGCACCCAGTTCCGAAACCAGGAGTCCGAACTGGAGAAGTCATCTGGTCTGACCGTGAATGTTTTCGAATAATCCAGGAACTGTTAAAAAAGAATAAAAAGGATGAACTGCGATGATGTCGAAGATCCCCTATTGTTAGGGGGTCTTTTTGGGATGCGGAAGATGCGAAAATTATGCCTGATATTAAGCGTGCTTTTGAGCATGACATTGATCTCCGGCGGTATAGTGGGGGCCGAAACCAGCCGCCAAAGCGAGCTGAAACAGCTGATTCGCAGGACTCAGCAGGAGATCTCCAATAAGAAAAAGAAGGAAAAATCGGTCTTAAGCGATTTGATCACCCAGCAACAAGACCTGGGCCGTTTGGAGCAGAACTATAACCAGGTGCGCAATCAGCTCGGCCGGGTCCAAAACCAGTATGAGGAATCCAAACGACAGTTGGCCGGATTACGCCAAAACCTGCAGCAACTCAAGCAGGCCCGTGACCAGCGTCAACTACAACTCAATCAGCGGTTGGTGGCGATATATAAGCACGGACCCCAAAGCTATCTGAGCATCCTGTTCGAGGCCAGAGATTTTGCCGATTTGATCTCCCGTTTTTCGTTATTTGCCTATATCGTCCGGAACGATATGGCCGACCTCGGAAAACTGGAAGAGGCCCAGAATGCAGTCCAAAACGAGCAGCAACGGGTGGAAATCAAAACGGCCCAAGTGGCCAACGAGTTTCGTTCGGTAGCGGCCTTAAAAGATAAAGTGTCGCAACAGCAAAAGCAAGTCGCCGCGAAAGTCGATTCCACCAAATCCGAATTGAGCAAGATCCAGTCCGATCGTTCCCGTTTGGAAAAGGCGTTGGCCGAATATGAAGCAACTTCCCGGCAACTCGAGGCGCAAATCCGGAAAGACCAACAGAAAACCACCGGCGGAGTCCTGGGGACCGGCAAACTCATTTGGCCGGCGCGGGGACCGATCTCCGATCCCTTCGGCTGGCGGTTCCATCCGATCTTGAGGACAAAACGCTTCCATAATGGACTCGATATCGCGGTCCCTTCGGGAACCCCGGTCCATGCGGCAGACGGCGGCGTGGTCTTGGTGAGCGGCTGGGAAGGCGGTTACGGTAACTTTGTTGCCATCGATCATGGCAACGGGATTTCCACCTGCTACGGGCATAATTCAAGGCTTTTGGTCAAGGTGGGACAACGGGTCAGCCAAGGTCAGGTGGTTGCTTATTCGGGCAGTACCGGCTTATCGACCGGTCCGCACATCCACTTCGAGGTCCGGGTCAAAGGAACTCCGGTGGATCCGCGGCCATATTTGCCGTAATCGGGGAAGGATACGTTGCGGAAGAAAATTTCTTAAAAAACAGCTGTTCGGCCCATTGCCGGACCGAACAGCCGGGAAAATTTTATTGAAAGAGGCCGGTAGACTCATCCGAATATTTACCCATTTGGCGAGACAAATGAGCAGTCACCTTTTGATGAATCTGAGACTTGCGTGCAGCAAATCTTAAATTTCGTCGCTACCGGCCTCTCATTGTTATTATGGCGAATCGCCGGCGGTTTATTCAATCTCTTCCTGCCAATTTTCCCCAAGCACTTGGGTCAAGAAGGCCCGCACCGGCCAGGTCAGGTATTTATCGCGGCGGCAGATCAGGCTGGTCTGGCGGATCATCGGCTGCCACCCCGCGATTTCAATCCGCGTCAGCCGCTGTTGCTCCAGTTCCTCGCGCACCCCGATGGCCGGCAGAAAAGCCAGCCCCAAACCGCTCTGTACCAGGCGGATGATGGCCTCAATGCTCTCAAGCTCGAAAGCGACTTGCGGCTGAAACGAATAGGAGCGGAACTGTTCCTCCAAAAAACGGCGGAAACCGGATCCCGAACGGAAAAGGATCAAGGCCTCTTCGGCCAGGCGGTTGGCGCCGATTTGCGGGGAATAACCGCCTGGCCCGATCAACCAGATGGGATCCTCGAAGAGCGGGATCTCCCTCAAGAATTGCGCCAAGGGAACCCCGGGTCTGGTAGTCACCAGCCCCAAGTCGATGGAATTTTCATAGACCAATTTCGCGATTAAGGCGGAATCGCCGCTCCGGATGCGAATCTCGATCGCCGGATAACTTTGGTGAAATTGTTGAAGAATAACCGGTAAGCGGAAGATGGTGTTGGTCGTTCCGGCGCCGATGACCAACCGGCCGCGGGTGGTCGAGAACTGGCGGATGGTCTCGCTGGCGGCATCGGCCAGGTTCAAGATCTGTCGCGCGAAGCTTTGCAGGACTTCGCCGGCCGGAGTAAGCGCCACGCTGCGGCCCAACCGCTCGATGAGCAGTTCGCCCAATTCTTGCTCGAGGTTCTTGATCTGGACCGTCAGCGCCGGTTGGGTCAGATGAAGTTCGGCGGCGGCCTTGGAAAAGCTTTTGGATTCGGCGATCCGTTGGAAACTCCGCAATTGATGAAGCTCCATGCCTGGCAACTCTCATTTCCTATAAATTTTGCTAATAAGAAATATAAAATCTATTAAATTGTATTATATCATTCTTTGTGCTAGGATGAAATAGTGCTGAGCCCGCGGCGGCCGCTCCAGCGTGAGCCGGGTCCGCGAGCGAAACCGGCATGGAATCGAGTAAGGAGGCGCCAAGCAATGTCTACGGTAGTCGTGGTCGGATTGCAATGGGGTGACGAAGGCAAGGGCAAGATCACCGATTTTTTGGCCAGCCAGGCCGATCAAGTCGTCCGCTACCAGGGCGGCAATAACGCCGGTCATACGGTGGTGGTTGGCGACGAAGAGTTCAAACTGCACCTGGTCCCCTCGGGGATTCTTTATCCGGGAACGCAATGCGTGCTCGGCAACGGGGTGGTTATCAATCCCGGCGTGTTACTTAAGGAATTGGCCGGGCTCAAAGGCCGCGGCATCGATATCTCCGGTTTGAAGATCAGCGACCGGGCCCATCTGATCATGCCCTATCATCCGCTGCTCGATCAATTGGATGAGGCCAGCCGGACGACGGGCAAGATCGGCACCACCGGCCGGGGAATCGGCCCGGCGTATGTCGACAAGTATGCCCGGTATGATGCCATCCGCATGGTTGACCTGTTGGATGAGGAAGAGTTCAAGACGCGGCTGACGGAAATATTGAAAATCAAGAACCGGATCCTGAGCCAGATTTATGGCCATCCGGGTTTCGAATTGCAGGATGTTTTGGATGAGTATCTCGGTTACGCCGAGGCGTTGCGGCCGATGGTCACCGACACCTCGGTGCTGATCAACGGGGCGATCCGCCAAAACCGGAAGGTGTTGTTCGAAGGCGCGCAAGGCACCTTGCTGGACATCGACCACGGCACATTCCCGTTTGTCAGTTCGTCCTCGCCGTCATCCGGCGGCGCTTGCGCGGGCAGCGGCGTCGGGCCGACCCAGATCGGCAAGGTGGTCGGCGTGGTGAAGGCCTACTCGACCCGGGTCGGCGAAGGACCGTTCCCCACGGAATTGCCGGATGAACTGGTCTCCCAATTGCGGGACGGCCGGGGCCGGGAATATGGAGTTACCACCGGACGGCCGCGCCGCTGCGGCTGGTTCGACGGGGTAATCTCCGAGTATTCGGTGCGGATTAACGGCGTCAACGCCTTGGTCGTCATGAAGCTGGACGTACTGGACCAGTTAGAGACGATCAAGATCTGTACCGGCTATCGTTACCGCAACAGCGTGATCAAGGAGTTCCCGGCCAGCTTGAAAGCATTGGCCGAATGTACGCCGGTTTATCAGGAACTGCCCGGCTGGCTGTGCGACACCACCCAGGCCAGGGAGTTGAACGATCTGCCGCCCAAGGCCCGCGATTATTTGAGCCATATCTCCGATTTGGCGCAGGCGTCGATCGCTATGGTTTCGGTGGGCTGGCGGCGTGATGAAACCGTCATGATCGAGCCGGTCTGGTAAATGGTATTTACCAAGGATTGTAAGGGAAAAAGGTGTTGACAGGCTTAATAAAATATTGTAATATATAAAAGCTGACTGATTTAACCGCCAGCGCGTAAGCAACGGGTCATTAGCTCAGGCGGTAGAGCACCTGACTTTTAATCAGGGTGTCCGGAGTTCGAGTCTCCGATGACCCACCATTTTTCACAATCCGTTGCATCATGGTCCCATCGTCTAGAGGCCTAGGACACCGCCCTTTCACGGCGGTGACACGAGTTCGAATCTCGTTGGGACTACCAAGAATTTACTCCCGCGCAAGCGGGTATTTTTATGTTTGCCGACAATTTGCCGACAGCGATGTAAAATACCAGCTCTGCGCGTTTTATTTTTACGCATTTTTTTGCAATTTAAAAAGCTTTTCGCGGAAGGCTTGATCCAGTTTCAACATGGCGCTGTCATCAGTATCATATTACTTATCGTTATGACTCGGGGTTATCAGACCGAGGAAGCCTCAAGTTATCTATTATAAAGTATTTTGCTGACCTTGGAAAGCTATCCCCGCATACTTTTTACCGCTACAAAAGGAGCATTTTATCGAGCGGGATGCACTAACATTTACACTTACGAAGATGCAGCTTAAGTTGGTTTTGTGAATTTAAAGCCCATTTCCCTTTCCCATAGCGAGTGCAATTCGAGCGTTATTGGTGTGGTTAAAGCAGGTATAACCAACTTTCGAAAAAGGGTTCAACTTATGGTTGACCCCTTTTTTATGAGTGTCAAAATGTCAAGATTGAGCGAGAAAAATCTTAAAAAATAAAGAAACAGAAAAAAGATTTTTGTGAACCCGAAATCTTAACGGATAACCCGAAATATTTTCCGTTTCTTTTTCTTGAAAATGAAAAACCGGGTATCTTAAATATATTCTAGAGTTAGCACTCACAAATGAGAGTGCTAATAAACCGGCTGAGGAGGATATTATGCACATCAAACCTTTAGGCGAACGTCTTGTGGTCAAACCGTTGGAACGCGAAGAGAAGACCAAAAGCGGCATCGTGCTTCCCGACACCGCCAAAGAAAAACCCCAAATGGGTAAGGTTCTGGCGGTCGGTTCCGGGAAACTCCTGGACAACGAGCAACGGGTTCGATGGAAGTTGAAGCCGGCGACAAGGTCCTCTTCGCGAAGTACGCCGGGACGGAAGTCAAATTGGACGGCGAAGAAGTGCTGGTTTTCAAAGAGAGCGATGTTTTGGCAATTATCCCCGAGTAATCCATGTTAACTGGAGGTACGAACGATGGCAGGAAAGAAGATTCTCTTTGCTGAAGAAGCGCGTCACTCCCCATCGCCGCGATGCTGTTGACCACCGAGTGCCTGGTGGCCGAGATTCCGGAGAAAAAACCGATGACGTCTTCGCATGGCGGCATGGATATGGATTATTAATCTAACCGGTTTGTTATAAACCCGAGTTTATCCGAACCCATCGGCGAAAAGTCCTAAACTCTTAAAATTTGGAAAAGGGAGGGATGAATCAGGAGAAACAGTGTGAAACTTTTTGCGCTGGGATTAGCATAGGTAGTGAGGATTTTCATGGGTGTCCTTCTGGGTCCAAGTCCAATCGTCATTTAAAATTAAAATTTTGAACAAGGAGTGATTGCAGATGGTGAACAATCTGATTTCGTTTGAACCCTTTCATGAGCTGGAGCGCATTCGGAACGAGATGGGACGGCTCTTTAATGAGAGTCTGGCCCGGTTCCCCGTGCTGGAATCGAGCGGCGACAATTATTCCACCATTGTTCCGCCGGTGGACATATACTCCACCAATGACGAATTAATCGTCTTCGTGGGTCTGCCCGGCGTCACCGCCGCCAAAGATACCTTGTCGATCAGCGGCGAGTTCAAAGCGCCGACTGTCCCGGACGGCACCACTTGTCTGCGGCAAGAACGCCTGTATGGCAAATTCAAACGGGTATTCCGTCTGCCGGTGCCGGTCCAATCCGACAAAGTTTCGGCCTCCTTCAAGGACGGCGTCCTCGGGATTAAGCTGCCGAAAAATGAAGATATTAAGGGCCGCTCCGTGAAGATCAATATTCAATAACCAAACCGTTGGGGGGCGGAGCAGCCGGGGCTTGCCACCCTGACTACCGTCCCGTGAGCGGCGGCCTGCCCCGGCGCAAACTGACATAAGGCGTGGTAATGAGTGGCGGGGAAAACCCGCCACTTTGCCAAAATTCTAAATGGTTTCCTTAACTCGAACAAGATCATTGCAACCTATTTCCTTGATTCATAAGTTGAAATAAATACCGCTGAACGGCAGATTAACTTCAATGAGCCTGTCAAACCGGATAATACCAAGGCCCATTTGAAGAACGGCATTTTGGAGGCGGTGATCCCCAAAGCGGAACCGACCAAATCGCCGAAAAAGATACCGATTGAGGTCGGCTAGACGGATCGCCCGGGGCTTTGGTCCCCCGGGGCGATCCTAGAACGAGAGAATGCGGCCCAAATGGACCCTCAAAATGCGAAGCAAACCGGCTTAAAGCTGGTTTTTATCTTATTTCGCGCAGAAATGCCGCGACCGGGCAAAGGGGGCGGATCGTCTCATCAGGCTAAGTTGATAAAAAATTACAGGTTTCGTTTCTATATATGTCGCAGTAAGTTTTTGAATGCCCGAATCAATTGCGACCTATTTTCCGCGATTCATAAGATGAAAAAAGTTCAATCGTTTACCATTCACAGCCGGATTTGGGGAGGGAAATGCTTATTTAAAAACTTTTTTCAGCTTATATAATTCATTCGACCTGCCAACGCAAAATATTTCCCCTGAAAGTCGAGCGTGTTTCCCAAGCTTAGATCCTTCTTTCTGGGAACTTGAAAACAACATCCCGAAGGTCGCAGGATGCTTCCCCAAGCCTTGGGGAAGCAGGGATGGCCTTTGGGGAAGCTTGCCCGAGGCTTGGGACAGATCGCCCAACGTTTGGGAATGCTTTCCCAAGGCTTGGGAAACCTTGCCCGCGGTCCGGGAATGCTTTCCCAACCTTTGGGCATCCTTTCTCAACCTTTGGGACAGGTTGCCCAAGCCCCGGGATAGTCCGCCCGAAGGTCGGGCATGTTTTCCCAAGGTGCGGGCGGGAAAGAAATGTGCTGGCTCCATCCCGAAATTAAGATCATCCGGCATTTAATAAATAAAAGTCAGAATCTATAGATGTTGCGATAAGTTTTGGTACAAATCATTGCAACATATTTCTTTGATTCATTTCAACTTATCTAGTTGAATTCCAAAGGGGATCTTCATAATCAGCCCATAGTGGCGACATGCCGTAAAGAACGACTATTCCCTCTTTGGATAAATTGTATCCTTAAAAAACGACCGCAAAGCCATGAGGGCTTTGTTTTTAATCCATGGTAAAAAAATATTAAAAAAATGTAAACGGGAAAAGAGGATTTTTTCGAACTACAAAGTAAAATATAATAATATAATATTCTGGTTGCAATTTAAAACGTTTACGAGTCTTTTCGGTGAACGAGTTCGGATCGATCCCGCTACGACGGTCTTGATTTCGGCAATTGCTTGAGCCCATGTTCCGGGATGGGCAGGTCGGATTCCATATTTTCATGAATCACACCGCGAAAGATGAGTACTGTTGCATCCCGAGGTATCATCCGCGATTTTCAAAATTGGATCGGGCCATCCATTTATCCCTAAAACGGCATTTGAACTTAATTTTTTTCAAACGTTTGCAATAAGTGAACTCAAAAGTGTCCCATTTTTAGCGACGAAATTTTTGGTCGGGTATCAATGTTGCAGGAGTGAAAAAATATGGATTTGCGGGTAGGAATCATTGGAACGGGAGCGATCGGGGAAGATCATGTCCGCAGACTTACGGAGGTCATTGCCGGAGCGAAGGTTGTGGCGGTTTCTGACATTGATACTGCTAGGGCGGAAAGAATTGCGGAGCAATATGGCGCCAGATTTTATGACACCGGCGAAGCGGTGATCGAAGCACCGGAAGTAGATGCCGTTGTCATCGCATCTTGGGACCCCACTCATGCGCAGTACGTCATCGCAGCCATTAAAACCGGAAAATTCATATTTTGTGAGAAGCCGTTGGCCACGTCGGCAGACGACTGCCAAAAAATTATCCAGGCGGAAATCGCTGCCGGGAAATGCTTGGTACAGGTCGGCTTTATGAGGCGTTATGACCGAGGCTACCGGCAGATTAAATCGGCGATTGAAAACGGGGCGATCGGCGCGCCGTTGATGCTTCATTGTGTACACCGAAACCGCATTCCCGGCCCTAATCATGCTACGGAAATGAGCATCAAGAATTCGGTTATTCATGAACTCGACGTACTTCGTTGGCTTTTGGGGGAGGACTATAAAACTGCGCAAGTAGTAATGCCGAAAAGCTCTAGCCTGGCTAAAGGTGGTTTGCGCGATCCGCAGATAGTATTATTGGAGACGCAGAGCGGTGTACGCATAGACATTGAATCCTTCGTCAATTGCCAGTATGGCTACGATGTTCAGTGCGAAGTTGTAGGTGAAACCGGAACAGTGCGTCTTCCCGACCCTGCCAATGTAGTAATGCGTTTTTCGGGTGCGCGATCCTGCGCGATTTTTCCCGACTGGACGGACAGATTTGCTGAGGCCTATGACATTGAGCTCAGGCAATGGGTGGATGCTGCCAGGAGAGGGACTGTTGAAGGACCGACGGCGTGGGACGGATATGTTGCCTGCATTACGGCGGATGCTTGTACCGTGGCAAGGGAGAAGGGCTCGATTGTCCCTGTTTTTACGCCCGAGTGTCCCGCATTTTACAATAAGTAAAGTAAGAGAGGCATTTTTCGATGAAACTATCTTACATCCCCGATTCACTGGGATATTTGCCGTTCGAGGAAATGCTCGACATGGTTCGCAGCCTCGGGATACATGCCTTGGAAATTCCGACCGGCAACTGGTCAAAGGCGCCGCATTTAAACCTGGAGGAGCTTATTTCCAGTAAAACCGCCAGGTATAAATATATGGATGAATTGAAAAAGCGGGATATTGAGCTCATTGCACTGAACTGTTCGGGCAATCCGCTTGCATATGAAAAGGATATGGAGGTCACCCAAAAAACTTTTTTGCTTGCCGAAGTACTGGGAGTAAAGAAAATCGTGATGATGAGCGGCTTGCCGGCGGGGTGCAAAGGGGATAACACGCCGGCCTGGATCACGACAAGCTGGCCTCCGGAAACGCAGCATATCCTGAAATACCAGTGGGAAGAGGTTGCCATTCCCGTATGGCGGAAACTGGTCAAGGATGCCGAAAATTGCGGCATTCAACGGATCGCTTTAGAAAACCACGCTTTTCAGTTGGTATACAATCCCGAGACTTTACTCAAACTGCGAGACGAAGTCGGCAGCATGATCGGCATGAATATGGATCCGGGACATTTATTTTGGATGGGTGGCGATCCCATCGAGGCCGTGCGGGTATTGGACAAAGCGCTTTATCACATTCATGGCAAGGATTCCCGATTGGAACGAAGAATGGTCGGCGCAAACGGCGTGTTGGATACCAAAACTATCGACCGTTTTTCGGAACGTTCATGGAATTATGTAGCCGTCGGATGTGGCCATGACTTGCAATGGTGGAAAGAGTTTTTCTCTGTTTGTCGTATGGTCGGCTATAACGATTATGTGTCTCTGGAGATGGAGGACATGACCATGGCTCCTCTCGAGGGAGTGAAAACCTCAATGGCTATACTGAGGCAAGCAATCATGTAAAATAATAGGAAGCGTTATAAAGCCATTATCATGTTAACCAAAAGTGAATATTAGTTAAAAAAATTTTTAACAAAAAAGGATGTCTCCAGAAGGAATTTGATTCCAGGACAAAGAATAATATGCTATCTTAAAACGTTTACGAAGCCTTTTGGGATGATTGGCGGTTGCTTCTTTAACTCAGCATAAGGTGATAGATAAAAGTTTTTATATTGCTGGCAAGTCATGAACCCATTTGAATAAATCGAAACCCTGCTGTTGAGTTGATCGGAACTGAATCGCCTGTGGGCCTACTCATAAGGAAAGAACATCCTACTATGCGAGTTTAAACGATTTACAGCTTCGCATAGAGCCAGTCTACCGTCGTGATCTAAAGAAACCTCTTTCAGCCATCGAGACCTCTGAAATAAAATTGATAGGGTCGTGTTTTGGGCACCGAAATCCTGTCATCCGTTTCCTCACAAACGAATGGTTATGGCAAGCTTCTTCGAATTAAACTTATCTTGGAATTCAAGATATGATAAGTGATTTTGTAGCGTCATTTCCATCATCTCCACGTATGTTTGTCAATCGTTAAATAAAATAAAACAGCAGTGATAAAGTGATAAAGCCATTTTAAAGTTCTTGACGGGGCGATTCCGATCGCAGGGCTTTATTCATGGCATATGAAGTTCCAGCACAAATGGTAAACAGAGGCAGGGTTTTCATGTCAATTTAAAACGTTTACAAAAAATTAGATCCGCAAAAGTGAGAGGATTATTCCGGAATCAGGGGAGGTGAAGCCAAGTCGGGGGTTAAGCGAGTTTCGGATGATTTGCTTTCAAAATTTTAAAAAAGGGAGTGTCGGATGTGAAAGTACGTGTAAAAGTTTTTGGTTTTAAGTGGATGATTGGGGTGCTTTGCTTGCTGATGGCGTCTTTTAGCGGAATTTCAACTGCAAAACAGTATAAAATTTCAGTGGTTCTAAAAGCTTTAAACAGTGATTATTGGAAAACCGTAGCATCCGGGGTAAACGCCGCTGCCGCGAAATACGGCGTAGATGTTTCCATCATTGGGCCTTCGGCGGAGACGCAGGTTATGGAGCAGTTCAATATGTTGCAAGACCAAGTTACCAAAAACATCGATGCATTGGTAGTAGCCCCGTTGCGGCCGCAAGCGACCATTCCCGTGTTTGAGCAAGCAAAAAAGGCCAATATCCCTATTCTTTTGATAGATACCAACGCCGCATGGGATGATAAGGTTACTTTTATTGGGACCGGTAATTATAATGCCGGGAGAAAAGCTGGCGAATATTTTTCGAAAAAAATGCCAAAAGGCGGCAATGTAATTATCATTCGAGGCGCCATGGGTGATGCTACCCATGATGAACGCGCCAATGGATTTAGTGATGTGGTAAAGAATAGTAAAATAAAGATCCTTGAGGTTCAACCCGCAGACAGTGAACGGGGTAAGGGCATGGATGTAATGCAGAACTTGTTACAGTCTCATCCGGGCCAGATTGATGGCGTTTATTGCACCAATGATGAAATGGCATTAGGAGCATTACGGGCTGTTACTACCGCTAATATCAAAAAGAAAATCATGATTGTCGGCTTTGATGGTTCGCCCGATGCTTTAAAATCAATCAGGGATGGTGGTTTAACCGGTACCATTAAACAAGATGCATACGGAATTGGTTATGAAGGAATTGAATACGCAGTAAAGTGTTTGAACGGCGAGAAAATTGCGAAGACCATCGATGTTCCTACCGTAGTGGTTGATAAAACGAACGTCAAACAAAATATCGAAGCAGCTGAAAAAATTGTCGGCCATAAATTATAATGCCTAATTCCTGGTGAGGCTTTCCTCGATTATTTCAGGAAAGTCTCACCGTATTTTGGAGGTGTTAAGGTGGGTACTCCCTTTTTGCAAATTAAGAATGTCAGTAAAACTTTTCCCGGAGTGAAAGCGCTTGACAGTGTCAACCTGGAAATTGGAAAGGGCGAGATTCATGTCTTGGTTGGAGAAAATGGGGCGGGCAAATCCACGCTGATTAAAATTCTAACCGGCTTGTATCGTCCCGATGCCGGGGAAATTTATATAAACGGCCAGAGAGTTGAGGATAATAATCCGCAGAAAGCTTTAAAAAAATTGGGCATTGTTCCGATTTACCAAGAATTAAATTTGATATCGCTACTGGATGTAACGGAAAATATATTTTTGGGACATGAGATAAAAAAAGACCAACGAACGGGAATTTTTTTAAACCGGAAAGCGATGATCGCCAAAACTCAGGATATTTTGGACAAATTAAACCAGAAAATCGATCCGCTTGCCCTGGTAGGCAGCTTGGGAGTGGGGAAGCAACAAATGGTGGAGATCGCCAAGGCTTTATCAATTCATGCTAATTTGATCATTCTTGATGAACCCACCGCGGCCCTGGGAAACGAAGAAATCGTAGAGTTATTCCAGATCATGCGACAGTTAAAAAAGGAAGGCGTTACTATTATTTTTATATCCCATAAACTGGAAGAGGTTGCCGAGATTGGCGATCGTTTAACGGTGCTGCGGGATGGAAAATTAGTAATTACTGAAGATGTTTCTAAAGTATCGATAGATGATATGATTCGTTATATGGTCGGCCGGGAAATCGAAAATAAATTCCCCAAAATCGAAACCCGCCGGGGCGCCGAGGCGCTGCGGGTTGAAAATCTGAAGCGGGACGGTGTTCTCCAAAATATTTCCTTCCGGGCTTATCAAGGTGAAATATTAGGGATAGCCGGTTTGGTGGGCGCTGGCCGGACGGAATTGGCCCGGGCCATTATTGGTGCAGATCCGATTGATAGCGGGGAAATTTATATCAACGGCAGGAAAACCGCAATCAAATCCCCTCAAGATGCACTCCAACATGGCTTGGTTTTGCTGACCGAGGATCGCAAGAATCAGGGTTTATTTCTTGATGAAACGGTCCTGTTCAACTGCTTCATTACGAACCTTAAGAAATATAAGAAAATAATTTTGCTCGACCTTAAGAAGGTTAAAGAAGATGTTATCAATTTAATTCATCATTTAAAAGTGAAGACACCGGATTGCAATACGAAGGTTGCCCAATTGAGCGGAGGAAACCAGCAAAAAGTGGTTATCTCCAAATGGCTTAATACCAATGCTAAAATATTTATCTTTGATGAACCTACCAGAGGTATTGATGTAGGGGCCAAAGTGGAGGTTTACAATATTATGAACCAGCTGGTAAAAAACGATGCGGCAATCATCATGATCTCTTCGGAGCTACCGGAAATTCTGGGACTTAGTGACCGGACCATTGTAATCCATGACGGAAAAATTACCGGGGAATTCAATCGGACCGATGCAACGCAGGAAAAAATTATGAAAGCAGCTACAGGAGGTATGGAATATGCAAGTTAATGAAGCAAAACCGGTTTTTAATCCTATAAATTGGCGCAAGGTATTTAATAATTTAGGTACCTTACTTGGGTTAGTTATTTTAATGATTATTTTATCAATTGCGACACCTTATTTTTTTACCGTGAAGAATTTAATGAATGTGGCGCAACAGTCTGCCATTAATGCTTTAGTATCAGCGGGAATGTTATTGACAATTCTATCGGCAGGTATCGATTTGTCGGTTGGCTCAGTGTTGGCATTATCGATTTGTGTAACGGGTCTTGCAATTAATAATTTTCATGTCAATCCGGTAGTAGGGTTTTTATTGGGCATTGTATGCGGGACGCTGTTTGGATTGGTTAATGGACTGCTTTTAACCAAATTACATTTGCCACATCCATTTATCTCAACGATGGGCACTCAAAATATTGCACGCGGTTTGGCATTATTTATTACCGGCGCATCGCCGATTTCGGGGTTTCCGAATTGGATTCAATTTATCGGAGCCGGTTATATTGGAGGGATCCCTTTCAGTTTCCTGTTGGTAGCTGTTATGGTAGTTCTCTTTCATATTTTTCTTACCCGTACTACTTTGGGTCGTCAGATTTATGCCGTAGGAGGGAATCGGGAAGCTGCCCGGCTGTCCGGCATCAATACCGACCGGGTGCTGATTTGGATTTATGCAATTAGCGGTCTAATGGCAGCTATAGCGGGCATGGTTCTCTTGGGGCGGGTTAATGCCGCTTATCCTTTGGCCGGATTGCAATATGAATCTGACGCCATCGCTGCGGTGATTATTGGCGGGGCCAGCTTTATGGGCGGGATTGGTACTATCTGGGGAACCTTGGTTGGTGCCATGATTATTGCAGTTATTCGAAATGGTTTGAATTTGTTGGGAGTAGCCCCTGATATGCAAACTGTAGTTGTCGGAGCGGTGATTATTGGCGCTGTTTATATCGATGTGTTGCGCCGGAGAGGTAAGCGATAATCGCGTTTATGGCTATGGAGGAAGACCCGTCCAATGCTGTTGCAATTGACAAAAGGAAATTTATCGGGTAATATATTCGTAAACGTTTACAGAACAGGTGGATGGGATGCCTACAATTAAAGATGTGGCCAAAAATGCCGGCGTTTCGTATGCAACAGTTTCCCGGGCCTTGAATAATCACCCCGAAATTAATGAAGAAACGCGCAAAAAGATTTTTAAGATAGCTGCCGAAATGGGGTATCAACCCAATGCAATCGCCCAGGGGTTAGTTAAAAAGGAAACTAAAACCATCGGATTGTTGATACCCGATATTACCAATCCATTTTTTCCCGAGGTTGCCCGGGGGGTGGAAGATGCCGCCAATATGGAAGGGTATTCTGTTTTTCTTTGTAATACCAATTGGAGTGAGGAACAAGAGGAAAAATATTTGGAAGTTCTGATGAAAAAACAAGTTGATGGAATAATCATCGGTCCTAGTTCCGAAAGATTAAGTCATATCAAAAAAGTTTTTCATTCAGGGATCAAACCTACGGTATTTATCAGCCGGATTAGCTATTTCAACAGTACATCGATTTTAATTGACAATATCAATGGCGCGCGAGTGGCGGTAGAACATCTGATTGATAAAGGACACCGGAAGATAGCTTTTATCGGCGGACTGAAAGATGCTTTTTCCAATCAGGATCGGCTGCTGGGCTATAAAAACGCTCTGGAAATCAACGGGATCCCTATTAATAAGGATTATATTTTAAACGGTGATTTTAAAAGGGAGAGCGGTCATTATACCACCAAGAAGATGTTACAACTTGTGCCAAGGCCTACCGCCGTTTTTGCCGCTAACGACTTACTTGCTTTAGGAGCTATTCAAGCCATTAAAGAGGAAGGCTTGACGATTCCCGGCGATATTGCGGTGGTTGGCTTTGATGACATCGGATTCGCCGCTTTGCCGGAGATTGATTTGACTACGATAGCTCAGCCAAAGTACGATATGGGGAAGCTAGCTTTTTTGACGCTCTTGGATCAAATGAAAGGGGGGGATAGTGTAATCAATAAAAAGATTTTATTGAATCCGGAGTTAATCGTCAGAGGAAGCAGTTAAGGGACGATCTGTTCATTTGTTTCAGGAAAAAGCAGCGATATATTTTTTTAATTTCCATTTAAAACGTTTACGGAAAAGATTTTATATTCAACGGAGGTGTTAGTTTAAATGGTCAAGGTGGGAGTAGTAGGCTACGGAGTGATCGGACAGCGGTTAGCAGACGGAGTAGCGCTGCAAAAGGATATGCAATTAATGGGAGTCGCCGATGTGGCACCAACACTTGCAGTACGGGCCTTAAAGGAAAAAGGTATGCCATACCAACTATATAACGCCTTACCCGAAAACGGCCCGCTATTTGAGAATGCCGGGATCCCGATTTCCGGAACATTGATGGAGCTCATCCAACAATGCGATATTATCATGGATTCCACCAGCGCGGGTGTAGGTGCCAAAAATAAAGAGTTGTATCAACAGTATGGTAAAAAGGCTGTATTTCAAGGTGGAGAAAAGAACAGCGTAGCTGATGTATTCTTCCACGGCTATGCCAACTATGAAAAAGGCCTGGGCAAGCAATTTTTAAAACTCACCTCCTGCAATACCACGGGGTTGATCCGGTCGGTAGATTGCATTGACCGCAAAGTCGGGGTGGAGAAAGTAGCCATTACCATTATCCGCCGCGTAGCCGACCCGGGTGATTATCATCGTGGGTTGACCAATGCGTTGCAAGTCGATAAAGCTCCTAGCCACCAGGCTTTGGATTTAATGACCATCATGCCCCATGTGGATGCCACCGGAATTTTGGTCCATACTCCGGTGACTCATGGACATATTTTAACCGTGGTGGCTACTACGAAACGGAAAATCTCCAAGGCCAATATATTGGAATTCTTCCAAGAACATCCGCGAATCAGGATAGTCCGACTGGCGGACGGATTTCTGGGCAATGCCTCTCTATTCCGGTATGCGAGGGACCTCGGCAATCCCCGCGGGGATATGTATGAGATCGCTGCTTGGGAGGAAACCATCGTCAATTCCGGCAACGACATCATGTATGCTATCAATATTCCACAGGAAGCAGTGGTGATACCGGAAAACATGGACGCGATCAGGGCGGCCATGGAAATGCAAAAAGACCGGCTGGAAGCCGTAGGATTAACCAATAAATATTTGGGGATGGGAAAATGGCTGTAACATCAATATCCGGAATCAAGCCGTTGGAGGCTTTGGATTACTGCGATAAAACCGTCCTGCTAAGAGTGGATATCAATTCGCCGATCGATCCCGTAACCAAGAAGATCGTCAATGAAAATCGGCTGAAAAAGAGCATTCCGACCCTTCAATATCTTTTGGAACGTCGTGCCAGATTAGTGATCATAGCTCATCAAGGAGATACACTTGATTATCAGAACTTGATTCCCATGCAAGAACACGCCCAAAAGCTTTCAGGCCTTTTAGGCACTCCTGTGAAATATATCGATGATGTGGCGGGACCGGCGGCCCAGGATGCCGTAAAAGCACTGAAAGCTGGAGAAGCCATTCTGCTGGGCAACGTACGTTATCTTTGCGAAGAGATTTCCACCTTCGAGGATGCCGTCAAGTTAAAACCCGAAGAAATGCTGGATACATATTTGGTACGCAATCTGGCTCCATTAGTGGATATCTATGTCAATGACGCCTTTGCAGCGGCCCATCGGAATAGTCCATCCATGGTGGCCTTCCAGGAAATAAAGCCGACCGCAGGCGGCATCCTGCTCATGAAGGAAGTGGAAGCTTTAACCAAGGTAATGAAGATGCCCGAGAAGCCAGCGGTATTTGTGCTTGGCGGTGCCAAAATATCCGATGCCTTTGGCATGATGAAACAAGTCCTGGAAAACGGTACAGCCGACAAAATCCTGGCCTGCGGGATCACCGGAGAAATCATGCTGCTAGCCCGAGGAATCGCACTGGGGCAAACCAAAGAAAGGTTCATTAAAGACCGGTCCTTGGATGTGTTTATTGCCCCTGCTCGGGAGTATTTACGGGATTATCCCGGTAAAATCGAGGTGCCGCTAGATCTGGCCTACGAAAAGGACGGCCAACGGCATGAAATCGCGGTAACGGCTCTGCCGGCCGAGGAAATGTTCCTGGACATCGGGGCTCAAACCATCGCTCGGTTTAAAACCGTCATCGCCAGCGCAGGAACCATCTTTGTCAACGGCCCGGCCGGAGTATACGAGAATAAACTCTTTGAAAACGGCACCCGGGAGCTCTGGGAGGCGATCGCTGGCGCCAAAGGCTATTCGGTCATCGGCGGCGGGGATACGGTCAGCGCGGCCTCGCGTTTTATCGATACCGCTCAGATTAACTATGTATGCACTGCCGGTGGCGCTATGGTCCGATTCCTGTCAGGGAAAAAACTGCCGCTGATCGAAGCCATGAGAAAGGCGGCTCAAAAAGAAGAAAGCGCTGTTCAAGGTGGTGAATAACTAGCCTGCCATAGTGATCTGCATCTTTGCGTCTCTGCGGGAGAATAAAAGATTTTTTACCAAATTAATTAAACGAAGAAAGTCTTGAGGGAGCAAGATGATAAGCGAAACCAAAATCAAAGAATTAGAGCAGTTTGCCACCAGAATCAGGATTGAAACCCTTAAAGAAATGGGGCAACTTGGCTTTGGTCACCTGGGCGGGGCGATGTCCATCATCGAAACGTTAGCGGTGCTTTATGGCGCGGTAATGCGGATCGATCCTCAAAATCCCCGCTGGGAAGAGCGAGATTGGCTGGTCTGTTCCAAGGGGCACGCTGGTCCGGCTATCTATGCCACTTTGGCCCTAAAAGGATACTTCCCGATGGAAGAGCTCTTAACACTGAATCAGTCGGGAACCCATTTGCCCAGCCATTGCGATCGCAACCAAACCGTCGGGATCGACATGACTACCGGCTCGCTGGGCCAGGGTTCTTCCCTGGCCGTGGGAGTGGCGCTGGGAAACCGGTTAGATGGCCGAAACAATACCACCTACCTGATCCTGGGTGATGGCGAATTGCAAGAAGGGCAAGTCTGGGAGGCAGTTCTTTTTGCCGCCCAGCAAAAGCTGGATAATTTGATTGCCTTGGTCGATTATAACAAACAGCAACTGGACGGATACACCAAAGACATCAATGATCTCGGCGATATTGCCCGGAAATTCGAGAGTTTCGGCTGGTTTACCCAAAGTATCGACGGCGCCGATATCCGGATGATTTATGAAGCAGTTGAAGTAGCCAGCCAAACGCAAGGCAAGCCCTCGGCAATCGTACTCAACACCATCAAAGGCAAAGGCTGCAATTTTATCGAAGGCCAAGTCGACAACCACCATGTCACGATCAGTCCCGAACAGATGGAAGAAGCATTAAAAGAACTGACCGCAAAGGCGGTGATAAAATGAGCGCTATCCTGGCGCTGAATCAGACGCCTGATGAATTGGCGATGCGGGATGCTTATTGCCAGACCCTGATGGAATTGGCAGCCAAGGACTCGCGGATCGTCGCCCTCGATGCCGATCTGATGAAGTCCATGGGCATGGTGCCATTCATGAAGGCCTATCCAGAACGGACCTTTGATGTCGGAATACAGGAAGCCAACATGATCGGGGTTGCCGCCGGCCTGTCTGCCACCGGCAAAATACCCTTTGCTCACAGTTTCGCGCCCTTCGCCTCCCGGCGCTGTTTTGACCAGGTGTTCCTATCTTGCGGCTATGCCCGGCTTAACGTCCGGATTATCGGCAGCGATCCCGGCATTACGGCGGCCTATAACGGAGGCACGCATATGCCCTTTGAAGACTTGGGCCTGATGCGACTGGTTCCCGGCATCACCATCCTGGAGCCGGTCGATGCCGCAATGTTGAAAAACCTGGTGAAACAGAGCGCGGCTCGTTACGGCGTCTTTTACATCCGTTTATTGCGAAAAAACGCAGTACAGATCTATAAGGAAGGATCCACTTTCGAAATTGGAAAAGGAGTGCAACTCAGAGAGGGCAAAGATGCGACCATCTTTGCCAGCGGAATCATGGTCAGCGAAGCGCTGAAATCCGCGGAGATCCTCAAAGATCAAGGCGTGTCAGCGAGAGTGATCAACCTGTTCACCCTTAAGCCCATCGACCGGGAACTGATCATCCAATGCGCCCGGGAAACGGGGGCTGTGGTAACTGCCGAAAATCATAATATCATTAACGGCCTGGGTTCAGCAGTAGCCGAGGTTTTGGTTGAGGAGGCACCGGTGCCCATGGCCAGGGTCGGCGTCAAAGATAGGTTCGGCGAAGTGGGCCCTGTGGATTACCTGGCCAAGCGCTTTGAGATAACCGCCGAAGACATTGTCAAAGCAGTGAAAAAGGTTATTTCGCGGAAAAGGGGTGTGTAACTTGATTATTCGACAGGGTGAAGCGTTTAGGGAGGGTTACAATGTCATTACCAGCCTTGATGATAGCGAAAACGATACCCAGATGGAGTATGGAATGTTAATTCTTAAGGCCAACCAGACGCACAGCGATCATCAGCCCAAGGAAAAGGCTTACTTGCTGGTTAAAGGGAAGGTAATTTTCGAATGGGAAGGCCATAAAATCGAAGTAAGCCGCGATTCGTTTTTGGATGAAAATCCTTGCTGCCTTCATGTACCTGCTGGTGTGGCCATAAAGGTAACCTCCTTGCGGGATGATACCGAGATTTCCGTTTCCAGAACCTATAATGAGAAGAATTTTGAACCTAAATTTTATTCCCAGGAAGAATGCCTAACCGAACCGGGGGGAAAAGGGGAACTGGGTGAAGCCGCCTTAAGGTCGATCCGGACGGTCTTTGACTATTCCAATGCCCCGGCCGCAAATCTGGTAGTGGGCGAAGTAGTGCATTATCCCGGTCGCTGGTCCAGTTATCCGCCGCATCATCATCCGCAACCGGAAATGTATTACTATAAATTCCTACCGGAGCAAGGGTTTGGATATTCCGAATTGGGAGACCAGGTATTCAAGGTAAAAAATAACGATGTCTGTATCATCACCGATGATGTTACCCACCCTCAGGTGGCTGCGCCGGGCTATGCGATGTATTACATATGGGTGATCAGGCATCTTGAAAACAATCCGTGGGATAAAACGAGAATTTACGCATCCGAGCATTTATGGCTAACGGAAAAAGGTGTGAAAATATGGCCGGATAAATGATTTTACCGAGGTTAACGCGTTGCGCCAGTTTTCTATTTTTTATTATACCGCACTCGCAACAAGGGCCTTATATATGTTGCGATAAGTTTTTATACCTTCAAGATCATTGCAACCTGTTTCCTTGATTCATAAGTTGAAATAAATGCCGCGACTCGTCCTTTTCCAGCCATGCTTTGCGGATGGAAAAGCTTATTCCAAGAATTTATTTCAACTTATAGAGAACATAAATTTCGTAAGCTCCGAACATAAATTGCAAATTGACTGAGGAGGGGATACTGTGCAAACCGTACGTTTGACAATGGCTCAAGCGTTAGTAAAGTTCCTTGACAGCCAGTATGTGGAGTTTGACGGTAAAGAAACCAAGTTTGTCAAAGGGGTGTTCACCTTATTCGGCCATGGCAATGTACTGGGGCTGGGGCAGGCTTTGGAACAGGATCCCGGAGATCTCCAAGTATGTCAGGGCAGGAACGAGCAAGGGATGGCTCACGCGGCGATGGGTTTTGCGAAGCAAAGTCAGCGGAGGCAGATTTTCGCCTGTACTTCATCCATCGGCCCGGGAGCGGCCAATATGATTACTGCGGCGGGGACCGCCAGCGCCAATCGTATTCCCGTATTATTCCTGCCGGGGGATACTTATGCCTGTCGGCAGCCGGATCCTGTGCTGCAACAGGTCGAACACTACCATAACCTTAATATAACGACCAATGATGCCTTTAAGGCAGTCAGCAAATACTGGGATCGGATTACTCGTCCCGAACAGCTTATGACAGCTATGATCAATGCGATGCGGGTATTGACGGATCCGGCGGATACTGGGGCCGTAACGATAGCTTTGCCTCAGGACGTCGAGGCGGAAAGCTACGATTATCCGGTCGACTTCTTTAAAAAACGGGTGCATCGGATCGAGCGCCGGCCGCCCACCCCAGCGATGATTAAGGATGCCGTGGAATTCATCAAAACCAAGCAGAAACCCATTTTGATCTGCGGCGGCGGTGTAAGGTATTCGGAGGCGGCTGAAGTCTTTCGATGCTTTGCCGAGAAGTATAATATCCCCTTCGGGGAGACGCAGGCGGGAAAAAGCGCCATCGTTTGGGATCATCCGTTGAATTTGGGCGGAATCGGGGCCACCGGCAATCTGGCCGCCAATATCATTGCCCGGCAAGCCGACTTAGTTATTGGGGTAGGGACCCGTTATACCGACTTCACCACCTCGTCCAAATGGTTGTTCCAAAACCTGGCGCTGGATTTCATCAACATCAATGTGGCCGAGTTTGACGCCTACAAGCTGGATGCGGTGAGGGTAGTGGCCGATGCCCGGGTCGCCCTGGAAGCCTTAATGGCTGGGCTGGATAAAGTCGGGTACCGGTCGGCCTACACCACGGAAATAGCCGAAGCCAAGCAAAGCTGGGCCGAGGAATTGAAGCGGCTGGATAATTTGCTTTATACCGGCGATGGTTTTAAGCCGGAGATTGCCGGGCAGATCGACCAGGTTTTGGCCGAGTTCGGCAAACAGACCGGTTCTTATTTGACCCAGACCCGTGTATTGGGGATCGTCAATGAGATACTGGATCCCCAAGCCATCGTGGTAGGCTCGTCGGGAAGTCTGCCTGGAGACATGCAGCGGGTTTGGCGCCCTAAGGCGCCCAATACTTATCACATGGAGTATGGTTATTCTTGCATGGGTTATGAGGTGAATGCGGCGCTGGGAGTGAAGATCGCCTGTCCCGATCGTGAGGTGTACGCCATGGTGGGCGATGGCGCCTATATGATGCTCCACTCCGAATTGGTGACCTCGATCCAGGAAGGGCGTAAGATTAACGTAATCTTATTCGACAATATGTCTTTTGGTTGTATCAATAATCTTCAATTGGGCAACGGGATGGGGAGTTTTGGGACGGAGTTCAGATTCAGAAATCCCGCGACCGGTAAATTGGATGGTAAGTTGGTGCCCGTTGATTTTGCTAAAAATGCGGCCGGATACGGTTGCGCCACTTATACTGTCCGGAATGAGGAAGAATTGAGAAAAGCCCTTAAAGATGCCGAAAAACAAACCGTCTCGACTCTTTTGGATATCAAGGTATTGCCCAAGACGATGACGCATGATTATGAGTCCTGGTGGCGGGCTGGCGTCGCGGCCATTTCTGATCATGAAAAGGGCCGGGCCGCTTTTGAAAAAATGAAGTTGAACATCGAAAAGGCAAGAAAATATTGATGAACGGGGGAAGCAAACATGTCGGATAAGAATCATGTTAAGCTCGGGATTGCCCCGATCGCCTGGACCAACGATGACCTGCCGGAACTGGGAGCGGAAAACACCTTTGAGCAATGCATCAGTGAGATGGCGCTGGCGGGATTTGTCGGAAGCGAAGTGGGGAATAAGTATCCGAAAGATCCCAAAGCGCTGAAAAAAGCCCTGGATTTGAGAGGAATGACCATTTGTAATGCTTGGTTCAGTTCGTTTCTCACGACGAAGCCGCTTGAGGAAACTGTGGCTGCTTTTATCAAACAGCGCGATTTCCTCTATGAAGTTGGGGCCAGGGTGATCGGCGCCGCCGAACAGGGCCATAGTATCCAAGGCCTGATGGATGTCCCGGTATTAACCAAAAAACCGGTTTTCACCGACGCCGAGTGGGAAAAGTTAGCCAATGGCCTAAATCAGCTGGGTAAATTGGCCAAGGAAAAAGGGATGATTCTTACTTATCATCATCACATGGGCACCGGAGTACAGACCCTTGCGGAAATTGACCGTTTAATGGAGATGACCGATCCCGAACTGGTATACTTGTTGTTCGACACCGGACATCTGACTTTCTCAGATATCGATGCCCAAGCTGTTTTAGAAAAATATGTCCAACGGATCAAACATGTTCATTTAAAAGATATCCGGAAAGAAGTTTTGGAAAAGGTTAAGCGCGAAAACTGGAGTTTTTTAAAAGCCGTTAAAGAAGGCGTATTCACTGTGCCCGGCGACGGAAGCATCGACTTTGAACCTTTGTTTGCAATACTGGCTGCCAATGATTACACCGGCTGGATGGTAGTAGAAGCCGAGCAGGATCCCGCCCAGGCCAATCCATTGGAGTATGCGCTGAAGGCCAGAGAGTATATCCGGGGGAAAACGGGGCTTTAAAAATATGAAAAGGGGATAGCGACGATGGACAATAAGTTAAACGTGGGAATTATTGGCGCGGGGAGAATCGGGAAAC
Organism: Bacillota bacterium; assembly: GCA_023400055.1. Classification (GTDB taxonomy): domain Bacteria; phylum Bacillota; class UBA4882; order UBA8346; family UBA8346; genus Hydrogenispora. The sequence goes on from JAEXFN010000009.1 coordinate 109,608, forward strand.
TACATGCCGCGAATGCGGCTAAGCTTCAAAATGTAAAAATTAAGGCCATTTCGGACTTATATGCCGATCAGCTCAAAGATTGGGCCAGTGGTTTGGGAATTGATAATGTATACGCCGATTATCATCAAATTTTAAATGATCCGGAAATCAATGCCGTCATGATCTGTTCATCTACGAATACCCATTCTCAGATAACAATTGAAGCCGCCAAGGCTGGGAAGCACATTTTTTGTGAAAAACCGATTGACTACGATTTAAATAGAATCCAGGCCGCCCTGGATGCGGTAAAAACGGCTGGAGTCAAGTTTCAGGTCGGCTTTAATCGCAGATTCGATCATAATTTCAAGAAGGTTCATGAATTGGTGAAACAAGGCAAAGTCGGTACGCCGCAGATCATCAAAATCACCTCGCGCGATCCAGCCCCGCCGGCAATCGAGTATGTCAAGGTATCGGGAGGCATCTTCTTGGATATGACGATTCATGATTTTGATATGGCTAGATATCTTTCGGGCAGTGAAGTCACGGAAGTATATGCTGCGGGTGCCGTTTTGGTGGATCCGGCCATCGGGGCCGCTGGAGATGCGGATACCGCAGTTATCACTTTAAAGTTTAAAAATGGCGCCATTGGTATTATCGATAACAGCCGGCGGGCGGCATACGGCTATGACCAGCGGGTTGAGGTATTTGGCGCGAAAGGTTCCATCACCGTAGCCAACGATACCCCGACTTCGGCCGTGCTAAGCACCGAGGAAGGAGTTTTCAGCGATAAACCCAAGTACTTCTTCCTGGAGAGATATGCGGATTCATTTTTAGAGGAAGTTACGCAATTTTTTGATTGTGTGCTGAATAACAAGGAAACTCCGGTAGCCGGGATCGACGGCCTTAAACCGGTACTAATCGGGTTGGCGGCAAAAAGGTCTTATGAGACCGGTGAATCGGTGGCGCTTGCGGAATGAAAGTCGAGCTTGGATTCGGAAAAACAAAGGTTCCTATGGAAATAGCCGCGGACAGGATTCTGGGGACTTTGACTCCCAATCCGGTCCCAACGGCTATTTGCGGGGAAGCGGAAGTAAAACGGGCTTTGGCCGCTCCCATTGGCACGCCCCGGCTGAGGGATATCGTCAAGCCGGGCGAGAAAATCGCGATCGTCACCAGCGATATTACCCGTCCCATGCCGAGCAAGCAAGTCATGCCGCTTTTACTGGAAGAACTGTCGCAGGCCGGCATCGCATTAACCGATGTAACCGTCGTTTTCGCCTTGGGCAGCCACAGGAAACATACCGCGGCGGAGCAGAAGGGCCTGGTCGGCGATGAAGTTTATTCCCAGGTGCGATGCGTCGACAGCGATGGTTCGGACTGTATCCATTTGGGCGTAACCTCCCATGGAACGCCGATGGATATTTTCCGCACCGTGGCCGAAGCGGACCGCCGGATATGCCTGGGAAACATCGAGTATCATTACTTCGCCGGTTATAGCGGAGGGGTCAAGGCGATCCTGCCCGGAACGTCCACCCGGGAGGCCATCCAGGCCAACCATAGCAAGATGGTTTTGGAGGCGGCGCGGGCGGGAGAAATGGCCAATAATCCGGTCCGCCGGGACATCGACGAAGTCCTTTCGTTTGTCCCGGTTGACTTCATTCTCAATGTGGTCTTGGATGAGCACAAAACCATCATCAAAGCTGTGGCGGGCCACCCGGTTAAGGCCCACCGGGTTGGATGCCAGTTTCTGGACCGATTCTATAAGGTGAGGATTAAAGAACCGGCTGATATCGTAGTGGTTTCAGCAGGCGGCCATCCCAAGGACATCAATCTTTATCAAGCGCAAAAGGCGTTGGACAATGCCAAATATGCTGTAAAGGAGGGTGGCATTATCATTCTGGTGGCCAGTTGCAAGGAAGGCTTTGGTGAAGTCGTCTTTGAAAATTGGATGAGGGAAGCCGAAGCTCCCAATGATTTGATCGCCAAAATACAGCAGCAATTCGTCTTGGGCGGCCACAAAGCGGCGGCCATCGCCTTGGTGTTGAATAAATGCCGTATTTATGTGGTCTCGGATCTGGAGGCGGATGAGGTGCGCCAGATTTTTATGAAACCCTATTCCCGCGTTCAAGAGGCCTTGGATGACGCCCTGGCCGAATTCGGCACGAATAGCAAAGTGATGATTATGCCCTATGGCGGCTCCACCCTTCCGGAAGTTATCGTCTAATTCCAATAATATAATGAGAATGGAGATGAACGATGGATTATGCCAAAGAATCATTGCGATTGCATCGAGAGTGGAAAGGCAAAATTGAAGTGATCAGTAAGGTCTCGGTCGCAAGCAAGCAAGATTTATCGCTGGCCTACACACCGGGAGTCGCTCAGCCCTGTCTGGAGATTCAAAAAGATGTCCATCTTTCTTATGAATATACGCGCCGCTGGAACCTGGTAGCGGTGATTACTGACGGTACGGCCGTGCTGGGGCTGGGAGATATCGGCCCCGAGGCCGCAATGCCGGTGATGGAAGGCAAATGCGTCTTATTCAAGACCTTTGGCGATGTCGATGCTTTCCCGCTTTGTATCCGGACCAAGGAAGTCGACGCCATCGTCCAGACCGTGAAAATGTTGGCCGGCAGCTTCGGGGGGGGGGGGGCAAGTTG
>JAEXFN010000026.1 GCA_023400055.1 Bacillota bacterium
GGTCTGGGACTCGCCCTGGCGGGAATCTTTCCGACGCTGATGGCCGCGCTGACCGCCAGCTTCCCCGGCAGCACCGGCAAGGTGGCCGCCTTGGTCACCGTTTGCGCCGATTTGGGAGGCTTCCTGATCATCCCCGCCGTGGGCCAATTGGCCGACTGGTTCGGCTTCGCCGTATTCCCTGCCGTGATGCTGGGAATCGCCGCCGTACTGACGGTGATCGCCTATCCGATCTGGGGCATCATTTACAGATACCGTTCCACCCTCGCTGCGGAGGATTGGGAAGCTTAAGCTTTTGGCCCGAATAGGGTCTAGCCGGAATTTTTCAGATTTATAATTTTCGAACTCTAACCGCCTGATAACACGCATGATACCTCAATCCGGCTCCTCTGGTTTTACCCCGTGTCTTTGCAGAACCGTTCCTCTTCCCCGTCAGGGAAGAAGCTTATGAATCGGTCGGGGGAAATTGCCCCGAGGATTGAGGAAGCAAGACCAAGACGCGGAGAAACATCCGCGAACCTTCGGGAAGCTATTCCGGCCGCCATCCCCGCTTTACCGAACTTTGTCCGGTCCAAACGTGAGCAATGTCGTTCAGCAACAGGACGCCCCACTTTCCGGATCCGCTTAAAAGGAAAAAGAGCCGGTTCCAGGCAACGCCATTAATCGTTAGGACATGAATTTACGAAGATAACCGACACTTCCCTCGCCATCTTCTTAGCAATCCTGTGCCGCGCTTAAAAATTGGCAAAAAAACAAGGGGCGCAATTGCTCCGTCCCTTGCCCTGACGTCAAGTTCGCTAAACCTAATGGCTAAACGGTTACCGGTCCACCCGGGCGCCGCCGCCGCCCATTACTTTCTCGACCTCTTTCAGGCTGGCCATGGAGGTGTCGCCGGGGGTGGTCATCGCCAGAGCGCCGTGCGCCGCGCCATAGTTGACCGCCTGCTCGGGATCGCCGGTGGCCATCAGCCCGTAAGCCAGGCCGGAGGCGAAGCTGTCGCCGCCGCCGACCCGGTCCAGGATCTCCAGGCCCTTAAAGTCCTTGGCCTTGTAGATCTGGCCGTCGGCCCAGCACATGGCGGACCAGTCATTGACCGTGGCCGATTTGACAGTGCGCAGCGTGGTGGCGACCACCTTGAAGTTGGGGTAGGTCTTGACCACTTGGTTGATCATCTTGCGGTAGCCTTCCAGATTGAGCTCTTTCAGGTTCTCGTCGTTGCCTTCCACCTCGAAACCGAGGCAGGCGGTGAAGTCTTCCTCATTGCCGATCATCACGTCGATGTATTTGGCGATCTCCTGGTTGACCTCCTGGGCCTTTTCCTGGCCGCCGATGCCTTTCCAGAGCGAGGGGCGGTAATTCAGGTCATAGGAGACGATGGTGCCGTATTTCTTGGCGGCCTGGACCGCTTCCAGCACCACCGCGGGAGTGGTCTCGGAGAGCGCGGCGTAAATTCCGCCGGTATGCAGCCAGCGGCTGCCGAGGGTGCCGAAGATGTAATCCCAGTCGATATCGCCCTTCTTCAGTTGCGAAGCGGCGGTGTTGGCCCGGTCGGAGACGCCCACCGCGCCGCGGATGCCGTAGCCGCGTTCGGTGAAGTTGAGGCCGTTCCGGACATTGCGGCCGATCCCGTCGTAGGGGAACCATTTGATCAGCGAAACGTCGACGCCGCCCTGCATGATGAAGTCTTCCACCAGCCGGCCGACCTCATTGTCGGCGAAAGCCGTCACCACCGCGCAGTTCATGCCGAAACATTTGCGCAGCCCCCGCGATACATTGTACTCGCCGCCGCCTTCCCAGGCCCGGAACTGGCGGGCCGTTTTGATCCGGCCCTCGCCGGGATCGAGGCGCAGCATCACCTCGCCCAGGGAGATGCAATCGTATTTGCAGCTATCTTTGGGTTTGACATTTAAATTGATGGACATTTCCAAACATCCTCCTCGTATTGGTCCTGATTCTTTCAGCAAACTTCGTTCGCTTGGCTCATTATCCCCCTTTCCGGCAGGCGCAAGTCTCAAGCCCTGAACCCTTTCAACCCGCCGCGAAGAGCGGGTTTCCGAATGAAACCACCGCGAATGGCCAGAAAAAACAAAAAGGGTCCCGGAATCACGCTTGCGATTCACAAAACCCTTACTCATATGGAATTGAAGGATTGGAGGGAATCGCGATCCCCTTGGATAGGGTCTCCGGCAATGTTCATGATGTTCGAAACCGACGGGCGGTTTTGCCCATTCCAACTTATTTTAGCATACGTTCCCCGGCTGTTCAAGAATTTGCCCGGCATAAAATCGGGTCGCCGCTTGAACTTTGGGTAACGGAACCGCCGCCCGGTTCCCGCCGACCTGAACTTAAACTTCCGAAGTTCCTGTTTTAAAGTTACGAATTCTATTTCCGCGATCGTCAATTTTACTTTTTCAGTCCAAAATTAGATAAAAATGATGATAATTTTAATTATCGGACGTGATATTTTCTTTTTGATGATCGATAATTTAATTATCCAGATCGATTTCTTGATTATTCAGATCGATAATTTAATTATTGGGATCGATTTTTTAATTATCGCGATCGAAAATTTATTTCTCCGGATCGAAAGTTAAATTCTCCGAATCAAAAGTTTAATTCTCCGGATCGAAAATTTATTTCTCTGGATCGAAAGTTTAATTCTCGCGCCGAGAAATTCAATTCTCCGGGTCGAAAATGTAATTATCGCGACCGAAATATAATTATTGGTTTCAAAATTTAACAATTGCAGGTTCGGAACGGGAATGGCTGGCACTGAAATAACCAAAACCACCGGGGGTTTTCATCCGGTGGTTTTGGATTGTCCGCTTTTGCGTATGTAAATGGCAACGTCCGAGTCGGACCGTTTTCCGCTACTTGGCCACTCCGATCAGCCCGAGGACGATGGCGGCGATGATCATGCCGTTCTGTTTCTTGCGGTTCTGCTCATTCTCGATGCGCATCCGATCGATATCCGCCTGGAGCATGGAGTTTTCCTCCTCCAACTTCTGGACGCGGGCCGTCAGCTTCTGAATCTCGGCGATGATCTGTTGCGCCTGTTCTTGAAAGGCCTTTTGCTGGGCGGCCTGGTCATCGGCGAGTTTTTGAATGGCGGCGGAATTTTGCGCGATGTCCTGGCTGTTCTTGGCAATGTCCTCGCTATTTTGGGCGACCTTCTTTTGCAGGACGTCCCGGTCGCTGCTCAGCGCCTGAATATCGGCACTGTTCTGGCTGACCTGCCCTTGCAAGGTCTGAATAGCGGCGCTGTTCTGGCCGGTCTGCCCTTGCAGCGTTTGAATGTCGGCGCTGTTTTTGGCGACGTTCTGGCGCAGCGCGTCCTGGTCGTCGCCCAACTGCTGGGTGGCGGCGGTATTTCTGGTGATATCCTCCTTGATGACCTGGTTGTCTTTGACGACCTGATCGATCTTTTGGACGAAGAGATTATTCTTGGAGTTGACCTGGACCAGTTCGTTCCAGTACTCGTTGGTCAGTTTCTTGACCAGGTCCATGTCGCCCTGGTTGGTGCCGACCTTGCCGCCGGCGATCTCATTTAAGATCTTGGCGACCACGACCGCCATGGTGTACCGGTCGACCGGCTTTTCGCCCTTGAAGGTCTGGTCCTGGTATAACTGCAAATAACCCTTATCCACCAGCAATTTGACGGCCTTGTAGGCCCAGTGGGACGGCGGCACATCCGCCGGATTGGTCTCGGCCAGCACGACCTGGCCGACGCAGAAGGACAGCGTCAAGGTCAGTAAGCAAATCAAGCCCAAGGTCAGTTTCAATTGATAACGGTTTGCCATCATCGTCATTCCTCCCCAATCTGATATTGCAACGCCGTCGCTGCCGCGGGCAATTGCTGCCCGGACGCGTCCAGCAGTTGCAGGTCGCCGGTTTGAATCCGGCCGGCGCCGGCCCCCACCGCGATAAAGTTCAAGCGAGCCAAGGTCACTCCCGATCCGCTGAAGGGTTGGCTCCGGGAACCGCCGATCCCCGCGACCGTCCCGGCCCGCCGGTCGATGGTGCCGCTGGACCAACGGGACAACGCGTCGTCCTCCACCAGGAAGGTGCCGCGCGAGACGCTCACCAGGCGGAGCTGTTGCGGATCGTATCGGATATTCAGTTGGAACTTGGCCAGCGCGGTTAAGTTGTAAGCATTGACGTCGACCAGGACCACCTGGCCCGGCAGGATCTTGGCCGGTCCCGTCAGCGAAAGCTGCAACGGCAACGGCGGAATGGCGGCGTCGACTGCGATCCGCTCGGTCCGGATCTCCCGCCCGCTGATCTCCGCCTGCAACCGGCCGCGCGGCGCGGCGCCGGTCGGAACCACCTGCCAGCTGACAGTGGCGGTTTGATTCGGCGCCAAACTGCCCACGAACTTTTCCGGCCGCTCGCCGTCGGCCAGCCGGAAACCGGCGTCTCCGGTCAGGACCGCTTTCAGATCGTCACCGGTGGCCGATTCGCCTTGATTCTGCAGCCGCAACGTCACGGGCAGCGGATAAGGGTCCCAGCTGTTGGCGGTCACTCGCAAGGCCGGGATGCTCAGCGAGCCGCCGACCCGGGGCGGACCGATGATCCGGATCTTGCGGGTCACCTGATTGGCCTCCAGATGCTCGCCGGTCACTTTAATGGCGAAGCTGGTGTCGCCGCTGACCGTCCCGTCGGGCCGGATCTCCCAGGAAAACTGCTTGGTGACGCCGGGAATCAATTCCGCCAGGCTGATCTGGGGCTGTCCGGTGACGCAGGTCAAACCCTGCGGCAGATCCAGCTGAATGCGGACATTTTCGGCCTTGGCCTCGCCGCGGTGCTCCAGATACACGATGACCAGGTAACTGCGCGGCGCGGTGATGCTGTCGACCACCTCCGCCGGAGCCGAGATTCCCAGATAGGTATTGCCGGGCGAGAAGGTGATCCCGCCCAAACCGTAATCGATGACGATATTCAGCTGTTCGCCGGGCTTCACCGTCCGGGGCAGCCAGTACATGGCCAAGGCGCTGTCCAGTTCATCCTCGCCTTCCCGGGTGAAGTCGGCCCCCGCGGTCAGCGGGATCTCCCAGGGATTATCGGCCGCCTTGCCCCAGTTGGTAAAGACGATCCGGTCCGGCGTGGTCACGCCGCCGCCGCGCAGTGTGCCCTGGGCGATCACCGCCGGTTTGGACAGCGAATCGAAGGCTTGCCAATAGTCGGGGCAATCTTTGCCGTCGATGCTGCGATCGGTGGTCACTTCCTGGTTGCCGAGCCGGAACGGCGCGCCGTCATTGTCGCCCACCATCGTATCGAGCAGCGCCCGCAAGCCCAGCTCCGCCGGAGCCGTGCCCTGATTGGTCAAGCTATAACGGATGCGCGCCGTATCCAACGCGCCGGTGCTGGGGCTGCGGGTAATGTCCAGGGTCTGTTCGACCACGATCGCGCCGTACTGACATTTCATGGTCAGCCGGTCATCGGCCAGACGGGGGCCTTCCAGGATCGTCCCGCCGGGCAGGCCGGCGCCCGCCCGCTTGCTGGTCTCCTTGCCGAACACATAATCGGCGCCATCGATCCGGATGGTCGTGAAAGAGGTCCAGGGCTTGGGGCGTCCGTAGATCAACGGCTTGTTATCGTCGTCGCTCCGTTCGTAATCGCCGCCGGTCACATCCACCGCGAAGCGCCCGGTCTCCTCGGCGCTATTATTCATGTAAACTTTGATGTACTTATTCTCGACCGACAGCAGCTCTCCCGGCTCACCCCAAACGATCCCCGCCGCGCTGCCGCAGACGGCGAGCAACAGCCAAACCAGCCATGCCTTTCGTCTCATTGCGCCCTCCGTACCGACTGTTTCACATTGTTCTTAACGGGATTCCGCGTTTTCAAAGCTGACTCCCACCTGAGCCTTCCGGGCATTGAAAATGAAGCCGAGGTCGATAAAGTAGTCGACCGACGTCGGCGCAAACTTCCAGTTCCGGCGAATCTGGTTGAGCACGATATTGTCCAGCCGGGCGTCGCCCGACGAATCCAACAGTTGGATTTTTTCCAAGGCGCCGTTGGCGTGGACCAGGATCCTGACCCGAACTTTGCCTTCTTTCCCTTCATTCAAGGCGTTCTTGGGATAGGCGGGCGGCGGTCCCAGCACTGTCAGCTTGGCTCCGGTTCCAAAACCGATGGGGCCGCTGCCGCCACCTTTCTCATTGCCCGCCCCCGCGCCTGAACCTGTGCCCGTGCCCGTACCCGTACCGGAACCACTTCCCGCGCCGTCGCCGGAACCGGACGCGCTACCGCTCTTATCGGCGGCGGCCAGCTTGTCACCAGTTCCGGTGCCGTTACCGCCGCCACCGGCGGCCTCATGACCAGCCGGCTTGGCTTCGGGATGTTGCGATGGTGCGGCCGCTGCAACGGCCGGCTCTTTACGGTCCTGTTCCTTGCCTTCTTTCGACTCTTTGGCCGCTTTTGAATCCTTGGCGTCTTTCTGCCCGACGGCGAGCGCCGGTCCGGGGCCCGGATCGGGACTGGCCGGAATTTTGGCCGCCACCGAGGCGGGTTCGGCTTTGGCTGCGGCTGGCGGTGCCGCCTCGGTATGGGTCTTAAGCACCGCTTTAGCCTGCGAAATCACCGGCTGGGCTTGCGCTTTGGGTTTGGCCGGCGGGCCGGCCTGGGCCGATTTAGCGGCATTCTCATGTTTGGCGGGCAAAGCCACCGTACCGAGCGCCGCCTGCGCGCCCCCCGACTCCGCAACATGGCGGATACCGGCATCGGGTCTACCGGCCAGCTCGACCGTTCCGATGGGGTACGTCTCCAACTCCAACTCACTGGGCTTGGCCGACCAAATCCGCGGCACATAAAACAACCCCATCAGTAAGTGAAAACCGATGGAAATGACGATGGCCACTCCATAATTGCGGCGTTCCGTGCTAGTCAAGGTCGCATTCCCCCATCCGGCTTACTCTACTTGCGGCCGGTTGGAATTGGGCATCTGTTGCCGGTCGACCCCCAGCAAAGGTTTCTGAACTCCGGCGCCGGCCAACGCGTCCATTACCCGGACCACCCGGGAGTACGGCACCGCCGCGTCGGGCCGGATCACCACCTGGGTATCGGCATCGCTGGCAATCTCCCGGCGGATCTCATCCTTTAAACCGTCCAGGCTCACAGTCTGTTTTCCGTAAAACAACTGTGAATGTTTGTCGATGCTGATAATCACCGTATTCTGTTCGGTCTTTCCCAGATGCAACGCTTTGGGAAGATCGACCGGCACACCGCTCTGCGCCCCCTTCAGCGTCGAAAATAACATGAAGAAGACCAGCATGAAAAACATGACATCGATCATCGGCACCAGTTCGATCCGGGGCCGCCGCCGTTTAATCTCCAGTTTCATTACGCCCACCTAGCCTTTTAAGAGGATGGTTTGAATCTCCTGGCTTTTGTAACTCAATTCGCTGGCTTTCTTTTCGGCAATGCTGTAAAAAATATTGACCACAAAGAGCGCCGGAATGGCAATCGCCAGGCCAAAGGCCGTATTATAAAGGGCTTCGGCGATCCCCGCGCCCAACTCGGCGGTTTGGGAAGCTCCGCCCACCGAAAGGGCGGTAAATGCCCTAATGATACCGGTTACCGTTCCCAAAAGCCCCAACAGCGGGCTGGCCGTGACAATGGTGTCTAAGACATGCAAGCCCCGTTGCAACCGTTTGAGTTGTTGATCGCCCGCCGCTTGCATGGCCGCGTCGACCAATTCCGGATCGGCCTCCCGTTGCTTGATGCCCACTTCCAAGATCTGCCCCAGCGGGCTCCGCAGTCCGGCCAGCAACTGTTTGGCCTCGGCCGGCTTGTCCTTGGTCAGATACAGTTTGAGCAGGTTCAACTCGCGTTCATCCAACCCTTTGAAGCGGATGTAAAAAAGCGTTCGTTCAATAACGATCACCAATGCCACCACCGAACAGAGCGCCAGCGGGAACATCACCCATCCGCCCTTAACAAAAATTTGCCACATTTTGCTGCCTCCCACTATCCAGCGTTGATATCAATCCGTCGTAAAATAAACCGCCCCATTCCGGAATATTCATCCCCTGCCAACTCAAAGCGTCTTACGCGGCTTATTTTACAATTTATCAATTAATGACGGTTTAAATATAAAATAACCTCTTCTAAAAGCCATGTGATAAAGTCTGTTTGCATCGAAAAAATCTTTACGAAAGTAATTTGACGGCTTAATCCCCGGTTTCCCCGGGCTTTTGCGGCCAACCCGGCCTTCGGGACAGGTCCATCGCAACGCTTTTGGAAGCGATTCGGAAGCCTTTCGATCACTCCTTTATTCACAAAAGATCGATCTTCTGTGGATAAAGATCTTCCTTTTGTGAATCAAGATCGATCTTTTGTGAATAAAGATCTTCCTTTTGTGGATCAAGATCGATCTTCTGTGGATAAAGATCTTCCTTTTGTGAATCAAGATCGATCTTCTGTGGATAAAGATCTTCCTTTTGTGAATCAAGATCGATCTTCTGTGGATAAAGATCTTCCCGTTGTGAATCAACGTCTTTTTTAAACGTTGTGAGCCTTCCCGCGAATCCATCGGGTTTGCCCAGGGCTGCCAAAAAAATCTCCGAATTATGTAACTTCATGAATAAGACGCGATGGCTACAACAATTGTTCAAAACCAGTGACGCTTTGTGGCGCTTTATACAATAATTGCCATTATTCTAACAGCTTCTTTTCTATTATACCATTAATTGCATGTCTTGCTGCATCGAATATGTTATGCAATGAAAAGATAAATTTAATTCAAATTATCCAGTTATCCAGAAAATCTATCCCCCGCAGAGGGCTTTCCATGCTTTTTTTACGGTAGACCCTATTTTGTCATACAGAAAAAGCCCGTCGATCAAGCCTTCGATAGCGGAGGTGACTCACGAGCTTTTTCCGAGTGCGAAATGCGACATCAAGCTGCATTTACATTTCGACAAACGATACATCCAGCGTAATTTGGCTCCCCGTGTTAAAGAGCAACGGGATCGACACAATCTTAGCATTATCGGCGCTGAACTGCATATTATCCCCCAACAGCACGGTTGGCGGCGAAATATCCACTTTATCGCCATTATCGGAAAAGATAGTCGCTGCTTTACCCATGATCATATTGCTCAATTCGGAGATAGCGCTTTTTCCCATTTCGTCCAGCTCATTGACGGTCATGCCCATCATCGCCGAAGCGATTTGACAGGCCACCGACATCCGGAACGAAAAAATGGCGGTGCCCCGGATCTTGCCGGTCAGTCCGATAATGACCACGATATTGTCTTCGGTATAAGGCGATTTTTTCATCGAAATCGTTCCCGGCGTGACCGTGAAGCCGGTAACTTGGCCGATGATATCTTGGCAGCCTTCGATAAACGGGTTAATATATCTTACGTCCATGTCCTTATCTTCCCTTCAGTCATTGTTCATTGTCTCACAAAAACCCTTCCACGGTTTCAAAATCTGCATCGTTCTCTTTGTAATCTTATTCGATTCCGCAACCGTCGTCAAGAATGGCGTTTTCCAACGGCACCGTCGCCTGTGGCCGGCGAGAAGGCTTCCGCGAAAAAATGCTTGGATTCATTGCGCATTTTTCTCGGATAACCTAAAAAAATAGCCTCCCTTCCGCTCCCAGCAGTTTGGTATTTCAGCAAGTCCACTCGTTGCAAAAACTCGGAGAAATAGCGGTGCCACAACATCTTCCCACATTTTCTTCTATATATGTTGCAATAAGTTTTGACATACTCAAAATCATTGCAACGCATTTCCTTGATTCATAAGTCGAAATAAATTCCGTGATTTTTCCTTTTCAACCATGTTTCACGGCTGGAAAAGCTGACTTGAATTATTTCACTTATCTAACATGAATCAGGCAGCGGTCTGGGAAAAAGGCGACTTTTGTTCTGGCTGCTATTATTATTTTTATCGTTTCTTTTTGGGGAATGCATAAGCTTTTTTTTAATTTCAGTTCAATCATTTGCAAAAGATAAAAATAACCGGAATCCCTGGATTCCGGCGCCGCAAGTCCCATATCATTAGTAAAACCAACCAAAAATTTTTTGGCGGATATCGTTATGGGTTCATCAGCCCCCCGCCACTTTAGGGAATAATCAACTCTCATACCATGCCGCGTTGGCCAAAACCACCGACGTTTCGACTTGCCGTTCGGGGATCGTCCAAAATCGCCGTAACAACTCGACCTTCTCTATCGGGTCCACCTTACGGAACTGGTGTTTCTCATAAAAACGTACTGCCCAGGCGGCATCCGCCCAAGTTCCGATCAGAATGGGGCGTTCGATGCGGCTTTGCAGAAACTCAAGCAATTGTCCGCCGATCCCCTGATTGCGCCGGGCGGTCCGGACGTAGGCATGCCGGATCAACGCCACTTCTCCTTTATCTTGAATCCCCATCACCCCGGCGAGCACTCCCTCGGCTTCATATCCCCAAAACTCCACGCCATTAGCAATCTCCCGGTGCAGCTCATCGCGGGTCAGATACGGTTCCTTCCAGCGGTCGGCCGGAATCACGCCGCGGTAAGCCTGGGCCGCGTCATTGATAATCTGATAAATGGTTTCAAAGTCAGGGGCCAAACATTGGCGTATCATCGCTTCGCCCCGCTTTCGGAAAATAATAACCGACGATCTCTTCAACCTCGTCCAGCCAAGCCGCCCTTTGCTCGGGAGTGCTGGTTACGACGACTCGGAATACCCGCCGGAAAAAGCGTTGGACCCCGCAAAACTCAAAGAGGCACTTCTGCCAGAGTATCTCCAATGGGTCGCCGAAGACGCTGTCTTCTCGTTCCGCCGGCGTATCGGAAGTATTCAGGACCACTGCCGTTCCAGCCCGGAGCAACCCGACCGGCATCCCGGCACCGGTGTCGTCGGCTGCGAATTGGTAGGCGACTCCGGGCCGGAAAACCCGGTCGATCCAGCCTTTAACGATCGCCGGCGGTTGTCCCCACCAGTTGGGATGAATCACGATAATTCCATCGGCCGCCGCCAGCTCCTGGCAGTGTTGGATCAGATCGTCCGAGAGCTGGGCGGCCTTGGACAGTTCCGCTGGAGAAAGGAGCGGCTCAAACCGCTCGTCATAGAGATTGTGCCACATCACCTGGTGTCCGGCGGCATGCAGCCGTTTCAACACTCTGCCGGCAATCGCCCGGTTAAAACTATCCCGGCCCGGATGGCCGAGAATGACCAAGATTCGCAAGCTGATCCCTTCTTTCGTTGCAGCAGTTCACTGAATACGATATCATAAAAGAGTGGTCGCTCAAAGCGCCACTAGGATCCGATTTTGATGGTACCAATTTCAAACAAGGTTAAGCACAATATTGCTCTGCCCTATCGGGAGTTCGGCGATGCTCTTTTTGAAACTCGATCCACAATCCGATATTTCCCTGACCCGGCAACTCTTCTTGCAAATCCGGTCGCGGATTTTAAGCGGCGAGTTGGTGGCCGGTTTCCGTTTGCCCGCTAGCCGGGAACTGGCCGGCGATTGCCATATCTCCCGCAATACGGTGTTGACCGCCTATGAACTGCTGATGGCCGAGGGATTTATCGAGAGCAAACCCGGTTCGGGGACCTTCGTGACGCCAGGCGCTCGTTTAGAATTACCGGCCGCGGCGGCGCAACCGCCGGCCACCAATCCGCTCCCAAAGTCTCTCCAGTCCTCTCCAGCATCCCTCGTTGATTTCCGGTCGGGAGTCCCGGCGCTCGACCGTTTGCCCCGCACCCGCTGGGCCCAGTTGCTTCGCGAGGCCTGGCTGGAAGCGCCGGATGGCTGCTTCGGCTACCAGGCCCCGGAAGGCCTTAGCCAGCTTCGGGAGGTGCTTTGCGATTATTTGAAACGGACCCGCGGAATCGTTTGCGCGCCCGAACAAATCCTAATCACTTCCGGTTCGGTCCAGGGCTTATCGCTGGCGGCCGGAGTACTACTCCCAAAATTCCCCGAGATCATTCTGGAGGATCCCAGCAATCGCGACATCGGCCGCATCTTTGGCGCACCCAGTGCGGTCATTCACCCAGTCCCTGTCGACGAACTCGGGATCATTTCGGAATCGTTGCCCCGGCTCTCCCGCTCCGGACTGTTGGTCGTAACCCCCTCACACCAGTTCCCATTGGGCGGCATTCTGCCGGTTAACCGGCGAATTGCTTTGATTGGGTTCGCCCGGGACACTTCCTCCCTGATCGTCGAGGATGATTACGACAGCGAGTTCCGCTATGACGGCCCACCGGTCAGCGCTCTGCAAGGGCTCGACCCGGAGCGGGTGATTTACCTCGGCACTTTCAGCAAGATTCTTTTTCCGGCCTTGCGTTTGGGCTATATGGTTCTGCCTCGGAATTGGGTTGAACCCTTTCGCAAACTTAAAAAAATCGCCGATTATCATTCCAACTCCCTCAACCAAATGGCCCTGGCCCGGTTTATTCGGGAAGGCAGTCTCGACCGGCACCTGGTCCGGGTCAAAAAGATATACCGAAAACGTCGCGATCTGCTGGTTAAATCGCTCCAGCAACAGTTCCCCGGCCGGGTTCGGAGCTTCGGAATGTCCACCGGGCTCCATTTAATTTCGGAATTTGCGGGGATTGAGTTCACGCCACACTTAGTCCGGAAACTACGGGATGCCGGGGTCGGCGTCCACCCGGTCGAAGACTGCGCGGTTGTCACCGGCCGCCATCGCGGCCAATTGGTCATGGGTTACGGACATTTGTCGGAGGAACAGATCGCCGCGGGGATCCGGCGACTGGCGCAAGTATTAATGAAGACTTGCTGAAAACTGAATGACCGGCTCCGGTTTCAGCGCACACTAAGGTCATGGCGACAAACAATCAACTCGATCAACTCTGGCTGCAACTCTTGGTGCTGATTATCCTGATTACACTGAACGCCTTTTTTGCCGCTTCCGAAATCGCGATCATCTCGCTGAATGATCAGAAAATTAAGAAGCTGATGGAAGAGGGGGATAAAAAAGCCCGACTCGTTTATGATCTGGTCCGGGAGCCCAGCCGTTTTTTAGCCACCATTCAGGTCGGTCTGACCTTGGCGGGGCTCCTGGCCAGCGCGGTGGCTTCCCAAAGTTTCGCCGCCGGTCTAACCCGGTTTCTGTCCGGCCTCGGCCTGCCGTTCAGCCCTTCGATCATCAACGCTTTGTCGTTGCTGGTCATTACGCTGATCCTCTCTTTTTTCACCCTGGTGGCCGGCGAACTGGTGCCCAAGCGTCTGGCCATGCAGAATCCGGAGGCCATTGCCTGGCGGGCCATCAAGCCGCTGCAGTGGGTCGCCCGGCTGGCCGGACCCTTCATCCGCTTGTTGAGCCTCGCCACCAACCTGGGCATCCAGATGGTGGGAGGCGATCCGGCCCGCCATGAGAAGGTGGTTACCGAAGAGGAGATCCGGCTGATGGTGGATATGGGGCAGGAACGGGGCGTGATTGAGAAATCCGAAAAAGAGATGATCAATAACATCTTCGAGTTCAACAACACCCGGGTTTCCCAGATCATGACCCACCGCACCGAGATCGTCGGCCTGCCGCTCTGCAGCCCGCTATCCCAGGCCGTGGAACTGATCACCAAGGAAAAATACTCGCGGGTCCCGGTGTATGACGGCTCGATCGACAACATCGTCGGAATCTTGCACGCTTTGGATCTGATTCCGTTTTTAAAGCATGATCCGCGTACATTTGTACTCGGTGATCTGATCCGGAAACCCTATTTTGTGCCGGCCGCCAAGAAGACCGATGATCTGCTGCACGAACTGCAGAAAGCCCAGACTCACCTGGCGGTGATCGTCGATGAGTTCGGCGGAACCGCCGGAATCGTGACCATCGAGGACTTACTGGAGGAGATTGTCGGCAATATCTTTGATGAGCATGACCTGGTTCACAAAGAAATCGAGACGGTGGCGGGCGACACCTACCTGGTCGACGGAGCCATCAGCCTAGACAAGGTCAACGATCATTTCCAATTGGAACTGCCGGACAACGAATATGACACTTTGAGCGGATTCCTCATCGGACAGTTGGGACGAATCCCCCAGCCGCCCGAACAGCCGGTCATCGAGTATGCTGGTTTTTTATTCGAGGTCGTCGCCATCGACGAGAAACGAATCGCCAAGGTCCGCATCCATCCGGTCCGCCAAGGCGCCGGCCCGCCTCATTAATACTCAAACCCCGGGGGTCGGTTAAACGAACTCTTCCTGATTCCGTTCCCGGGAGGGGATGGTCTTATAATTCAGGTTATGAATGGCTTTGATATAACGGACTGTTTTATATTTGGAGCGCATCACCACCGAATGAGTCATAGCCTGGTGGCTGCCGAAGCTGACCCCTTGCAGGAACTCGCCGCCGGTAACTCCGGTAGCGGCGAAGATGATATCCTGTCCCCGCGCCAGTTCCTCGGTCCGATACACCGCACCGGGATCATAACCGGCGCGCTCAATCAGCGTCCGCTCTTCGGCTCTCACGATATGGAACCGGGCTTGAATCTCTCCTCCCAAACAATTCAGGGCGGCTGCGGCCAGCACTCCCTCCGGAGCGCCGCCGATCCCCAGACAAATATCGGCACTACCATTATCGAAGCTTATGGCGGTGCTGATCGCCCCGGCGACGTCGCCGTCGCCGATCAAGCGGATCCTGGCTCCGGCGCGGCGGACCTCGGCGATCAGATCGCGATGCCGGTCGCGATCGAGAATGACCACGGTCAAATCACGGATATCCTTACCGAGCTCGGCCGATGCGACTGCCAGATTAGCGGAGACGCTGCAGTTAATATCGAGCTTTCCCCGGAGCTGGGGACCACAGGCCAACTTATACATATAAAAGCTGGGTATCGCCATAAATGAGCCTTTAGATCCCGCCGCGATGATCGCAAGCGCATTCGGCAAACCGTTGGCGACCAACCGCGTCCCGTCCACCGGGTCGACGGCAATGTCCACTTCCGGGGCATATTCCCGCCAATTGCCCACTTTTTCGCCGATATGCAACATCGGAGCGCGGTCCTTGACGCCCTCTCCGATGATTACCGTTCCCCGAATGGCGATGAGATCAAGCATGCCCCGCATGGCGTCGGAAGCCGCCTTGTCCACCCCGTCTTTATCTCCTAGACCCAGCCAGCGACTGGCGCGCAATGCCGCCGCCTCGGTGACTCGCACAAACTCCAGTGCAATTTCCCTTTGTAAATCGGCCATTTCCTTACCTCCCGTTGATCAACGAGTTCCTATCCCGGATTTTTATGCAAAATGAATAGCGACAGCGCACTGCCGGACCTTGAAAAGCTACTTCAACGTTTCCAGCGCGCGCGCCAGCTGATCCGGGCAGGAGGTCGGCTTGCCGGAACAGCCGATTCCCTTTAATCGTTTGATGACTTCCTGGACCGGCATGCCTTCGGCTAGTTTGCTGATCGCCTGCAGATTGCCCTCACAACCGTCCTCGAAGCTGACCTTGACCAGAACCCCATGATCCACAGTCAAAAAAATCCGGGTCGAACAGACTCCCTCGGTGGCGAATTCTAAATTTTGCATCGTAAATCTCCCTTGTGATTGCTGAATTAAAAGCTATATAAGTTGAAATAAATTTTTAAAATAAGCTTTTCCACCCGTAAGGCATGGTTGGAAAAGGACAAAGCGCGGTATTTATTTCAACTTATGAATCAAGGAAATAGGTTGCAATGTTCTCGAAGGTATAAAAACTTATTGCAACATATATATCAACTTTGTTTTCAATTCGCGTTTCCATAATAAATTCCTCTTTAACTGGGTCCATACTTTCTCCTGCCGCTCATGCCGGTCCGAATTCAACCCATTCAAAAACCCGGTGCTAACGAGATAGCCGCCGGGCTTTGGCTGCGGTATATAAAAGGCGCGACGGATTGCGGCGCCGATTTCAGGGCAAAAAAAAAGCGGGAGTTTTTATACCGCTACTTTTTCATGAAGAATGGGCTGGCATCCCATGCCGACGGGGACTGGGTCGCGTCATGGCGTCTGCCTTTGAACAACTCCGCGCTGCAGTGCGGGCAATACACCCGACCGTAACCAACCTCTTTTTTGCAATCCGGACATTTTTTCATGTGAAACGCCTCCTTTAAATTTATGGGACATTTCTCGTCCCTATATTTTCTTTTCTGTCCCTCTCAATTTCTATTATAGCCAATCATCTTCCATAATTCAACTGGTTTACGGAATAG
Source organism: Bacillota bacterium (assembly GCA_023400055.1). GTDB lineage: Bacteria > Bacillota > UBA4882 > UBA8346 > UBA8346 > Hydrogenispora. The sequence goes on from JAEXFN010000026.1 coordinate 16,149, forward strand.
TAACCAATTGTACATCTTCCTTAACCTGGAAACCCCCTTGAAAATTAGCTGAGCTCGGATCCAGCGAGAAACGGCCGCATTTTTCGGTAACAAAGGCCGAGACCTTCAAGCGTCATCCCAAAAATCTTTGGGATTCAAGGCCTTTTCAAATCCGCTTCAAAGAATTCGGTTCGATTAACTCTTTAAAGGCTGTAGGACAGAATCATATCAGTCATCAAAAGGAGGTCTATGATGTCAGTAGCAACGGTTTCATCCCTCAGTTTCTACTCAGCCCAGTCCGCCACCAATGAGAAATCCAACAACAAAAGTGTAACGTCCCAAAGCACTTCCAGTAGTAGCCAAGGGGATAGTCTCCAACTGAGCGGAGCGGCGGGCAGCGGCAGCGCTGCTCAGGTTTGCCCGAAGGGCAACGATTCCTGTCTCAACTGTGGCGCCTGTAAGTCGGGGCAGTCTGGCGGTATTTCCAGCGCCGGCAGCAGCGATCAGTCATCCGCCAATGCCGCCGCTGTCGCCGCAATCAATGCTTATTCCCGCAATCTCAAGGTAATGTAAACCATAACCAAAAGGAGGGTTTGAAATGCCTATTGCGGCGGTATCCTCATCCGCTAACCTTCAATATTCGGTTGGCCAAACCAGCCAGCACGGGCAGGACTATCAAAGCCAGCTCCGCAGCCTTGAACAACGGCTCCAAGCGCTCCAGAAACAGATTAGTCAATTGGAGCAGGACCAGACAACGAATTCCCAAACCAAGCAGCAAGAAATCGCGGCCTATGAAGCCGAGCTGCAAACGGTCCAGGCCCAGATTCAGGAGCTCCAACAGGAACAGAGCCAAGCGCAGTCGCAGAACGGTTCCACTTCATCCACAGCCTCCGGCAATCGGACCGGTCAAAACGCTGCCGCCCGGGCCACTCAGGAAAATGGCGCCAAGATTGACATCGAAGTGTAAGCTGATTCCGCATTACCGACAAAAAAATGAGCCGTTGCCCATGGTGTGGCAACGGCTCATTTTTGAAATCAAGTTCCGCGCGGACGCGCTTATTTCTGTTCGATCACAAAGCCGCCGGTCAGCGTATCCGATTCGCCGCTGGAGTTGGTCACGACGACATCGTATTCGCCGGGCGCCTCGTCCGTGAGATCAAACGTGCATGTAATCGTTTCCGGATCGTCGACGGAGATATCGGTGGGGTCGATCGACGTCTCATCGCTGCCGACCAATTGGACGGTGGCGTCGGGATCGAAGTCGGACCCGCTGATGGTCAGGGTGAGTTCGGTTTCATTATTGGCAGCCGTTTCGGGATCGACCGAATCGATCGACGGGGTGGCTTCCAGCACCGCGAATCCGGCGCTCAGGGTGTCCGATTCGCCATTGGGATTGGTCACAACCACATCATAATCGCCGGCTACTTCTCCGGTCAGATCAAAGGTACAAGTGATCGTTTCAGGATCATCAACTGAGAGTTCGGTGGGTTCGATCGTCGCTTCATCGTCGCCGACCAGTTGAACCTTGGCGGCGGGGTCAAAACCCGTTCCAGTGATCGTAACGGTAACACTGTCGTTATTAAAGCTCTGTTCGGGGTCGAGGCCGGGAGTGATGGCGGGCGCAGCCAGAATCGGGGCCGCGCAAAGCAATAGAATCAACAAAGCCAGACTGGTAATCTTGAGTGCAGTCATCGGATGTACCTCCTATATTTTTTATTTGGCTAACCAAAAACGCTACCTTGAAAGCAACACCCCCTCGTCATTGGATTGACAAACTCACTTGGACTTACCGTACTGCCGCTATCTGTGTCGCAATAATTTTGAAAGCCAAAGCATGATTGCGACCAATGTTCCGCGTCCCTAATCCGCAATCGGGGCCAAAGGGTTAATTCGGGAGGTAAAGCGATAAATACAAACGCTAATGTAAGAATAATACGTCCGCTATGTTATATGTATCTGATGTGATAATTATATTTTTTTTAAATATATTCTACATTTTTTAATTTTTCCCTGCATATTCCGAATAATCACCATAAAAATTATTGTGTCTGGCTGGATAATCGGGCTATAACCGGCCAGCGGACTTCTTCCAATCCGATCCATAATTTGAGATTTTCGGTAATCTTTTACATTTTCTATCGTTAAAATTCAAAATATCCGCGGGATAACTTAAAGCCGGGTTTGGGCGGCCCGGCCTTAATGCTTGCCCTTTCATTACGCTAATCGGCTATGCGGATCGAACTTCATATCGTAAAGATCTTTATCCACAAAAGTTAGATCTTGATTCACAAAAGATCGATCTGGAATCGTCGCAGATCGATCTTTATTAACAAAAGATCGATCTGGAATCATTGCAGACAGATCTTTATTCACAAAAGATCGATCTTGAGCCACAAAAGAAAGATCTTTATTTACAAAGTAACTATGGCGGCGATTGCCATAGTTACTTGATTCACAAAAGAGCGATCTTTCGGGGATAAGCGAGTTGCGCGAATGATCCGGGATGAAACGAAACGCTCCGCCCGACATCATTGGTGAACGTCCCGGCCTTCGGACGGCACAACCCCTCCGGCATAACGCCCTAAGTTAATCCCCGTCATTTCAATCAAGCGTTCAAGATGATCTCGCGCAGCTCCCGTTTGGGGACATGATGAACCTGCCGCTCGTCCCGCCAGTACTTGATGTCGACTTCCGGACCCGGCCCGGCTGTTTCCAGCACCACCTGCTCGACCGGCTTGCCCAGGGCGATCACCAGCAGCAGCTCATAGCGCTCGGCGATCCCCAGAATCTGGCGCAAGGCATCCCGCTTGACATTGCCGATCAGGCAGCCGCCGAGTCCCTGCTCCACCGCTCCCAACAGGATGTTGGCCGCGGCCAGTCCGCCGTCGAAACCCATCGGGTCTTTGATCCGGGTATCCATCAGCATCACGATGTAGCCGGTCGGGCGCTCGCCCGGCCCCGGTCCCGGCCAATCCTTGAGATAACCGGCCCAGCCGAGGCAGTCAAAGATCCGAGCGTTGCGCTCCGGGTCGCAATAGATCAGGTATTTCAATGGCTGGCGGTTGGCTGCCGACATCGCCAGCCGACCCAGGTCGACCAATCCCTCCAAAACACTCCGGTCCAGCGCTACCGTCGCATCGAACCGCCGGTAACTCCGGTTCTTAACCACCAGGTCTTTGATTACGCTCGTAGCCATGGTCATACTCCTCCCGCGCCGTTAGATTTGATCATTATTTTACCATAATTTCGCTGCCAGCGGACAGCCTTTTGCGGCCGTGTGCCGCGCCGGCTGTCATATTCCCGGCCCTTCCGACATATCGATAAAGCAGCCGCGCCGGCCTCTTCCCGGCGCGGAACGTTGCAAAAATGCGATTTTTTAATGGGCCGGCAGGAAATCTGCCCGGCCCGGTTGAAGATATTATCGGATTTGAAGTTTATTCCAGACCGCTTTCGCGCGATAGCCGCAAATCGGATGGGTAAGGAGTCCGCCATGTCCGAAGCCAACTTTAGCTTATCCGGCAACCTGGTCGACGTGATCGCCGCCAGCATCCGTCCCGCCACCATCTGCGTGGCCGGAGGGCGGATCGCCGCGATCCGCTGGGAGGACCGCCCTTACGACCGCTATCTGATCCCCGGCCTGATCGACGCCCACCTTCACATCGAAAGCTCGATGCTGGTCCCGGCGGAGTTCGCCCGGGCCGCCGTCGGCCACGGCACCGTGGCAGTAGTCGCCGATCCCCACGAGATCGCCAATGTCCTCGGCAGCGCCGGGGTCCGCTACATGGTTCAAAACGGCCGCTGCGTGCCGTTTAAATTTTATTTCGGCGCGCCTTCCTGCGTGCCGGCCTCGGCCTATGAAACCTCCGGGGCGGTCCTCGACGCCCGCCAGATCGAGGAGCTGTTCGTCCGCGACGACCTTAAGTTCCTGGGCGAGATGATGGATTATCCCGGCGTCCTGGCCGGGGAGCCCGCGGTCCTGGCCAAGCTGGCCGCAGCTCGCCGCCACGGCCGGCCGGTGGACGGCCACGCGCCGGGTTTGCGCGGCGCGGCCTTGCGGCGCTATCTGGCGGCCGGGATCAGCACCGACCACGAGGCCTTCACCCTGGAGGAAGGACTGGAAAAAGCCAGCCTCGGCATGAAGATCCTGATCCGCGAGGGCACCGCGGCCCGCAATTTCGCCGCCCTGCACCCGCTGATCGCCGCCTACCCCGAGCAGGTGATGTTCTGCACCGATGACCGGCACCCCGGCGATCTGCTCGCCGGCCATCTCGACCGGACCGTCCGGGCCGCCCTGGCGCTGGGTTACGACCGTTTTCAGGTGCTCCGCTGCGCCTCGCTCAACCCCATCCGCCATTACGGCCTGGAGGTCGGCTTGCTGCAACCCGGCGACCCGGCCGACTTCGCGATGATCAATAACTTCGACGAGTTCCGGATCCTGGCCACCTACATCGACGGGCAGCCCGTGGCGGAGGACGGCCGGAGCCTGATCCCCCGCCTCCCGGTCGAGCGGGTCAACCATTTCGCGGCCGTGCCGCAGTCGCCCGCCGCTTTCCGGATCCCGGCCCGGCCCGGCTCACTCAATGTGATCGGCGCCGTCGACGGCGAGCTGGTCACCACCAGGCTCCATCTCCCGCCGACCGTGGCCGACGGCTGGGCCGTCGCCGACCCGGGCCGCGACCTGCTGAAGATCGCCGTGCTCAACCGCTATCGCCCGGCCGCGCCGGCGGTCGGCTTCATTCACAATTTCGGGCTGCGCGAAGGGGCCATCGCCGCCTCGGTGGCCCACGACTCCCACAATATCGTGGCCATCGGCGCCGACGACGCTGCCCTGGCGCGAGCGGTGAACCGGATCATTGAACTCCGGGGCGGCCTGGCCGCGGTCGCCGCATCCGGCGCCGAAACCGTGCTGCCGCTGCCGGTGGCCGGGCTGATGAGCGACGGGGACGGCCCCAGCGTCGCCGCGGACCACCGCCGGCTGACCGAACACGCCCGGGCGCTCGGCGCGACCATGGCCGACCCCTTCATGACCATGGCCTTCATGACCCTCTCCGTCATCCCGGCGCTGAAGATCAGCGACCGCGGCCTGTTCGACGGGCAGCGCTTCCGGCCCATCGCTTTATTCGGCGACGCAGACTGACCGGCCTCACTGCCCCGCCGCCTCCAGATTGGCCAGGATCCGCTGCAAATCGGCCTCGAACCGGTCGATCTCCGCCTCGCTCAAGCCTTGATAGAAGAGGGCGATCATCTCCGCCGAAACCGCCAGATAAACCTGCTGCAACGCCCGGTCCTTGGCGGTCCGCCGGATCAGGATCTTGCGCCGGTCGGCCAGCGACGGCTCCCGGACCAAGAATCCGTCCGCCTCCAGCCGGTCGAGCATGCTGGTGAGGGTGGATTTGCTCAGCTGGGTCCGCTTGGCCAGCTGCTCGATGGCGATCCCGTCGTTCTCCCACAGCACAAAGAGGATCCGGCCCTGGGCCGGATTGATCTCGTGGATCCCGTGGGCGCGGAGTTGCCGGGCGAAGATCCGCCCGGACAGCTGATGGATCTTGGTGATCAGAAAACCGCCCCGCCGCAGTTCGCTCACGCCGGTCGCTCCGCCAGATCCATGGTGCAGACGCTGAGCTGGTGATAGAACTTGGCGCGCACCGGCCGGAAGCGCAGCACCGTGTAGTCGGGATCGTCGGCTCCCAGCGGATAATAGATCTCCCAGCCCGGTTGCCACAAGGCCGCCTTGAGCGCCGGGTCAGCCACCGGCTCCAGCCGGCCCTGGAGCGTCAGGCCGTGCCATTCCGACGGCTGGCAATAATAGACGCAGACTTTGGGATCCGTTGCAAGCTGGCCGACCTTCGGGGAGGAAGTATTGGTGGAGAAATAAGTGCCCAGATCCGCCCCGAAGCCGGCAAAGAACGGCGCGAGACCGGGATAAAGCGCGGGATTGCGCAGATTCAGCATCGCCCGGGTCTCCGGAAAACCGACGCCGGGATTAAAGGTCGTCAGGTAAGCGGCAGGCACGGCCGCGATCAACTCCCGGCTCAGCCGGATGGCAGTCGCCTGATCCATTTTCAAACACCTCCGCAGGGAATTATTTCTAAATCAAATAGTACGATATCGAACTAATTTTGTCAATCCAAAATAGTACGATATCGAACTGATTGAACGGAGTCTCCCGCCCGCGGAGGTCAATCGGATTTCGAGCCCAGGCCGGCGCCGTTCATTGACCGGAAATTTTTCTTACATGGGCCGATCCGAATTTCGCTTTGTTTTTTCGAACTTGTTCGCAAGCTTTCTAAAACATCCTCTATTTTTTCGCTTAAATTTTATAATTATTGCCAATTATTCATTTTATTCGTACATATTTATATTTTAGAGTCGGATATTTTGATTATTCAGATCGATAAATTGATTATCGGAATCGAAAAATTAATTATACGGATCAATTTTTTAATTCTTCGGATCGAAAAATTAATTCTGGTGATCGAAAAGTGAATTATGCGGATCAATATTTTAATTATTGCGATCGGAAATTCAATTCTACCGATCGAAAATATAATTATAGTGATCGATTATGCGATAATTGCGATGGGAAATTAAAATATTGGTCCCAAAAAATATTTTCCCCGGTCATTTTATTAACGGACCCGGTTTGCGCGGCGATCGATCGTTTCAGATCCGGCCCGATCGAAACAGGTAGATGATCAGCCCCGTTATCAGAATGATCGCGATCCCCGATTCCAGCCGCAGGATGCCCACATTGCTAATCTCCGCCACCAGGCCGCCGATTCCCGAGCCGATGATCACCCCGGCGATGATGATGCTGAGCGCCAGGACGATGATGCTGAAGGCGATGCGGTTGAAGAGCCGGGTCAGCCGGTCGATGATCCGCTCCCAATCGGCCACCTTGACCGTGAGCGCGAAGTCCCGCTCCTCCAGCTTGATCAGCAGGTTCAGCAGGAACGACGGCAGCCGCGAGGCCAGCAGCCCGTAATTGGTCAGCTCCTTCAAGGCCAGCTTGCCCAGGTTCTCCGGCGCCAGCTTCGCGACGAGCAGCCGCCGGGCGATGGGGGTGGCGATCTCCAGCACGCTCAGGTCCGGATCCAGGCTGGCCACCAGCCCCTCCAGGAGCACCAGCGCCTTGCCGAGCACGGCGAACTCTTCCGGCACGGCCAGCTGGAAGGAAGAGGCCAGGCCGAACAGTTCCCGGAAGACCTCGCCGATCTTGATCTGCCGCACCGTCAGGGTCAGGTACTTCTCGCGGATCCGGCCGACCTCCCGCTCCAACCGCCGCAGCTGGACCGGCTGATCGTGGATCACGCCCAGGTCGACCAGGGCCTGGACGATCAGCCGGTTGTCGTCGAAGATCAGCCCGAGCAGGATCTTCAACAACTGGGCCTGGCGGTCCCGGCTGAGCTGGCCGACCATGCCCAGATCGAGCAGGGCGAGGCGGTTATCGGGCAAGGCCAGGACATTGCCGGGATGGGGATCGGCGTGAAAGAAGCCGTCGCGCAGGACCTGCCCCAGCCAGCTGGCGGTGAGCCGCCGCGCCAGCAGTGTCCGGTCCAGCTCCGTCCCTTCCAGCGCGGCCGGGGTCAGCGGCACGCCGGCCATAAACTCCATGGTCAGAACCCGGCGGGCGGTCAGGTCCCAGTGGATCTCCGGCAGCCGCATCCAGGGCTCGCGGCGCAGGTTCTCCCGGAAACGGTCGGCGTTGGCGGCCTCGATCCGGAAATCCAACTCGTTGCGGAGCACCCGGCCGAACTCCCGGGCCATGGCGCTGAAATCATAGATCCGGCCGAACTTGGTCCGGTGATCCAGGAAGGCGGCCAGATCCTCCAGAATGCTGAGATCCTGTTCGATGATGCGCTCGGTGCCGGGCCGCTGCACCTTGACCACCACCGCCGCGCCGTCCCGCAGGCGGGCCCGGTGGACCTGGGCGATGGAGGCCGCCGCCAGCGGCGTCTCGTCAAACTCGGCGAAGAGGTCGGCCACGGCGGAGCCCAATTCCCGCTCGATCACCTGGCGGATCTCGGCCCCGGGAATCGCCGGCACTTCATCGCGGAGTTTCTCCAGCTCCGGCACGATGTCGGCCGGTAACAGCTCCGGCCGGGTGCTGGCCAGCTGGCCGAGCTTGATGAAGGCCGGCCCCAGTTCCTCCAGGGACAGCCGCAGCCGCTCCCCGAGCGACAGCCGGGCATGGACCGCCTCGGGGGCGCGCCGCGGCAATTGCAGATATTTCAGGATGCCCAGCTGATCGAGGACGGCGCCGAAGCCGTGTTTCATGAAGACCATGCCGATCTGACGGTAGCGGCTCAAATGCTTGAATTGGTGAATCGGATTCATGGCATCTCCTTGCGGAAAATTTCGCCATGCTTATTATTCGTCGGGAACCCGCCCCTATCCTCCAAAATTGTGGCGGCCGAAAGCTGTCCCGTTGGCGGATGGCGCGGCATATTCGGGCGGTTATCTCAAATAATAAGGAAAAAACGGAACGCGGCCATGGCGCAATGGGAGCGGAGCGCGACAGCGAGAAGCCCCTTCCGGATGGAAAGGGGCTTCTCGTTACTCTTCTTTCGGGTTAATCGATATTCTTGATAAGATCGAAATCGCCGCTCCGGGCCGCTTCCAAAATGGGCTTCAAGTATTGATCGACCGACTCCGCCCGCAACGGCACCGGCATGTTCTGCAGCTTCATCGCCAGTTGCGGGTCTTTGGCCGCCGCCAGCGCCCGCGCGATGTGCCCGTCGGTAAATCCCGGCAGATCGGCCAGCTTGGTCGGAGCGCCGATGCTCTGGCTGAAAGCGGCCATGCTCCGGGCCACGGCCAGGCCGAGTTGGCGCCCGTGGCGGTCGGCCAAGCTCTCCCGGATATAGCCGGCCCGCCGGAAGATGGCGCCGACTTCGCGCAGTTGCGGTTCGATGGCGGGAGCGAAAAATACCGTGTAATAAGGATTCATGATCCCGCAGGCCCGGCCGTGGCTCGTCACATCTACCAGCGAAAAACTGGTCAGATGGGCGCCGCTGGTGCCGCCGATCATGATCGCATAACCGCCGAGATCGGTGGCCAGCCCCAATGCCGCGCATGCTTCCCGATTATGGCGGTCGCTGACCAGCCGCCCGGCGTAATCCACCACCAATTGCAGGCCCGTCAACGCAATCGCGCGGATCTGCTCATACCGTTCCCCGCCGGCCCCGTAAAACACCTCCAGGCAATGGGCCATCCCGTCCAGGGCCCCGTCGATGGCCAATCCCAACGGAGCTGTGACAGTCACTCCGTAATCGAAGACCGCCCGCGCCGGGATCAACGCCTCATCGACGATGAGTTTCTTCTGGCCGGCCAGCGGATCGGTGATGTTGGCGTATTTGGTCAGGTGCGCGCCGGAACTGGCCGCGGTCTGCACTGCTATCAACGGCCGCAGTTTACCGCCGCTTTCTTTTAAGGCCGCGGTGACCCGGCCGGTTCCGAAGTAGGAATCGATCTCCGGACTGTATTGGCCCAACCCGGCCAATGCATTGGCGGCTTTGGCGGCGTCGATCGAACTGCCGCCGCCGATTACAATGATGCAATCCGGCTGAAAATGCAGGATGTAACTCTCGATCCGGTAGACATCCTCCCGGGGCGCGTTGGGCCCGGCATCGGGGACGATCCGCTCGCCTGCCAGGGCAATATGGCGCCGTTGCAACGATTGCAACACTTGATCAACGATGGGCTTCAGCCATTCCCCGGAATTGGCGATGACCAGCGCCGTTCTCCCGAATTCGGCCGCGTACGCGCCGACTTGATCCAATTGGTCAAAACCGAAGCTGTAGTTGGATCCTTTAAAATCATGCAAAAGATTAGTGGCTTGATCAGTCAGTTTCATTGTCCTATGCTCCTATGTTATTATTGGTTAAACTTCAATAACCGCTGCAATTCGGCCATATCAATCTCTCTGATAGCGACTCCCTGCTTCATCGCCAGTGTCGCCGCTTTTCCGGGGGCCTTTCCCATTGTCATGCGGAATCCGACGCTGCGAGCATCCAATGCATTCAGTTTATTATCAAATTATCATGGCCGAGGATAACGATAGCCGCGCTTTCTTTGATGTTAACAATACTGACTCCCGCCAGCCGCGCATCCTGCTCAAAAACTGTTGTATTGTATTGATAGTGGTGCTTGGTCATGACTCCATCACCGGCAACGATGATCCTTTTGCCATTCCAAATAAAAGCGACTCCATGCAAGGAAACGGTATGCCCGGGCAAGGGAAGCGCGGCAACTCCTGGCAAAAATTCATCTGCCACACCGACTACTCGGGAACCATCGATACCTGCGGCTGTTTTTAATAATTCGGCCACCGGTCCGGCAGCGCACCATAGGGCATTGGGAAAATAACTCAATCCGAAATAATGATCAAAATGTTCATGCGTTACGAAACAATGCGTCACATCATCCGGATGGAGTCCGGTCCGCCGGTTGACATCAAAATAATAATCCGTCGCCTTGGCCTTTAAGGTTGGATCAATGATCAGTCTGAAATTCTTGCCACTCCAATCTCTTCCGGTGATTAGGGTCGAGGTACAGGTGGACGGATCACCCCGGGGAGGATCATCCGGGCTTTCGTTGAAATATCGATTCCATTTCAAATGACCCACGGTAATCACGTCATAATCGATAATACATCCTTTTATATGCGGGAATATATTCATGAATCGCTCACGCCTTCGGAATTAAACTGCCTCTGTATCTTAAATAAAGTTCCCCCTGGTATTTTAAACGATTAAAAATCCGTCAAATCCCGGTCACACATAACGTTCATGAAGTTTATTCAGATCGATCCGTCCTGTTTGGTCATTGCAAATATTGACATTCTCTATAACTCTATCAGCCGTCCTCATGCCGATTAAGGCGACATCCACATACGGATTGGACAATACGAACTGAATTAACGCTTTGGTATAATCAAACTGATTTTCAGGATTGACCATCTTGATCCATCTTTGAAACGTGCCAGAAGTAGGCGCTCGCATTGTGACAATCCCCATTTTGAACTTTTCGGCTTCCAAAAGACTACCGAACGGTCGGCTCGGTTCGTAGGGATGTTGGAATATAAAATTGTAGCAAAGTTGCATCATATCAAATCTGCCGCTTTCAATAAACCGGTATACGGCATCGTTATTATCCTCACTCGTAAAACCGATGTATCTGATAATCCCTTGTTTTTTTAACTCCTCCATCGTCTCCAGCATGCCGTTTTCTTGCAAAATGAAATCCGCGTCCGCCCGAGTATACATGGTGCCATGGATCTGTAAAAGATCGATGGAATCCCTTTTTAGTCTTTTTAAACTTTCCGCAACTGAACGGAATACATCTCCTTTATTTCCTATCGCTAGTTTAGTAGCCAAAAATATTTTTTCGGGTTCAACCGCTTTCAATGCCTCTCCGAACAACATTTCACTCCGACCGTCTCCATAACCCGGCGCGGTGTCAAAATAATTTATGCCTAATTCAAGCGCTTTTTCAATGGCTTGAAGAACGCCTTTGCTGCTTTCGGCGCTGGCGGGATCATATTCATGCAAATAATTCTTTAACCCCGCCACTGCCCCGCCAAATCCGATCCTGCTTACCAACTTCCCCGTTTTGCCGAATTCTACATATTCCATGATTTTCGCTCCTAACTTATAGGTCCTCCCTTTATCTGCCAATTATCCTTCTAAAAATAAATTCTCACATTCTTTATTTTGTAACCGCAGATAGAACCACACATTGGTACCATAGCCATAAGTACTTTCAATCCTTAGATGTTCCTTGTACAAAAGTTTGAGTCGGGAATTAACGTTTTGAAGCCCGATATGCGCTATCGTACCGCTTGTTTTATCCCTTTGCATTTCCCTGATAACATTTTTCAATTCTTCCTCATTCATTCCAATCCCGTTATCTTGCACAGTATTTAAGGTATTATAAATAAAATAATACATAGCAATGCGTGAAAGAATAAATTGCATCGCTATTTTTTCTTAAGAAAGTTTCAACAAAAAATATGTTTCTTTCGCTTGCCATCTGGCCCTAATCTAATTGGCCTTTTTTTAGCAAAAATGGATATCCTCGTAAACCCTATTCAAAAATCTCACATGTCAGCCAGGTAGAATGCTCTTGGCCCGGCTGGAGCGATAAATAAGTTCCATGCGCCAATGAGTCCTTAATACTCAAAAAATAATCATTAGAGGGTTCTATTGCCACGGTATATATTTCCTCGCTGTTTTTATACCAGTATCTTATATAGGGGAAAGTTTCGGGATCCCAGCAATAACGCACTCCCACCTGTTTTTCTTTATTAAAAAGAACCACTTGCGATTGTTCTAGGTTCTTTAAAGTGATAAAAAGTTCTTCATTGGCGTTGCGATGGTTAACTTTCAACAGACTATGTTTGTTCCCATTGGCCAGGGTGACCTCATCGACTTGCTCCTCATACGATGCTAAATCCTGACGGTTCTCCTTGGAGAAATCCGCTGCCTTGAAAGCTATACAACTCGGCAGACCTATCTCGACATTCTCATCCAGAAACTCTCCGCCAAAGGCCGAATGTTGGGTCCAAGTAAATTTGATCACAGATTCTCCGATATTTTTTATCGTCTCGTTAATATAAAGTTTGGGCGCATCATGTTGTAAACAAAATGTTTTTTCAACGTATAAAGGGACCACTGGGAGCGTAACAAAACATTTGACTCTGATTGCTGCTTGGGAATTTTCCATAATTTCATAATCCCATGGCAGAGTTGCCGCTATCCCGGCAATTTGTTGAGTAATTTCAATATCTTCGTAAACTCCACGATGGGGCAATACATCCTGCCATCCGCCGGTAAAAAGTTCCGAATACCATGTTAACCTGTGCTCATATAAATTTCTGTCTTTATACGGGTTCAAACCCTCTTTGGTCTTCAGAAGGATATCCATATTTTGAGGCTTATAAATGATTTCATAGATATCGCTGCCTTTACCAGTAAGGATGCTCACTTTAAGCAGGTTATTCTCCATATATAGTTTCTTAATTCCATTGTCAACCACTTCGTGGATCTTGCAGCCAATATTATCTTCCATAGTAACCTCCATTCCACTTCCGGTAGAGATCCTAACAACCTGAAAGTTTCCGCAGACTGATTGCAACAGCGATCACAGAGGATAATTATTGAGCAGGCTTTTATGCTTTGAAAAGTCATTACATTTAGGCCTGCTCGTTCAAAACATTGGTGGCGCTCCTATTTTCTCAGCAGCTTTCCGGTAGGAATCCCAGGGATATTCAAATATACACTGTATACTGAGGTGGTAGCCGTGATAAATAATGTTCTCCAGTCCTGTCCGCCCCAGCAAAGATTGGCGGCTACCTCAGGTAATTTTAATAACCCCAACTTTTCACCATTAGCAGCATAAATCCAAATTCCTCCCGGACCTGTGACATATACATTCCCCTGGCTATCCACTTTCATCCCATCGGCGGCTCCTTTACCCGCACCGGTATCAAGCTGAGCAAACAAGCGTCCGTTCTTTAAAGTTCCGGCTTCAGTAACCTCAAAGACCTGTACATTTTGCAAGTTAGTATCATCAATGTAAAGCAGTTTTTCATCTGGAGAAAAGGCCAACCCGTTAGGCCGGTTAAAGTTACCCAGCAGTGTTACTTCGCCGGTTTCCGGCGCTACTTTATAAACGCCATTCCCAGTCAACTCTTTGGTATCTCCCATTGCGGTGCTATATGGGTCTGTGAAATAAACAGTACCATCCGATTTTACAATGACATCATTAGGGCTATTTAATCTTTTACCATCATAGTGTGATGCAAGGGAAACTACCTCGCCATTTTTCTCAATCCGCGAAATCCTTCTTCCTTGCGTCTCACAACAAAGGATTCTGCCGTCGGCATCCATTGTCAATCCAACGGCCCTGCCGCTTTGCTCCCGGAAGATACTTAGCCCGTCAATCTTGTTCCATTTAAAAATCTTATGAGGAGTAAAATCCGTAAAAATAATGGATTCAGAGTCCATATCCCAAACCGGTCCTTCGCTGAATATGAAACCGGAGACTAGTTTGTTCGCAGCGCAATTATCCGGTATAATCTTGGAAATCTCATCGGAAAATTTTATTACATCCATTTATTTGTGCCCCTGGAGTTCAACCCATCCCGAATAAGCCTCCGGCGCATCTCCACCAGGACCGGGGAATATCTCATCGAGTCTCTTCAAAGTTGCTTCATCAAACTCTATCTCAACCGCGCGGAGCATATCTTCAAAATCTTTCAGACTAGCCGGTCCAATAACCGGCGCGACAATTGCCGGATTGGATAATTCCCATGCGAGAGCTACATTGGCTTCCGATTCGCCTAAATCTCTGCACAATTCGGAATAGGCGGTCAGCTGAGGCCGATATTTTTCGATAACGTTTTTAACTTCATCCGATAACGGCCGCTTATCAAGTTCAAACATGTTTACTCCCAATAAACCTCTTACCAACGGACTCCAGATCGTAATGCCAATTCCCTGATCCAATGCGGCGGGAATTACTTCCAGCTCCGGAACTCGGCAAAACAAATTATAGCGGTGCTGTTCGTTGACAAGGCCCATAAAATTTCTCTTTCGCGCTCCTTCCTGAGCTTTCATCAGATCCCAGGCCGCAAAATTGCTGGAACCGATATAGTCAACTTTACCCTGCCTGACCAACCCTTCAAATGCTTCCCATAATTCATCCCATAATACACTTCGATCCACATGGTGCATCTGATACAATTCCACATGGTCTGTCTGCAGACGCCTTAAAGACCCTTCGATATGGCGGCGGATCTTATAAAGTGATAATCCTCTCGGTTTATTGGGACCGTCGTATTCGTCCTCTTCCATGATCCGCTCGACCTTCGTGCCGAGAACCACTTTTTCACGCCTGCCTCCACCCTGAGCAAACCAGCGGCCGATGATTTCCTCGGTTAAACCACAGTATCCACCGGCACCAGCTCTGCCATATACATTGGCCGTATCGAAGAAATTGATACCGGCATCCAAAGCGGCATCCATAATCTTATAGGCTTCTTTTTCCGGAACTGAGCCCCAATTGCCGGTACTCTTGGAACCGGCTCCAAAGTTCCCTGTTCCTAAACATAATTTGCTTACCTTAAGCCCGGTACGCCCCAGATTACAATATTTCATTTGAATATGTCCTCCATTCTGAATAAATTAACATCGATTAATCCATTAACCTTTTATGCTGCCGGCAGTTAATCCCCGGATTAACTGCTTTGAACCAAAAGCAAATAAAATAATGATCGGAATGCTTGAAATCGTCAGCGCCAGGATTCTGGCGGCGAAATCCGTCCTGAATTCGTTGCCGATCATGCTGATCGCCAGAGGTACCGTATATAATGAGTCTCTATTAATTATCACCAGCGGCGTCAAATAATTGTTCCACGACCACAGGAAAAATAGCAGGAAGATGGTGACCAACGCGGGTCGGATGACCGGCATAACGATCTGCAGGAAGATCCGGAAATCGTTGCAACCGTCAATTTTGGCGCTTTCAATGATTTCATCCGGGACCGAACTGGCGATATATTGGGTCATCCAGAACACGCCGAAAGGAGTGGCCATGCCCGGCAATATCAGGGGCCACAGGGTATTGGTCATTCCAAACCATTTCATTTCCACGACAAAGCCGACCAACCCCAACTGCGGCGGAATCATTAACGTGCCCAAAATAAAGAAGAACAAGCCATTTTGAAATTTGAAACGATACTTGGCAAAGGCGTATCCAGTCAATGCGCTGACAAATACGCCCCCTACGGTATGAATCAAGGCAACCATTAAACTGTTATTGTAATAGGTCAGGAAATGAAGGCCCACTACCGTCTTTAAGTTCTCCCACAAATAACTGCCCGGCAGGAGTTTGACCCCGGTAAAAAGATCTTCATTAATATAGGTACCCATCACAATCATCATGTAAAACGGAAGCAAGGCAAATATTGACACGATACCCACACAAATATAAACTGGTATATTTTTAATCTTATTGTTGATCATATTTGGTCCCTGCGATTCATCATTTTCATTGACAAATATGAGAAAATAAAGATCACGATAAACAAACCGTAGGCGATCGCCGATCCGTATCCAAACTCGAAATTCTTAAAGGCGGCCTGATAGAAATTCATCACCACGGTCAGCACCGCATGTTCGGGGCCTCCCATGGGCTGCCCCTCGGCTTGGAATAACAACTGCGGCTCGTCAAACAACCGAAACCCGTTGATAATCCCCGTGATTACGACAAAGGTCATA
Source organism: Bacillota bacterium (assembly GCA_023400055.1). GTDB lineage: Bacteria > Bacillota > UBA4882 > UBA8346 > UBA8346 > Hydrogenispora. Next base: position 32,411 of record JAEXFN010000026.1, read on the forward strand.
ATCGGCTTGAGCATGGGAATGGTGATCTTGAAAAAGGAATCCTTCCATTTTGCTCCGTCAATTTTGGCGGCTTCATAGAGTTCATCGGGTATCGACGACAATCCGGCCAGAAACATGACCATCACATAGCCGAACGTCCGCCAAAACAGCAACAAAATGACCACGGCCCGCGACCCCCACATCAATCCGAGCCAATATAAAGGCGCTTTTAAAAGCCCGAGCTTCACCAAGATCATGTTAACTGTACCCAATTTCCAATCAAACAACGTTTGGAATAATATTCCGATGGCCACCGGGGTTGTGATATACGGTAAGAAATTGACCAACTGAAACAGATTGCGGGTTCGGTTAAAGAAATCCTTAAGGATAGCTGCCAGTGTCAGGCCGGTGACGATCTCCAAAGGGATGGCAAAAACCATAATCAGAGCGGTGTTATATAAGGATTGATAAAAGGTCGGATCGTGAAAAAAAAGGCGGTTATAATTACTCAACCCAATGTAAGTCATCTTGGAGAAACCGTTCCAATCGGTAAAGCTTATTACAAAAGAAAATAGGATTGGGAACAGGCTAAACACAATATACAATAGAAAATAAGGCGATATTAACAAGAATGGTGTTGCCTTCTTTAAACTTGGCCTTTTCAATTATCTTCGCCTGCCATTCTTTAATAAGTAAAGGGGACACACCTCGCCTTTGATGGTAACCGCTCTTTTCTCGGTTGATACGCCAGGATAAAGGTGTGTCACCAATAATTCGCTGAAGATACGGAGCGGCCTCCGCTCCCTATTTCACGGCAGCGTCTGCAATCAATCTTTCTTCAACGCCGGCATTTTGTTCACCAAATCATCTTCCATTTGGTTAATCAGATTGCTGACCGATATGTTCGTACCGTCAGAGGCGTTGATTGTTTTGATCGCCAAGTTGATGGCGTCATTGATTTGTTGATCATACTTGGTGGCCATTCGGACCGGCTTGATGTGGGGCAATACGTCACGGGCGAATATTTTTTGCACATCTTGTCCCCCGAAGTACGGATCGACCTTGCTATAAAAGGAGGGATCCTTGTAAACCCCTTTATAAGGGCTGAAGTATTCCTGGAAATCCCTTAACAGTTGCGCGCCCTCCACCGATTGATACCGGAATTTGATAAAATCAACGGCTTCTTTCTTATTTTTAGCTCCCTTCGGGACGGCCTGGATCGTTCCGCCCATGGAGAAGGGACCTCCCGGCGGAATCATGAATGCCCAGCGGCCAGAGCCATTCTTGTCATTGGCTTTAACGGTGAACGTCACCGACCAGTTGGCGCAGGGATAAAAAATGTGCGTGGAATCGGCGTACGAGGCGTTCAGCGCCGGCGAATTCGCTTCAAACGTATCCACGATGCCGGCCTTTTTCAGTTGGATTATCCTTTCCAATAGCGGCGTGACACTCTTTTTCAGATTTAATTGATCGCCGATCACGAATGGAGTATTGCTTTGACTTTGGAAAAAGATCATCGCATCCCACAAACTTCCCAACATGAATACTTTGCCGTCGGATGCTTTTTTTACTTTAATACCCTCACTGATAAATTTGTCCCAGCTGGTAAAGAGTTTTTGCAATTTGGCGGGATCATCGGTCCCCAAATATTGCTTGGCCAGGGGCCGCTTATAGGCCATTCCTCCCACCGACGGCACTTCCGGTCCTGCGTATACGCCGCTGGGAGTAGTCTCCAAGGGAATTAGATAATTTAGAATTTGGTTCTTATTGAAATTGTACGGCTTTTTACTGATATCTTCCCAGATATCCAAGGCTAACAGGCTGCCCCGGAAGGTCGCTTCACACCAGGCGATATCCGGCAGATCCGTGCCCGAGGCCAAGGCAATTTGCAATTTTTGGAGCATGTCTTCTCTTTTAACCGTCGTAATTGCAAAATTAATATTAGGATGTTTGGCACGGTATGCGTCATAAGTTTTCCAAGCGATTGCCGAATTGTCCCAACACCAGATGCTGATAGTCACTGGTTTTTGACTGTCTTTCTGCGAAGAATTTGCCGCATGGACTGCCCGATAACCCGTTAGAGCGGAAACAAACAAAACAGCCAGAACCACTAACAAGAACCTGCTAACCACGTACTTTCTCATCTTCTTTTACCTCCCCTTTTTGATTGAATTATAAAAAAGCTCCCTTTTCAGATATCATTGTATCATTCGTCCAATATTAAAAATATGTGACATATTTATTAAATATTATACTTTCTTTATATCCCTTGATTTTAAAAATTAAACAATATTTTCGCCATAACATGTTAATATCCAATAAATGTTAGATAATAAGCTCCTAAGCTATAAAAGTATTAAAATATGTTTTTACAATACGATGATATAAGTTAATGCGTCGTGCTAATTAGACCTCATCTTTAATCATCAAGATCTTTATCCACAAAAGTTAGATCTTGATTCACAAAAGATCGATCTGGAATCGTCGCAGACAGATCTTTATTAACAAAAGATCGATCTTTATCCACA
>JAEXFN010000035.1 GCA_023400055.1 Bacillota bacterium
AGAAAGAGCGCCTCTCTCTCGCTCTCCCCGGCCTAACCTCATTGTCTGAACCAGGATTAGTCAAGATTTTGCGGATTAAAAGGATTTAAATCAGTGCAACAAATAGTCATTTACGCTCAAATTCTCCCCCCCAATCCGGCACGATGCCGGATGCGCGGAATCGATACAGGATGTATCATTGACGTCGCCATCGGAGCATCCCCAAGCAACACCGCCACGGATGGCAATTCCAGCGGTGAGGGACCCGCGACTCGGAGGAGCGGGATTGGGGGTCAAGGGGGCAATCGCCCCTTGCGGTGGGGGTACCGGCCTAGGGGGTTTGCCGCCAAACCCCCTGGCCGTCTTTCGCACAGGATTTAAGTTGGATAGACATTCAATAGACAATCTTTCATTTCACCAAAATTCTTTTATAGCGGAACTGTTACTGGGCAACCCCGTCGGGTGCTTCATAAAGAAAAGAGGCCTTAACGGCCTCTTTAGCAATTTTCTAACGGATCTCCTGCAACGTAGAGATAATATTCGTCACGATTCCGTACTCCTTGGCTTCGGAAGGGCTCATCCAGAAGTTCCGGTCCGTATCATGCTCCACTTTCTCCAGCGACTGGCCGGTGGCTTCGCTGATGATCCGGTTAACCCGCTTACGCATCTTGATCAATTCCTGAGCTTCAATATTGATATCCGCCGCCTGGCCATGAACCCCGCCGGCCGGCTGATGGATCAAATAGCGCGTATTCGGCAGCGAATAGCGGTCTTCCTTGTTGGCTCCCAGGTAAATCGTGATCGCCGCGCTGGCCACCCAACCGGTGCCGATGACGATGACCCGGGGCCTCACAAACTGAAACATATCGTGAATGGTATCGCCGGATTCCACGTGGCCGCCCTGGGAATTGATGAACACCTTGATCGGGTCATCCGAAAGCTCCTGCAGGAACAGCAGTTGCTGGATGGTTTTTTCGGCCAGCTTCTGGTTGATCTCCCCGGCTATGGTGATCGACCTGGTCTTGGCCAGGATGTCGTAGAATTTATCCCCTTGCATGGCTACTTCGACCTCGGCTACTTCTTCATTTAACATCGACTGAATCACCTTCCTAAAATTGTGTTCCGGTTTGCGGATAGGATTAAGATTAAAATGTACATTCGGTACATTCGCTATCCTTTCCTATTCACCTGCCGCGATTTTTCTACAATCTGGATCGCTGCTTTCCCGAATGTTGCAATCATTATCCATCATACATCCAATGTGCCCTTTTTCCTTCTTTTCATGCCGATTCTCTACCGGCTTCGTTAAAAGAACACCCGCTCGCAACCCAAACAAAAAGCGGCCGTCCCGGGGAAAATCGCTCCGGCACAGCCGCTTGGGAAATCATCCGCGCCCACCCTTTTAAACTGAAGCCAGCGCCGCCAAGTTTCGCAATGTTTCCAGCGGAGGCGCCAATGGGAAATATTCCAAGCCGACATAGCCCTGGTACCCCAAGGCCGCTATCTGTCCCAAGATATTGACATAGTTGATCTCGCCGGTTCCCGGTTCGTGGCGGCCCGGCACATCGGCGCAGTGAAAATGGCCGATCGCCCCGATATTGGCGCGGATTGTAGCGGTCAGGTTCCCTTCGCTGATCTGCTGGTGGTAAATATCGTAGAGCAGCTTCACGGCCGGGCTGCCGACCTCCCGGATGATCGCCAGCGCCTCGGCGGAAGTGGTTAAAAAGTTACCCGGGTGATCCACCAGGACATTCAGGGGCTCCAAAAGCAGAGTGATCCGAGCCGATTCCGCCAGCGGCGCGGCATCCAGCAGACAGTTCACAATGTTCTCATGCTGCGTTTCCCGGGCCATACCCGGCATTGCGTTCCCCGAAGTCACGATCAGCCGGCTGCAGTCCAACTTTTGCGCCACTGCGAGCGATGCCTCGATGTCGCGGACAAAATCGCTCCGGCGGGCGGGATCGGTCAGGCCGGAGCCCCCGATGAAAGCGGCCACTTCCAAGCCATACCGTTCCCGGCGCGCCGATATCCCGGCCAGATCCTTGGTCTGCCACCGCCAGAACTCAAAAGCGCGGATCCCCGTCGCCGCCAGGGCGTCGATCCGTTCCAAAAACGGCTCCTGCTGAAAGATGGCTTCGATACAGGCACTGAATTTAAGCATGGCAACCTCCGTAAACATCGCTAAACTAAAATGTCAACCGCTATGCGAAAAAATAGTCTCCGGAACCTGCAAGGGCAAGGGTTCCGGACGGATGCAGGTACTGGACAATGTAACACGTTTTCCTTCCCGGGAAGCCTCTTCAAACGCATGCATGACATCCAAGACGTGATAGGCCAACCGGCCGTCGGCACGGTGCGGCCTGCCGCTACGCAGCGCCGCAGCCATGTCCGCCAGGCCGATGCCCCGGTTGTTTTCCGTATAACCGTAGGCCAATGGGACTTCGCTCCAGCCGGCCGCGCCGTCGCGCTTGATCCGGACCGGCCCCCCGAAGCCGTTGGGATCCGGCAGGCTCAACGTCCCCGCGGTACCATAGATCTCCAGATTCGGCAACTCCGACGCCTGGATGTCAAAACTGGTGATGATCGTTCCGATGACGTGACTGACAAAGTGGATAATCCCCACAATATGGGTGGCTGTCTCCACTTTGATTCTCGTGCCGTACTTCGGCTGGCTCGTAATGAGCCGCTCCGGATAGCTGATAGTGGTCGAGCCAGTGACCTGGGACACTGGTCCCAGCAAGGCCAGCAGCGCGGTCAAATAATAGGGGCCCATGTCAAACATGGGACCGCCGCCGACTTGATAATAGAATTCCGGGTCGGGGTGCCAGCGTTCCGGACCGAGGCCCCGCTTCAGACCCATTTTAAACGCGGTTGCCGCGAGGGGTTGCCCGATCCAGCCGTCATCAATCAGTTTGCGGCAGGTTTGCAGGCCTCCTCCTAAAAAAGTGTCCGGGGCGCAACCGATCCGCAACCCTTTCGTCTCGGCCCGCTCCAGCATCAGCCGCGCCTCTTCTCGGGTGATCGCCAACGGTTTCTCGGTGTATAAATGTTTCCCGCTTTCCAGCGCGGCCAGGCCCACGGCGGCATGGGCCTTGGGAACGGTGAGATTGAGGATGATCTCAATCTCGGGATCGGCCAAGATCTCCGCGACATCGCACGCCTTGGGAATGCCGAACTCCGCCGCCCGGCTCCTGGCCCGGTCACCGTCGAGATCCGCGCAAGCCGTAACCTCCAGAATGCCGAAATTTTTACACTGGCGCAGATAAGTTTCGCTGATCGTGCCGCAACCGACTACGCCGATTTTTACGGGTCTCTCTATCATCAGGCTATACTCCTCTACTAAAAGCCATGGGATAAAGTCTTTTTCCAATCCGAACCGACCGGGAAAGGATTTAACACGACTTTGTCACTTGCTTTGATGAGCTTTTGTGAACGCCCTGACCTTCGGCAGGCTTTATCACAACGCTTCTAATTAAATAAGTACCAAGGCCGTACGGTAAGGTTGTCGATATGAACCCGCTCAGGCAGCGTAACCAGGAACAGGACGATCTGGGCGATATCGGCGGGCAATAACATTTTGGCCCGGTCCTCGGGAGTGGCCTTCTCTTTGCGGTAATCCCAAACTGCGGTCTCCACTGGGCCGGGACTCACCGAGCTGATCCGGACTCCGGTCCCGTGATTCTCGGCGATCAAAGCTTCCGTGATCGCCCTTGCGCCATACTTAGATGCCGCATAGACACAGTTTTGGGGGAGCGAACGGAACGCCCCGGTCGACAAAATATTAATGATATAACCGTGATTTTGCGCCTGCATCCCCGGCAGGACGGCCCGGGAAAACAGCAACGTTCCGGTGGTATTGGTAGCCATGACCCTTTCCCACTCCTGAACGTCGACATCTTGGACGGATCGCAGCTCCTTGGTGATGATCCCGGCTCCGTTCACCAGGATATCGATCTTCCCGTGGACGGATAAAACCTGATCGACCGTCGCCTGTACCTCGTCCGCCTTGGCGACATCGGCCGGCAGGGCCAACACCGGCTGTTCCGACACGGCCTTGAGGGACTCAAGCGCCTTATCCAGTTTGACGGAATTGCGCGAGACAATGGCCACATGGGCTCCTTCACTGGCCAGAAGCTCGGCGACGCCAAAGCCGATGCCTTCGCTGCCGCCAGTGATCAGTGCGACTTTCCCAGCGAGTTTCATATGCAACATCCTTTCCGTTTTCATCTTTTTTGAGGATTGGCGGCGGCCGGCTGGATCAGTTCCAGCAGGATGCCGTCGGGGTCATCGAAATAAGTGATTTGCGCGCCGCCCAACAGCGTCTGGATGGGATAGCGGAAATGGACCCCTTGCTTTTTCAGCCGTTCCACTTCGTGCTGAATATCGTCCACTTCCAGGGCCAAGTGCTTCCAGCCGGCGGTTTTGTAAGTGGTATAAAACGTAGCATCATCGATGGCCGGCTGATGAAACTGGAAGAATTCGATAATGATGCCATGCAAATTGATGCCGCATACCGATACTTTGGTGCCGGCCATGCCGAAGATCAGATCGGTCTGTGCGCCTTGCTGCACGCGGTTGGCTTCCCATAAAAGCTCGGCTCCCAAAGTGTTGCAATAAAAATCAAGCGTCTTTTGAAGATTTCGGACCGTCATTCCCAAATGGATTGCCCGCAACTTCGACCCCTCCCGGTATGATTGTTCTCATTCCTTTTCCCTTCAAATGAGTTTTGCATCGCGACCGCTCATCCCGTTACCCCATCAACCCTTGGTGGCGCCGGACATCAGGCCGCTGATGAAGAGCTTCTGCAAGGCCAGGAAAAACACGGCGATCGGGATGGTCATGATGAAAGACGCCGCCATGATGCTGCCCCAATCGACATAAAAATCGCTGGCGAATTCGGCCAGGCCGATCGGCAGAGTCATGATCCGTTTATCGCTGGCGAACGACAAGGCAAAAATAAACTCGTTCCAGCTGGTAATGAAGGAATAAACCGCCGTGGCGATGATTCCCGGAATCGCGATCGGCAAGACGATCCGCGTTAAAACGCCAACCCGGGAACAGCCGTCAATCGCCGCGGCTTCCTCCAGCGCCAGCGGGATCGAGCGGAAATACCCCATAATCATCCAGACGCATAGCGGCAGCGTCAGGATGAGATAAGCTAAAATCAGGCCCAGATGCGTATTGATCAGATTCAGCGACCGCAAAACGATGAATAACGGCACAATGATTACCGCCGTCGGCAGCATTTGACTGGCCAGAATCGCGGTCTGCAAAAAGCGGCTGCCGCGGAATTGAAAACGGACAAAGCCGTAAGCGCTGAATACCGAGAGAATCATCGCCAAAAGGGTCGATCCGGTGGCGATGATCGTGCTGTTGATGAAATATTGCGGAATATTGGAATGATACAGCACCTTGATATAATTCTTGAGGGTCGGCGCCTTCGGAATCCAAGCGGGAGGAACCGTATAGAGCTCCCGGATGTCTTTGATCGAAGAAACAAATATCCACAAAAACGGGAACAGGCAACCGATACAGATGATCAACGCCAACCCGTAGATGACAATTTTCCGGCCGTTGCCCTTCATACCACTTGTTCCTCCTTTAATGGTGAAAACACCTTGATATAAATGAAGATGATGATCCCGATGACCACAAAAAGGACGATCGACTCGGCCGCCGCCAGGTTAAAATCGAAGTACTGAAAGGCCGTGCGGAAAATATGCAGCGGCGCGACCAAGGATTTGTCGGCCGGGCCCCCTTTGGTCATGGTAAAAATAATCGTGATTGCGTTGAATCCCCAGATAGTAAGGACCAGCAATATCGATAAGAGGACCGCCCGCAGATGCGGCAGGGTAACATAGCGGATCTCATGCAGGAAATTGGCGCCGTCCACTCGGGCCGCTTCATATAAGGTGGTATCGATGCTTTGCAAGCCGGCCAACACCATAACCGCGACAAAGGGAACCATCTTCCAGGTATTTACCACGATCAAGGCCGGCATCACCGTTTTAGGATCGGCCAGCCAACCCTTATTGACCGTGATCAGGCCGATCTGCTTTAACATGTAATTGATAATTCCGAAATCAGTGTGATACATCCAGGCCCAAGTCGTTGCAGCCACCGAAGCCGGAATCACCCAGGGAATCAGGGTGATCCCGCGGACGACGCCCCGACCCGTAAAGGGTTGATTCAGGATTACCCCCACGATAAAACCCAAACCGATCTGCAATATCACGGATCCCGCGGTAAAAATAAAGGAATTATTGAATACGCCCCAAATCGACGGATCGCTGAACAGACGGCCGAAATTGCTGGCGCCGATAAAGCTGCCGGAGGAACTGGTGATACTTAAAACCAGCGTATAGATTAGCGGATAGATTACAAAGAGGCATAAGACCAGAAAAGTCGGCAAAACAAATAGCCTACCCAGATAACTGGGGTATATTCGATTGGATTCTCTCAAAAATATCACCCTCATCTGTTTTTGGTGCAAATTGCGGCGATGGGCCGCAATTTGCACTCCGGCTAGGTTGGTCGACGGTTTATTTGGTTATTTATTGACCGCCAGCGCGTTGTTAATTTGTTGCGCGGCGGCATTCATAGCCGTCTGGGCATTGCTTTCGCCAAGCAAAACCTTCTGGACGTTATTATAAATAATTTGACTGATCTGGATCCAAGCCTTGGTATTGGGGGCCGGCCGGGCGAACGGCAGCATATCGATAAAGCCCTTAAGTTCAGGCGCAGCGAAACGTGGTTCTTTCATCGCCGAATAGGTCGCCGGGAAGGTATCCGTGTAATACGCCGCATTGGCGGGTTTGATCAAGAATAAGATAAACTTCCATGCCTCTTTGGGATGGGGCGCCTTGGCGGGGATTACGAAATTCCAGCCCCCCAACATCGCGGTCGGTTTCTTACCCTTCGGCGCCGGAATCGGTCCCACTCCCAGCTCGATATCAGGATTTTCACTCTTGATCGGCGCCAAGTCAGAAGGGCCTTGTTGGTATTGGGCCAACAGTTCGGCGTCAAACAGTTTCCGTAACGCCAAGCCATCATTCTCCAGGGTTGACGGCGGAGAAACCTTATATTTAGTGAACATTCCGGTGTAAAATTCGACAGCTTTGACGGCGGCCGCTTGGTTGATCAGCGCCTTGGAATTATCCTTGGACAAAACCTCGCCGCCATTCATCCAGATCTGAGGCACCAAACGGTAGATCATGTTCCCGATTTCGCCACCGCCGCAGATCCCATAACCATATTGATCGCCCTTACTCGTCTTTTTGGTAAGCTTCTGCGAATAGGCGATCAATTCATCCCAAGTGAGCGGAGGACGGTTGGGATCCAATCCAGCTTCCTTGTATAAGCGTTTGTTGTAGATGAGGCCGTGCGCTTCCATACGGTAAGGGATCCCGTAGACTTTATTTTTGGTCTTGGCCGTCTGCCATCCCACTTTTACAAAATCGGCCACATTCACTTTGGAATCGGCGACCATTTTATCCAGTGCGAGCAATCCGCCCATCTCGGCATATGGAGTATTCCAGCCGTTTTGAATGTCGATAAGGTCGGGTGCAGACCCCGATTGCAGGGTAATCAAGACCTTATTCTGTAGATCGTTGGCTACCGTCGTTTGCAGATTGACTTTGATATCCGGGTTCTCGGCTTCGAATTTCTTGATCAACTCTTGCGCCCGGACTTGCCCCCAAATCGGAGACCACCAAGTGATTTCGACCGGTGCGGCCCATGCCATCGAGAAACAGGCAACCAGCATGGCTAAGAATAACCCGATTTTTACAATTCGCTTCAACTTACTCCCTCACTTTCGTTTTGTTTCTACTGCGGGGTCAACCAGCCAATCAAGCGCTCCTCTTTTCACTCCCTTCCGGTTTTTATTTTATTTGTATCGCATTAATCGACTTTATCGTTCTCCAGAAGCTCGATGACGGTCTTCAATTCCTTAACCGCATCGATATAGGCGTACCGGCCGTTTTTGTACTCCCCTTTTTGCAACAGAGGCATATTGTCTCTTTCCAACAGCATAATCTTCTCTTTCATGCCTTCGATAATAAAGGCAATATGGTGAAATCCCTCGCCCTTTCGGTCCAGATCCTCCCGCCAGGTGCTGGGCTCATGATCCGGCTCAATCAGTTCGATATCAAGCGAGGGGCCGACCTTGAAAAAAGCCAGTTTGGAACGGGCCTGGGTCGGCTGACCTTTATATTCGGTGCGGGCAAAATCATAAGGATTGGTCGTTTTAATAAACGGCTTCTCCACCCCTAAGAAATCGGCAAACGCCTGGGCGGCCGTTTCGATATCATTAACTAGAAAACCGACTTGGGTAACGATGTTCGTGTTGATAACATTCTTTTGCATTATGTAGCCCTCTTTTCAATATTTTTTCAGTCCGGCTTCAGTGCTGAATTTTAATGATCATTCTGTTTGATATTTAAAATGACGCCAAGCTTTTCGGTGCTGTCAACGCAGTTGTAATTGCCGCCCGGATATTCGCCCCGATGCACCAGGGGTATCGCATGGTCACCCAGGAATTGAATGGTCTCAACCGCGTCGTCAACCCAAAGTCCCAAATAGCAGACTCCTTCCCCGCGGGTATCCAAAAACTCCTTCCAGACGCTCGGCTCGTCATCCGGCTGGTTGAGCTCCAGACTGATTGCGCCCATCCGGAATGAGCAAATTTTGGCCCGGGTGTTGGTCGCCTTCCCCTTGAAGGTCGTATGGGCTATCTCTGCCGGAGGAATCAGCTTGATCGGGGGCAGTTCCACCCCGAACAATTGGGCGTAATTCCGGGCGGTTTTTTCGATATCTTTTACAATGATACAAACTTGAATAATTTCATGGCTGTCGATTTTGTCCATGGCTTGAATCTCCCATAAAATAATTTTTTATGCCGCAATCAATTTTCGTTACCCATAAAACCTATCGTAACCTGTGGCACTAACACCTCCTTCGACTCGTTTTGAAATTCATGCCTCCGGCATCACCTCGAATTTTTTCACAATTCCGGGTTAATCGCGGAAGCGGCGGATTGCCGTATCACCAAATCCGGCTCGATAAAAGTCTGGATGGCTTCGATCGAGTCCAACCGCTTATCGCCGCGCGCGATGAGTTCAAACAAGCGTTCCAAGGCGCTCTGCGCAATTCTCTCAATTTGGTAATTCACTGAAGTCAACGGCACCGGAGAATATTTTACCGCTTCAATATCATCGAAACCGACTAGCGACACGTCCCGGGGGATGGCCAATCCTTGTTTCAAACACCAACTCATCGCTCCCAACGCCAAATAATCCGAGGAGGCAAAGATCGCGGTGGGCGGATGGGCCTGGCTCAGAAACCTTTCCGCCGCATAGAAGCCATGCTCATAATTGATCTCCTTGGGAATCGTTATCAAGTCAGGATCATAAGGACAACCGTATTCATCGAGGGCATTCAAATAACCGGTTAATTTTCTTTTGCTTCCCAAGATTCCGCCACCGTTAATGAACGCAATGCGTTGATGCCCCAAACCGGCCAAATAAGAAACCGCCTTGTAAGCGCCCAGTTGATTATCGATCGAAACCACATCACAAGTCGTGATCTCTTCGGTCAAAAGCACAATCGGGCATTCTGACTGGCGAATCGTATTAATTTTTTCTTGGTTATAATCAGAGACTGAATACATGATAATCCCGTCGACTTGCTTGGAGCGCAATACGTCCAAGGCTCGCGCTTCCTTTAAAGGGTTATGTTCGGTGGTCATCAAGATCATCGCATAGCCCTCATCCGTCAAATTCCGCTCGATATTCTGGGCAAACGCGGTTAAGAGAGGATTCATGATATCAGTCAGGATAAAGCCGATGGTATTGCTCTCTTTTTTGGTCAAACTGCGCGCCAGGGTATTCGGCTGATAATCCATCTCCTTGGCGAGTTGAATCACTTGTTCCCGTAACTCGCGGCGGACATAGCCCGTTCCGGAGAGGGCCCGTGAGACCGTCGCCGGAGAAGTATGAAGCAATTTAGCAATTTCATAAATCGTTGCGATGGGTAAACGCCTCCGTTCAATAAAATATGAAATGGGTTCCACATCATTTATTAATTGAATTCTAAGATGATGTATTTACGCAACATAAGCGTTCAATTGTCGGAAACTTCTGGTTCAATTAGTATTTAATAGTATATTATTTGATAGGATATCCCAAGAGGGCTTCCCAGAATTTCGATGTCATTACGATAATAAGAATATCAAAGTCAATTTCATATGCAATGGGTTTCACATTCACTTATATTCTATCCTGGCTAAAATTATCCTTCTTCATCTTAAATATTTTTTTATTTTTTTAGTTTCGTTCCCCATTGCGCTTTTTTTCTCTTTTATAAACGTTTTTTATTGCCTTTTTAGTTTGCATTGATAAAATTATATACAAATCAAACGCACTGTAGTGTATGGAATCGGTCTCATAGACAATCTAAATTAACTCCATTCATATAAAAATCTGAATTTTTTCAGTATAATCCCCGTTTCAGACACCAACTTAACGCCCCCAGCGCCAAATAAGCCGATGAAGCCGATGGTGTCGCTTGCTTTTTTGGTCAAACTGCGCGCCAGGGTATTCGGGTGATAATCCAGCTCCTTCGCCAGTTGGATCACTTGTTCCCGCAATTTGCGGCAGACATAACCCGTCCCGGACAAGGCCCGTGAAACTGTCGCCGGAGAGGTGTGGAGCAATTTGGCGATTTCATAAATTGTGGCGATGACGAAGCGCCCCCATTTCAATGAAATATGCAATGGGTTCCATAATCGATGACGAACGACAATCATTGAACTTTAAAAATCATGGGCTTATTTCCAGGAAAAAATTTGAAATTGATATTTAGCGACGTAAAAGACTACTCAGCATCAGGAGGAGTTTACCAAAGTTTCAAACATTCCCAAAGCAATGAATCAGATTAAGCCCGATTTGATAATGGAATGGGTTTCACACTAACATGGTATTCTCAGCTCGCCAGAATTATCACTCGAACCGAATAATTTTTATTTGGGTCGGCATTATCTGTATCAGCCGTTGATTACTCTACAAAAAAATGAGATATACAGTTTTTCCAAGTTTCATAATCGTAAAAAACCCTAATCTTCAATGACCCTATTGGCAACGGGTTTCATCAATATTCGCTCCAATTGGAGCCATAAAAACAAAAAAATAACCCCGCCGGTGTCAGCCATAAGCTGGGCAGAGTTATGAGCAACGGTATCAATGAATTTGGAATGTCTTTTTCAATGACATTACCGCTAAATTGTCAAGACCCTAGTTTCACTATGATTCCAGGGTAGTCGCTTGGGGCTGGATCTTGACTTTGAGACCTTCCTGGATGGCGTTATCCGGTTTGGCCAAGATCCATTCCCCCGGTTTCACTCCCGACCGGATCTCGATGGCCTCATCGTTTTCGATGCCGGTCTCGACCGGCCGCAGGGACGTTCGGCCCTTCTCAATGACGAATACGTAGTTCTTCCCTTTCAGATCAAATACCGCGCTGAGCGGAACAGCGATCGTATGCATCTGGACACGGGTCGTAATCCGGATATCCACATCATAGCCGGGCTTTAGCGGGCCGGTGGTCCCGGTGAAGCCAATGGTCACGGTAGCCCGCTTCTGGTTGACTCCCAGCGATGAAACGATATTCTTGGCCATCGGGGCCACTTTGGTGACGACTCCCGGCAGCGTGACATCCCCGGTCGCTTGGCCGCTGATTGTAACCGGATTGCCGAGTCGAACCTTGACCACATCGGCGGCGAGAATATCCACCTCGACCTCCAACCGGTGCGGTTCCCCGATGACAAAAGCCGCAGCGCCCGCGGCAACCACCTGATTGGGATCGACCGTTTTTTGAAGCACTTCTCCCTGAATCGGCGCCCGGACGATCAGATCCTGGCGCTGTTTGCCCAGGGCCAACTGGGCCGATTGTCGGGAAGCGACGGCCGTCTGATAGGCGGCTCGGGAGTCATCATATTCTTTCCGGCTGATCGCGCCGAGCTGATAAAGTTTTTGCGACTTTTCCCAATCCTGTCGCGCCGTCTCATAAGCAATTCCGGCTTGGGCGACGGCCACCTCGGCCAGGTGAATATCGGTGGGATCCATGCGCAGCAGCAGATCGCCCGGACGGACCCGATCGCCTTCGTCCACGAAGATGGCTGCGACTCGCCCGCCGTTTTCCAGATATACGCTTTGGCTCCCGTGGGATTTGACCACGCCGGTGTCCTCGACATACTGCCGGATGCTACCAGGGCCGATCCGCAGGGCTGCCACAAGAACGCTCTGAGTAAGCTGATGAACCCCGGCCAAGGATAAAGCCCCGATCACCAGGATGGAGACGACGATTTGTTTTTTGGTCATGGTCATTGTCTTAGTCATGCCAGGCACCTTCTTAATTGAAATTATTCGCTGCTCTTGAGGGCCTCCACCATGTTAACGGCGTGCACTTTGCGCATCAAAATCAGGTTGGCGGAGAGGGTGAAAGCAAAGATGAGGGCGATCGTCACCCAATAACTGAGTTGATTCAATACCGGCGGAAAACTCATATTATCGGTAGCCGACTCCACAATGACGTAGTTCAACAGGGAACGACCCGCGATCAAGCCTACTCCCGCCGCCAGCGCCGTGACGATCAGGTTTTCATTGAAAATCAGCCGACGCATCTCGGCGTTGGTAAAACCCAGCACCTTCAGGGTCGCCAGTTCGCGGCGGCGTTCGAAGATGTTGATGGTCGTGATGTTGTAAACAACCGCGAAGGCCAACGCCCCACTGGCCAAAATCATGAATCCGATCGAAAAGACCGACTGCTCGAGAGCATGTTGGAGATTGGCCAGCGCATCGCTGCGGGACTGAATGGCGGCCACGGTCGGCAGCTCTTTCAATTTGGCGATGACTTTGGCCTGCTCCTCGGGATGATCCAGCTTCAGCAGCACCTCATTGGCGGTCCGGTCTTCCTCCAGCAACCTCCCGCAAAGTTCCGGCAGGCTATAGACGC
Source organism: Bacillota bacterium (assembly GCA_023400055.1). Taxonomy (GTDB): domain Bacteria; phylum Bacillota; class UBA4882; order UBA8346; family UBA8346; genus Hydrogenispora. The sequence continues at coordinate 12,991 of JAEXFN010000035.1, forward strand.
TCTGTCCGACGTATTGGGAGACGACTCCCTTGACCCAGACTTCTTTCTGGTAACGCTCTTCATTGCGGCCCGGCCATAACGGACGGAGCCGCACCACATCCCCCATTTTCGCTCCCAGGATCCGCCCCAGCTGTTCCGAGATTAAAATGCCGCCGTCCGGCACCGTCACCGGCTGGCCGCTCTGGTCCACCACCCGGTAGAGCCGGGAATCCCGGACCAGGCTGGTCAGTCCGGCTTTCTTGGTCCGCCAGCCGTGGCTGATCTCCACCCCGATCTCCGTGACCGGCTCCAGCCGGGAAACGTGGGGCAGGCTCCGGATATAGCTCAGCTCGGCCGGAGCCAGCAGGGTATTAAAGGTCGCTTTGAGATCATACCGCTGGATCGTGGAATACTGTTGGTCCACCAGGAACCCGATGGAATCGTTCAAGCCGACCGCGGTCAACAAAAGCGCGGTCGCACAGATGATCCCGATCGAAGTAAGCAGGGCCCGCCTTTTATAGCGGAACAAGTTCCGCAAAATAATCTTCCAACTGAAACTGAAGCTCCGCCAGAGCGGCCCGAGCCGTTCGATCCAGATCTTGGCGCCGGCCTTGGGCGCTTTCGGCCGCATGGACTCGGCCGGCGGCAAGCGCAGCTCGTTCTTGCAGGAGTTATATCCGGCCAGCAGGCAAAAGCAGAGGGTCAGCAGCGAGGCGGGCAAAATCAGGTCATAATGGATCTTCATCTGCTCGATCGGCAGTTGATAGACTTCGTTATAGATTTGCATCAGCAATCCGCCGAGATAAATCCCGGCTCCGGAGCCGATGGCACTGCCCGCCAGTCCCACCAGGACGACGTAGGACAGATAATGAGCCATGATTACCGTATTGCTGTAGCCCAAGGCTTTCAGGGTGCCGATCTGTAACCGCTGATTCTCGATGATCCGGGTCATCGTGATGTAGATGATCGCCGCCGCCACCAACAAGAAGAGCATCGGGAAGACCCCGCTGAGCGAGGTCAGCTGCTCGATCTCACCGGAAAATGTATTATAGCTGAGTTGATCCTTTTTGACGGTGGTCTCGACCAAGCCGAACCGTTGCAATACCTTCTCCAGCTTCCGGCGGACCAGTTCGGGATCGGCCCCGTCTTTCAAGAGCACCGCAACTTCATTTAGGGAACCGTTGAAGTCCAGCACCGCCTGGCCATAGGATTGCTTGAGATAAACGATGCCGAAATGGGTCGGATCGGGCACCATCTCGCTGCCGTCCCGCAGTTCGTAGACGTATTCCGGGCTCTTGACCACGCCGATCACTTTCAGTTTCAACCGGTTGCCGTTGATCACCGGCTCCAGATAGGAACCGAACCGCAACCGCTGCGCGCGGAAAAAGGCCTCCGAGACCAGGCACTGATTGCTCTCGCCCGCTGAAAAATAGCGGCCGGCCTTGAGCATGACGTCGTTGACGACCTCGCTGTGGCGGTCCGGCAAGGTAATCAGGCGAATCGTCGCATCATGCCCGGCGATGGTGAGCTGCTGATCCTTTACCACCCGGCCGCTGGCCAGCTTCACCTCGGGCAGCTGGCGGACCCGCCGCACCACATTCTCAGGCGCCTTTTGAAAGCTGAGCCAGAGATCGGCCAGACGGTAAGCGGTGAAATAGCGTTCACTGGCGAAACGCAGGTTCCGCAAGGTCGAATTCAGGCTGGTATAAAAGAGCACGCCGATGACGATCACCACCAGGATCGAAACGAACTGCCCTTTGGCTTCTCTGATGTCCCGCCATAACTTCTTAAACAGCAGTCCCATTTACCACTCGATCCTTTCCACCGGCTCGGGATGGGCGTTGGTCGTCACTCCTTCGACCCGGCCGTTTTTGATGCGGATCACCCGGTCGGCCATGGCCGCCAACGCGGCGTTATGGGTGATCAACATTACCGCCTTGTTCATATCGCGGTTGACCTTGACCAGCAGTTTCAGGATGGACTTTCCGGTCTGATAGTCCAGCGCGCCGGTGGGTTCGTCGCAGAGCAACAATAAGGGATTCTTGGCCACCGCCCGGGCGATGGCCACCCGTTGCTGCTCGCCGCCGGAGAGCTGCGCCGGGAAATTGGCGAGCCGCTGTCCCAATTCCACCGCGTCCATCACCTCCACGATATTCAAGGGGTCCTCGCTGATCTGGGCGGCCAGCTCCACGTTCTCAAGTGCGGTCAGATTGGGCATCAAGTTGTAGAATTGGAAAACGAAACCGATCTGCTTGCGCCGGTACAGCGTCAGCTCCCGGTCGGAGTAGGCGGCGATATCCTTGCCGTCGACCCAGATCGCGCCGGAGGTGGGCCGGTCCATGCCGCCGATGATATTCAAGACCGTGCTCTTCCCGGCGCCGCTGGGCCCGAGCACCACCGTCAGCTCGCCCCGGTTGACCTCGAATGAAATCCCGGCGGCAGCCTTGATCGCCACCTCACCCACCCGGTATTCCTTGGTCACCTCGTCCAACCGAATGATTGTTTCATTTTCACCCATGATTCGTACCTCGGATTATCAAGTTTGCTCGCCAAAGGCGCAGTTGGTTTTCGATGGATCGATAAACAGGCCGGCATCGACGCCGCTGCCCTCTCCCCTGGATTAAAAGCGGCCCGCCTTTATTCCGTTGCGCGTCCACGCCGCTACGGGAGATTATTGATTGGGTTATTAAAAACTGGAGAAAGTGCGAAAGCTCTTTCAATCACTCAGCAAGCTCGCTGATGATTATCAAGTTAACTCCACATGGGAAACGGAGCTTGGGCAATGCAAGCTTTATTTTCACAAGACCTACAGTTAAAACAATGTTCAGTGACTGAAAGTTGTATCTTAGGAGAAAGTCTTGCCTATCCAACTTAATCCTGTGCGAAATGTCCAGGGGTTGAACGGCCAACCCCAACACCGTGGACCTACCCCTCCGCAGGGTCTCATGCCGGCCCTTGACCTGGCATTTACCTTTACTAAACGCACCGAATGAAGTAAAGAATCGATTTTGCCAATCGCATCTCTGCTTGAAAGTAATTTCCGTTGGGCAACGGCATGCGCTCCATTCGCAATGCCGTGCCGGTCTACCTCCCTGTAGACCGCTCGGGTTGATACTCTAGCTGTAAAAAATAAAACCTAAAGACTGTCTCCACCTAACATTTTTAGCATTCATACAGCCGCCAGGGAGGGCGGCTGCGCGGCGTTGCTGCCCGGATGAAAGCACCGCCGTCGGCCGGGACCATCCTATGGAAGACGCCGGTAATGGAGGCCGGCGGCAAACTTAATTGTCCATTTACCTTGCCGGTTCACGGATGAACCGGACACCCGCGGGGTTCTAAGGGGAAGCACCGTCCCCTTAGCGGCGGGGTTGCAAGGGGTTTGCCGCTCAAATCCCTTGCTCGCCTGCAGGCGAAATCCTTGTTTTAGACCCAAAAACTTTAGCTTACAATTCAAATCAAACCGATCTCCCATCGAAAACCAATCTGCGTCTTTGCGGAGCAAACTTACTAATCATTTTCGCAACCCGCTTCGTAAATTGTTACAGATCAACCTGCAAACTGCCGGGCGCCGCGCCCAAAGCCCGCTCCAGTACCGTCAGGCCGATATGAATCTTTTCTCGAAATGACTCCGGGTCGGTGCGCGATGTTTCAAGCAGACCGTGAAAATATTGGCCCAGCCCGGGCAAGATAATCGCCAGGGTTTCACTAGGAAACTGCAGCTCGAGAAGTTGTTCCCGGATTCCCTGCTCCAAGATTCTCAAATACAGCGGGACCAATTTATCCAATATCTTATGCTCCACCCGGTGATGCAACAATTCGTTGCTTTTTTCGTGGACGATGCGGATGAGCTCCTCATGTTGCTTTTGAAACTGAAACATCGTTGCCAAGATGATCTGGAATCTTTGAATGGCATTCAACTGCGCATCGGCTACCAGCCGTTCCAATTCGGCGAGATAATCCTCGCTAAAATGCTCCACCACCGCGTCCAGGAGTTCATTCTTGGACTTGAAATAGTAATAAAACAACCCCTGCGCCACTCCGACCTTTTTGACAATGTCACTGACCGCGGTCGCTTCGAAACCTTGGGTCAAAAAGAGTTCCCGCGCGGCAGCGATGATCTCCCGCTTGCGAATCTCCGGATCCTTGGGAAGCGAATGAGGATTTCGGGTCATGTCTTTTTCGCACTCCTTTGGCAGACACTTGCTGCTATTCCTATTATAAACATCGACTGACTATCAGTCAATAAATATCGTCAGTTGGATCGCTGTAACTTGCTTCCTTTTTGAAGCCAATAAAAAATGCTTGAAAAGTTTAATTTTCAAGCATTTATCCCTCATCCATCCGGCTCCCGGCAGTACTGCGAGCTATTCGAGCATGGCTTTTAAAAACCATGTCAAACCCTGCCATTTCTTATTGCCGAGCAATTTGAACATGATTCTCAACAATCGGTTCGACGGAATATGATTGGCGCCAACTTGCCGCTGCCGCAGGGAATCGACTAGACTTTCGAAAAGCGTCATCAATACAGCGCTATGAATTGACCCTTCAGCCATGATTTCGGTCACCTCTGCAATCAGGTTCGTGTCGTTTCACGGCCGACTAAAGCAACGAATTTAACAGCGCTTTTAGAAATTTCATTCCCGGCCTCTGTTTAATCTCTTGCCAATGCGCCACAAAGCTCATCAAACCCTCCAGGAACGAAATGATCCTTTGTTCGATATGAACCATCTGTTCGGCCATTCGCCGCACCTCTTCAGTTTTTGACATACGGACGGTTATCTGAAAGCACCGCGTGCTTTCTAAAAAGCGTTGGGATAAACCCCGACCGAAAGTCAGGGCGATCGCCAAAGCTCAGGAAAGCAAGGGATAAAGTCGTTAAAACCGATTTAGCAAGGAGTTTTGCGATTCGACAGGACTTTACCATGGCTTCTAAAAGGGTTGTGATAAAGCCTGTCGGAACGCCAGGGGGGTCACCAAAGCTTGGCGAAGCAATATCAAATCTGCTTTCAAGTCTTTCTGCAAGCCGATTACCCGGTTCAAAAGACTCTATCCCATGGCTTTAAAAATGTTGAGCCATCCGGACATCGCTAACTTATCATACAAATTTAAGGTTTCAGATGTTCAGAGACTCCGGCAGATTTCTCGCCGCTTGCCGAATCATAGCCGGTCCGCGCGCTCATTTATTGATATCCAACCCCAGCCTCCAATGGACCAATTTTAATTCATCGCCCACTTTGGCGAAATCCAGCTTGATATCCAATTTATCTTTCCGTGGCGCGCTTTCAGCGTAACGGCGCTCGGTCGCGTCCCAAAAATACTCCCGCCGGGGCCGTTCCCGGTTGGCCTGGATCACCTGAACCGCCAGATCGCGGGCGCGCAACGAATGGTAGATGGCCTCCTGGTAAAGGGCATCGTCATAAAGTTGCCGGGCGCGCTGTTGATGTCCGATGGCCAAGCGCAAACCGTCATAACGGTGCCCAAATTCGGCGGCGTGCTGGGCATCGTAGATCACCTGGGCGGTACGGTGGATAATATAACGGGCATCCTCCCGCACCCGATAGACCGGTGGCGGCCCGCCGTAATGAGGGCGATCGTTCCCGCCGTAAAAAGGCCGGTGCGGCCTGGCCAAAACACTCATGGAACCGGTGATAAGTAACACACCAATCAAGAATCCGATCGACCACTTTTTCATCATAAAACTCCCTTGTTCTTAAATTTTAGAAGCCGCAGTAACGTCTCGCCAATTAAAAATTATCCCGCAACGGATTTAAAATCGACTTTATCCCCGACTTCCCGAACTTTGGTGATCGCCCTCTCCCTGGGGAAAAGGTTCATCCCAATACTTCTGGTGCCATAAAGCTACTAGCTTGGCCCGATGGTTATCATCATTTTACTATAAAGGGGAAGGTCTTAAATACAGGAAAAAAAAGGGGATTTTTGCTGCGGTTGATGGCCGGTTCCCACTTTTCGGTTTGGAAACCGTTATTGTGCCATTTGCACGATTATCAGGGAATCCGAACCTTTGGCCCGCTTGGCTAATATTAATAAAACAAGGACTTCTGAATAAGGAGGTGAGGTCTATTGATTACCGGAGAGGAAGTAATATTAAAAGTAGGCCATATCAAGTCCCGCTGCATTCTGACCGAGGTATACCTGCGGTTCATGGGACTTGATGAGTTGGGATTACGAATGAAGGGAAAAATTCCGGTATTATGGGCCAAAGATGACCACGGGGTTTCCGGTCCCGATCTCTTTGATGACGTGCATATCTTTAAAGTGATTGATCTTGATTACGAACGAGGTATCCTTTGGGTCAGAGAATTGGTGATGGATTTCGGAAATATCGAAACTTCGTTAAAGATGGATCTGATAGCTTGCACTGCTTAATTGCGAAAATAAGAGAGGCTGAACCCTCTCTTTCTTAATCGTCGCCTCGGTCCGCGACGTCACAACCCTGGCTTTCGATGACTTCCTTGATCTGCTGGATGGTAACGAGTCCCGCTGTGTATCCCACCCGGACGTTATTGTGGGAGGAATCCACCTCGACCCTTTCGACTCCTGCCAATTGCCCGACCTTTTTCTCAATATTGGCCGCCTGTCCGGCCTGGAGCGCTCCAACGATCGGAAAATCCTTATTCAAATTGGCCATGCTGGTCCACCTCCTCTCACCTTTTTTGCAGCTTGACCATTATTTTTTCTGAGTCTGCTGCGGACCCTGTTGTTGAATGTCTTGGGGGATGATCTTTTCGGGATTCACCAAAAACAGGAATAACAAACCCAGCAAGATACCGATCCCGGCCGTAGTAAAAAAAATCGGCGGTTTGGAAATCTTTTCGGCGAATCCGAACAACGGGGGGCCGATCGCCACGCCAAAAAACCGCACCGTACCATAGAGACAAGTGACCAGACCCCGTTCGGCCTTCGGGGCCGACGAGGTGATCAAGGTGTTTAAGGACGGGAGCACGGCCCCGGTCCCCAGTCCCAAAATCGCGGCGGTAAAGGTAAACCAAAAAATCGTCTTGGCCGGGCAGAATAGGATCAGTCCGGCCGCGATCAGGAATAAGCCGACGACCGCGGACCATTTTAAGATTTTAGCGAGCTGTTGTTGCATCACGGTTCCCAGCACATAAGCGGTAATCGCCATGATCAGCACCGGGACCGCCAAAATTAAGCCCCGGCCGAAAACGTCGATCTTGAACTGTTTTTCAAGGATGTCCGAGTAAAAGCTCAACAGGCCGAACAATGAAAAAAGCGCTAATAAGCCGCTGCAAAACGAGAGCAACAGCGGCAGCCATTTTTGTTTTAAGATCTGCGACAGGTTCTTAAGGTACTCCGGGACCGGCTGCACATTCTGCTGCAGCTTTTGGGCGTCTTCCTTCACCAGCAGCAGGATCAGGAAAGCAACCGGGATCGCCAGGATTCCATACACAAAAAACGGGGTATACCAAGCGATTAAAGCGACTGCCGCGCCGGCCAGCGGGCTGACCACTTTCCCGATGCCGTTGGCGGCTTCCAGTAAACCCAATACTTTCGACCGCTCGCTCGATTGGATGAGATCGCCCGCCAAAGCCATGCTGAGTTGATAGGTCCCGCCGGCGCCTATGCCTTGAATGATTCGGGCTATTACAATCCATGAAAACGCTTTATCCTTAAACCAGATGGCGAAAAAACCGGCTAAAATCCCGCCCCCTCCGTAAACCAGCAGGGCCGGAAACATTACCTTCTTGCGGCCGATCCGGTCCGAAAGCATTCCGGCAAACGGGATAATAATGCCGGCCGGCACCGAAAAGACGGTGATCAATAATCCGACTTGGACCAAATTGACGTGCAACTCTTTCTGGATGCTCGGCAGCACCGGGATTAACATTGAATTGCCCAAAACCATGATGAACGGGACCAAACATAATATCCCAATGGTGGGATAAATTTTCTTATCCAAACATTCCACTCCCTGGCATATCCGTCGCTTACCGGCTTAAAAAACTTCTTATCGCAATTATTAGCCTGCTTACCTCCATTTATTCAAACGGCGGCCGTTATAATCTGCCAGTTTATTTTGAGGATTGCCAAGGAGCGTCCAAGCAACGGCCGGGAGAAATCATGCTCAAAATTGGCCCCATCACAAAAAGGACTTTTGCCAACGGGCAAGAGTCCTTTTTCAAAAACCGTTCATTAATAAAGTTTAATTTAAAGTTTATTTCCCCTCAAAGACCAATTCATCGCGGCCCGAATCATAGCTTACCAATACTCGCTGGCCGTCCCGGACCTGCCCCTGTAGCAGCAGCCGGCCCAGCGGCGTCTCGATCTCTTTTTGGATGGCCCGTTTCAGGGGACGGGCGCCGTAAGTCGGATCATAACCCGCTTTCACCAAATGAGCTTTGGCGGCGTCGTTCAGTTCCAGCTGGATCTGGCGGTCGGCCAGCCGTTGCCGCAGATAGCCCAGATGGATGTCGACGATGGCCTTGAGGTGCTCTTCGCCGAGAGAATGAAAGACGATGGTCTCGTCGACCCGGTTTAAGAACTCCGGCCGGAAATAATGGCGCATCTCTTCCAGCACCGCCTGTTTCATCCGCTCGTAACCGGCGCCGGCAAAGGTTCCCTCATACTCCAGGATCCGCTGGCTGCCGATGTTGGAGGTCATGATGACGATGGTGTTCTTAAAGTCGACCGTCCGGCCCTGTCCATCGGTGAGCCGCCCGTCATCCAGCAACTGCAGTAGCACGTTGAAGACATCATAATGAGCCTTCTCGATCTCGTCAAACAGGACCACCGCGTAAGGCCGGCGACGAATGGCCTCGGTGAGCTGGCCGCCCTCCTCGTACCCGACATAGCCCGGAGGCGCCCCGATCAAGCGGGCCACGGTATGCTTCTCCTGGTATTCGGACATATCGATCCGGACCATGGTGTTGGCGTCGTCGAAGAGAAACTGCGCCAAGGCCCGGGCCAGCTCGGTCTTGCCGACGCCGGTCGGCCCCAGGAAGATAAACGAACCGATCGGCCGGTTGGGATCCTTCAGGCCGGAACGGGCCCGGATCACCGCCTCGGCGACCGCCGTGACCGCCTCGTCCTGCCCGACCACCCGCCGGTGCAGTTCCTCTTCCAGGTGCAACAGCTTTTGGACCTCGCCCTCCATGATCTTGACCACCGGGATCCCGGTCCAACGGCTGACGACTTGGGCGATATCTTCCTCGGCCACTTCCTCCTGGATCATCCGAGTCATCCCTTCTTGGGCGGAGAGTTGATCCTGTTCGGCCTGGAGCTGTTTCTCCAAACCGGCCAGCTTGCCGTACTTCAACTCGGCGGCGCGATTCAGATCGTACTGCAGTTCGGCCTGTTCCACGGCTGCCTTAGTGGTTTCGATCTCCTCGCGCAATTGCCGCAACCGGTGAATCCCTTCCTTCTCCGATTCCCAACGGGCTTTGAGGGCTCCCGATTCCGACTTCAGATTGGCCAGCTCTTTCTCCAGCCGCTCCAGACGGTCCCGCGACGCCGGGTCGGTCTCTTTCTTCAGGGCTTCCCGCTCGATCTCCAGCTGCATCACCCGGCGGAGCATCTCATCCAGCTCGGCCGGCATCGAGTCGATCTCGGTCCGCAGTTTGGCGGCGGCCTCGTCCACCAGGTCGATGGCTTTGTCCGGCAGGAAACGATCGGAGATATAGCGGTTGGAGAGAACCGCCGCAGCCACCAGGGCGGCGTCCTTGATCCGGACCCCGTGGTGGACTTCATAACGTTCCTTCAAACCGCGCAAGATCGAGACCGTGTCCTCAACGGTCGGCTGATCCACCAATACGGTTTGAAAACGCCGCTCCAAGGCCGCGTCCTTCTCGATATGCTTGCGGTATTCATCGAGGGTGGTGGCGCCGATGCAATGCAATTCGCCCCGGGCCAGCATCGGCTTGAGCAGGTTCCCGGCATCCATGGCCCCTTCGGCCCGGCCGGCGCCGACCACCGTGTGCAGCTCGTCGATGAACAGAATGATCTGGCCGTCCGACTCCTGAACCTCTTTCAGCACGGCCTTCAGTCGTTCCTCAAATTCGCCGCGGTACTTGGCTCCGGCGATCAACGCCCCCATGTCCAGGGAGACGACCCGTTTCTTCCGTAAACCGTCGGGAATGTCGCCCCGGATGATCCGTTGGGCCAGTCCCTCCACGATGGCGGTCTTGCCGACCCCGGGCTCGCCGATGAGCACCGGGTTGTTCTTGGTCCGGCGCGACAGCACCTGGACCACCCGGCGGATCTCGTCGTCGCGGCCGATGACCGGATCCAGCTTGGATTCCGCCGCCAACTGGGTGAGATCCCGGCCGTACTTTTCCAAGGCTTCGTAGGTAGCTTCCGGGTTCTGCGAGGTCACCCGCTGGTGACCACGGACCTCTTTCAAAGCCTGCTCCAACCGGCTGCGGTTGAGGCCGAATTCCTTCAAGAGCCGACCGCTGGTCCCGCCGTCGCCGATCATCGCCAACAACAGATGTTCGGCCGAGATGTACTCGTCATCCCAACGTTTGGCTTCATCTTCCGCCGTAACCAACAGCCGGTTCAAGCGGCCAGTGATATAGACATGCTCCGCGCTGCCATTATGACCGTTAACCGTCACCTTGGGCAGCCGTTCCAGCTCCTGGCGGAGCTGTTTGACGATGGCCGCGGGATCGGCCCCGGCCTTGTTCAAAACGGCCGGGGTCAGGCCGCCGTCCTGCTCCAAGAGCGCCAAAAACAGGTGTTCCACATCCACCTGCTGGTGGCTGAGGCGCACCGCCATATTTTGAGCGTCACTGATGGCTAGTTGTACTTTTTCGGTCATCCGATTGATATCCATTGTATAGATCCTCCTTCATCCAAAGCTGCATTTGTCGCTGGCCGCTTTCGCTCCCTCCGGTCACGCCCGACGGCGGGGTTGAAACGGCGATTGCGCCGCCAGTTTTGCAAAGAGCTCCTTCTCAACCGCCGTCGGATCGGTGGGGACCACGATCTTCAACTTCACATAATGATCGCCCCGGGCACCATTCCGGCGGCTCAAGCCTTGGCCGCGCAAGCGCAACCGCTGCCCACCCTGAGAACCCGGGGGAATCGCCAATTCCACCTGGCCGTCGATGGTCGGCACCGTGATCCGAGCGCCAAGCACCGCCTCCCAAGGGGCCAGTGCCAGTTCCGACTGGAGATCGTCGGTGCCCACCAGGGTAAAAAGGGGATCGGGTTGCAGCTTGACCCGGAGCAGCAGATCGCCGGATGAACCCTTGCCCATGCCGGCCAAACGGATGGTGGTCCCTTCCCGGACTCCGATGGGGATATTGACCTCCACCGACTGGCGTTTATCCGCCGCGCCGGTCTGGTATAAAAACGCGTGCGGCCCGCCGCGGTGAATCTGCTGCAGCGTCAATGGCAACTCCGCCTCGACGTTGCGGCCTTTCGCCGCGGACCCGGCACCCGCTTGGGTGCGCGGGAAACCGCCAGCTCCGAATAACGAGTTAAAAAAGTCGCTGAAATCAAAGCCGCCCCGGCCCGCGCCGCCGAATAAATTCCCCAAATCCTCATAATGGACGTTGAAACCCTCCCAGCCCGGCGGTGGCGTGAAGTCGGCGCCGTTCTGCCAATTGGACCCCAATTGATCGTAACGCCGCCGTTTCTCGGGATCGGACAAAACGGTATAGGCCTCGTTGACCTCTTTGAACTTCTCCTCCGCCGTTTTGTCGCCGGAATTCACGTCCGGGTGGTATTTACGGGCCAAGCGGCGGAAGGCTTTTTTAATCTCCTCGTCCGAGGCGGTACGGGAGACTCCCAAGACCTCATAATAATCCCGAAACTTCATGATGTTTCGTCACCTCCACCTTTCCCGTTCAACCATGGCCTTGCCTTGCGCCCGCAGGACGGGAAGCAAACTCGACCAACACTTAACATTCTTATATATATCGCAATTAACGGCAAGCATACGCCGGGCCGCTTGGTCATTATCCGAAAGAAGAATCCTTTGGATCACTTCCCTTTATTTAGGTAAACGATGCAACCTGGCCGGAGTTTCCGGAAAATCGGTTATAAGCTCATTAATTTCAGATGATCGCCGCTCCCACTTAGGATGGGCCGATGGGCCGGGGCCATAACGGCCTTTTCCGGCCCTGGCATGAGATTCCAGCATAGGGCGGTAGATATTGAAAAAGCTAAATTTGAAATAATTTTGAAGGAGGTCCATCATGGAACAGCAAAACTGGCTTACCGGTCATGACGATTTTTGGGATAATTATCTGTTTCATCCCTTATCCCCCCGGTACTTCAATGATTTTTTCGCGGGCCGGAATATGGGGCCGTCCATCGACCTTCATGAAACGGACCGGGAGGTCGTCCTGACCGCCGATATTCCCGGGATCAAACAGGAGGATCTCGACCTGACGGTCACCAAAGACACGGTGATCCTCAAGGGCGAGACCAAACGGGATGAGTCCCGTCAGGGACAGGGCTACCATCTCTCGGAGCGCCGTTACGGCAGCTTTTACCGGGTGGTGCAACTGCCGGCCGAAGTCATCGGAGACCAGGCGACCGCCAAATACCGCGACGGCGTGCTGGAACTCCATCTTCCCAAAGCCGACGCCGGGAGCTTCAAAGGCTTCAAACCCCGGATCGATTACGACGAAACCCATTAAACGCCGATTAAAGCCGCTCCTGGGCGGCTTAATGTTTCGCTGCTTACGACCCTGCCTTTTCCACCAGGCAACGCCAATAACGCGCCGGCATCCGCTGCCGTTGCAGCTTGGGATTGCGCCGCTCGGCAATGGCAATCCGTTGAAAATATTGTTCCCAGAGTTGCTGATAACCGATCTCCTGCGGATCGAAAACCGTCGACGACAAGCCGTTCTGATCCGGCTGGGAGGATTCTGCCGGCAGGATCAGCGGCGCATTTTGAACCCCGGGAATGAAGCGGCAGCGCCGCAGGTCGTAATAGATGCCCGTGTTCCGTTTCAGATCGTGGATCAGCCAGGTCTGATCGGCAAAACGGGCCGCAAAATGTTCCGCCAGAAGCTGCACCACATTATGGACGGGTTCGATCGGCGCGTAATAGATCCCGCTTTCCAACTTGCGGAACCGCACGAAGCCATGCAACCGCTCGATCTCGTGCGCCACTTGATAGCGGATCCGTTTGATCTCTAGAACCGTTGTGTCCCCAAAGTTATCGGCCGCCCGTCCCCCACTGGCCAACAGCAGTCGTAGATAATCGCAGATTAGCTTTTCATTCCCCGGCAGTTCGGAACAGAAGCAATAGATGATCTCTTCCAGTACCATTCGGGAAAAGCGCCCCGCCAACCGCCCAAAAAACTGCTTCGCTAGAGCCGGGTCGGCTGGCACGTCGGCATATTCGCTGAATAAATCCGGTTGTTTTTCCATCCCGACTGAAATTTGGCTGTCCGCAGCCGGATCGTCCAGCGCGATCGCTAACGCGGTCAACAGCCCTTCAAAGCTGCCGTCATAGTAATAATGAATCATTCGCCCACCTGCTTTCTTATCTATCAGAAACTCCGGCGTAGTCAAGAGCTTGTTTTTCCGCTCCTGAGTTCTCGACCTCCGGCCGGCATCAAATCTCACTGAATAATGGCATCTGAAAAACTGAAAGCTTGGACCGGACCGAGCGGCCGCCGGGTTCCAGCGCCAGCAGCCTTTGGCGGATCAAGCGGTCATCGTCCAGTTTCTCCAGATACCGCCCCTGGCAAGTGATGAAATAGCGGGCCCGTTTCATGACCACGCCCATCCGTTTCAGGTCATCGAAGTTGAGCGGCCCGAAACGCCGGGCGGCCAGCAAGCGTTCGGCCGAAGTCAATCCCACCCCGGGGATGCGCAGCAAGGTTTCGTAGTCCGCCCGGTTGATCTCGACCGGAAAACACTGCAGGTTGCGCAAGGCCCAGCCGGTCTTGGGATCGAGGTCCGCATCCAGAAAGGGCTGCTGGGGCCCGGCGATCTCGGCGGCGCGGAACTTGTAAAAACGTAGCAGCCAGTCGGCCTGGTACAGGCGATGCTCCCGCTGCAGCGGCGGCGTGGCCAGCGCCGGCAATAACGGATTGGTATTCACCGGGATATAGGCCGAATAATACACCCGCCGCAGATTCACCTTGCGATAGAGCTGTTCCGAGAGTTGCAGAATCTGCGAGTCCGGCTCGGGCGAGGCCCCGACGATCAGCTGGGTGCTCTGGCCGGCCGGCACGAACGGCAACGCCCGCTTGTAAAGCTTGCGCTCCTCGGCGTTAGCCTCGATCTTGGTCCCGATATAAGCCATGGGCGTCAGGATATCCTCCTTCCGCTTCTGGGGGGCCAGCCGCTTCAGGCCTTGCTCCGAGGGCAGTTCAATATTGATGCTGAGGCGGTCCGCGAACAACCCGGCCGCGCGGATCAACTCCCGGCTGGTGCCGGGGATCACTTTCAGATGAATGTAGCCGTTAAACCGTTGCTCCTGGCGCAGCCGTTTGATCACACTCAGCAGCAATTCCATGGTGTAGTCCGGGCTTTTCAAAATCCCCGAGCTCAAAAAGAGTCCTTCGATATAGTTACGACGATAAAAATTGATGGTCAGATCGACCAGTTCATCCACTGTGAAGGTGCTGCGCGGGATGTCGTTGCTCCGCCGGTTGATGCAGTAAGCGCAATCGTGGATGCAGACGTTGGAAAAGAGCAGCTTCAGCAGGGAGATGCAACGTCCGTCCGCCGCCCAGCTGTGGCAGATGCCCATCGGCGCCAGGGCCGAATTGCCCAATCCTTTGGAATCATTGCGCCGGCTGCCGCCGCTGGATGAGCAGGATACGTCGTATTTGGCCGCATCCGCCAGGATCTTGAGCTTATCCAGTACTTCCATACCGAAATTCTCTCCCGAAGACAAACGTATGTTCTAAAGATAATTATAGCACGAACATAAGTTCGATACAATTCTTTATCATCCCCCAATCTATAAAAAATTTGCGCCTGCCTTATGGGCAGAGCGCCATAAAAAACCGGGGCCAACCTTGGGCCCCGGTTTCAACGTATTACCACACGCTCACATTTTATAATCGTTCCCGCTCTTTTAGTATTTTTATCATAAAATCATATAGATTATCTTTTTCCGGGTTATATAAAAATGACTTTAACCCCGCACGATCGGCTGCTTGAATATCACTTGACCTATCCCCTACCAAAAAGGAATCGAAAGAATTTATGGCCCATTCATTCACTGCCTTAAAAATGAGACCTGGTGCCGGCTTACGACAATCACATTGGCAGCGGTAAAATTCTATCGCTGCCTCCGGATGATGGGGACAATAATAAAATGCATCAATCCAGGCTTGATCTTTTTTTAAATCTTGATTCATCCATTCGTGCAATTCCATAACGTCTGTTTCTTTATATAAACCTCTCGCCACACCGCTCTGATTGGTTACCACAATGATCAGGAAGCCAAGTTGATTCAATAACTTTAAGATTTCTTTGGCCCCCGGGACCCAGCTGAAGTCTTCTTTCCGATACACATAACCTTTATCGATATTTAATACGCCGTCGCGATCCAAAAACACAGCCGGTCTAGGTGCGCTTTTTAACACAATCATCCACCTTTAATCTTTTAAAATGGTTAGCTGTATTTACTCGTAAACAACAGTCGCTTCAGTTGATTTAGCGTATTTTAAAAGAATTTCTCGAATGATATTAGAGGTCGAATAACCATTTTCAAAAGAAATTAATTCTACTCTTCCGGCATACTCTCTTCCGATTACTTCTTCCACTTTATAATCACTACCTTTTACAAGAACATCGGGCCGTAATAAGCGGAGAATCTCGGCCGGGGTATCCTGATCGAACAATACGACCATATCAACACTTTCAAGCGAAGCTAATAATTTCGCCCGATCTGTTTCATTAAAGATTGGCCGCAATGGTCCCTTTAGACGTTGAATAGAATTATCCGTATTCAGTCCAATAATTAAGCGATTCCCTAATTTTTTGGCTTTTTCTAAATACGTAATATGTCCGGTATGCAAAATGTCAAAACAACCATTCGTAAAAACAATCGTTTCATTTTTAGAACGCCACTTGGTTACCAGGGTTTGAGCTTCACGCCACGACAAAATTTTTCGGCTGAAATCACTTTTACTAAATTCATTTTGAACTGCCTCGATTAACTCGTCTTTATGAAGCGCGTATGTGCCAATCTTGCCTACTACAATACCAGCCGCAAAATTAGCAATTTCCGCTGCCATATTCAGGTCCGTTCCATTACTGATTAACATCGCCAAAACGGCTACCACCGTATCGCCTGCACCTGATACATCAAAAACTTCTTTAGCCTTCGTCGGAATATGATTCACCTGGGTCGAATTTATTAAACTAAGTCCTTTTTCAGACCGTGTTACGATTAAATTTGCTATTCCGTACTTTTGAAGTATTTCTCTGCCATACGTAGTTATGAGATCATCCTCATTGTTAATCGCTGTTCCTGCAATGTCACTGAGTTCTTTTATATTTGGAGTGATTAAAAAGGCATTTTGATACTTATCCCATTTTTGCCCCTTCGGGTCAACCAATACGGGAATTTTTCTATTTTTACAATTATTGATTACTAACGTACAAATAGACTCCGTACATACTCCCTTGGCATAATCAGAAAGAATCACACAATCGTATTGGTTTTTTATTTCATCCTTTATTATCTCTAGTAACTGAGCTTCAATCTCTGGATCAAGCGACATGGAATCTTCAAAATCGACCCGCATCATTTGTTGATGCGCGCCGATAATCCTTAATTTGGTGGTGGTCGATCGCTTGCCGCTAATCAGTAAACAATCTTCAATCCCCTTTTCCTCTAGGATGCTTTTTAGCTCACTGCAATAATTATCTTTGCCCACGACCCCCAACAGCTTAACCTGACATCCCAATAATGCCAAATTGTGAGCGACATTGGCGGCTCCTCCCAAAGTATTCTCTTCATTTTTGATATGCGCTATGGGTACCGGGGCTTCCGGCGAAATCCGCTGAACCTCTCCATAATAGTACTTATCCAACATTACATCGCCAATTATCAATATCTTGCCGCTATTGAGCCCCTGAATCAATTTTAAATGACTATTATTCATATCCTAATTCTCCTCGCAGGAAGCATAAATTAAACGTCAAACATTGCTTTTTCAAGCATATCACAAATAATATGCCCAATGAGTATATGCACTTCTTGGACCCGAGCGGTTACATTCGAAGGGACTTTTAGACAAAGATCAGCCGCTTGTTCCAATTTACAAGCATTTTGCCCAGTTAATCCGATGGTAAAGGCCCCTTTTTCTTTTGCCAACTCAATCGCTTTTACTACATTTAAACTATTTCCCGAGGTTGAGATCCCTACTAAAGCATCTCCCGCTCGGACTAACGCCTCGACTTGACGGGAATATAAGCTTTCGAAACCGTAATCATTCCCGACTGAAGTAATGATTGAAGTATCGGTCGTCAAAGCGATTGCCGGAAGCCCTCTCCGTTCTTTCTGAAATTTTCCCACTAACTCTGCCGCAATATGTTGGCAATCCGCGGCGCTTCCACCATTGCCGCAAAAAAATATCGTCTTATTGTTTTGTAAAGTTTCATAAGCGATTTCAAAAAACTTCGTAATATCCGGCATTAAATATTTTTCTAGCTTTATAATAACCTCTATATGTTCATTTATTTGTGAAAAACTCATTCTTCCGACTCTCCTTTTTATGCCCCGAAAAATTAAAGTTGAGAATAAGTATAGCCACTGAACAGGGAAAAAACAATCAGCCGGTTCTGCCATCCCCCGAAAATAGCGGCGTTCCCTGTTCACTCCAGTCTTATAAAATTAAAGATAATTATATTATTTCCTGCCAAGGTCGTTAAAATGCTGCAATATAATCAGTATTGTCGCGGAAAATCCTTTTTTCATCCATTGAGGAAGCGCCGGTAATTATTGCTGCATTAAATCCAGCCATTTGGTTATCGAAACTCCCCATTCAATTCCCGCAACGAAGGTCGAAAACCAGGGCCGGTGTCGGACCCTGGTTTTTAACGATTATCCGCTGGCGATCTTTTGTTTTCCTCTAACAGCTTTTCCGCATAGACCATTCGCTCGACTGGCGTTACAGCCAGCATCCGGCCGGTGGGTTTGACGTATTGGGCGGCCATTTGATCGTAACCCACGTCCGCGATGACCCGCCAACCGTATTCTTTGAGAAAGTCCGGCCACGCTTCCGGCTCCATCCCAAAAATCCAAAGCTTAGTTAATACGAACTCCCGGTAACCCTTTTCCCAGCCATACAGCGCCCGACCTTCAAGAAAATCCCGGCGCACATAGGTAAAAGCGAGACGGCTGCCGGGCGCGACCTGCGCCAGAAAATCAAAGGTGCTCCGGATGCCTTTTTCCGTCAGATATTGCGTGACCGCCTCCCATATGAAAAATGTCCGCTTGGCCGGAGCGTAGCCGTGCGATTCCAGTACCGCGCCCAAATCTTCGCGGTCGAAGTCGATTGCAACCAGTTTGACCTGGGGAGGAATTATTCCTAACGCCTTACAAAGCCGAATCCGCTTGGATTGGATATTTTCGGGTTGATCGACCTCCCAGACGGGTAGGTCCGATAAAGCGGGCATCCGATAGGCCCGGGTATCAAATCCCGCCCCCAGATTCACTACCGCGTCGATCTGATTGAGCGAGTCGGTTAGTTTCTCATCGATGTACCGCTTGCGGCACACCATGCCTCCCCAGATGCCGGGGGTGTCTTTTTCGGTTAAACGGACCATCCAGTCTCTGACCCAATTCAGCCGCATTAGTCTCAAGAGGGCCCGCGCGGCGAACGGCATGATCCGGTAAGCCAAGTCATCTTCGATGATGCGTTGTTCCTTCGGAAAATATTGCTCCATCGCGACGAGAGCCGTCGGACCCATTCCCGTTTTAGCCGCTGCTTTTGTCATTAGCCTATGCTTCCTTATTTTTTGATCTCAACTTCTTACCTGTCGTCTTGTCCTCGGCTTTACCAATTTTCGCAAAATTGTATTGCCGAAACGTTGGTATAAAACCCATAAATGTCCTAATAATTATTTCTCCGTTTTCCAATTTAATCCTGCCTTCGTACCGATGGTGCTATTCGAAGCAGTGTAACGATGAGAAGAGGTGAACCGCCCGAAACTCGAACCCATTTTGGCATTGGCCCCTTAAAGGGGCAAGCGTCAATTTTTCAGGGAAGCACGATCTCCCCGCCCCGCTTTATTCGCTCGATCCAAGCGGCGAGGATGATTCCGTCCATCAACCCCCGTGTTATAGGTCAGTTCATCCCGCCGGTTCATCTGCATCGTCCGGTTGACGTCGAAATCGTCGAAAATTTGCCGTTCTTCCGGCGCAAGCCTAGCCCAGAGCTGATCCAGAAACTCCCCCTGTTTCCGGCCCCATTCCCGGTATTCTCCGTCGCGCGGCAGGAGCTCTTCATTGATCTTATAGATCCGGTCGAAGATGAATTCGTAAATTCCTTTGTTGTCGCTGGAAAGCATGGCGGGACCTCCTTCATTGAAAGTGGACCGTTCTTTTTTTTGTCAGAAGTGAACTTGATAGCACAATTAAAGTTGTCAATTTGATTGAAGCCTTTGGCGCCAATTTGCCGCTTTTGAACGGCCAAAAGCGGCGCAAAAGCCGCCGGGAAACCGATGGTTTTCCGGACCTTTCCTTTAATTCATCCGGTAACGGTCGTCGCCATCCCTGGCAGTACGCAGCCGCACCAAGTGAAGGCTGCGGAGCCGACCGCAGTTTTTCATCCGTGAAAAGATGCGGCGCCGTCTCCTTCCATGAAGACGGTTGTTTTTCGTCTTTTAATAGGTTTATCTGATTAAATTCGAATGATAGAAACCTCTTTCTCTCGAGGCAGTACCCGCCTTCAAGGATGAAGGCGGACGACGCATCTTTCCAGGATGGAAAACTGCGGTCGTCAGCGGAAGCCAAAACCCTATTGCCAGTCAGAATGCCATGGATGGCGGCGACATTCTAAAACCCCGGATGAATGAGGAGGCCTCGGAACCTCGGTTCCAAGTGGGCGGATTCCAAAGGGTGTCCCACTACACCCTTTGGTCCCAGGGGGTGTGGGGGCAGGAATAGCCCCCATCGGCTCTCAGTCGCTTAAATCAATTGCTAATCGCTTACTTTTACTCGCTGCCCACAACCAAAAACGCCCTCATTATGAAGGGCGTTTTCATTCCATTCCTTTGTTTTATTTTTTATTTAATAAGGCACGTTATCTCACTTCGTCGTCAAATAAGTCCCACCAATAATCAACACCGCTCCAACCACCACAAACGGACCGACCCGCTCATGTAGTACAATGGCGGCGATCACTCCGGTCAGTAACGGCCGGAAGTATAAGTAACTCCCTACAGTCACGGCGGGCAGCCTGCTCAACCCTCGGTACCAGGCGAGGTAGCCGTAGACCGATGCCGCCCCGCCCAGATACAGCAGGTTCAGCCAAGTCAACCCGGTCCATTGGGCCGGATGGAGCGCGGCCAGTTCCGGCAGGGCAAAGGGCAGCAGAAAGACGGTGCCGATGATCGTCGTGTAAGTAATTAAGGTCAGCGGCCGATACTTGGCCAGCATCCGCTTGCCCCAGACACTGTAGACCGCCCAGGAGACCGCGGTCAGCAGGATCAGGCAGTCGCCCCAGACTCGTCCGCCGGGCCGGCCCCAAGCGAACTGGCCACCCGTGATCACCAACACCGTGCCGGCTAGCGCCAGTACCAGGCCAACGCCGCCGGCCGCCTTGAACTTCTCCCCCAGCCACAGCCAGGAGATTAGCCCGATAAAGACCGGCGACAGGCTGATCAGCACTGCGGCGTCGGAGGCATTGGTATAACCGATGCCGTAATGCTGCAACAGATAGTATAGAGTGACCCCGGCCAGACCCAGGCCGACGAAGACCCCGTAATCGGCGCGGGCCACCTTCTCACGGTTGCGCCAGTTCAAGGCGAGCAGCAGCGCCGTGGCGATCAGGTAGCGCAATAAGGCTGACGAAGCCGGCGGAATCTGGGTCAGCACCATCTTGGTGGCGATAAACGTTCCGGCCCAGAGTGCCACCACCCAGAGCAGTTCCAGATGGATGAGCCAGAGCGCGGGCTTTTTGGCGGGGTTCTGCATCAGTGGCGGATTGCGCATGGTCATCCCGCCTCACTCCGCCGCTTTGATCTCGAATAGCACCGTGCCGCCGGCGCTATGCGGCGGGCCGGGATCGATGCACTGGACCAGCCGCTCGCTCAGTCCCAAGTCTTTCAGATCGTGCCCGAGCCGGGCGGCCATGATCACCGGGTACAGATTGGCCAGGGCAAAACTGCAGATATTGTCCGATTCATCCAGCGCAATATTGGGCCCCCTGAGCACCAGCCGCTCCCCGGGCTTCATCCCCGCCGCGCAATGCCCCTTCACTTCCTTGACGGTAATCACCAGATCGACCATGGCAGTTTCTCCTCCTTTAATCATGGAATGACAGTGGCCACTAAAGCGAAACGAACCCAAGGATCGAGTCATGGTGACGACTCGATCCCCTGGCTTTTAACGGTTTTCAATTAATAACGCCACCAGGGGGTTTTCCGCGCAGAGTTTCCGGAACGCTTCCTCGCCGAGGGCGTCGATGAGGAGCCTGCCCCAGAGATCGTGTTTGATATATTCCTTGGCCACCAGCACCACCCCGGGCGTGGCGGTCCAGACGCCGATGGCTTCGCCGGCGCCGGTAACCTCGGCGATCACCACCTCGGCGGAATCGGCGACCACCACCGTCAAATGGCACCCCAGCCGCTTGCTGGAGGTCACGCCGCAATTCTCCAGATTGATCCGGTCCGGCCGGGCCGAGCCGGTAGCGCCGAAACTGCCGACGATCGCCCGCACCCCGCGCGTCTCGGCCCGATCAATGGCCTCCGCCAGCAGTTGGTACTCCGCCGGCCAGACCGACACCAGCAGCGACTCGGCGGCGTTCTCGATCAACTGGCGGAGCTTTTTGAGGACCGCCGCATAATCCATCAGGTTCCAGGCCAGATCGATGTTGGGCAGGGGCTGAATCTGGCGCAGCTCGGCCCCGAGCTCATCGATGGTCGCGCTATAATCCTGCCGCAACTGGTGCAGCAGTTTGTCATGGGGAATGGGATAATACTGCAGCGGCTCGACGTTCTCGTCCACGATCACGATGCCTTTGTTCTTCAGTTTGGTCAGGGTTTCATAGATCTTGGCGGGCGGGATCCGGGCCACCTTGCCGATCTCGTAGCCATTGGCCGGGTGCCGCCGCGTCAGGGCGACGTACGCCTTGGCTTCGTACGAGGACAGTCCCAGCTTTTCCAGTTTCAAGAGGATACCCTGCATCATTCGCTTCTCCCGTTCTCATTGCTCCAGCGGCGGATTCACGCGCAGCGCCCGCCACTCGCCCAAACCGGTTGGAAATTGCTTCGTTTCATCTATCCTACCTTATCGACGGAAACGGCGCAATACTTACCGGACTGGGGTAGCGGGCGGTTTTGACAAATTTTTTCGAAGATATAGCGAGCTTTACTTCCCACCGGCGCAGCGCCGGACAATGGATAACCGGAAACAAAGCATCCGCCGGAAATGTCCCGGTTCGGGAAAAAGCCGGATCAGGTTCCCAGCCATGCCGCCGGGCTGTCCGGCTTCCCATTTATCTTGAGATCCCCATTCCCGTGTCAGGGATGATCTTCGGTACTTCAGCGATGGTCTTTGGCCCTTCAGGGATGATCGTCATCCCTCAAGGGCGAGACATATCCATGTCAGGGACGGCTTTCATCCCTGAAAGGACCGACGCGTCCTTGTTAGGTACGCCTCCGTCCGTGTCAGGGATGGTCTTCGTCCTTGTTAGGGATCCCTCGATCCTTTCTTTCCCAAAGACCATCCCTACTTTCCCAAGCCTTGGGCAAACTGTCCCAAAGTTTGAGCAAACTGTCCCAAGGTTTGGGAATCTACACCCAAGACTCGGGAAAGCTGCCCCAAGGATCAGAGAAGCAAGACCAAGACTCAGGAAAACAGCACCGAAGCTTCCGCGACATCCTCCGGCCAAAGAAAATTTATTGGCTTTCTCATTAAACCCAAATATCGAAAGAAGCTTTTTTCGTTCGAAACAGTACCCGCCTTCAGGATGAAGGCGGACGACGCATCTTTCCAGGATGGAAAACTGCGGTCGTCAGCGGAAGCCTACACTTGGTTGCCAGACAGAAGGCCATGGATGGCGGCGGCATTCAAGAACCCCGGATGAATGAGGAGGCGCCGGAACCTCGGTTCCGGCTGGGCGGATTCCAAAGGGTGTCCCACTACACCCTTTGGTCCTGGGGGTGTGGGGGCAGGAATAGCCCCCATCGGCTTTCAGTCGCTAATCATTGTTTACTTTTGTTACATGGAATGACGGTGAATGCTGATACTGACCTCTCTCTCGCTCTCCCCGAATCGGGGAGAGTAACCCTAGCCGCTGTGAGTCTAAAAGAATGACAGCTTAATTTGATGTCTGGTTTCCCGGATGAAGCTCAAGCACCCATTTTTGGTACCTTTTCGAATAGAATGAAGTCATTCTTGAGGCATGATGTGTTACTACATGTGCAACCATTTTTTAGGCGGCGAAGAATTGTGGTTACTCTCCCCGATTCGGGCCAGAACCAGGACGGTTCAAGTCCGGCGGTTCAAGGATGAAATACCGCCGAGGAGAGCAAGAGAGAGGTTTCGCATTAAATAAACCGCCCACGATTCAAATTCACTTCAAAAATTGGCGTAAATATAAGGAATATCGGCGATCTGTTCCCTGGAGAAGAGATAAAGGCAGACCGCCAGGCAGAGAAGGAAGAAAATGCCGTATTTAGCCAGCCTTGGGATAGCGGGCGACGATCTTCTGCTCGATCTTCCAAGCCCCGAAAGCGGAATGATGTTGCGCATCCATAAACACCCCTTTGCAGTACGACAGATCCGTGCCATCGATATACGGTGTTCCCGATTCCGTCAAAATCTGTTTGATGTTGGCGATGAGCCTTTGATAGCCGGGGATGACCTGCGGCGAATTCCGCTGGGCCAAGATCCCGTTGTAGGGTCCGATGAAGACCGTCAACCGGATTCCGGTCGCCTTGGCCAGCTTCACGAAGGCGCGCAGGGCCCGGTATTGAAAGTCGGAGTCCCCCACCGCGGGAATGCCGGCGCCGGGATTCTGGGCCAGAAAATCGGCGCTCACATTGTAGCGGGGATCCAGCTCATGGCGCCACATCCAGAGTTCCTCGGCGGACGGATGGCGGTAACTGCGGTGTTTCCGCAGCGGACTCCCCTGCAGCAATAGCTTCAGATCGTAGGTGTAATAGCTTTTGAAATCATTCAGACGCCGGGCATACCCTTGCGGCGGCAGTTCGGACTGGCGGTTTTGTTTCAAATACGGCGTGATGAAAGGCATCAAGCCGTGACGGCGCGCCTCGGGCAGCACCGCCCGGACGGCGGCCGCGCTGTTGTAGCGATCGTAATAATGAAATAGGAAGCGGTTCAGATCATCCCGCCAATAAGTCGGGTTTAAATAATATAACATGGTGAGCCCTTGTAACGAGCGTTCGTTGGCCAACAGCGCCGGAAACCAGATGTAGGAGCAGCGGCCGGCCCCGCCCAGCACCGAAAAGTACGGCTTCACGGTGCGGTCGCGGTTCAGCATCGCCCAGTAGTTCTCGCCGCGCAGATGGTTGCCTGTCTCCGAGGTGCCCAGGACCAGCACGCCCCGGTGCTGTTGCACCGTCTCCAGGAAGCGGCCGAACTGCCGCCCGTTGTCCCGGACAAAGACGCCTTCGACCGAGAGCGGCTGGGGCAGGACCAGCCGCGACAACAGCAGCGGGATGAGTAGCGCCGTCAGGAAGGCGGCCATCACGATTCGGCCCAGCCGGGCCTGCTCAGCCAGTTTCATCTTGTTTCGCCCCCATCTTCGCCGGCTTGCCGGGCACCCGCACCGCCAGCTCGGTCCAGTCGCTAAAATAACCCGCCTTCATGTTGGTATAGCGGATCCGGACGCCGTATACGCCCGGTTTGAGGCTGCGCTCCCGGCCCGCCGCCGGGCTGACGGCGTGGATATCGGCGTAATGGAGATATCCCGGCCGCCGGTATTGGTAACGGCTCCAGACCTTGCTGCCCGGAGTCCGGTATTCGATATCCACCTTATAGTCATGGGCCGGCGGATGGTATTTCAGGCGAATTCCCCAGGCCGCGTCCGCCAGCCGGACCGACTTGGCCGTCATGTCATCGGCGGTGAAGGTGGCGTTGCCGGAATAATCGGGGACGGTCACCGGCAGGCTCAGCTCATGGGGCAGCCGGTCCGCCGGCATCTGATAACGGAGCCGCAACACATAATCGCCCGACGGCAGGCTCGCCAGCGTCCCTTCCCCGGCGGTCTTGGCCGCGATCCCGTAAATATTCACTACCCCGGCGCGGACGGGCTCATTCTTGATCCCGTCGAGCCATTCGGTTTGATCGGCCGGCCGCAGCTCCACCGTCAGCTCAGGGTCGCCCGGGACCGGCCGGTGCCGCAGTTGCAGGCCCCAGGTAAACGACGAGCCGTAAAAATAATGCGGGGCGACGACGGGCTGCAGCCGGGCAAAATCGCCGATCGCCCGGATCTGGGCGAAGGAATAATTAAAGAAGAGCCAGCCGACGGAGACGTAAACAAAGGTAATTGCGGTGGCCAAGGCCGCCAGCGCCGTTCGGCCGGCTTTCCCCCGGGGACGGGGCAGTCGCTGCAGCCACGGGGATTGCCGCCATATCTTATGAATCGACAGGCCGACGCCGTGCCACAGGCCCCACACCGCGAAATTGGCGGTATTGCCGTGCCACAGGCCGCAGATCACGAAAGTGATCAGATAACCGATGACCGTCCCGGCCAGGCGGGGCACCCGCCGCAAATGCTTCGAAATACCCCGCACCAGCGGCAGGAAGATATACTCCCGCAAAATCGACGACAGGCTGATGTGCCAGCGTTTCCAAAACTCGGCGATGTCCCGCGCCAGGTAAGGGGTTTTAAAATTCTCCGGCACCTTGAAGCCGAGGAACAACGCGGCGCCGATGGCCAGATCGCTGTAGCCCGAGAAATCGCAGTAGAGATACCCGGAGTAGGCAAACAGGCTTATCAATATATTGAGGTAATACACGCTGCTGATATGCACCTGGCCGAAATCCTTGGCATAAACGACCAGCAGCGGCACGAGGATCAGCTTTTTGACCACTCCCAACAGGATCCGGAAGGACGCCGCCTGAAAGAAGAGCCGGTCGTTGCGGCCCGGCGGATGTCCCAGCCAGTGCTGGAAGTTGGCGTAGCGGTCAATCGGCCCCGACAGATAAGTGGGGAAGAAAAAGATATAATTAATGAAAGTCAGCGGATTCAGGGCCGGCAGCTCGCCCCGGTAGGCGTCGACCAGGCAGTGGATGAGCTTAAAAAAGATATAGGATATTCCGATGGTCTCGATCAGTCCGAACTTGGCGGCACCGGCCGGAAAATGCTGGGCCAGGAGCAGCTGGACCCCATCGTACTTGAGGATCACCAACAGCAGGGTCAGCACCAAAATGCACCCGCCGAGCAGGGCGCGGGCGCCCATCCGTCCCGAACTGCGGCCGTAATTCCGCAAAAGCAGCGCCGCACCGTAACAGAACAACGCCGTCACGGCCAACGCCAGCAGGGTCTGGATCGAGACCAGCAACGGCAAGATAATCAAATTGGCGAGGCATAAGACGGCATTGCGCAGCCAGGCCGCAGGGAAAAAGCGGCGTTGCAAGAGCGCCAGCATAATTGCGGCGCCGTATAATGCGGTCATCGTCAGTGAATCGAATAACAAGTCCGTTCATTCCCATCCAAATGGAGTTATTGAATTGCCCGGGACGGTCGCGCCCCGCTTCCCGTTGGAGCGAAAGCGGTATTAACGGCGTGCCACAATCCAGCGGGTCTTGGGGAAATGCTAAATGGCTTAATTTATAGAATGCGCCTGGTACAAAAACAGTGCCCTCTGTCGAATTATTTCTTGCTTATTCCCCATTTTCCCTGCATCGTCCCGGTTTTCCTCCGGACGGCCCGAAA
Source organism: Bacillota bacterium (assembly GCA_023400055.1). Classification (GTDB taxonomy): domain Bacteria; phylum Bacillota; class UBA4882; order UBA8346; family UBA8346; genus Hydrogenispora. Next base: position 40,008 of record JAEXFN010000035.1, read on the forward strand.
CGCCGGCTCCGATTGCGTTCCCGGCGCCGGCGGCTTTCAAGGGCATCCATTTTTAAGGGTTTTGTAACAAAAAACGTCAAAAACCGCCGGACCGCTCCCCGCTCTCCCCGAGGCAAAAAAGTGGCCTCCGACCGAGTTCCGGAGGCCATTCCAACGCTACCTGACACCATGATGACTTAGCTTAGCTAACAGCAAATGCTGGTGCTGCCGCCGCAACGGTTGCTTTGGAGACTGGTGGTTCCACCGCAGCAACCCTTTTGCAAGAATGGAAACACCGTGGTCAGAAAGCTAAACGCTCTCAGCTTGAGCACGGCCAGTTCCAGCAGTCCGAGCATGGAATTGATCTGTTGGATGGTGATAACTCCGGCCGCACTGGCGCTGTTGTTGATGCTCGCCACCTGATTGAGCACATTGATGACCTCGTTCCGCTGCGCGGTGGTCAAGAACGGCAGGCCGAGCACATCGAGTTCGATAAATTCAATCGTGGTGGCAATGGTCGCCGCGTAAGTGGCAGTAAAGGCGGTCGGATCGCCGAGCAGCGCCGCCACGGACTGCGAGAGATTGACAATCGCCTGAATGGTGGAATTCACCGCCAGCACCGCGGTTCGGGTGCTCACGAAGCCCGTCGTGTTCGAAATGGTACTCATCAAAATCACCTCCTGTTATTCGGGTTCAGAAATCCATCGCGATGGTAGATCAGTCAACCGGATTTCGTATCGGAAAACATCCTAAATCTTAAGCGGGCCATCGTTTTTCATCGGAAGTCCTCCTTGCCAAACCGGTCGCTAACCGGTGAGACGAAAGAGGCCCCCGTCCTGCTACGAAAGGAGGCCTCCGCCATGCCGTTGTCGGGCTAGCAACATAGACTGGTGCTTCGGCAGCAATTGCAACTGAAGGTTTGCGCGGGTCCGCGAAAACAGCCCTTTTGCAATGGGCCGAGCAATAAGGGGGTCACAAAGGCGTTAATCTTTTGGACCGCCAATTGTAACAGACTGAGCACCGAATTAACCTGCTGGATGGTGATCACGCCGGCGCTGTTGGCGGCATTGATGATACTCTCGACCTGGTTCAGCACATTCACGATCTCGGCCTGTTGTGCCGCGCTAAATGGCAATCCGGCGACATCGGCCTTGATGAATTCAATCGTCTGGACCAGCGTCGCCGCGTAGGTAGGCGTGAAGGCCGCGGTATTGCCGAGCAACGCCGCAACCGATTGCGAGAGATTGACAATGCCTAAAATCGTTGAGTTAACGGCCAGGATTGTAGAACTGAAACTCCTGAACATCGACATCACCTCCCATTTATCTTATGAATCCGTCCGGGCGTCGTCGATTGAAACATAAGATAAAATGATAAGTGTCTGAATAAATTCTGTTTTTATAACATAAGAGAATAGCCTTTCGTAAAATTGTCCGAAATATGGCGGCGGAAATCCCAGGCAACGGGCAACCTTCCGGGAAAAACGGATATCCTCCCTGATTCAAACCATTTTTGAGAACCCCGCCAGCAAAAAAGCTTACCATCGGGACTTTCAGCCTGTCACCGGAATAACATGGGGTGTGAAGGAGGAAAGATAATGGCTTTAAAATCAGGAAAAAAATGGCTAACCGCCGGCCTCGTTTTATTGTTGATGGTAGCGGGACTGCTTTATCTGCCCCAATGTTACGCGGAGATAGAGCGGTTCAATATCAACAGCAGCCGGACGATCGTCGTCGATTCGGCCGGCAATGCCGCGGTTGAGATGACGCAAACCTTCAACCCGTTGCGCTGGTACGACCGGATCAAGCAGATGATCCCCAATCTGAACGTCTGGTTCCGCAACATCGCTCCTGAGCCGCAGCAAGTCGAGGTCCGCCATGACACCCGGCGAGCCGCTTACGACGACCAGAAACGGGCCATCACCTACCACGCCGATTGGTTGGGCTTGGCGGTCTGCCGCAAGGAGCGCTGGGAGATCCGCTACGGCGCCAACGAAAATGTCATCACCCGGGATGGCGGCAGAATCTTTACGTCCGCCGCCGACACCCCCAATACCAATTGGGCCTTTCTCAGCTCCACCGCCTATATACTGCCGGCGGCCGCCACCAATGTCCAGGTCGACCCAAACCGCCATTTGATCAGCTATAACCTGGCCCCGCTCAAATACCCGAGCGGACCGGCCAAGCCGAGCGTCGACTTAAAATTCAAACCGCAATTAATGTCGGCGCTTTATAAGATTTATGCCGCTTCCGATGTCCAGGACGGCGCTTACTGGGTGGGAAAACTGGTCATCAAGAACAATGGCGTCGCTCCGATCAGCGATGTCCGGATCCAGTATAAACTGGGCGAATTCTCCGCGGAAAGTCTGGTCCAGCGGTACGCCCAGATCTTGCCCGGCGGAACCGTCGCCGATTTGTATTATCCGATCATCTCCGCGCGAGTGACCAGCTTAAAGACGAAGACTCCGGTGCAATTGACCGTCAAATACAGTTACCGGGATGCAGCCGGCCGGAGTCACGGCGACACTTTGGGCGAGCGCGTGGATATCCTGGGCATCAACCAGTTCAACTGGTCGAACCTGAGCGAGGACGAGATGAGCGACAGTTGGTATGATCATTTCAACAACTGTTATCTGGTGGCGGCTTTCGTTACCCGGATGGATGACGCGGTGAAGCAGTTTGCCGGCTATATCAGCGAAGCGGGCGGCGGAGCGGCGGCCGCGCTCAAGGACGAAGACGCCATCCAATGGCTGGGGGCCGCCTATGATCTGCAGCTGGCCAACAACATCGTCTATCAGACGCCTTCCGGTTACATGACCGTCGCACAGAGCCTTATCCAAGAGATAAAATATCCCCGCGATGTCTTCCGCGACAAGTCCGGCACCTGCATCGACCTGGCCATCACCTACGCCGCCCTGGCCGAGTCGGTCGGCCTCCACGCCAACCTGTTGCTGACCGTGGGCCACAGTTTCGCAGTGATCGAGCTTCCGTCGGGCCGGTTCCTGCCGGTGGAAAACACCGGGTTGGGCGGCGGCGAGCATCGCTTGTCATTCAAGGAGGCTGTAACGGTCGCCCTCAAGGAGCTCGAGGAGATCAGTTCCAAAAACAAACCCTATTACCTGGTGGATATCGAAGAAGCGCTGAATGTCCGGGGAATCCCCAATCCGGAGTTGCCGGCGCTCTCCGCCGATTTCCTGGACCGGTGCGGCATCAAACGGATCAACGACCTCCGTTCCCAGCCGCCCAAGCCCGCGTCCCAAAATCCGCCACCGAACCAGCAGCGCGTCCTGTACAGCGACGATTTCAGCAATCCCAACTCCGGCTGGGCCCGCCAGACCGTGGCCGCGTACGGTTCCGACTATAAAAACGGCCGTTATGTGATCAACATCCTTGAGCCCAACTCGTGGTATCTGGTGAGCGCTCCGACCACTTTAAACACCAGTTCCTACACGATGCAAGCCGATATCGATCTGGATTGCGTCAATGCCTTCGGCGGGCTGGTCTTCAACCTGACCGCCTGGGATCAACCGCTCGCGCTGTTCCTAGTGGCGCCGAACACCCGGACCTTCAGCGTCTATCAGAAGTCCGACGAAGCTTGGGAAGCCCTGGTCGACTGGACCGATTCAGCCGCGATCAACCCCCCGGGCACCCCCAACCGGCTCCGTTTGGAACAGTCCGGCGGCCAAGTCGCGTTGTATATCAATGACCAATACCTGACCACAGTCAAGATCAATGCCAGCAACGGCCCCACCAAGATCGGCGTCGGCGCGGGCACCGGCGACCATCGACCGGTCGCCGCAAGCTTCGACAATTTCCTGGTGACCGCCAAATAAACGGCCCGTAACTCCGACCTCCAACCAAAAAAGGGGCTACCCGACATTTCGGGCAGCCCCTTTTGGTATTTCCAAGCGATCTCCGTCGTCTCAACGTTAGCCCTTTAGCGAACTCACGGCTCAATGGCCCTGGTGAATCATTCGTTTCTGCTGCCGCCGGGCCAGTACGGACAGTAAATAATTCAGCCCAAAATAGGTGGCGGCGATGATGCCGAAGATCATGAAGATCTGGGCCGTCGAACCATACTGCCCCATCAGGATCATGCCCTTGCCGGTCAATTCCTCGGTGGCCACCGCCCAGACGAAGGAGGTGTCCTTGATTACCGTGATGAACTGCGATACTAGCGGCGGCAGGATATTCCTGAATGCCTGCGGCAGAATGATATAGGTCAAGGTGCTGAAATAGCCGAATCCTTGCGACCGGGCGGCTTCCCATTGTCCCCCGGCAATGGAATTGAGCCCGCCCCGGACGATCTCGGCGATGGCCGCCGTGGTGAAAATGGTCATGGCCACGATGCCCGATTGGACCGGTTTCAGTGGGGTCATGAAGCGGACCGCCAGGATAAACAGGAGATTGGGAATGTTCCGGATCACCTCGATATACAGCCCGGCGACTTTCCCCAGGATCTTATGCTTGGAATAGCGGGCCACGCCCAGCAGCGTTCCCAGAAACGCGCTGCAAACGATGGTGGTGACGGCGATTTCCAGCGTAACCCAGAGCCCCTGCGCTAAAAAGAGCATATTGGGGGCAGTTAAAAGTCCTTGCATCATGCCGCTACCTCCGCTTTATGCTCAAGATGCCGTGCATAGCGGGCCAAAGGCAGGCAGATACAGAGGTAAAGCAGCCCGGTGATCACATAAGCCGGTCCGTAATAGAGGTTGTTGCTCGACCAGGAATCCGCCCGGTACATCAGATCGCCTCCGGCGATCATCGCCATGACGGAGGTGTTTTTGATCAGATAAACCGCCTGATTGGTCAAGGGCGGAAAAACCACCTTTTGGGCCTGGGGCAGAATGACGTGGCGCATCGCCTCCCAGTAACTCATGCCCTGGGAATAAGCGGCTTCTCGCTGCCCCTTGGGGATGGCTTGAATCCCGGCCCGGATCACTTCGGCGATGTAAGCCCCGTGGTAACCGCCGACTCCCAGCACCCCCACGGCCATGATCGGCAGATTGATCCCCAGATGCGGCAAGGCGTTGTACAAGAGGAATATCTGGATGACCAGCGGCGTGTTTTGGATCAGCTCGACATACCAACGGGCGACGATGCGCAAACTCTTCCAGTGGGATGTGCTGAACGCGCCGAATAAAATACCCAAAGCAAGGGCCAACCCTAGGGCCAGGATGGCCACTAGGGCGGTAATGCCGAGACCTTCGGCAAAGACATACCATTCTTTAAATAAAGCTTCCCACTTAAACCAGGCAAAAGGACCTACCATCTTATTTGAGCTTCCATTTCTTGATCAATTTGTCGATTTGGCCGGATTTCAACATCTCTTTGATGGTTTGATCGACCGCGGCCGTCAGCCCGTCGTTGCCCAGCTTGATCGCGACGCCATAGTCCTGCGGGCTGAAACGTTCCGGCAACAGCATGGTGGTTTTGTCCATGTACCCGCCGAGGATCGAGGTGTCCACCGAGAAGCAGTCCACCCGGCCGGAGTCGAGCGCCGCTTTGATCTCGGGATAAGTATTGAATTCCAGGAATTCCAGCTTGATACCGAGCTTATCGGCTTCGTCCTGAACCGCTTTGCGGCTGGTGGAACTCTGGGCGACGCCAATCTTCTTGCCGTTCAGATCTTTCAGGCTTTTGATCTTGGCCGACTTTTTAACCATCAGGCCGACGCCGTCGACGAAATACGGTTCGGAGAAATTGTAGCTCTTTTTCCGTTCATCGGTAATGGTGAAAGTGGCGATGACCATATCCACTTCGCCATTGTCCAGCAACGGGCCGCGGGTCTTGGCGGTCACGCCCTGCAGATCGAGCTTGTTGGCGTTACCGAGAATCTTCTTGGCGAGCGCCCGGGCGATATCGATCTCCAGTCCGTCGATCTTACCGGTTTTCGGATCCTTGTAACCGAATTTGGGCACGTCGACCTTGACGCCGACCTTCAACACGCCCCGGTCTTTAATGGCCTTGATGTCCGGGGTATCCTGGGCAGCCGCTCCACACGGCACCAGCATGAGGGTAGCGTACATCACCAGACAACCTAAAATCAGCATCCACTTTTTCATTCTGTTTCCTCCTTTTAGTGTTCAGGTTTTTTATCTTGAGAAACCTTTTTTAACCCATGAACTTTTGCCCTGGACCGGCAAGGATTAGCGCAGAATCCGGCTGAGGAACTGCTTGGTCCGGTCCTGGGTCGGACTGTTAAAGAAATGCTCCGGCGAACCTTCCTCCAGGATCGTTCCCTCGTCCATGAAGATGACCCGGTCGGCCACGCCCCGGGCAAAACCCATCTCATGGGTGACCACCACCATGGTGATTCCTTCGTGGGCCAAACCGGTCATCACGTCCAATACCTCCTGGATCATCTCCGGATCCAGCGCCGAGGTGGGTTCGTCGAAGAGCATGATCTTGGGGTGCATGTTCAGGGCCCGGGCGATCGCCACCCGCTGTTGCTGCCCGCCCGAGAGCTGCGAAGGATAAACGCGGGCCTTCTCCTTCAAACCGACCCGCTCCAGATAGGCCATGCCGGTCTCTTCCGCCTCTTTCTGGGGAACCTTTTGAATCAAGACCGGGGCCAAAGTCAAGTTTTCGAGCACCGTCTTATGAGGATACAGGTTGAATTGTTGAAAGACCATCCCCACCGATTGGCGGACCTTTTGCACCTGGGCCTTGTGCGCGGTAATCTCCACCCCGTCTACCACCACCCGGCCCTGGGTCGGCCGCTCCAATAAATTGATACAGCGAATCAGCGTGCTCTTGCCCGATCCGCTGGGACCGATCACTACCACTTTCTCTCCGGAGGCCACCTGAAGATTGATGCCTTTCAACACATGCAAATGGCCAAAGTGCTTATGTACCCCTTCTAATCTGATCATCAACCGTTTCACCTTTCGTCCCCGCTTTCACGGGAGATCTATGTAAATAAACGCTTGGTAACGCCATCAATACTGCTGTCAACATCGATTTTTCCGTTAGAATATAACATATAAGTTACGTCACCGATTTGATTTTTCCTGCTCCAAAAAGTTAATTTTTCAATAAATCCAACGTGAATACAATATACATCCGATGCGCCACTGGAAAATGGATCGCCCGGCTAGACCTCGTCCCATTACAAAAACCCGGTCCGTTTATTGGTACCGGACCGGGTTTTTGCAGTTTCCAAACGATGATACTGTTGGGCCATTCATTTTTGCTCCGGGATAATCTCCAGCCAATAGCCATCGGGATCGCTAATGAAATAGATCCCCATCGCCGGATTCTCATAACAGATACAGCCCATTTTTTTATGCAGTTGATAGGCGGATTCGTAATCATCGGTTACCAACGCGATATGGGATTCGTTATCGCCCAAATCATAGGCTTCATGCCGTTCCCGCAACCAGGTCAATTCGATGCGGTGCGGCGTGACCGCGTCGCCCAGGAAAACCAGGATAAAACTGCCGTCGGACGCCTCGTGCCTTCTGGTCTCCACCAGGCCCAACGCTTCCTTATAAAACGCCAAACTCTTATCGAGATCGAAAACATTGATGTTGTTATGGTCCAATCGGAAATGCAACCAAACCCCTCCTCGCTTATTGAATTCCTGCCTCTATTTTAACATAAATCCCGCCGCGGTTATCCGAAAATGTTCCAAGTTAAGTCAATTAACGAGCTGAAACCGGGAGAACTTTATCCAGGCGGAGGCGTTCCGGCTTCATCCCGGATCATTCCCGGCACTCACTTAGCCCCGCAAGATCGATCTCTGGTGAATAGAGATCTGTCTGCAATGATTCCAGATCGATCTTTTGTGGATAAAGATCTTCCTTTTGTTAATAAAGATCGATCTTATGTGAATAAAGATCTGTCTGCGACGATTCCAGATCGATCTTTTGTGGATAAAGATCTAACTTTTGTTAATAAAGATCGATCTTATGTGAATAAAGATCTGTCCGCAATGGTCCCAGATCGATCTTTTGTGGATAAAGATCTAACTTTTGTGGATAAAGATCGATCTTATGTGAATAAAGATCTGTCTGCGATGATTCCAGATCGATCTTTTGTGAATAAAGATCTAACTTTGGTGGATAAAGATCTCCATGATATAAAAGGCGGCGGAACTCATGGCCACGCATCATGAATCGTTGCATTGTCCGGCAGGATGAGGGTTGGGTCCGACAGGCTCACGACTGCTCCCCTGGCTTCAAATGTTTTAACGACAACCAAAAATCATCTCGAATATCCAATTCCTTGTTAAAATTAACAGGAATTGGACAGCCCGTCTCCAGCATATCTTATCGTGAAGGCAAGGTTAGCTCTGAGCGGTTATGTTACCAGTAACCAGCGAATATCTTTGAACGTGCCGAATATGTCGAGCCAGAGGCCATGAGTAAAAGGCCCGGATTTAAAAGCGTTGTGATAAACCCAACCGAAGGGTAGGTTGAACACAAAAGCTCAGAAAAGCAAGTGATAAAGTCGTCAAAATTGACTTCATAAAGATTTTTTTGATTCGTCAGACTTTATCACCTGGCTTTTAAACCTTTATCGACACCATTGTGTCGAGCATCAATTCAGGAAAGGAGGTTGCCAAGATGTCCGATATTGAAAGAATCGATGAAACCTGCCCCGAACATATTGAAGCTGAAGACACTCCCACTGTCGATGCAGCGCTTCATGTCGAAGTTACTGAAGAACTCAGTGAAACGGAACCCACTGAAGAGGCTTAATTTTGCTTACTTTTTATGATTCCTCGCGTCCCCGTCCTCCTTACCAGGGCGGGGATTTTATTTTGGGAAACGGCTGAGCAACGCTAAGGACACCGCTGACTCGCGAATTCGCCCCAAAATGCTAAACCACCCGACTCCAAACCGGTTTCTTCCGACATATTATATTGGTAGGTTCACGGCGAGTTTTCGAAAGCTTCTTCCCAAAAATATCATCCCCCGCTATCGCTTTTCTGCCATCCAGCCATTGAAAACTGGCGCGCAGAACCTACTTTCTCGATGCCATTTATCGCAAGGCAAGGCTCAGCGTTGTCTCCATATCAGCTCCGTTCATCGCCAAGCAATCAATGAAGCTGACCTCATTCGGCTGTCCGGTATCCTGATCGGACGGTTATCGCTTGAAGCGATTGACAAAATCCAAGGTTTTGCAATATAGGTGAACTTCATCTATAACAGAATCATAAAATACTCTCAAATTCATCAATAAATTTCGGTTTTTTATAATATTTTTGGATTTTTGTCTATAGTCTTTGTGAAAAATTGAGTTTCAAAATAAAACAACTACGCATAGTATATAACGACTCCAGGAGAAAGGGGGGATACCAGATGGCAGTTAAAACGAGCGTAGGCGCTTCTAGCTTGGTTGAAGTGCTCGATCGTATTTTGGATAAAGGTATCGTAATCGATCTGTATGCGATCGTGTCGTTAGTGGGTATTGAATTATTAGCGATCGAAGCGAGAATAGTCATTGCTTCTGTCGAGACCTGGTTGTGTTACGCGAGGGCGGTTGGCCTCCTCGCCCACCATCATGAAAGTGAAGTTGCATAACCCTTCTTTCAAGGGGGATGGTTACCATCCCCCATCTTCTTTTTGACAGTTCGATGTAGCGTAGCAAAGCCGAATGGGCTTTCCCATCCCGCATCCCCAAGCGCGGCTGAAAAGATCCGTTCGGCGGCGCTCCATCTTTCATTTTTAAATCATCCTTCCATCAGGAACAATTCGCTTGGCAGATTACAACGAAAGAGGCTGGTGAATCCATTGGCTATCGACCCGATCGAAAAGAATATTGTCACCACTCCCGCGATCCAGGATATTCTCGACCGGTCTAAAGCATATTTGAAGGCGGGCTTGCCGGTTCATTTCACCGGACCGGCCGGAACCGGCAAAACCACTTTGGCCATTAAACTGGCCAAGATATGGGGTCTTCCCTATTATTTAATCCAAGGGGACGATTCTTTCAACCGTCAGGATTTAATCGGCGGTCTGTTTGGCTATTCCCAAAAAATAATCGAAGATAATTTTATCGCTTCCGTAAGCAAATTCGAACGCCGGCTGACTCCCCTCTGGGTGGATAATCCGGTGGCGATCGCCTGTCGGGAAGGCGGAACCTTGATTTACGATGAATTTACCCGGGCCCGTCCGGAGACCAATAACCTGTTGTTGGGGATCCTTTCCGAACATCTGTTTTTAACCTCCGATCGTAGCGGCCACATGACGCTGGAGCAGGTCCATCCCCATTTCTCGTTGATCCTGACCAGCAATCCCAAGGAATATGCCGGTGTCAACAAAACCCAGGATGCGCTGGCCGACCGGATCATCACCATCCAACTGAATCAATTCGATGAAGAAACCGAAGCGGCGATCACTGCTAAACAGGCCGGACTCCATAACGATCAAGCGCTCAAAATCGTCCGCTTTGTCAGAAAGATCAGCGGCCTTGTCCAGTTAAAACATTCGTCGGTACGGAGTTCCATCATGATCGGCAAGATCTATGCCAACAGCTCGCTCCATGAAAATAATTCGCTCTTTTTCTATAAATGCTGCCTGGATATTTTTAGTACGGATGGGGTCACCCTGGATGTAGTCCGGGATACCTGGACTCAAATGTAGCAGGCATCCCCGGGGTTTCCGTTGTCGGGGCAATTTTGAAAGAAGGGAAACGATGGGCAAGAAACAAGGCGCATATCTTTACGGTATAACTTCCATGCAAGTCGGCGAGATCGAATGTCCGGGAATCGGCAATCCTCCCCAAGCAGTCCATTTAGTACCCGCGGGAAGCGGCGCTATTATCCTAACCTATCTGACGCCGGATTTTTCGGATGTCAGCATCGAGGATGCCGTCCAGCATGTGCGGGTGCTGGAAAAGGTGATGGCCACAGCACCGGTGTTGCCGGTCCGTTTTGGAACCATCGTCGAGTCCTTGTCGGACATCAAAAGAATGGTTGCCAGCCATGAATTTGTCATCAAGAAGGAACTCAACCGTTTAAAGGGCAAATACGAAGTCGGAGTCAAGGCTTACTGGCGAAAAGAAGTAGTCATTGCGGAATTGCAGCAATCGAAGGATTACGCCACCCTGGTAGAACAGGCGCAGCATAACTCACAAACCGCGATTGAACTCGGACAGCGAATCGAAACGATTGTGAACGATTGGCGCATCAAGTTTGAAGAGCAGTTTCATCCGGAATTGGCCCGGCTGGCCACCGATCATACAGTCGGAGAAGCCATGGGCGTGGAAATGATTTATAACGGTTCCTTCCTGGTAACTCCGGAACAAGACCATCGCTTAAAAGACAAAGTCGTCGAGATCGCCGAGAAAAAACTGAACAGCAAGATGGAATTCCATTATACAACCAATCTTCCTCCCTATAACTTTGTAAAGCTAAAACTGCACTGGGGATGAGGCCATGAATTTATTGGATATCTTGCTTTTTCCCTTCACCGCCCCGATCAACGGTACGATCTGGGCGCTGCAACAGATCGAGAAAAGAGCTTATGCCGAGATGTACGATCCAAATCTTTTGCGAGCGGAATTACTGCAATTACGCATCAGTTACGAGCGCAATATGATATCCCAGGAAGAGTACGATGAACAATCCCAAGCGATCTGGGATCGACTGAACCTACTAACGGATGAAGAAGGTGATGACGATGCCGATACAACCGACTAAAACCGGGAGCATCACGCTGGCGGACCTGGTCGATCGAATTCTCGATAAGGGCTTGGTGATTAACGCCGATATCACCGTTTCCATTGCCGGAGTCGAATTATTGGGCGTAAAAATCCGCGCAGCCGTTGCTTCGTTTGAGACTGCCGCCCGCTACGGTCTGGAATTTCCTTCGGGCACCAATTTCAACACCAATTCCTGGAGACAAATTGACAATGAACTTGAAACCTGCCCCAGCTGCAATAAGCGTCTACCCCGGGAGGATCTGTTGAATTCGGGGTGCCCGTGGTGCGGTTGGCAGAAGCAGCTGACCACTATCGATCCTTAAATCGCTTTCAGAAGGGGGTTTCCCTGATGCCGCTTGAGGTGGATGCCGACAACCTAAAACAAGGTCTCCTGGGACTGGTGATCGCTTTGGTCGAGATTATTTCCGAGGTTCTAAAAGCGCAAGCCATCAAACGGATCACCGGTGGGCATCTTTCCGATGACAGTATTGAACGGTTAGGTCAAGGAATCATGGACATTGAGGAAACGATTGAACGAATCAAACAAGAGCAAGGCCTGGAACAATCGGTTTCCGACATCCGCAATGAACTGGACGATTTGATCGATCAGATTCTGGATACGGTCGTCGTACCCATCGACGCCGACAAGCAACAATTGTGAGGAGGAAAACCGGTGGAGGTTAAAGCCTTAACCTATCTGATCCTGTTGATGAGCAGTCTGGGGCTGGAGATTAACCTCCAGAATGTCCATCGATTCCGCCAAAAGATTGACAATGTTTCAGATGGCAACGACTCCGAAACCCTCGAATCGTTAATTCTCTTATGGAATAGCGCATTAAAGTCAGCCGGAGCCGGCAGTTCCGATCCGGCAGTCTGGCAACGCAACACCGAAACCCGGGTTGCCATCCCGTCGAACTCCGGAGAGCCGTCATCCGAATCTTTAGGGAAATCCGGAATGACTCACCCCGTCGAAAGCGCCGGCTCAGAGATCTCGCTTCCTCCGGATCTGCCTGAAACGGATGATGCGCCGATTGGAGTCGATCCTGAAGCTCAGCCCGTCGTTTCCAGTGACAATGTTCAAACCAGGACCATGCCCACGACTCAAGCTCACACTCATGCGCAGAGCGTTGCCTCGGGAATAGATTCCGGATCCGTTCAAAATGGGGCTTCCATCCCAAACCGGGAATCCCGGCCCAAAACTTCCGGTCAAGATGGCGCCGTTCTTCGAGAAAGTGTCGCCGGCCCGAAGGCAAATCCGGCCTCTTCTCCGCCGATGCCTGCCATCTTCGGAGACGATCAGCCGCCTGCTTTAACGGGACGTTATCTTTATGGAATCGGGTGGGGCAATCCACCCCGCCTCCAGTTGAACGGGTTGGAAGATGCGCCGGTTTATGGAATTGCATATCAGGATATAGTGGCCATCGTCCACCGGTGCGAACCCCGGCCCTACCAGTCGGAAAACCGGGATACCGCTGTGCTGTGGGTTCAGCGCCATCAGGAAGTCCTGGATCAAGCCGCCGACCTCTTCCAGTGCATCATCCCGGTGGGCTTTGATGTGATTATTGACGGGACCCAGGCAACGGATGCCGATCAAGTTGTCCAGGACTGGTTGACCGAACGTTACGAACAGATTTTGGCGCAAATGCGGCGTTTAACCGGGAAAACCGAATATGGGATCAAAGTGTTTTCTACGAATGAACAAATGGTTACGTTGGCCCGTGCCCGCAATCCGGAGATTAATAAACTGGAACAAAAAATCGCCACGATGAGCAAGGGCACCGCTTACCTGATTCGCACGCAATTGAGCCATCTTATCAGGGACACCATCGATGAGATTCGCGGCGAAATCGCCAGTAATCTCAAAGAACTCCTGGCTGCAGTCGTCGTGGAGTTCAAAGAAGAAAATGCCATTACAAAGCAAAACGAAGCCGAGCTGTCCGATCTGATCGCCAGTTTGACGGTTTTGCTCGTCACTACCGATGTCGAAAAAGTAGGCGCAATTCTGGAAGAGTTTCAGCAACGTTTCGCGTTGACGGTCGAATTCACGGGACCTTGGCCACCCTACAGTTTTGTGGAAAATTTCGATTAACTGCCGATTTGCATTAAAGCCAATCTATTGCAATCGGTAAGCGCAATGGTGAGGGAGAGCGGATGAGACCGGTTCGTAAATACTCGGCTTTAGTTGAATTGCTCGATCGGGCTCTCGATAAAGGCGTCATTGTCGCCGCCGATGTAATCATCACCGTAGCCGGCGTCCCCTTGATCGGATTAAATTTGCGGTTGGGATTGGCCAGCATCGAAACGATGTTGAAGTATGGCATGATGAATGATTGGGATGCCGCGTACCAATCGATTCAACAAACCGAAAATTCACCGGGAATTGCGGCAGATAAGGAGGCTAACAGTGAAGAATCAGTCCAGCCGGGTAATGCATCATTCGCTTCCCAGGAAACGGCCGATGACTCACATCGGTCAGATGCACCAGGATAACGGAGCGGCTCCCCAGAAAGCGTCCAGCAAATTTGAGGAGATTCAAAAAAAGAATCAGGAACTCGTCCAGAGCCGCGTCGCGGAACTCCATGCCAATGTCGCGACCATCACGAAACGGATCAATGATATGAAACAAATGATTAAAGCCACTCGTGAACATGCTCTGACTGTCCGGAAGGTCATTGATTTTGCGAAACCGATATCGAAGGAAGGGAAACCAAATGACTGACGCGGTGGATCAAAACGCCCCGAAACCGCAAACTGCTTTGGAAAAAATTATCGCCAAGGGGACCGAGAATATCGTCCAATTGACCGGGCTGAAATTGTTAGGAGTCGTCGGGGCGCTGCCCGAGGAAGAAAATTATCTGCTCAAGATCGAGCTGATCGAACGGGAAGGAATCCCCAATACCATGGATTCCGTAGGGCTGTATGAAGTTACCTTAGACCGTTCAGGTAATTTAATCGGTTACTCCCGCGTGGATATGCGAAAACGCGGCGAATCTTACTAACGGTCACCCGGATAAAGACTGGATAAGGCATCCAGTCTTTCGCATGTCATGCCCCCGAGCAATTAGCCTCCCTTCGTTATTCAACCATGGCAAACCCATTACGATTTTTTATCCGTACTAATTTCGTTGCGTCGCTGGCGGACTGGCATTACCGCTTTACGTTTTTTCACCTGAAGCAGGATTTAATCGTCCATTCAAGAAATATTTAAACCAGTTTACTAAAGCGAGTCCGAGTAATTGATGTTCTTGTGACTCCCGGATTCTTTGGACTGAAGTTTGACAAACTTAGTACATGGCTTCTAATGGAGGATGGGTTTCTATGATCCAAATTGTCAGCGATACAACCTCTTCGCTCACTCTTGAAGAATATCGTACCCACCGGATTACTCCGATCCCCCTTTACATTCGGCGGGGCGATGAGAGCAAGCGGGAGTTGTTTGAGATCTCCTACGACGAATTCTATAAAGCGCAACGGGCCGGCGTCCGTTTTTCGACCTCCCAACCCGATCCCCACTCTTTTCTGACCCTCTTCCGGCCCATGCTGGAAGCCGGCGATGAGATTATTTGCGTGCTGCTTTCGGCGGGAATCTCCGGCACGATCAATTCGGCCAACCTCGCCAAGCAAATGCTGGAGACGGATAAAATTTCGATCATCGATTCCCGTGAGAGCGGCTTCGGTCAAGCGTCCCAGGCGCTAAAAGCCCGGGCGATGGCCGACGCCGGAGCCAGCCGCGCCGAAATCGGGCAAGCCTTGACGGATATGCAGCGCCGTTCGAAGGTCTTTTTTGTGGTGGAATCGCTCCGTTATTTATATGAGGGCGGCCGGCTGAACGGCGCCCAGGCCCTGATCGGTTCGTTGATCCAGATCAAACCGATTATTTGGTTCGAATCCGACGGCAATATGGTCGCCTTGGAAAAGGTCCGGACGCTGAAGGCTGCCAAAAACCGCACATTGGACCTGGTCAACGAGGAAGTCGTCCAAAACGGCGCCGCTTTGGCCGGTTTGCATTATGGCGATAATCGGGCCGAAGCCACTGAGTATGCCCGGGAACTTGAGCGGATTACCGGAATCCCCGTGCCGTTGATCAAACTGTCACCGGTGGTTGGGACCCATACCGGACCGGATATCTTGGGGCCGTGCATTATCACGGAACGATAGTTTTTCACGACGGGTTTCCGCTTTTCCGCCGGGAATTTGGAACAATCGCATCCTCTCTCCGATATGCTATAACACGTAACGGCACCGTCCTGGAATCATGTCCGGCATCGAACGCGCGTTGCCGCTGACAGCTTCCCCAGCCCGGCCGTTGCGATATCAGGCAACGGAGTGAGACAGATGCGATTGTTTTTTGAATGGGAACAAGCTTTTTTGCTGAATATTCTCGCCGCACACCGGCGGACGCTGACTGCTTTTTTCACCGACCTCACCTATCTCGATGTCGGCTATCGTTTTCAGCGCGGTCAACCCTTGCCCGAACTGGCGCTCCGGATTCACGTCCGGCGCAAATTGGCGCTGGCCGAGTTGGCGCCGTTCCAAATCTTACCCCGTCAAATCGCCGGAGTCGCCGTGGACGTGTTGCAAAGCAATCCGGTTCTGCAACGGGCGGTGGCCGAGCGCGACCAACGTTTCGATCCGGTTCTCGGCGGCGTGGCGGTCGCCAATCCCAAGCTGAAGGGATTGGGCACGCTGGGCGCGGTGGTGCTCGACCGTACCACTACGGCACCTTTGGGGATCTCTGCCTACCACGTGCTGGTCGGCGATGCGGGCCAAACCGGCGATCAGATTGTGCAGCCCGCCCGTTCGGAAGGTTCCGCCGTCATCGGCAACCTGCTTCGCTGGAGCAAAGAGACCGACTGCGCCGTCTTCCAATTCAACCATTCCCGGGCCATCAGCCGGTTGATTCTGGGCATTCCCCAATTCCCGCGCTTTTACAAAGACCCGCTGGTCGGCATGGCGGTGACCAAATCCGGCCGGACCACCGGCGTCACCTATGGGATCATCGATGGCGTCAATCAGGAGGGATTCACGATCATCCCGGATCCCCAGCATCCCGCGCCGGACGGCGAGATCAGTTCGCCGGGCGATTCCGGCGCAATTTGGTTGGAGAGTGCTTCGGGAGCGGCCGTGGGTCTGCATGTGGCCGGCGAATCCGATCCGGACCCCGCTGCGGAACGGGCCTGGGCGAAACGGATAAATAAAGTCCTGGACGTACTGAATGTAAGCTTTTGAAAACGTTGGGGTAAACTCCGGCCGGATGAGCGAAGCAGCAAGCCGGGAATTTATGACCCGGATTGAAGCCTTGCCCCGGCCAGGCAGAGACTTGCTGTCTTCATCCCCGGCTCATTCGCGTAACTCACTTATCCGCAAAAGATCGATCTTTTGTGGATCAAGATCGATCTTTTGTGAATAAAGATCTGTCTGCGATGATTCCAGATCGATCTTTTGTGGATAAAGATCTTCCTTTTGTTAATAAAGATCGATCTTTTGTGGATAAAGATCTGTCTGCAATGATTCCAGATCGATCTTTTGTGGATAAAGATCGATCTTTTTTCAATTCGACAGACTTTCGCACATGACTTTGAAGCGCTGCCGAAATGCGTAAAAGGTTGACTCAATGTCCGGGGCTCCTGAAACGATTCCTGGGAGTTGACGGCAGGGTTCCGCATATCGACCCAGAACATATAGATAATCAATTTTACTTTAAAGGGCGGATGATGTTTGCAGGGCTTTTTCCAACAAGTCTATGGGCTGGTGGCCCGGATTCCAGCCGGTAAGGCCGCCACTTACGGGCAAATCGCGGCGCTGATCGGCCAACCGCGCTCCGCCCGGGTGGTCGGCTGGGCAATGCGCGACAGTCCGGCAGGATTGCCGTGGCACCGCGTAGTTAACCGCAGCGGCGGCCTGGCCCCCGGCTGCGAAATCGAACAGCGGCTCCGGTTGGCGGCGGAAGGCGTTTCCTTCACGGCGGACGGCCGGGTGGATCTGAAACGGCACGGCTGGTTGAGCAGCGCCGAATGAACATGGGTCGCCATATTGGCGCCAATGACGCGCCCGTATCGAGTCCTTCAGCCCCGGCTGTATTGCTTTATGAGCGCAACGATCACGTCGATTCCTCCGGCCAGCTTGGATTGGGCCATTTGACCGACATAGCGCTCCCGTTCTCGATAAAGCTGCCCAACGTCGGCAATGAAGCGGGCCGCGGACAAATCTTCCTCCATCAGCACTTTGCTGAAGCCCTGTTTTTCAAAGGAACGGGCGTTCAAGATCTGATCGCCCCGGCTGGACTGTTTTGAAAGCGGGATGAGCAGGTTGGGTTTTTTTAAGGCCAATAACTCGAAGATGGTGGTGGCTCCGGCTCGCGAAATTACCAGATCGGTCATAGCGAAGAGATGCGGCAGCTCCTCATTGACGTATTCGAATTGACGATAACCGGCCTTGCCCTCCAGATCCCGATCGCGGTTTCCCGGCCCGCAAATATGACAGACTTGAAATCTCTCCAACAACTGCGGCAACGTGCCCCGGATCGCATTGTTTAAAACTCCCGACCCTTGGCTGCCCCCGATGATCAATAATACCGGCCGGCTGGCGTTGAATCCGCTCAAACGCCGTCCGGCGTCGGCGTTTCCGCGATAAAGGTTCTCCCGGACCGGAATCCCGGTCAAGGTCTTGTTACTGCTCCGAAGATAACGGGCCGTCTCCGGGAAGGTGTAACAAATCGCTTTGGCAAACGGCAGCGCCAGCCGGTTGGCCAAGCCCGGCGTAAAATCGGATTCGTGAATAAGCACCGGCACCCGATGCATCCAAGCCGCCCAGACTACCGGACAGGAAACGAAACCGCCTTTGCTGAAGACGATTGCCGGTTTCAGCTTGGCGATGAGGGCCAGCGCTTCCAGGAAACCCCGGCCAATCCGGACCGTATCGGTCAGATTCTTTACATCCAGGTAGCGTCGTAATTTCCCGGCGTGAATCGCATAATAGGGGATCCGCTCCCGCTCGATCAATTGGCGCTCCATCCCGGCGGCGGTACCGATATAAGCGATCTCGTAACCAAGCTCCCGCAACCGCGGGAGCAGCGCGATATTCGGAGTGACATGCCCGGCGGTCCCGCCGCCGGTTAAAATGATCTTCATGAATGTCTCGATGCCTCCTCAAGAATCCGAACCATTATCATATAAAACATCAGCCGATCCATGGAAACTCCCGGCCTTATTCAATTTCCATCAATTGGCGGACCGCTTTCGCCAATAGCGTATCCGCATTATGATTTTTAGGTGGGGTCCAGCAAACGGACCCATTCCGGACGTAGCCGCGCGCCGTCGATCCGTAGCAAGGCCAGGGTCACCGGCAGTTTAAAGCGGCGCGGTCCGGCGCTGCCCGGATTGATATAGATAACCCCTTCCCGCTCGATTACCACCGCCTGGTGCGAATGGCCGCTGACTACTACCCGAAAGCCGGCGGTCGCCGGATTCAGATCCAACTGTCCCAGATCATGGAGCAGATAAATTAGAATGCCGCCTACCGTGACCACCTGGGTCAGTGGATAAGCCTCGGCCCATTCCCCCCGATCGCAGTTGCCGCGCACCGCGACCACGGGCGCAATCCGTTCCAGCTCGGCAACGACTCTGGCTGAGCCGATATCCCCGGCATGAAGGATCCGCTCGACGCCGGTCAGAGCCGCTAGAGCCTCCTGCCGCAATAAGCCGTGCGTATCGGAGATCAAACCAACCGTAATTTCATCCATCCCACTTCATTCTTCCCAATATTCTACTTTTGCCAAACCTCAGAAATGTCCGGCGCCGACTGCCGAAAGCCTCTCCCCGTGCCGGGCTTTCCTAACATTCTGTTCGGGCCGAGACTTCCGCTGGGGTACTCGGCCGCTTAACTATTCTTCCGCTTATTTCAGCGTTTCTCTCCTTGCAACTCGGCGGCGATCAACGCCCGGTTCCGGTTGTGGCATTCGCGCAAGAACTTCGGAAAAGGATAAGCGGCGATCAGCCGTTCCAATTCCGGAACGGCCTCATTCTGCAGCACCGCATCCCGCAACCTCCAGAGATATTGACCTGAGGAATCCAAACGCCGCTTCATCTCGTCCGGGTCCGCGGTTACCGCACCGTGGCCGGGAATCAGCAATTCCACCCGCTGCCGGGCCAAGATCTGTTCGGCTTTTTGCAAAGTCCGCTCATATGCGGCACTGCTGTAATCGACAAAGGGAATCTCCAGATCCGAAAGATAATCTCCGGCAATGAACAAACCACCGGGTTCCACCACAATGAAAAGGCCGTCGGCGCTGTGACCCGGCGCCAGATAAAAGCGGAGCGTGGTCCCGCCGACGCGTAACGTCTCTCCGTCGGTCCGGATGCAATAATTGATCTGCGGGTATTCCAGCGGATAGTCGCGGCGGATATAATACTCCTCGTCAAAATCGCGGATCCTGGCGATGACCCGCTCCGGATCCGGCCGGTCCGCAAAAGCCTGGCTGGCGATGCTGCGGGCTCCGGGAAAAGCCCGGTAACCCAAAATATGGTCATAATCGGAATGGGTAAAAGCGATGAACAATGGTTTTGCCGATTGGGAGGCGACCGAGGCGCGAATCTCAGCTATCTCCCGGGGCAGCCAGGTCGGATCGACCAACAGGACGAGGTCATCGGTGCCGACCACGGTGGCATTCGTTTGATACAACGCACTCTGAAAGACTTTACAGTGGCGGTTTTGAAAATGAATCATTTCTGCTCTCCCGTATTCTTCCTCCGAAAAGTTGATTCGCCAAGGGCGGGCAAAAACCTTTCACCCGATGCGAACCTCACAAAAAACAGGCTCCTGTCAAAGAGCCTGTTGAGTGATTGAACCTGTATCGTAAATCTATTTTCGCCCCTCGTAAGGAACCCCGTCGGCGGCCGGGGCCACCGATTTGCCGACCACCCCGAGGATCAGGATGATGGTACAGACGTAGGGCAACATATGCAGAAATTGCGTCGGCACGTTCATCCCCAAGAGCTGGAACTGGCCTTCCAAAGCTTCGGCGAACCCGAACAACAGACAGGCCAGGAAAGCGCCGACCGGATTCCATTTGCCGGTGATCATCGCCGCCATGGCGATAAATCCTCTGCCAGCGGTCATATTTTCTTTGAAGAGGTCCATCGATCCCAAGGAAAGAAAGACTCCGCCCAGACCGCCCAGGGCGCCACTGAGCATCACCGCCAGATAGCGGATCTTGCGGACGCTGATCCCCACCGTGGCCGCGGCCTCCGGGTTTTCGCCCACCGAGCGGATCCGCAATCCCAAAGTGGTCTTGAAGATGCAAAAGGCGGTCAGCAGCACCATCACGAATGACAAATAGACCAACGGGTTGAGCTTGCCGATGGCATCGCCCAGGAAAGGAATATCCTTTAAGATCGGAATCTGCCAGTCATCGATTTTAGCGACCGATGGCGATTGTCCCACTGTGTGAAAGAATTTCAATAACAGCAAATTGGTGGCCGAGGTTGCCAGCAGATTGATGGCTACGCCGCTGACCACTTGATTGGCACGGAGCTCAATGGCCAGAAACGCATGAATTCCGGCCACCAATGCGCCGACCGCCATTCCCAGGAGAACGCCGAGCCAGGGATTGTGCGTCAGAAAGGAACCGTACATTCCGAAAAACGCGCCAAACAGCATGATGCCTTCCAAACCCACATTTACGACACCCGAACGTTCCGAAAAGACGCCGCCCAGGGCGGTAAAGATCAGCGGGGTAGCGGCCCGGAGCGTGGACGCAACGATAAAAGCGCTAATTGCCGTGATAAAACCCCAATCCATCGTCTCACACCTCCCTGTTCGCCGGCGTACTGGCCGGAAGCGACTCGACTCTCACTGCCCGCTGCGATCGCAATTTTTTTATCAAATAATCGGCAGCGATAAAAAAGATGATCACTGCCTGCATGATTCCGATCAAATGCTTGGAGATTCCCGCGACGCTCTGCATCTCCAAAGCCCCGCTGTTCATGGCCCCAAACAATAACGCTCCGAAAAGGATGCCGGCCGGATGGTTGTTGCCCAGCAAAGAAACGGCCATTCCGTCGAATCCATAGCCCGGGAAGCCGAACAGGTCATTAAAGCGATATTGGATCCCCTGAATCTGAAGCGCGCCGGCGAGCCCCGCCAAAGCCCCGCTGACGGCCATCGCCAGGATCAGGTTATTAGTGACGTTGATCCCCGCGTAGCGGGCCGCCTCCTGATTCAGGCCGACCGCCCGGATCTCAAAGCCCCATTTGGTCTTCCAGAGAAACAGATAGACCAGGAGCAAACAGGCTAAAGCGACAAAGATGCCGATATTGGCCCGGGAAGGCGGCAGGAAACGGGCCAGCTTCGCCGAGTCCTGAATCATCCGGGTCACCGGCCGCAGTCCGGGCGGCGCTATCAAAACATAATTCACTAGATAACCGGTAAAATGCAAGGCGATATAGTTCATCATGATCGTGCTAATGACCTCATGTGCGCCGAAGCGAGCTTTGAAATAGCCGGGGATGGCTCCCCAGATCCCCCCCGCCAGCATCCCCCCGAGCATGGTCAGAGGAATGTGGAGCCAGGCCGGCAAGCCGGTGAAGGCGGCACCGATCCAGGCGGCGACGATCATTCCCATGATATACTGACCTTCAGCGCCGATATTAAATAAACCGCAGCGGAAGGAGACGGCGATGCTCAAGCCCGTCAAAAGCAGCGGCGACACATAAACCATCGTCTCTCCGAACTTGGTGGGACTCCCGAACGCGCCGAAGAATAAATGATGATAAGCGACCAAAGGATTGTTGCCAAACCAGCCGATGATGAAAAATCCGGCAATCAAGGCGCAACCCAGCGCGATCAGTGGAAATAACAGCTTGGAACCGTATTCTTTGAGTTTGATGCTCATATTCATCAGTTCACGCTCACCGCCTCTTTGGTGGAATCTAAACGGAGCCCGCCGGTCATCATCAGCCCTAATTTTTCTTCGCTGGCTTCCTCGCGGGGCAGCACTCCCACGATCTCGCCCTCGTAGATGACGGCGATCCGGTCGGCCAAAGCCAGCACCTCGTCCAGTTCCAGTGAGAACAAGAGCAACGCCTTGCCGCGGTCCCGCTCCCGGATCAGTTGCTGGTGCACAAATTCGATAGCCCCGACATCCAGACCGCGGGTCGGCTGGGCGACCACCAACAGCTTGGGATTGCGCTGGATCTCCCGGGCGATGACCACTTTTTGCTGATTGCCGCCGGAAAGCGTATTCGCCTCCACTTTGGCGCCGGGCGTCCGGATGTCGAATTGCTCGATTAACTCCCTGGCATTAGCCTGGGAGCGTTCCTCATTGATAAAGCCGTAACGTTCGAACTCCGGAGTCCGGTACACTTCCAGAATCAGATTTTCCTGAAGCGAAAAGTCCAGCACCAGGCCGCGCTTTTGGCGATCCTCGGGAATATGGCCCACTCCCAGCTCGATGATACGCCGGGGCGTTTGATTGGTGATGTCCCGGTCCCCCAGGAAGATCCGGCCGCCGCTGGCTGGCCGCAAACCGGTGATGGTCTCGATCAATTCGGACTGGCCGTTGCCGTCCACGCCGGCGACGGCCAGGATCTCCCCGGCGCGGACCGCCAGGTTGACTCCGCGGACCGCCGGCAGTTTCCGGTTGTCAAGCGCCTGCAGATTCTCAATCCGCAATACGGTCTCACCGAACCGGGGCGGTTCCTTGACCACCTCCAGGAGAACCTTCCGGCCGACCATCATCTCGGCCAATGCCTCCATATCGGTGGCGTCTCCCCGGACGGTACTCACGACCTCGCCGCGGCGGATGACCGTGATCCGGTCGGCGAATTTCAAGACTTCTTTCAGCTTATGAGTGATAAAGATGACCGATTTGCCCGCCTCGACCAATTTCCGGAGGATCTTTCCCAACTCCTCCGCTTCCTGGGGGGTCAACACCGATGTCGGTTCATCCAACACCAGGATCTCCGCTTCCCGGTAAAGCGCCTTGAGAATCTCCACCCGCTGCTGCAGACCGACGCTGATATCCTGAACCTTGGCCGCGAGGTCGACCTTCAAGCCCAACTCCTCGGCGAGGGCCGTAATCTTCCGGGCCGCCCGGGCCCGGTCCAGCCGTCCTAGCGCTTGTTTGGGTTCAGCCCCGAGAATGATATTCTCTAAAACCGTGAAGGGCGGGATCAACATGAAATGCTGGTGGACCATGCCGATACCGAAACTGATGGCCTGGAGCGGCGAGTTGATCTCCACCTTCCGTCCCTGCAGCAGAATCTCTCCGGAATCGGGTTTGTACAACCCGTAAAGGATCTTCATCAGGGTTGTCTTTCCGGCACCGTTTTCTCCCAGAAGCGCATGAACTTCACCCCGGCGCAATTCGAAACTAATATCGTGATTGGCGCGCACTCCCGGAAAACTCTTGCAGATATTCCGCATCGCCAGAACTATGTTTGAATTGGGGTCCGAATCCATAACTTCACCTCCTACACATAACCGGTATACGGGCAATCCCAGCGAACTTATCCGTATATCCTCATCTCGATGCGATGAATCGCCTGACTTGGGCAAAGCAGCAAAATATTCGTATTTTCGCAAAGATTCGCCTCCGGCGCGTCAATAATCCGGGAGACGAATCGGAACACCTTAAAAAAGTGCCGGCAGTTAGCCGGCACTATCCCTGTCCAAACCGTTATTCGCTATTTCAAATTACTTGACGTCCTTGGGATCAACCGGAACTTTGATCTTTCCGGCGATGATCTGCTTTTTGAATTGCTCCGCGCGAGCCAGGGCTTTGGCGGAAGCGGTCTTTTTGGCGCTTTCGCTGACGCCGACGCCATTTTCGGCGAGGCCCAGCTCGAGGGTGCCGCCGCTGAATTTGCCGTTCATCGCCTCGACGGAAGAATTAAAGACACCAATGTCGACCCGCTTGACCATGCTGGCGATGACCCGGCTCTTGCCGTTCACGAGGCCCTCGTTGTATTGGTCCTTATCCACGCCGATCGCCCAGTAGCCCTCACCTTTCTCTTTGGCGGCGGCGATAACGCCCAAGCCGCTGGCACCAGCCGCGTGGTAAATGATATCCGCGCCGACGGCGAATTGCGAGGCGGCCAGTTCCTTACCCTTGGTGGGGTTGTCAAAAGCGCCGACATATTGGGAGAAGATCTGGGTTTTCGGATAAGCCGCCTTGACGCCGGCCCGGTAACCCGCTTCAAACTTCTTGATCAATGGGAATTCCATGCCGCCGACGAAACCGACCTTATGGGTCTTGGAATCGATGCCGGCGATCACGCCGACCAGGAAGGAACCCTCATTTTCTTTGAAGAGGACTGAACGAACGTTGGGGCTTTTCACCTCGGCGTCGATGATCCCGAAATGCTGGTTGGGATAGGCTTTAGCCACCTCGGTCAGGGCATCCTGCATCAAAAAGCCGATGGACCAGATCATATCGAATTTCTGATCGGCCAGGCTTTTCAGGTTCGGCACATAGTCTTCCATTTTTGAGGATTCAACGACTTTGATGTCGATCCCGTATTGTTTCTGCAACAGTTTTAAACCGTCGTAGGCTGCGTCGTTGAAGGACTTGTCACCCAGACCCCCGATATCGGTGACCATGGCCACCCGGAATTTACTGGCCGCCATTCCGGTGATGGAGAGGGACAAAATCAGCGTCACCGCCATCAATACCAGCAGGATTCGTTTTTTCATAATTATCCTCCTCGTTAATTTTTTAACATTTAAAGTTTCGCTTCGGCCGTCAATTCTCCTCTTCCAAATTATAAATTTTTTGTAAGTAAAAATTTTCACGGCTACCTGCGAGCTTGCCAGCTCCGTTGGGGCAACCGCTCCACTTAGAAGAGGTAATCGGTGGATAAAAAATTCGATTGGTGATCGCGGATGATCCGGTTGATCAATGCCTTGTTCATGTCGTTGCTTTTGGCCGCGACCAACGTCCGGATGGAGAAGACCCGGCGATTAATTCGCGCGAAACCGCCGGGAATGTCAAATTTGGGCATATCAGGGAGAGCGGCCCGATATAATGAATCGAAAACCGAGTATCTGAGGGAGGGATCCGCTGTGGATAACGTATCTGCCGCTATCCTGTACGAACATCGTTTCTGGCTGCAGGTCCTGGGCGACCATGCCCGTTTTATCCTCACCTCGCTCGCGCCAGCCGAGCAACCCCAGATTGAGCAAGCCCAGTATTTCATCAACGACCTCGACCAGCTGCTGAGCGAGGCCCGTCAATGCAAAGACGGACCGGAAATGGCGGCGCTGACCCAGCGGGCTTTCCAACAGGCGCAAGCGCTCCGCAATTTCAAGCTGGAGCTTTTGAACGCCCATCTGACGGTAGGGATTCAAAGTTCCCTGAGTCCGACCTTTTATAACCATATGGTCAATGAAGTGGAAGAGTATCTGCGCATCTTGAGTTCCCTGCTGACGGGCCAGCAGCCGCCATTGCTCAATCCCCTCCATTATCATCTGCTCTGGCTGAAAGATGCCGAGGGACACGCCAATGGCTTGAGCGTGCGGCTCGATGATACGGAACGCGAGCTGATCCAGCAGAGCGATTCATTCCGGCTGCTGTTCAATCAGTACTATAATAAAGCAGTAGAATTTTCAGGGTATCTGCGGACCGGGAACAATGATTTTCCGGCATTGGCCCGGCTGAACTTGGACGTGGAGACGACGATGCGCAATTTCCGGGGATTTCTGCTTTCCTTGGCGGAAACCGTACAGAGCAAAACAGTCTTGAGCGTGCTGACGTTGTTAATCCCCGACCACATGGATCGCGAGGAATGCTACTACCTGAACAAGTTGGCCCGGGTGTCCCAGGTCAAGCCGGAGGATTGCGATCCGGCCCGGCCCCGGGTGGAGGATTGACGGATCCTGTTATCATGCGCTACGGCCGTTAACTAAATGAGTTGTCTTAATCAAATCAGGACTCATCGATTGAAATACGCAACACGGCATATTAAGATATCAGGCCAGCCAGCGGCCTTCACAGATCGTCTCGGCCGGCCCGGTCATGTAGACCGTATCGTCGGCCGCCCATTCGATATCGAGATCGCCGCCAGCCAGATGAACCGTTACGTTCCGGCCGGTCCGGCCATTGAGCGCCGTCGCCACCGCTGCCGCGCAGGAACCGGTGCCGCAGGCCAGAGTGCTCCCGGCCCCGCGTTCCCAGGTCCGGACTTTAATTTCCCGATCATTGGCCACTTCCACCCAGTTAACGTTGGTCCCCTCCGGAAAAACGGGATGCTTTTCGATGGCCGGTCCCAGCCGGACCGGATCAATGGCGCCGACATCGGGGACCATAATCATCGTATGAGGGACTCCCATCAGCAAGCTGGTGATACGGTAAACGGTCCCGGCGACCGGCAGGGCCTCGTCGATCACCGGACCGTCCGGGCCACTCATCGGCAATTCGCTGCGGCGCAACCTGGGTTTTCCCATATTCACCCGGACCGCGGCTACCTTATCCCTCCGACGGATAAGCTCGGGGATAATTGGGCCGGCCAAGGTCGCGACGGTGAAACTTTCCTTTGCAATCAGCCCTTTTTCATAGACATATTTGGCAAAGCAACGGATTCCGTTGCCGCACATCTGCGCTTCACTGCCGTCGGCATTGATGATCCGCATCCCGATGTCGGCTTGAGCGGCCGGTAACACCACCAGGAGCCCGTCAGCACCCACTCCGAAATGACGGTCGCACAACCGGCGCGCCAAGGCCAGATAGTCGACGGCGCTGTCCTGCGCCATCCCGTTTATTACGATAAAATCATTGCCTAAACCGTGCATTTTGGCAAATTCCCACATACCGATTCACTCCCGCTTTCCGCTCAATTCGCGAATGGCCTCCCCGATGAGGGCGAAACCCTGTTCGATCTCCCAGCGGTCCACCCGGGAGACGCTCAAGCGCAGGGAATCCCGGCCCGAACCGTCGCTATAGAAAATATCGCCCGGCGTGAACAAAACGCCCTTCTGATAGCAGCGGGCCAATAGTTGCCGGGCCTCGATCCCGTCCAGCTCGATCAGGAGATGCAGCCCGCCGTCCCCCCAGACGCGGCGGCAGGGGATATACTGGCCGGCCAGGGCCAGGGCTTGTTCGTATTTTTCTTTATACAGTTTTTTGGCGCGTTTCAGGTACTGCTGGAAGCGGCCGTTCTGGAGGTACTCGTACAAAACGGCCTGGTCGAGCAGGGAGGTATAGATGTTGCGGTAAAACTTGATCCGCTCCAGATAGGCGATGAGCTTGGCATCGCCGCTGATCCAGCCGATCCGGATGCCCGGGAAGAGGATCTTGGAGAAACTGCCCAGGCAAACCACGCCGTTGCCGGTGCCGGCCAGGGCGATCAGCGGGCTGACATGGGCGCCCGAGTGGCGCAGTTCTTCGTTGAAGCCCTCCTCCACCAGCGGCACCTGATACTTGCCGAACAGCTCCAGCACCTTGCGCCGCTTTTCCGGCGCCATCACCAGCCCGGTCGGGTTATGGTAGGATGGCATAATGAAACCCAGCTTCACGCCGGGTTGCGCCAGTGCCTGCTCCAGATCGGACGGATCGATCCCGTCTTCGCGCATGGGTACGCCGCAGACCTGCAGCCCGGACAGTTTCATGATGTCCAGGGCCAGATTGTGGGTGGGGTTCTCGCAGACCACCCGGTCGCCGGGATCGGTCAATGCCGCCATCACCAGCGAGAAGCTTTCGGTGAAACCGTTGGTGATCAAGAGATCCTTGCCGCGGAAATCGACCCCCTTCTCCTCCAGATAATGTTTCAGGTATTCGATCAGCGGGCGGTAGCCCTGGGCGTCACCGTAGTTGAGCAGCTTCTCCCCTTCGAGGGAAATCCGGTTCAAAAAGGCCCGTTTGATCTCCTCGATCTCAAAGATGCTCTCATCCGGCGCCAGGCTGTTGAAAGGGATCATCCCCGGCCGCCATTGCCAGGCGGTGGCCGTCTCGTTCAGATCCCAGGCGGTCCGGCCATAATCACTGATCCGGCGCCGCCAGTCCAGCACCGGCTGCTGCTCCTGATGGGCCGTCACCGCGTTGACATAGGCCCCCTGGCCGTGAATATTCTCGATCAGCGCCGCGTCCTGCAGCTCCTGATAGGCCATGATCACCGTGTTCCGGCTGACCTTCAGGATATGGCTCAATTCCCGGGTCGACGGCAACCGCACCCCCTTGCGCAGCGCGCCGCTGGTAATCAGCTCCCGGATATAGGCGCTGATCTGTTGGTAAATCGGACTTTCGGAAGTTAGTTTCAAATCCCCGAACATATTGACATCACCTACTCACCATTCTGCCACAAAAACCGGAACCTTCCAAGCACCAGCGACGGTCATTTTTGGTAGCGCCGTGGCTCAGCGGTCCGGAATCCTTGCCAAATGAAAAACGGCCGTCCGCCGTTTCCTTCCCCGCCAAACCAGCTATAACAGTACCAACACCGGCCGGCCCAGAGCGATCTCCCGCTCGGTCACCCGGCAGTCATAGGCCAGCACCTGTACGCCGCGTTCCCGGATCTCCCGCAGCTTGGCCCGGAACTCCGGCTGGGTTCGGTCGTTGGGGGTAAACTCCCGGGCGTCCGCCCGTTGAATCAAAAAGAGCACCGCCGCCCGAAGCCGCCCGCTCTGTAACCGGCCCAGCTCGGTCAGGTGTTTCAAGCCCCGTTCCGTCGGCGCGTCGGGAAACAGCGCCAACCCCTCCTCGACCAGCGTCACCGATTTGACCTCGATCACGGCCGCGCCCCGCGCTTCGTCGCCCGCCAAATAAAAATCGAACCGGCTATTGCCCATGGTATACTCCCGCCGCACCCCGGCATAGTCCCGGAACGGTTCCAGGGCCCCGCTGCGCAAGGCCTCTTCCACTACTGCGTTGGGCACGGTGGCGTCGATACAGACCAATTCTCCCACCGCATTGCGGAGCAGCAGCAAACGGCCGGCGGTCTTGTGGTCCGGATCATCCTCGCGCGGCTCATACCACAGATCGCGGCCCGGGACGATCAGCTCGCGAAGCCGCCCCGAGTTGGCCAGATGCAACTGAATCTCGCCGCCCGCTTCGTCCCGGGCCGTCACCACGAAACGGTTCTTCCGGCCGAGGACCGTCCCTTTCCGTAATTTGGTGAATTGCATTGTTGGTGTCCCTTTCGTGATGATTCGTTACCTGAAATGTTTTATTTCATGGCTTGTTTATTGACATCATAACACTTTTGCAGCTTACTTAACTCTCACAAACCGAACTAAAGCAGTTCAAATATCATCCTTCTGCTACCGTTGCGTTTCTGCAGCAATTCTTTCCTTGTGCTTTTGCCATATACAGGGCTTGGTCACTGAGTTTATAGAGCGTGTCAACACTGGTTTCTCCGTCCGGAATTATCGTGGAAAGTCCGATGCTTATGGTATACTTTATTTCAGGATCAGCGCCGACGGACGAATTTTCTATCGCTGCCCTTAATCTTTCCGCGATCTCAATGGCTTCTTTCTCGCCTATCCCGAGCAGCAATACGGCAAATTCCTCTCCGCCGTATCTGCCAAACAAGTCGTAATTCCGCAATTGTTTGCGGATGGTATCGACAAACCCTAGCAATACGATATCGCCCACATAATGGCCGTGCCGATCATTGATTTTCTTGAAATCATCGATGTCGATGAGCAAGTATGAGATCTGTTCCTGCTTTCTTGCAAACAGGGAAAGAAGCGATTCGGCCCGTTCGATGAAGGTTTTGCGGTTTAGGGTATTCGTCAATCCGTCGAAGGACGCCGCTTTCAGCAACTCCGCATCCAGTTTTTCCTTATCCAGCAGGATAAAACCGGTGCTTCCCACGAGCATTACCAGATAGAACACTAAAAACAGCCAGGTGTTAAAAATATTGGTTGAAGCCAATTTCATGTCAAGGTCTGTCATCACGGCCGCATAAACCCTGAAAAGCAGGAAAAGCATTGTAATGACATAAGAAACGGCGATTACTTTTTGGAGTATCGAAGCCTTCCGTTCCGCAACGAGCTTATATACGGGAAACACCATCAGTATTACCGTAATCCCGGACGAGAAGGCAATCCTGACATTCTCGGGAAATCCATCTGCCGTTACTGCGACAAATACGCTGATACAGCCGATGAGCAAGACGGTATAAGCCCTTTTTATCGTTTTGGTATAGCTGTTTTTCAGAATCATGAAAGCGCTCAACTCCAAAGCCGCGCCAATGAACAATACCGAATTTCCGACAGCTGCCAAAACCAGGCCAGGTATCATGCCCCTCAGCCCAATCATGATCCACCCCAGCGGCTGAAGCAATTTTGAAAGCAAAAACGTATTAACCGCTTTGCTGCGATTGTGTTGGGCCGTATATGAGATGATCAGCACGCCGGTTAAAAGGTGACCCAAAACGAGAACGATTAAAATCGTCCCCATGTTGACATTAAAGAAATCCATTCATACCCCTCGCAGTTCCCGCGACCAATCAATTTTCTCTTTAAAATATCGTTTTCTAAAAGCGTTGTGATGAACCCGGCCCGAAGGTCAGGACGATCATAAAAGCTCAGCGAAGTGAGGGATAAAGTCGTTTTTAAACCTTTGCAAAGCAATTTCCAATCTTAAAGACTTTATCCCATGGCTTCTAAAATAGATCTTCGTTATCGGTCTGGTTTCAATTATACAGTAAAAGCGGATATTGGTGCAATTCCATGCGCGCTTGAGGAAGATAGAGGAATATAAGGAATATTCAGCGGGACTGAGTATGCGACTTTGATCAAAATTGCGGAATTGTTTGAGGGGTCGACCGGTAATTTGCCCGGGGTAAAGGAGCGGAATTAAGCTTTGAAAAATAGAAACCTGACCGCGCTAAAATGAAAAAAGAGTCGAAAAGCATTCCTCTCCGGCTCGGATCAACATTGAAGTTGACAATCACTGTTTTAAATCTAAGGTTTTTTAAGTGACGGCGGGCGAAAGAAGTCATTCGTCCCGATGGATTGAATTCTTCAGTGGCCGCTCAATAACCCGGGGTTTTCAGTTATTTGCTCCCCGCATTAACTGAAAACATTCCTTGCAATATACCGGCTTATCCCCGCTCGGTTTAAAGGGAACCATCGTCTCCTTGCCGCAACGGGCGCAGACTGCCGGATACATCGGGCGTTCCTGCGAGCGATTATTGCGATTATTGTCGGTTCCCCGCAGTTTTCTGGCATTACGGCATTCCGGGCAGCGACTCGGGTCATTGAGGAATCCCTTTGAAGCGTAAAACTCTTGTTCACCCGCAGTAAAAACGAATTCCTTCCCGCATTCCTTGCAAACTAAAACTTTGTCTTGATACATCGGTCCCCATCCTCCTGAGCGTTTATTTATTGAAAGACGACTATCATCAGTTTCAAAGCTCCTTAAAGATCCTTTCTGGGTATGGAACACCTATCGCAGAGGCCACGCAGATAAAGCTCCTGCTCCTCAACGGAGTAACCCGATCCGAGGAGCTGGATCTCCGGCAGGCAATAATCCTCCAAGCATTCCACTTTGCCACAATTTTTGCAAATAAAATGCGGATGATGATGGCCTTGCTGCGGATGATAATCGCCATAGGCAAATTTCCAAACCCGGTTGCCATTCTCGATCCGGTGGATCAGACCGGTCTTGAGAAAATCGTTTAAGGCCCGGTAAATCGTGACCCGGTTTAATTCCACTCCGGTCAATTGGGCGGCCAGTTCCTCCTGGGTCAGGGGGAAAGCCGTTTTCATCAACACGCAAAGCAACGCGGCCCGGCCCGGAGTATGTTTTAGTCCCGCCCGGTGCAGTATCTCGGCAATGTCTTTATTCCGCTTCATTTTATCCGACCCTCGCTTTAACCAAACATAAATAGATGTTGTTTATCATGTGGGATGTTTCGATTCGCGCTAAAACAGTAAACCTACCTTTCTTTTCGCATGCTAATGCCATAGTCTCTATCATAAACGCTCGGCGGTTTCCGACTCAGCTTGGCCTCATAAAAATAAACCGTATATTTCGTAGGGCATTAAACCAGTTTGATCGACGGGTTGTGCCCATCGCTATCCGTCCAGAAACATTCCCGGAATACTCCATTGTCGACCACGATATAACGCGGTTCGACATCGACAATATGTCCTTCGAAGCATAGAACCCGATCCTGGTTATTCTTTTCGATGATGACTTTTTGACCTTTCTGGAACATAATTTTCCCTCTTTTGACTTTTGACCTGTTTTCTATCGGCAACGACATGAATCCGCAGTTGGGTATGATTTGCGCAAATAACGAACATTTACCGTTTTTTCGCAAATCATGGGATTCAAATCATGTCGTTGCCTATAAAAGGATTGTGACAACCCCGACCGAAAGCCAGGGTAAGCACAAAAGCTCAGAGAAGCAAATGATAAAGGCGATATCGATCTTTCATTGGGTATGAATCTTTCCTAGGAGACTTTATCACCTGACTCCTAGTTCGGCGAAAGAAAACCCGGTTCCGCGCAGTCCCTTGCCGCTTGCTGCTGTGCACTGCTCAGCCAATTTGATTCCTCATTATTCTATGCCAATCGGTTCACAAACGCAACTATGTTGTGTTTATCATAGCATATCTTGCCATTGACGGCAAGACAAATTCTCTCGCTCACGGAATGAATAATACCAGGGCTGTTCTTCATCCTGGCGAGGGCGCCTTGCGCTTTATTCATCATTGCCCATCCGAAGCCGAGCCCGGATTTGCCATTCGAAAGGCGATTGCTTCCCGGCTTGATGATGATCCCGGCAGCGGATCGGCCGCTCCCGGCCCGCCCGCGTCTTGGGAAACCATCCCCGACCTTTGGGCAAGCTCTCCCACGGCTTGGGAAAACTATCCCAAGGGTTGGGAAAGGATGCCCAAGGGTTGGGAAAGGATGCCCAAGGGTTGGGAAAGCATTCCCGGGCCGTGGGCAAGCTTCCCCAAACCTTGGGAAACCATTCCCAAAGGTTGAGCGAACTGTCCCAAACCTTGGGAATGCTTTCCCAAGGACCGTCCCTGATGTTCCGGAAGCCATCCCGCTTTTCCCGCGGTTTGGGGAAGCAGAATCCAAGCCTGAGAAAGCAGATCCAAGCCGTGGGGCAGCCGAAGCGGACTCCGGGAATGCTTCCGCAAGTTCCGCGAAACTTGCCCGCAGCTTTCGGGAAAGCGGGCCGGGCATCGGGATGCTTCCCGGATCGTGCCGGAACATCCCCGGTTGCGGCCCCATCCTGGGACGGGTGACCCGTAAAAAAGAACCATGCGGCGGTGATTCCCGGGCATGGTTCCTCTATATGTTGCAATAAGTTTTGGTACCTTCAAATCATTGCAACCTATTTCCTTGATTCATAAGTTGAAATAAATACCGCGCTTCGTCCTTTTCCAGCCATGCCTTACGGATGGAAAAGCTTATTCAAAAATTTATTTCAACTTATATAGCTTCGATTGTTGATGGATCTCCGCCCGCCGGCGGCGGGGCGGCATTATTCGGCGATGGTCCGCAGCAGCGCATCCCGGCTGATCATGCCCTTGAAATGACCGGCTTCGTCGACCACCGGCAACCGTTTCAGACCGTTCTCCGTCATCAGGCGGACCGCATCCTCCACCGTGTCCCGCTCGGCGATGGTCACCAGATCGCGCACCATCACTTCGGCGGCGGTCTTGGCCCCCATCTTCTCGACATAGCCCTTGAAATGAAAACCCCGGAAACTCTTCTGGTCAATGAAATAATCGGCCGCCGCCTCGCTGGAGTTGCCCAGGACCGGCAGCAGATCATAATCGGAGATCAGTCCCACCAGCCGGTTGTCGCGATCGACCACCGCCACCCGCTGAATGTGCCGGCTGTAGATCAGCTCCGCCACTTCGTAGACGGGCGTCTCCGGCCGGACCGTCTCATACTCCCGGTTGTGGATCTCCTTGATCTTCTGGCCGGAGCCCCCTCCGGGCAAAGCCGCCGCCGGAGCGGTGTGCCTGGTTTGCTGATTGATGGCCCGCAAAACGTCGATCCGCGCGATTATCCCCACCAGAACATTGCCGGCATCGACCACCGGCAGCCGTTTCAGGCGGTATTTCAGCATCAGCTTGATGGCGTCCAGAATATGGCGGTCCGGGCCAATGGTCACCACCGGTTTGGTCATCACCTCGGCCGCGCTGAACAAGGGCAACCGGTTTAAGTAAGCCTCAATCTTCTTCGGTTCCAGCCGGGCCAAAAGCCCCAGCCGCAACGGTAAATGGGGCTGATCGGAGAGGTTTTCCTGGGTGATGATCCCCAGCACATGCCGTTCGGCATCCACCACCGGCAAATCCTTGAGCGAGGTGGCCAGCATTTTGTGGATCACCTCATCCACCGGCGTGTTCGGATCGACCGTCTCCACCTGCGTGGTCATCACCTCGGCGATCTTCAGATGCTGCGGGATCAGCCGTTCCGCCGAATGGTAGGAATGCAGCCGCACCTTCTCCACCACCACCATGCCGTCGCCGATGATCTCCGTCACCTGGTCGATGAGGGATCTCAACACCGCGGCCGGGACGATGATCTCGATCTTCAGCGGCATGTTGTAGGTAAAGTGTTTCACCGGCTGCTCGGCAACCTCGCCGGTTTCGAAATACCCGGCCATCCCCTTAAAGACAAAACATCTGCCCGCAATCCGCCGCTCTTTCAATAAATCCACCACGGCCTGCCAGACAGGTTTACCTTGCCAAACAACGTCCTCGCTGGTGTAAACCTTAATTAACCGGTATTTGGCTAACATGGAATCCACCTCGCAATCGCTATGTCCTATATTTATTATACTGCAAATGGGCTTATGTGTAAAAAAGCCTAAGCCCTGACTTCGGTCAATAATCGCTTCTCACCGCTGATGGCTTGCAACGGCCGAATGTTTTGGGTCACTTCCAGCACCCCAAGGAACTCACCGCGCTCATCCCGCACCGCCAGATAGCGAATATAGACATACTGATCGCCCATCTTCAGCCAGAACGCTTCGGAGTCCTTTTTGCCGCTGCTTAAGTCGGCCACCAACCCTTCGACCACCTGGACGCTGGCGGGCGGATGGCAGTTTTGCACCCGGCGGCCGATCACCGCCTTGGTCCGGGCGAAGATCCGTTCCGCGGCCTGGTTGAAATACTTCACCACCCCGTCCCGGTCGACGAAGGTGATGTCCACCGGCAAGTGGTTGAGGATCGCCTTGATCTCCGCCGGGGTGAGCACGCCGCTTCCCAGATTCAGATAACCGCCCTGAACCGGCTGCTCGCCGGCGCCGGCTTCCTTGGCCGCGACATCGATCTGCACCGGCTGCCAGAGCCCCTGCGGCTCAGTCAGGCAATAACCGATGGCGTCGCTGTCGGCGGCGATCGCCAGCCATTCATCCTCGGTCAGGGTCTCTGACGCCATCGGCAACAGGATCTGCTCTTCCTTGAAGATCATCTCGTTGATTTTGGCGAGGACTTCCTCTGCCTGGCGCACGACGCCTTCCCGCTCGCCCGGCTCCGTGACGAGGGAGGCCTTGACCGCCTTGAGCATCTTGCGGATCTCATCGTCCACACCCCACATCACCTTGGGCGGCGCGGTCACCCCATACTTCTCGAGGTACGGAAAGATCAGATTCTCCTTGCGACTATAGTGCTTGTCGACATCCAGCAGCAGGTTGAAATCCTCCAGCAGCTGCAACCTTACGTCCTGGCCGCCGCTCGCCCGGAACTCCGCCAGATGCGGCCGGATGCTCCCGTCGATCAGCCGCTCGATGGCCCGGTTCTCCAAGGCCATGGTATGCAACGGGTGGCCGGGAGTCTGGGCCGCCGCTTGCGGCGCGTGAATCGCGGCGATCGAGCCCTTAAAGACCGCGGCATGGACGTCGCATAAGCGTTGAATCTCCTCGGCCGGCATGCCTTCGGCCATCAGCGCCTGTTCCATCCCGGAGATCTCCGTCGCCGACACGCCCTCGATCAGCTCGGCGAATTTGGCCTTCACCTCAGCGGCGCTTTTGCCCTGATGCAGTTCTTTGATGATCTCTTTCAAGGCCTGCTGCCGGTATTCCCGGTTGTTAATCACTTCGCTCATGGTCGTTCTCCCTTCCAAAATGCGCTGCCCTTCAGCCAGCCGCGCTCGCGTTTCGCCAGCCAATAAATGGCGACAACCGCCCAAAGTGAGTGGTTAATGAAGGAATGATAGACCTCCAGCGGATTCTGGAGCAGATGCCCGCTGGCCATCAGGCAGAACCCCAGCCACGTCCCCATGCTGTAAGCGATCCCTTTGAGCCAAAAGCAGCCGGGTCCGATCAGTCTGATAAAATAAACCAGGCCCACCCCCAAGAATCCGGCGATGGTCAGATCCAACGCACCGCCGATGAGCCAATGATGAATGCCGACCGGCCAATCCGGTGAAAAAAAGGCTTTGATCGCCATCAGCCAGCAGTGATATTCGGAGAAACGCCAATGGTACAGCAGGAAATCGATCGCGATTTTCGGCAGATCCGCTGCCAGGCCAATCATGGTCCCAACGACAAATGGGTCATCCACGGTGGTATGTCCTTCCCAAGGGGTTGCCCTTGCCATTTTTCAGCGCGAAGGGCTCATTGCCTGATTTTTAACCACCCGAGTAATATTTTCCCGCGTCGCTTCACAATTATTCTCTCCGCAACGGTACAAAAAAAGACCGGAGTCAAGTCCGGTCTTTTCAGAGCATTGCGATAAACCCCGTCCGACCAATCAAGGCGGTCACAAAAGTTCAAAGAGGCAATCGTCTAGCCCCGCCCATAGTGCAGCAACCAAAAGCAGAGCACGAGCTGCGCCAGCAGAATGGCCGGCAGTCCCAGCATAAAACGAGCGTGCCGCGTTTTGTGCCGGAATAACAGACAGCCGCCGTAAACACCGATGCCGCCGCCCAAAACCGCCAGGATAAAAAAGGTTCGCTCCCGGATGCGCCAACGGCCGTGGCGAGCTTTGCTCTTATCCAGCCCCGTCAGGAATAGCCCCGCCCCATTGAGCAACCCGAAAACCGCCCAGCCGAACCAACCGGGTAAAGACATCGCCACCAACTCCCTGTTTCCCTGTTTATAAAAGATAAAATCTAGGACCAGTCATCTCCAACCCCTGGCGGTCAATGTCCGTCATCACCGCCATTGCTTGAACCTTCCCGGTTCCGAAATTTCGATTACCATTGAACATTATATCACGCAAAAAATACCGTTTTTCGAAAAAGTCCCTGAAACATCCAGAAATCAGAGAATTCTCCCAGTTTGGGTTGCCGGGACGCGTTCCCTTCGCACGACTCTTAAAGAAATAAGGCCAATGCTTTTAGTTAGAAGCCGCCTTGGCGGCCGGGTCCTCCAGCGAGAAGCGAGTGATTGCCTTTTGAAGATTGGCGGCGATGCCGGTCAGGTTTTCCGCCAATGCCGAGATCTCTTCGACCGCGGCGGTCTGGTTTTCGGCAGCGGCTGAAACCTGGTCGGCGCTGACCATGCTCTCTTGCGAGAGCGCGGCGATGGTCTTGATCGCGGTGATGACCGCCTCATTGCTCTGGGACATTTGCCGAGCCGACTGGGCCACCGTTTCGATCTGCGCCAGATTTTGGCGCAGCGATTGAAAGATCGCCTCAAAGGTGCTAGTGGCCTCATGAACCAGGTCCCGCCCGGATTCGACCCGGCCCATTCCTTGTTTCATCACGGCGGCCGTCTGCGAGTTCCGCTGGTTCAGCTGGCGGACCAGATCATCAATGTGGCGGGCGGCGCTCTTGGACTGTTCGGCCAATTTTCTGGTTTC
Organism: Bacillota bacterium; assembly: GCA_023400055.1. Lineage (GTDB taxonomy): Bacteria > Bacillota > UBA4882 > UBA8346 > UBA8346 > Hydrogenispora. The sequence continues at coordinate 78,356 of JAEXFN010000035.1, forward strand.
CATGGCGACCACCTCGAAGCCTTTACCGTGTTCCCCGGCGCGGGCCGCTTCGATCGCCGCGTTCAGCGCCAACAATGAGGTCTGTTCGGCGATGTTGCCGATCAAAGCGGTGATATCGCTGATCTCGTCCGAAGTCCGGTTGGATTCGTGAATGGCCGAGGCCACTTCGTTGGTGGTAGTGAAGATCGCGTTCATCTCCTGAGTAATCTGGGTCGTGAGGTTCTGTCCGACCCGCGCCGAACCGGCCACTTGCTGGGAGGCGGTCTCAATGCTGGCGGTGTCGGCGGAGACCTTCCGGACCAGTTCCGAAAAGAGGTTGACCGTATTCACTGTCCGGTTGATATGATCCGCTTCTTCGGTGGCCGCTTGATCCAACTCGGCCATCGATTGGGCGACCTGGGCCACCGAAGTCCCGGTTTCCGTAGAAGCCCGCGAAAGTTCCTGGCTGGCGCGATAGATGTTCTCCGCCTGGCTATTAATGTCGCTTACCAGTTCGCGCAACCCCAGGATGGCCTGATTCAAACTCTCGGCGACACTGGCCACTTCGGGCGAACCGCCGCCGCGGATACTTTTCGAGAGATCGCCGACGGCCAACGCCCTGGCGGCGAAGACCATCTCTTTCAATGGGCGGGCAAGCGCCCTGGCGATCGCCAGCCCGATCAAGCCCGAAACCAAGGCTCCGACCACCAGCAGGATGATGGTGGCCGTCTTGGAAGCCGCCGAATAGGCGGCGCTTTGCGAGGTGGTGTCGCTGCTGGTCAACAAGACCTTATTATAAAGTTCATCTGTCATAAACTTAATGCTGTTAATTTGGCCGAGCAGTTTTTGATAATTCGTCTCAGCGATCCCGGTTTTCAACAGCTCCTTGATCACCTGGATGTTTTGGAGAATGGCGGCGGCTCGATCCGGATCGACCTCCCGGAGTGCCCTCACTGCGGGCTCCATTTCACTGGAAATGTTGAGGAAACCGTTGAGTCCGGCCGGATTGGAAAGGTCCTGGTTTTTGGTCCGGCCGCTGAGCACTTCCAGATAGCTATTCTTAATCTGTTCCAGGTAAACGCGGATCGTGCTGATGTTGTCGAACCGTTTTACGCTCAATTGAAACAGCCTTTGATTGGATTTGAGCATTGTGTCATTGATCTTCACGCTTAAAAAGCCTTGGATTCCCAAGAATATCAGCAGTACGGAGATGAGGATCAGGATTTGATGAAAAACCTTTAGTTTTGGGAAGTTGAACAGCTTCAACGCGTTCGCGCCCCAGCGCGCCATCCCTTCTAAAACACGTTTAAACATCGAAACCTCCTTTGTTTCCGTTCTGAAAACCATTTCCTTCTCTTTTAACTTTAATACGAGATTATCCAGGGATTTCCTCTACAGTATAACACGATTTGTTTATTAATTTGTTTCATGATCTTAATATGGTTTTTATAATCAAACGGAACCCACCCCACTGGCGGGTTTCGACTGGCAATCGGTTTTAAAACCGCCCAAAAAAATAAGGGATAAAGTCAACCAGTGACTTTATCCCAAAATAACCGCCGCTAACTATTCGTTCATCAAAAACGATCGTAGGCCACGATCTCCGACAATGGTTTGCGGGGCCGGGCGCCCGGATCCTCGCCCGGATAACCGAGCGGCAGCAAATTGATCACTTTGTAAGCTTCGGGAATACCCAGGACTTGCTTCACCTTGGCTTGATTGAACGACCCAATCCAGCAAGTCGCCAACTGATGGGCAGTGGCCACCAGCATCACCTGGGTCATGGCGATGGCCAGATCCGCGACGTTAATGGGGATCTCGCTCAAAGTCCAGTTGGGGTTGAGCGCCACGCCGACCAGGATCAACGGAGCCGACCCGATAAAAAGCTGTCCGGAGGCATCCGCCAGTTTACGGCGCTGTTCCGCGTCGCGGACCACGATGAACCGCCAATCCTGTTTATTGCCCCCGGAAGGAGCCAGCCGGGCCGCCTCCAGGATCGGCGCCAAAACATCCTGCGGCACCTCCCGGTCGAGATAATGTCTTATGCTGTGCCTTTGTTGAATCGCCTGCATAACTTCCATCACGGTCACCTCTTCGTTTGTCGCTATTTTAGAATCGCGGTTGATATGGGTTAAAATATCAACGGTATCACAATTATTCGGACTGCCGCGGGGATTATCCTGCCGATTTTGAGAAAAATAACCGGAAAGGACAACAATCCTGCGAATGCCGTAAAAATAACGTTTTTGCATCCTGGGCGATAAAAAACATTCAAAAATCCGAATCTGCAAGCAGGTGAAAAAGTCCGGTATCGCGAAGAAAGGATCCCGGAACTTCGACGATTCGATCCGTTGCTGGAATTTGCCATCGCCTCCTTCTTGCGAAACGAGCCAACCGGCAACGTTTCTTCACGAATCGCTCTAACGTAAAACGCCATATTCTATTGAAAGTAAGAGGTACCAAAGATGCTCATCATTGGAATCGCTGGCGGAACCGGTTCCGGAAAATCCACGGTGGCCAAGGCGCTTGAAACCGAACTTGGCGCGGCCAATGTGGTCTTGATTTCCCAAGACTCTTATTACGTCGACAAATCCTATCTGCCCTTCACGGAACGGGCCAGTCAGAACTACGACCATCCCGATTCATTCGAAGACCAACTATTGCTGGATCATTTGAATCTGCTCCGCATGGGGCAGTCGGTGGCGGTACCGGTCTATGACTATAGCCAACATGTCCGGTCCAAGCAAACCGTCCTGATCCACCCCAAACCGGTGGTGGTTGTCGAAGGGATCCTGATCCTGACCGACCCGGAACTGCGTAATGCTTTCGATATCAAAGCGTATGTCGATACCGACGCCGACACCCGGGTGCTGCGCCGGATCGTGCGGGACATCAACGAACGGGGTCGCAGCCTGGAATCGGTCTGCACCCAGTACTTGAACACGGTCAAGCCGATGCATGAAGCGTTTGTCGAACCGTCCAAACGTTACGCCGACATTATCATTCCGGAAGGCGGCCATAATACGGTGGCCCTGAGCTTATTGGTTTCGCGGCTGGAGCGCTACCTGCACAGCGTCAACGGAAACTGCGGTTAATTGGCGAATCGGGGAAAAACAGTCCAAAAGCCTGGCTAAAATCGATCGGGCGCCGACTATTATAGATAGGGGGTGATCCGATGGTTTTTCAGTTCCCCGGTCCCAGAATCCAGCAACCTCCGCTGATTCAAGCTTTGCGAATGATTTTGACCGAATTTCGCCGGGCGTTGTTAGAGCCCGGCCGGATCAGTTTCTTCCCTGAAATCCAGCTGGAGGACCAAGAAGACAAGTATGTTTTGACCGCCGATCTGCCGGGGTGGAATGAAGACGAGATCGAAGTGAAAGTACACGGCAACCGGCTATCGATCAAAGGGGTTCATCAGGAAGAAAATACGCTCCGGCAGCGGGCCCATTGGCAGCAGATCCGCCAGTACCGGTCGTTCGAACGCCATTTTATCTTAAGCGGGGAGCCAAAATCGGAAGCGGTTACCAGCACCCTGGAAGATGGCGGACGCTATCGGCTCGCCATTCCGAAGCTGGAAAAACCCACCCATGAATCGATTCAATAAACGATTGATCGGGTTTGACCCAAAAGAAAGAACAGACGACCGAAATAACCGTCTGTTCTTTCTTTGCGGGAGAATGGTTGTGCCGGACTTCTCTAGCCGCACTTGCTCGACAAATTTGGCGTACGCCAGGTTGCCGACCATCCGGACCACCACGTAGCGCCGGTTGTCCCCGGTGAGCAATTCGTCGCCGACCGTGACCGGCGACGAGGAGATTACCATCAGCGTTTTGCCGGTCGCCTGGTCCACAATCCGGTAATAGCTGTACCGCATCTCTGGTTCCCTTTCGGGAAGCGGGGCCGGCGCCTGCCGGGGTTTCCAATGATAGACTGCCAACCCGATCACCAGCAGCGCGGCGATCAACACGAAGACGACCCGCCATAGCTTCGCGGCAGCAATGGCCATCCTCACCCCTCCGTCCTCCATTAATATGCACTGATAGCATGCCCAATGGCGCTTCGGTTATGTGAGCCGGTCCGATGCTTTGTCCCGGTATGACGAGCCGCCCTGGAACTAGGCCGATTTCCGATGATTGACTCTCACGTAACAAAGATAAACCCATACGCAAGATAAAATGCCGATCGCGCCGCAGATCAAAAGGCCCATGCTGATGCCGACGACTTCGGAAATCTTCCCCGCGATCAGGCTGCCGATCGGGGTGACCCCTCCGAAAACCAGCGAATAAACCCCCATGACCCGTCCCCGCATGTGATCATCGGAGTTCAACTGGATCATGGTATTGACCGAAGCGGTGAAACTGATCATGCAAAGGCCGATGATTAAAAGCGTCACTGCGGCCAGCCAGTATTGATCCATGAAGCCGAGCAGGCTGAGTAAGACGGACATGCCTAAGGCGCCGCCGCCCAAAACCTTGGGATTGGGCCCGGACCTGCTTTTGGCGGCGAGGCTTAAGGCGCCGATCAGCGAACCGATGCCCATGGCCGTCATCAGCATGCCATAACCCAGAGCGTTTTGTTTCAGGGCATCCTTGGCGAGCAGCGGCACAAATACGTTGAAATTGAGAACGAAGATGCTGACCAGGGCCAACAGTAGCAACGGCACGAACAGTTCGGTCTTGGAATAAATGTAACCCAGCCCTTCCCGGGTATCCGTCACAATGGAACGGAAAGAGCGCTGATGCTGCTGAACCGCTCCGGACGGTTGAACATCGATCAGCCACAGTCCGATGAGGACCGCTACAAAACTCAACCCATTCAGGTAAAAACAGACGGTGATTCCCACCAGGCTGATTAAAAAGCCGGCCACGGCCGGGCCGATGATCCGGGCCAGATTGAAGATGGTCGAGTTCAGGGCGATGGCGTTCATCAGATCATCCCGGCCCACCAGTTCCACGAAGTAGGATTGGCGGGTCGGCATATCGATGGTGTTGACGGCTCCCAGGATCCCCGCCAGCGTTAGAATATGCCAGTATTGGACCACTTTCAGATAGGTTAGCGTCGCCAGGATCAGCGCCAGAACCATCAGACTGGCCTGGGTCACCAGCAAGACCTGACGTTTCGGCAGTTTATCGGCGATCGCCCCCGCGAATAAAGCGAAGAGCATCATCGGCGCGAACTGAACGGCGGTGACAATGCCCAAGCGCATCGCCGAATGAGTTAACTGCAGCACCAGCCATGCCTGGCCGATCTCCTGCATCCACGTGCCGACCAGGGAAACGCACTGGCCAATCCAGAAAAGCCGGAAATTCCGGTGCGACAGCGCCGGGAAGGTTTCATTCATTTTCTGACCGATCATCGATGCAGCGCTCACAGTGCTCTTTATCAGCTCCTATAACCGAACGAATAATTTCCGCCGGTACATCACCCATAACACCAGCCATTCCAGGGCGAAAAACACCACGGCCTCCACCAAAAGCTGCCAGGCTCCCAAAAAGGCGAAGGACGCCCCGCCCACCAGCCAGTGGGCCACCGCGTTAAAAGGCAGGAAATTGGTGCAGACATAAATGAAGATCGAATTGAGGCCGATGACGATGAACGGGAAGGCCCATTTCAGGTGACCCCGCAGATCGATCAGCCAATAAAACCCGGCCATAATCAGCGCGCTGAGGCCGCCGGCCACCAGCACATAGGAACTGGTCCAGATTTTTTTGATCACCGGGAAATCGAGGCTCCATAGCAATCCCAAGCCACAGAGGATCAATCCGGCCAGCGCCAGCAGCTTGGCCTTGGCCGCGCCATCCACCGGCTTGCCGCGCAATCTTCCCTGGAAACGGAGCCAGTGGCCGGTCAAGGCGCCCAACAGGCAAGTGGCGAGAGCCGGGATCGTGCTCAACAGCCCCTCGGGGTCCCAGGTGCCGTAATAAAGCCGGCCCGGTAGATAACGGCCGTCGAGATAATTGGCCAGATTCCCCAGCGGGGTCCAGATGCCGGTCGTCGCGCCAGGAGCGGGCACGAACCGCAATAACAGCCAATACCCGATCAAAATGCCAGCGACGGTATACGCCTGCCGCCGCGGCTTGGTGAACAGCACCAATAGCGACGCCCCGCAATAACATAGGGCGATTCGTTGCAGAACCCCCATCATCCGGACGTTATTAAAAACGCCGCGCAAAAAATATCCGGAATTGCTCATATAAATTCCAATCAAAAACAGCAGGGCGGTCCGGATGAAAATATGGCCCACCAAGCCCCGGACATCGTCGCCGCGTTGCCGGCGACGCTCGATGGATAAAGTCAACGACATGCCGACCAAAAAGACGAAGAGCGGGAAAATGAGGTCATAAAAATTAAAGCCGATCCAGGCCGCGTGATCGAGTTGCGCAGCCACCACGGTGGCGCCAGGGAAACCGAGATCGCTCAGGGCGTCGGCGATTCGTTCCGCGCCGATGAGCCAGAACATATTAAAGCCCCGCAAGGCATCCAGAGAATGCAAGCGGTGCGACGGTTCCTGCTTTAGTCCCGTTGCACCGCTATTCCTGCCCTTTTTTAACAGAATGTCTCCCATCATTAAACCATACCACCCATCACTTTGCAACAAAATAAGATCGGTCAAGAAATGACCGATCGTTTCCTGGTCATTGGATCATCATCATCGCTCCATCGTTTCCTTATAATTATATGAACGCAAAACCGCGGCAATTTGTTCATTATTTTGCGGCTCAACCGCAGTTATTCCCCTATTGTTTACAGAAATTTAACCAAATATAAGACACCCGGGCCCGCTTCCGCCGCTTCTTCCGCAAAAAGCGCCGGATTTGGCGGGAAAATATTGTCAAGTTCTTAGCTTCACTCTATAATAAAAGGGATCTCCCGGACCAAGCCCAGGCTTGATCGGAAGAGCGTAAACCCCATTATTGCATGATAAAATCGACGATCGGATGGTGAAAGGTATGATTCTTGGGGTCAGAGCGCATGATTTTGGCAAAACCACCGTGCCGGAGCTGGCCGAACGGATCGGCGCCAAAGGTTTTCACGGCATCCAGCTGGCGCTGGCCAAGGCGGTTGCGGATATGGATTCACGGTACGGGCGGTTCAGCCCGGGATTGGCCAACTATTGCCGGCAAAGCTTTGCGGCCCATAGCATTCAAATCGCGGTGCTCGGCTGCTATATCAATCTGGTCCACCCGGACCCGACGGAACGCCAAAATTCCCTGGACAGATTCAAAGAGCATCTCCGTTACGCCCGCGAATTCGGCTGCAGCATCGTGGGGACCGAAACCGGTTCCCTGAACGCCGATTTCTCCTATCATCCGGACAACGACAGCGAACCCGCCTTCCGGACGATGGTGGAGAGCGTGGCCCAACTGGTGGCCGAAGCGGAGAAATTCGGCGTCTTCGTGGGGATCGAAGGGGTGACCAGCCACACCGTCACCACACCCGCCAAAATGAAACGGCTGCTGACCGAGCTGCCCTCCCCCAACCTGCAGGTAATCTTCGATCCGGTCAACCTGCTGTCCCCCGCCAATTATCGGGAACAGGACCGGATCATCCAGGAATCCTTCGATCGGTTCGGCGATAAGATCGTCGCGATCCATGCCAAGGATTACCGCGTCGAAAACGGCGCCATGGTGATGGTGCCCATCGGCCAGGGACTGTTCAATCACCAGCTGTTGCTGAAGATCTTGAAAGACTATAAGCCCTACATTAACGTACTGCTGGAAGGAGTCGACCCCGAAACCGTCGGCGCCAGCGTGGCTTTCTTAACCGACATCTACCGCCGCGTATGAGCGGCGTTCAGCGAAGGAGGCCGTGGATGAGCATCGTCGCCCAGGATGGCAGCGGTGACTTCCGGAGCGTCGGGGAGGCCATCGCGGCCCTGCCCGCCGTGGAGCCGGAACATCCGGAACGGGCCATCATCCGGATTAAAAACGGAATCTACCGTGAAAAACTGCGGATTACCCGGCCTTGCGTCAGTCTGATCGGCGAATCGACCGCCGGGACCATTCTGACCCATGACGATTGCGCCAAAAAGCCGTTGCCGGGCGGCGAGCCGATGAATACCTTCAATTCCTATACCGTTTATATCGGCGGCCCCGGGTTCACGGCCGAGAACTTGACTTTCGAGAATTCCGCCGGGGACGGCGCCAGCGTCGGACAGGCGCTGGCGGTTTACGCCGACGCCGACCGGGTCGCTTTCCGCAACTGCCGCTTCTTGGGGCACCAGGACACGCTGTTTACGGGTCCCCTCCCCAAACATCCCACGCCCAAAGGGTTGAATCTGGTTCATCCGGCCCTCGGCAGCGGGGAAGCGGAGTATCTGGAGCCGGTCCGCCAGTATTACGAGGCCTGTTGGATCCAAGGCGACATCGATTTCATCTTCGGTTCGGCCACCGCGGTCTTTAAGGGCTGCACGATCTACGTCAACGACCGGAATGAGGCGGTCAACGGCTATATCACCGCCGCTTCGGGCGCTGCCGGCCAACCCTTCGGCTACGTCTTTCTCGAGTGTCGGATCGCCGGCGCCGCCGGTCCGCATACCGTCTATTTGGGCCGGCCCTGGCGGGATCACGCCAAGACCGCCTTCATCGACTGCTGGATGGACGATCTGATCATCCCGGCGGGCTGGCACAATTGGGATCTGCTCTACCGCGAAAAAACCGTCGCCTATGCCGAATATAACAGCCAGGGCCCGGGAGCCAATGACGTCGCCCGGGTAGCCTGGGCGCACACCTTGTCCGGCCCGGAGGCGCAACGCTTTACCCTCGCCAACGTTTTGGCCGGCTGGGATCCCAGCCGATTCCCCAGCGCGGTGGAATAGCCGCAGAAAAGAACGTTCAAGAACTCCGGCTCAGTCCGGAGTTCTTGATTTACCCCTTACCCAAGCTATAAAGATCGCCGGCAGTGACTGCCATAGTTATTTCAGTAACTAAAGATCTTCCGGCAGTAACTGCCATAGTTGCTTCAGTAACTAAAGATCCTTCGGCAGTAACTGCCGTAGTTATTTCAGTAACTAAAGATCCTTCGGCAGTAACTGCCGCAGTTGCTTCAGTAACTAAAGATCTTCCGGCGATAATCGCTATCATTGTTTCATTGGCTGAAGATGTTCCGGGGGTGGTTTGAAGAAGACAAACGGGTCGCGGGGATGGGTCGGTCATGACAGCGCCGGGACTTAGCCGTGCCGGAACAGGTTTTCGGTGGTTTGATACAGCCGGTCGGCTTGATCGGGTCCGTTGCCGGGGATGCCACAGGCATCGGCCTCGCACAGCCGGCAGAACCGGACGACCGGCAGACGCTTTTCCGCCGCCTGGCGGGCTTCGTGCAACTGCAGCGGCGTGGGGATCGGAAACGCCCCGGAATGGTGCTGCGCATACAGCGGCACAATGTTGATGGCGACCGCGCCCAGTTGGGCCATTACCTTGGCGATCTCTCCGATGTGCTCATCGTTGAGGCCGGGTATCAAGATGGCATTGATTTTGACCGCGATTCCCAGGCCGACCAGCCTGCGGATCCCCGCCAGCTGCGAGGAGATTAACAGGCGGGCGCCGTGGTCCCCGCTGAAATATTTGCCATTCAATAAAACGTGCGAGCAGATCTTGCGCAGCAGATCATAGCGGAGGGCATTGACGGTTACCGAAACCGTTTGTACCCCGGCGGCGGCGATCCGCTCCGCTTTGTCGACCAGCATCAGGCCGTTGGTGCTGAGGCATTTGATCAACGCCGGGAACTGGCGGTGGACCAGAGTCAAGGCATCCAGCGCGTCATCGGTGGCCAACGGATCGCCGGGCCCGGCCACTCCCACCACGGTCAGTTGCGGACACAATTCCAGGCCCCGGGCGACGACGGCCACCGCCTGCTCGGGAGCGATCAACACATCGGGACCAGCCGCTTTCAGAAAACCGTTGCTGCAATAACGGCACTGAATATTACAACTCGGGCTGACCGGCAGATGCAACCGGCCATATTGGCAATAGGCATCCTGATGAAAACAAGGGTGTTTATGTAGATACGCACTTAGGGCGTCTTGCTGGGGAACCAATCTCAACCAACCCTTCCGGACCGCCAACCATCCTGAAGCATTTTATGTGGGGATCCGTGCCAAAATGCAAATTGTCTTGTGAATCGCCCCGCGCCGGGGAGAACAACAGTCGCATCGCCGGGGCTGTTTTTATGCTATAACTGTTAGATATTTTTGTCAATAGCCCCGCCCTATCAAAAACGGCCAGATGTGCCGGAGGTTGTCGGTTTCCGGGGACGCCCCCCCGCCCGCTAAAAAATAGGAACGTTGGGAGCATAATATTTATTTTAAGAGGCTTTTAATTTTTTAATTCACGAATTTGCCTTCTGGTTTTTCATCCGCCGGGGATTTATAATAGATATCAATAAAATTGCTACTTTGCCGAAATTGTTATGGAGCGGATATCGGTCGCCTCATCCCAGTTGAAAGCGGCATTTCCATAATATGGGCTGGCTGATTTTTCTTTTGTGAATATTATTTTGGAAATATTGACATTTAAACTTTTTTGTTATAATAATTGATTTGGTTTGTTATGATTTGAACATCATCCAGACCGTATCCTTTGAGTCCACATCAGAAGGAGGGCGAGAAATGGCAGACTCCCTAATCAGTCTGTTGAATGTTTCTAAAGATTACAACGGCAGTGAAGCCATTAAAAATATCACACTCTACATCAAGCGCAATGAGTTCCTCACCATGCTTGGTCCCAGTGGTTGCGGCAAAACAACCACCCTGCGCATTATCGGCGGTTTTGAACACCCTTCCGAAGGCCAGATCTTATTTGAAGGAATCGATATCGACGGTTTGCCCCCTTATAAAAGACGGGTCAACACGGTCTTTCAAAAATACGCGCTCTTTCCCCATATGAATGTTTATGAAAACATCGCTTTTGGCTTACGCATCAAAAAGCTGGAGAAGCACGAGATCGATCGCAAAGTCGGCCAGATGCTGGAGCTGGTCGCGCTCGCCGGCTATGAAAGGCGCGCCGTGAATTCGCTGAGCGGCGGTCAGCAGCAAAGAGTGGCCATCGCCCGGGCGTTGATCAACGAACCGGATGTCCTGTTGCTGGATGAGCCCTTGGGCGCCTTGGATCTGCAGCTCCGCAAGGAGATGCAGTTGGAGCTGAAGGCCATGCAAAAACGGCTGGGAATCACCTTCGTCTATATCACGCATGATCAGGAAGAAGCCTTGACCATGTCGGATACCATCGTGGTGATGAACCAGGGCCGGATTCAACAGATCGGCGAACCGGAATCGATTTACAACGAACCGGTCAATTCGTTCGTGGCCGGGTTCATCGGCGAAAGCAATATCGTCAACGGCATCATGCTGGAGGACTTCCTGGTGGATCTGGCCGGCAAACTTGTTCGATGTTCCGACAAGGGCTTTGCGCGCAACGAGCCGGTGCACGTGGTGATTCGCCCGGAGGACTTGAAAATTGTCGAGGAGGACGAGGGTATCTTCAACGGAATCGTGCGGTCGACCACCTTCAAGGGGGTCCATTACGAAATGATGGTCGAGGCCGAAGAGGGCGTCCAATGGATGATTCACAGCACCCGCCTCCGTCAGGCCGGGATGAAAGTCGGCCTGCGCGTCGATCCCTTTGACATCCACATCATGAAAAAGGTGATGGATTGATGAAGATATCCAAGACCTGGACGGCGTATCCGTATATTTTCTGGATGATCATCTTTACCGTGGTCCCGCTCTCTCTGTTGCTCTATTTCAGTCTAACGGTCCGGAACGCTGGCGGAGCGGTGATTTTTTCATGGGATAACTTTGGCCGCTTTTTCGAGCCAATCTATATCAAAGTGCTCATCCGATCGCTGCTGCTGGCGGGCATCAGTACGCTCTTCTGTCTGCTGTTGGGCTATCCGGCTGCCCTGATCCTGGCCGACCGGAAGCTGAACCATAAAAACACCATGGTTTTATTGATGGTGCTCCCGATGTGGATGAATTTCCTGTTGCGGACCTACGCCTGGCTGACCCTGCTGGAACGGAAGGGCCTGATCAATACCTTGCTCGGCCACATCGGCCTGCCTCCCTTAAGCCTGCTTTACAATGACTTTGCCGTTACCTTGGGCATGGTCTATAATTTTCTGCCCTTTATGGTTTTGCCGATCTATTCGGTCCTCAGCAAGATCGATCACAGCCTGATCGAGGCCGCCGAGGATCTGGGCGCCGATCCCGCCTATACCTTCCGGAAAGTCATCTTCCCGTTGAGCTTGCCGGGGGTGGTCTCCGGCATTACCATGGTCTTCATGCCGGCCGTCACTACCTTCGTCATCTCTCGACTCTTGGGCGGCGGCCAGTATACCCTGATCGGCAATCTCATCGAGCAACAGTTTTTGACTGTTGGCGACTGGAATTTCGGCTCGGCGATCTCGGTAGTCATGATGTTGATTATCCTGGTGGGAATGGGCTTTACCTCCCGTTATGAAAAAGGTCAGGAGGGCGGCGGGCTATGGTAAAACTCTTTCTGAAGCGGGGTTATCTCTTTTTAATTTTTCTATTTCTGTATGCGCCCATTATCGTGCTGGCCTTATATTCCTTTAACAGTTCCCATTCCCGGGGCGTCTGGGAGGGCTTTACCTTCAAATGGTATATCCAGATGTTTCAGGACCGCCAGATTCTGACCTCGTTATATTATTCGTTAATCATCGGCAGCATCGCCGCTTTCGCGGCCACCGTGATCGGGACCATGGCCGCCTTCGGGATTAACAACATGAGAAGCCTCGCCCAAGGGACGGTCATGAACCTGACCTACCTGCCGGTGCTTAACCCGGATATCGTGACCGGTATCTCGTTTATGCTCTTGTATATCTTTCTCCATCTGCAACTCGGTTTCATGACCTTGCTGCTATCGCATGTGACATTTAATATTCCTTATGTCATTCTGTCGGTGCTGCCGCGGATCAAGCAGTTGGACCGAAGTATGTATGAAGCTGCGCTTGATCTGGGCGCTACTCCAGAACAGGCCTTTAGGAAAGTAATCCTGCCCGAAATCATGCCGGGGGTCCTGACGGGCCTGTTATTATCGTTCACGCTTTCCCTGGATGATTTCGTGATCAGTTTCTTTACGACCGGCTCGGGCGTATCCAATCTTTCGATCACCATCTACTCCATGGCCCGCCGGGGCATCAATCCGAAGATCAACGCCCTTTCCACCCTGATGTTTATAAGCGTGCTGACGTTGTTAATCATCGTCAACATTATGATGGCTCGACAAAAAGCGGTTAAATCAAAGGAGGCGTAGAGCGTAGTGAAAAAAGTTTTGGGGATCATGTTCGTCGTATTCATTTCCCTTTCCACCCTGCTCTTGGGAGGGTGCGGGGCGCCCAAAAAAGAACTGAACGTTTATAACTGGGGCGATTACATTGATGAATCGGTGCTGAAAGATTTTGAAAAGAAGTATGACATCAAGGTCAACTACGACACTTTCACCACCAACGAGGATATGTACGTGAAGATCAAAGCCGGCGGCAGCCATTACGATGTGTTGGTGCCTTCCGACTATATGATCAAGCGGATGATCGATGAAAAAATGTTGGAGAAGCTGGATTATGCCGACATTCCCAACAGTCGCTATATCGGAGCAGCTTTTAAAAATCTGGGTTACGATCCGCAGAACGAATACTCGATCCCCTATATGTGGGGCACGGTCGGCATTCTTTACAACCGCACCATGGTCAGCGGCAAGCCGGATAGCTGGCGCATCCTCTGGGACAAGAAATATTCCAAGCAGATCCTGATGCTCGATAGCCAGCGCGACAGCATCGGGGTGGCCCTGAAAATGCTCGGCTACTCTTTGAACAGCAAAAACCCGGCCGAACTCGAACAGGCCAAAAAAGCCTTGATTGAGCAGAAACCGTTGGTCCTGGCGTACGTCGTCGACGAAGTCAAGGATAAAATGATCTCCGGCGAGGCTGCCCTGGCGGTGGTCTGGTCGGGCGACGCCGTTTACTGCCGGCGCGAAAACAAGGATCTCAGCTACTTTATTCCGAAGGAAGGCACCAACCTCTGGTTTGACGCGCTGGTCATCCCGAAAGGAGCCCAGCATAAAAAAGAGGCCGAGCAATTCATCAACTATCTCTGCGAGACCGACATCGCCTATCGCAACGCGGATTATATCGGGTATGCCTCTCCCCATACTGAGGCCGTCAAGAAACTGCCCCGGGAATTGACGCAAGACCGCGCGTTCTACCCCTTGCCCGAAGATCTGAAGAATTCGGAGGTCTTTGTGGATTTAGGCAGCATGATGAAGGGTTTTGACCGGATCTGGACCGAGGTAAAATCGCAATAATATGGATTCCAAACCAAATAAAATGGAAAGCAAAAACGAGCGCTCACCATTCGAACGCTCGTTTTTCTATGGAGCGATAATTATTGCCATGTATAATGGATTTCTTTTCCTTTGAGCTTGCCGTTGATCAGGTTCCTGACGATCCCGGACACGATCCCTGGCGTATGATCCATGTGTAACTCGTTCACTTCATCGATCCGGATCAAAGTCACCATTTCGAGGGGATCCACCCAAGCGTGCACGCCCACTGCGGCTTGGCCGTCAAAAGCGAAAGAGACGATCTTCTTATAGGTTCCGTGCAGGTCGAAGCGCGCCTCAAACTGGCCGGGATCATGGCCCGGCACCAATTCATCCAGCCGGTTCAAGGTAAATGTCGAGCCTTCCTCCGCACCGGAAACCGGTAAAATCCGGTTGATAGCCACCTGCAGCAGTTGATAGAAGTTGTCCTGGGTCAAGATTTGGCTGGTTTCCGGAGCCACCCCGCCATACCAATACTCTTTGCCGGAGAGTCCCTTGTCCAACACTCGGCGGGCGGCTTCGCCGACCAGAGCGGGGGTGCCTTCCAGCCGCAACTCCTTAATCTGCAGCAATCGCACTCCCAGCTTTTGCTCGGCCGGGGCCAGCAAACCGGCACCGGTTAAAGCGACTTGACCCCCTTGGTGCAGGTTAAGAATGCTCTTCTGATAATCGACGGTAAACTCACAATCCAGCGTGAACTGGGCCTGCGCCCAATCCATTTGCAGACTGTTTAACCGGGTGACGCGCAAAGTCATGCCCTCGCTTTTCACCTCATAGGGAATGAGCCGTGTGGCAACGACCTTCTCCAGCAGAAGCACCGCCGTGTTCTGGTCAAAAGGCAGCCAATGCGGTTCCGCCGCCAGGTTCCACGCGGGCAAGACGATAAAAACCGCCAAACCCACGATCAACAGTTTGCTGAAAATGTTCCTTGCCATTCCAGGCCTCTTCGCTAAATCGTTGCGCATTGCAAAATCCTTCTTTCATGATACCAGAAAAATATTGATACAACCCCTTTAAAAACTCGTTCCGCCCACTCAGCCCTAATCGTTTCAATTCCACCAGGAACCCTCGCAACCCATAAGATAATTCTTTACGCACACCGGAAATCCTCTTCCAATTCTAAAAGCTTCGCCAACCGGTAGAAAAATCGCCCCCCGCGCGTGGTTTTAATTCATCGCCAGCGAGTCAGCGAGCGGTGTTCCTGAATGATTGCCCAGAGTTCCAGCGGACTGCGATTCCGCATCCAAGAGCATCGCCTGCAATAGCTGATGCAGTTCCAGCACCTGGTAAGGTTTTACAATGGCGCTTTGAAAACCATAGTCCCTAAAGTTCGCGATAACCGGGTCATTGGAGTAACCGCTGGATACTATCGCCTTGACCTGCGGATCGATGGTCTGAAGCCTGCTCAGGGCCGCCCGGCCGCCCACCCCGCCCGGAACCGTCAAATCCAGAACGACCGCGTCAAATGGTTGGTCGGCTTGCAGAGCCCGTTGATACATTTCTACCGCGACGGCGCCATCCCAGGCCAGTTCTACTTCATATCCGACATCGCGCAAGAGTTCACCCATGCTCTCCAACAGCACCGGCTCATCATCCATCAATAAAATCCGTTTTTTAAGGGCTGGAACAGGGCCCGGACTTTGGCGACTCGGCTCCGGCCGAAGCCGGGTCGCCGGGAGATAGAGCTGAAAAGCGCTTCCTTCGCCCCGTTTGGATTGAACTTCGATCCAGCCGCCATGACGCTGCATTACCGAATAAGAAATGGCCAACCCCAAACCCTTGCTGTTGCTGCGGGTCGTAAAAAAGGGATCGAATACTTTAGACATATTTTCCTCAGGAATTCCTTCCCCAGTGTCTTTAATGGTGATTCGGAGGTATTCGCCGGCTTTTAACAAAAACGGTTCGGGATCATCCAGGGTGATATTCTCGGCCGCAATCTCGATGACTCCCCCATCCGGCATCGCCTGCACGGCATTGGCCAAGAGATTGTTAATGACCAGACTGATTTGGCTTTCATCAAACTCGGCTTCCCACAAGTCCTCCGCCAAAATTAGCTTGCAGCGGATATTCGCTTGCTGCAAGGCCGCAGTCATCCGGATAATCCGGGTCAATAAACCGGCCACGTTGGCCAGCTTTTTGACCGGCGCCCCGCCTTTGGAGAAAACCAGCAACTGTTTGGTTAGCTCGGCCGCATTTTGAATAATCGCAACGGTTTCCCGGAGATATTTTTGATTGTTTTTGCCTTTGGCGGCCATGATCTCGGCCAATTGGACATTGGCCATGATCACAGCCAGATAGTTATTGAAATCATGGGCGATGCCGGCCGCCAGTGTTCCCAGGGATTCCAACCGGTGCGCCTTCTCCAGCTCCGCCTCCAGTGATTTGGAACGGGAGATATCCCGATGAATGGCGGTCACCCCGAATACTTTACCGTGAATGTCCTTGGCCGTAGACAAACCGATCGAAACAACACGGGAATTGCCATCGTTATCAAGCCGCTCCGTTTGATAAATCTGGATATTCTCGCCATTGACCAGCATTTTGCAGATCGCCCTAAACTCTTCATTGCGATCGGCCGGAACGAGCATCGCATAGGATTTGCCGATGATCTGGTCCGCCGAATAGCCATAGAGTTTTTCAGCCCCGCTGTTCCAGTGGGTTATCAAGCCGTCAATGGTAAAGCTAACGATAGCGTCATCGGTAAACTCAATGATATTGCGGAGATCATTTTCAACGGCGAACCGGTGCAGCACTTCTCCGATAAAAGGGGTTAACCGCTCGATTTCTTCAATCATTGTCAACGCCAGGTGATCGGCGCGCTGATCAGCCAGATGGATGGAACCGATGAGTGTTCCCTGATAAAAAATGGGGATCGAAGCCACGCTCGAATAACCATTTTTCATGCAAAAGCCACGAAACTGTTTTTGCTCGGCTGGTGGCAGCTGATTATAAAAACGGATCACGTCATTACAGTAAAAGGCGCCATGGGCGGTGATAAGCTTTGTATCAAAAACTTCTTTAAAACCGGCGAGCACCCGGACGCAAGCGCAGTCGCTCTTCTGCACCGACAGCCAGTTTTCCGCCTCCCAAAACTCCTTACTATAGCCGACGAACGCTTCATATGGGATATCACCCGACTTGTTCAATACGCGAATTCCGACACATTCGCTTTGCGTCATGGTCTGAAACAGGCTGGTAATCTGGTTCAAAAATTCTTTGGGCGAATGTTTTTCGTTGAGAATCTTTGAAAGCGTCCGGTAGGCATCGAGCTCGGTCCGGGTCTGCTGCAATTCCGCTTTGAGCGGATTTTTCTCCGCCAATAGGGCGGGACATTTTGTCAAGCAATCTGTGGCCGGATCCTGTGAATCTGATCGCTTTTTGACACAATTGTTCATGCCACCCTCCAGCGTGCCGTATTTTAAAACCGGATCCTTCCTTTAATCATTGCCACTTCATTTAATTGCTTTTTCCAGAACTTTGTGTTTACTCAATTCGTTAAGCCATACTATCGCAACGCTTCAAACCCCGGATTTAAAATATATTGTAACTTGATTTTTTCTTTGAATAAAGCCTTTTTTACATTCCTAAATAATTTTTCTAGTTATGGTAAGTCATGATTAACAAAACATTAAACCATTTCCTATGTTCCCAGAATACTTCTCGATTTTTACAATTTTATCAAAACTGTGAATCGGATGATCATAACAGCAATTATTCGGATTAATCATTCGGAAGCGACAATTCAATTATCCGCATCCGTAATTTAATCCTCGCGAGACAATTCACCTCTCCGGTTATTAATTACTGAAAAAATTTAGCGATTAAACCACTTCTCCCCCGATCGGAGAACTTTCCAAAAATAGCATCGCTACTCCGTCGTTTCCTTAATTTTCAAAACGATCCGAGCTCAAATAAGTTTCCGGAAGAAAATTATGATTGTGCTGCGTTTATCAGTCATCATCGATTGCCAAAAGCAGTCCTTGAGAAGGACTGTTTTGGCAATTATCTGAGCTCCAAAGCATTTGATCATTCCGATAGGATCGGATGTGGTTCGTTCCATCCATATACTGATTTTAACGCGGCTTTATGGAGAAATAATGGAGAATTCGTGGATATGCTGTCAATTAATGGTTAATCCTTTCGCAATCATCCGCCTACAAAAAAACCAGTGATAAGGTCAGTTCTCTACTATCACTGGTTTGGTTTTTTTATGGCTACCCGGCCGATAGGCCGAGGTTTAGGGCAATGTTTTCGTCTTTTGCAACGAAAACCGGGACTTCAGGTCCCTGGCACAGGTCCCGTACAACAGGCTGTTATTAAGGCAACTCGGCGTATTCGGTAGCAGTTTTGGTTTCAAACGAACTCAACTCAGTCTTTAGTTCCTCCCGGACCAGTGTCGCGGTACCCATCTTCCGGACCACGATTCCGGCCGCAATGTTCGCCAATTGCGCAGCAGTCAAATAATCCAAGCCGGACGTGAGCCCCAGCATCATCATGCTGGCGACCGTATCCCCGGCGCCGCTGACATCGATTATCTCCGCTTTATTATGAACCGGCAAGTGATGGATGGAGCCGTCCTGCAAAAACAGCGACATTCCCGCGGGACCCCGGGTGATCAAAACCGCCCGGCTGTGGAGCGTGTTCAAAATTTGACGGCCGGCCTGTTCCAGTTGGTCCTCATTCCAAATCGGATACCCGACGAATCGCGAAGCTTCCTCCAGATTCGGCGTGAAGATCGTCGCCCCCTGATATCCGCCGATCTGATGCGCGTCGACCAGGACCAGTTTATCGGCTTGGGCGGCCATATCCAGCAATTCTTCCCGGAATGCTCCCGCCAGCAGAGGCATTCCGTAGTCCGAGATGTGAATGCCGTCCACCGTTTGAATGGCGCGCCGCAGTTGTTCGCGGAAGAACGACCACCCTTCCACCTCCAGGATGCCCTGCGGGGTGCAATCAACCCGCAACATCTGTTGGCGGACTCCGTGCTCGGCAGCTGCCAGTATCCTGGTTTTGGTACAAGTCGGCAAAGTACGGCTTTGATAGACGAGTTCATTGCCGATTCCGGTCGCCGTCAGCAAGCTTAACAATTCCTGCCCGGCCATGTCCCGGCCGATGATGCCCGCCAGATAAACTTGTCCGCCCAAAGTGGCCAGATTATGAGCGGCATTCGCCGCCCCGCCCAGCACTATCCGTTGCGATTGTTGCTCTAATATCAGTACCGGGGCTTCCCGTGAAATCCGCGAAATCATGCCGTCGAGGTAAACATCGGAGATAATATCCCCCACCACCAGGATTTTGGGGTGATTGATATTGCCCAACGCCCGCCGCAACTCGGAAAAATTGATCATGATGCGTTTTGCCCTCCGCTTCCTAAAATAGCGTTTATTTTTAGATGATCGCATTCGCGTGTTAATAATCAGTTTTTTTATTTCAAACCCGCCGGGCAAGTTCCAGTTCCAGCTCCGTCGGCTCCTGCGCGGTCACAGGTTAAGTCGAGGATTTAAAAAACGCCTTAGCGACGGTTTTTCCCTGTTGATTAGCATTCCCCGCCGCTAACTATCTTTTTCCCAATTCATTATCATTATAACGGATTGTCCGGCGGAACTCCATGTTTACTTACAAAAAAAGGCTTCCGATAAAATAATGAGCGCAGCGCGGATTGACGGCGATTCATTGCAACGTCAAACGGAAAAAAATTTCGTATCATGATTCAGAGATTTTTGCGCAAAAATTTGATATTATTAGGATAGAAGTATGAAATAACATTTTCGAATCATACCTTCAAATCTATCTACTCCGTTTTCATATACCGAGCATGCATTTTGTGCCGCAAAGGAAACAAAAGATCAGTTTACCCTCATCAAAAATCGAATTGGCGCCGAATCATTATAACGGATTGATCGCAGAGCCGGCAGGGTATCGCGCCGGTGCTCGGGCCGTGGGCGCTTGACGCTTTCATTTGAATTTCGGGTCGAACTGTCGATTGGAGGCCCTCTCCGTGTCGGATATTTACCATGATATTTTCCATTCTTCGCCGGTAGCCTTATTAATCATTCAGGATGGTCTGATTCAACTGGGAAATCCGACGTCGTTGCAATTGTTCGGGTATACCGCCGAAGAACTGTGCCATCTGCCGCTCAAATGCTTGTTGCGCGGGTTGGATTTCTCGCAAGCGATAGCGGTGGAGCAACCCCGTTGGACCGGGCAAAACTTCATTACGACCCGCCCGTTTCAGATTACAAACAACCATAACCTGATCATATCGGTGACGGGATGCTTTTCCGCCATCCGTTATAACGGCCGGCCGGCAATCTTGGCCCAATTCTTGCAGGAAAGCAGCTGGCGAACCCAACCACCCGCCGGCGCGCCCGAGATTCCCGAAATTAAATATAAAGAAGTCATGGATTCCTTGCATGAAGTCGTTTTTGAGATCGATCTCGAAGGAAAGGTCACCTTCGCCAATTCGCGCGCCTATGAATTTTTCGGCCTGAATGAGGCCGATTATCTGGCGGGGGTCAACGCCCTGGATTATGTGGTGAGTACCGATCGCGAGAAGATGCGGGATAATATGTGGAAAGTGCTGCGGGGTGAGAAAGATAGCGTTACCGAGTACATGGCGCAAAAGAAAGACGGCACGGCTTTCCCGGTCCTCATCCATTCCTCCGGGGTCTTCCGGGATGGCCAACCCGCCGGATTGCGCGGGATCATCGTCGACATCACCGAACGGAAACGGATGGAGGAACAACTCAAACACCTCAGCCAGCATGATACCTTGACGGGGCTTTACAACCGCTCCTATTTCGAGCATGAAATGCTTAAGCTGAAAAAGAGCAAAACCCGGGCGGGAATTCTCATCTGCGACGTGGACGGCCTGAAGTTGATCAACGATACGCTGGGCCACAGTTACGGCGATCAACTGATTATCACTACCGCCGCGCTCTTGCGGCAAACGTTTCAGCAAAGCGACGTAGTGGCCCGGATCGGCGGTGATGAGTTTGCCGTTTTATACTCGGATATCGACGAAAACAGCCTGGAGGAACATACCCGCCAGTTGAGCGCCGCCATCCTGAAGCATAACCAGATTCACACCCAGATCCCCATCAGTGTGTCCTACGGTTACGCCATCCGCGAAGATGGCCTGAGCAACCCGGATGATCTTCTCAAAGCCGCCGATGACAAGATGTATAAGAAAAAACTGTCGAACCGGCAGAACAACCGGCAATCCATCGTCCAGATGCTGATCTCCGCCCTGGAGCCCCGCGATTATCTGACCGATGGCCATGCCGACCGGCTCCGGAACTTGATGCTCGGTTTCGCGGTGAAAATCGGTTTGCCGGAAGACTGTTACGATGACCTGAGTCTTTTCGCCCGATTCCACGATATCGGAAAGGTGGGCATCCCCGACCATATTCTTTATAAGAACGGCCCGCTGACCAAGGAAGAGGAGCGCGAGATACAGCGCCACCCGGAGATCGGCTACCGGATAGCGCAATCGGCGCCCGATCTGGCGCCGATATCCGAATGGATCTTGAAACATCACGAATGGTGGAACGGCAACGGCTATCCGCTGGGGCTCGCCGGCGAATCCATTCCCATCGAATGCCGGATCCTGGCCATCGCCGATGCCTATGACTCGCTGACCAACGACCGCCCATACCGGAAAGCCATTCCGCGCTCGGCCGCGCTCGACGAACTCCAAAGCCACTCGGGGGTGCAGTTCGATCCCCAGCTGGTCCCGTTACTCAGCGAAGTCATCGGGCTCTGATCGGTTGCAGCTCCCTCGCTTTCCGCGCCGCACCGCCTCATCACGATTGTTTATTTTGAAAGTTGGCACCGGCTTGCGAAAACCATACCTTATCAAGCTGAATCAAACCGCTGCGTCGGCGGCCTCAGCGCGGTAAAACCCCGGTTTCCAACGCGATTTTGACGGTTTCCTGAAAACATTCCGCGACAGTTAATGACATAGCCGGCAATTCTTTGTGATAATGAAAACTGGTGATCGCCTGGCAAGCCTCAATCAGTTCCCGGGAGGGATTGGTTTGAATATAGGGTGCGAATAAGGCCACTTTGGCGGCCAGCGGATTTTGTTGTTGGTGCAGACCAAAAGCATAAAGATAGGCGAATTTGCTATACGCTGTCAAAAACATGCAGAAGTAGTCTTCCTCCCGATAGCTTTGGGCTTCCAGCAACTCGTGCGCATAGGCACCGAATCCTTTCAGGCATGCCCAGGCCATTCGCTCCGCTTCCGGCCAATTGCCGGCTTCCATCAGCGTCAATAGCTTCTCCCGCGTTTCCGCGGTGGCAGAAAGATCGAACGACCGCTCGTCCGCTTGGGGTTGAATACCGGACCTATCCGCCGCGGCCGCCGATTCCGCTGGTGCTGCCATCAATGAACTCCAGGTTACTTCTTCTTCCCCAGCGGCGGGAGTTTGATCGGGTTTTGAATTTTGATCTCGGTTGCCTTTGGTGAAGATATCCTTTAACGACTGGTATACCGGCGCGACGAGCAATTTGCAAATATTCCGGGCTCTTTCTGCCGGATCAATATAGGTATAGCGTTTCCGCATCTCAAACACTTCCTTATTCGTTCCAGCATAAATTCGTCACTGAACAGCGAAAACCCTTCCTAAATGATTATCGGTAATCCCAATAAAAATTTTATCAAAAAATAACATCCCAATAATCAAAGACTCTATTAAACCGAATCGGATCACCAAGCCGGAGCATCGCCGCCACCGACGGCAATCCCTAAAATGAGGACCCGCGCGACTCGGAGGAGCGGGATTGGGAATCCAGACTGCTAAGGATTTTTCGGCCAACATCCTCCCCATTGACCGATAGCAAACTGTTTTCGAGCCCCGGCTTCATCCCTTTCCGTAAAATTCTTTGTTCCTTCTGGATATCGGCAACGAGTTCCAGGTCGCCGGTAATCCCGGAGACTTTGATGTCGAAAATGCCATTATGGATGTTGCTACTATTTTTGACGGCCATCACTTGACGGCGGAAGTCGGCGAATTTTCGGTTATCGCTGATGCCGCCACCGGTATACGACCAAATGACGATGGTTCCCCGCTGATCGGTTTGCGATTGAGCATGAGTGGCCGTGAGACGCAATGCCCCATAGTGCAGTCCGTCATTGCAAAGGGTAAAATCAATGGGACGGCCGGAAACATCCAGGGCCTTGACGATCCGGATGGCCGAAACCACATCGCCCCTTTTAATGAAAAGGTTTGCGTTCTCAGCGATGACAAACTGCTGGCGGACATCTTCCGTAAAGTCAAATCCGCCGATAATTTTGGTCGAACGATCGTTTGCTGCTTCCTCCAGTGTGAGGTCATTCACCAAAACTTCCGTGGTGCTTTTGATGGGAGAGTAAATCCAAGCCTTGCAATACACTGCCTGTTCGGGAGCTCTTTCGACGATCTCGTTCCAGGTGAACTCATCTTTTTTAAGTCGGAAACTTTTCAGGTGCTCGCCTTGGATTAATTGGTTGTCTTGATCATAGAAATTGAGATAAAGGGAAATGCCTTGTCCGCTCAGCGATGCTTTGAGTCGGTATTCTCTTTGCGGAATTACGGCAAATTTTCGCTGGATGCCAATTCCGGCGTTCTGATCCCGATCAATAATTTGAACGACTGGTTTTCGGTTCATGGAAACCACATTGAGCCAAGTGGTGCTGGAATTGGCCTCCGGCACTGTCTGCCAGGAGGTTCTCGAGTTGGCAATATCCAGCTTTTGACGATTCAGCCAGATCTCCGCATCGGAGGGGAGCGTGATTACCGACTCCAATTTAGCGGCATTGGCGTCGGTGTCGCCTTTGCTGGAAGCCAGAAAAAGGACCTCGCCGTCGTTTTGAACGCTGGTGATAAACGGCTTTAAATGCAAGGACTTCAGATGGCCGGATTTTTCAAGGATGGTTTTTAAACCATAATAATCCTCCCGCCCGTCCATGAAGAAATTAATGACCGGAGTGTCGTACCCACCGCCGAGATTGATCACCAGCGGCGTTTTATCCATATTGGAATAGTTGGATTCCGCCGACGCGACGCTAAAATTGACTCCCTGATAATTCGAAGCCCGTTGAAAGGTTTTTTCGCCCCACCGTTGCGATACGAACCGCGGCAGCGGATAAGCCAGGTATTTTTGGACCCCCGCAGCGGGAGGCACGAAGGAATAATAATTAAAGACGGAGATGGCCGGCGTCCTGGCGGCTTCGATGTCACTCCAGCCGGCCCGGTCGACGAGGCGATCGATGGTGTTATGGCCATAAAGCCGGTCATAATCGCGGCTATGCGTCCCGCCCAGTCGCTGGGAGGGTTCATACCAATTGAAGGCAATGTCGGTCCAGAGGTATTCCAGGGCCGTGGCTGCGATTTTCTTACTGGCGGGATTTTTCGCAAAATTATAAATCAAAGCTAAGTTTTCCATATCCACAGTATAATAAGTAGGGCTCAAATATTCGCAAAGGCCGTTTTGGTAAGTATAAACGATCCAATCCTTCAATAAGCCGTATCCCGCCTGAGCCAGTTCGGGATGGTTGAAATATTCCCCCAACATGATTAAATTGGCGGTTTTCATTAAAATAATGTTGGTGTAGGACAATGCCACCTTATGCCGCTTGATGCCTTCGATACTCAGCGTAAAGATCTCCTGCAGCGTCTCCCGGGCCCGGGGCGTTAATTTATCTTGATACAAAATCCAGATCAAAGCGGCTTGCCTCATGCAAAACTCGACGCCGTTGGAATCGTTGATGACCGTATCGCCGTTATACCAGAAAATGTTGCCGTAAGTTGCGGAGTTTTCATCCGCTAAATTGATGTTCTTTCGCAAATAACTTAAGGCAGTTTCAATGCGGTCCGGCCGGTAAGCCACGGAAACGGCATTTAAGGCGAAGGCGGTGACATCGATCAGTGAGGCACCTTTTTTTAACTCGGGTTCGAACATTCGCGACCATTGCCCGTCCAGTTTCTCGGTCATTAAAGCTCTTTGATTCCCCGTGAATTGAAATTGGGGCGGATTATCTTGGGAATAAACGAACGTTGCCAGCAATAAGTAAAAAATCGCTGCGATGAATACGGTTTTGCGCATACCATGCCATCCTTCAGTCAAAAAATTTAGAATAAGGACCCGATATGATAATATAACCATTTTACCATTTTGCCATAGATAAAACTATCATCGCCCAAAGGTTGCAAACCACTCGCCTTGTTGGGCAAAGCGATAGCGTCATCCCGGAGAATTTGGCTGATCGTCTTGCGGCAAGCGCAAGCACTTAATGATACGCATGACCGGACCGAATCAAAAAAGATGATGAGAACGTGGCTTAATATTTTTCTTCTCCGCAAGCTTCTCTTCTTCCGGCCCCTCCAATCCCGGGCCTTCCCGGACTGGTGTTTCTTCATGTTTGCCCAGAGAGACATGTTCTCATGTCAGGGATGGTCTTTGGTCCTTCAGGGACGGTCGTCATCCCTTTAGGGATGAGACATGTCCGTGTTAGGGACGGTCTTTGCCCCTCAAAGGACGGACGCATCCGTGTTAGGTACGCGATGATCCTTGTTAGGTACGGTCTTCGTCCTTGTAAGGCATGTCATGGTCCGTTCATAGGACGGAGCCATCCCTGCATTCCCAAAGACCGTCCCTACATCTTCAAGGCTCGGGGAAACTGATCCGTTGTTTCAGGATGCTGTACCAAGGTTCAAAGATGCATGATCAATCCTTTGGGAGAGCGGACCAAGGATTAGGAAAGCAGATCCGGGACGTGGGGAAACCGCTTCGAAGGTTGAAGGAACTTCCGCGAATGTTGTCCTATTTAGTGACAAACTTAAACTCATGGCCTGAACCGAAATCCTCAAGTTTAACGGATGAAAGGAGTTAAAAGCCACGCAACGAAAGACTCTTCAAATTTTTAAAGCGGTTGAGCCCGCGTCGCTCATCTCTTCCACTGCCCCATAAACAGCCGGCTATAATTCAGCGGACGCAACGTCTATAAAAACAAAAAACCCGCCGTAACCAAATAGGCGAGCGGAACGATAATTGTCATGATTACACCGAGGCTTGCGATACTGTACTGGAAATCACGCCATACTTAAGTCCAAGCCCGAGCGGGTTGAAACCAGCATCGCAGTAAACCGCCTTTGAACTTTAATTTTCTCTCCTTTGGCGAACCCGCGCTATCAACTTTTTACAGGCTTCCCTGCAATTGGCCATCAACATATTTATCTCTTCCGGACTGGCGTCATCGATGTGCACTCCTGCGGCGACACTGACATTGCAGTTCAATTCCGTCGCCAGATATCGCGCGGCCCATCGCGCCACCTCGTCATCCCGGTGGCCAAAGCCGCAAATCACACTGACCGTCGCCTTGGTGCCCGGCAAACTGTCCGCCGCCGTTTTCGCGCAACCCAAAGCTGTGGCCCCAATATGATAACGGGTGCCGCCGCAGATAGTGACGCTGAAATCCGCCCCACAGCCATAAGCTTTCAATTCAATTTGGTACCTTCCTTGCGGGGCAATCATGAGCTGAAATTCTTTCATCACTCATCCACACCGGTCCATGGAATAAATTGGTCATGAGCGATGCCCAGCTGCATCAGCACTTTCCCGACGATATGATTGATTTGATCTGTGATGGTTTTGGGGCCATTATAAAAGGTCAGCATCGGCGGGATGATGATACAGCCGAGGTCGGCGGCTTCGTTCAGGTTGCGCAAGTGCACTTTTCCCAAGGGCGTCTCCCGGGGAACCAAAACCAGCTTGCGGTTTTCCTTCAGACAGACATCCGCGGCGCGCAGAATCAGATTATCCGCGTAACCGTTCGTTATTCCCGCCAGCGTCTTCATGCTGCAAGGCATGATAATCATGCCGTCCGTCATGAAAGAACCGCTGGCGATCGACGCCGCCATATTTTGGGGGTCATGAACCTTATCCGCCAATGAGAACAGATCGCGCAAAGGCCGATCCGTTTCCAGTTCCCAGTTTTTCCTTCCGCCATCCGATATTATCAGGTGGATCTCGCAACCGGCGACGTTCTTTAAAGCCTTGAGCAGATAATAGCTCATTTCAACGCCCGAAGCGCCGGTCACGCCGATGATAATTCTCATGTCCATTTTCCCTTGCATTTTTATCGATTCTTTTATTTACCCAATCGGCCCAAAGTGAGGCCGATTGGGTAAATATGCCTGCCGTGACTGCCGGCTTTCAGCCGGTTGCCATCTTGCTTACATCAATCCGGTGAACTGAAACCATGCCGCCTCTACCAAAACCACGATGAATACCACCGCAGTCAGGGGAATGCCCAACCGGATGCACTCTTTCTGCGTATAGCCGCCGGTATCGGGTTCGCAGCCGACCAGCATGGCCAGATTATGAAACGGCAAGATATAATGAATATTGATCGCCGAAAATACCATCAGCGACACTGCCAAAGGACTGATTCCCGCTTTCGCGGTAAACGCCACAAAGGCGGGAATGCACACCCCCATCACCGCAATCACCGAACCCATGAACATATGGACGATGATCGTAACCGCCGCAATCAGCAAGGCCAATACATAGGCGTTGTGCGGGATTGAAGCGGGAAGAACGGTATTGGCGATCCAGGCGTTCATCCCGGTCGCTCCGCCGACCGTGCCGATGGCCATGGCGGATGTCAAAAAGACCAGGACATGCACGGGAACGCCGTTCCATGACTTTGGCGTCAGAACCTGTCCGATCAAAGGCATGCTCATCAGCAGACCGACGATCAGCGTAATCCAGCCGACATTGATCCCGTGAATGCTGTCGGTCATCCATAACAGGATGGCGATGGCCAACCAAACCGCGGTGCGTTTTTCCATGGTGGACAGCGGTCCGAGCGCGTCCCGCTTTGCTTTGATTTCATCCAAATTGATGGTGATTTCCTTGGTCGGTTTAAACAAAAACATGATCAGGAGCATGGTTAAAACGGATGCCACCAGCATCGGCACGCTCATATATTTGAACCAACTTAAGAATCCCGCGTTCACTCCGGAATCGGCCACGGCAAGCGGGTTAATCGTGGCATCGCCGGTCAAGAAGAACATAGATACCGGACACGAGGCGGCGAATACGGCCAGCCCTACTTTGACGCTATCCTCTTTGGGCATGTTCGCGCTCTTGCATACCACGGCCATCACCGACATCAAGAGGAAGGCCCGCGGCCAGGGATGCGGAATTAACAGCGCCATGATAAACGTCAAAATGAAGATCGAAATGATGATTCCCTTATAAGAACGCACAAACCTGATGATATAAGCATAGGCGATTCGTTCGCCCAGGCCGGAGTCTTTAACGGCCCCGGCGATCAAATAGGCGCCAATCACCAGCCACATGGTGGAACCGGTCCAAGACTTGAATACCAGGGCGGGCTCGGCGACGCCCAAAATAATCAGCAAGGCCAGATAGATTCCGCCGACGAAACCCGACTGCGCGACCTGCGTCGCCCACCACACCACGGTCATCAAAGTGAGCGCCAGGCAGGTGTGTCCGGCCGGTTGCAGGCCCCGCAGCGGCAATAAATAAATAATGAAAAATACCGCAATGCCGCTTAAAAAGCCGATAATCCTTTTATTCATCGATTATTCCTTCCTCTGAAAATTATTTTCCAGATGGATTCTGGCGCCTTTCATGGCGCCAGAATCATTTTCAAACAACTATTTCAGAAAATCCGCCCACTTTTGCTCGTCGATGTCCATGAATTTTGCCCGGCCGAACTTTTCCTTCAGATCAAAGGGCACGGTGCAGTCAAAGATAGCCTTACAAGCGATGCCGGTGTCGCGGATGCTCGATGAGAACTCGGGGCTGCTGGAAGGATCGAGCGGATGGCAGCGGACCCCCGGAATGAAAATGGCATCCTCATTGCCCTGGAATCTGGTGGTCATGGCCCACATTACATCGCTCATATCGAACAGGTCGACATCCTCGTCGACCAGAAACACATGTTTGAGTTCGCTGAAGGCCGAAAAAGCGAGCAGGGCCGCTTGGCGCTGGCGCCCTTCGTCACTGGGCACGCCCTTTTTGAACTGAATGATCGCCACGTATTTGCCGCCTCCGCATGGCGCGGCGTATACATTTTGCAACCGGCCGGGCATAGCCCGTTCGATCATCTGAATGATGCTGGCCTCGGTCGGCAGCCCGGCCATGGATACGTGCTCGCCGCTGGGTCCGATGCAAGATTGCATAATCGGATTGAGGCGGTGGGTAACCGCTTTCACCTTAATGACCGGCACTTCTTTGGCCGGCCCGCAATAACCCGGAAACTCGGGCATCGCCTTGCCGGTATGGGTATTCTGGTCTTCCATCACCCTTACCCTGGGAAGCAGTTCGCCTTCGATGACATATTCGGCGTTGGCGATACAATTCTCGTCAATGGTCAGGCAGCGGGTCAGTTCGACCGGTTTATTGCGCAGCGCGCCGGCGATCTGGAGTTCATTGAATCCGATCGGGGTGGTCGGCGGCTCGAACCCGGCGGCGATCTCGATGGCCGGATCGACGCCGATGCTGATGGAGATGGGAAGCGGTTTGCCCATGGCTTCGGCCTTCTCCCGGAAAGTCCCCAAATGGCGCGCGCCCGGGGTAAAAAACATCGAGATTTGGTCTTTGGACTGGATGCAGAGACGGTGAATCGTAATGTCGGTATCGCCGTTCTCGGGATCGGTGGCATAGCACATCCCCATCGTAATATAGGGGCCGGAATCCTCCTCGGTGTTGGTGGGCGCCGGGACCAGCTTCCGCAGATCGAAACCGGGTTCATCGGCATAATGAACGACTTCCTGACACTTGGCCCTGTTATTGTCGACCACGATCGGCGGAATCGGATTTTTCACCGAATTTCCCAGATGGAAGCCCAGCCTTTTCGGATCCGTGTCCAGAAGCAATCCTACCCGTTTCCTGCTGGCCAACAGGCCGATCGCTACCCTGGCGTTAGCGAAGCCCTTGATGTTATTGAAAATCATTGCCGGGCCTTCCTTGGTGGGCCGCATGACCGTTCCGCCCGCTCCGACGTGACGGTAAACTCCCGATATCTCGGCGTGCGGATCGACTTCGATATCGGTCTGTACCAACTGTCCCGGAACCGATTCCAGCAATTCCAATGCCGAGCGCAAGTCATCGACTTGTTTCTTTTCCGGCATTTCAATTCCCCCTTTAACTTGAATGTAATCTGAAATTAATATAGTCTGTATTACTATAATACAGTC
Source organism: Bacillota bacterium (assembly GCA_023400055.1). Taxonomy (GTDB): domain Bacteria; phylum Bacillota; class UBA4882; order UBA8346; family UBA8346; genus Hydrogenispora. Next base: position 108,885 of record JAEXFN010000035.1, read on the forward strand.
AATAGCTCTTTTGCTTTTTGTTTGATTCCAAAATAATGAAAAGGGCCGCGCCTTTTTATGGGCCCGGCCCGGAAACCCTATGGCGTTGGAGGCTTAGCGCTCGAAATAAAAAACGGATATCGGACCATGACCGTCCCTATCCGTTGTTCATCGGTAATACCCCATCCTGATAAAGCATCGCTTTTAAAAGCCGGGCGATGAAGACTTTTGCTATTGAATCGGCACCTGAAGCATACAAAAGTCGACATTATGGCCCGTATCGTAGAACGTGGTATCCAAGAGGCATAAGTCGACGATGTCGCCCACCACTTTGAAATGATGCTCCTCGATCCAGTCCAGCAACTTATAAAGCGGTTCCAGGTCATACGGCATCCCATATTTATACATCACCGCAAATTCGCCTTCCGGAATCGTATACAGATTCTCGATATCTTTTTCCAATTTGGCATGGGGAAGATTGATGATACTTCCGGCATTTTTAAGCGGCATCCCCTCGCAGATCGATGGATAGCGAATCAATGCGCCAAATCCCTTGGATGGTATCATCTCATGCTTGGCCAGGATATTCCAGGCCTTCATTAAAGTCAGATGGAGAAAACTCTTTTCCATCTGCTCTTTCTCGAACGGCACGAAAATCACTTGCCGTTCCGGTTTCCATTCGATATATGGCAAACCGATATTTTTAATTTTTACCGAAAGGCGTTCATAAATCTCCAGCCGCTGCTCTAAATAGGTGCGTTTCTTTTCCAGCTCGCGGATCTGGCTGGTTACTTCCGCCAGCTTATTTTCCATCAATTCATAGGCTGAACTCGTATTCCGGTTTTCAAAATGTTCTTTGATCTCCTCCAGGCTGAAACCGAGATTTTTCATCAAACAGATTTCCCGCAAGAAAGGAATCTGATACACGCTATAGTAACGATAACCGTTTTCATTGGTATAAACGGGCTTGAACAAATGAATATGATCGTAATGAATCAATGCCTGCCGCGATATATTGTGCATAGAGGCCATTTTACTGATGGAAATATAGTTTTCATCCATAATTCTCCGGATACCTCCTCACATCTTCTTCCTCGTTTTCCTAAAAAACTGTATTATTACTATACTGTTGGCAAATTAATAGAGTTAGGCAGGCAATTTCATTTTACTACTATTATCATCTCATTCGCTAGTAAATAATATTTTTATTGTTATTTTATCAAATTTCCGTGATTCTTTCAACATCATCGAACGTTGCAATACTGTCGACAGGATCCTTGGCAGCCCGAATTCTCGGTCTATCAGTAAGCCAATTGATTCGTAATGTTTCCGGTCCGGAAGCTGTCCGGCATTCGAAACCTTTCTTCAAGGGAAATCCGATCGCCGCTGTCCATGCGCGATTCATGATGGTAATTTCTTCAGGAAGACAAATGTTGGTCGACTTTGTAATGATCCTTGAATGGGATCCGCCGTTTTTTGCTCGCCCGCGCCTCGGGACGACCTGTTCGAGCTTTGGGCGAACTTTCCCAAACCTTGGGCAAACTGTCCCAACGGTTGGGAAAGGATGCCCGAAAGTTGGGAAAGCATGCCCAAACCCTGAGCGAGGTTTCCCAAGCCTTGGGCAAGTTTCCCCAAGGACCATCCCTCCTAATATGGAGACTTGGAGAGCAGGATCGACCCGCGCGGATCACGGACCGACGAACTTCCAAACCCCAAAATGAAACGCGCCGCTTCGACGGGTTTCTTTTTTGATTCGGCGGACCCGAGCCTTACCCAACCTTAACGGCGTCCGCCAAGGAAATCGTGGTATAAATCACTGCCGCTAAACCGCGATGATGCAAAACAGACTGTTCCGGCTGAAGTTGGTGAGGAATAAGCCACCGATGGCGATTCCTCAAAAATACCCAATAAAAAAAGGCCATCGATGGGACGACCTCTTTTTATAAGTGGATTGAGTTCATGAATGAGCTCTGGGATGAATTAAATTTTTTCGCTCTCGTGCCTTTCCGGAGCCAAATTTCGAATCCTTGCCAAGCAGGTCGCTTGGAAAGAAGCTTACAGTTTGAGCAGCCGTTCCGCATTCGCGTGGGCGATTCGCTCTTTGTCCGCGGGACTGATGGGGAGCTGTTCCAAGAAAGCGCGCGAATTCTCCATCGATCCGTAGGGGTAATCTACCGAGAACAGGATCCGGTCGACGCCGACCTGCAGGAACAGATCGAGGAAAGCCTGCGTCCAGTTGAAGCCGGAAAAAGTATAGTTGATGTTTTGGCGGAGATAATCACTGACCTGGCGGTCCAGTTTGGTCAATCCCTGCGACAGGGTGCCATCGAACCGGGGCAGCATGAAGGGAAGCGCTTCTCCCAAATGGCCGATGATAATCTGTAAATCGGGGAAACGGTCGAACGCACCGCTGAGAATCAACCGCAGCACATGGACGGCGGTTTCGATATGCCATCCCCAGCCCGCGGCCGCCAAAACGGCGCTTACTTCCGGCGCGAAGTTTCCGGTATAGTATGTTTGAACCACCGCTTGCGGCGGTACCGTCGGATGCAGATAAATCGGAGCGTGAAGCGCTTCGGCGCGTTCCAGGATCGGCCAGAAAAATGAATCATCCAGATAGCGGCCTTGGATATGGCCATTGATCACGGCGCCCTTAAACCCGTGTTGAACCACCATTCGTTCCAATTCATCGGCCGCCTGATCTGGAACGGCAGTCGGCAAGGTGGCGAATCCCGCCAGCCGATCGGGATACCGTTGCACCGCACTGGCGAAATAGTCATTGGTTTCCCGGGCGAGCGTCATCGCAGCGGCGGCATCGAGCTGTTCCACTCCCGGGGAATTCAACGACAATACCTGGACATCGATGCCCGCCGCATCCAGCGCGGCGATCCTTTTGACGCCGAGGTCGGAGGCCAAATCCACCACCTGGGCCAAGCGGGCCGCCGGAGGGGCACTGGCCGAGTTTGCCCGCGATTTCATCGAACTGCCAGGACCCTCCAGAAACGCCGGGGTTACAAAATGTTCTTCGAGCGTGATAATCCGCCCATTCTTGCCGCCGTTTTCTTGACCGCGCATACCAAGGACCTCCTTTATTTTACCGATTGCCATGACTCCCGTAACCTATCTGCTTTGCTGTCAATCTTCCCGATACTGAACAATCCGTCCTGCCGAAAATCGCGCAGCCGAATTTCTCAATATCCGCTTATTAGCTTATCGGGGTTGTCAATTATTATTCCCATGTAACCCAACGATTTTCCTTACACGTCTCCTGATCGCCAATGACGCAATCGCCGTAATCGCCATGACCGATGATTATAATTTGGCTACCACTCTGCATGGCAATCCGGTCATCTCCGCATAATTCACCGGATAAGTATTGGCAGTGAAATGGGCATGCGGTTGTCCATTGAGAATCATTTTAAGGTTACAAAGATTTTCAACCACAAAGGCGCCGCGATCCGCGCAGTATTGATCCTTTGGCGTATGTTCGGTTCCCCGCCTGATACCCGCAAAATCCACGCCAATGATGGAAATCTTCCGCGCCAGCAAACTATCGATGAGTCCGTCGGACAGTTGCGGATGCTCCGTAAAGTACTTCCTTCCGCCATAGCCTTCCGCTTCAATAAATCCGGTGTGGAAAGCCACAAACATATCCGCTTCCACTCTGCTTAAATCGATATCATCTTCAGCAATATCTCTGCCTGTGATTCCGCTCACGTCAAAGACGATGCCCTTGCGCTCCACATAATCCAATGGAAACTCCCGGTTCATTCCGTCAAAATGGGTACCCAAATGCCCCACCAAGGTTTTCTTTTCATTGCCTTGGGCGTCCGCGATCATCTGCGGCGTGATTTTTAAGGTAATATCGATAAACATCATATCCTCCTTGTATTTCTTATATTTTATTTACAGGTTTCGGAATTTCACAAGAGTGTGCCCCAAATTACAGTCTTACGATACGCTAATTATATCATTATAACATCCATTTTAATTTCCAGTTTGATCCCAAATATTGCGATTGCTGATCCCAATCTAACCGGAAACGGACAACCAAGCAAATACCGCACTGAATTCTATAACCCAACTTGAATAAAATAACTTAATTTGGTAATATAAATATAAAAGGGAGAGGGTCTACGACCCCCTCCGGTTTGAGGACCTTGGAGAACAGCCGTGCTGGGCTGTTTTCCGCTTTTTAGGCCAGATTTTCCGGCAGGTTAGGAACAAACCCAAAAGGGTTGACACAACCTCCAGAAACTCTTTGATAGCCTGAAAAACGGTCCACAATCCCACCACCTCCTTTCGGTGGTGTTATCAGCCTATAAATCAGCTATAGACTGATTCCGCCATCGTAAGGAGCAGCGCCTCTAATTTCCTCACCACCATCATAACAAATTCTGGAAAATAATAAAAGCTTTTCTCCGTTTTTCGATTTTTAGCCGCTCCAAACTTTGATTGCGTTACGATTTCGTTTCAGCTTATTTGAACGCAAACATATAACTATTCCCCGGCAGCGAGACGCTTGCCCATTTCATAAGCCTTCCGGCATTCCTGGGGAAACACTTCTTCGTGGCGGCATTTTTTGGCCGCGACATCAAACATATCGGCGGCGTATTTTGAATAGTCGTCGAACTGCCAGGTGTCTGCGGCGGTGACGTACTCCGTGTCGCCGATGATGCGTGAGGAAGTTTTCACCAGGCTGTCGTAGTAGTTAAGGTAATACTCCGTGGGAGCGTTCGTCGTGAAAATCATGCCGACCTTGATGCGCTTGGGATAGAGGAGTTTTCTCTCCTTAGTGTAAGTAAGCGTGGGAAACCAGAAACGCTCGATAAACGAGCGGAGCATCCCGGTAACGTCGTTCCAGTAGATGGGGGACGCCATGAGCAAAACATCCGCCGCGATGGCCTCCGCCAGAACCGGGGTCAGATCGTCCCGCTGGGCACAGCGCCCAAAACTCTTGCCGTCGAGCAGTTTGCAGGCCTCACAGCCCGTACAGCCTTTGTAATTCAGGTCGTAGAGATTGATCAGTTTTGGCGCCGCGCCCGCCGCTTTGGCGCCCTCCATTGCGCTTTTGAGCATCGTGGCGGAGTTGCCGTTCTTCCGCGCGCTGCCGTTCAGTGCCAATACCTTCATATTGCCGCCTCCAATATTATTTTTAATATAAATATTCGCTCCGGAAAAGCCAATTGCGTCATTTTAGCTTCCCCGATTTTTACCTTTAACTTTTCTTCAACAGCCATGGTTCTCCTGCCAATGTCCGCTTTTCAAACTTTACCCTTCACTCTTTAAACTTCCAAACCGAACAAAAAACTCGCTGATCAACCGGCGAGTTTTTTTGTTCGGTTTGGCGGAGCTGGGAAACGTTGCCTAGGGTTAATTCCCAGAGGAAATAAAGGAAGTAAAACCTAAAACTTACCGTATTTCATTTTATTCGCGATTCGATCACGGAGGTTATCCATGAGACAAAAGAAATCCTTGCAACTGATTGTTTTCTCGATGACGCTCATCGTATTGGCGGGAACGGGAATCGCTCACGCCGCCCTTTTTCAACCGCTCCCCTACGAAGACGGCATTAGGGGACGGAACAGTTACGCCTATAATCCGGCAATCGGCCATCCCACATCCAACGAACAGGCCAATTTTATATACAGCATCAAAAATGCGGCCATTTCAGCCCAGGCAAGTTATGGGATTCCGGCCAGCGCCATTATCGGCATCGCCTGCATCGAAGGAGGTTACGGCTTTACCCGTTCCGCCTACTACGCCAATAATATTTTCGGGATCAAAGTCTGGGCCCAAAATCCAGCGGGCGGCTGGCAACTGAAAGGACAGCCGGATGAGAACGGCGGCAGTGTTCCCGTTATCGCCAGTTACGGGCGGGACCGCAGCCTGTTTAAAGAAGGAGCCCGGTATGACAATTGGTATCGCCGCTTCGCATCCCGCGAAGAAGCCATTCGTTACTTTTGCGACTTGATCCTTCGAAAATACCAACCGGCCCGGGCCAACTATCAAAAACGAATCGTGACCGGCGCGTCTCCTCAAAAAGCCGCAAAACAATTTTGCCGGGAAATTGCCGACCTCGGTTACAATCATTTGGGTGGAGCCTATTATGAAGGCAAGATCGGGGCGGTCATGGATCGCTGGAATTTGTACCAATATGACAGGGAAGTTGTTAAAGAAGATCCCGGCTCCCGGCGAGAAGATCGCCGACCGCACCACCGCCGCTTCGGTCGGATCAATATTTCAACCGACGGCCCCGGTAAAAAAGTTGTTTTCGGCAATGTCACAATTTTCGTAAAAATTGATGACTGAGAAACGGTCCCGTTGTTCAGATGAACGGGGTAAAATCCCCGCCCAACCTTTGCAGATATCCCCGCTCCCCCTGCGGTATCAGTTCAATATCGTCAAACACCGCCGGGCCGCCTCGCGGCCCTTCTTCCTTGGGATTTATGAGGTAGGGTTTTAATACTCTAACGCTTTGACCGGACTTCAACAATTTAAGTACCAGGGCGCTTTCACTGGGCCGTTCCAACAGTTTCCCCTCCGCTCTTACCACTACCCCATAATCCTTATTTTGCTTGGCCCGCCGCAATTGGAATCCTTGGATTGCCAGCCGGGCAACATTTTTATTCAATGCTTCGGTTGTCCAGGCGGAATACCCCGTCAGGATTTTCAGCGACCGATCGGCATCGATATGAGCCAGCGCCCAAATTACGTTAAACGGATATGCGCTGGTGGCTGCGAAGGGTTCTTTTTGATACTTTTCTGGTTGGTAAAGCATTCCTTTCAAGAGTGGAATGATCGCTTCCCCCTGCTCTGCAGCCCAATATGCTGCGTAAAGCGTATCGAGATAGCCTCCTTTGGCCATTCTTCCTTCGACTTCTGCCCGATTCAGGTCAAAACCCAAAACTGAGAAAGAAATGAAGAAAGCCAGTAGGAAACCGACTAAAAATTTCAAGTACCAATCCCTCCCCCATCGGGTCTTCATTCTAGGATATTAGGGGAGTTTGGGAAAGATACTGGAACGATAAATCAAATTGTAATGGACGACAAAAAGCCCTCGACTTCTCAAGGGTTTAAACTTGCCTATTTGGCGGACCCAGCCGTGCCTTGCCTTATCCCCGTCCGTCAAAAGAAAATCATTTTATCAATAAAATAAAGTCTGAGAAACCCCGACCATTGCGATTCGGGGTTCTTTATTACGGATCTTTAACAATCTCTTTCGCTTTCTTATATCGTGTATTCGGGCTGGGGTATAGCGCTGGCAAGATGAAACTTTTCAAGGATATCTTTGCGAAGCGCCATAAATTCGGCGCCGCCTCTATCCCGGGGCCTGAATAGATGGACATCCAATATTTCGCTGATTTTACCGGGACGCGGCGTCATAATGCCGATCCGATCGCTGAGATAAATGGCTTCATCCACATCATGGGTTACCAGAATCATGGTCGTGCCATCCCTTTTCCAAAGCTCCAACAGCTTATCCTGCAAATCGGCTCTGCTAAAAGTATCTAAAGCGCCCATCGGTTCATCCAATAGCAGCGCAACCGGCCGATTGATCAGCGCCCGGGCGATCGCCACCCGCTGCGCCATACCGCCGGAGATTTGGTGGGGATAAGCTTTGGCAAAGCCATGCAACCCGATGAGCTCGATAAACTGCGCCACATCCGCTCTATTTTCTTGATAAACTCCCCTGGCTTTCAATCCGGCCGCAATATTTTTTTCCACCGTTAGCCATGGAAACAGGCTGCCTTGCTGAAATACATAGCCGCGCTGCGGATCGGGCGCGGTGATTTCCTCGCCCTCCAACCTGATTGCCCCGGATTCCGGCGTATCCAGACCGGCGATCAGGCGCAACAACGTAGTTTTTCCACAACCGGAAGGGCCGATGATCGAGATGAATTCGCCTTTCCTCACTGTGAGATTAATATCCCTGAGGGCTTCAACCGTGTTATCGTTGGTATCCACATAAGTACGGTTGACCGACACAATTTCGATCAAATTTTCAGGGCTCACTTTACCAGCCCCCTTTGCCAGATTAACAAGCGGTTCTGGATCACGGCAATCACTTTCATAATCAGCGAAAAGAGCACCGCCATAATAATAATCGCGGCATACACCTTGTAATAGGAAGACCATGTTTTTGCCCAGTTGATATAGTAGCCGAGGCCGCCCTGGGCTCCCATCATTTCCGACACGACGAGGGTTGTAAAAGCAAGACCGTTGGCGGTGGAAATCCCGGTAAATATCTGGGGAACGGCATTGGGAAGCGCTACATGAAACAGCAGGTAACTTTGCTTTGCGCCCAGGGTTTTCGCCACTTCAAAATAGATCTTTTGGGTACTGGCCATTCCCTGCGCCGTCATAAACGCTACCGGGAACCAGGCGCAAATCGCAATTAAAAATACACCGGCGACAAATGATGTGGGGAAAACGGTCAGCGCAAAGGGCATCCAGGCCACCGCCGGAACAACTCCGGTGATTTTCAAGACCGGAAACACCCAATAGTGGACTTTGGCAAACCAGCCGATGAGTATCCCGGTGCCGACGCCCAGAACGATACCGGACAAAAAGCCGAACAAGAACAGGCGCAGGGAGTAGCCGGTATTGGTCAGCAAAAAGCCATATTCCTCAAAAACAACTCCCGTCACCTTGGAGGGTCCCGGGAAAAACGGCAACGGGAGGATATCGAATTTGGTACTCAGCAAGTCCCATAAGGCCAAGAGCATCCCCATTGCCAAACGAAAGGGCGCACGGCTGATGAATTTGGCGCGCCTTTCATCGCCGAACCATGAAAATGCGGCGATTCCAAAATACAGCAGCATCAAGCCAAGCAACGCAATGCGATAGGCGAGGTCATTGACTTGCTGTGTATCCGGAACCGTCAGACTGATGATTTCCGCTACAACGAACCCAATCAGCGAAAATAACGTCCAAAATAGATATTTTTTGTTGGATACCAAGCTTTTGGAGCCTTGGCTCCGGTCTAAAACCGGGGCCAAGGAAAGGTTTTTAACGATAGAGTGACTCATCGTATATCTCCTAACGACTGGAATCATTACAATTGTACCTTGTAATAGATTTGTTTCGCGAATTTTTCCGGGTCGGTGGTTTTGAGATAACCGATTTTGGCAAGCTCTTTCACAAAATAGAGTACATTCGCTTGCACAGTTGCTGGGTTTTGCTCCTTTACCGAAGGATACTGATAGCTCTTGATGAGTTCCGCGGCCAATTTTTTATCGTTGATGTCGGAATATTTCTTTTCCGAGATGATGCTCACGGCTTCTTCGGGATGGTTGTAAATCCAATCTTGCGCCTTGTGGTAAGCCCGCAGGAGTGCCGCTACCTTTTTGGGATCTTGTTTCAGTACCTTTTCGGAAGCATAAAGGAAGCAGCAATATTTATCGGCGAAAATCGGGTCCGTCGCCAGATCAAAGATTACTTTGAAGCCCTTGTTCTTCACAGCCAACGATCCGAACGGGTCCCAAATGGCCGCGGCAGCGATATCGCCTTTTTCGGCAGCCGCAATTTCAAGATTGCCGTCGTTGTAAGGGACAAAAGTTACCTCTTGGTTATTCTTGGCAACGACGCCGTGGTTTTCAAGCCATACGCTTGCAACCTGAAAAGGAGTCCCGCCGATCTCGTCCACGCCGATTTTCTTGCCCTTCAAGTCCGCGGCGGATTTAATCGGCGATCCTGACGGGACCACGATTTTGATGCAACCCTTGTGGAGTCCATCCACCACTTTGACCTTTACACCTTCTTCAATCGAAGGAAAGAATTGAAAATCGCCGTTCACAATGGGAATGGTCCCGTTGTTCAAGCCGATTTTCCGGGTCTCGGTATCGGCGGAAATCAGATTGACATTGAAGCCTTCCTCTGCGAAAAAACCTTTTTCATAAGCGATATAAATGGGCGCGGCGCAAAGAGAGCCGTCCTTGCCGGGAATATTGATTTTCCCGTATTTATATTTAACGGTCTGCGCGCTCGCGGAACCCTGAGAGTCGCCCGTGCCCCAAACGACCGACAAAATGGCTACCGCGAGAATCAGTGCTGCTACTGCGCCAATGATTTTTTTCAAGTTTTTCATCATCCATACACTCCTCCAATTTAGTTTCAGGCCAATGCCTTTTGAAATGCCTGCTCCAGATCGGCAATCAGATCGGCCGCATCTTCCAGCCCGGCCGATATCCGAATCAGATTTTCGGGGATGTCGGCAGCCGCCTTTTCATGCGGTTCCAGCTCGCCATGGGTGGTTTGCGGTGAATTGACGATCAACGAACGCGCATCACCGATATTGACGTGGTAGTGAAACAACCGGACCGCGTTTAAAAACGCCTCCCGCTGCTGCTGCGTTCCTTTGAACCCAAAGGACAGAATTCCGCCGGCGCCTTTTTTGAAATCGCGCTGATAAAGCGCGTGATAGGGACTGGATTTCAATGCCGGATAACGCACCCACTCTACCGCTTCGTGGCCAGATAAGTACTCTACCAGCGTCTGAGCGTTGTGCACTTGCTTAACTAAACGTTCCGACAGCGTTTCCAGACCGATGATTGCCAGATACGCATCGAAGGGCGAGAGGGCCGCGCCGAGATAGTTGAGGTAATTAAAACGGATTCGGCTGGTAAACGGCGCATCGGGAAACAGCTCGGGAAAACTGCGGCGGTTGCCGTCCAGGTCGCGGAGGGTATAGTACTTTTCTGAGAACTGCGGAAATTTGGCGGATGTATAGTCGAACTTCCCGTTCTCCAGAACCAGGCCGGCGATGAGGTTACCGTGTCCGTTCAGCCCTTTGGTAGCAGAGTAAATCACAATATCCGCGCCATGGGCAATTGGATTGTACAGATAGGGCGTGGCCACCGTATTGTCTACCACCAGCGGGATGCCGTGTCCGTGGGCGACTGCTGCGATTGCCTCGACATCCAGCAACACTGTATTGGGGTTACTGATACTTTCGATGTAAATCGCCTTGGTATCGGGTTTAATCTCCGCTGCCAGCGCCTCGGGATTCTCGATGTTTTGCGCCAGATCGAAATGAATCCCGAATTTGGGATAAACCTTTTTAAAACTGTCCGCACTGCCGCCGTAGAGGTATGGGGAGGTTAGGATTCTTCCACCGCCTTCGGCCAGGTTCAGCAAAGTGTAGCTGATAGCCGCCATGCCGGAAGCCAGAGCAATCGCCGCGCTGGCCCCATCCAGCGTCTTCATACGTTCTTCCAAAACGGCTACGGTCGGATTGCCCACCCGGGTGTAGAGGAATCCGATTTCTCTCAGGCCAAACAAGTTCGCCGCATTTTCCACATCGCGAAAATCGTAGGCCGCGGTGGCATAAATCGGCGGCGATACGGCGTAATGGTGCTCCTTCGACTCGTATCCCGCCCGGACTTTTTGGGTATCAAACTGATACACCGGGGTAGGCACCGCCATGTGTTTTCTCCTTTCAATTTTCGAATTTCGGTGCAGCTCTTCGCATCTCAGTTACCTATCATGAAACCACATCCTTCCCGTCGCGAATTGACCTGGAATTATTGCAGCCGGGAGAACCCGGTCAATGCACTTTGCCCTGATTTGCCTTTGCTCCCGACTAATAAGCGGGAATGCACTTTGACCAATTCAGGAAAAGTTTTGCTCCCAAAATCTCACCCTGATTCATCGAGCAGTTTGTCGGCAATGACCCGTTCAATAATTTTTTGGACTGGCCCGGATGCTTCAAAAACCCGTTTGCCGTGTTGAATCATGAACGTCGCCGCTGGCTTCCCAATTTGGCTGACAAAAACAGCATCGCAGTCACTCAGCGTTTTCAGCAAGTGATCAAAGCCCCCCTCGCAGTGCCCGCCGCAAAAAGCATCGCTTCTGCGCGAATCCACCAGTTCATAGGAGCCGTCCGCAACGTCAAAGATCTGAAAGATTCGGGCGCTTCCAAAATGCTGGTCAATATATGTTCCATCGATACTTGCAAACGCAACTCTTATCGACATTCGGCTTCCTCCTTCAGCGGTCATCGATAGGTGGCTAAAACTGCGTCATAAATATCCTCAATCACCCGAAGCCCGCCGGAGAATCCAGCGTAATGGGTGGTCAGCACCAGACGGTAGGGCGATGGCGCGGCGGCGGACAGAAAATCATAATTTTTTTCTCTTGCCAGTTCCTTATCCCAGCCGCTGCCAATAATCAACCCTCGCCCATTGTGGGAAAGTCCCCGGATGACTTCCTGCGCCTTGCCCGCGTCAGGCTCAAATATCAGTGGTATATCGCGCTTGTCGGAGGTAGTCTTTAGTTCCGCTTTCATTCGTTCCTGCAGCTTTTCCGGCGTATTGTCCACAACAAACTGCTCTTTCGGAACGATTCCCACCTCGTGAAGGAGGAACTTGGATAAGCCAAGTACATAACCGGCGTCATGCAAAATGTGAACGTGATTGGGCAGCCCGTAACGGAATTCCAGCAGAAAGGTGGCGAGATTGTCGATCTCCTCGTAATAAGCCTCCCGTTCCCGCCGAATAAATTCCGCCGCGGTGATTTCATCGATCTCCGCCCCCTGCTCTGTCGCAAAGGTCAACACCTGCCGCAAAAACCGCTCGGTTTCATTGGCGCCGATGGGAAGGTGCGGAAACTGGGTATACGGCTGCCCATAGCGCTCTTCCAGGTGTTCGGCAATGGGCTGGCCAGGCCACGGCGAAACCAAAATATTAAAATTGGCCCGGGGAACTCTTTGCCACTCGTTAACTCCCGCGGATTTGGGGCCAAACAGCACCTGAACCTTGAGGCCGACGCCTTCCAGCAGCCGTTTGTATTCGGCGAGATTGCCTTTCCAGAAAGGATCTTGGTATGGCAGCGAAGCCAGCAGATTCACCGTGTTTTTTTCGCTGCGGACGGGGTTCTCGCCCTCAAACAAGCTGACATATTGATCAATAATGGCGTTTACCACCAGACTGTGGGATTCAAAGTTGTTGCACTTGAAGCCGGCGGTTTCCACGGCCACAATGGGTCGGCCTTCCGCGCGGAATTCCGCCACCAGGCCTCCCACATCGTCGCCCACGATTCCGGCCGTGCAACCGGTCAATACCACCTGCAAGTCGGTGTCCAATACCTTATAGGTATTGGCGATGATCTGGCGCAGCCTCTGGATACCGCCAAAGACAACCTCCTGCTCACTAAAATTGGTGCAAGGGGAAGTGCTTCCGCCGGCATAGCCGGTGGAACGCTCAAAAAAGCCCTGAATCATATTACCGCAGCCGGGACCGGAATGGAGAATCGGAACGGCTTTGGGTATGGCAACGACGCTTTGCAGCGCGCCGATAGCGCAGGTATAACGCTCTTGCTCGATCATTCCGCTCATTGGCCCGCGCTCCCGTCCAGAAATGTATACGGTTCCTGGGCAAGCCACCATTTCGTATAGGGATTGACGGCGTGCTTTTCAAGATTCTTCACGAATTCATCATTTTCAAGCGTTTCTAAAATCCGTTCGCCGTAACGCAAGATGCCCTCGTAGCCCATGCCGAAATGCTCATCGCCAATCAATAGCGATGGGATGCCCAGCTTTGAGCCCCACAGGGTCATGCCGCCATGCCTTGCCAGCAATAAATCCGGGCGTAAGCGGTTCAACGTGTTTACCAGTTCAAATTCCTGCTTGTTACAGATATTGAAGTTCGGCACATCGCCGTAATCGTTTACGCTTTGCGCCAGCAAATCGCTTTCCTCGCTGCCGTTATCATAGAGCGGATCATGATGGAAAAGGGCCGCGCCTTTCGCCTGGAACCCAAGCTCGCCCAATATGGAAAGTAACGCGTGTCCGTGTCCGGCTCCCGCCGTCACATAGGCGGTTTTTCCCTGCAGCTTTTCGCGCAGGGCGACGATTTGGGGCAGGTACTCCGCCTTTTTTGCCGCGATAAGTTTCTCAGCCTGCTCTTCTTGGTGAAGAATTTTGCCCAAAGCCCGGAACCAGCGGTCGGTTTGGGCGACTCCGTAGGGCGGGGCAGCTTTGATTTCCGGTACTCCGAATTCCTGCTCCAGCGCAGCGCCCAAATACGAACCCAGCGTGGGGCAGGCCTGAACTGTGGCGACAGCTTCCGACGACCAGGTAAGACTCTCCACCGTAGAGTAAGGCGTGATGTAGTTCGGCTTCGCGCCAAAGGCCGCGAACCATTCGCTGAAAATATCCGAACCCCAAAAGTTAATCACATTAATGACGTCGGTTCTTCTTTGGCGGGCGGGCTTTATTAATTTTCGGGCCATACCGTGATAACTCGCGTCAAAGCCGGTCGTCCACACTTTGGAGCGGAACCCTTCGCAGAATATTGCCACCACCGGGATCCGGAGTTCCTGCTCCGCCTCATCGCAGATGCTTTCCACGTCGTCGCCGATGATTCCGGCGGCACAAGTGGTCAATACAAAGATGGCGTTAGGATGGGTACGGTCATATACTTCGCGAATACCCGCCGCAAGCTTTTGGGAACCGCCGAATACGGTGTCGGTTTCCTGCAAATTGGTGGAAAAAATTTTGCGTTGGGTCGGTTGCTCCACTCCGCGCAGCGGAGAATTGACCCGATAGGTGAAAGAATATTCATGAAAACAAGATGAGCAGCCCACCGGACCGTGGCTGATTACTGCCGCATCCTGAACCAAGATCACCATACAAGCGGCCTGCGAGGTGGAACAGCCCAAGCACTGGGAAAAGGAACGATTTTTGTCCTGCAACCCACGCCGTGAGCATTTTACCAGTTCTGCGGCGCTGCCTTGAAAGCCGGTGATGGAATTCAGCCGTATTTCTCTGATGGATACATCAGCGGTCTGCAAATTAATTTGACTCATAATTTCCTCCGTTCAAACTGATTTGGATTTGACGAAGTCGGCCAGCCGGTCGCCGCTGATTCGGAAAACCCGCCGGTCAGCCAGGATAACCGCGCCTACCCTTTGATAAAAAGCAATCGCCGGATGGTTCCAGTCGAGACAAAGCCAATCCAGCCGTTCACAGCCGCGTTCCACAGCGATTTGGGCGAGACGGCGCAGCATGGCTTCACCCAAACCATGGCCGCGGTATTCCTCTTTCACAAACAAATCTTCTAGAAACAAATTGGCCTTGCCCAAAAAAGTGGAGTAGTTGTGAAAGAATAACGCGAATGCGGCGGGTTCGCCGCTTACTTCTGCAATGATGACCTCCGCCTGCCTCTTTTCAAAAAGAGAAACGCGGATATCCTCCGCACTCGCCGTAATCTGGTCCTCCAGCTTTTCAAAAACCGCCAGTTGACGAATAAACTCCAGAATCAGCGCGGCGTCTTCTTCTCTTGCGAACCTTATAAACAAAGAAGTATTGTCCATATTTACCCGCGCCGGTCCGCAAATGCCGTTTCGAACGCCTGATCCAAATCAGCGATCAGGTCTTTGGCGCTTTCGAGCCCCAGCGACAAGCGAATAGTATCCGGGCTGAGTCCCACCAGATTCCGTTGATCCAGGGTCAACTCCACATGAGTGGTTTGAGCGGGGTTGATGATCAGTGAACGGGCGTCGCCAATATTAGCCTGATAGCCAAAGATCTTGGTTGAAGCCAGAAAAATTCTCTTTTGTTCTTCCGTGCCCTTCAACCCAAACGATAAAATCGAACCCGCTCCTTTGGGAAAATACCGGTCAGCCAAGGCTTGATACGGATTGCCTTTGGCGTAGGGATAACGAACCCAGTTGACATGTTCGTTTTTTTCGAGATACTCCAAAACGGATTGGGTATTGGCCACTTGCTTGGCCACGCGCTCGGAAACTGTTTCCAGCCCCAGTAATACGAGATATGCGTCGAAAGGAGAGAGCGCCGCGCCAAGATAGTTGAGATGCACCGCACGCAATCGTCCCGTAAATGGAATCGCTGGGAACACCTGTAAAATGTTGCGTTCTATATCGTTGCCATCCCGCAAGAACCAGAGCGGTTTTTCAAAATGCGGAAAGTTTCCGTTTCCATAGTCGAATTTGCCGCTTTCAATCACGACTCCCGCAATTACATTGCCATGCCCGGAAAGCGCCTTGGTAGCCGAATAGACCACCACATCCGCACCATGTTCAAACGGGTTCAGCAGATAAGGAGTCGCTACCGTGTTATCCACAATCAGCGGAATGCCGTGGGCGTGGGCGACGTCGGCGATCGCTTCCAAATCCGGGATGGTTACAAACGGATTCGTCAGGCTTTCAATGAAAATCGCTTTGGTGTCCGCTGTCAGTTTCTTTTGGAATTCAGCGGGATCGTCCGGATTTTCGATCAAATCAATCGCTAATCCTAAATCAGGGAATACGGAGGCAAAACTATCGACCGTTCCGCCGTAGAGTCTGGCGGTGGTAAGAATTCTTCCGCCTTTCCCCGCAATATTCAACAATGCGTAGGACACCGCCGCCATGCCCGAGGCCAGTGCGATTGCCCCAGCCGCGCCGTGAAGGGCGGCCAGTCTTTTTTCCAAAACGTCTACCGTAGGATTGGAAAGCCGTGTGTAAATCGGGTCGCTCTCCGAAAAGGAAAACAACCGATCAGCGCGGAAGCTATCACCCAAGGCAAATGCGGTTGTTTGATAAATCGGCACAGAAACCGCGTTATTATGCTGGTCGGCACGGTATCCCGCCTGCACCTTTAACGTATCAAAATCAAGACCCATTCTGGCAACTCCCTTTCAATGAGTAAAATCTTCGTCCGGCCGTTGTTATTCCGGGTTGGATCAGACCAAAGCATCACCATCTTTCATCAATTCCCTGCCAAGCAATGGAAAAGGATAAAAAAAGGAGACCAAGTTTATCCTTAAAAATAAACTTTAGTCTCCAGTTTTTCTGGTTAACTTTGCTGCCATATAAGTTGAAATAAATTCCGTCTTGATTCCATTTGCATTCGGCCTTCGGAAGGCAAATCTCGGTTCGGATATTTATTTCATCCTAGCTATAGCGTAAAAATATTGACGAGGAACAATCTTTGCTTATCCTATCTGTTTAGTATGATTTTAATCTCGAACCAAATAATTGTCAATCTATTTTTTGTAAATTTTTGCAATCTTTCAAATCGCTAGTTGCTGGAACATCATCAGAAGTCATCCCGTTGTTCAGATGGCCATTCTTCCTTCAACTTCCACCAGGCTTAGGTCACAACCCATTACCCAATTAACCTTCGAACTTCATTTTTAAACAAGTCCCCACGTTCCTTGTAATTCCGAAACATTCCAAAGCTGGCGCAAGCGGTCGATAGAAGGACAATCCCTCCGGGTCGTGCTTTCTGATAAGCGACCGAAACAATCTCGGCCATAGTATTGCATCCATAAACTAATTCAGGAGTCGTTCGCCCGGACCGGCCTGCAACTGCTTGGATTGTGTTCCCGATTTTCGGACCGGTCACTCCAATCAGGATTACAGCAGTAACACTATTCTGCAAAATTTCTTCCGCTAATACGGTGAAATCCGCCCCTTTATCGGCGCCACCCGCAATTAAAACGATCGGCTCTTCAAACGCCTTAAGCGCCACTATCGTCGGGTCAGGGGCCGTAGCAAATGAATCGTCGAAGAATTGAATACGATTCACCGTGGCTACATACTCAAGGCGGTGTTCCAGGCCTTGATAAGTAGCAATTCCTTCCCGTATCGATTCAACATCGGCACCGGCAGTCCGGGTTGCTAATGTAGCAGCCGAAATATTCAATAAATTATGTTTGCCACGGACTTTTATGAATTCACTGGTAATAAGCTGTTCCGGAATGCCCCCAATATTCCACCAAATGGTATAAATATCATTGTGCTTAGTATACCAAGCGCCTTTCGGTTGAGGTTTGTCCCCGTAAGTCAACAACCGTCCGGGAACCAGTGCTTGCAATTGACTACTGGTGGGATCAACCATATTTAAAATCGTGACTCCACTTGAATCCTGATGCCGGAAGAGATTCATTTTTGCTTCGATATAATCGGCCCGGGATTTATGGTAGTTGGGATTGACCGGATCGGCTGATGCCAAATGATCCTCGGTAATATTTGTAATTACCGCAATATCTACGCTTTTCTCGAAATCCTCCAATTGAAAACTGGATAACTCCAGAATGACAATATCCTTACGCTCTAATTGGGCCAGGTACTCAAAGGGCGCAATGCCGATATTTCCGCCTAAAAAGGCCTTATAACCTTTTTTAGTCTGACTCAAATCAAGAATCCGGTGAATCAGGGATGATGTGGTTCCCTTCCCTTTCGTTCCGGTGACACCGATGATCGGACAAGGACATAATTCCAGAAATAATCGCATCGCACTGGTAATGCGGACACCGGTAATCTTGGCTTGCCGGATATGGGGATCGAAAAGCGGCAATCCCGGCGAACGGAAGACTTCCGTAAAATCAGTCAAATCGTCCAGATAATTGGGTCCCAATCGGAAGCTGATCCCACATTCCTTCAGTTCGTAATAACGATTACCCAAAGCAGCCTGATCGCGACTGTCACAGACCGTTACTTTCTCCCCTTGGGTTAAAAGGTATTTTACCAAGGCCAAATTTTCAATTCCCAGACCCAGTACAGCACGTGAACTCATGAATGAATCTCCTTTTATCATAGCGGATACGCAGCTTTAAAAATCATACCATATTATTTTCGTTAACGCACAATAGACAGGGAATATCAATATTTGATAAGATAAATCTGCATCCCGTTCATGAACATTGTACCACACCGCCAATAATAAACCCGACAACCGCCAGAATGCCCGTCATCGTAATAGGCAAAAAAGCCAAAATAGCGAGGAAAACAATGGATCATCCATTAAATAACTGGAATAAACTTTTTTTAAGTTGTGGTACAAAGAAGCCGGAGTATGATGATTGGCTGGATAAATATCAGGATGATTTCGAAAAATCAAAAAGTATTCCAATCATCGATTTGGGCTGCGGTTTTGGAAATGACACTTTATATCTTACAGAGCGGGGATATCCGGTAATATCATGTGATTATTCGCTAGAGGCTTTGAATCGGCTGAAATTTTTTATCGAGAAACCTGACATCCGACACTTTAATGTCTTGGATGGCTTGCCTTTTGAAGATAATACGGCCAATGTGGTCATTGCCGACTTATCGATCCATTATTTTTGCTGGGATGACACCAAAAAGGTTATCAACGAGATTTTAAGAGTGCTATTAAAGGATGGTTATTTTATCTGCCGTGTAAATTCGGTTAAGGATATTCATTACGGTGCAGGTCAAGGCATTAAAATTGAAGACAACTTTTATAACGTTGAAGGTAGCTTGAAAAGATTTTTTGATAGCGAGCAAATATTAACGCTGTTCAAAAATTGGGAAATAATTAATATGAGCGAGTATGAAATGAATCGATATGAAAAACCCAAAATTATCTGGGAAATCGCAGTGAAAAACAAAAAGGAGTGACGGTGCGACCAACTGGGTCACTCCAGTTCCGGGTTTCCGGTCAGAGTGTTTTGATACTGTCTGATCGGTATGGCAGCGCTAGCCGCCATCGCTGTGCCGAATATCCATACCCCATTTTGCTTACTCTTCCAAAAACAAAAAACTCGTCCATTGCAGACGAGTGATTTTTACCTCAAATCCTTTTACGCTTTACACTTCACTCTTCACCCTTCCACTTACGCATCCACGCCGATTGTCTTTTGCGGAATACTGCTGACCCATTCGGTCCGTAAAATGAGGATCGTAGTGATGAGCGCCGCTACGTAATTTGAAAAGAGATTGCCCCAGAATACCGAGTATGGGCCCAAAGCACGTTCCGTGACCAATATAAATAAATACCGCAAAAGCCAGATTCGCAAAACACTAACGAACAAAGGAATTCCGGTGCGCCCCAACCCGATAAAGGCGCCCTGCTGCACCATACAGATGCCGAAACCGACCACGGAGTAAGTATAGATATGGAGCGCCTTGTTGGCCACATCCAAGACATCCCTTTCCCGAGTGAACAAAATCGTCATATGCGAAGATAACGGCACGACAATCGCTATTAAGATCACGGCGGTGATCGCGCTGATGATGCAGCCTATCATACAAGACTGTTTCGCCTTTTCGCATTGTCCGGCCCCGATGTTCATACTGACCATGGTGGTGACGGAAGAACCGAAGGAAGAAGGCAATATGAAACAGACCGAGGTAATGTTGCCGGCAATGCCTTGTCCGTTCAGAACAACGGTACCGTATTTGGCAACCTCATTATTGATCAGAAAAAAGCCCAGATTGAGAATGAGGTTGGCAATCATGGACGGGATGCCGATCCGGAAAAGCTCGCGGATAATTTGAAAATCGAACTTGAAGCCCTTGATTTCAAGCCGGTCGCTGCTATCCATAACGAACAGTTCATAATACATCCAAATGCAGATTAAAATATTGGATAAAAGCGAAGCCATCACCGCGCCGACGATATTCCAGCGGAAGATGGCGATGAACAGGGTGTTGGATAATATTTTCAGCACCAGCATTAAAGTCATTCGGATAAAAGTAGCTTCCGGCTTGCCGGCTGCACTTTTGATGGCATTATAAATCGACTCCAGAAACGCAAACGGGATAACCAGTGCGTTGAGGGCCGTATATACGAAAACGTCATGGGAGATTTCCGCATTGATGTGCCAGGCAATCGGGAAGGCGATTAAAATAAGAATCGGCGCGCTAATGATCCCCAAAAGGAACGCGAAGATCACGATCTGGGTCGATACTCTTTTCCCTTCCTCGAAATCGCCTCTGCCGTTGGTCTGTCCGATGATGGCCATTCCGGCTATGCTTAAGCCTTGCGCCACCGCGACGATCATGTTGATGATCGGTCCGGAATAGGCGACCGCGCTGGCCGCAGTCGTTCCGGCAATGTTATTGATGAATAAGCCGTCTACCACGGGTATGATGGATTGGACGATCCCCATCATCAAGGTAGGAAAGGATAAAAAAAGCAGGGTTTTCCAGATCGAGCCTTTCAATATCATATTGCAGCGAACTTCAGTATCTTGATGCAAAAAAGCCAAGTTCAACTTGATCTGCCAGCTTTCCTCGCGTAAAGTGATCCGTCACGGGACTCATCCGAACATCATCCCATAATAGTTTATCACAAAAGTCAAGCATGCTCTGGGTATCCGGGAACATTTACATAATCTTAATAATCATTCCATATTTTAATAATCATTGGCATATGCCGAACGAACACCAATACTTGCAGGATTTCCGCGCATTTGGTGACGAATATGGCAATTCTCTTTTGACACTCCCATCTTACTCCAACCCCAAAATCTTCCGAGTTATCCACAGCCCAAACTATTAACTATGTTCAACGATTTCGTTCATCCACGGAAACAGATCACTGATTCACAAAAAGAGCTCTTTCATTAACAAAAACAAAACGAGCTCACTGATGATTATCAAGTTAACTCCGCAAGGAAAGCGGGGCATGAGAATGCAAGCTTTGCCTCACGCCGAAAGTCCGTCGGTGAAACCGACGGACTCTCTGATGAAAAACAACTTCCATGATTAATATTATACCGCGAAAAGCCGGGCCTGGAGTATCGTTTTCGTACCCGAAAAATATCATCCGTTGGAGGATTTTAGGGTATGATGGTTTTAAGATTTTGGGCCTAAAACAAGGATTCCGCCTGCAGGCGTGCAAAGGGTTTAGCGGCAAACCCCTTGCAACCCCGCCGCTAAGGGGACGCTGCTTCCCCTTAGAACCCCGCGGGTGTCCGGTTCATCCGTGAACCGGCAAGGTAAATGGACAATTGAATTAGCCGCCGGCCTCCATTGCCGGCGGCTTCCTTATGATGGTTCCAGGCCGACGGCGGTGCTTTCATCCGGGCAGCAACGCCGCGCAGCCGCCATCCTTGGCAGCTGTATGAATGCAAAAATGGATAGACTTCTTTTTTAGGCTAGATTATCCACCCGAGCGGTCTACAGGGAGGTAGACCGGCACGGCATTGCGAATGGAGCGCATGCCGTTGCCTTACAGAATTACTTTCAAAAAGAGATGCGATTGGCAAAATTAAATTCTTAGCGGCATTCGGTACGTTTGGTAAAGGTAAATGCCGGGTCAAGGGCCGGCATGAGGCCCTGCGGTGGGGTAGGTCCTAGGGGTTGGCCGTTCAACCCCTGGACATTTCGCACAGGATTAAGCTGGATAGACAAGAATTTCTTCTAAGATACGACTTTCAGTCACTCAAAGAGCTCTTTCATAACAAAACTAGCTCACTTATCCACAAAATAAGCTTGTTGAACGACTCAAAGAGCTCACTTATTCACAAAAAGAACTCTTTTATTCACAAAATGAGCTCATTTATCCACAAAATGAGCTTGTTGAGTGACTGAATGAGCTTATTTATTCACAAAAAGAGCTCTTTTATTAACAAAACGAGCTCACTTATCCACAAAATGAGCTTGTTGAGCGACTGAAAGAGCTCACTTATTCACAAAAAGAGCTCTTTCATTAACAAAATGAGCTCGTTGAACGACTCAAAGAGATCACTTATCCACAAAACGACTAAGTTATACGGGAGAACCACTATCGTGAGCTCTCCGAAACGGTGCCGGGAGAGCCGGGCTTGAAACGAACAAAGCCGTGAGCAATCTTTGAACTCCCTTATTCCCTCTGATGGTACTTCTCTTGCGGGTTGGGGTGATTAGCCGAATCCCCCGAGCGCCAAATCAAGGTTGTTTCTTCGAATTCGCTGCTTGAATCTCCAGCGCAACCAACATAAATATCAACATCCCCATCAAGATAGACAATGCTAACACTTTCAAAGGATATCACCTCATTCAACAGATAAGTATCACTATTTCTTATTGAATGATCATAGCATTTATGTATTAAATCGCTTTAAATGGAGTGTTAAAAATTGTCAAAATAAGAATATTGTCCCTCGCATGAATAACATGAATAATTTGAAAGTTTGAGGCAGCTTGCCCCTTTACCTTCCATAAATCTCTCTTTCGAATTATTCAGCTTTTCATATTATTTTGGCACGGCCAAAGTTGAGTTATAATTAGTATATTGTTAGATGTTTTAAACAGCATGAGTCATTCTAATAAATAATTAAATAATAGCATAATATTAGCGCTTGGAGCGTGGACGATGGGGAAAGATTCGATAATCGACGCGAATATCTATGGCCATGTTTTGAAAGAGGACGAAACGAGCCCGGTTCATTCGGATGACGCCGAGCAATTGCTTGAAACAGAAATGACCCGCTTGGCACGCTTGTTATGCAGCTATGCTTCGCATGACGGTTTGGCAAGCCTGCCTATCCCCGGTTTATATATTGCCCGCTATTCGGGCCTGGAGCCAGGCTCCACGAAAACTTTTTATTTACCCTCGCTGGGCATTGTCGCGCAAGGGGAAAAATCGATTGCCATCGGGCAAGCGACATACCGACTCGGCAAGTCCCAGATGATGATGCATCCGCTCGCCCTGCCCGTTGCCCTACAGGCCACCAAGGCCAGTAAATCGGAACCGCTTCTGGCTGTCCGGTTGGACCTCGACTCGCAAAGAATTGCAGAATTAGTATTGAAAGTATATCCACACGGTCTTCCACCGGTGCATCAATGGAGTGCAGGGTATGTTACGGATGCCGATGCGAGCATTGTCAACGCAGTGAGCAGACTCCTAGAATGCTTGCAGAAGCCGGGAGACGCCGAATTGCTCAGTCCGCTCATTATGGACGAAATTTTAATTCGCCTCCTGCGCAGTCCTATCGGCATCCATGTCGCGGAAATGGGTTTTACCGACTCGGGGATCCATCGGGTCGCAGCGGCCATTGCCTGGCTCCGCGAGAATTTTTCACAGCCGATAAAAGTTTCGGACCTTGCTAAACTCACTCATATGAGCGTATCTTCTTTCCACGAACACTTCAAAGCGGTGACATCGCTGACCCCCGGGCAATATCAAAAAGCGCTGCGCCTTCAGGAAGCGAGACGCCTGATGTTATCCGGCCCAATGGACGCGACCACTGCCTGCCGAATGGTCGGCTATGTGAGCGACTCCCAGTTTAGCCGCGATTACCGTAGCTTTTTCGGAGCTGCACCGCGAAAAGATATTGCCAGATTGCGCAAGCATTCACCGGAACAAAGCTAACAAAGCTGTACCGCAGCACCGGTTTGGTAGCAATTGCCGTTCTTGCTGATTCTCCCAAAAGTGTTTAAGCTCTCATCGTATGCCCGCTGCCGTTAGGTTGGCGGACTTTTGTCTTGCTGCGTAATCATACCGGAGGACGCAAATTAAAATAGAATCTGGAGAATTAGGCAAAAAGATCGGTCAAAAAGGCAAATCTGCCAATGCGTGAGCAATTATAATAAATTCATCTTGTAAACCGGCGCTGATTTTTATCAACTCGGCCGGTTAAAGCAACTTTGCCGCTTCCCGGTTCAGTCGGTTCAGCGGTTCAATCAGTTCAGTCAGTTCAGGTGGATTTACTTTTTTAAGGGGGAAACAAAAGTGAAAGTTATGGCTTTTATCGGAAGCCCGCGGCAAGCTGGGAACACCTCGAAAATTATCGGTTCGATTGGCGCGGGGTTAGCGGAAAGCGGGCATCAGGTCGAAATTTATCGTTTAGCCGATCTGGACAACAAAGGCTGCAGAGCCTGCGGCGCATGTCAGGCCAATCAAGTGGAATATTGTGCGATTCATGACAAAACCACCGAGCTCTTGCCCAAAATAGCGAATGCCGACTGTATTATCGTGGGCACACCCGTTTATATGCTGCAAATGAGCGGATATATGAAAAATTTCCTGGATAGGCTGTTTGCGTTTTTCATTCAGTCTACCTACACTACGAAATACTTGCCGGGCAAGAAATATATGACGGTCACCTGTAGCGGCGCGCCCGCAGCGGCATTCAGGAATGTAACGGAAACTCTAAACCAGCTTTTCGGAGACTACTTTAAAATGGAGAATGCCGGCAATATCGTCGCAGGCGATCTGCTGGATAAAGACGATATTATGAAACAGCCGGAGATTTTAAAGCAAGCCAGGGATATGGGACGAAGATTAAGTTCCAAATGACAGCGACGCTTGCGAAAAAATAATCCGCCGGAAACTTAAAATGATACTTTTCGGGTACGAAAACGATACTTCGGACCCGGCTTTTCGGGGTATAATATTCATCATGGAAGTTATTTTTCAGGAGAGTCCGTCGGTGATACCGACGGACTTTCGGTCATGGGGCAAAGCTCCCATTGCTCAGGCCCCGCTTTCCCATGCGGAGCTAACTTGATAATCAGCTGGAGAAATAGTATCATGATCTCCAGCTGATTACCGGGCAAGGCTAGAATGGAGTATTATCACCGACATAGCAGGCTATGTTGCTATCTAAATACAATTCTTGGAGATGCTCCATTTTTTCATCGGTTATACTCCCCTGATCGCTATATTCGTAATATTTGCCCAACTGGGTCCATTTGGTCTGCCCCAGCCGGTGAAACTTAAGCAGATTCATTTCGTACAAAGAATTTTGGTTCATGAACTCAATCAGTTGATGGGCGTTTTCATCGCTATCATTAAATCCCGCGATAACCGGCTGCCTTAGAATAAGCCGCCCCTGCCAAGCGGACTTTTGAAGCGCCGCAATGTTTGAAAGAATTAAATCGTTATCAACGCCGGTCCCTTCTTTATGCTTTTCCCGGTCCATATTCTTCACATCGATGAATGCGAAATCGATGTAGGCCAGCGCTTCTAAAAATATGGCTTGTTTGATATGGGCACTGGTCTCAATGGCGGTGTGGATCTGGAGCCCGCGACACTTTTTTAACACCTCAACCAGAAATTCATGATGCAGTAACGGGTCTCCTCCGGTGAATGTCACTCCCCCATCGGAACCCCAATTGTTGAAATCGCGTCGCAAGATGGATATGAGCTCATCGACCGTATATTCCTTCACGCACTGCTTCAAAGCATTATTGGGACAGATGTCGACACACTCAAAAGTCTCACACCTTTGGCAGATTTCCCAGGTTATATTCGGTTTGCCATTTTCGGCAAACTTGAGCGAGTGGTGCGGGCATACATTGCTGCATGCCCGGCAACCCTTCTCCCATTTGCAGACGCTTTCTGCAAACATAACGTGTTTTTTCATCAGCCAACTTTCGGGATTGGAACACCACTTGCATTGCAGGGGACAGCCGGTAAAAAATACGTTGGTCCTGCAGCCCGGCCCGTCATGGACACAAAAACTCTGGATGTCAAATATCAAGCCCTTTTTCGTCATTGTAACCTTCCTATGATGCTTTATAACCGGAACAGCCCGAAGCTCCGCAGGTGGAATAGGCCCAAAATTCTTTTTCCAGGCCGGTACAGGTCCCCAGCCCGTATTTATCGGGATTGGCGAAATTCTGGCAATTGCCGCATTTTTCAGCCGGCTTGAAGGCGGGGCAAGCCTGGCTCCCCTCGCCATCGATCGGCACGATGCTCTTGTAAATTGCACACATTCCTTTTTCGCAATCTAAGTTTATATAATTTTTGCAATCATAGTGGCGCATCACGAATACCCTCCATTCATTCTTATCGCTTAATTTTTAATGCTTAGACATCATATTCGGTCCGATAAATCACTTCATCCTGAATCGGTTTACCGATCTCACACCAGTATTGGGTAAACCCGGCTACCCGGACCATCAGGTCTCTGTAACTCTCGGGTTTCTTCTGGGCATCCCTCAACGTATTGGAATCGATGACGTTGAACTGAACGTGGAAACCGCCTTTCCGCATGTAAGCGCGGATAATATCGAGCAGTTTCCGGGTCCCGTTAATACCCCTAACCGCCGTCGGATGAAGCTTTAAGTTCATCTGTGAATTCTGTTCCATGGAGTGATCATAAACCGATGCGGATTCGAAAATAGCGTAAACGCCGTTCTTATCCGTTCCTGCCGCCGCCGACAGCGAACCGTCTGAATAGGTCGTGCCCGCCAGTCTTCCATCGGCCGTCGCTAATGTTACAAAGCCTTGCGGGCCATGGGTCGATACGGAAATCTGACACATGTACTCGGGTTTGCCGTAGTATGAAGTAAATTGATGGCACAAATCAAACATGTAATATTCATAATCCTTTAAAATATCATCCGCATACTTATCGGCATTCCCGTACTTCGGCGCATTTACACATGCGGCATAGATCTTTTCGTATTTCGGACTGTCTTGGGTACTCTCTTTATAATCCGGTGAGAATACGCCCGTTTCATACGCGGTCTTAAATCCGAAATTGTTAATCATGGCATCGGTCATTTCCTCGATGGTGAACTTCTTTTCATCGAAAACATTTTTCTTAATGGATGCCAAAGAATTGATGAAGGTGATCGTACCACAAGACTCGAAATTGATAGTTCCATTGTATCTTGAACCCATCGCGCCAATATCTTGGCCTTTTTTGAAGCAGTCCGGCTTCAACAACGAAGCAACGGCCGGCATATTCTGTTTTCGCCAGAGATCCATCTGAACGTTGTTGATCCGATTCAGAATATCATAAGTCAGTTCGAGATATTTCTTCCATTGGTCCAGCATGGTTTCATAAGAATCGATCTTTCTGTTATGCGGCGGATAGACCCGTTTCCCGGTTCGCTTATCCAAACCGTTGGTCAAAACGAGTTCCAGTATTTTCACTAACCCGATAAAATGGACCCCTGTGCCGGCGGTAGGTCCCGCCCCGCCCGGAATCATGGTTACTTTGCCGTTATAATGCAGGGGTTGGAAACATCCGGGCGAGGATTCCAGACAGCCTCCGAGGCACCATGCCCTGGCATCGTAAAGATCCATGCCTTCCGGACCGTATTGCCTCAACATGAAGTTCATGCCGGTCTGATTATTCATCCACGCTGGATAGCCAAGGCCGAGTTTGGTACAAGAAGCGGCCTTCATCAGGAAGTCTTCCGGTGTTTTTTCATCGTACAGTACACTCAGCGTCGGCTGCGGCGTTTTATTTCTCATCCCCGCTTCGATAATCAAATATTCCAAAGGAGTAACCGCTGTCAAGCCATCGTAATTTTGCCCGCCCATGGAAAGATTGTTAAACGTATTGCCGGAGAGAACGCCGCCGGATACGCCCGCTGATGCGAAACACTCAATACAGGTAATTTTAATTCGGTAAAGCTCAAGCAGTTCGATGATGTCTTCATCGGTCATAACGCCGTCTTCGATGTCTTTCTCGTAGAAAGGCTGCAGCACTTGACCCAGTCTGCCGATGGATTGACCGGATTGCGGATCTTCATTGACGACGCCCAAATGACAGCAAAGTGTAATCTGAATCGCTTCCCAGAAATTGGCGGGTTTTCTGTGCGCCACGTTGTGCATGACTTCGGCGACTTTTTGATAGTTGGCTTTCAATGCGGCATCCGGCTCGACGGATGCCAAATATTCCGCCCGTTTGGCGTGGTTTTCACACCAAGCGCTCAACCCTTGGGTAATTTCTTTCATTGCGACATAGTAGTAAGCCCTGCTCATTCCGAGTATGCCGTCAGTGCCCGCTTCTCCCATCAATTCAGCGATTTTTTCGTCACACAGCTTGATGATTCCGTCAAAGCCATATTCCAGCGGCAAATAATAATTGATGACTTCCCGTCCCTGCGGGATTGCCCAGGAATCGAACATGCAAACGACTGCGTCCATAATCCGTTGTTCCAGATCATAACCGGGCGTCAGCTTGGCATATTTGGCGCTCAAGTCCTCAATGGAAATTCCTTCCCAAGGCTTAGCCGTTTTAACCAGAACCGGAATTTCTTCCTTGCGCATGCCGAACTTTTTGGCAATCGAAATAACGTTGCCGTAACTTTGCGTAACGTTACCTCCGCCGGCGCCGACGACGCTGACTGCGTCCGCTTCACTCATGGCCGGCGCATCGACTTCGTCCATTAACGCTTTCGCCTGGGCATTAAAGAAACTCGCACAGATCCAGGGAAACGGGAATGCGCCCCGGACATTTTTGGTTTTGTTCATCACAATTTTTTCATCAGGCAAGATCGTCGGCGTCATGTGCGCTAAGCAAGCAGCCATGGCTTTGGCTCTTCTTACGATCGTTATCTCGCCGTCATTTTCCCACCAGGTCCTGTTGTACCAGTAGGGCGCTTCCATATCGGCGCTGACTTTTAAAGTGTAATAGACCTCCATGAGCTTTTTGGTACTCTCTTTTGCTTCGGGAATTTCGGAATCGGTGATGTTGTTGTCCACCTCCTCCATTTTTATGCCGCGATTCTTTAAGACATCTTGAAGTTTGCTGTCCAAACCCATTTTTTAAATGCCTCCTTATTTTATGCCATGTACCATGGTTTTTTACGATAAGGTATCTTGAAGCTTACTACATATGTTGCAATAAGTTTTGGTACCTTCAGAATCATTGCAACATATTTCCTTGATTCATAAGTTGAAATAAATACCGCGCTTCGTCCTTTTCCAGCCATGCCTTACGGATGGAAAAGCTTATTCAAAAATTTATTTCAACTTATATGGCTAAGCCCATTTTGTAAATACCTCCTTTTTGCCTTCCGTAATTAAAAATAACCAACGGATGCAGGATTCATGAAGATGGGTCACCGGTTATATTTAATTTGGTAGTCTCCGCCGCAGTTTTTATATTTGCCGGTTTAACTACGATGGGCAGTAAAGTTGCGCATACCAAAGAAATGATAAAGGCACCAAGGGCAGCCAAAAACGAATTGGTATAATTTCCAAAGACGTCATACAAATAGCCACCTACAAAACTGCCGGCCGCCGGACCGATGCCCATGATGATCAGAGTCGCCAAACCCCAAATCTTGCCCAAGGATTTTCTCCCGAAAACAGAACCGGCATAACCGGCGCAGCCGCCCGGTTCAATCGCCCAATAACAGGCAAACACTAAGGAGGCGATTGCCGCAAAAACGATTGAATGGCGCGATAATAACAGGAAGATCAGGGCAATAATACCGAGGGCAGGGGATATAATCAGCATTATTTTTCTTCCCTTTACTTCATTGCCAACTTTGTCGACAATTTTGTCTGCTACAATTCCCAATAACGGCATAGTAAAGATCCCTGCAATTCCTATTACTATATATAAATTGGTCGCGGTATTTAAAGATAGGTGTATATCATTGACCCAATAATGAACGACCTGTGTCCAAACCAGAAATTCCGCAAATACACAGGTACAAAAACAGATAATATCTCCCCATATTGCAAATTTAGAGAAAGCCTCTTTGACACTCCATAAATATTCGGACTCCGCTTTGTCATTTTTGGCTCCCGGATTCGTACCGACCGGGAGCAAGTCATAATTTTCAGGACTTTTTTTGGTTACCAGGGCAGCGATGACCAAGGCGATCAGCACGACGGCCGACAAGCCGCGCATCGCTATTCTCCAATTCATCGTCGTTAAAATGCTCTTCAGACCCAAACTGATAATGGCTTGCCCCAACGGAGCTCCTGCGAAAGCGATTCCCCACATTGTTCCATAGCTTTTTCCGACATACCATTTTCGAACCGAAACCGTTGATGTAACCCAAAGCATCCCCGTTCCTATCCCCGCAAATATTGCATAAGGGATTAGATAACTTAAATATGAGGTCGCCATACTGGTAATCCAAAAACCCAGCGCGGCACAGACTGCTCCGACCGCATAACACGGTCTCGTCCCCCATCGATCAAGGATCATGCCGCTGAAATACGCAGTAATTGCATAAATAGTCATCATTAACGAATAACCGGTTGATAACGCAGACACGCTTAAGCCCATATCCTTATTCATGGGCCCCAACAGTATTGAAAATGAAGTTCGATATCCAAATAATACGAAAACGGCCAGAAAAGAAGATAATACGACCATATAACCTAATTTTTTTTGTTTATCTTCATCCATTTTTATCCTCCAATTAATGATTCTCAGAGTGGTCCGTTCTTTTAGATTCTCGTTATTTTTAGCATTTTCGTCGGTTGTATTCTGCTTTTCCAGATTTTAAAACATATCCTGTTTTTATCTCATGAATGACCCCACCTTTTTTATTTTTTAGCATTTTTTATATGTTCCCAAACCTGTTATAACTATAGTTCGATTGCCAATGATTTAAAATCAACCTAGGGTTGTAATAAGTACCTACATCCGTTAAAGACTACAACTGCAGTCTTAAATTCCTTACAAATATTGTAAAAGATTATCGAAAAGAATAGAAAACGAAGATTTTATGCGCTTTATGACCGCATTTACTATCTTGGTATTGTTCTGGAGCTGGAAGGAAGTTAAAAAAACGGAGAGGGCGCGGGAGCAAATTAGAAACTATCGCGATTTTGAACGAAAGAGAGTACAGAAATTTCTTGAGGAAATAGATGGAGAGCGGCGATCTCTGGGGATACCCAGTGGAAAGGGGGAGTAATTCAGCAAGCGTGTAAAATAGTTATTGAATCGATATTTAAAGCAAACTTTCGAGAATTCTTATATCCGGGTCTGAGCAATATATTATGATAAAAATATTCCGCAATAATATTATTGCGGAAATCACTCAAATCATAAGTTTTTCTTTTATTTTGTAAAATGTTTGAATCGGGTAAAAGCCGCCGGAATCATTTACCGCATTGAATACTCTTGATAAACTTTTCATCTTTTAACACCTGTTTGATGGCATCTAAAACTTCTCTGCTCCAAAGGCCTTGGCTGCTTTCATCATATAATTGAATGATACTGGCATCCTTATCGCCTGTTTGGGTCATTATTTCTACAAAGCGATTGACAGTGATCAGGATCTTTAATTCCAAGGTCATCTCGTTGGCCGTCAGGCCATCCGGAAAACCCTGGCCGTTTAATTTTTCATGATGATGCCGCACAAAAACTTTCAACCAGTCGTCCATCTTTAAAGGGGCGATAATATTCAGTCCGAATTCGACATGTTCATCCGGCGCCGTAGAAATGACTTTTCCTACATCATGTAAATAGGCGCCAATTAATAGCCGGTCCATTGCTTGGCCGGTAACGAATAAGATTTTAGCGACTTTTTCACAATAATCTTTTACCATACAAGCATGCCGGCATAAATTGCTATCCTTTAATTGCATCATATTCAACAAACTCTGTACGACCTGACTTTTATTTTCCATATCACTAAAGGTCTTTTTAAAATTGATCGCCCAGGTAACCCTATTTCTCAGCTCCTGATAAATGATGGGTTTTGATAAAAATACATCGGCCCCCACATTAAAGCCGCGAATCCGGTCTTCGATATCGTTCAATACGGTCAACATAATGACCGGAATGTCGCGGGTCGCGATGCTATTTTTTAATTTTTTACAGATTTCAAAACCATTCATGCCCGGAAGCATCACATCCAAGAAAATGACATCCGGTTGAAAACGGCATGCCATATCCAAGGCTTGACTACCTTCAAAGGCCACATACACGTTATAACCCCAGGTAATCAACAAATCTTTGATAATTTCCACATTCTGTTTATTGTCATCCACAATTAAGATACTTTCCATTGTTCAACCCCTGAAAAAATTGGTCATCTCGCTGACGCTTTAAAGCCATTTCAAAAATGCATAGCTTGGTCGGGCACTTTAATCCCACTAACTTACTATACCCTGTTTGCCAACAGCTTTATATTCGTCTAATGTTGTAATAAATGCTTAGGTTCGGCAAATTATACGACTTTAGTTGTAGAAAAGTTGTATCGCTTCTCCGAATTTACGCGACTGTCGCAGTGCAAAAAAAGTTTCAAACCATAGTCGGAACCGGATTCAATAAATAACAAACCCCCGCAGGCCTTGGCATAATTGAACTTAAAGACAACAACGCACCAAGAGCGGAGGTTTTAATCTTAGTCCATGAATAGCTTTACCCAAGCTGTCGACGAAACATGTTTTGAAAATACCGCGGCAGTTTTGCTAGAAATTTCGAATCGGATCATTCGCTGAACGCTCTCTTCTTTAATTCTCTACCTGAATCTTTTCAAGCTTTGCTCTATCTTTCGGATGCGAAATTGGATAGAAAAAGGGACCATTTTGCGTCAACCTCATTCGTAAATGATCCCTTTTGGCTAAGAAGCGCTGTCCATATTTTCATCACTGTTAGTAAACAAAGTAACGATTACCTCGGTTCCCGCTCCAATCTGGCTGGTCAATAAGATTTTACCGCCATGCAATTCAACCAGTTTCTTGGCCAAAGGCAACCCCAGGCCCGTCCCTCCATACTCTCTTTCATAGGAACTGTCCACCTGTTCAAATTCATTGAATATCCTTTTTTGGTCTTCTTCCTTGATTCCGATCCCATTGTCTTTAACGATAATATACAGGTAATTTTCATTTTTAAACGCTTTCACCGTCACTTTCCCGTTGCGCAGGGTAAATTTAATCGCATTCGATAATAAGTTGCACAATACCTGTTTCAATTTGTTGGCATCGACTTTAACGATAAAATCATGCGGTTTAATCAGGATCGTTACGGCGATCTTTTTGCGTTCCGCAAAGCTTCTCACCATCGAAAAGCTCTCCTCGATAATATTGGCCATCGAGTAGCGGCCTAACGTGAGGCTCATCTTCCCCGCCTCGATCTTGGATAAATCCAAAATATCGTTTATCAGACGCAACAGATGATTGCCATTGCCTAAAATATTTTGGACATATTCCTGCTGCTTATCATTGAGAGAACCGAAGATTTCATCTTTCAGCAGTTTAGAATAATCAATAATCGCGCTCAATGGCGTTTTTAACTCATGACTCATGTTGGCCAGGAAAAGCGACTTAACCTCACCCGATTTTTGCAGGCTGATAACCGCCTCGCGCAAGTCCTGGGTCCGTAATTGAATCTTCTCTTCCAAACTCACATTTAACAGGGCCAATTGTTGGGATAATTTCTGCTGTTCTATCTGTTCATTTTGTAATTTTTCCAGATAATCGGCCCGTTCTGCTTCGCTCTTCTTTAAGTCGCAGGCCATTTTCTGAAATGATTGCAGTAAAATGGAGGTTTCGCTGTTTTTGCCATCGAAAAACCGTTTTTCGATGCTCACTTCCGTATTTCCCTGCGCGATCTGGCCGGCGAGTTCCGCCGCTTTCATAATCGGTTCGCTGATTCGGTTGGCCGCGTACCGGCCGATAAAAATCATAATGACCAAGCAAAAAAGCGCAACACAAACCACGATGTTGCGCTGAATATTCATGATTACTGAAAACTTATGTTCGGGTATGCCCACGCCTAAAATCCCCACGTGTTTTCCGGCCCGGTTTAAAATCGGCGTATCGACAAAAATATGAATTTCCCCGCCATTGTTTTGTTTGCCATAATAGACGCTTCTCATCCCTTCCAAAGTATGAATCGTTATCGGACTGGGGCTGCCGATATAATTGTCCTTTTGCGGGCTGCGGATATTGGAAGTGATGCGGGTATTGTCAATCGAAATTGCCAGATAGGAATCCTTGACGCTCTTTGAGTAAACCTTGGGCAAGTAATCATCGTTGTTGGTTATGCAGCCAACGATTAAAAAACCCATCCGTTGGGCGTTCCCTCGATCGTAAATCGGAGCGATGGCGATACTCGCCAGGCATTTCGTCAGAAACCGGTTTTTGCCATTGCTGCGATCTTGGGGGCTAATCCGTACTTTAAATTGATTATAGGCTTTGGAACCGACCGCAAAGAGCTCGTCGAGATCGAGCACTTCCTCCGAAGTAATCGCTTTCCGGGCAGTTTCGGCCTGCCCGATCAATGCATTCAAGCGGGGCGATAAGGTCTTTTTCTCATTGGGGCGGCTAAAAATCAACGTTTTTTGGCCATCGACAACCATCCAGAAATCGATATAATCATAAACCTGATGGATGGCCCCGCTGATTTCGTTTAAGGCCGGCTCGTTGCTTTGCCGGACCGCTTTTTCAAATTCCGGGGATCGGCTCGTTTGGGTGGTCAGTTTTTGGATTTCATTTAAGCGGTTGATCATTTCATTGCGGGCAATAATCGACGCATTCTGCAGATATTCTTGGGCCGCTTTTTCAATTTGCTTGTTTAAAACGCTATATGATAGAAAAAGAATGACCAGCATCGGTACGATCAGGATGGCGGAGCCAAATATCAATATCTTCTTCCGAATCGACATTTCCTACTCCTCTGCCTTTCGATTTCAGATATTATTCTTGCAAAAAATTACGATTTCCAGGCGATCTCTCATGTTTAATTTCCTTAAAATATTGGTAATGTGGGTTTTTACAGTTTTCTCGCTGATATTTAGATTATTGGAGATTTCTTTATTGGTGAGCCCCGAATTTATCAGTTTCACGATCTCCAGTTCGCGAAGGCTCAGTTTTTTTTCTAAGAAAAATAGTTCTTGCTTGACTTTATCCTTTGGGGTTTCAGCGCTGGAACTTTCATCTTCGCTGCCGTTTAACAGATGAAACACATTCTCCAATAATTTCATAATCTCATTCAATTGCGCTTCGCTCAATACCGGAATCTTTTGATGAAGATCCTGAGCGGACAGGCGCTTATTTTCTTCGATATGAACCCCTCCGCCCAGACAAATCGCGACCAAATCCTCATTATAAAATATGGGGCAGGCGAAATATGTTATATCCATGTAACATGTATATTGGACGGTCTCGCCCTTTTGCGCAACAAAATCGATAATGGCCTGTTTTTCATGCCGGCAGCGCTCGTTGTTGTTTTGCAGGATGTAATGGCAGAACAATGAAGAATTCGACCAGACGGTCAGCGACTTGCCGTCGAGCGAAATGACGCCCAAGCTAATGCCGAAGAGATCGGCGCACGAGTCCTGAAAGGATTGGATTTTTCTTTTGCCATTCGCTTTGAGCCATTTCTGGCATATCGATATATCCGTTGAGTTCATTTTGTGAATCCACTCCAAAATTTGCAATGTGAGCAAACGAATACACCCTATCCCGGCGACGGTTCAGCTTGCTACGGCAGCGAGGAAGGCAAAGTCGGCTAAGGGGATCGGGATATTGTAGCCAATATTTAACAAATTATTAACATTAACCATATAATCTATCCCCGCTTTCCTTATGTTATTATCTATTTTACCATAAACTTTACTTGAATGTTATCTCGGATCTGTATCTGATACGTAACCGATCCGTACCTGTTATGTATGATTCGATAAAATTAGAACCAAATTGCAAATCATAGCCGGGATTAAAAAGCGGGACCTCCGGGTTTGAGCCTTTTTATTCAAAACCACGGGATGAAACCATCGGCTCACTTTGGCCCTTGTCGCTTTGAGCTTCAATGACTCCTCCGACCGCGCGTTAATGACCCCGACCTTCGCCAAACCCCAAACCTTCCCAGTTATCCACAACCCAATTCATTAACTAAGTTCAACGATTCCGTTTATCCACAGGAATAGATCACTTATTCACAAAAAGAGCTCTTTTATTAACAAAACGAGCTCACTTATCCACAAAATGAGCTCGTTGAGCGACTGAAAGAGCTTACTTATTCACAAAAAGAACTCTTTTATTAACAAAATGAGCTCATTTATCCACAAAATGAGCTTGCTGAGCGACTGAAAGAGCTCATTTATTCACAAAAAGAACTCTTTTATTAACAAAATGAGCTCGTTGGACGACTTAAAGAGATCACTTATCCACAAAACGATTACATTGTACGGGAGAACCTTTATTGTGAGCGCTTTGAAACGGTGTCGGAGGAACGGATGATTGTCTTTAAAAACTGACCTCTCCCCCTTCCCCTCCCCGGCGAAGTTATTTCTGATGGTTGACTCGACGGGGAGGGGCGATTCGCCACAAACCGTTGCCTATTTGGAGGCTTTATCTTGGGCCTAACTTTCGTAGATTTGGCTTACGTAAAAGATTACTTCTTGTTTGCCTAAACATTGGTCCCAGTTTCAAGCGATTGACCCCTCCCCGTCGAAATGTCTTTCAGAATTCGCTTCGTCGGGGAGGGGATCGGGGTGAGGTCGCTTCTGGACTCGCTTTGTCGCTTTATTGAACTTCACGATTTTTTTGGTTTGGCGGGATGGGTTGAATAATTACTGCGGGGCTTTGGGATCGCCCACCCCCCGCTCCGTCCTCTTTCACCACGCTCAACCGCCCATAAACCATTTTCGGATAAAACGATATCGCTTGGTTCTTTAAATAATACCCTTCCATGTCCCGCATGACCGTCATCTCCACCCAAGCGTCCTTCTTTAGCTCGACTGCCACCCAATCATTCTGGCGCAATTCATAAAACAATTCCCGGTTGCAAATGGCGTAATGGCCTCGATGATGCATGACGAGGAACCCTTCGATGGGTTGCGGCGGTTCTTCCTCCGTCGCATCGAGAGCCAAGTCGATGCTACCCGGTCTGACCCGGACCACGATCGAGCGGCCGATTTGAAATCCGTTGTGAGCCAACCACTGACCGGCCAGCCTAATGTAGGGAACTTTTTGATGATTTTTGTGGATGGAACCCACGGTGAGTCGGCGACGGGTTTTCATTGCGCCTCTCCTCCCTTTTTTAAGCAATAAAAGAGGAAAGCCTTGGTAATCTATCGAATAACCATAGCGATCTTTTACAACATAATGTAGCTATTTCGCGCGACGTTATAACAAAAATAGGTCATACGATTATGGATAACTTATCGAATGCTTTTTAACCAAAGAACACAGCCTTTTGTCTCCCGTTGGGTTACTTCTTATTTATTATTATAGTCACCCATCAGGAGACTGTCAAGCATATTATCAATAATAATCCAAATATTTCATTTTGGCAAAATGATAGGTGGCGGTGGAATTTGCGGATTCAAACGAAATTCAGCGAACGTCTCAAAGCGTTACGCGAAGAATCGAATTTGACCATGGAACAACTGGGGACTGCTTTAGGAATCAAGAAACAGACGATAAGCCGCTATGAAAGCAATCAGAGGGAACCGGAGTATGCGACTTTGATCAAGATTGCGGAATTTTTTGAGGTGTCCACTGATTATTTGCTTGGGGTGAAGGAGCGGAAGTAAGCGGACATTCTACTATTGGCTGTAAATCTCCTGAAGATTTCAAAAAGCAAAGAAAATGTGCTTAACTTTATGTTGTCCCTCACGATCCTCGCTACACATTCCACATGGTAAGTCTGGGGAGATATACCGATTATACTGGCTGTATTACCCCGCAGATGGGCAACAAACACTTGAGTAATCAAAACCTTATCCTATAACCGGGCCTAAATTTTTAATACCTTTAAAGATGAGGTTCTAGGTCTTTTCAAAAGATTCTGCAAAACGATGTTTATGATGGAAATAATCAGCGAAACGAGCAGCGTCAGCCAAAATCCGGGAAT
This sequence comes from Bacillota bacterium, assembly GCA_023400055.1. GTDB lineage: Bacteria > Bacillota > UBA4882 > UBA8346 > UBA8346 > Hydrogenispora. The sequence continues at coordinate 147,065 of JAEXFN010000035.1, forward strand.
CTTCAATCCTTCCAGCATCGAGTCAGTAAGCATGATCATCCAGGTATTAATGACGAACGTCAGCAATCCCATAGTGATTAAGTTGAACGGTAGCATCACGAGCAGCAGGAGCGGCCGAATGAACAGATTCACAACTCCCAGGATAATCCCGGCCCAAAGCGCGGTCTGCAAATCATCAAGGCGGATCGCCGGAAATAACCGGGCCGCTAAATAAATGCCGGTAAAATTGGCCAGAATCTTAATTAGAATACGAAGCATCCCTCTCTTCGACCTCCCTTTCCATATGTTTGATTTAGACAAAATCAACATAAATGGAGACTTTCTCCCGCTTTTCCGGTTGAATCGACTCAATTTCGACCATTCGCAGGCGACCCACGCTCCGGATTTCGTCGAACAATACCCGTAGCATCTCTAAAAGATCATAAGGAGAAGCCTGCTTCAAAAAGGGCGACCCGCTTTGGAAACGTTCCGGCAGTGCTCGAATCCGGACGGGAGCAATCAACTCAACCAAAGCGGCCAAGTCCGCTAAAGCTTCGAACAATTGTGTGAACAAAAATAACGGAACCGGAACCGCGATCCGAAACATGCCTTTTCGGATCCGGATGATTAGAAATAAGCTCCGATACGCTTTAATCCACATAGACTTCCACCTTAACGGGGCCTTTCTCCGGATCATTCACATCGATATCCACCAGTTTGCAATCGATCAACCCTTCTTCGATCATCCGCACCAACTCTTCCACATCAATCTGGGAAAGGTCAATTCCTTTTCGATTCAACTCTTCTTTCGCCTCCGGAGGGATGAATCCCATTCCGAAGTTGGCGAATTTCGAGACCGCCTTTAAAAGTTTCAACGGTACATTGACGTTGACCTTAGTATTTCCTTCCGCGCTAATCCGGATCCGGAAAAACCGATCGTTTAAATTTGATAGACCATTCGTTTCCCCTGGTTCCGCCTCATCCAAGGCTTTTAACAATTCCATCCCTTCCGTGGCGTTGATTTTTCCATCTTGGATCATTTGGAGAATTTTCAGTTTTTCTTCGCTCATTGCCATTTCAACCTCCTGATTTAGTCGATCTCATTTAACTGTTTTTAATTGTCTGGCCGCCTCATCGGGAGTAATCTCTCCCCGCTCCAAAGCTGCCAAAATATCCTGACGCCGTATTTTCTCATCCACCGCGGCGCTTTTATCAATTTGATAGCCCAAAGACTCAATTACCCCATCCAACCGGTTGCGGACTGTCGGATAGGAGATCCGCAACTCCTTTTCTACATCTTTAATGTTGCCGCGACATTTTACAAAGACTTCGATGAATTCCTGCTGTTCCGGCGGTAACTGGCAAAATTTGCAGGAACTGAACCGCCCCTCCAATACGGTTTGGCACTGATCGCAACTTAGCTTGACGATATGCAAGCGTTTGCCGCATACCGGACAGATTCCCGGTGCTTGATAAGTGATCATAATCAACTCCTTTCCTTAGGATAGGATAAATATATCACGGTTATTTTATTTAGTCAATATTATGATTAATTTTATTAATGTTTATATTAAATTTATCAATATCCAAGTTGATCTTCGACAAATGATTAATAATCCAATTGTTATTCTCTTTCTCTCTCCAGTGCTTAGAATTATATAGCTTGTTGGTGGACTCCATATAAAAATACCGGGGTTATTTAACCCCGGTACCCTATTGAGTACTTATTGAAATTCCAGCCGGTTCGATCGGTACGCCCCTCATATACCTTCCTTCACCGGCTAATTGCTAATACCTTCAAACCCTTATCGTGGTTGAACTCTCATCACATTTTCAACACAGACGCTCATGTCTTAGGAAGACACCAACAAAAAGTAAAAAACGACAGCAGCAACGCAATACTGGAGGCATACGGTGAAGAGGGAAAATTAAAAGATAAGCGAAGCGAACTCCAACGGGCATTAAAAGGCTTGATGGGTTCCCATCAACGGGCCATTTTAGCGACCATGCTACGGCATATTGATTACTTAAAAGAAGAGATTGAGCGCCTGGATGGCGATGTCAAAGAGCGACTTCAGCCTCATCAAGAACAGGTCGCGAAATTAGACGCGATTGCCGGCGTGGGAGAACGAAGCGCTCAAACCATCATCGCCGAAATTGGGGTGGATATGAGCGTCTTTCCGACCGCAAACCATTTGGCCTCTTGGGCCAGAATGTGTCCGGGCAATAACGAAACCGGCGGTAAAAAAAAGCGGTAAAACCCGCAAAGGAAGTAAAGTTTTACGAAGTACGTTAGTGGAATGCGCCAAAGCAGCGGCTCGAAGTAAAAATAGTTATCTGGCATCGCAATACAAAAGAATTTGTGCCCGACGCGGTCGTAGTCGGGCTACAGTGGCAGTCGGTCATAGTATTTTGATCATTGCCTATCACATCTTAAAGGATAATGCCGATTACGCCGAACTGGGCGCACCCTATTTCGAACTACCACGAAAGCAAGAAATTGTAAAGCGTTCAGTTAAACGCCTTGAGGCTCTTGGATTGAAAGTAACTATCCAAGAGCAGATCGAAGAAGAAACCGCCTAAATTAATTCATCCAACAATCTAAACTCTAAGCAACTGAGTTCATCAGGTGCTTTTAGATGGATTTTTTTGCTTTGGGCCTGTTGGAAGATGTTTTTAGGATAGAAATAGATCACTTATTCACAAAAAGAGCTCTCTTATTAACAAAATGAGCTCATTTATCCACAAAATGAGCTTGTTGAGTAACTGAAAGAGCTCATTTATTCACAAAAAGAACTCTTTTATTAACAAAATGAGCTCACTTATCCACAAAATGAGCTTGTTGAGCGACTGAAAGAGCTTACTTATTCACAAAAAGAGCTCTTTTATTAACAAAATGAGCTTGTTGAACGACTCAAAGAGCTCACTTATCCACAAAACGGCTAAATTGTACGAGCGAACCGCTATCATGAGTTCTCCGAAATGATGTCGAAGGAATCGGGCTTGAAGTGAATAAGGCTGTGAGTAATCTTTGAGTTTCCGTATTCACGGTTTGAATTCTTTTAAAAAAAAGCACAGCCTAGAGTGATAGGCTGTGCTTTTTTGATGCTAGCGTTTTTACTTTTTTGCTTGCCGAGTGTTGGCATTGCCTGAGCAAACATTTATTATCCGCATTAATTAACTTTAAACTGTTCCATAATCGAATCAAGCTGCCGGGTTTCAGGCTCATTCAATGACCGCAAAGGCGCTTTCGGAAGCGCACAAGCGATAACTCCTTTCCGCTTGAGAATCTCCTTTAATACGGGAATGGCCGGAAAAGGCGCCAAAACCCCGTCTAAATCCGACAATCGGGCTTGAAATTTTTTAGCCTTTGCCAAATCTCCGTTCTGAAAAGCTTCCCATAACCCTGTAAATAAATGCGGAAATGCCATGGCTGGACCGCTGACAGTTCCCACTGCTCCCATACTCAAAGCCGGTAAAATTAAACGGTCGCATCCGATCAATGCTCCGGCCGATGGCAGCGCCTTCATATATTCGCTGAATCGGATTAGATTCGGGGCGCTGTATTTTACTCCAACCAGATTCGGTACCAGCTTCGCCAATTTGGCGACTACGCTTGGTAAAATATCATTATTGGTATGGCTTGGAATGTTGTACACATACATTGGCAACTGGGAAGCAGCCTTTGCCACTGCAGTATAATAGGTCAGCATCGCTTCCTCATCTTGATTAAAGAAAAACGGCGTCATGATCCCGATTCCGTCCGCCTTAATGGCTGCAACGTGCCGGGCCAGTTCAACCGCTTCTGCGGTTGTAATCGCGCCGCATTGAATAACTACCGGAATCTGATGTTGTACTTCGGAGACAAATATTTCGGCAACTTTTTTACGCTCCGCAGTACTTAAAAAAAAGCCTTCGCCGTTGGTTCCAAGCGGATATAGCCCGTGAATCTTCGCTTCGACTAAATAACGGCACAGCGAGCGAATCGACTTCTCATCCACTGCGCCTTCTGATGTGTATGGAGTAACCGTGGCGCAAACGATTCCTTGCAAAATTTGATTCACAATAATTTCCCTCCAACATAAATTGATTGATTTTAAAAGCATTGGGATAAACCCTGCCCGAAAGCCAGGTGAACACAAAAGCTCAGAAAAACAAGGGATAAAGTCAATTGATATCCCTTCACAAAACTCTTTTCGCTTCAAAGGACTTTTATCGCATGGCTTTAAAAGTAAGGCCTCATCTTTATGTATCGTCAAATCGAGTTCGGAAACCTTGTTGTAAGCGCCGTGATAATGACCGGCACAATTCGTAGTTTAAAAATTACTTTTATCCATTCCAAGGGTACGACATGCGCCGAACATTTTATTTTCCATTACCCTTTGAGCCCGGAAGCGATAACCCCTTGGACAAAATAGCGTTGTAAAAAAAGAAAAACTAAAAGCGTTGGTATAATCGCCATCACTGCCGCCGCCAAAGAAATTCCATATTGTGGTGCGGAACCGGATACTCCGCCTGCGGCACCCATAAACTGGGCCACCCCAACCGGTAAGGGCTTTAAAATATCCGAACGAATTGCAATTAACGGCCAGAGAAAATTATTCCAATTGGAAATGAAACTAAGGATGGCTACAGATGATAATGCTGGTTTGGACAACGGCAGCATGAGCGCAAAAAAAATCCGAAAGTCCGTACAACCATCGATAAACGCCGCCTCTTCCAGTTCCTTGGGTATGCTTTTAAAGAAAGCGGTAAGTAAAAACACCCCGGTAACCTGGGCCGTGCTTGGTAATATGATTGCAACGAAAGTATTCAGTAAATGCAGCGTTGAAAAAACCATGAATAACGGGACAACGTATGCTTGAATCGGGAATAATAACATGGAGACTACCAGGCCAAATAGGAATTTTTTCCCCTTAAACTCCAATCGGCCAAAAGCATACGCCGCCAATGAATCGACGGCCAGTATCAGAAATGTCGAAATTACTGCTAAACAAATGCTATTAAAACTCCAGTTGATAAAGGGAAACTTTTGAAATACCAATATAAAATTTTCGGCAGTTATTTGTTTCGGAATCCATTGGGGTGGATAACTTATAATTTGACCTTCCGATTTCAACGAACTGATCACGGTCCAAGCCAGCGGCAAGAAAAAAATACAGGCTATCACGACCATTAATCCAATTAACCCGAATTTAGAAATTTTAAATTTCTTCCATCCCATGTCCTTTTCTTCGGCTTCAAAATTACCGATAAAACGATTTTCTTGACTGACCCGAGATTCTCCGCCTTTTTGCTCTTTCAAATCCTTCAAATTCATCATCCTCATATTTCCGACTTTAATAACTTGGACTGAATCGTAACCAAAATAATTAAGAATAATAAGATCATAAAGCCAATCGCCGAACCGTAACCCAGGTTGAAATTTTGAAAAGCTTCATTGTACATATACTGCACCATAGTTAAGGTGGCAGTTCCGGGACCGCCGCCGGTCATTACATATATTTGGTCGAATATTTGAACGGTGTTAATCAATGTAAGCGTAATAATCATCGAAGTCACCGGTTTTAACATGGGTACAGTCAATCGGGCAAAAACCTGAAATCCGTTGGCGCCATCAATTTTAGCCGCTTCATAAAGCTCATTATTAATTCCTTGAAGTCCGGCCAAATATAAGATCATGTTATAACCGGCGAATGACCATACCGTTACAATGGAAACCGAAAATAGGGCCCATTTTTCACTGGTAAGCCACTCAATCGGTTTGATTCCGATAATTCCCAAATAATAATTGAGAATTCCGAAATTGTTATCGAATAGCCAGTTCCAAATAATTCCGGCCGCCGCCGGCATAATGACATAAGGCAAAAAGATAACAGTTCGTCCCAGATTCCTTCCCTTAATTTTTTTGTTAAGTAATGTTGCAAATAGTAACCCTAAAATCACCAGCGATGGAACTGTTAATAACAAAAAGCAGAGTGTGTTTTGGACTGAAATTCCAAAAAAACCATCCTTCAATAAATCTTGAAAATTAGCGATCCCGACGAACTTAACTCCACCGGCAAAATCCCATTGGGTAAAACCAATGAACATTCCAGCGATACTAGGACCCAACCGGAAGAGAATAAAGACTGTAAGGAACGGTAATAAAAACCAAAAGGCAACCTTGCCTTTCCGCTTCATTTGGCAATAACCTACCTTTCTTTTTTGAGATCAATCTTTGGAGAGATAAAACCCGGAAAATCCGGGTTTTATCTCTTAATTCATCCTTTAGGCTCCTTATTTACTTGTCCAGCACCATATCAATATCTTTCTTCATCTGGCTCACCACTTCCTCGACGGGCTTGTTATTAAGTAAAATATTCTGTGAAGCCGTGAGGATAGGACTAGGCGCCACTGAAGAGAAAACTTGAATTGCCTTGGGAAGCGGCGGCAAAAAATAAACATAGTTTGTTTCGCTAATAAATGCTTCCCGGTGCGGCAAATTTTTAATTTCAGACAAAGTAGCAAGTTTGGCCGGAATCATTCCACATTGCGCCCACGCGGCAGAATTGTTGGTTAACCATTTGACGAAGGTCAAAGCGGCTTGCTGCTTGGGAGATTTCGCTTTTACCGGAAAGGTCAGCAAAGTATTAGCGCCCCAAACTCCCGGATGTTGGAATACCTGAGGAAACGGTGCAGTTTCATACTTTAAATCCGCCACCTTATCCAACCCGGGAATTTCCCAAGGACCATCGATTAACATAGCCACTTTGCCCACTTTAAAATCATCAAACGGTGACTTTTCTCCTTTGGGGACAATATGGTATTTAAATACTAAGTCTTCTAGAAAGGCCCATGCTTTAGCGGCCTTGGCATCATTGAACGTTGCTTTTTTCATGGTAGCGGTGAATGCTTTGTTCTCGCCTTGCTGATTCATTAAGCCCCACCACATATAAAAACCATGGTGGTTATTCATCATCCCCAGCCCATACTGAACAATATTTTGCGGATCAAATCCTGCCTCTGTAGCATTTTTACCGTTTTTATCAATGGTCAATTTTTGACCGATCTTGATTAATTCTTCACCAGTAGCCGGTGGACTGGTGATGCCAGCTTTTCCAAATATCTCTTTATTATAAAATAATCCATGCATTTGATAATCCAACGGAACCGCATATTGAACATTACTATACATACTTGCATTCCAAAGTTTTGACGAATAATCGGTCTTTTTTAAACCGACGCTCTTAACCATATTCGCATCCAATAGTTTTGCATTGACGAATTGACCCATTTCAAACAAATGCATGGTCAAAATATCCGGAGGAGTACCGCCTCTTACTTCTATCATGAATTTGGAAAAGAGCGGTGTCCACTGCAAACTCATCATATTGACCTGGATCTGGGGATGGGTGCTATTAAACTCATCCACTAGCGACTTCATGATGTCGCGATCAGGACCGGTAAAGCCAACCCAATAATCTACTTGAACTGGAGCTGCGCTTCCAACACTGAAACCAGCGATCATAATCACCATGACCAAGAGCATTGAAAGCAAAAATACTTTTGAAAACCTCATCCATGCCACCCCTTTTTTATTTTTTATTTTTAAACGCCCCAGCGATAACTGGGAATCGTTTTTAACTAATATCATGAAGCTCTCCGGGCATATCTTTTTAAAATGACAGATACATCATGCGAAATTTTTTTATTAGTAAACAAGTAATAGTCCCGGTAAACTCCTATCCAAAAATAAAATTGAGGTTACGCGCCACATAAGTAAACAAATAATGTAAACGTTATTTTATATGCCGATCAAAATGTATTTAAATTTATGGCTATAATATTGGATTAATCAAAGGCGGAGTTTATTTATAGCAAGTAAACGTTTTCTCGAGATATATGTTCGCTGCCTATTTTTAATGTCCTTCTTTTTTCAAAAAATTTTTAACCGGAATTTAAAAGAACGAATGCTTAAGAACAGGCAAGCGAGATGTCGAACCTTATATACAAAAGCTTTCTTATGATATACATCCGGTTAACGCAAACCCGAAATTAAAATATTTTCATCGCGGACCAGAGGTTTTGATAGACTTGAGTTGTTCGTAAGATTCGTAAGATAAGAATCAAAAACATAAGTAAATCTCGCCTAAACTCATAGAAAAAAGGAATTTGACAATTAGTATTGAATATATAAAACGTTTTCAATACCTATCGCTATATCATTCTGTAGATAAGCCGATGATTAAGTCTACTCGAAAACAAATTTATCGCATTAAATGACCAGCAATATGAAGAAGAGAATTAGTCCATTAAAAGGTTACCAGGTTGCTCGGGGACAAGTTACTTCTCAGTTCTACCGAGTCAACTTGAATAACTATTTTAGTAATAAATGCAAGAAAACGTTTACCGATGGAGGTATATCATAAAATGTCAAAAGAAACAATCAAGGATGTGGCCAGTAAAGCCGGGGTATCTATTGCCACCGTATCCAGGGTAATAAATAATATAAGCAGCGTAACGCCCGAAATAAGAAGCAAGGTTTGGAAAGCCATCGGTGAACTGGACTTCAGACCCAATCAACTCGCACGGGGATTGAAAAACGATGTTACCCACACCATCGGAGTCATTGTATCCGATATATCGAATCCTTTTTTTATGAGTATAATAAGGGAAATTGAAAAGAAAATTAATGAAGTTGGTTATACTTTACTGATAGTAAGTTCTGCCGATGATCCGGAAAAAGAACGGAAAGATATAAAGACAATGATCGAAAAGCGGGTTGATGGAATTGTTATTTCTTCCACCGGCAAAAATGAGGATTATTTAAGTTCAATTGTAGAACTTGGAGTTCCTGTGATTATTATCGATAGAAAGCCTTTCAAGAATAAATTTGATGCGGTATATGTGGATAAGGCACTTGCCATGTATGAAATTACCAATTATTTACTAAACAAAGGCCACCGGAGGATTTCAATTGTCATGGGACCTCGATATATAATGTCCAATTTCGATAGGTTCTCAGGTTATGCCCGATGTATGCAAGCGGCGAATATGTTGTTGGATAATGATTTGATAATTTACGGAGAATTTACCGAGGCTTTCGGACGATTGGCATTGAATGATATTATTAAAATGAAAAACAGGCCGACTGCAATAATATCAGGCAGTGTGCAGATAACCCGCGGTATACTTATTGAGGCAAAAGAACTCGGTATAAGTATTCCTGGCGATTTTTCGTTGGTTTCATACGGAAATATAGAGATGAGCACGTTAATCAGTCCATCGATAACCTATGTCGAGAGCCTCAATGAAAAAATTGGTGCTGTAGCGGGTGAACTCATACTCAACCGCATTAAAAATCCGGAGGGCAAACTCGAACAAATGGTATTTGAATCGCGATTGATACTAGGAGACTCGGTCAAAGAGTTCGTTTCAAAGGCACCTTAAAATAATAATTATTATTCAAAGTAGCTTGAAGTATTTTTGGAGAGTCGTTGGATCATTCAGCGGCTCCTGAATACTTGCTGGATGGTGGCTAACATCTGCTGGCTCGGCGCTTCAATACATTTTTAAAAAATTTGACGGGATGAAGCAACTTAGAAGCAATAATTTTCCTGATCTTAATAATATTTGACTCTTCAAACTTCCAAACAACAAAAAACTCACCATTCGGTGAGTTTCATATTCTTTGTTTGGTGGACCTAAGGGGAATCGAACCCCTGACCTCTTGAATGCCATTCAAGCGCTCTCCCAACTGAGCTACAGGCCCGTTGTCAATGCTGTCTGTCGCAGCGACATATAATAATATACTACAAAGCCGAAGGAGTGTCAATAGCAAATATCGCCAAAAAAGCACTATAATCGAATTATTTGAAGTTTTCAATTTTCACAAAGCGCCGCTCCCGAAAATACCCCAGCCTCTCCCGCACGCCGGGAATCGCGGCGGCAGCCGCGATATCCGCGCCGACCTCCGGGACGGAATGGGCATCCGAACCGATGGTGATCCGTTCCCCGCCCTGGCGAATATAACGGGCGACCAGTGCCGGTCCGGGCATGGGTTCGGCCAGTCCCTTGCGCAGCGAGGACGTGTTGATTTCGATCGCGATTCCCTGCCGGACCAGCGCGGCCAGGATCTGATCGATGCTCGGGGCATCGTACCCTTCCCCCAGATACCGTTTGGGGAAATCCAAATGGCCCAACACGTCAAAACCGCCGTGTTCGACCGCAGCGAGCATCTTGCGGTAGTATTCGTCATAGATCTCCGCCGCGTCGTACTGCTCCCGCAATTGAGGCTCCCCGACAAAAGAGCCGTAAACCATATGAATGCTGCCCATGATCATATCGTAGCCCTGGCGGGCCTCCGCCGCAAATTCCCGGGGATGCTCATGGGGTTCGCCGACTTCCAGGCCGCTTAAAATGGTAAGCCCCGGGGCAAATTCCCGCCGCGCCGCGGTTAACGCCTCCAGATAGGCCGGGCGCCGGAAGAAGCCGTAGCCATGATCCGCGGGATCGAGATCCAGATGTTCGGTAAAGCAAATGAACCGCAAACCCTTGGCCACCGCGGCCCGGCACATCGCCCCGATGCCATCCCGGGCATCGGCCGAAAAGGTCGAATGCATATGCAGGTCGAGCATGAACCATTCCTCCCCAAACGCCAACTTTCATAGATTCTCTCATCGCCTGAAACTTATGCCGCGACGGGACAGTAATCACAACTCAGTCCAACTGAAAGGTAAAACCGGACTCACCCCCCGAGCAACTTTTGTGGATTTTGATTGACCCGCCCCGCCCCCTCTCTTTCTGACAAGACAGCCTGGTAAATCGCCTAAAAAGAGAGGGGGAGCCAGGGGGTGAGTTCGGTTTTGAAATTTCAGTTTAACCTCTCCTGCTTGGCAGGGGAGTTCAAATACATAAAAAACCCGGAGCAAATTCCGGGTTAATCATATAAAGACAAACTTTCAGGTGCGACTTCACAGCCATCCCTTTATGAAAAAGATCAGAAGATAATTCCAGCTGGTTAATCTTAAGAAAGAATATTAATCAGTTCGATTAATTGCGGGTCAACCCGTTTGTGTTCGTTGATCGCGTCGTCCATATCAAAAACATCGATCCGGTCCTTGACGATTCCGACCATCTTCTCGGTCTCGCCGGCCAGGATCAGCTCGACTGCCTTCGCGCCCATCAAAGTGGCGATCTTGCGGTCGAAGAAGGTAGGCGTGCCGCCCCGCTGAATGTGGCCCAGCACGGTGATCCGGGTTTCACAGCCGGTATGCTCGGCCACGAAGCGGCCCACTTTAAAGGCGCTGGATTGATCGGCGTCCACCGGATCGCCGTAAAACCCTTCCGCCACCAGAACGATGCTGTGGGTCTTGCCGTGGCTCAGGTTTTTATTGATCTTCTTGCACAGCGCGTCCAGATCCGCCGGCAATTCCGGAACCAACACCGATTCGGCTCCGCCCGTCAGTCCGGCCGCCGCCGCGATGAAACCGGACAGCTTGCCCATGACTTCCACGATATAAACCCGGTTGTGGGAAGAAGCGGTGTCGCGGATCTTATTCACCGCATCGAGCACCGTGTTGACCGCGGTGTCAAAACCGATCGTATAATCGGTGCAGCCAATGTCGTTATCGATGGTGCCCGGAATCCCCACCGTCTGGAAACCCATCTTATTCAGGACCTGCGCGCCTTTGAAGGAGCCGTCGCCGCCGATGATCACCAGCGCGTTCAGGCCCATCTTCAGCAGCTGTTCCTTGGCGGTCGCCTGGCCCTCGGGGGTTTTAAAGGCCGGACAGCGGGCCGACTGCAGGATCGTGCCGCCCCGCTGCAGAATATCGCCGACCGACCGCGAGTGCAACGGGATGATATCCCCGTTCAATAAGCCGCTGTAACCCCGTTTGATCCCGTAAACCTTACAGTCGTGAAAAAGCGCCGTGCGGACCACCGCCCGGATGGCGGCATTCATGCCCGGCGAATCCCCGCCGCTCGTCAAGATGCCAATCTTCATTTCAATTCACCAAACCTTTACAGTTCATCAATAATCGCAGAGGATCTGAGCGCCGTCGGCCGCCGTGCTAACAAAGAGCCGGGCTTCGATGCCGGTCTTGGTGCGGTAGGCCGCGCTGATTTTTTCGATAAAGCCGGGGACATCCGCCTCGGCGACCAGGTTCACCGTGCAGCCGCCGAATCCGCCGCCGGTGATCCGCGCGCCCAGGACGCCGGGGAGCTGGCGCGCCAGATCCACCAACAGATCGATCTCCGTGCAACTGACCTGGTAATCATCGCGCAACGAATCATGGGAAGCGTTCATCAACTGGCCGAAACGGGCCAGATCACCGTCGTTCAACGCCTGAATGCTCTCCAGCACCCTGACGTCTTCGGAGATGACATGACGGCAGCGGCGGTAAACCAGCGGATCCAGCTCGTCCCGGCACGCCTCCAGCTGCTCCAGGCCGGCGTCGCGCAACGCCTTGACCTCCGGAAAATGCCGGGCCAGGATTCGGACGCCGGTTTCGCATTCCTGGCGCCGCCGGTTATATTCCGAATCCACCAGCGCATGTTTGACTCCGCTGTGGCACACCACGATCCGGTAAGCGCCCAAGTCCAGCGGAATCTGGCGGTACTCCAAAGAGCGGCAATCCAGGAAAAGCGCGTGATCCCGCTCGCCCATCATCGAGATGAATTGGTCCATGATGCCGCATTGCATCCCGACGAACTCATTCTCCGCTTTCTGACAGAGCTTGGCCAGATCGGGGCGGGCCATGCCGAACCCGGTCAGCCGCTGCACCACGATGGCGGTCACCACTTCCAAAGCCGCCGACGAACTGAGTCCCGCTCCCAACGGCACATTGCCGGCAAAGGCCAGTTCCATGCCGGGCAGCGTCGTTCCGTTCCGGCGCAGCAACTCCAGCACCCCGCGAACGTAGTTGCTCCAGGGTTTGACGTCGTCGAACGCAATGGTTTCGGTCAGTGAAAATTCCACCTGTTCCTGGAGATCAACCGCCAGGATTTTTACCTGCGCGTCGGACCGGGCGCGCCCCGCCAGCACGATCTCGAAATCGAGGGCCATCGGGAAAACAAAACCGTCATTGTAGTCGGTATGCTCCCCGATCAGATTCATCCGGCCCGGAGCCCGGCCCAGGATGACTTGGCCTCCCGGTCCGAAAGCCTGTTCAAACCGGCTCATTACTGTCGCGCGCAAATTTTGACTCATCTTCAACGCCCTCGCTATTTCTATAGATATCACGTCCCGCTCGGGGAGGAGCTTTATTTCAAGTTTAAAACCTCGGCCACGCTCTGCGGCCCGATGCCCCGCAGTTCCGCCGCTTTCTCCTCCGCCAGCGTATCATTGATAAAACTGCCGGCACCCGACTCGACCCCCGCCAGATACTTCAGTTTGGTGGCGGTCCGGTGCGGCGGGTAAAATTCAAAGTGAAAATGATAATCCGGGTACGACCCGCCATCGGTGGGAGCCTGGTGAATCACCATGATATAGGGGAACGAGAAGTTGAACAGCTGATCGTATTTTAACAGCAGCCCCTTGAGGATCAGCGCCAGGTCTCGGCGGTCCGCCGCGCCGAAATCGGCCAACGAAGCCAGATGCTGTTTCGGCGCCAGATACACTTCATACGGGTAACGCGCGAAAAACGGGATAAACGCCACAAACCGCTCGCTCTCCAGGACGATCCGCCGGCCGTCGGCCAACTCGTCCTTGACCATGTCACAGAAAAGACACGTCCCGTGCTGCGCGTGATACTTGTGGGAAGCAGACAGTTCCTTTTCGAGCTTGGGCGGGATATACGGAAAAGCGTAAATCTGGCCGTGCGGGTGATGCAGGGTCACCCCGACCGGCTCGCCCTTATTTTCGAAGATCAACACCGACTTGACGAAATCTCGGGCGCCGAGTTCCTGATAGCGATCCTGCCAGACCCGGATCAGGTTCTCAATCTTCGGCCAAGGCATCGCCGCCAGGGAACTCTTATGTTCCTGCGAATAGACAACCACTTCGCAGAGACCCTGCGCCGGCTGGACGGGGGAAAACTTGGTCGCCGCCACGCTGGGCGTCGGCGGATTGCGTTGCAACGAGGGAAATTTATTTTCAAAAACCACGATGTCGAATTCGGACTGGGGAATCTCGGTCGGGAAGCCGCCCGGTTGGGTCGGGCAGAGTGGACAATAATCGGCTGGAGGCATAAAGGTGCGGTCCTGACGATGGGTCGCCGTGATCACCCATTCCTCCAAAAAAGGATGCCAGCGTAATTCGGACATGAATCATTGCTCCTTTGCTGTGGCGGCCGCGTTGTGCGGTCCCTGACTGGATTGCTGGGGATCATCCCGGCGGGCCTCAAAATCGTAATACACCAGATAACGCCCGTCCGGCAGGGTAATCGTCTTCTTTACGAAATCAGCTTGTTCTTTCTCCAACGATTCTCACCTCATTTTATTTAGCGCGGTGATAAACCCCCGGCCAAACAGCTGCAGAAGATCACCGCGACGAGTCAAAGCTAGTGAAAGAGTTAACGAACGCACCCATCCGGTGGGTAGCAAACTTCTCCGGCCGCGTCCGCGGAACAGGGTCGCCGGGTCAGGCCGTTTTTAAACCAAGCAAACCTCCAGGCCGCGTTCGCGAAGCCGGCCGATCTCCTCGGCATTGGCGGCCTTGTCGGTGATCAGCAGATCGGCTTCCAGCAGTTCGGCCACCTTGGCCCGGGCCACATTCCCGATCTTGCTGGAATCGGCCAGGACCACCCGGCGCAGGGCCTTCCGAAAATACAAGCTTTTTAATTCGGCTTCGGCCAGGTTTACATTGGTAAATCCGTAATTGGCCTCGACGCCGCTGACCCCGATAAAGGCCAAATCGGCGTTGACCTTCTCCAGGATCAACTCGGCGTATGGATTGACCAACGAATGCTGCTTGGGGCGGAGGGTTCCCCCGGTCACCACCGTCGTGATGCTGGGGTTACTCTCTAAAATCAACGCGATATTGATCGCGTTGGTGATAACGGTCAGCTCCCGGTGCGCATCGAGCAAACGCGCCATCTCCGTGGTGGTCGTCCCGACATCGAGAATAATCGTGTCCCCGGTTCCGACCATTTTCACGGCCGCGGCCGCGATCCGCTCCTTTTCCGGTTTGAAAGATGTTTCCTCGATCTGAAAAGGCCGCTCAAATCCGATCTTCGGATTCAGGATCGCGCCGCCGTGCGTGCGCCGCAACAGTCCGTTGCGCTCCAGGTAGTCCAAGTCCTGGCGGATCGTTACCATCGAAACGCCGAGTTGATGGGCCAGATCGACCACCAGGCACCGCCCCTGCCGGCTCAAAACGTCTAATATTTTAGCTTGCCGTTCTTCAGGAAACATAATTGACGATTCCTCCATCTATCATTTTACGTTTGCTTTCGTTTGTTGTCAATCAGTTTCGTTTGCCAACGTTTTATTTTTTTTGATTGCGTTTGTTTGCCGATGGAGCCGAAAAAAATACTCTTCCATTCGGGAAGAGCATTTTGGTATTTCATAAGATTTAAGCGTTCGTGCAACCGATCGCGGGCCCGGTACGAACATTATTCGGCGTCGAAGGCAGTTTTTAAAGTGGACGCCGAGAAACGGTTGGAACTGTCCGCGTTACCATGAGCATTCGGTTGATTTTCAGTATATCCGAACATTTTGTGCCCCAACTTGAGATAACCGTGGACATTGGCGGTTTGCGAATTCTCGACCAGCTTGGCAATCTTCAGTTCGGGAAGCAAATAATCGGCCAAGGCGCTGCCGCCGCCGCCGGAGATCAGGATCTCGTCCAGCATCCGTTTGTCCCAGATCGAATTCATTTCGGTCAGGATCTTGGCGGTCAATTGCTCATAGGCTTCCTGCTTCACCTGGTCCAGCGAATAAATCTCGCCATCAACCTTGATCCTGGCCCGGTGCACGACTTCCTCCAGATCATAATCCTCTTGATAGATGCGGAATTTATTATGAAGCGACTCCGAGATGATGGCATACACTTTGGACATGGCCGTCGTATTGGTGTGGCTCAATTTGTCGATATACTCCAGTTTATCAACCCAGGCAAAATCGGTGGTGCGGAAGCCGATGTCGATGATCCCCACCTTGGAACGGGCCAAATCCTTGTCGCGGATGACCCCCCGCTCGTCGAAGATCTTATCGAAGAGCGTCCCCAAGGGTTGCGGGATGATCTTGACATTATTGACGGTAAGCGTTTTTTCCTGATCGACGCCATCGATGCTCAAATGGACCGTGTGGCGGCCTTTCATCAGATCGGCCAGCAGTTCCTTGTTGGCGAGGTAATACCCGGGGGGCAACCCGGTGACCACGTTGAACTCGTCATTTTTCCCCTGAACATAGAGGGCCAAGGCGGCCAACAGCAATATCTTGGTGTTCTTCTCCTGAGCATGGTTGTCGCTCATGGAACGGCTGCGAATCTCACTCTGGCGAATCGCCAAATCGCCGACGAAGTAGCGCTTCCCTTCGATCACGACCGCCAGATTTTCGATAGGATCGATGTAAGTGGTCAATTCCGAACGGTACGTCAGTTCCTGACCGGCACCGACCACACTGGGAAAAATAAAATCCTTATCGCCATCGGTAGCTTTAACAAACCCGAAACCGAGATCGACTCCAATATTTCTCACGTGCTATCTAACCTCCTTGTCGCGTGCTTTTCAGCCTATTAACATTTTCGGTCGTTTTAATGAAATCTTTAGCGATTTTTCTACATAATTCGCTCGCATATTTTGATATTTTTATAAATCGCGTTTTTCGCAGTTTAAATTCACCAGTAACTAAAGTAATTCCATTTCCCGTGAAAAAAGTAAGTGACCGAAAGCAGCCGGGGACGATCCTTCCCCATCCCTCCAATGTCATTCAGCGATAATTCCATAACATAACTTATCCCCGAACGATTACTCTTTTATGAATCAAGGAACTATGGCAATGACCGTCACAGTTCCTTTTATGGATCAAGATCGATCTTTTGTTAATAAAGATCTGTCTGCGATGATTCCAGATCGATCTTTTGTGGATAAAGATCTTCCTTTTGTGAATAAAGATCGATCTGCTGTGGATCAAGATCGATCTTTTGTTAATAAAGATCGATCTGCAACGATTCCAGATCGATCTTTTGTGGATAAAGATCTTCCTTTTGTGAATAAAGATCGATCTTATGTGGATCAAGATCGATCTTATGTTAATAAAGATCGATCTGCAACGATTCCAGATCGATCTTTTGTGGATAAAGATCTCCCTTTTACGGTTCAAGATCTTCCTGCTGTAGCTGATTCGCCCCAATAAGGAGCTCTCTTTTAGGAAAAAGCAATCGTGGTCGACACGATTGCTTTCTAAAAGGCGTGAAAACTAATTATTCGTTTCCTTCTTCTTTGGCGATCTCCTGTTCACCCTTTTCGACCAGTTTCTTCACCATGTTCCCGCCGATCTTTCCCGCTTCCCGGACGGTCAGTTCATCGCCTCCGCCGGCGAGATCGTCGTCAAGACCCAGCTCCCGCGCGGTCTCCCATTTCAACTTTTCCTTGCCGCTAACCGCGGGCTTATCCTGATTTTGTTTGGACGGCATCGATTCGCCTCCTTTCATGGCAGCATTCTGCAATGTCAGCGCCAAACTTAAGGCGCGCCCATCATTAGCGTTATTTTCACAAATTCCGCGCGGATTATTCCCGGTTTAACCCGGGCCGGAACCGGATACAATAACCGGCGGGGTGATTTGTATGATCCAACTGCAGCAACCGAAAGGTTGGCTGGATAACGAAGATAAAGAACTCCTTCAAAGTCCCTGTCCGCCCAAGGCCGATTTCACCCGGGAAGATCCCTGGCGGATTCTCAGGATTCAGGGCGAGATCGTAGAGGGATTCGACGCGCTCTCCCAGATCGGTCCGGCCGCCGCCATCTTTGGCTCGGCCCGTTTCGACGCATCCCACCGCTATTATCAGGCCACGGTCACCATCGCCGAGAAACTGGCGGCCGCCGGCATCGCGGTCATCTCCGGCGGCGGTCCGGGAATCATGGAGGCCGCGAACCGGGGCGCTTATGAGATTCACGGCACCTCGGTCGGTTGCGGCATTCAGCTGCCCCGGGAGCCGTTCCCCAATTCCTATCAGACCATTGCCTTGAAATTTCGCTATTTCTTCGTGCGGAAACTGATGTTCGTCAAGTATGCGGTGGCCTTCGTGATCATCCCGGGCGGTTTCGGAACCATGGATGAACTCTTTGAAGCGTTGACACTGGTTCAAACCGATAAGATCGACCACTTCCCGGTCATTCTCTACAGCACCGAATATTGGAAAGGCTTAATCGATTGGATGCGGGACCGGATGCTCAGCGAGCGCTGCATCGATCAAGCCGATCTGGAACTCCTGCAAATGGTGGATGACCCGGAACAAGTGGCGCAACGGATCATCGATAACAGCCGCAAACACGGTTTCTTGACCGCCCCTTGCTAAGATGTCAAGCTATCTAAAAAAAGCGCCCGCTTGCGCCCGACCTATCCAAATCGTTAAAAAACTGCTTCAAAGCAGGTTTTTGATCCGGGACCGGCGAATTGTTTCTCCCGGGTGATAAAAATGATAACCGATGTCGCGCAAGTCCGCCAATTACTCCAACGCTTGACGATTCTGCGGACGCTGAACTCCCATGCTTTGCTCAAAGAATTGGCCACCGCCGCTTCCAACGAGTCTTTCAACGGTTGGTTGGGTCAACTTCTCGAACAATATCCGGCGGCCGCCAATCCCTGGACGGAGTTTCTTTGGCAAGCCCTCAAAAAAGATGAAAACTTCTTCTCGCTGACGGCGGAACGGCGCAATGCTGCAGCTCTCCCTCCGAACATTCAAAAAGCGCTCCACGCCGATCTGCAAATCCTGGCCGACCTCATCCGATGGCAGCCGGGCGCGTCCATTGGACTGCCCGCGGCAGTTCCGGCCAGCCCCGAACCGGGCTTTCGGGCTCTGGTCGAAGGGGACTTTGCTGCCTGCCTCCGTTGGTTGGCCGAGTGGCACGCCGCGCACGGCGCCGGCATCTTCAGCAGTTATACCTCGTTTATCTGGAATTCTCAGGCGAAAAAGCTCGATCCGGTCCGCCATCCCGATCCCATCGCCATGGATAATCTGATCGGATATGCGACGCACAAACAAACGCTGCTGCAGAACACCCGGCAATTTTTGCAGGGTTTGCCCGCCAATAACGTGCTGTTATACGGGGACCGGGGTACCGGGAAATCATCCCTGGTGAAAGCCTTGGGAAATTTGCTGTCGAGTGAAGGGCTGCGATTGGTGGAGGTCAACAAGGAAGACTTGGGCGACTTCGCCGACCTGGTGCAGCCGCTGAGCAAACGGGGCTTGAAATTCATCATTTTTGTGGATGATCTCTCGTTCGAATCTTCCGAATCGCAATACAAGCACCTGAAGGCGGTCCTCGAGGGCGGGCTGGCCAGCCGGCCCTATAATATCTTGATCTATGCCACTTCCAACCGGCGCCATCTGATCCGGGAAACCATGGCCGACCGGGAAGAGGATATCCATTTCAATGACGCGGTGCAGGAAAAACTATCGCTGGCGGATCGCTTCGGCCTGACCATTACTTTCTCAAGCCCCGATCAGTCCGAGTATCTGGCGATCGTCGAAGGGCTGGCCGCGCAACGCGGCATCGATCTGCCGGTAGCCGAATTGAAAGCCAAGGCCATCCAATGGGAACGGTTTCAAAACGGCCGCTCCGGCCGGACCGCCCGGCAATTTATCGACCATCTACAGGGAGAATTACAGCTCGGTCAGTAGAGGAACGCCGCGGCGTTCCTCTGGCCCATCTTTTGCCCCCATCAATCATTTTTTCCTTCGTCCAATAAGCGCTGTTCGCCCTGGAGGTTCCGGATCTGTTCGATATCCCGGGTGCACTCCATGCAACCCAGGTATCGACCGCGATCATCGCGCAAGGCAAAAAATTCGATTAAGATTTTGTGTTTCTCTCCTGCGGCGCCGCACGGCAGGTCGATCCAGAATCGGGCGCTGTCGCGCGTGCCGGCTCTCATCTCATCCACAATCGCCTCCACCTTGGCCAAGCTCCGTTCCGGATGGCATTGCCGGAAGTTCATGCCCATGCAGGTCATCGGCCGGGTGAACAAGCGGGTCTCATGCTGATTCCAGCCCGCCACCTCATCGTCGGCGTCGAGGACCGTGATCTCCATCGGCAGCGTTTCAAACATCGCTTTGATCATTTGCTCGTTTAATTGTTCAAGCAAGAGCCATTCTCCTTATCGATCTTAATTACTGATGAGGCTTTCGGGTCCATTGGCACTGAACTACTTTTCCCCCAAAGCGACCAGGCTATGAGCGCTAGAGGCTAGGGACAAAAAAGAAAATAGGAAGGCTGATTAAGCCTTCCTATTTTCGGTAGAGAGTGATCCGATCCGATAACCAGAACCCGAACTCAAAACCCAGTCCTATTTCGACTGGCTCGACAAGATTTGGCTGATCTGTCCGGAAGACTGATCAACCTCTAGCGGTTGACTCTGGAAGGAGCTTTGCGCACTCATGCTCTGCGCCGGGCTCCCGCTCATCGAAGCGAACTCAAATTTCCCGGAGGTTGCCTTGGAAAGCAACAACCGGCTGATCTGGCCTTGTGATTGGGCCAACTCCGAAGAACTCTCCATGTTTGACCGAGCATTGTAGTTCTGAGCTTTTTGAAATTGACTTTGGCTCTGATTATTATACACGAAAACACCTCCAGTACGATATTCTTTGCCCAAAGCGCGTCAAAAATGCTGTAAATTTGTGCTAAACCGTACCGGAGACAAGCTTCCGCATGGCAACGAAAGGGAATCAGGTTCCGCCAGTCACAGCAACGTTGAGCAACTTGATGCTCCGCGGCCCGATAAAATGATTGACCTGTTGCAATTCCCGGGATAAATACATTTCACTTTGGACATCGCGGATATTGGCCGAGATGGAACCGCCGGTCACCGGGACGGTTTGCCGGCCGTCAAAATACCAGCCCAACCGGATCTCGCCGCCGAAGTTTCCGGTGAGTGGATCCATCTGAAAATCCGAGAATGAAACCAGTTCCAAATAAGGCTCCCGCTTTAAATCGGCCGCTGTTTGACGGCCGCCGGCGATGACGATATTACGGATGTTGCCGGTCGGAGCAACCCCCAGATAAAACGCGTAGCGGGTGTCGCCCCGGTACCGGAGCAACTGACCATCGCGGATAATTTCCACCGCTTGCACGGGCAAGCCATCGCTGTCAAACGGACTGGATTCGGTCGAAAACGGCAAGGTCGGATCCAGCCGCAGCGTGATCCGGTCGCCGCGGACGTTTTTCCCCTGGATCGGTTCGCCGGCTTTAAAAAGCGAGGTCCCCTCGTAGACATTCTGGGCGCTTGCCTGTGCGACATAGTATTGGAAAAAATCGCGCGCCGGCTCACCGGTCAGAAGCACCGTGTGTTTTTGCAAAGCCGGCAGCGGCCGGGCCAATGCCTTTTCCCGTCCGTAACCGAGCAATTCCTGAATATTGGCGGCGATGATTTGGGGTTCGAAGGCGGCGAAATGTAGCTCCCGATATAATTCAACCTCGGCGGCAGCTTCCCGCCAGTTGACGATCACTTCCAGCTCGGCTCCGTAGCTCACGGCGCTCCGTTCGACCCCCGCGGAGTTGATCAACCGCAGCTCGGTCCGGTTCAAGAACAATTCGGCAGAGTTAATCCAACCCTTTTCCTGATGATCATTCTTGAAAATCGCCTCCGTCAGCCGCGGCAGCCATTCCGCCAGATCCGTCTCCCCAAAATTGCTGGGCGGCTGAGCGATGACGAGCGGAGCCGGTTGCGGCAACGGATAATACGGGTTGCGCACCAGACCGGCGGCGAAAACGGCTTCCCCGATGATCCGCTCGATCTCCGGCTCCGTCATGGTGGGATGAATCGCGACCTGGGCCGAACCCCGGTAGTCGACCCCTTCCGCCGCGAAATCTTTATATACCGTGACCCGGTAATGGGTCACTTTTTTGGCCCGGTTCATCTCCAATTCCCGGCGGATGAAGAAGAGTTCCTGGGATTCGGTCTCTTCGGCGCTAATTTTAAAAGCATCCACCGCCGGATTGCCCCGTAAAATCTGCCGGATTTTCTCAATCATTAGCCCAACCTCACCTTCGTCTTGATATACGGCCCGCCATCGGAGACTTTCACCCATTCCTTGTGGCCCTTGCCGCAGGCGCCGGAGCCAAATAAGTCGAACTCGGCGGAGACCATCGCGATCGTCCCCAAAACGTCCGGCACGTAACCGGTCATGATTACCGGCGAAACCAGCTTGCCGGTGAGCCGGCCGTCCCGGATCTCCTCGCCCCGGAGTATCATGCACTGGATGCCCCAGTTCTTGGGATCCTCCATCCCGCTCTCGGCGCCGTCCAGCAAATAACCGTGCTGGATCGAGCCGATCATCTCCTCCAGACTGTCATGGCCCGGTGCAAAAAAGGTGTTGGTCATCCGGGCGTAAGCTTTCCGCTCAAAAGATTCCCGCTTGCCGTTGCCCGTCGGCGTAGTCCCCAGCCGCAAAGCGGAGAGCAGATCCGAGATCCCGGTCTTCAGGATCCCCCGGTCGATGACCAACGTATCGGAAGCCAGTGTTCCCTCATCATCAAACCAGTAGGAAGAGGTCTGCCGGGCGGCGGCCGCCCCATCATGCATGGTGACCAACGGCGATGCCACCGCCCGCCCCAGATACTCCTCGGCCTTGGCCCGCTTTTTGACGAACATATCCATCTCCACCCCGTGGCCGAAGGCTTCATGAGCGATTAAGCCGGCGATCGCCGGGGTGCAGATCACCTCGTACTCCCCGGGCGTCACCGATTCCGCATCCAGGAGGCTCTCGGCCAAGCGGATACTTTCGGTAACGGCTCCGGCCATCTCATCCAGCAGCTCCGGGCCTTTCAGGCCCGAGAAAACCCCGTAGGCCCGTTTGGTCCGCTCATCCCGCCGCACAATCGGGATTACATACCCCTGGCTCCATACATAGGATTGCTCCAGCCTTTTTCGTTCGGAAACAAAGATCTTGTTGACCTGGACCTCCTCATAATAAGTTCTGAAGTCCACCAGCCATTGCGATTGAGATAAGGCTTGATCCTTGATGGCAACCAGCCGCGTCAATTTATCAGCCACACTCATCTGTTCGGGCAGAATTTGCACCTCGCCATGATAGCTCCGCTCCATCCCAGCCTCATCAATCAGCGGCAGGCTGACGACCGACACCTGAGCCGCTGCGATTTTTTCCAAAGACTGTTCCACGGCCGCGCCAATGTTATTAAGCATGACCTCTACCGGCTGCAGCTGATTGAAGGAATATTCGGAATAGTTCCGCCCATTAAAAACCCGCGCCACGAAACCCCGTTCGGTCCAGCGCGACTCTTCAGCCTGGATGCCGCTTTTCTGAACGCCGTAACGCTTGCCCCAACTATCGACCCCCAGAATGGAAACATATTGAAACTGCCGGGACAACTCGGATACCAGCCTTATTAACGCTTCTTTATGCCTGGCTAAAAATTCGGAACCAGCGACTTGCATCATAAACCTCCTGGAAATTTAATTTACCTTGATAGCCTTATCTTTAGACTCCCATCCGATTCGGAGCAATTTCCCAAGTCATATATATTGGAGATTTGTCCGGATTATCCTGCTAAAATTTTCCTCAGGTCACACGGCCATGGATTTCAACTCGGATTCATTCCGACCCCCTTTTTCTGCCATTCCGCGTTTCTTTTTACAAAAATAGCTTACCTCTTCTTTAAATCAAGAAAAACCCAATCAAATTACATTTTCTAGAAGGGGTAAGTCCTCCGCTAGCGAAATATAATATTACCAAATTATTTCAATACTTTTAGGCTTTCGTTTCCGGCATAAACCAATCCTATTGGTTTACCCAAATCCGTAAACGATTGCGAAGCCCCGTTCCCACAACGTAGCTTTTATTATGAGGAGGTTCGTCCATGAAAAAAATGTCGTTTCTGCTCATGGTCAGTTTGCTCATCATCGCTTGCTCCCGGATCGCCTGGGGCGCCCCCATCGAAACCGATGCCTTCAACATCGTCAACCGGTCCGCCAAAATCATCAGCGACGCCCAGAAAGCCGCCCAACGCCTCCAATATTTCAATGGATTGGGCCTGGTCGTCACCGAACAACGCGAAGCCAGAAAAGCTTATGAAAGCGGCGCTTATCAAGACGCTATCTTTTATTCGCTGCGGGCGCGGGCATTGGCCATTACTTTGATCAAGACGGCCCAGGCTTACCTATCTCAGGAAGATGAGACGCTCGATCCGGTCGAAAGCGCCTATGCGGCTAAGAGTCCGGCTGCCAAAGATATCGATGATAAGTTTAAAAAGAAATTGCTCAGCCGGGATAAGGATGCGGTCACTCTCCGAGTGGATTCCCTGAAAACAGCCGCCACTCCGTCGGCAGTTTCCAGTGAACCGGAGCCAGCTCCGGTAGTCACCACAGCCCCAGCAGTTCTAACGCCCGTTGTACAGCCGACTCCGGTGACTCCCGTAACACCGGCTCCTTCCGCCAAAACCGCTCTCGAAGGATTTGTGGCTTATGTCGAAGGAAGCTTAGTCATTATCAATATCGGCACCCAGGATGGCGTCCAATCCGGCATGGTCTTTACAGTCCATCACGTCAAAGCCGATGTGAAGGATCCGGTTACCGGAGCGGTTATCGACCAAGTGACCGTGCCGCTGGCCGAAATTACTGTGCAATCGGTGAAAGAAAAAGCTGCCTCTTGCCAAGTCACTAAAACCTTGAACCAAAGTTTCGAGATTACGGTCAAGGATCAGGTCAAGTTACAGTAGTAAATGGCCTATTAATTCCTGAGATATTTTGCTACTGGAAATGAAAAGCACCATTGCCCTTATGAAGGGAAATGGTGCTTTTCATTATCTCGACTGATGGTGTCCTTTCGAAAAACAACCTGAATCACGGATTCCACGGATTAAGGGATTTCTCGAAGCCTTCACCATCTGATATTGGTTTTTAGTCTGTGGAATCTGCGCCATTCGTTTAATCCGTGATCCAACCAAGAATAAATGATGCAAAGAACGATCACGGATTACGCGGATTCAAGGATTCCACGGAATTTCCGCCATCGGATTGTAGGTCTTTCAATCCGTGAAATCCGCCCCATCTGTTTAATCCGTGATCAAAAAACGAGGGTTGCCCTTTCGGACAGCCCCCGTCGTCAAACGGTTAATCTTAGAATACGAAGTCGTATTTGAGTTCAGTGGTAGCTCCACCGGATTTGGTGCATTGGTTGCGGTCCAGACGAATCAGAGTATTGGGATTATTGTTAATCTTGTAGCAGATCCGGAAGCCCCAAGGATTGAAGTCGGTATATTGGGTACTACCCAAATTTCCACCAGCACCATTAGCCTTTAACTCATCATTTAAATCATATTCCGCTCTGACGATCCAGGGCAGATCCGCCGGGGACCAAATGACGCCGACGATGGAAGTTGTGACGTCATCGTATTTGCCAGCGGTGGCGGTATTAACATCAGTCAAATTAGTGTAGGAAAGGAAAAGATCTAAGCTTTCGATTCCTTTATAACTGGCGGTAACATTGGTCAACTTGTGATCCTTACCTGTAGCGGAAAAGCCATCGCCACTCGTCCCCCAAGCGGAGTTGGTTACGCTCTCGTCATTCGATTTACTATCCCCATATTTCACGCCGATGCTCCAAGTTTCAGCGGCATAGCTAAGGCCGACTCCGTAAGCGCCATCGCCCAGTAAAGCGGCCTTTTTGCTCGCGGCATAGCTGTAGAAAGCCTCGCCATTGAAGCCCTCAGCAAACGGGACGGTGACCAAGAGGGCCGCCCGGTTACCCTTGAAATCATCGGACGCGGTGTTCAGGATATCCTTGTCGCCGCCGAAGCCCCAGCCAAAATAACCGACCTTGGTGGTGA
Source organism: Bacillota bacterium (assembly GCA_023400055.1). Lineage (GTDB taxonomy): Bacteria > Bacillota > UBA4882 > UBA8346 > UBA8346 > Hydrogenispora. Next base: position 172,976 of record JAEXFN010000035.1, read on the forward strand.
CGGTGCCGAACTTCGCGGAAGCCCAAACCTCATCGTTGCTGTAAGAATCGCTATGGCCGCCGGCGTCCCAGGTCTTGATCTTGCCGAACACGGTGACGTTATCGTCGATGACCGCGGTGGCGTTGATATTAAACTCACCCACAGTTTGATTGTCATCTACCGCAGTGGTATTTTTAAATCCTAAATAAGCTTCACCGTGGATGTTGGTCGTCACATCCGCCAGCGCGGCGATGGAGAAACCGAGAACAAGCACTACGCTTAAAGCCAGAACAAGTAGTTTTTTCATAGACAATTCTCCCTCCAAATTTTGTTTGTAATCCTAACCCGTTCTACTACAGTCCGTCTGCTTGCGTCCCCCCTTCCGAGAATTAAGGTTTTTAAAATCGAATCCGCGAGGATTCGAGATTTCAGACCTTATCCCGGTCTATCCCAAGTTTCGGCCGGGATGAAACGGTCTGAAAATTAACAAACCTTAGAGAATCTGATAGAAATGGATTACTTAAGCTGTAATGGTAATATATAACATGACTATTATAAAAAATTTAGTAAACTATTAACATAGATTTTTTTTTGATCATTATGTAATATTTTTACCTTTATGGCTTTAGCAGGATTTTCTGTTGAGGCAAAATTCAACCAAGGCCGCGTCAATGCTGAAATTCCAATGATTGAAAAGCTCCCCATTTATTATATGATCCCGAGATCATTTTTTATTTCTCCTTGGTTCGGGTTCATTATCTTTTTGTTATAAGACGTATCATTTCAAAGCTACATCGGAATGCAAGCGTTTCTATCAAATAAGCATTTTATAGCAATAACCATGCCATCAATTCCCGGCCAATTGTTAATTTATTCATTAATTATTTAACAAAGATTCATTGACTTCTTGAAAAATCAGTGAGTAAGTCGACTTTCACATTCCAATTTTCCAGTGATCCCTGGAAATAACCGTAGCATCATATCATGCCATATTTTATTATGAGTAAAAAATGAAGAATGTTGAATAATCGCATTTTTGATCGTGAGAAGCTATCTTTCCATCAAGAGAAATAGAATTTTGATCGTGAGAATTAAATTTTCGATCTCAATAATTAAAATATTGATCTAAATAATTGCATTATCGATTCGAATAATCGAAAAATCGATCTGAATAATCAAATTTTCGGTCTAGATAATCGATTTTACGATCATAAAAATTCAAATACCGATCCGGATAATTAAAATCGCCATCGAATTAATCATAATTGTGACCGGGAAAAGTAAAATTGAAAAATAGAATTAGCAATTTTCACGGTTTGAACCCTGTAATAGGTCGGCTTCATGGGCCAAGCGATAAAAAAAGCGGGCCTTGCGTATTTGGTGCGAGGCCCCGCGAGTGATAGAAATAAAAAAAGAGCCTCAATGGGCTCTAAAATAAACATATCGAATTCATTTCAGCCAATCTTCGGATGATTGACCTTTTCGTTCCCGATTTAACCGTGCAATAAACCGAAGAGAATCTTCGCCGCCACGGCCAGCGACATCGTGACGAAGATCGGCTTGATGAGCTTGACCCCTTTCTGCAATGCCAGTCTCGTTCCGACCTGCGCTCCGGCGATCATCGCCAGGGCCACTGGCACGCCGTAACGGTAATCGATCTTGCCCAACCAAGCGAATAGGACCAACGCAGTGATATTACTGACGAAATTCAGCACCCGCGCGTTCCCTCCGGCATGAATGAAGTCGAAACCGTAAATTCCGATCAGGCCAAACATTAAAAAGGAGCCCGTTCCCGGCCCGAAAAACCCGTCATAAAAGCCGAGGCCCAATGCCAGGGCCATCCCCCAGAGCAGGTTTCGGCGGTCGGTGCCCCGGAAGCGGTCCTCCAGACCCATCTGCCGCGAGAAAAGGCTGTAAACCCCCACCGCGATGATGAGTATCAAGATCAGTGTCTGTAACAGCCGCTGGTCCAGATGGATCACGGTTTTCACGCCGAACGCCGCCCCCACCAGCGTCATCGGCGCCAAAGAATAGAGCAGCCGCCGGTTGATCTTGGCCGACCGGGCATACCCGATCGAGCTGGTCAACGAAGCGGCGGTGGAGGCAAACTTATTGGTTCCCAAGGCCAGTTGCGGCGGCACTCCGGCCAGCAAAAAAGCGGGGAGGCTGATCAGCCCACCCCCGCCGGCAATCGAATCCACCAACGCGGCCACGAACCCCGCCACGCATAAGCCAATGATCGTCAACAAAACAACCCCACCCATCCGCAAGTAAAACTTTTCGCTTATTTCGACCCGGAGCGAGGAAGCTCCTGCAAGGATGGGGGAATTATTCGATTATACAAGATCCAAACTGGGCCGTTGGTTTTTCTATATCCCCTGGAACTCAGTTTCTTCCGGAATCCGCCTCGGAAACTTGGTGCAATCCCGCCTTTAGCAACTGAAACGCCTCCGCCGGATGTTCCCCGGCCAACAATCCCAGGGTCGGCAACAGGTAATCGCGGTCCATGTAAAGCCGGGGCGCCGTCGGCTTCAACGCCTCGGGACTGCCGGGATCGTAAAGCACGCCGCGCAGAATCCGCTGCTGCTCGGGCGAATGGACCAGCACCCCACCGGTGCCGATCACCGTCCCCAGCCGGGTCAGATCCTTGCCGGTCTGGATCCAGACCGCGCCTTGCGGTGAAAACACCTGCTCCAAGTGGCCCACATGGCGTTCCACCGCGCCCTGGACCGCCAGGAACCCCAGCGCGGCGTCGAGCGCCCAGGCATTCTCGTCCTCCGGCAGATAAGCCACGGCGGCGGCGCGCCGGGCGACGCCCATCTCCACTTCGGCCGAGGTCAGTCCGGCCAGCCGGGCCACCCGCTCCGTCCCGAACGCCTCCAATACCGCCGGCGCGCTGTAGCGCATGCCCAGATCGCCCTCGACGGTCCGCTTGACGCGCGGCTCCGGCAGGCCGCGCAATGCCACATCGCTACGGGTCGGCAAGCCCTCGGCCACCGAGTGGACATCGGTGGTCGCGCCGCCGACATCGACCAGCAGCAGCTCCCCCAGTCCAGGCGCTTCCGGTCCGGCGCCGTCCGCCAGGCAGACCGCGGCTTGCAGGGCGGCGGCCGGGGTTGGCATCACGATGCCGTCGATCAGCGATTCAACCTGATCGAGCCCCTTGGCGCGGATGATCCGTTGCAGGAAGATCTCGCGGATCCGCTGCTGGGCGGGGCCGGTATCCAAGACTCCCAGGCGGGGCAGGACATTGGCGGTCCGGTAACAGATCTTGCCGGCGGAATCCAGGATAACCTCGGCTTCCGGCGCCGCCACCCGGTTGGCGGCCAGGATCACCGGCGCCGCCAGCTCCATTCCGGCCAGCATTCCCGCATTATGCAACAGAATTTCCCGGTTGCCGCCGTCGGTCCCGCCCGCCAGCAGGATCAAATCCGGTTGCAGCGCCTGCAAATTTTCCAGGTCCGCCTGGGTCAATTCGAAACCGAAGGTCTGGATGACCCGTCCGCCGGCGCCCAGGGCCGCCCGCTTGGCCGCCTCCACCGTCAGCTCGGGAACCAGGCCGATGGCTGCGATGCGCAGTCCGCCGGCCGCGCTGCTGGCGGCGAGGCGTTTTTCATACTCGAGCGGCCCCACTTCTGCCTCTAACTGATGCAAGGCATCCTGATAGCCGCTGATCAAGCCGTCCTCGACCGTCGTCCGGGCGGCCGCGGTTCCCAGCAGCGCCGGTCCGTCCAGATCCACCGCGGTCAGTTTGGTATAAGTGCTGCCAAAATCGATTAACAGATAAGGCCGCATCGTTAGCTCCTTCCTTCAAAGCTAAGCCTTGAAGAAATCATTCAGATCGTTCAGGTTGACCGCTTCCGCCTTGCCCACCAGGCCGACCAGCAGATAGCGCCCGGCGATCGGGTCGTATTTGAACTCCTTCACCAGCTGAAAATGCTCCACTTCCGCCGAGTTGCGCAGGTGAATGCGCGGCCCGGTGCACAGGATATGCTCCGAACCGATGGCGATATGCTCCTCGTCCAGCGGATGGATGGGAATGCCCTGCTCGATATAGTGGCAGACCCGCTCTTCCACCCAGGCCGGATCGAAGTCGGGCTTGGTCGCGAACTCCAGCACAAAGCCGTGCTTAACGTCGGCGTGCTCTAACGGCTCGGTATAATGCAGTTCTTTCTCGATCACCAGGCCAGTCAGGTCCTCGGCGCTATGAGCCATCCGCCGGTAGCGCAGCGACGGAAAGACGATATCCGCGATATCCTGGGGCAAGGGACCGAAGAGATTGGGCCGGGTCACGATCACTTCCTCGCCGATCCCGATCAGGATCCCGGCATTGATCTTCAAAAACGGATAGAGCAGCTCAAAATGTTCGATGACCACCCGCCGGTCCGCGGCCAGCGCCGCGTGAACCGCGTCGGCCAGCCGTTGCAGCGAGGCGAAGGCCATCTCAAAACGCAAATCCAGATGGTACGTATGGGCCGTGAAACGGCCGTTCTCAGCCTGGTCCAAAATGGGCAACGGCCTTACGTTGATCCCGGTGTCATCGTTGGTAAGCTCCAGGCCGGGGAAGATCCCCTTAATGAGCAGCGATTTGCCCGCTCCCGCGTCGCCGATCACCCCGATCAGGCGGTCCATCGGATTGAGATGGCGCTGACCCAGCTGGTGTCCGAGGTGGATCAGGCGGTTCTTGCCCCGCGGCGCGAAATAGACGGCATACATCAAAGATTCCGGTAAATTGAATCCGTTCATGGGTCACCTCTGCGGATATTTCCATGGCTTGAAGGTGCGGCTGAAAGTCCGCACCTCCGATAAAGCAACTCGCTAGGACAGCTCCAAATCCAATTGCAGATCGAGCAGGGGCGCGTGCTGTTGGGCGCCGTACACGTCGGTATCGCCCGGCGAACCGGAGGGAATCGGCCGCCGCAGATTGATCTTGATGGCTTTGGCCGGTTCGAATTCGATAATCGACAGCACTTCGTCCTCGGGCACCCGGTATAACCGGGCGATCAGATCCGGCGTGATCGCCTTAGCCGCGCAAACCTGGCGGAAAACTTCCCAGTCGCGGAAGATGATGTCCAGCGTCAGTTCATACGGCCCGGAATTCTTGCTCCGGATAACCTCGGCGATCTCCAGCAATGGCGCACTGCGAATGGTCATGTCGGCAACACTCCTTTCGGCCGGGCCTTCCGCCCGGCATCAGACCGCGATCACTTCCACGGGAAAGAACTGGCAAGGATCGGCTACCTCCATCAAGTGATAGATGCTGAAGGCGTAAACCTCGCCGGCTTTAAAATCCGAGGGCGAATACGGGAAGGCCAGATTCCCGGCGGTGGCGATCCGGCCGGGGTAACCGTAGTGCAGCATCGTCGAGCGGGCAAAACCGCAGATGGTGTTGGCCGCGTCCTGGGTCGCGGCGACCGCCTCGATGATGATGCCCAGTTCGTGGCCATCCGCAGCTGGATGCGGTTCCAGCTCACCCATCACGCCATTCTTGCCATATATCTTGAAATCCAGCCGATAGTCGAAGGACTCGTTTTTAAAATTATCGGCCACCCGTTCACGAACTGCGGCGGTGATCGAATCGATCGCCCGGATCATCACCGGATCGCGGCTTCCGGCGATCGACACGGTGCGGTAACCGACCCGCCGCACTCCTTCCAGCTTGATCTGGTAGGGGTCGGAGCGGACAAAACGGCTGCCGGAAACCCGCACCCGGGATTCGGAAACCTGTTCAAATTTAGCCTCCCGCAGGTCCAGGGTGCCGCCCGGACCGGGCAGCAGATAGGGATTGGATTTCTCATACAGGGTATGCGCGGCCACCGACAGCGTGGTGCAACGCCGGGCCGGATTCAACGGTTCCACCTCAAAGGCGTGGGGATAAAGATAGCCAAAGAGGCAATCGCTGCCGCTGCCCGGCGTCGCGGCAATGGCGGCGCATTCCAGAATCTTGCCGAGGTGCACGGCGGGACCGGGATCGAAACCCGCCCGGACGGCCTGGGCGGCGAAGACCGCCGGATCGTAGCAGCGTCCGGCCAGCACCACGTCGGCCCCGGTGGCCAGGCCCGTCAGCACCGGTTCCAGGCCCATCTGGGCGACGATCCGCACCGATTCCCGGATATCGGCCTCGGTCAATTCGGGCGCCGGGGGCAATGGATGGACTTGGCCGGCCCGCCAGAGCTGCTCGACCGTATCCTGGGCAATCTCCGCGGCGATCGCAGCCACTTTGAAGTGCCAACCCCGTTCGGCGGCGATTTCCCGCAGCAACTCCAGATCGCGCTGGAGATGGACCGCGCTGCCGCTGCCGCCGGCGCTGCCGATTACCACCGGGATCTGCCGGGAGAGGCCCGCCTGCAAAATAAGCTCCAGATCGCGCTTGACGGCCCGCCGGTCAGTAAAGCAGACTCCGGAACCCAAATAATACGGTCCCGGATCGGTCGATCCGGCGTCCACCGCGATCACATCGGGCCGCCGCGCCATTCCCGCCTCAAAGGACTCCAGCGGGAAGCCGTAACCCAGGATCGCGGTCGGCGAAAGGATCCGCAACTCCTCCATTCGATTCACCTCTTTCATGATTCAGCGTGAAAGGGATTCCATCCGAAAATCTTTCTGTAAAGCTTGGCGCAGGGCCAGCACCCGGCGCATCTCGTTATACACGATCATATAGCCCTCGTCGACCCCCATCCCCGGTTTGGCCAAAATCTGATCCGGCCCGGTCGCCAGGGCCAAATGAACGCAGATCTGCGCCGAACGGTCGGTCTCGTTGCAGGTTCCGCCCAGATAAGCGCCGATCCCGTGCGACTTGCAGTAGAGGACCGCCTCAATGCAGTTATTGATGCCGCCCAGGTCGGGGGTTTTAATCTGGATCATGTGCCCGGCCTTGGCGTCGGCGAACAGCCGGATATCTTCCAGGGTATTGCACCATTCGTCGGCCACGATCGCCACCGGGATGCCCCGGGCATCCAAGACCCGCCGCAGCTCCGCCAGGGCATCCACTTGCGCCGGACGGCCGCCCATGTCGACCGGCCCCTCGATCCGCAACATTAGCGGGGCGGCGGCTTCGGCCAGCCGGGCCAGATAGTCGACCATCCGGCCCAAATCGTGGTCGAAGGCCAGGCCGATGGTGCCGTAGACATCCAGATGGAGGATAGGCTGGTAATCCGGGCGCGGTTTCAAGCGATCGATCCGCTCCCGCAGCCAATTCACATATTCGAGCAACAATTCGCCGCGGTGGCCCAATTTGGTGGCTACATTATTGATCAGCCCGTGTGGGAGCACGTCGACCCCCTTCAGGATCATTTTGTCGGCGTTGGTGTAACGTTCATCCCCAGTCTGGGTGAAGATGGGGATGGGGCTGGTCACGGGCTCGGTTCCGTATTCGGCGGCGATCAGGTCGACCATCAGCGTGCGCTTCGCCCGGGCGGCCGCGTCCAGCAGCGCCTGGGTGATCCCGTAACGAATCGCTGTATGTAATGGCTTGCCGCTGGCGGGGTCGGTCATTTGGTCCAATTCCTCGGCCAGCGCCCGAAAGCCGGTCAGCTCCCGGCCCACCAGGCGCGGCCTGAGCACCCGGTCGATGACGGGGATGAATTCGGAGGCCAGAAAGAGCGGGTCACGGCCCCCGGCACCCGAGTATTGTACGGCGGCGCAATCGCCGTGGGCGATCGCCCCGTCTTCCAGCACCAGCAGCACCGAGACCACCTCGCCGGCCTGGCGCACGCCGGAGAACCCCGGCAGCAGCGGTTCGCCCCGGTAAGCCGCGCCGTCCGGCTCGGCCCCGTGTTTGATCGCCAGTTGATCGTCGAAAAAGAAACCGGTTCGCCCGGGGGCGCAGATCAAATCGACAATTCGCATCCAAATCGCTCCTTTATATCATGCCAAGCCCAACGGGTCATCCTCAGTTCTCGCCCGCAAAGGCCCGGCGGCTCAATGAGGCCGTCCCACCAGCATCCCCTTGCTGATGGCGTAAATATCGTCGATCACCATCTGGAAACTGACCGGCCTTTCTTCGGCCTGGGCCCGGGCGGCGATCTTGCGCTGGTGGAAATCCATGATCGCCGGGGTCAGCGGCAGGCCGCCGCGGTCCAGCAGGCGGACGGCGCCGTTCTGGTCGCGCACCGGCATCACCTTGCCGCGGTTGCAGCGGCTCGGTGCGAAAGGCACGTCGAGGATGCCGGCGGCAAAAGCCCGTACCGCCCCGGCGGCCCAATCGCCGTCCCCGATCTCCAGCACCCGTTCCAGGATGCAGCGGGTCTCGGCTTCGATCATCGCCATCTCCTCTTGCAGCTCCGGCGAGTCCGGCAGGCTCTGATCGCGCAGCATGTTCAGGGCCTGGCGGGTGGCTTTCAGGCCGTCGGCATTGGCTTCCTTGGTCGGCACGCCGAAGGCCTCGTGGGGACTCTTGACGATCACTTTATTGGCGCCGGAGAAGGCCGCCGCCAGGGCGCCCCAGCCGATCACCGCGAAAGCCTTGGCCTCGTCGGGCGGGAAGCCGCCCATCCACTGATGAAAGACAGTATAAGTCCGTACCTGATCATATCCGAAACGTCGCAGGTATTCGACGACCAAATTCTTCAAGACCCGCAGCGCCGCCACATCCTGAATCAGATTGCCGCATTGGCCGTAGCCGACCGTGATATTGCGGACGCCCTGTTCCGCCGCAAGCAGCGCCTCGATGATGGCCACCGTGTGCGAGATGCAGGGCGGCACCAAGGTCCCGGTCAGCGGGCCGAAGGGTTCCCGGTCGATGGCGATGCCGCGCTCTTCGTACCAGCCCACCAGACGGTCCACATACTGCCAATGGGCGATCGTCACTTCCAGCGGCATATCCTTGGCGTAAGGGATGTTGTAGGAGATTCCGCCCCCCTCGAACGCGGTGAATCCCGACGCCAGCGCGATCTCCGCCAGCAACCGGGCGTCGGGCGTGCCGTGGCGGACCTGAATCGGCCGGCTGACGCTCTCGGTGACCCGGCGGGTGACCATGACGCCGTGATTGACCACGGGAAAGCCGTTCAGCATGGAACGGCCGGCATTGCGGCTGGCCTCGATCCCGTCCTGCGCCTCCCGGTAGCGGTTTTGCCGGGTGTAGCTGTCGACGGTGACCGGCAGCAGGTCGGCGTCGCCTTCCTTCTCCAAGTACTGGAGCAGCGCGATCTGCTCCTCGACCAAGGCCACCCCGGCCCGGGGCTGAATCAGGATCTGCCCTTGGGCCCGAGCTCTCTCCAGCCGTTCCGAGAAGCGTTTGGCCTTGGGAATCTTGTTTTGATACTCAACGGCCTCATCCCGGTCGACCTCGCCGCCGGTGGGCCATTGGCCGAGCACCTCGCGCCGGATATCCTCAAAGTCCCGATCGTTCAGACGCCGGTTGGTCAACTCCATGACGCAGTCCCTCCTGTTCCCGAAGCTGCAATCCGCCGCTCCAATCGGTCATGCCGAGATCGCGGGCCAAATCGGCGATGGCCGTTTCGGGCATGGTTCCCGGCGGATACACCCGGTCGAAACCCATCCGCTTAAAGGTCTCTTCCACCTGGCCGAACTCGGCCTTGCCGACCACCAGATTGCCGCCGACATACAGCAGGATCTTGCCGATCCCGGCCTCCAGGCATTTTTCGCGCAAGCCCCTGCAATCCAGCTCGGCATGGCCATATAACGAGGAAACCAGGATGACGTCGGCCGCCGTCTCGATAGCGGCGTGAATGAATTCCTCCTGCGAAACCATGACCCCCAGGTTGACCACGTTAAACCCGGCTTCGCTGAAGGCCCGTTCCAGAATTTTGTTGCCGACCGCATGCACATCCATGCCGATGACACCCATTACCAACGTTGGCGTTTTCATGCCGTCCCTCTCTTTTCTCTGTCGCTCACCGCCCGGTCGATCGCATGGCGGACCAGATTGACCGAGCCGATGTCCAGTTCGTGAATGTAGGGGATGACCTCTTTCTCCCCGGCCAGGGCCTTCACTTCTTTATAACGTTCCACGTAAGTCAGCAAAATATGGTGTTCCCCGATAAAGCGCTCCAGTTCCTGGCGATCGGTGGTGGTCGTGTGCTCAAACTGCAGATCGTAGACTCCCAGCTTGGCCAGGGCCCGCTGGACGATCTCCGGGAACTCCGGGCTCAGACAGACCAGGCCGATCTTGCCGCTGGGCGCCAGCCGGATCAGTTTGATCAGGTTTTCGATCTGTGGTTGGGCGGCCACCGCGACGATCTCGGTGTGCAAACCCAGCCGGGCCACGATCTGGCTGACGGTCTCCAAATGGGTCGTCGTGGTCACGATCAGATCGGCCTCCTGGATCACCCCGCCGATCTCCGGGCTGAGGCTGGCGAAGCGCTCCAGCAGCAGCGGAATGATCTCCACCCGCACCGACTCCCGGAACTGCCGGACGAAGTTATGGAGCTGCTCCTGGTTGCAGTCGACGAAGATCACCCGCGCCTTGCTCAGCGAGGCCTCCTTTTCCCTGATCCGCACGGTGGCCAGGGCCATGAACTGCTCCATCGAGAATCCCAGATCGAGGCTTTCCTCGATGGCCAGGTCGATCAGGCGCAGGACCTTCTCCTTCCGGCTCAGCTCCAACGGGTTATGGGCCGCCGACGGCCCGTCCGGCTGGTCCGTCGTTACGAAGGTGCCCTTCCCTTGTCCTACGGTCAAAACCCCTTCCTCCTGGAGCTCCTGATAGGCCATGCTCACCGTGTTGCGGCTGATCCGCAATTCGTCGGCCAGCTCGCGCTCGGTGGGCAGCCGCTCGCCGCGGGCAATGGTCTGGCTGGTGATCAGCTTCCTGATCTGTTCCTTGATCTGGATGTACAGCGGGACCCCGGCCGATTTGTCAATGGCAATCCGCATCGCTTTCCCCTTCAATCAAAAAGATCAATTGATTAATCCAATATTATTATATGCCAAATTGGATCAATGTGTCAAAGCTTTATTAGGGTTAATGTTCCAAATTTCCGGCCCGACTTATCCAGGGAATCGAAGCTCCCCGCAGCGCGATGCCAAGGCGCGAATCCGAGTGCTGTTTCCGGCCGTTCGTTCCGGTTTATCTCATTCCTTTTAGTATGCTGTTTATGGCTCCGGTCTATGAATCGCAGCCGCTGGGCATAAAGTAAAAACCCCGGGAACGGAGCGCCGGGGTTCGAAAAACAAAGAAGCAGCCGATTTCAAGCAAGTCGGCGCATTGAAAAACAAGAACGGGACGCTCCCTTACGAGGACCTATGTGCGGGAGAAGGAAGGCGAAACCAGATATAGCCATTTTCACGAAGTCCGCAGTACAGGATGGATTGAATCACCAGACGACTCATCGGTACGAAAATCAGAGGGCACTTTTCCAACGCATTTTTTGAATGTCTTATAAAAATTAGCGGTACTATTGAAGCCGCATAAACTGGAGATCTCCAGAATCGTCTTATCGCTGTTTTTCAAATACTCGATGGCCCGTTTAATCCTTTGACGCGCCAGATATTCCATAGGGCTGATGCCGATCATTTTCTTAAAGAAAGTCGAAAAATAGCTGGGATTCATATAGATCTGCACGGCTATGTCTTCCAAATGGAGCGGTTCCCCGATATTCGAATCGATGAATTGCATCACTTTATTCAATAAAGCCAATCCCTGTTTCCGTCGGGAAGGGTTTTGGGAAACAGTTTTGGAATAGCCGTAATAACGGGTTAAGGCTACCAGAATATTGAGCAATTTCACTTTGATCATCAACTCATATTCGGAGGATTTGTTACGAAATTCTGCTTCAATCTCTGAGAATAAGCGGCGAATTTCAGCGGCCGCCGAATGGTCGCGATCTAACTTATTTTGGAAGGTATTTCCTCGTTCAAAGAATACCGAGAGGTAGCGGGAATCAAAGAAATTCCCCTCGATGGACCATACAAACCGCGGATCAAACATGATCACGGTATTGATCAGTTCATACTGGGGATCAATGTGACAGATCGTATGCGACTCAATGTTATTGAGGACGAAAACATCCCCTTCCTGCATCCCGTAAATTTTGCCATCGATCGCATACTGCCCGCTGCCCGATTTGACAAAAGACAGTTCCAGTTCGTGATGGACGCGAAATTCCCCCAAGTCCTCAGGCCGCAAATAAAAAGTCGCCAGTTTCAGCAGGTTGGTTCCATCGATTTGAATCGCATCGACAATTCGTTTCATGGGCCCCTTCCTTTTGTCTAACATGCTCGCCCCGGCTAACAAACATTGCGCCGATAAGAGAGCAGACTGACAAAATACAAAAATAATTGGTTAGGACCTAAAAATAGTAGACGCTGCCAACCGTACGGTTCAATATAATTAAAATACAGCGAAAAGCCTCGTGATGCCTTATAAAACCGTCGTGTTTCAATTATACCATGTGTGTTTTGCAGAAAACAATTCCGGCCCGGGGAGAAATTGGCTGTGTTCCGCGGACAAACTTTCCGAGAGACCTCGCAAGCTACGATTAAATTGACTGCAACAGCCGTGCCCGTGCACCCATTGAAAATAATAGCTGAAAGGAGGAATAGCCCGGCAAATCATCCGCTTTGTTCTGGAATCAATCAATTTTGAATGGAGGGTTTTATATGAAACGTTTCTGGATCAGTCTAATATTATTAGCGGTTTGGATCATGCCGGTTTTGGCTGCCGAGTCCAAAGAGTTGGTGATATGGCAAACTTACAACGGCGGCGCCGAAATGGTTCTTCGCAATGTCGCCAAGGATTTTCAAGCGAAGCATCCCGATATCCAGCTGCTGGTCGAGAAAAAGACCTTTGACGATCTCAAAACTACAGTACGCTTGAATTTGGCCAACAACGAAGGGCCCGATATCACCATTGTCAATCAGGGATTAAACGATATGGGCATTTTGGCCCAAGAAGGTTTGGTCATTCCTTTGGATCGCTACATCGCTAAGTATCATTGGGATAAAGTTTTGGGCAGTTCCATGTTGCGGCCCAACCGTTTCAACGTCCAAACCATGTCGATCGGCGACGGCCCTTTATATGCGATCAGTTTTTACAATGAGTTCAACACAGTCCTTTATAATAAAGATTTATTCAAGAAAGCCAATATTAACTCGATCCCCACGACGATGCCCCAGTTCGAAGCGGTCTTAAAAAAATTGAAAAAACAGCGGATTACTCCCATTGTTTTCGGCAACAGCGATACCTGGCCCGGCATTCATATCTTCCAATTTATCTTTAACAGTTATGCGTCCCGGCAATTAATCGACGATTTGGTTTTTGCTACCGGAAAAGCCCACTGGAACATTTCCCCGACGCTTAAAGCCGCCAAGAAACTCCAGGATTGGGCGAAGCAAGGCTATTTCAGCAATGGCTACAGTGGTATCGGCTATGATGACTCCATTAAGATGTTTGCCGCTGGCCAGGGGGCGATGCTGATCACCGGGAACTGGGCCATCCAGTCCGCCGTCCAAAATTCCGAGAACAGCCACAATATCGGGATCTTCAAAGCACCCACCCCTATCGTGTTTGGAGCGCCATCCACCGGCCTGGGAATCGCCAAGAAATGCAAAAACCCCGATTTGGCGGCCGAATTATTGAACGATTTAATCGTTGATACCCGGTACCATGTGGCCAACAGCATTTTGCCGTTGATTCAAGGGGAAGGAAATGTCAAAACCGCCAATGAACTGTATAATGCCCAGTATCCAATCAGTCAGGAGCTCACCAAAAAGGACGCTTTGGGTTATTATTTTGACTGGGCGACCCCTACCATGTACAATACCATTTCCGCCGCGATTCAAAATTTAATGGCCGGCCGGATTAGCGCAGCCGAATTTGGGAAAACCCTCGATCAAGATTATGACGCTTTTTTAAGTAAGAAAATCCAAAAATAACCGGAGGTTCAGCGCGGGAACCGGAACGATACCCGGCTCCCGCCTTTCAAAGCCGATCCCCCATCGGATAATGGCGCCGGCGCTTCCATTTTTCAATCCACCGGAATGGATTGAACAGTCGGAGCAGCGGAAAAATGATGGCCCATTTACTGGACAAGGAGGCGTGGCCGTGGCTCAGCGTACGACTTCGAATAATAAATATTCGAGCTTTTGGTATCTGCTGCCAGGATTAGTTATTTATTTGGCATTTTATCTAATACCCTCGTTTCAAGCGCTGTATTTGAGTTTATTTGAGTGGAGCGGAATCGGAGAAAAAACTTTTTCAGGCTTGCAAAACTATCAGCGTTTATTTCAAGATAACCTGTTTTTGCAATCCTTTGCGAACAACTTATACTTCATGGCGATTTATGCGACGATCCCTGTGGCTTTGGGCCTAATCTGCGCCGCAATATTGGCCCAAGGCAGGGTGAAGAGCCTGATCCTATTCCGGGGCGCCTATTTCTTGCCGCAAGTGGTTCCAGCGATCGCCGTCGGGATTATTTGGCGCTGGATTTATCATCCCACTTTCGGCCTGATCAATTCCTGCTTAAGCCTCATCGGTCAGTCGAATTGGCAGAAAGCCTGGTTGGGGGATTATTCCCTGGTGATTCACGCATTGGCGGGGATCGCAGTATGGCTGATGTTTGGTTATGCGATGGTCATTTTCCTGGCTGGCCTACAAAAAGTGGATAAAGCCTATTATGAAGCGGCCAAGGTGGATGGCGCGAATCGGTTGGTTCAGTTTTTGAAAGTTACGGTACCGATGCTAAAAAACGAAATAACCATGGTGGTGATTTTAAACTTGATCGCCGCCATGAAAATATTAGATTTAGTTTTTGTGACGACCAAGGGAGGGCCGGGAAACGCCTCGATGGTCATTGGGCTTTACGCTTACCGGATCGCGTTCGTCCAAAGCAATGTCGGATACGGAGCGGCAATTACCACTGTAATGACGATCATCACGGTAATCATCGCTTGGATAGTGATGATCGGCGGAGAAAGGAGTCGCGGCGATGAAGGTAACCAACGTAACGGATGATTCAAAACATTTGGAAAGAGCAACGCACTATAAAGCCGGCCTTAACTGGGCTCGTTTTTTCATGTACGTTTTCTTGATCATCATGGGTGTCTTAACAGTGATACCGATTTTAGCGATCGTTTTAACCGCCTTCAAAACTCCCATGGAATTGATTCAAAACGGCGGATTCGGGTTACCGAAGCTTTGGCGCTGGAGTAATTTCGCCGAAGCCTGGTTTGTCGGTAAGTTTCAGATCTATTTCGCGAACTCGCTCATCATCGCCGTGGTTGTAACCCTATCCGGATTGTTGGCTTCGCTTCTCAGCGCTTACAGCCTGACCATTCAACGAGTCCCTTGGGCCAATTTTTGGCTGTTTCTATTTATGCTGGGTTTGATCATTCCAGCCGCGGGAGTCGTCATTCCTTTATATTATAATCTCCATTTTCTGGGACTGATCAATACCCGCCTGGGACTCATCCTGCCGCAAGTGGCGATGAGTACGGCTTTTGGAGTATTTTTTCTGCGTCCGAGCTTGCTGGATTTCCCGGCTGAATTGATCGAAAGCGCCAAGATCGACGGCGGCACGGACCGGATGATCCTCTGGAAGATCATCGTCCCGATCATCAAACCGGCATTAGCAGCTTTAACTGTGCTTTTTTTTATGTGGACTTGGAACGATTTTATTTTGGCGCTGGTTTTGACCTACTCGGAACAGATCCGAACCCTTCCCCTGGGATTGGCTTTATTTCAGGGTAAGTACACCAATGATGTCAGTTTGACCGCGGCCGGAACCATCATCGTTATTGCGCCAGTGATCGTGGTTTACCTTCTGTTCCAACGGCAGCTCATTGAAGGAGTCACTGCGGGATCGGTGAAGGGATAAAGGGAATCGGGACCCATCCCCGGGAGCTCCTGGTCGCGCTGAGCGTCGGCAAGTCCAGAAGCGAATCCAACTCATAACCGGAATTCATCGTGCAGTGCCCAAAGCTAAATTTTGATAAGCGATTAAGGAGAGTAACGGATGAAAAGGACCAAAATTGTAGTGATTGGAGCGGGGAGTGCCTCGTTTGGCCTGACCAATTTGGGAGCCATCCTGCGGACCCCGGAGTTGCAGGGGAGCGAATTATGCCTGGTGGATATCGATCCAGCGGGGCTGCAATTGATCGCCCGGCTGGCAGAACGGCTGAATAAGGAATGGCAGGCCGATTTTATCATCAAAAGCAGCACGGCAAGGCGGGACTGCTTGTCGGAGGCTGATTTCGTCATCCTTTCGGTGGCAATGGACCGCGAAAAATGTTGGCGGATGGATCAGCAAATCGCCCAAAAATACCGGATCATGCATTATGCGGAGAATGGCGGGCCGGGCGGCTTTATGCATCTGGCGCGGAATGTCGCTCTGATTATGCCGATACTCAAGGACATTGAGCGAATGTGCCCAGAGGCCTGGGTGCTTAATTTTACCAATCCGGTGCCCCGCATCTGCATCGCCGCGGCCCGGTTTACCAAAGTAAAAATGATTGGAATCTGTCATCAACTGGAATTCGGTTACCTGATCGCCGGCAATGTGCTGTCCGCCGAATTGGGCATCGCGGTCGCACCCGATTACCAATTCCGCTGGGAGGAGATTTTCGGGGAAAAGAACCAATCCGCCGCGATCAAAAGAGCCGCCGCCGCCAAACTGGACATCCTGGCCGCGGGCCTCAACCACTTCACCTGGATGCTGTCGATCCGCGACAAACAGACCGGGACGGACCTCTATCCTTTGCTCCGGGAAAGGTTCCGGACCCATTATCCGGGGTTTGAACCCCTGACCCGTGTTTTATTCGATAGTTTTAAAATATGCCCGGTCCCCGGCGACTGCCACTTGGTGGAGTACCTGCCCTATACGCACAACATGGCCAGAAACAGCTGGGCCAAATATGAAATCCAGATGTATCCGCTGGATAAAGGGGAAGTGTCCCGCCATGAAATGTGGCAAAGGATCACCGCCATGGCCGAAGGCAGAGAGCCGCTGGATGTCTTGCGCGAAGTTCATACCGAACGGGCGGAATTGGTAATCGCGGCTATCAAAGATAATCAACATGCTTACGAACCGGCTTTGAACATTCCGAACCGGGGCTACATCGCCAATCTGCCCGAAGGAGCGATTGTAGAAGTCCCGGCAGTGGTCAGCGCGGCGGGGGTTCACGGGATCGGAGTCGGCGCTTTGCCCGTCCCGATCGCCGAATTATGCCGGCGTCAGATAACGCTGGCCGAACTGTCAGCGGTGGCCGCTGTAACAGGAGACCGGGAACTGGCTTTGCAAGCTTTTCTGCTGGATCCAATGATCGATGATCCCGAGGTGGCGCAACAACTGCTCCACGAATATCTAGTTGCGGAGCAAGATTATCTGCCCCAGTTTTCGATGAATAGTCCGACAAGCAGCAACGCGTGAGAACAATTGAAGGCTCACGAGAGTAGTCCCGCGAGTCCAATCTTGCTTTCCAAATTTCGCGAATACTTACCCGCTCGGAGGTCCCAGGCAAGAAAGACGAAGCCCCTTTATTTGGAACTTGTTGAGGAGCTGAAAGAGCTCGTTTTTGTGAATCAAAAGAGCTCTTTCAGTCGCTCAACAAGCTTGCCCAATCACTCAGCAAGCTCTTTCAGTCACTCAGCAAGCTCTTTCAGTCACTCAGCAAGCTTGCTCAGTCGCTCAACAAGCTCTTTCAGTCACTCAACAAGCTTGCTCAATCGCTCAACAAGCTTGCTCAGTCACTCAACAAGCTTGCTCAGTCACTCAACAAGCTTGCTCAGTCTCTCAGCAAGCTCTCTCAGTCATTCAACAAGCTCGCTCAGTCACTCAACAAGCTCTTTCAGTCGCTCAGCAAGCTCTTTCAGTCGCTCAGCAAGCTCTTTCAGTCGCTCAGCAAGCTCTTTCAGTCGCTCAGCAAGCTCTTTCAGTCGCTCAGCAAGCTCGCTCAGTTACTCAAAGAGCTCTTTCAATCACTGAAAGAGCTCTTTGAGCGGATAAGGAATCTATTTTGGAAGCTATCCGTTTCAAAATAACGCCTACCAATAGATCTCCCAATCCCGGGTCACCCGCAACAATGCTTCGAGAAAATAGTAATCCCCGTAACCGGCATTCTCAGGATAATCCCGCTCCCCGTCGCCATCGGGCGCGGCGTTTTTCAACAACCTGCCGCTATTGGTGGCGGAGGTGGCGGCGTACCGGGCAACCAACGCGCTTAAAATGGTCAGGGCGGCGTTTTCATAGGAACGTTTGTCGTCATCGACCATGGGCAGGTGTTTCGACAGCTCCAGCAGCCCGCAAACCGCCAGCGCGGCGGCGGAACTGTCTTTGGGCTGGTTTTCCCCGCGGCAGGCCAGATCGACCTGGCAAATGCCGTCCTTGGGGAGCCGGGCCAGGAAATAGTCGGCCAGGCGCTTGGCCAGCACCAGGAAATGCCAGTCCCGGGTATAAATATAGCTCAAGGCAAACCCGTAAATGCCCCAGGCCTGACTCCGCGCCAGACAGGAATCGGCGCCCGGTCCGACCTGCAGCTTATCCCAGAGCGGCACGCCGCTCTGCTCATCCAGGTACACCGTATGATTGGTGGAAAAATCGTCCCGCACCATGTATAAGGCGGCCTGGCGGGCATGGCGGTAAGCGATCAGGTGATAGCCGCGCTCGCCCGAGACTTTGCTGGCCCAATACAACAAGGGCAGGTTCAGCAGCGAATGAATCGGCACGCCGCTGGTTTGCGCCGCGTTTTCCGCCGGGTCCTTGATCTGGATGAACCCGGCCTTGGTCTGATAACAGGCGCTCAGGTAATCCGCGGCCGCGAGCCCCATTTGCCGGGCATTGGCGTCCCCGGAGATGCGGTAGGCGGCCACGCAAGCCAGGGTATGAAACACGCCGAACTCGCTAGCGGGGTCCTTTTCCGCCAGCGACTTCCTGGAACGTTCCAGCAACTCCGCGGCGGCCTCGGCATATTTCGGGTCGTCGGTCGCTTCATAAGCCAGCCAAAGCAATCCCGGCCAGAAAGCCGTGCTATATAGATAATCGCCGCGCTCGCCCGGGTCGGCCCCACCAGCGGTTTCCGCCGACGCTCCCCGGCGCGCCAGGGCCAGATTCCCCTCGATGATGTCTATCACATTGCGAATCGCCCGTTCAAAAACCCGACTCGGTATCGGGGAACCGGCTACGAAATGTTCCGCGACCGCCGCATCCGCAATCTGCATCATGTACCGCTCCTCCTCGACACTTCGCAACTCCAACTGTTTTATGTATCGGCAGGAATTGTCAATTTATAAAGGACTTTTTGCAAAAAGGCCGGAATATCGCGGTTCGGGACGGCTCCCGGGGGCAAAACCCATCGAAAAGGCGGTTGAAAAATTCAACCGCCGTTACCAAAGACCAGCTAATGTTAATTATTGGTTCAAGGCCACTTTGACCACGACCTTGCGGACCGGGCCGCCGGCGCCGTAATTACAGCCGGGCCGGTGAATATCGGTGGGGAACAACACCGCGTACATCCCCTTGGAGAGGATCAGATCCATCTCGCCGGCGATGCTCTTGTAAAAAATCGCGTCCTTCTCGGCCAGCTTGTCTTCGGTGACCTCGTTCTGCGGGCTGTCGAGGCCGTATCCGATCACCTCGGTCCCGGCCACGATGTATTGGATATCGATATATTTGCGGTGCGCCTCCACTTTCTTCTCGGCCTTGGGCAGGGTCTGATACTCCTGGACCAGCGCATAAACATTGTCGCCGTCGATTTCGTGCCTGCCGAGCTCCAACTCGGCGAGAACGGTGTTTTTTAAGAATTCCAGCCCCTTGACGATCGGCGCCGTTAACACCTGCCGATCCTGCTCCAGGTGATCGATGCTTCCGAAAAACATGCTGACTCCTCCTCGATTCGTGTGATTCATGTTCAGATAAGTAAGTCGGCGGGCGAAAGCTTACTTCGGCTCCTGCCCGTAGTAGTTTATCAAGCAACCGGCCAGAATAATCTGCCGGTCCTCGGCCGTGAGGTGCGACAGCCAGAGCCGGAACGGTTTGCGGCCGGCTGAATTGATCCGAAAGGCTTGAATCTCCTCGGCCCCGGATTTTAAGGCTTCCCGGATCATCGGGATATAGATCAGATCCCCGATCTGAAATTCGGGAAGATAGATTTCGGGAACCACGAAGGGCAACATGCCCCAGTTAATCAGGTTGCTGCGGTAACGCTTGGTGGCGTACTCGACGGCGATGTTGGCCCAGCCTCCGAGGACCTTCTGGCAGGAAGCCGCCTGTTCCCGGGCCGATCCGTCGCCCGGTTTGCGGGCGAAGATCACCGTGCCCAGACCGGTCTCGGACAGTGTCTCGTGGACCCGGTCGGGCGTCGGTTCCTCGTCGCCGAGCACCGCCAGGAAAGCCCGGCCCAATTCGGTGGAGTACGGCTCGGCGACCGTGCCTTCCGCCAACAGCCGCTGCCGTTCCAGCTCCAACTCCTGGAACTGCTTGGCCCTGCCGACGTACTGGGGATCCTTCCGGCCCAGGGCGAATTCGGCCAGCTTTAACGGATTGGAACGGTAGGACGAGGTCTCCCCCGACGGGATCAGCTCATCGGTGGTAGTCACCGGATCGTGAATCACCGCCGCCATTTTGAGCAGCAGGTTCTCCGGCAGGGGGATCATCTTCGGCCAGTCGGCGATGTTCGGCCCGAATTTCAGATCCACTTCCGGGCGGGGCTTGGCATAGCCGTCATAGACCCGGGTCTCATAGGCCCGCTTATCAAAGGCGTAGGTCACCGTCGAGGCCGGCACGTTCACTTCCGAGGCGGCGGTCAGAATCCCGCCGTTTAAGGCGGTGGCGGCGATCGAGCGCGCGTCCATCAACGCCACCGAGGCGATCTGGCCGTTGCCGGGTTTGGAACCCTCGCGGTTCGGGAAGTTCCGGGTGGAATGGCGGGCGCTGATGGCGCCATTGGCCGGGACGTCGCCGGCGCCGAAACACGGCCCGCAAAAAGCGGTCCGCAAGGTGACCCCGGCCTGGAGCAGCTTTGCGGCGATGCCATTTTTGATGATCGCCAGATTCACCGGCTGGCTGGCTGGGTAAACGCTCAGGCTGAACTCGCCGTTGCCGGTATTGCCCGTCTCCAGAATGGCGGCGGCGGCCGCGATATTCTCGAGCAGTCCGCCGGCGCAACCGGCGATGACTCCCTGATCGAGGCGCAGCCGGCCGTCGACGATCTTGCGGGTCAAACCGAAGTCAATCTTAGGATTCTCCAACTGGCGCCGGCCATCCGCTTCGACCTGGCTCAGGATGGCGGCGGCATTCTCATTGAGTTCCCGGATGGGATAGGCGTTGCTGGGATGGAAAGGCAGGGCGATCATCGGTTCGATCCGGCTCAGATCCACCTTGATCAAGCCGTCGTAGCGGCTGAGCTCGGCCGGTTCCAGCGGGTGGTAGGCTTCCGGCCGACCGTGGATCCGCAAATACTCTTCGACCTGGGCATCGGTGCTCCAGATCGAGCTGAGACAGGTCGTCTCGGTGGTCATCACATCGACGCCGTTCCGGAAATCCACCGACAGATTGGCGATCCCCGGTCCCACGAACTCCATCACCTTGTTCTTGACGAAGCCGTTGCCGAATACCGCCTTGATGATCGCCAGCGCCACATCCTGGGGCCCGACGCCCGGCCCCGGTTGCTCTTCCAGATAGACCGCGACCACTTCCGGATAGGGAATGTCGTAGGTCCGCTGCAGCAACTGCTTGACGAGCTCCGGCCCGCCCTCGCCGACTCCCATAGTGCCCAACGCACCGTAGCGGGTATGGCTGTCCGAGCCCAGAATCATCCGGCCGCAGCCGGCCATCATTTCGCGCATATATTGATGAATCACCGCCTGATGGGCCGGGACGAAGATCCCGCCGTAACGTTGGGCGGCGGATAGGCCGAAGACGTGATCGTCCTCATTGATGGTCCCGCCGACGGCGCAGAGCGTGTTATGACAGTTCGTCAACACGTACGGCACTGGGAATTCTTTTAACCCGCTGGCCCGGGCGGTCTGGATGATCCCCACATAAGTAATGTCATGAGACGCCAAGGCGTCAAAACGCAACTTCAGCTGATGCGGATCCCGGGACAGATTGTGTTGCATCAGGATTTGACTGGCCATGGTCCCCAATTTGGCTTGCGCCCATTGCGCCGCGCCGGCGGCGAGCGGCGGCATCCCTTCCCGCGCCAATTGCCGGTCGATATCATCAAGCGTTACAGCTTCAGTTTCCGGAATGATCAGTTTACCCCGAACCAGATAAACCGCTTTGCCCACCAATTCAACCATGCTGACCGATCCCTCGCTTCAGTTAATCTTTCTTCATTAAAGCACGACTCCATGAAGGTGTCAAGCAAGCCGGCCGATCATCATCTATTGTTCAAATCGCTCCGGCAACCCGACGGAAATCGGGTGAAAGTTTGGCAATACCGGACGGTTCGGCCGCTGGTAGTGTATAATAAAATCGTAGCGAAGCATTTTTAAATCGCTTCACCCATGTTGCAAATGGATCGAAAGGCAATCGACCGCTGCTTTTGAATGACTCAGCCCCGGATATTGTCATCGTCAAACGCCCAGCCGGGACAGGCTGGCAGATATTGCATGGAACGCTACGAGCCGGTAACCGTCAATATAGTAGAAATGACGAGGAGGTAGCCCTTGAAAAAACCGCTCACTCTCGCAAATACCCTGAATATCGCCGTATGGCTGGCACTGGCGGCCGCGGGCGTTCTGGCCGGATACGCCTTTTCCAAAGGCCCGGCGCAACCGGTGGCGCAAGTGCTCCACGATCTCCCGCCCACCATCGAATCGAGCAATCCGGTGCCCGAGGTCCGGAGCTGGTCGGAAGGGGGCCGCAAATATTACTATTTTAACTGGGGCTTGAAACCCAATAGCGGTTACCGGTTGGAATTTGCCGGCTTGAAAGGCAACCGCATCACCATCCGCGCCGTCGCGCCGGGTCCCGGCGAAATGGCGGCCCAGGTGCTCAGCTATCCTTATCTGTTGATCGCCTTGCCGGACGGCAACTATCGCTATGAAGTCACCGACGCCGCTGGCAAAGCGTTGCCGGATGCCTTCAAACCCGAGCATCCGCCCCTGCGTTTGAACCTGTTCCTGCCCGGCCCGGGCGGCACGTTCGAACGGACCGTTCTGCGGGATCCGTTCCTGAATACCGCCGGCAAGTCCCGGCCCAAAATCATTTTGGACGCCCTGTTCAGCCAGACCGAGCTGTTGGAATATGCCGAGAATGACATCTGGGTCCAGGGCGTAAGCTTCGCACCCGGCGAACAAACCTGGCTGGTCGATCTCGGACCGGGCTGGAATCAATTATCTGCCGGCGACCAGGGCCTCCTGACCCAGGTCATCGCCAAAACACTGGCGGCCAACGGCTCCCGGCAGTGGGCCAAGGTGCGGATCAGCGGCAGCGGCGGCACCGCGCCCGCCAACCCGCAATGAAGCCATCAATGAATGATTCGGAACCGTTTGCGCCGGTTGCGGCGGCGCCGTTCCTCCAGCCAGTTTTGCGCGTCCCAGCTCCGGCCGGACCGGTGGCCGCCGCTGCCCCGGCCGACAAACAGGTAAGCGATTAGGATTCCGCTGAGCGATGCCAGGCCCAGCAACCAATACGTCTGAAAATACGTATAACCGATCATCAGCGCGTTGACCCACGCCAGCCAACGGGCCTGGATCGGGATCAGCCCCCAAAACAGCAATTCCTGGCGGGGATTGAGCTCGGCCCAAGCCCAGGTGATTCCCACCGACAGCAGCCAAAAACCGTAGACCGGCTGGTAGATTCCCAACCCGCTCTCGACCAGCATCATCACCAGTCCGGTCACCAGCGCCACCGTCACCAGGAACAACCCATACCGGGGACTTCCCCAGGTCCGTTCCAGGCCGCTGCCGATGAACCAGAGCCAGAGGACGGCGAAGAGCAGCGACAACAGATCCGGGTTGACCAGCGGGTGCGTCAATAACGTCCAGAGCCCCAACGGGAGACTCCGCGGCGTCAAAACCAGCCATTGCTGAAGGGCCGGAAAAATCCAGCCGAGTACGAAGAGGATCACGCCCAGGGACAGCATGCCTTTGGTGACCGGTGAAAATTCTTGAAACAAGAAGCGCCGAATCCGCCGATAAATATCGTTCATGACCATCCTCCCCCCGCCGTCGCCGTTTTGGTCCGGTCCGCCGCCGCGATTTCGGCCAAAATCAGATCGCAGACGCGCGGATTGCCGGCCACCAGCGAGATCGGTTCATGTTCCGGCAAGATGCTGATTTTCCCGCCGGCTTCCTCCACCATTAAGCCGGCCGCCGCCATATCCCACGGTTTGATCTTCAGTTCCCAAAAACCGTCCAGCTGGCCCGCAGCCACGCTGCAAAGATCAAAGGCGGCGCTGCCAGATCGGCGGATGCCGCCGATCTGCGGCACCAGCCGGTTGAAATAATCCAGATTATTGGCGGCGCTGGTGGCTTTGTCATACGGGAAGCCCGTGGCCAGCAGCGCCCGGGCCAGCTCGGCGGTTGCCGAAACTTTCAGCAAACGGTCGCCGCGATGAGCCCCCCGCCCTTTGATGGTCCAGTAAAATTGATCCAGCACCGGAAAGTAAACGACCCCCACCATCGATCGTCCCTGATACTGTAAGGCGATGGAAACGCCAAAGATCGGGAAGCCATGCACGTAATTGGTGGTGCCGTCGATCGGATCGATCACCCAGCGGTAATCGGAATGGCCGCCGTCGTCCCCCGCTTCTTCCGAGAGGATGGCGTGCCCGGGGTATGCCCGCTTAATCCATTCGATCAAACGGGCTTCACAAAACTTATCCACGGCAGTGACCAGATCAAAATCGCTCGATTTGTGTTCAATCCCCAAACCGGCTTCCCCCATATGCGACACTTGCAGCCGGCCGACCTCCCGCGCCCAGCGGGAAGCATTGTCCAAAACCCCGTCCCAATCCATCAATTCCCTACTCCTCATCCAATGATTTAGGTTTATTATACCATTCTTCCCGCCCGGGTCGAAATAGCTAAACTGCTTTTTCTACCCGGCCGAGGAACGGCGGTGAGGACGGTCCCGCCGGGAATAAGCAAAGTCCGGCTTCAAAACGAAACCGGCTCGCGCCGGTTCATCAAGTTTCTGTCGTTTGATCCGTCTGATTCAGGGTGCTACGGATATAATCCGCCTTGGTGTTGGAGACCAACTCGAACATGCGGTCGGCGGCTTGTCGGGAATCGCCGAGGAGCATCGCTTCATAAACCCGTTCGTGAGTGCGGAGCAACGGTTCCGGCTCGGGCAACGCCGCCATCCGCTTCTGCAGGCTGAAAAGAAGGTTGCGGAAGACCGTCGTGAAAACTATGATCATCTCGTTATGGGTCGCCCGCATGATCGCCTGATGAAAATCGTAATCGGCCTCGGCGTAACGGATGGTATCCCCCTGCCGGCAGCGCATCTCCTTCAGATGCTCGCCGATCTGCTGAAGCTCGTTGGGGGCGGTCCGCTTGGTGGCCAGCGCCACGCACTGTGGCTCGAATATCTCCCGGAGCTCCAGTAAGTTGAGGATATTGGCCTGTTCCATCGGAAAGACCATCATCAGCGGTTCCAGGATGTTCTCCAGCGAGGGCGCGGTCACGGTGGCGCATTTCCCCTGCTTCACCTCGACCAGTCCCATCACCCGCAAAGCAGTGATCGCATCACGCACCGTCGTCCGGCTGACATTCAGCTGGGCCGCCAGCTCCCGCTCGGAGGGCAGGGCTTGACCCGGTTTCAGCGCACCGCTTAAAAATTGGGCCTTGAACGATTCGACCACGCTCTTTGTCAAATGAGTCGCCTTCGCTTCCAGCACTGAACCACAACCTTTGCGCAAAATGGACAACACGCCGTTTTTTCCGGCATCGAATTCCAGGCAGAATTATATCATGATTCGCGGCCACGGTAAAGGCCGGGCGCCGGGACGGCCGGCTTCCGAGAACCGGCCGGCGTCGCCATGGCCTCGCTTATGACAAACGGAGATTGATGCCAGCACCTTTGCTGGCCGGATTGGCCAACCGGGCATAGACCGTCAGGAAACCGTCAGTGACCCGGGGCGGCGGGGCCTGCCAAGCGGCGATCCTGGCCGCCAGTTCCTCGGCGCTGATCTTGAGGTTCAAGCGGCGGTCGGGGATGTCGATCTCAATGATGTCGCCATCCTGAACCACGGCCAGCGGACCGCCCTCTGCCGCTTCGGGCGAAACCTGACAGATGAACGGCCCTTTGGCGAAACCGGAGATCTTGCCGTCGGTGATCAAGGCGCATTGGGTCTCCAGCCCCGTGGCGTTCAGGTAGCCAATGACCTTAAAGACCTCGGTCAGGCCGGGACCGCCTTTGGGCCCTTCGTAACGGACGATGACCACGTCGCCGGGCCGCACTTTGCCCTGCCGCAAGCCTTCCAGCGCCGCCTCCTGGCCGTCGAAGACCCGGGCCGGACCGGTATGGCGCATCATCTCCGCCGGAATCACCGTCGGCCGGACCACTGCCGACTGAGCCAGGCTGCCGCGCAGGATGGCCAGGCCGCCTCGGTTCACCGGATTGCGTGGATCCCTGATGACCGGCGAATCGTCCAAGGTTACTTGGGCCAGATTATCGGCCACCGTCGCTCCGGTGACCGTCAGGACCTCGGTTTTCAAGCTGGATTCGATCCGTTTCATCACCGCCTGGACCCCGCCGGCTTCATCAAAGTCGCCCATCGTATACGGACCGCTGGGACGGACCGCGGCGATGCACGGCGTCTCCTGGCCGAGCCGCTCCACCAGTTCCAGATCGATCTCTTTTTCAAACCCTTTCTCGTAAGCGATAGCCAACAGATGAAGCACCGCATTGGTTGAACCGCCGATGGCGTGCAACACCCGAATGGCGTTGAAAATATTAGCGGGCGTAATAATCCTGGACGAAGTAATGCCCCGCTCCAGCAGATGAACGATCTGCCGGCCCGACTCCTTGGCGATCCGCAGTCGTTTGGCGGAGACCGCCAGCGCGGTGGCGGCGCCCGGCAGCGCTAAGCCCAATGCCTCGGCCAGGCACTGCATGGTGTTGGCTGTCCCCAATAACGCGCAAGAACCCGGCCCGGGGCAAGCGGCTTCTTCCAGCATCGCCACTTCTTCCTCGGAGACTCGCGGCTTGCCGACTCCATAAGCCCAGCACTCCGCATCCAGCGTGGTGGTGACGATATCCTCACCTTTATAACGGCCGGCCGCCATCGGGCCGCCCGGCACGACGATCACCGGAATGTCCAGGCGGGCCGCTGCCAACAGATGGCCGGGAACGTTTTTGTCACAGGATGAGATCAGCACCAAAGCGTCGAACATATGGATCCAGGCCGACGCTTCCACCTCGGCGGCGATAATATCGCGAGTCGGCGTATCGTAACGAATGCCATGCTTGCCGACGGCCATCGGACACTGAGCGAAGCTGCTGAATTCATAGGGCGTTCCGCCAGCCTGCCAGATCCCGGCCTTGACTGCGTCGGCCACCGCCCGGAGATGAAAATGGCCGGGACTGGTCTCGCCCCATGAATTCGCTACGCCAATCCGCGGCCGTTTCAGATCCTCAGTGGTATAGCCCATCGCTTTCAAGAGCGCCCTGGCCCGGGCGTTCTCGGGCGACTGTAAAAACTGCCGATTCTCTTCAAACTGGTTCATCTCGCGCCTCCGTCTCCTATTTAATCTTTTTAAAATTATTACTTTTAAAATCTGTTTGGATTGCTTATCATACCAGTATGATTTTATTGTACGCTTCCCGCCGGCGAACTGTCAATGCGAAAGACCATATTTCCGTCTAAAATCCGGAAACGCCCTCAGTGGAGGTTCGGATTCGTCCTCGTGAGGATGATAATTACGCGATAGGCTAAATAAAAAGAGCATCATCAAGATGCTCTCTCATTTCTACTTTAAAGGTTTGGTTCTTTGAATCAGTTGCAGCCAATTGCAATCGGGATCTTTGAAATAAATCAAACGGACTCCCCCGGGGTTCTCCTTCACCTCTCCGACGAATTCGACCCCCTTGTCGGTCAATTCGGAAATCGCTTGGTCGAGATCGACGACGATGATCGCGGTGTGGATCGCCCGTTTTTCTTTGCCGGAAAGCACGATGGCATCGTCGGTGTACGGCATTATCTCCATTAAGGAACCGGTTCCTGCAGCCACAAGGATGGTCGGCGGAGACTTCTGGTTATGATCAATCACCTTAAAGTTGAGAGTCTTCCGATACCAGGCGGCTAATTTCTCGGGATCCCTGGACATCAAACCGAAATGCTCAACACCTAGAATCATCTCAGCCACTTCCATTCTGTAATTATCGAGAATCGTCTTTGTCCCTCCTGATTATAGCTCAAAGATCCGCCGTGATCCATTACAGGAAGATGAACATTAACGAACTGTTAAAAGGCATTTTCGTTTTGAATAAGCTGACCATACCCATCGCCGCGCCGCGGATCACCGCCTCCTCATATCGCCGTTCGTCGCTTACTATCGTGGCGTCATTACATCTGAATCAATAATTTTTTAGCCATGGGCGCGGTGGCCTTCGTCTTCGACACTGCTGGCGGCGTCTGGTTTGCCAAGGGCCTTAACCTGTTTCTGAAGCAAAAGGTTAATCCGATGGTGGGCGCCGCCGGAATCTCGGCCTTCTCCATGTCCGCCCGGGTCATCCAAAAATTGGCCCAGCAGGAGGATCCGACCAACTTCATGTTGATGCAATCGGTCAGCGCCAATGTCGCCGGCCAGCTCGACTCGTCGTGGCCGGCGGTTTACTGCTGGCCATCATTCCGGCGCTATTAAAATAGGAAGGTGAGCAGATGCAGGAAATTTTGGTAAACGGGCTACTGGCCACCGTTTACGGCATGTCCGGCGTTTTTCCGGTACTCATTCTCTTTTACGGGCTGGCCCTCCTGTTGATGCACGTTGCATTGAAGCAAGAGGATAAGTCTAAAGAATAAGGAATCGCACCGGATATCCGTTCCGGCTCGACTTTAAAATAAGAAAACGAACTCGGTTAAAACTCTACCATTTCCCAAAGTTGCCATACTTTCCGTCCCGATATTCGGCGATCCTGCGCCGGGTTCCCGGTGAAACATCATCCGGCAAATGATCGATGGCAAACAGCTTGACGGCAGCGATTTCGCGACATTGGCGGCCCGCCATTTCAAAATGATCGCTTTGGAAAATGACGATATAATCATTTTTACATTCAGCAAATTGATGATAGACTCCGAACAAGCGGGGAGCGGCGATCCGCACTCCCAGCTCTTCATCGAGCTCCCTGGCCAAGGCTTTCGCCGGCGGTTCCCCCTTTTTCACTCCGCCCCCCGGCAAATACCAATGCTCATGGTAAGTATGCTTAACCAGCAAAATCTGGTTATCCATGATCAAAAGGGCACGGACTCCCAACGTCGTGGGCCGGGTCACTAACCAAACCAGTTTATTGAGCCGGTATAACCACCGGGCGATGCTCACGCGCTTCCCTCCCAACCTGCCGGATTTGCGTATTCGATCCCTGTCCCGCCGGCTTGACAAACCACCCGTTCAATCCAGATACAGTTCTCCGCGGATCATCAATCTGCCGTGGCCACCGATGGATACCCGGATGCCATCGTCACTGCGACGCGCGAAAATCTCGATCACACAAGGCATATTGACGATTTGCCCCTGCTCCGCCCGGAGCTTGAGCTCCATCCGATCGGGATATTGCTGTTTTAGCAGATAAGCTCCCAAAGCTCCGTTGCCGACCCCGCAGCCGGGATCCTCCAATCCCTCGCGCGGGCAGATATTGCGGGTATGAAGGTCTGCAGCGGGAGCGAGCGTTTCAAAGGCAACCAACTGTGCCTCCCGGATCCCCAGTTGGTTGCAGAAATTCCGCAATGGCGCGATCCGCCGTTCCGCCCGCAACAATGCCGCCAACGAGCGCAGCGGCACGATTAAATGCCCCAACCCGGTATGAACCGGCTGGATCGGCAGGTCGGGCAGGAGATCTTCAAGCCGCAACCCGAAAAGATCGGCGACCGCGGTCCGATCCTCCATCGGCGACAGGAATTCCGGTCGCGGTTGCTCCATGACGACCAGCGGCCCGCCTTCATTTTGAAGGACAGATGCGCGCTGAATGCCGGCGCCGGTTTGAATCCGATAATTTTGATCCGTCGTCCGGGGGAGGCGTTCCTCCGCAAGCAACGCTAAAACCGCCGCCACCGTGGGATGCCCCGCCACCGGGAGTTCCTGGGCCGGCGTGAAATAACGCAGGCGAAAATCGGCCTCCGCTTCATCCGCCGGCAGGACAAAGACCGTCTCCACCAGATTCAGCTGCCGGGCCACGGCTTGCAGCTGCCCGTCATTCAAACCGGAAGCATCCGGCAGCACCGCGGCCGGATTGCCCCCGAAGGCTTGTTCGGCAAAGCTATTGACTACGATAAATTCCTTTTTCAATGGTTCCTCCCCGGATGCCTCTAATCCCCCGCTTTCCGTTCAGACCATCGCCGATCCGGCAGTTGGACTTTCATCGGAATGAAGCGGATACCGTCCCGTTCCTGCTCCGTGGCTAATGGTTTGAAACCCAGCTTTCGGTAGACGGATACCGCATATGGCGATGAATTGACCGTGATCTCCCGGACACCGCCGGACTCGATGCTCAGATCCTGCCAAACCCGTTAGTACAGTTGTCTGGCAATTTCTTGCCGCTGCCATGCTTCGGCGACGAACAAGAGCGAAATGTGCTTTCTTGCCGGAAAAGATTTAAAGGAGATCACCCCGACAATTTCGGATAAGACTTTGGCAGTCAAAAGGAAATCAGCGCGGTTATAAAAACGCTCCAAGATCCTGGCCGGGGCGACATAGTCCTGAAACGTCCGTCGTCCCTGTTCGACGTAATCCGGGGCCACGTATTTGTCAAACACCCGCATCACCAGATCATAAACGGCATCCTCTTCGCCGGGCCGAAATATTTCATAGGTTATCACAAATGGACCCCTTTAAAAATTATAATTGCTTATCCCATAATCCATCGGCCGCTACCAAGTTTTGAAGCCGCTATTTCTTCAGCTTGGCCAATGCTTCAGCCAATGCCGTATTGAGCGGCGCATTGTCCTGCTGGCGGTTGAGGAATTGATTCACCTCGCGTTTGTTGGCCTTGCCCTTCTCCTCTTCCCGGCGTTTGGTAAAAGCGGTTAATTTCTCACGGTAACCGCAACTGCAGCTGAAAAGCTTATTTTCACCCTCGCCACGCAGTTCCAGCTGCTTATGGCATTGCGGGCAACGGGCGTTGGAAGTGATCGAGACGTTCTGACGGTAGCCGCACTCCCGGTCCTGACAGACCAGCATCTCGCCGCGTTTTCCCTTGACTTGCAACATGAACTTGCCGCATTGCGGGCATTTGACCCGGGTCAGATTGTCGTGGCGGAAGGTTTGGCCGCTGCCGGCCACGGTGGTCACCAAACGGGCGGCATAATCACGGATCCCCGCCATGAACTGCCGCCGGTCGGCCCGTCCCCGGCTGATCTGGGTCAGTTGCTGTTCCCATTGAGCGGTCAGTTCGGCCGACTTCAACTCCGACGGGACCAGATTAATCAATTGCATTCCCTTCGAGGTCGGGACGATGGCCTTGCCTTGCCGTTCCATATAAAAGGAGTTGAACAGCTTTTCGATGATCTCGGCCCGGGTGGCCGGCGTGCCCAGCCCGCTGCTGTTGTCCAGCGCCTCCCGGAGCTCGCGGTCGGCGATCAACTTGCCGGGATGCTCCATCGCCGAAAGCAAGGTGGCTTCGGTGTAACGGGCCGGCGGCTTGGTCATTCCCGCGACGGTCCGGGCCGAAAGCAGCTTTAGCTTCTCTCCTTGGCGTAGTTCAGGCAGGGATTGCTCCGGCGCCTCGTCCCCGTCGTCCTTTTCATCGTCCGGGCCGGAGCCGGCAATGCTGTCATCGATTCCCCGCCAGCCTTTGGCTTTGACGATCTTTCCCTGAGCAGCGAAGATCTCGCCGGCGACTTCGACCTTGACCGTGGTCTGCTCGTATTCGAAAGGTGCTGACAGCACCGCCAAAAAACGCTTGACGATCAGATCGTAGACTTTCAGCTCTTCCGGACTGAGTTTACTTAAATACACCGGCTCCTCGGTGGGGATGATCGCATGGTGGTCGCTGACTTTCGCATTGTCGACCAGCCGCTTGGTCACCGTCAGCTTCTGGGCCAGAATTCTCCGAGCCAATTCGGCATAGGCTCCGGTGGCAATAGCCTTCAACCGTTCCGGCAAAGTCGGCACGATATCTTCACTCAAGTAGCGGGAATCGGTACGGGGATAGGTCACCAGCTTATGTTGCTCGTAAAGTTGTTGCATCACCGAAGAAGTCATTTTGGCCGAAAAACCATAACGCCGGTTGGCGTCGCGTTGCAGTTCGGTCAGATCGTAGGCCAATGGCGGCGGCTCTTTTTTGGCTTCTTTTTTCAGCTCCACGATGGTCCCGGTCTGGCCGGCAGTTTTGGCGGCGATGGCCTCGGCCCGTCCTTTGTCGAAGAGCCGGTTCTGGCCATTGGTGGCGTCCCGCCACTGCAGGATGAAACCTCCGGTGCCGGCCTGCACCGTCCAATACGGCTTGGGCACGAACCGCTTGATCTCATTCTCCCGCTCGACTACCAGCGCCAGGGTCGGGGTCTGGACCCGGCCGGCCGAGAGCTGGGCATTGTATTTGCAGGTGAGTGCCCGGGTGACGTTCAGTCCGACCAGCCAGTCGGCCTCGGCCCGGCATTCGGCGGCCGCGTACAAGCGCTCATATTCCCGGCCCGGTTTGAGGTTATTAAACCCTTCCTTGATGGCCCGCTCGGTCTGGGATGAGATCCACAGCCGCTTGATGGGCTTATGCCAGCCCACTTTCTGAATGATCCACCGCGCCACCAGTTCGCCTTCGCGGCCGGCGTCGGTGGCGATGACCATTTCGGCGATCTCCGGCTGCTTCATCAGCTCCTTGACCACCTTGAACTGCCGGGCCGTCTCGCGGATCACCACCAGTTCCATCCTATCCGGCAGCATCGGCAAGTCTTCCAGGTTCCAGGTCTTATATTTGTCGTCATAGGCTTCCGGGTCGGCCAGAGTGACCAGATGGCCGAGGGCCCAGGAAACGATGTATTTGGCTCCGATCAGGCAGCCGTTTCCTTTCTGATTGCATTGCAGGATCTTGGCGATTTCGCGGCCGACCGACGGTTTCTCGGCTAGGACCAGGATTTTGGACATGGTTACGCTCCATTCTCGATGTTCAAATTTTGGTTTATCGCAAAACGTTCCATTTAAAACGCGCTATCTTAATTTATATTTACGATGAAAACCAAACAAACCTAGCTTCCCCAAAACTGCATCATTCCGGGACCGAAATTTTCATTCGGCCTTTTCCAAAAACCAAACCGTTCATAAAACGCCTCCTTGCCGCACGCGGCCATCAGTCCGACCACCGCCCCGGAACAGGCCTTTTGTCCGATAAAGGCCATGATCTTGTCCATCATGGCACAGCCGACGCCCATGCGTTGATAGGCCGGGCTGACGATCACGTCTTGAATATAAAAACAAGTGCTGCCATCCCCGACGATCCGGGCAGTGCCGATGACTTTGCCCTCGGCCAGCGCGCAGACTCCGTAAAGCGAATGGCGCAACCCCGCTTCAAAGGCAGCCAAGTCACATTGGCCCCAGCCAACCGCCAGCCGCAATTCGGCTAGTTCGGCGGCGGTCGGTTTGCGTTCCACCCATTGAATCTCAGGCAACGGTAGTTTCCTCATTTCATTTCAATAATCAGGACGGGTGTCTAGAGCCGGACAGAACGTTCTTTTGCCCTAAAAAACCAGTCCAAGCCCGTTCAAACGCCGCTTGGCCTCGGCGATGATCTTTTTCTCCTCCTCATAGCCATCGGCTTCGAAGGTCACCGAGAATCTCAAGTAGGCTCCGGCATCATCCCAAGGTACGGTCGAGATGCACGCTTTTTTGATCAGATACTCCGCGGCCGCCTCGGCATTTTCAAAAACTACCCCCGACCGCGTCCCTTTCGGAGCCGGAACGTAGCAATAGAACGAACCCTTCGGTTTGCTGGCCGCGAAACCTACTTCCCGCAATGCCGCCACCAACAGGTCATGGCGACGCGAATACCGTTCGCAATTGGCCAGGATCAGCTCGGGATGTTGCAAGGCATAAATGCCGGCCTTCTGAATGGCGCGGAACTGGCCGGAGTCGGTGTTGTCCTTGACGGTGCCGTACGCCTCGATGATCTTCGGATGGCCCACCACAAACGCCAAACGCCAGCCGGTCATGTTAAACGCTTTGGAGAGCGAATGCACCTCCACCCCGACATCCATGGCGCCATCCACCGCCAGAAAGCTCAACGGCTCATAGCCATCGAAGGTCAGCGCGGCGTAGGCGGCGTCGCAAATCACAAAAATGTTATGCTGGCGGGCGAACCGGACCACGCTTTCATAGAATTCCCTGGTCGCCACCTGGCCGGTGGGATTGTTGGGATAGTTGATATACAACAGCTTCGCTTTTTTCAGCACCGCGGCGGGGATCGCCGAGAAATCGGGGTAAAATTGGTTCTCCGGACGCAACGGCAGCTGGTAGATTTCTCCGCCGAGATACTGGGTATAAGTGGAGGTCACCGGATAACCGGGATAAGTAGTGAGCGTGATCTCACCCGGATTGATCAGGCACAGCGGCAGCATGGCCAGGATCGGCTTGGAACCGATGCCATGGATGATATTGGCGGCGGTCAGATTCGCGATGCCATAAACCCGCTCCATGTAGGCGGCGGCCGCCTCCTGGAACTCGCGGATCCCGTTATCCGAGTACCAGCGGTTCTCCGGTTTTCCGGCCTCGCGGGCCAACACTGCGACGATGCCCGGGTCGGCCGGCTGGTCCGGTTCTCCGACCCCCATGTCGATCAGCGGGAGGTCGGGATTGTTGGCCCGCGCTTCATCCTTGGCCCGTTTGATCCGGACGAACTTATACACCGTGGTGGCCTTGCCAAAATCAAGGCCGCCCAAGCGTTGGGCGATCTTATCGCTGATAAAATCCATGGCCACCTCCGCGAGCTGCTTTTTCAAATCTGATACTGCTTTCTAACGTTTTTGGGCACTCATCAGAAACAGCGGATACTGTTTATCCTGTTTCGACACGGTGTAACAGATGCTGCTGCGGACGTCGGAAAAACCGATGGCCCGCAACGTCGCCGCCAGCTCTTCCGTTTCAAAGCCGTGATGTCCGGTAAAGTCCGGGCTGTGGAAGGTTCCGTCTTCTTTGACCAAATCGGCGATGCACAACCATCCCCCGGGTTGTAACAGATCGTAAAAAGCTTGTAAAACCACTCCGAGCGGATTCACATGATGCAATGCCATCAACGTGTAAATCAGATCCAACTTAAGGCTGGGCAGTTCACCGGCACTGAGATCGATCCGCAAGGGTCTCATGTTGGCGATCCCGAGTTTTTCAATCTTCTGTTCCACCACGGACAACATGCCCGTCGAACTGTCGCCGAGCCATATCTCATGTAAATACGGCTGCAGGTTGAAACTCAACAAACCCGTGCCGCAGCCGTATTCCAAAGCGACTCTGCGGTCAAGGTCCGGAATCTCCTTTATGATCGCCTCGGCAACGATTTTAGCCCGTTCCAAACGTCCCGGTTCGTTATCCCACTGTAAAGCCAATCGATCAAAATCTTCCATCGCAACCTCCCGAAAATATTGGCTGGCAGATCGCCCGTAAATGACGGCTTGGGTACATTTCTTCCTTTACCACTTATCTCCTGCCGTAATCCCATCGTTTCCCGTCAAATATATCCTATATCTAAAAATGTTTTGATAATCCCTGTCCGAAGGGAGGAATTCCTGATTTGAAGACTAAACTACCGGGCTTCTTAAATTTGAGGCAAACAAGCCAGCCTTTGAGCATGACTTGTTTGCCTTGATTAACGTGCATCGTCCAAATAGAAGCTTAATTTCGGGGACTGTCAAAACTTCTTCTATAACTAGTTCAGGGCATACAACTCCCCGTACTTGCTCTTTAAATAGCGCACATACGGCTCGATAGTAATCGGTTTGCCGGTGGCCCGCTGCACAATCTCGGTTCCCGATAACTGCCGTCCGTATTGATAGATGTGTTCTTTGAGCCAGCCGTGCAAGGTTTGGAAACGGCCCGCAGCGATCTCCGCCGGGATCTGGGGATGAGCCGCCAGGGCGGCTTCAAAGAATTGCGCGCTTAGAATATTGCCCAGCGTATAGCTTTGGAAGTAACCGCCGATGGTCCCGCTGTACCAGTGCATATCCTGGAGCACGCCCAAGCTGTCGTCGGGCGGCGTTATCCCCAGATCGCTCCGGTAGCGTTCATTCCAGGCCGCGGGCAGGTCGGCCACTGCCAGTTTTCCCTCGAGCATCGCCAATTCTAGATCGAAGCGGATCATCACGTGCAGGTTGTAGGTCACTTCGTCAGCGTCGGTCCGGATCAACGACCGCTCCACCTTATTGAGCGCCCGGTAGAAGGTCTCCCGCTCCACCCGGCCCAGTTGTTGCGGGAAGACCGCCTGCAGCTTGGGATAGAAATACTCCCAAAAATGGCGGCTCCGCCCCACCAGGTTCTCCCAGAGCCGCGACTGGCTCTCGTGGACGCCCATCGCGGTGCCGCTGGCCAGCGGAGTCGCTTCCCAAACCGGGTCGATCCCCTGCTCATACAGGGCGTGGCCGCTCTCGTGAATGGTGCTGAAGAGCGCCTCGCTGAGCCGGTCCTCTTTGATCCGGGTGGTGATCCGGACATCGTCGATGGAGAACGAGGTGGTAAAGGGATGCGGGCTCTTATCCTGACGGCCCCGGTTGAAATCATACCCCATCTGCTGGGCGACGCTCACTCCGAAGCGCCATTGATCCGCCTCCGGGAAATGCTGTTTCAGGCAGGAATCATCCGGCGCGGGCTGGGCGGTGATCTCCCGGACCAACGCGGTCAATTCCGGGCGCAACTGGGCGAAGAGCGGCCGAATCGTCGCGACGGTCAGCCCTTCATCCAGGCCGTCGATGAGCGGGTCGGCGATGTGCTGGTAACCCGGGTAAAAATTCGCCAATTGCCTGCTGTAGTCCAGCGTCTTTTCGAGCAAAGGCTGGACGAGCCGGAAATTCTTCTCCGCCCGGGCTTTGGCCCAGGCCTCATAGGTGCGGGAAGTGTGTTCCGAAAATTCGGCGGTGAATTTGGGCGGAACCTTGACCTCCCGTTCGTAATCGCGGGTCGCCACCCGGATCAGGGCGGCATCGGGCGAATCATCGGACAAACTGCCCGCCAGCGGCTGGAGTTCCTCCAACAGCCGGCCCAGCCCGGGATCGGTCGCCTTTTCGTGGGCCAGCCGTTCCATGGTGGCCAATTGGCGGGCCCGCGCCGCTCCGGCCCCCGGCGGCATCAACGCCATCTGATCCCAGGATAGGACGGCCGCCGCCGCCCGTAAATCGCTGAGCTCCGCCAGACGGATCTTCAATTCCGCCAGCGGACTGTTCTGGTTCAAGCTCAAGAGACATACATCCTTTCTATATTCGACCAACCCAATGATTTTACAGAATATTCTACCACAAGTCGTTTGATTCCAAAACAGTCGCGGGCGATGATTTTAAGTCATCCGTTCCTTTTTTAAATGCGCCAGGATTGCTTTTTTGATCTCCGGCTCCGAAAGATTGCGGGGCAGATAGCGGATTACCTCACTGCGGATCTCCAAATACGCGTCCCATGTCAAGCCGTCAAAGATCCGCTCGATCTCCAAATCGGCGCCGGAATCCGCTGCGGATTTGAGTCCCGGCCGGTTGACCGGCAAGAGTGTCAGCGCGGACTCGTCGGCCTCGGCCGGCGGGCCGGAAGAGGTGGCTCCGGTTCTCGCCGCGTCCCAGAAAAACCGGCCCAAAAATATCCAGCTCCCATGGGATAAGATATCGCCGATCGAGTGCGTGAATACCAGTACCCAGCCGATCCCGGCGGCCAACATCAAATTGGCGTAGATCTTCAACTGGCGCTGTTCCGGCTGGGCGGCCAGCTTCCGTAGTTTCACCCCGTATAAAATTAAAATAACGCCAACCGCCACAACCGCCGCGAGGAAGAGCGGCAGGATACTCTTGATCACCGGCCGCAAATCTGCCAGGAAGATTGTGGTGCGGGTAATTCCCACCCAAAAATTGAAAGCCAGCTCCAACAGGTTGCAGCCGATGAAGAGCTTGATATAGGGAGAAACCGGTGCGCTCTGACCAGTCCGATCCAGAACCTTTATCAAGGTTAGCAACAGATAGATCGCTAAGATATAGCCCATGCTGCCCAGCACCGCCGTCAGCGGCGAAAACTGCCAATAAAGGCTGTTATCCTGCTGAAACAACTGCCAGAATTCCGCGAACCCGAAAAAAATCCCGGCCACGACAGCCACCCAACCGGCCCTTTTCAGTGCCGTGCCCGTTTTGGGGTAATCCGGCAAGAAATAACGATGGTTAAGGAATCCGTCCATTTTCCGTGGGTCCCTCCTCACGATGGCTTGCCCGAAATGTGCATCCAGCTCAGCGTGGCAACTTTGGGTGATCCGCCCGCTGATTCCCCTCCGCCCATCCTGCCGCGTTTCTTCGGGGATAAGAATTCATTTTGCACCGTATATTCTTCGACCGATTCCGTTTTCTTCCTTCCGGTTTTCATAATAATCATTCCGGCGCGGAATGGAGCTATTCTCCTTGGCAAAAATCCTCATATTTTTTATGGATTTTTTAAGATTCTTTCGAGATTTTTTAAAAACCTTTTAGAGGCGGTTTAATTTCATCCCCTATAATGGCGGTAGGAAGTTTGAAGAGCATGAAAGCGGCATAATGAGTCAGCCGTTCCGGTTAAGCTATAGCTGGAAGTTACGAGGTGCTTGGCGTTGGATAAAATTACGATCTCGCCCGCGCTGGAAGATTATCTGCGGGTCATCTTGGAATTGCAGGAAGCGGACGAGCCGATTCGGGTCACCGACTTGGCCCAGAAACTGGGGGTGGCCAAGTCCAGCGTCAATCAGGCCGTGGCCCGGCTGGCGGACATGGAGCTGTTGGTGCATGAGCGCTACGGTCCCTTGGAACTGACCGAATGCGGCGTGGCCAAGGCCGAGGAGATCCGCGAACGCCATCAGAACCTGCGCCAATTCTTCAGCGACATTTTAGCGGTCGATCCGGGTATCGCCGAACAGGACGCCTGCAATATCGAGCATTATATCAGTCCAGCGACCATGGCGAAACTGGTCGATTACCTGAACGGGCTTTTGAACTCCG
Source organism: Bacillota bacterium (assembly GCA_023400055.1). GTDB lineage: Bacteria > Bacillota > UBA4882 > UBA8346 > UBA8346 > Hydrogenispora. Next base: position 212,141 of record JAEXFN010000035.1, read on the forward strand.
ACCGGCCGGAATAAAATCCGCCCGGCTTTCCGTCCGACATGCGGACCCTCGTAAATAGAACAGGAACCGATTTTCCGGTTCCTGTTCTATTTACTCTTTTGTCGCTGGGGCGGCGTCGACCCCAACCTTATTCGACGGTCCGGAGCTTCATCCCGCTGGGCAATTTGCCGACTTTGGCCAGATCGGCCGCAGGCACGCTGACGGTATAGGGATCGCCGTCGCTGACGAACCGCAACTTGGGATTCTTTTTGAAGGTCTCCACATAGGCTTTGGGACCCCAGGCGGTATCGCCGGCTTGAATCCGTTCCATCTTATAGGGATTGAAATCCGCGGCGTACGGTGAAAGCGTCGGGCCGGAACCCACCAGCAAAATCGAGCTGTAATGGTAGCGGATGCCCTGATATTCCCCGTCGTGCTCCAGCGTCCGGTTTTTGGCGTGGACGCCGAAAGGCAGCGCCAGGCTCTTGACGACATAACCGGGCACATAGGACTGGATCGCCTGGTTGGCCAGGGCCATCTGCTTCTGCACGCCCAGGTCGTCGGTTTTGCCGAGATTCTGGTGCCAGTAGGTATGGCTGCCGATCTCGTAGCCGTGGCTCGCCAGATACTGCAATTTCTGCCCGATATACTCCTCCTGGCCGAAGAGGCGCAGTTTGGGCGGGATGGCCGGCAACACATAGAAGGTCGCGGTCAGCGGGAAATCGGGATGTTGCTTTTTGAAATCCTCCATGATCCCGACCGCCGATTGGGGATCGATCACCAGGCGGTCGCCTTCCTTCAAGTAGCGGAACTGGCCCTGGCTGGAGTCGTCAAAGGTGATGACGAACGGGGTCTTGCCGGCCGGAACTTTCAGGCGGCCGCTCACCACATCTTCCAAAGGCACCGGATAATAACCGTTCTCGTAAAGCAGACGCAGATCTTTGCGGAAATTCTCCGGGGTCCGGCGCCATTCGGCCTCCGGCGTGCCGATCAGGTGATACTCCAGGATCATCAACTGGCCCAACTCATTGGGTTTCAAGCCGGCCGGGGTCGGCGCGGCCGCTTGGGCGACCACCGGTTTGGAGTGGGTCGGCGGGACCGGGACCGTGGCCTGCTTGGCACCGGCCAACCCGTGTGACAGGCCGAAGAGCGTTGCGGCAAAGCCCAAGCAGCATAAGACCGTCCATCGTTTCGAACGCACGCGAAAATTCTCCTCCTTTGATGAATGAAAATCGTTGCACCGTCATTACAATTCCATGCCCAACGACAGCTTCCTGCGTTTAATTTATGGAAGCCGCCGGACAACCGGGCCGGACGATGAAATTTCAAAGCACCGCGCCAAAATTTCGCAATCCGATATTATTGATATATAAGTTCTCAACTTTCAGAGAAAAAATCGAAGCCTTGTACATAAGCATGAAAAGAAAAATAGAAAGATACCTTGATAAAGGACTTAAAAATCAGATCAGACATGGAATGCAAAGGGGAAAGCTTTTTTGATGCTTGCTTCTTTGGCCCACGGTTCCGTCGGCGGGATTACTTTTGGACCGCCCCAAAAGTAACCAAAAAGGCGCTGGAACCTACGGATTCCCGTCCTCCCTTTATGCATCCGGTAATCGTCTTCGCCATCCATGGCCTTCTGTCTGGCTACCGGGCCATGGCTTTCGATGTCCCCTTCGCTGGGCGACCGCCGTTTTTCATCCTAGAAAAGAGGCGTCGCCCGCCTTCATCCCTGAAGGCGGCGGGTATCTGAAAATTAAGTGGTTCGTACATAGCACATAAAAGTTCGAACAGCACCCGTCTCCAGGGAGGGAGACGGCGCCGCTTCTTTTCAGGATGAAAAACAGCGGTCGGGAACGGAAGCCATAACTTGGTTGCCAGGCAGATTGCCATGGATGGCGGCGGCATTCTAGAACCCCGGATGAATCAGGAGGTGCCGGAACCTCGGTTCCGGCTGGGCGGATTCCAAAGGGTGTCCCACTACACCCTTTGGTCCTGGGGGTGGGGGGGCAGGAATAGCCCCCATCGGCCCTCAATCGCTTACATCTATAAAAATGTCTGGCCGTCATTATATATTTGTATTGCAACGGGCCCATGATAGTAATTTAAATTCCTCGAAATAGGAGTTTTGATTTTATCGCCGAAACAATAGATAATTGGCAATATCGGCAATCCGTTTCAGGAAGCACTCTTCGAAAACGCTTCTCCGCTCAGTAGGAACGGCGGGCAAAAGAGTTCCCCCGCGGCTCGGGGCAACTGCCCGGAGGGTCGGTCTTCTTCCCCGAAGGTCCGGGGACGATTCCCCAGGAATCGGGGCGGCTTCCCGAAACCCCGGTCCGGTTTCCCCAAAGGTCGGGGATGGAAGGATGCGGTCTGGGGAAGTAGGGATGGTCCTCAGGGAAGTGGGAATGAAACGATCCCTTACACGGATCCGGTGATCCTCTGAAAGGATCAAGAAATCCCTTACAAGGACGAAGACCATACCTAACATGGATCCCAGCGTGCCTAACACGAATACGGTGATCCTTAAAGGGATCAGCCCATTCCTAACACGGACGAAGGCATCCCTAACAAGACCAAAGACCGTACCCAATGGAGCGGCGCCGATCCAAGCCGAACCAAGGAAGCGGGCGACGGTTTTCCCCTTCCGGCCGTTTTCCGAATCATAGGGAACGACCCGGCGCAAGCATTGGCAATTGAATTCAGAAACGTATTTTGAAAGGCGGCATGGCAACCATGATCGATGTACAAAGCAGGCGGGACGAACGGGGAATCGAAATTCAGCGGGTCGGTTTGAAAGATGTCAATTTGCCCTTCCAGATCCGGATGCGGGACGGCGGATTTCAACACGTCCACGGCAACGTGGTGGTCTCGGTGACCCTGCCGCATCATTTCAAGGGGACGCATCTCAGCCGGTTCATGGAGCTGTTGATGGCCTGGTCCGAAAAACCGATCTCCTGGAAAGAGATCCGCCAGATCCTGGTCGAACTCTGCGGCCATCTGGAAGTGAGCGCCGCCGAGATCCGTTTGAAGTTCCGTTATTTCCTGCCGGTGCCGGCGCCGGTGAGCGGCATCGTCGGCTACCTCGACTATCTGGGCGAATTCCGCGGCGTTTTCCGGCAACCGGAGAATCGCTTCGACTTCCAGCTGGGCGCGGAGATTCCGGTCCTCTCCCTCTGCCCCTGCAGCAAGGAGATCTCCGCTTACGGCGCGCACAACCAGCGGGCCGTCATCCGGACGCTGGTGCGCTGCGATTATCCGGGCAAGATCCTCTGGCTGGAGGATCTGATTGAACTGCTGCGCAGCCAAGGGAGCTGCCCGATCTATCCGGTGCTCAAGCGGGACGACGAAAAGTACGTCACCGAAACCTCCTACCAAAATCCCAAGTTCGTCGAGGACATCCTGCGCGACTCGGTGCTGGCGCTGCGTTCCGAGGAGCGGATCCGCTCCTTCCAGGTCGAGGTGGAAAGCTTCGAATCCATCCACAATCATAGCGCCTTCGCCTCCCATATCGAGGAAACGGCCGACTAAACTTCCGCCGCACCAGCCGCGCCTTGCCCCCGGCCCGAACCATGACAGAACCAGCCGTAGCGGCAATCCTCGCAGTCGGATCCGGCTGGGTAATCCCCGGGATGGGGATGGACGGCGATAAACCCGGCGATCTCCTTCACCTCGGCGACGGTCCGTTCCAGCGCGGCCTGATCCAGCGGCACCAGCGCGGCCCGGTCGGGATAGGGGAAATACAGCACCGCCCGGTCGGGCAAGCGTCCCCACAGCTCGGCCACTGCCAGGGCGTACAGCTGCAGCTGCCACTGATATTTTTGGGCGACCTGCTCCACCTGGCCGGGGCCGATCCGGTGCGTCTTGTAATCCACCAGCACCAACGGGCCGCCGGGCTCCCGGTATAAGCGATCGAACCTGCCTTCCACCCGCGCCTCCGGACCGAACTTCAGGATAAAGGGCACCTCGTCCCAGATCTCGCCCCGGCCCCGGTACGGGCTGGCCTGCAGGTTGCGCCAGATCCGCTGCAGATCCGCTTTCAGCCGTTCCGGCTCGGGAACGCCCGCCGCCCCGAAATGAATCCGCCAAAGCTCTTCCGGCCAATCCGGCGTGCCGGCCCGCACCGCCTGGTGGACGAAGTTGCCGATCTGCGCGCCCAGGTTGTCGCCGGATCCGAAGCCGGCTTCGTCCGCCCGCTCCGCCTCGGCCGCCGGCCCCCGGTCCAGCCGCATGATGTGCCGCAGGTAAAAGCCGCGCGGACAACTCTTGAACGCCAGAATCCCGGAGACCTTCAACGGCACGACGCACCCAGCGCTCGGGACGGCTCCGACCGCCGCCACCTCGGAGGCACTCTGGACGGCCGAAGCAGGCAGGGCCGCCAATTCCGGGGCCACCAGCTCCAGCAGCGTCACCGGACGCTCCGGCGGCCGGACCTCCAGCACCTCCCGGACCACCGCCACCGGGATTCCCTGATATTCGAATTCCCGCTCCGCCTCGGCCAACGGCAGCAGGAGTTCGAACCATTTCATCCAGTTGCCGGCGGTCTCCAGCGTTTTGCCGTGCGAACGGCTGGCCCCGGAACCGGCCAGGATCAGCTGGCGTTTGGCGCGGGTCAGCGCCACGTACAGCACCCGCTTGAGCTCGGCGATCTCGTCGCGGCGGTCGCGCTCCTTGATGGCCTCCCAGACCGAGGTAGGCGCCGCCTCGCCCTCCGGCACCGCCATCTTGAAGCCGATCCCCAGCTCCTTATGGAAGACCAGTTTCGACCGGCTGCCCATCCGGAACTGGCGGTCCAGATCGGGCAGGATCACCACCGGAAATTCCAGCCCCTTGGAACGGTGGATGGTCATCAGCCGGACCACGTCGCTCCCCTCGGCCTGGGTCTGGGCCTCGCCTTCCTCGATCGCCATCCCTTCCAGCTCCCGCAGGTAATTCAGGAAGCGGTTCAGATCATGGTAACCGGAAGCCGTAAACTCCTCGGCCTTGTAGAGCAATTTGTCCAGATTGGCCAAACGCTGCCCGGCGTCGGCCGTTCCCAGCAGCATCGCGCGGTAATGAGACTTCTCCAGCGCCAGCCGGAGCATGGCGGGGATCGGCAACAGCTCGCGACGTTCCTGCAAATAGCCGAGCAAGTCGCGGAATTCCAGCAGCCGGGCCGCCGTCCCCTCTGGCAGCAATTCCCGGAAATCAGTCCGGCCGTAAAACGCCTCCGCCAGGCCTTCCGCGCGGCACAACCGGTAAAGCTCCAGCTCGGTCAGGCCGACGTAGGGCGAATTCAACAGGCCCAGCAAAGCCACGCTATCGTAGCGTTGCTGCACCAGCCGGAGCAGGTTCAATTGGTCGATGATCTCCTGCCGCCGGTACAGATCGCCGCCGCTGGCCGTGTAATAGGGGATCCCCAACTCCCCCAGGGCCTGCTGGTAAAGGGGCATCGCCGTTCCGGCCCGGAAGAGCAGCACGATATCGCCGTAACCCAGCGGCGTTTCGCTTCCGGCGCTCTCCGCCACCAGCCGGGCGATGTGCCGCGCCACCAGCCGGGCCTGCTCCCGCAGGTCGGCCGTTGCTCCGGTCAGAATGAACTCGATCCGCGACCCGGCGTCGTTGGCCCCGGCTTCCAGCGGCTCATAGGGAAAACTCTCTCCGGCGAACATTTCCTGAGAAAGCGCGTTGATGAACTGGATGATGGTCCGGTTGGAACGGTAATTGCGGGTCAAGGCGATGATCCGGCCTTGGCGCGCGGCGATAGCCTCGCCCAGTTCGGTCAGGAGATCGGCCTCGGCGCCCCGGAAACGGTAGATCGACTGCTTAATATCGCCGACCGCCATCAGCCGGCCGCCTTGGTAACCTTCGCCCAACAGGCAGCGGACGATCTCCAGCTGCAGGCCGTTGGTGTCTTGAAACTCGTCCACCAGCAGGTAGCGGATTCCACCGGTCACCCGCTCCGCCAACTCGGGATGGTTTTGCAACAGCTCCCGCGCCAAAAGCTGCTGGTCGGCAAAGTCCAGTACCCCCGCCTCTTCTTTCAGCTCCCGGTAACGGCGGTCGAGTCCTGCCAATAATTGCTCGATAATCGCCAGCCGGTCCAAGGCCGCCCTGTCCACCAGCTGCCGCTCGGCCAGGACGATCTGGTCGCGAATCGCCACCACCCGCGGCTTGATGCAGGCGGGCAAGGTTTTGGGCAATCCCTTGGCCACTTCCGCCAGGGCCGGCAACAACTCATCCAGCCCCCCGCCGTTCCGCAACATTTCCCGGTAATCCGGCCAGCCTTCCCGGAACAGACCGATGACGCCCCGGGCATTCTCGGTCAGTTTCTGGGTGGCGCTGAACTCCAGCAACTCGTCGATCTCGGCGATCAGCCCGGCCAGGCCGGAAGATTGCCCGGCCAGCGCAGCCTGGAGCGCGGCGGCGGTCTGGCCGATCACCGCCCCAAAATCCCGGCCGCTCTCCCGGATCGCCTGATAGAGCCCGGCCAAGCTTTCGGCCAAAGCTTCCCAGCCGTAATCGAGGATCAGCCGCACCAGCGCCTGAGAGTCGGGGCCCGGATGCTGAACGATCTCCGTGAAAAGCTCGGCAATGGCTTGGGTCAGGTAGAGCCGTTCCTCGCCCTCGCCCAGGATGCCGGAGACCGGCGGTATCCCGGCTTCCAGCGGATTCTCCTGGATCAGCCCCAGACAGAGCCCATGAAAGGTGACGATCCGCGCGCTGTCGACCCGCTGCAGCTGGGTGCGCCAGAATTCGCGGTCCGCCTCGTTCCCGGCTCCGTTCTGCCGTTCCCGGAGGCCCTGCCGGATCCGGTCGCGCATCTCGGCGGCGGCTTTTTTGGTAAACGTAATCGCCACGATCTCGGCCAGCTCGGCTCGGCGTTCCTCCAGCAAACGCAGGTATTTCTCAGCCAGCACCGTGGTTTTGCCGGTGCCGGCGCCGGCCGAAACCAACAGGTCGACCCCGAACTCGCTGATGGCCGCGGCTTGCTGTTCATTGGGCGGATACGGCATCCGGCAACTCTCCTTCCCGTTCCGGGCGGCGGCAGCAAACCCGGTACTCGCAATAAGGCGGGCAGTCGGCCGCGGTCAATTCGAAGCGGCCGCCGCGGATCGCTTCGATGGTGGCGCTCAATTCCTGGCACAACCGGCCGAGCCACTCCTCCCAATCGGCATCGTTCAGCAAGCCTTGGCCGCGCCAGCTCAAGTCCAGCCGTTCCTCCCGCCAGATCCCGCCCCGCACTCGCGAGGGATTGCACAATCCCAAATAGCTGCCGCCGACTGCGGTATCCGCGCCGAAAACCAACTGTTCCAAGGCCAGCAGATAAATGGGCAGCTGGATCCGGCGCTGATCCAACAGTTCGGACGCGGTCGGGCCCGAGCCGAGCTTGTAATCGTAGACGATGAAATTACCGGCGCTATCGGCGTCGACCCGGTCGATCCGCCCGGCGATCCGGGCGCTGCCGTCCGGCCATTCGAACCGGAAGGGACGGGCGGCCGCCGCCGCGTCGCGCCCTTCTCCGGCCTGCGCCTGGCCGAACGCGAACTCCAGGAGGCGGGGCCGGAAACGGTGCCCGGTCCGTTCCGCCCATTGCAGTTCGGCGCCGAGCCATTGCCGCAAAGTGCGCCCGGCCTGGGCCCGTTGGATAGACAACGTGGTCTTGGCGAGCCGGTTGGCGGCCTTTTCCTGCCAGACCGCGAACAGGGCCGTGAAGGAATCTTCCAGCGCCTGCACATACTGCTCCAGACGCTCAGGATTCAACCGTTCATCCCGGTAGCGGCTCCAGAACTGGCGGAGCACCTCATGATAGAGGTTGCCAAGGTCCAGGTTCTCGGGGATTAAGGCCGGCTCGGGCAATGGCTTGATCCGCAACAGGTGCTTCAGGAAGAAACGATAGGGACAGTTGCGGTAATCCTCCAGGGCAGTGATGCCGAAACAATAATCGGCGTCGAAATGGGCGGCCAGGTCGGTCATGAACCGTCGCACCCCCTCGGGCGCTCCGGCGGACCACCGGTTCCGCCAGCGCTGCACCGCCAGGGCCAGACGCCGGTAAGGGGCGGACCCGAGCAACATCCGGCAGAAAGCGATCTCCGTTTCCGGCAGGGCCGTGGCGGCGGTATGCAAACACTCCACCAGCCGCAGGCTTTCCTCGCCCGCTGAGCGGCATTGGTCGAAACTGGGCTGAATCTCCGGGGCCAGACCATAGCGCGCCATCCGCCCTTCCAGATCGGGCAGCCACTCCAGGACCGCTTCGAGAAAGAGGGAACGGTTCAAGGGTTGACCCTCGTCATCCTGATTGCGGAAGACCAGAATCAACCGTTCGCGGGCCGTCTGCAATGACCAGTAAAAGGCCATTTTCTCCTGGATCTGATACTGATCCCCGGTCTCTAGATCGACACCCAGCATCCGCAATTCGCGGCGTTCGGCCGGATTGAGCTTCCAATCGTTGATATAGATCCGCGGAAAGCTGCCCTGCTCCAGCCCGGTGATGAAAACCACTCTGGCGCGGAGGCCGCGCGCCTCGCGCGGCGGGATCACCCGCACCTGCGGCCGGAAGCTGCGCGGTTCCGGCACCTCCGCCGCCAATAAGTATTCTTCGAAGAAACGCTGGTATTCCCGGACCGTCAGAACTTGGGTCGCGGCGCCGGGGAGATAGCCCAGGATTTCGTCGATGGTGGCCACGATCGCTTGCATCGCCTGGTAATTGAGGAGCTGCTGCCGGAGAAGTTCCGGATCGGCCTCGAAGGACTGAGATCCCCAGGCGTCGGAGCTGTTGAACCAGGCCCGCGTCAACTCCAGGTACTCCCGGAGCGTGGCCTCCCGGGGATATCCCGCCAAGCGGCGCAACCCCGCCGCCAGCCTTTCCAGACTGAGTTCTTCCTGCCGGGCGATCCCCAGCAAATCCTCATCCTTCAGCAGCTTTAGCCACTGCTCCCGACCGGAGATCGCCCCATAGTTCTCGGCGAGCCAGGCCAGCAGGCGATCGCCGGCGACGCTCTCTTTCCCGGCGTGCCACTGCCGGATCAAAATCGCCAGGTCGGGCCATTGCCAATCCTCGGCCAGCGCCGTCAATGCCTGCAAGAATTGACTGACGCCGGGAAGCTCGCGGGCGGTCAGCGCCGCGCCGGCCAAGTCCAGATGATATTCGCGAAAGACGGGCCCGGCGGCCTTCAGGAACTGTTGCGGCTGAGGCGCGATAATTAGGAAATCATCCAGCCGGTAGTCGGGACCGTTCTCCAGCCAACGGCAGATCTCCCGGGCGATCGCCCGGACCTGCCGACCCCAGCCGGCGGTCTGCAGCAGCCGGACCGAATCGTCGCCCGGTAGCAATTGCAACGGCCGGGGTTCGTCGCGCCAAAAATAATATTGCAGGTCAGCGAGGGCCGGACCGGAGGGCCGCCGCGCCGACGACGGTTTCGGCTTGATCTTGATGGCGAAATGGCGTTCCGCCACCCGTTGAAACTCCGGTACTCCGGTGGGATCGACCAGCGCTTCAAAATCGAACCAGAGATCCAACACTTTGATAAAGTCGGTCTGTAACGGCGTCAGATCGGTAAACCCACATAGAATCACCGGCGTCCGGGAGGCCGGTCCGACCGCCGCGGCTCGGAGCTGTTCCAATTCCGCCAGCACCAGATCGTCTTCGACCAACCCCCGCTGCCGTAACAACTCCTGATAAGTATCGTATAACAAAGCCAATTGGCGGAGTTTGGCGCCGCGCTCGGCGGCCCACTCCATAAAAAGCTCGGGAGTGAGTCCGGCCCGCTTCCATTCGGCGATGCCGGCCAGGATCGCCGCCCGGTAACCGGCCGCGAAGGGCACCCGGTTCAACTCGTCCAGCTGACCGGCGGAATCCAAGACCTGGAACACGCCGGCGATGGACAGCTCCCGTTCCAGTTCGGTTGGCCGACGCCCGTTGATCCCAAAACGCTGGCAAACTTCTTCGATAAAGCCTTCCATCAACAAAAAACGCACTCCGCCGAAGCCGGTGACCCCGGGTTGGCTGAGCATCTCGTCCTGAACCGCGTTCAGCAGGCTCAGTGTCGGAAAAATCACGGTCAAGGCAAAATCCTGGCGGGCAACCGCTTGCTGCACCCGCTTGATAATGGCCCCATGACTGATGAGTTCCCCGGTGAGCGTGGTAACCTTCATGCGCAAAAACCCCCGATCCTTATGCTTAAGGAATTCGGGGGCTGGCCGGCAAATCCTGCTATGATTGGTAGAACCGCAGCATCATAAAATCTGTCACTAACACGTCAACGAGGCCGACTCGCTGTCGCTCGGCGAATCCGGCGCGTGACCGAGGCCGCCATGGTTTTCCAGCCAAGCGTGGAATTCCGCCACGGTTTTGAATACCGCCGCCGGAGCGGCGTCAGTCAGCTCTTGCAACTGGGCGGTATCCGCCCAGGCCGCGGCCAAGGGAATCACCCCGGCCGCCCGAGCCGCCCGCATGTCATAGGCGGTGTCCCCGAGGTAAGCGACTTCGGCCGGATCAACCCCCCAGGCCCGGACCATCGCTCCGATCTGATCGGTCTTCACCACACCGCTTTCGGAACCGGTAGCCACCTCCGCAAAGAAATCGCGCAGGCCCGAGACGGCCAAGGATATCGCCATGCTTTGGGGACCTTTCCCGGAGACGATGCCCAAGCGCACCCCCTGTTCCCGCATGGCCGCCAAGACGCTTTTGAGGCCGGGGAAAGGTTCGGCGCAGGCTTGGTGTCCTCTTTCGTATTCTTGCAAATACAAAGCCAGGCACTCCTCCCAGGCGTGAGGAACCATCTGTTTGATGATTCCCTCCTCCGACGGGCCGAACCAGGACTGAATCTCGGGATCGGAATATTCCCGGCCCAGAAAAACCGCGAAAGCCCGTCGAAACCCGTTGCAACACACCGGCAGGGTGTTCAATAAAGTGCCGTCCAGATCGGATATGAAGCCTTTCAGTCGCATGAAGCCTCCTTGACTATTGATCTTTTTTAAAGTCCAAAGCCACCGAGTTGATACAGAAACGCTCCCCAGTGGGCTGCGGGCCGTCATCAAACACGTGCCCGAGGTGGCCGCCGCACTTGGCGCATTTCACTTCGGTGCGAAGCATCCCAAAACTGCGATCCTCGGCCATGACCACCGCGCCGGGAACCGTCTCATAGAAGCTGGGCCAGCCGCAGCCCGACTCGTATTGCCTCGCCGAATCGAATAACAGGTTGCCGCAGGCGGCGCAATGATAGCTGCCCCGTTCTTTATTGTAATAATATTTTCCGGTAAAGGGCGCTTCAGTGCCTTTCTCAAAGAGCACATGATACGCCTCGGGCGATAATTCTTTGCGAAAATCACGTTCCGCTGCCATCCCGATCCCTTCTTTCGTCCTTCCTCTTTATCTTAATATAATTTCCCCCGGCACTGGAAGGCTTATTGTAAAATTTACGAAAATTTTGCCAAAATTCGCGAGCGGCATCGTCCCATACCTGCGCGTCATTCAAAAAACTGATGCAAAACCGGTAGTTTTGCGGTAATATTTTTATTGAATCATTCGAATTGACTCGATAGGAGAATGTCATGCAATTTGCGAAACGGACTGCGGCTTTGGATTCGGCCATCTTTGCCCGGTTGGATCAGAAGAAAAAGGAACTGCTGCGAGCCGGACGGGATGCCATCGATTTCAGCATTGGCACGCCCGATCTGCCTCCGGCTCCACATATTATGCAGGCGTTGCACGAAGAAGCCTTACAGCCTAGCAATTACCGCTACGCCATCTCCGATTTGCCGGAACTGACCGATGCGGTGATCCAGTGGTACCGGCGGCGTTTCGCGGTTAAGTTGGAACCCGACCAAATCCTGGCCATGAACGGTTCGCAGGACGGCCTGGCCCATATCGCGCTGACTCTGGCCGACCCTGGCGATCTGGTTCTGGTTCCCGATCCCGGTTACCCGATCTTCAGCGTCGGACCCCAATTGGCCGGCGCGGAGCTGTTCAAAATGCCGCTGCTGGCTGAAAACCGCTTTCTCATCGATTTTGAAGCCATCCCACCCGCAATCGCCCGGCGGGCCCGGCTGATGATCGTCTCTTATCCCAACAATCCGGTGACCGCGGTGGCGCCGCCTGAATTTTACGAACGACTGATCCGTTTCGCCAAAGAATACGATATCGTGGTCCTACACGATAACGCCTACTGCGAGCTAATCTTCGACGGCGCCCGGGGCGGCAGTTTTCTCAATTATCCCGGCGCTATGGCGATCGGCCTGGAATTCAATTCCCTGTCCAAATCCTATAACATCCCCGGTTGCCGGCTTTCGTTCGCCATGGGTAATCGCGACCTCATCGACCAGCTGCGCAAGTTAAAGTCCCACCTCGACTACGGCATCTTTCTGCCGTTGCAAAAAGCGGCCGTCGCCGCGCTGAACGGGCCTCAGGATTGCGTAGCCGAAACCGTCCGGACCTATCAGCACCGCCGCGATCTGCTCATCGACGGTTTGGGAGCGATCGGCTGGGCGATTCCGAAAACCCCGGCCACGATGTTTATGTGGGCGCCTATTCCGGCCCGTTTCGATTCGTCGTTGGAATTTACCTTCGAGCTGATGGAGCGGACCGGCGTGATCGTAGTGCCCGGCAGCAGCTTCGGCGAGGGCGGCGAGGGCTACGTCCGCCTGGCCATGGTTCAGCCGGACGAGCGCATCCAAAAGGCCATCGCCGAGAGCGATGGGTGCGGCATATTGAAATGATTAATTTGAGTAGGAGGTAGGCGATTAGTATGCCTCGTCTACCTAATCACGGATGACATCGATTTCCGGATTCTACGGAAAAACCTTTGACTTTCCTCCCAACGATTTTAATCCGTTCAATCTTTTAATCCGTTCAATCCGTGATTCAATGCCGGATAAAAAATCGGGCGCGTTTCATTTCTGAAACGTGCCCGATTGCTACTCAAGGTTAAGCTGTACCTTCCGAGCGTTTCCAACGGCTTCAGACCCGGTAATCGACCCGGTTCTGGTCGCCGAATTCAAAACGGATGCCGCGCAAGAGCATTCCCACGCCCACGCAGTTAGTGACCATCACCGCTAGCAAATTGATGATGGGCAGTGTGCTTAAGATGGCCAGGATCACGCCGCCCAACACGATCATCAGGATCGGATGGAGCCGGGAACGGAAGATTAACCGGCCGAACCAAAGGTTGATCAGGATCCCCGCGAAGAACAGCAGCATCAGATAGATCAGCACCAGTAGGATCACAAAGGGCAGGCTCACCAGCCCCAAATAAGGGATGATCCCCGAGCCCAACAAGAGAATCAGAAACGGGATGACCAACAGGCTCAACAGGCCGACCAGCAGGTTCTTGCGGAAATTGACCACGGTCGGTTCAGTCAGGGACCAACTGGTCCGCGGGAACAGCCGGTAGCAAACGATGCTGAGGATCAGGCTTCCCAGCAGCCAGCCGAGGAAGAAGATCAGCATGAAGTTGTTGCCTCTGTCCTCCCGCGCCACATAGCCCTGGCCGAGCTCGATCCCGCGGATCCGCTGCGGGTTGCCCGATAGGGCGGTATAATCGACCACCCGGCCGACGACCTTGAGCGGCGGTACCCACAGGACCTGGCTGCCCCGGACGGTCAGGTCGCCGCCGATGTGTCCGCCGATCTGGCAGGAGTTGTTGGCGGTCACCGCGACCGGCCCCGCAACCGCGCCGGCCAGTTTAAGATCGATGAAATTTCCCAAGATTCCTAGGCCGACCCGAGAATGTGGTTCGGCGTGCATCCGGAAGACCCAGGCGGTCACATTGCGGGCGACGGAACCATTCAAGGCCACTTCCATCGCGGCCACCCGGAGATCGCGGCCCACCGCGCCGTTGACCTGCAAGCGTTCGGAGACCACCCCCATGACGCTGCCATCCACCTTGCCATTGATCACGACGTTCCCGGCCACGACGATCAGGTCGCCCCGGATCGTGCCGTCTACCACCAAACGTTCGCCGTTGAAAATGTAATCGCCGTCGATGGTCTGATCCCTGGCGACGGTCCGGTCGCCCCCGGCGATGCGCCAAGCCTCGCCCAATGCCGGCCATGCGCTGCCCGTCACCAACAGTGCCACCAGCGCAATAATGGTTATGATTCGCTTCATCTCAATCCACCTTAAAATAAAAAATCGTATCCGGTGCCATGGGAGTGGCCTCCGGAGCGGTTATATCCCGCCTTTTTAAAACTTTGCGGTAAATTCCGCAAACGGTAAATCAACTTGGTTACTTGCTTGCCCGAGCTTTGGCGGTCGCCCCGGCCTATGGCCTGGATTTTTGCTGTCTTTTTACTTTTTATTAGATATTGACCTGAATGATGTCCCGGTCCATCCGGTCCATGCAATCGCGCAATTTGGCGGCCAGGATCGGATCCTGCGTGGCGCAGGCCGCTTTGATCTGGCGCATAATATCGATGCCCCGTCGAAACGCCTGGACGATATCGCCTTCCTGGATCCCGCCACTGTCCCGGATCAGATCGGCGAAAGGCGCGCCCTGGCTCCAACGGTAAGCCAGATTGCACAGGCTGGGATGGAAAACGGCGTCGCGTTCGTCCACGCCATACCGGTACACCAGGTTGCGAATGGCGGTCTTGACCGGCCGGACATCAAACGGCAGCTGTTTTGGATAGAACTCGCCCTTGCGAGGCTCATAATCGATCCCCACCAGCAGCGCATTGAGCTGATCGGGATCCAGTTCGTGAAAGAGGCCGCTGAAGTAAAGCTCGGTGATCAAAAGCTCCTGGGTGTAGATCTGCGACGCGAACTCGCCGCGCGGCAACAACTGCCCTTCCTTCAGGTAGTCCAGGTCCTCGAGGATCTCGGTTTTCAATTGCAACGACTCGTTAAAGCGGCCGGAAACCACGATCTGGCCGGCCCGCTCCTGGAGCGAGGCCACCCGTTGATGCAACTCCGACCAGTCCTTCAGCAACTCCTCGCAACGGCTCTGGCATTCCGGGTTGCAGTCCTTGGCGGCCACTCCTTCCAGATACTGCTTGAGTTCGTCGATCTCCGCGGCGATGGCCGTCCGGGCCCGCCCTTTGATGAAACGCAAACGGCGCTGCTTTTTCTTGAGTTTTTGGCGCAGCTTCACATAGATCAACGGGCAGCAGGGATTGTCGCGATCGGTGCAGAGGTCGGCGCTAAGATGGCTCAACCGCTGGGCGTCGTTGGCCAGCTGCTGCTCGAAACGTTTCTTATCATTGCGCGCCTGATAGGTCGCGAAATTTTGGTTGAGGATTACCTGAATCTCGTCACTGGCGTGATTGCGATTCAGGTTGATCACCGAGTTATAAGAGAGGTTGAACTGGCTCTTCAATTCCTCGATCTCATCCTGCTTGGTGCTGGGGAACTCCTCGGGCCGCAGGTTGCGGAGGTCGGCCATGATGTAGACGTTCCCCTGCAAGTCGATACCGCGCCGTCCCGCCCGCCCGGCCATTTGGAAGTACTCCAGGTTGGTCATGGGCCGGAAGCCGACCCCGTCGAACTTGGACGGACTGTCGAAACAGACCGTCCGCACCGGATAGTTGATGCCGACGGCAAAAGTCTCGGTGGCGTACATCACCTTGATCAAGCCCATACCGAACAAAGTCTCGACGATCTCTTTCAAGGCCGGCAACAGCCCCGAATGGTGGTAGCCGATTCCCTTAACCAGGAAGCTGCGGGCCTGCAACACCGTTTTCAAATTGCCGACCCCGAACTCCGCCATCATCTTGTCGAAGACTTCCTCGGCGCGGCGTGACTCCTCCTCGTTCAGGAGGCTCCGGGTGAAACTTAGTTCCTGTGCCTTGACCTCGCACATCCGGCGGCTGAAGACAAAGTACAGGCAAGGCAATTGTTGCTTCTTGGCCACGAATTTCAAAAGATCGAGGTGAGTGGTCTCCCATTCGCGGCGATCGTTCAGCGAAACGTAATCCTTCTCCATGAGTTCCTGGCGGTAGCGGACGACGGATTTCAGATCGGTGGCGCCCAGATGTTTCTCGAACAGATGGTGCTCCAACGGCACCGCCCGTTCGTGCTTGACGACCACCGAGACGGGGTGGCCCTTGATCTCGCTGATCCAACCCGCCAGCTCGTAAACGTTGGGGATGGTCGCCGACAGTCCCAAGAGCCGCATGTCCTTGGGCATGAAGATGATCGACTCTTCCCAGACCGTGCCCCGGTCCTCGTCGGAGAGATAATGGATCTCATCGAAGATGATGTGAGAGATCCCCTCCAGCCTGGGCAAGTCCTGATGCAGGATGTTTCGGAAAATCTCCGTCGTCATCAGGCAGATCTCCGCCTCGGAGTTGATGACCACATCCCCGGTGACGATCCCGACTTTTTCCGGTCCGTACAGCGCCTTAAACTCCTTGAACTTCTGGTTGGAAAGCGCCTTGATCGGCGCGGTGTAAATCACCCGGTCGCCTTTGGCGATGGCCTGATCGATCAGGTAGTCGGCGATCAACGTTTTGCCGACGCCAGTCGGCGCCGAAACCAGCACCGAATTCCCGGCCAAGAGCTGACGAATCGCTTCTTGTTGGAAATCGTCCAGCTTCAAATCACGATAATATTCCGGCACATCCATGAAATTGTCTTAAAACTCCTTCCACCATTAAGCGCGTCATCAGCTCGCATAACCATCCGTCAAACCTTGTCAACCCGCTTAAGTTATTATACCGGTGATCGAACGTTAAAATCACAATTTTAAAAGCATAGGATAAAGTCTGTCGAATCGAAACTATTTACTAAATTGATTTAATGACTTTATCCCTTGCTTCCCTGAGCGTTTGTATCGCCCTGGCCTTGGGTCAAGGTTTATTACAACGCCTTTTAAAAAAACAATTATCCGTTTTTCGCCAAATTGTTCATTATTCCGATCATCCCGGAGTTAAGTTAACGAAAAACTATTCGTGGAAAATTCGCTAAATCCTGCTGACAGGAAAAGCACCTTACGGTGCTTCCCCTGATTCGGTCGCTGGAATCTCTACGTTAAATCACTAGGATGAAATAAATTCCGCTTTGATTTCATTTCCATTCGGTCCTAGGAATGCAAATCTTGTTTATTTCATCCTATTATAGCCTAGACGAACCGGCCAAAATTATACTCCGAGAATTGCCGTGACCACTTCGGCCATGGCTTCCTTGCGGCAGACCGTGTCATGCCGCACCGGCTGGCGGTCCAGATCGCGCAAACCGGCGGGGATCGCCTGGCCCGACAGAGAATGCAGCTTTTCCAGCAATGCGAATTCGTCGGCCCCGTCTGCGACCGCCGCTTCGCCAAGCAATCCCTTCAGGACGCTGGCGTTAAATTTGAACGGGCTGGCGGTGGCGGCGAACAATACCGGGGTTCGATCCCCGCTGGCGGCGGCATATTGATCATAGACGGCCTTGCCGACCGCGGTGTGAGTATCCAGCACATAGCGATGATCGCGGAAGACCCGACCGATGGTATCCAGCGTCTCCGCTTCGGAGGCAAAGCCCCCGGCAAACTGCGCCCGGATCCGTGCGGCGGTGGTGGCGTCCACCTGATAGGCGCCTCCGCTCTTCAACTGGTCCATCCAGTGGCGAACCACGGCGGCATCGCGGCCGGCCAGATAATATAACAAACGCTCCAGATTACTGGAGATTAAAATGTCCATCGACGGCGAGACCGTGGTGTAAAAGGGCCGTTTCCGGTCATAGGTTCCGCTCGCCAGGAAATCGGTCAAAACATTGTTGGAGTTGGAGGCGCAGATCAGCTTGCCGATCGGCAAGCCCATCCCCTTGGCGAAATAGGCCGCCAGGATGTTCCCGAAATTGCCGGTGGGCACCGTGATATTCAACGGCTGGCCGAGGGTCAACGCCCCTTGCCGGCAGAGTTCGAAATAACCGTAGAAATAGTAGACGATCTGCGGCGCCAGGCGACCCCAGTTGATGGAGTTGGCCGACGAGAACGCCTGGCCGTTCCGGGCGAGCTTCTCGGCCAGCGCCGGATCGGTAAAGATCTGCTTCACCCCGTTCTGGGCGTCGTCAAAGTTGCCTTGCACCGCCACCACCGCGGTGTTGGCCCCTTCCTGGGTCATCATCTGCAGCCGCTGAATGGCGCTGACCCCTTGTTCCGGGAAGAAGACCACGATCCGGGTCCCCGGCACATCGCGGAACCCTTCCAGAGCCGCCTTGCCGGTATCCCCCGAGGTGGCCACCAGGATGACGATCTCCTTGGTATCCTGGCAAAGCTCGCCGGCATGGATCATCAGGTACGGCAGCAGTTGCAGGGCGACATCCTTAAAGGCACAAGTGGGGCCGTGAAACAATTCCAGGATATACTGGCCTTGGGCCAGCGGAACCACCGGCGTGATCCGGGAGTCGGCCCATTTGGCGGGGTGGGCGTAAGCGGCCGCAACCATCCGTTCCAGGTCCGCCCGGGCGAAATCGGTCAGATAAAGCGCGAGGATCTTGACTGCCAGCTCCCGGTAAGTCAGGGGCAGCAGCGCCGCCAAATCGGCCTGAGTCAGCGCCGGAATGGTTTCCGGCGTGAATAATCCGCCGTCCGGAGCGATTCCTTGCCGGATGGCCTGAGCGGCCGGGACTACGAGCGTTTCACTTCTGGTACTGCGATAATTCATCGATTCTCACCACAATTTATTTTTTTCGTATCGAACGGCTACCCATCCGAGCTATAAAAACTTGACCATCCCAAGCCGGAAAGGGTGGAAAGCGCCGATTCGTTGAAAGGCTGGGAAACTTCCGCAAATATCTTTGTTTTATCTTATCATAATTTTAGGGCCGTTCCTAGTGATTTCCATGTTAAAAGCCAAGTGCAAAATCATGGTTAGCCTTTTGCGCTTGGCTTTCAGCACTTCAATTGCAATCCGGTCTCTCACCCTGATTTAGCAGCGTTTTTACAAAAGCTTTTCATTATCGGAAAGTCGGTTGCTCTCGCCGCCGCGACAAAGCCCCCGATTTGCCAATATTGGATCCCCAGCCATAATTTTTGAATGCCAATTTTATGAAAAAACATGTTAAGCTTGAGAAATCGTTTAACAATTTCGCCGCGAAACGTTTATTAGGAAAAAACATATCGTTAACCTATTCTAAACTTATTCATTGTATTATTTAATGGGGGAGAAATGATAGAATTTTATCAAGGAGAAATTGACAATGATTCCAAAAGATCCCACTGAAGAATTGGCTTATCATTTGATGCTGACCAAAAAGAATACTTTTCACTTCGGCGAAATCTCCATTGGTGTTCAAAAGCTGCTGGATGCGCTGAAGGAGATCGGCTATGTGGTCCAGTTCGTTGAAAAGCCAAACGGCTGTGAACCCAAACTGGTGTCCAAGGAAGACTGCCTCCGGTCCGGCCTGGCCTTTGAACACCGAGTCATCAGCGCCAAAAATTCTATCTGATTTTGCGGCATTCCATATAGAACCTTTTTTCTTCGGCTTCGCCCATGGAAAAGGTCTTCCTGGGCAAAGCTCCCTCAAGCACCACCGTCTTGAAGAGTTGCTGCTTCGCCAAAGGCGGCAGGTAAAATCCGATGTTGCCGGGCTGGCTCCCGAGCGCCGCGACGACGTCGGCTCCGTGAATATAATCGATTTCCGCCGCCGGATTGGCCGCCAGCCACTGGTCCAAGAAAGTTTGCAGCGTCCCGACGGCCAACTGTTGCCGCGAGTGGCGCATCGTTATGACTCCAGTTCCCGACGCGCAGACTACCCCGATGATCTGCGCCTCCGGCGCAGCATCTCGTCGCTTCTCAAGCTCCGTTTGGAGCGCCACCCCTTCCGCGAGCCATTCCCAGTCGCATTGCGCGCTATCGGCCGCGCAACCCTCCGCCAGCGCCGGAATGATCCGTTCCTGAGCGCTATGAAATACCACCCGGTGGATCGGCTCGAATTGCAAGCCTGGGTCATGGAGATTGACCAATTCCACCAGGGCAAAACGGGCCGGATGCTCCAGCGCCTGTTCGGGCGGGAGGGTCGCTTTCAAGCGTTCCCAGACCGTCTTGGCCGTGGCCAGGGAATGATTGCCGTCGCCCACCGCGTATAGCAAGGGCTCGGACTGGTCGGTGCCGTATTTGCGGCAGAATTGCGCCGGATCGGCCAAGCGCGCCAGTCCCGCGGCAATGGCCCGCACCAGTCGTGGATCACTTATCGCGTAACCCGTCAAATGGCCGCCGTTCATCAGCAAATCCAGATCGTAAAGGGGTTTTTCCCGGCCCGCCCATTCCGCCAGGGGTTCGATCACCTGTTTTTGCGGATCATCGATCAGCACCAGGATATGCGGGCACTCCAACGGGGCCCCTTCCCGGATCCGGACCCGGGGCGGGATGCGCTCCAACACCGTGCCTTCGGTCGCCCGGATCAGACTCCGTGAACCCTTATTAAAATCGTAGCACTCCAGATCCAACGCCACGACCAGCCCGCGCCGGACTTTGCCGCCGTTCGTGCGCCGTTCGACCAGCACAAACCCTGGTTCGCAGGGTTTGAGGATCTCCTGCTCCAGATATTCGGCCATCTTCCGCTGGATCCGGCCGATCCGCGCCGGCTCGTCGTCCCGGCCCAGATAAACTTCGGGGAAGATCAGCTGCAAAGTGGAAGGCGCTTCGCCGACCAACTCGGCGAGCCGCTCCCAATACTCCGGTTGCGAGGTATATTGATCGCAGGCCACTACCGGCCACTTGGAGAGTTCGACCGCCCCGGCCGGTAATAAAAGCTGCGGAATGGCAATGGCTAATTTCGCTAAATCGGTCACCTTCTGAACCTCTTTCATCAATTTTTCCCTGTCAATTGGCCCACGGCAAGCCCTGGATACGGGCGTCCATATCGATTTGAACCGTGAAATTGCCGGCCGGGAGCGGCGCCCCCTCCGCATAAAGGCGGTAAGTGATGGTCTCGCGCCGCTCACAATCCAGCGCGCCGCGATAGGCAGCGACTTCCGCCCATTGCTGGGACAGTCGGAAGAAATTCCGGCCATCCTTGGACCAGCGCAATTGGGTAATGGGGATCCGGTTGGCCGGATTGGTGGCATCCACCAAGTAGGCTCCGCCGGCGCGGATGCCCAGCGTCCATGGGCCCACCGGCAGATAACGCTGCGCCGAAGCGACCGTAATCGCCTGGTCCGCCTCATAGTAGCCTTGGCTCTGACCCGAACTGTCGCTGGCCACCGTGAAGGAGATCCCATTCGGCGTCACCGCCAGGGTGGTATACGCGTCGGCCAAAGCCGACCCGGTACAGAGCAGGCCAACGATAGCCAGGAAACCGATGAGGCCATAGCTGATTCTGGGAAGCATTGGTTTCATGGCATCCTCCTTGAAAACAGCAGGATTTTGAGGCCCGGAAAACGAATTTAAGTTCATGAGCTGGGCTTTTAATAAAAATAGCGCTTGCCGCTTTGATTATATTTCGCTGATTTTTGCCGTTTTCCTGCTCCTGGGGTCAGCGGTTCCGGTTCGGGGCGCTGAAATTGTGCTGAACCCGGCTCTTTCCGTCACGGTTCCCGCCCCCCAATCCGGCAACCCCGGCGAATTCCTCACCTATCTGCTTGAACTGAACAACCATGGCGCCAAACCCTTGAATTTACAAGTCGAATACTTGAGCGAGCATCGCTGGAACGTCATCGGCGACGTGACGGTCAGCCTGCCCGCCCACGCCAGTAAACAATATTTCCCGGTGACGGTCTTCATTCCCCAAAACGTACCGGCCGGTTTCGAAGAAAAATTGCGGGTCCGGTTCAAGCCGCTCGGTGAGACGTTCCCCTGGCCGGATCTGGTGCTGACCGCCCGGGTCAACTCGGTGTCCGCCATCCATTTCGACGCCCCCGACTCCGGCAAGGCGGTCCCCGGCACCACCGTCCACTATGCGATCACCGTGACCAATACCGGCAATACCGCCGAACAATTTGCGGTGCAAGCTCGTTCCGCCCATGGTTGGCCGGCGCGGCTCACACCGGACGCCTTTCCGCTCGCTCCCGGTCAAAACCAGATCGTGCGGGTCGAATTGCAAGTTCCCGGCTATACGACATTTGCTTCCGACCAGCTGGAATTGACCTTCCGTTGGGGACGCGAGACCAAGGTCCTCAACCTGACCACTTTCATCGTGGATCAATTGGATTCCTTAAGTTCCCAGTATTACATCTGGCAAGGCTACCTCCATCTCGGGCCGCCGGATCTGGCACAGTTCAACGCCGGGGATACCGCCGCCGAACTGGCATTGAACGGTCAGTGGGGTCCGGACCGGACCCTCAGCCTGTATGGTTCCAATCAAAGCTGGTTTACGGACTTTCAGTTCGACCATTGGGATCTCAAGGCCGGTCAATTCCCGTTGACCTGGCCGGGCCTGGTGGCGCCGCCCACCGGTTCAGCCAGCTTCCAACTGAGCGACAAGAGCGGCGAGCGGTATTGGACGCTTTCCCGCTGGGCGGCGGCGGATAATTCCGGCCGCTCCATCTGGGGCGCCGATGCCGCGCTGGACGACCGTTCCAACCTCCGTTTCCTCTACGACCCGTTGCCCGGCAACCCGCAGCAGATCCTGGAATGGCATTATCAGCGGGATATCGCGCCCAACCTATTCTGGACCGACACGCTCTCGGCCGATGTCGGCGATCCGTCGCGCAACGCCGGCGCATTCAGCCTGACCGGCCAGCGGGAAGCGTGGCAATGGGATACCCATCTGCAGTTTCAGCAGAACTTTTATAACATCCTGAACCAGAAGAGTCTCTGGGCGACGCTCAGCCTGGCGCCAGCGGCGGCGCGGCCGGCCGGCTACCTGCAAATGCGTTACGAATCCAAGCAGTTAAACGAAGGCTCCTCCGGAATCAACCAGTATGACGATTATCAGTTGCAGGCCAGCGCGGCCCTGCCATCGGGCCTGCGGCTGAATCTAACGCACGGCCGCCACTGGCTGAACTCCGCTTTCGACAGCGACGACACCAGCCTCGCGTTGGGCCTGACCCGCCAAACCGGCCGTTTCAATCACGAAGGCACCATCAGTTATTCGACGGATTATCAGATGGGGGACGGGCGCTCCCGGTATCAATCCTTCGATTGGTACACCCGTTACCAACTCTCCCAGGCCGACGGGTTGATCATTAACCCCAATGCCGACAGCGATCTGGCCCGGCTGGGACTCGGCTATCAACGGCGCTGGTCGTTCGGGCCCGAGCTCACTACGCTTTTCTATACCTATCTGCAACCGGATTCCAAGTACAATTGGACCGTCGACTTGAGCTGGCCGTTCTACCAGTATTTGCTGCTCTTCAAATACTCGGGGCTGTGGGAAGCCGGGGCCTATCGCACCGATTCCTGCAGCATCAGCATTAATAAGCGCTTTTCCTTTCCGGTCAAGAAACCGTTGGGCAGCATCGCCGGAACCGCCTTCATTGACAAAAACCGCGATGGCCTCCGCCAGTCCAGCGAACCGACGGCCGGGAATCTCAGCCTGCTGCTCGACGGCCGGATCGCTTGCCGCACTGATAGCGACGGCAAGCTGGATCTGAGCGGGTTGAGCCCCGGCGAACACACGCTGGCCCTGGACCCCCGCTATAACGTCATCTATCTGACGGATCCGGCCATCCGGAAGATCACCGTGAAAGCTTATCAAACTGTTACAGTAAACCTGCCAGTCATCCGCACCCAGAACTTGGCCGGTTGGGTCTTCCGGGATAAAGGGGCCGGTTCCGGCGCGGCGCCGGCCCAGTCGGGCATCGCCGGCGTGCCGGTGTTGTTGACCGACTTGATCTCCCATGCAACCCGCCGGACCTATACCGACCAGGACGGCAGATTTGTCTTCTACCAGCTGGTTCCCCACGCTTATCAGCTGACCGTCGACGGCGCCGATCTGCCGGAAGGCTGGCAATTGCCGCCGGATTTCCAACCGATTCCCGTGGCTGCCGATGCCCTGGAGCGACAGGAGGAAATAGCCATCGGCCTCATTCCCTACGAAAAGCCGATCGAGATCATCGCCTTACCGGATGCGATCATCAGCCTGACCCCCGAGCCGTCCGTCGTGAACCGGGGCCAGCGGGTCCAGATATCCGTCGCCGTCAACCGGCCGGTCCGCCGGGCCACACTGCGGCTCCCTGACGGTTCCCTGCTGGCGCTGGATCCTGCGCAGACCCACTGGCAACATTCATGGCGAGTCCCGCAGACCCTCGCTCCCGGCCAGTATACGATCGACTGCGAGATGGTGACCCGGACCGGGAAAGAAGTCCGGGAAACGGCGAACTTGATCGTCTTGTAGCTTTGCCGAAACGGGTAATCAGAGGAGTTGCAAGAGATCGTTTTATGAATCAATGAGCTCTTTCAGTCGCTCAGCAAGCTCTTTCAGCCACTCAACAAGCTTGCTCAGTCACTCAACAAGCTTACTCAGTCACTCAACAAGCTTGCTCAGCCACTCAACAAGCTTGCTCAGCCACTCAACAAGCTTGCTCAGTCACTCAACAAGCTCGCTCAGTCACTCAGCAAGCTCTTTCAGTCGCTAAACAAGCTCGTTCAGTCACTCAACAAGCTCGCTCAGTCGCTCAACAAGCTCGCTGACGATTGAATGAACTCGCTTATTAACAAAACGATCTCTTTTACTAACTCAACTTCCGCAGAGAAAACGGGAAGAACTTTTGGATGCTCCTTCTTTTGGCCCACGGTTCCGTCGGCGGGATTACTTTTGGAGCGCCCCAAAAGTAACCAAAAAGGCGCCGGAACCTACGGATTCCCGTCCTCCCTTATGCATCCGGTAATCGTCTTCGTCATCCCTGGCCTTCTGTCTGGCTACGGGGCCATGGCTTTCGATGTCCCCTTCGCTGGGCGACCGCCATTTTTCATCCTCGAAAAGAGGCGTCGCCCGCCTTCCTCTTTGAAGGCGGAAGGTTTACAAAATTTAGTGCATCCTTAAAACATTAAACTCAGTAGCACAAAAAATCAACGGGCACCCGTCTCTAAGGAGGGAGACGGCGCCGCTTCTTTTCCTGGATGAAAAACAGCGGTCGAGATCAGAAGCCTACACTTGGTTGACAGTCAGAATGCCATGGATGGCGGCGACATTCTAAAACCCCGGATGAATCAGGAGGTGCCGGAACCTCGGTTCCGGCTGGGCGGATTCCAAAGGGTGTCCCACTACACCCTTTGGTCCTGGGGGCATGGGGGCAGGAATAGCCTCCCATCGACCCTCAGCTTTCTCCTAAACAATACATCAGAATACATCTTTCAGTCACTCAACAAACTCAAACTCTTTCATGACGGGCTCCATCCTTTTTGAACTCCCCTGATTAGCGTAGGCTTGCAGGGGCATAAAAAAACTCCTCCGGAAAATTGCCGGAGGAGGGGTACAGGGGATAATAGTGGGTTTAGTTTTGGTAACACAGCTGGTATTGCAATTGAAGAAAGCCGCCGGGATCCGCCGTCGCTGCACGATGAACAGGCAGCCGGTAAAAAACCCGGTAACTCGTCCAATTCACTTTGGTGCCCCGCAACAAGTCATTCATTCCCTCGGCCAGGCTTTGCCAGCTCCGGCCATCCGGGGACCACTCCAAGCCGCTCGTTCCCGACAAGGATTGGACCTGTAGATTCCAAGCGTGCCAAGAGTTGCTGAAAACTGCCAAGCGGGTTTCATAGATACGCTCATCCGCTGTCGCTTCCACCAGATTGACACTCTCGATCCGGTAGCGACAGATTTCCGGAACAGTCAAGCTTACAGTGTGTGCGTTGCTGGCGGCCCAGGCGAGATCGCCCGCTGAAAACGCGCCAAAGCAGCACAGCACTGCCGTCATCATGGCTAGCTTCCTTGCTAACCTCATCGAAAACCCCCGCCTTCCTGGGGGAGCTGACGAAAAATGGGCAAATAAAAAAACAACCCATATTCGGCGGCCCGGCCATCATAGCATTTATGCCTTAGATCCGTGACTTTGCGTCCCCAGCTTTCGCTGGGTTTGCCATTATCGGACTTAGTTGTTCATTACGCCTAAAACTTATAAATATTATATCACTGGCACTGCCATTTGGCAATCTTATTTCACTTGAAAGGTCGTCTGCACCGCTTTCATGGTTTTATCACCCAGATCGGCGATGGCCAGGGCAACATAGAAGCCGGGTTTCAATCCCGATGATTCATCCTGCAGCCGGAACTCCTGGGCCGATTCGGGCAGTACCGTTCCTTCGCCGAAGGGTATTACATTGACGATCCGGCCTTGAGCATCCCGGATCTCCAGCCTGCCTTGGAAATGCACAAATGAAGCGCCGCCGTTTTTGACCCGCATCACCGCGGCCAACCCGTGCCGTTGCTGGTCCCAGTTCAAGTTGAAACGCTCGATGCTGCCCACGCTCCGGGCGGACCCGTTGACATCGATCCGCATGATGCAGGCGACCCGGCCGGCCATGGCGATCTGCAAACGGTCCTTTCCCTGAGAGGTTGCGGGGACGGTGCCGAACATGAGCGCGGTCCAATAACTGCCGGCGGCATTGCCCGGCACTCGCAGCGTATATTGGACTTTCTGCCCGGCCTTCGGGGGCAGGCTCAATTGGCTGGCATTGAGGGACACCCATGGGGACGCCGAACGTTTCACCGTCCCCACGGGCAAGAATTGATAGGCGCCGGCGGTAGTCAAAAACCAGTCGTTCTTATAGATCGTGACGTTAGTGGTTTCCCGATCCGAACCGAAGACGAAGATCTCGCCCTGGTAGGTCTGGCCGGGATCGATCTGAATGCTGATCTCCGGCGGACTGATTCCCAGATCCAAAGCGGAACACGGGACGACCCAAGCGAGGGACAGGATTAACCATAACAGTCCGAACGCGCTGATCTTTACCAAAATCATCCACCCTTTTATTTTGCTGCGACTGTGTATGTAACCAGGGTCCGGTATGTCTGGCTGGGATCGAGACTGACGACATTGCCGTTCACCCGCCAGGTCAACTCGATCGGGCTCTGCGTCTGGGCTTTTGTCAAACCGGCGCTGACGATCGGACTGCCGGCAGTGGTCAAGGTCGTATACTTGCTGACATCGGTGAAATTCGGATCGGTTCCCACCTGCAACAGGCCGGTGATGTCGGTCCCCTGGGTGGCCTGGCCGGCGACTGAAAGGGTGCAACCGTTGGGCGAATTGGTCTGCACTTGGACCTTTACTTTGGTGTCGAAATTCTTGGTGACCGTTCCGTCGTCCTTGACATCATTGGCCTCAACCGAGGTGGCGATGTCCGACAGATTGTTGAGCACCGTCAGTTTGGCGAAGGGTTTGACGTTCACCGTCACGGTATGCTGGTTGCTGGCGAAACTGAAACTGCCGATCGCAAAGACCGCTAACAAAAATACGGAAATGATGCCGCGTTTCATTCTAAAATGCCTCCTTTGGATTTTTAATCAACGAAATAACCCGTCAAAATCAGCAGACACCTTCCGCGATGCCGGTCCCTGCCGGCTCCGCCAGCCTCAAGCGCCCATCCGCAGGCTTGACTTCATCGCTTCAACGTTTGTCGATTATTGATCTATTTTTCATTTTATAGATTTTTCGAAGATTGTCAATCAACTAAATCAAATAATTATAATTACATAATATTTGTATAAATTTTATGGGAATTTTTATATTTTTACCAGACTAAATATTTTACCGGATGATTCCATAAAAAAATAGGATACGGATATTTATCGAATTACCGATAATCGTCCGTATCCCATGTTCGGCGATAGCTTGCTCAGGGGAGATTAAACCCTTCCGCCTTCAGAAACTCAGATAATCCACTCCGACATTGTGGCGGGCCCGGGCCAAGGTCCGGGAGGCCACGGCGCGCGCTTTCTCGGTACCCTGCCGCATGATCGCGGCGACGTCTTCCCGGGTATACTGGGCCCGCTTGGCGCGGTACGGCGCGAAATACTCCCAGATGGTCGCGAAGAGTTCCTTCTTGACCTCGCCGTATTTCAGACCCGGCGACAGGAACCGTTCTTTCAGCCGTTCCTTGCCCGGAGCATCGAGGAACAAGTTGTAAAGGTCATACAGGATGTTACCTTCGATCGGCTTGGGCTCGTTCACCGGCGTCGAATCGGTCTTGATCGACATGATCTTCTGTTTCAGCGTCGCTTCGTCGCAGAAGATCTCGATGGTGTTGCCGTAGGATTTGGACATCTTCTGTCCGTCCAGGCCGGGAATGGTCGCCAGGTCGGCCTCGATATCCGGCTCGGGGATCACAAACGTTTCGCCGTAAACATTGTTGAAACGCAGCGCCAGATCGCGGGCCACCTCCACGTGTTGTTTCTGATCCTTGCCCACCGGAACCCGATTGGCGTCATAGAGCAGAATGTCGGCCGCCATCAGCACCGGATAAGAGAACAAGCCGTGGCTGGCCGGAATCCCTTTGGCCAGTTTATCCTTGTAGGAATGGCAGCGTTCGAGCAGTCCCATACCGGTGATGTTGCTGAGCAGCCAGGTGAGTTCGGTCACCTCCGGCAGATCGGACTGGACATAAAAGATCGACTTTTCCGGATCGAGGCCGAGCGCCAGGAAGTCCAGAATCGCCTCGTAGGTTTGCCGCCGCAATTTATCCGCGTCGAAAACCGTGGTCAAGGCATGATAATTAACGATAAAGCAGAAGAGCTCGTGATTTTCCTGATATTCGATCATCCGCTTCATCATTCCGAAATAATTGCCAATGTGTAAGCTCCCCGAAGGTTGAATTCCCGAAAGTACCCGCACGTTTGACACTCCTTTACGATTCAAAAAATCAAATTTTATGGATCCATGATATTTTATTCGGCATAGATCATCTTGACGGTCATTCCGCCGTCGATCACCAGATTGGTTCCGGTGATGAAACCGGCTTCGCTGGAACAAAGATAGCAACAGGCGGCGCTGATGTCCTCGGGAACGCCGACCCGGCCCACCGGATGCTGGGAACGATCCGCCGGGCTGTGCTGCGGCGTCTCCGCCAGCCGGCTCTTTTGCCAATCCCGGACCTCGATCCAGCCCGGACTGACGGCATTCACCCGCACCCCTTGCGGGCCGAGCGTCACCGCCAGCGCATGGGTCAAGGCCAGCAGGCCGCCCTTGGAAGCGGCATAGGCCTCGGAATCCGGCTCCGACATCAGGGCGCGGGTCGAGGCGATATTGACGATGGCGCTTCCCGGCTGCTTGACGAGGAAGGGCGCCGCATATTTGCAGCACATGAAGGTGCCGCGCAGATTCACGCCGATCACTTCGTCCCAGGCCGCCATCGACTCGTCGAACAGACTGCTTTTGCGAGAGAGTCCGGCATTATTGATCAAGACGTCGATCCGACCGTGATCCGCGGCCACCCGGGCCATCAATGCCCGGACCGCGTCCGCCGCAGCGATGTCGGTCGGGATGAAAAAGGCCCGGCCGCCGCTCGCCCGGATCGCGGCCTGATTTTCCAGGCCCGCTTCCGCATCGTTGTCGGCGATGATCACCACCGCTCCTTCCCGGGCAAAGCCGCGGGCCACCCCCCGGCCGATTCCTTGCCCGCCGCCCGTGACGATCACTACCTTATCCTGATACCGCACGCCCGATTCCTCCAAATCACCGTCAAAGTCCATCAGCCCTCGCGGCAGCCAAGGCAATGCCCCGGCCGCGCCGCAGGAGATACGATCAGTTTATGCAACGGTTTCGTCGCTCATTATTCGCAATGAAACCGGGATGCAAGTCTTTTCAATAAAATGGAAACTTTCAAGCCGTTCCACGGCTTACCGGCCGTTCCCGGCGCCGATCGCCCGGATCGCCTCGGCCAGGCGCCGCGCCTCGGCTGCCGCCGCGGTGGCGAAATCCGCTCCCGACGATGCATACAGGACGCTGCGCGAGGCGTTGATGACAATGCCGTCGCCCGCTGCGGTCAACCCGTTGCGCACCGTCTGTTCGAGATCGCCGCCCTGGGCGCCGATGCCCGGAATCAATAACGGCAAGTCGCCGGCGATGGCCCGGACTTCCGCCAATTGTTCCGGGTAGGTCGCCCCGACCACCAGGCCGCAGTTTCCGTTGGCGTTCCATTCGCGGGCCACCCGTTCGGCCACGATCTTATATAGTTCCCGCCCGGCCACGGTCAATTCTTGAAATTCGCCGGCCCCCGGATTGGAGGTGTGGCAGAGCACAAAGACGCTGTGGTTCGGATCGGCCAGGAACGGCTGGAGCGCTTCTTTGCCGAGATAGGGATGGAGGGTGATGGCATGGGCGCCGAAGACCTCAAACGCCGCTTTGACATAGCCCTGATTGGTGTTACCGATATCCGCCCGTTTGGCGTCGAGAATGATCGGCAGCTCCGGATAGTGCTCCCGGATGAAACGGTTCGTCCGCAGCAACGCCTCCATGCCGGCCAGGCCGTACCCCTCGTAAAACGCGCTGTTGGGTTTGAAGGCGCAGCAAAACTCGGCGGTGGCCTCGACAATGGCTCGATTAAAATGGAAAAGGGCGTCACTGACGGATTCGTCCTTAAACAACGGCGCGATCTTGGCATAATCGGTATCCAGTCCCACGCAGAGAAAAAGTCCGTTACGCCATCGGGCCGCCACCAGATCGTTAAAACAGTTCGTATTTACGGTATTCATGGGGATCCCCCTTGTCGTAATAAAAATTAGTAATTCGTGATTTACCCGACAGTTCCTCCAATAGAAGGAATTTTCTTGATCCAACGAGAAACTATATATATTGATATGGAAGATTTATCATGCGAGACTCATCCTCGAAATATTTTCAAAGTTTTCAGGATGGAAATTTGATTAAAATTCTTTCGTTAAGCTTATCGATATAAAAAGAAGGAGTGATGGAATGGATCGCTATGTTAAGATCGTAAGCGGTGCTCTGGTGGTCATCCTCGTGCTGCTCTGGAGCATTAGCGGCAAATATGTCGACTGGCTGTGGTACAAGTCAGTCGGCAGTACCAGCGTCTTCTGGGTGACGCTGCTCACCGGGCCCCTGACCAAAGTGGTGGTCGGGTTGATCATCTTCGCCTTCCTGGTGCTCAATTTCTGGCTGGCGCTGCGGGCGTTCAACCGGACCCAGGTCCAGGTGGTCGACGAAGCCAGCCTCTGGCCGGAGATTTCCAAGAGCGCGGTCATCCTGCCCGGTCTGGGCATCGCCGCCGTGCTGTCCTTCGTGCTGGCGTCCGGACTCAGCCTGGACTGGACGGTGATCCAGCAGTTTCTGAATCAGACCACCGTCGGCGTTGCCGACCCCATCTTCCACAAGGATCTCGGCTATTACCTGTTTGCGTTTCCCTTCTTCCAACGCCTGAATACCCTGTTGATCAGCGTCACTTTCCTGGGGCTGGTCGGGACCGGGCTGGTTTACCTGATCGCCCGGGCGGTCTGGAAGGAAGGGCGCAGTTGGGACTTGTGGTTCCCCGCCAAACTGCATCTGACGATACTGACCATTCTCTTCCTGGCGGTCAAAATCTGGGGCTACGCGCTGGGCAAATTCAATCTGCTGTATCAGGACTCAGCCCAGATGACCGGGATCAACTATACGGCCTATCATGCCAAGCTGTTCGCTTTTCAAGCCTTGACCGTCTTTTTGGTGCTATTGGTGATCTTTCTCATCTTCAGCCTATTCCGCAAGGGGACCAAACTGCTTCTGGGCGGCCTCATCACCTGGATCGCCCTGTCGTTGATCCTGTTCGCGCTCTATCCGGGCTTCATGCAATCCTTTAAAGTATCCCCCAACGAGTTCGTCCTGGAAGCGCCGTTTCTGAAGCACCATATCGATTTTACCCGCAAGGCCTATGGCCTCGATCAGATCAAAACCCGCACCTATATCCCGGTGGACAGCCGGAAAGCGGGGCAGTTGGATCAGGCCGATCCGGCCCTGGCCGACCTGCGGCTCTGGGACTACCGGCCGCTCAAGTCTTCCTACAACCAACTGCAACGGATCCGACCCTATTATAATTTTAACGACATCGATATCGACCG
This sequence comes from Bacillota bacterium, assembly GCA_023400055.1. Taxonomy (GTDB): domain Bacteria; phylum Bacillota; class UBA4882; order UBA8346; family UBA8346; genus Hydrogenispora. The sequence continues at coordinate 243,948 of JAEXFN010000035.1, forward strand.
TTATCTGACGACGTCCGGGAATCAGAATCAGATGATGCTTTCCGCCCGCGAGCTCAACACCGCCGCCTTGGCCGGCCAGGCGCAGAACTGGATCAACCTGCACATGACCTACACCCACGGCTACGGGATCGCCGCCAATCAGGTCAACGAGTTCACCGCCCAGGGGCAGCCCATCTTCAAGGCCTATGATCTGCCGACCGAGGTCGATCCCAATCTGGCCAGCCTGAAAGTGGACCAGCCCCGGATCTATTTTGGCGAGTCCACCAACGATTATGCCATCGTCAACACCCGCAACGCCGAGTTCGACTATCCCCGGGGCGAGGGCAACGCTTCTTTCACCTATAACGGCAAAAAGGGGATTTCCCTCAAGCCGCTCCTGAACAAGCTGTTGATGGCCGCGGTCTACGGGGACACCAACTTCCTGTTCTCCGGGCTGCTGACCGATGAGAGCAGCATCCTGATCCATCGCAATATCAGCGACCGCGTCCGGAAAATGGCGCCGTTCCTGATGTTCGACAACGATCCTTACCTGGTGGTCTCCGGCGGCAAATTATACTGGATCATCGATGCCTATACCGCCAGCGCCTATTATCCGTACGCCAAAGCCCACGACGAAGGCCTGAACTATCTGCGCAATTCGGTAAAAACCGTGATCGACGCCTACACCGGCGAAGTCAATTTCTACGCCGTCGATGATCAGGATCCGCTGCTCAAGGTGTGGCGGAAGGTTTTCCCGCGGATGTTCAAGCCGGCCGCGGCGCTCTCGCCCGATCTGGTCCATCATTTCCGCTATCCCGTCTACTTAATGACCATTCAGCGGGATATGCTAAGCCAGTACCACATGACCGATCCCAAGACCTTCTATGAGAAGGAGGACTACTGGGAGATTCCCGTCCACAATCAGGATGAGCCGTTCGAACCCTATTATGTGACGGTCAATTTGCCCGACGTCAAGGAGAATGGCGAGTTCGTGCTGATGCAACCGTTTTCGCCGCGCGGCAGCCGCAACCTGGTCTCCTGGCTGATCGCCCGCTGCGACCAGCCCAACTACGGCCAGTTGATCCAGTACGTCCTGCCCAAGGATCAGAACATTTACGGCCCGGCCCAGATCGACAGCCGGATCAATCAGGACCAGACCATCTCCCAACTGGTCACCCTCTGGAACCAACAACAATCCCGGGTCACCTGGGGGAATCTGCTGATGATCCCGGTGCAGGGATCCATTCTCTATGTCAAGCCGCTCTTCATGGAGTCGGAGCGGAGCCAGCAGGCCGAGCTGAAAAAGATCGTGCTGGTCTATCAAAACCAGGTGGTGATGGGCGATAACCTCGCCGACGCCATGTCCCGCTTGACCCAGGCCACGCCCGCGCCCAGTGCGGCAACGCCCGGAACCCTGGCCACGCCCACGTCGCCCGCCGCTCAAACTCCGGCGCTTTCCGCGGGCCGCAAGGCACAGATTCTCAAACGCCTGAACGATTTGGTCAACGAACAGCAGCGGCTGTTGCAGGAACTGTCGCGGATGAATCCATGATTGTGCGAATGAAAAACGATTGATTAAAAGATAAAAGAGCCAGGCACTCAATGCCCGGCTCTTATCTTTTATTTCGTGAATCCATATTCATAAAGATGATCCAGTGATAACTTCTACTACAGCCATATCATATACAACTTCAAGCACACAATACTTAATCCATTATTCCGACTTTCGCCTCAAACAAATAAAGACTCCCAAAGAATGGAAATCTTTATTTTTTCCTAATATTTTATAAACCCTTTATCTCTAAATTCCTGAAGTTTCTTGACACGGTGGTCAGCGCTTTTAAATACTCTACCGTCCGCACGTTTTCCAATCGCCAATACATAGACAAGCGTAAGAATATCCACTTTTTCATCGGTAATCTGGTAAATCATCCTTACGCCGGCATCACGGAGTTTGATCTCTTTAAATCCAACTAAATCACCTGATAAGGATTTCCCGAGCTCGTCCGCGCGTTCTTCTAGATCTTCCAGCTTCTTATCGACAATGCGAGCAACGGAATTGTCTAAAGCTTGATACTCTTTAAAAGCCGCTGCGGCAAATCGTATTTCAAACCTTATGAGTCTATCCGACATCATCCATTATCCTCGGGAGTCCTGCGTACACTTCTCCAAGGTATTGCAGTCGCTGGATTATCCTTTAACTCCTGCGCTCTCTGGAGCACCTGAATTTCAATAATCTTTTCTTCAAGTTCCTGAATACGAGTGTACATTTGTTCGTATTGTTCATAATCCATAAGAACTGCGGAAAGACCCGAACGATCTAAAATACCGAGCGGCGCTTTCTTCGCTTTCTCACGGGCTGCTTTGAATTTTCTAGTAACATCCGTCGCGGAAATCATTTGGTCTTTTGTAAAAACCGGTTTATCCAATGTAACTCCCACCTTAAAGAGCTCCTTTCTTTATTATATTCGAAATGGGACTCGTTGATACGTCTTTAACTTCGTAATTGAATACATACTCTAGTCTGATTTTATTTTATACTTCTTTCAGGAGAAAAACAAGTTGATAACACTTTCTTATGCAAATAACTGACGCCGGTCTTATACTTCGCCCACATAGCTATGGGTCTTATTGGGCAGAAGCAATTGGCCGTTATGGCTATATTTTTGGAACAAGCCGGTTAAAGCCGCCACAAATCCCGGATAGTTGCCATCATCAGGCGCGGGGGCATAGGAGGTCGACAGGTTGCTGCCGATGAACCGCTCCAAGGTCAACGACAGGTTATTGTCGAACACTCGGTAATCGCAGCGGCCGTCTTTAAAGAAATCGGCATACGCCTCGGGACGAACCTCCCGGCCATCCGAAAAACCTTTAAACTCGGGACAAACCCGCCGAAAAAGCGTCTCGGTTTCCTGGGTCAACCCGCTCTCGGCCTCTTTGGTGTTCCAGACCAGAATCACCCGGCCGCCTGCTTTCAGGATCCGGCCGAATTCCCGCTTGGTCCCGCTCCGGTCAAACCAGTGAAACGCCTGGGCCACGGCAATAAAATCGACGGCGTGGTCGGGCAAGGTCGTGTCCTCGGCGCTGCCGGCCACCGCTGCAAAGTTTTTCAGATCCCGACAATGCTCGATGCAAGCGGCGCGCATCCCCGCGTTGGGCTCCACCGCGATGATCCGGTTTACCTTCTCCCCCAACTGTTTGGTGAGAATCCCCGTGCCTGCTCCGACATCGGCTACGGTCGAAGCCGGGCTTACTCCCACCTCATTTATCAGGTACTCGATGAACGTCTGGGGGTAGTTCGGCCGGTATTTTACATACTCGGCCACCTTGTCGCTGAATCTTTCCTTGCTGTCTTTGCTGTTCATTTTAGGGCTACCTCTCTCTGGCTCTCCCCGAATCGGGGAGAATAATCCTAGCCGTTGTGAGCCTATAAAATTATAGCGCATTGTTCTTTATTTTTGGAAGGATTTGTTACGTTAACACGAAACCACTTCCACAGCGTTTTTTAGACGGCGAAGCATGATGGTTACTCTCCCCCGATTCGGGCCGGAACCAGGACGGTTCAAACTCGGCGGTCCAGGGATGGAATACCGCCGGGGAGAGCCAGAGAGAGGTCAGCATACTACTATTTGCCGATGATTGAAGCGATGTGAAAAGATCGGACATTTGAATTTAAAGACTTACGTTTAAGAACTGTCTGGTTTTAAGCTATAACGCCCCGGCTAGCCAAACCGTTCTTGCGGATGATATCGAGTTCTTCCCCGCTAAAGACTCCCGCTTCATAAAGGGCAAGATACTCCTCGGAAACACTTTGGCCGAAAACCAAAACATCATCGGAATTGATCGTGACGCGGACCCCGTGATCAAATAGGATTCTGATCGGATGTTCCTTTAAACTGTTCACCCGGTTGAGCATCACGTTGCTGGTCGGGCAAATATTCAGCTGTATCCGCTGATCGGCCAGCCATTTCATCACTGACGGCGAGCTTGCCGCGCCGATGCCATGCTGGACTTCATCGAGCTCCAGTTCGGTCACGGCTTCTTTGACCGAATCGGCAGCGCCCCATTCCCCCACGTGAGCTTTTAAAATCAACCCTTTTTCGCGTGCGCGCCGATAAATGGGCTTAAAATTCTCGATCGGTTGCGCCATTTCGTCACCGGATAAATCAAGCGCGTAAAAACAGTCCTTCTCCCAAAACGGCGCTATCCATTCTTCCAGCAAATTTATGGGGCAATGCCGCGAAAGTCCGATTTGAAACCGGAAGTCCATGTCGGGGGCGATACGGCGGTGAGCCGCCTGAAACATAGCGATTAAGGTATCGATAGCGCCTCGGTAAAAGTGATGGTTGGCCCAAACATCGTCGCCCACCTCCAAAACCGCGATCCCGTCGTCTTTGGCCTGCTGGAAACAGGCTTCGATGGCCAAAACCCTTTTTTCGGCAGTTTCAAATAAATCGCCGATCTGTTGGTCGACCCACTGATGCATGTCAGCCAGGCTGTTTAATCTTTGCGCAAGCGGCGGAATCGAAAACCCGGTCCGTTTCCGGATATAATCCCGGTGTCCGCCCAAGTTAAAATGATTATGCAAATCGGCTTTGGGAATCCGTCGCAGCATTTCGATGGACCGCTCTTCGAGCGCTTGCTTGAATAAATCGCTCTGACTCGCCATAAAGTCCCCCGCGATTCGTTTGTGATAACGATCGAGCCTGTGTCACATTGGTGATATCAGTAGGCCGGATTCACCACCCCCAGATATTCAAGGGCTTTCCCGTACAAAAACGGTTGAATCAAGGGATAAGTGAGATTATCCGTCGGAAAGTCGCGTCTGAAATAAACCTCGGCAATCTCCGATTCGGGCAATGAAGCCATCTCCCACACTTCCGCGAAATAGAGCTGCCCATAGGACGTCTTATCATCCGCGCCCGTGACCGAATACACAGCGATCGGGAACAACTCGGAGTCAGCCGCGCCCGTTTCCTCGAACAATTCGCGGTGGGCCGCCTCTTCCAGGGTTTCCGGTGCTTCGCGGTGGCCGCCGGGGATCTCCAGCGTCTTGCGCTCCCGGTGCCGGACCAGCAGCCACTCGCCGTGAAATCGCGCGACGATGACGACAAAAGTTATTTTCCCGTCCGCTATCGTCCCCACATCATGAAAGGTTACTTTCAACGGATTCTCCATTTTCATGTCCCCCCTTGTCTCGCAGATTAACATGTTTTGAGCAATAACTCCAGTTCGATCTCATCCCGGATCGGGATCCCATCTATTCCGATCGATGGAATCTCCGGTTTTAATTTACATGATTCCGCAATCGCGTTTGGATAAACGGCCACCAGTTGAAAACCGCGCAATTGATAAAAACGGAGCGCCGCCGTGTTATCATTGGTCGTGATCAGCCAGACTCTGCGACATCCCTCGGCCCCGGCTCGTTCCTTGGCCTGCTCGATGAGGGCTGAGCCGATCCCCATTTTTGGGGCGAAGCTCTCCAACAAGACGATTTCGCATTGATTATTTTCGATCCGATATAAAACGATCCCCGCCGGCCGGCCTTCGCGCGCGGCGATAAACCCAGGAAGGGCGGCGCCCTCATGGACTCTGCGTCGCGTAACGATCCGCTCGGAACCCCAACTCTCCCGCAGATAAGGCAGAATCCACTCCTCGTCGGCCGGCGTTTTTTCCCGCACCTGAAATTGCAAACTTCCCACGCTCGCTTTCGGAACGCGCTGTTCCTCTCACATCCAAAAGTTTTCTTGTTTTAGAAAAATTCCATAACACTTTAATAAATCGCAAAAATTCCCTATCCAATCTTTCTTCAAGATATCGCGGCATATCCGAACGCTTTTTGCCGTATCTTTTAAATACACTAGCCAAACATATCCAACGGTTTATATCAAGAAATATAACTAAGTCCGCCGCTTTAAATCGCAACTCCATGGTGTCAGTATGATTTCCATCAATAATCCATTTTTCCTTTGATATAAGTTCCATTTGGATCTTTAGCCATTCTTCTTTCGATGGTTTTTCCCAGTTAGCACGCCAAAACTCGACATCAAGATGAACGAGTGGCAACCCCGTAATAACAGATAATTCTTTAGCCAAAAAACTTTTTCCGCTACCGTTATTGCCAACAATAATCATGCGATTATATCCAAATATATTCAATACTATCACTTCTGTACCGTAGTTGTGGATGATACTTTTTTCAGTGGTGTTGCGGAAGATAACACTAATATTATAAAAGAAATTCTATTTACAATCTATTGATACATTGCCAACATTAGTAATTTATATATATTTTTTAACTAACAAGGGATGTTTTATATGGAAAGAAAAGAGGCTTGGATTTCAAGGATAGTCTTCGAGGCAACAGAGATAATCTTTCGGGAAGCAAGATAAGTTTTTGGGGAAGTAGGGATAGCTTTCGAAGGAAGCAGAAATGAGACGATCCCTAACACAGGCACGGGGATCCGCTGAAGCATCATCCCATTCCTTCAACGAATCCCCCCACGTCCTTCTTAGGTATGCCTTCACGGATAGTATATATTAAGAAACCGCAACTGTCTTCCTTTGATTATTTTTCCATACCTGAATCATAAATACTAAAACAGTTATGACGCCTATCATAGATATCAAAATCCCGTTTAGATATTGAATTCTCCCGGAGAATATCAAGAACCCGAAACAGACGAAGTGGAAGGTGATCAGAATCGCCAGGAGATTCCATCCTTTCCCGGAGCCCCAAATCTTCCAGTCTTTATTCAACTGCGTAAATAATTCAAAACCGATCATCAAGACGGCATGATAACAACCGTATACCAGATAGAAGGCTTCATTTCCATGCCATAACCCCATCAACCCGAATAACAAAAGATAGCCAATATAGGAAAGAATATATTTGTTCAAGGGAATTTTCTTTTTGGCGAAATAAAGGATTAAACGCATATAAACATAGTCACGGAACCAGGTCGATAAAGTCATATGCCAACGTGTCCAGAAGTCTTTGATGCTACTGCTGATAAAAGGTCTGTTGAAATTCTCGGGAGTCCTGATAGCAAATATATAACTTGTCCCGATGGCAAAAGTACTGTATCCCGCAAAGTCAAAGAAAAGGTACATTGAGTATGCATACATATAATTCAGCGTCGTCAGGAAATCATGGGAACTCCCGATTGCATCCAGCCAATAAGTCTTTACGAAAAATCCGATAATAAATTTATACAAAAACCCTAAAAATATTTTCTGAATCCCTTTGAGCAATAACTCCCGATATTCCGCCCCGCTGGGCTTGGCAGCGAGATCTTTGGTAAACCGCCGGAAACGATCGATCGGGCCCGAGCTGAGCGTCGGGAAAAAGAACATAAAGCAAGCAAAATCAAAGAATTTAACCTTTTGGATCAAACCATCCTTAATCTCCATGACCATTTGAACACATTTGAACGTCAAATAAGATATCCCTAAGAATCCCAGAAAATGAGCGTCCGGAATCAAACGTTTTGCAAACGTTAATGGCAAAAGGGAACCTACTAAAGCGAAAAAATAAAAGACCGTTAAATTTTGGCGGTGCCGTAAATAACTATAGCCTTTGATAATTAGCCATTCAAAGATGAAAAACATCAAAAACCTTTCGCGTTCGGTGTGGCCGCCAAAAATACTAAAAACCATATAGATGGAGACGAGCAGATCATACCAGCGGGCAGTCCGCCCTTTAAGCCCTAAAATGATCGTCGGAATCGTCAAAATGATTACCGGGAGAAAAAATCCGAATTCTCCAAAGGGGATCATTGCAGTTCCTCCTGGAGTTTTTTGCGATTGACTTTGCCGTTGGGATTCATCGGCATGGCCTCTTTAAAAACGATTTTCCGCGGTACCATATAATCCGGCAAACGGTCGGCCAGTTGTTTTTTGATTGAACCGATCAACGCCAGGTCATTGGCCTGTTCTTGGGCTGCCAGCGTTATAAAGGCGGTTAAATACTCACATTTGCCTTCTTTGATTACCGGCAATACCACTGCATTTTTAACGATCGGTATCGAGCGCAGATTTTCCTCGATGTCGCCGAGTTCAATCCGGTAACCGTGTAATTTAACCTGAAAATCCAAACGGCCGCAATAAAAAATCAGCCCATTCTGGATATAACCGGCGTCGCCCGTTTTATAGGCCCGAAAAGACTTACCCTGATATTGGTCGACATAGAAAACTTTTTTACTGAGATCCGGATTTTGAAAATAGCCCGGACTTACACTCGGCCCGACAATGGCGATCTCGCCCTTTTGGCCGTCGGGCAAGGTCCGGCCTTGTTCATCGATAATCCGGATTACACAGTCGGGTTTACAATACCCGATCGGCAGCGGCGAATACTCAGCAATCGTTTTTTGATTTACGGGTAAGGAAGTAACAGCGACGGTCGCTTCCGTCGGGCCATAGGTGTTATATAACGCGGCTTGCGGAAAACGGTCGATGAGTTTTTGGGCACATTTATTGGTGAAAATTTCACCGCAGAACAAGAAAGTGTGTAATTTCGGAAACATACTTTGGGTAAACGTTTTTTCGATCAAGCACATTTCAGCGAAAGAAGGCGTCGAAACCCAAATATTCGTATCGCCGGCGGCCTGAAATTCTTTGAAAAGTTCCCGGGGATTGGCGATCATTTCCTTGTCAATGCATCTTACAGTCCCGCCGCTTACTAACGCTAAATAAGAATCCATAAACGAAACATCGAACGAAAAAGGAACCTGGTTCAAAAATATTTGTTTTTCTCCGATCCGAAACTCCGCCAAGCCCCATTCGACAAAACTGGTCAGGCAGCCCAAAGTGAGTTGAACGCCTTTAGGTTCGCCGGTACTTCCGGAAGTGTACATGATATAATAATTGTCATCCAGAGCGACCCGCCGTTCAAGCGGGGGCCGTTTTCCGGAAAATTCGTTAAAAACGCCCGCCAAAGATAAAGCGAACTTTTGACTTTCGTCGCAAACCGTAACCGATTCATCCACCGCCAATTCATCCGGCAAACCCGTGGGAGATAGGATTAGCTTGCTCTTGGAATTGGCAATAATCCGCAAGATCCGGTCGGTTGGCAATGCCGCGTCGATCGGAATATAGGCATGCCCCGCTTTCACACATCCAAAAAAAGCGGTCAACATATCGGGTTGTTTGTGTCCGTAAACAATGACCGGCGAATTGTCGTCAGGGATTACGGTCGAGATCCAAACCGCCAATGCATCCGACCTGTCCCAAAGCTGGCGGTAAGTTAAAAAATCTTGACGATGAATGCATGCCTTTTGTGCGGGTATTTTTTCAACCCAATCTGCGATCGCCTGCAATAAATCCATTTTTTATCTTACCTCTTTCTTCAAAAGTCGTTGTAGATAAATCCAGTGACCGAATTGCTGTGAACGCCGTAGATCCATAATAAAGCGCAGAGAATCGCCAAATAATAACCCGTCTGCACTATCCATTGGGTAATCGGCTCATTCCACTGATTGATGATAAAAGCGGTCCATTGCTTGATCAATATAAACCCATCCTTTCCAGCCGATATGTTGGGTATCGTGCATGAAATATCGGTCATATTCGTGGTCCGAAAAATCAATATATTGAACGCCGGCGCTTTGAATCATTTGTCGAAGTTGAGTGTAACATTGCTGACGGACTTGCTTGGATAGCCCCCGGTAATCGGACCATAAACCGTTCAGCGGGCTAATGATGATTAACGGTTTTAGGTCGAAGGCTTTACACACATCCAATAGCAACTGCAGCTCATTGAGCTGATTATGATCAATATAAATGTCATTTTTGGCTTGATTCCGGAAAAATTTTAAATCAGGTTTGATCGATCCGTTATAAATGCCGTCTTCAATACTGAAAGGATTGGTCCGGCAGGCTTTTTGGCCGTCTTTTTGGGCTCGCAGCAGCAACCGGCGCCAATCGAGGGGACCCCCGCCGACAGTTGCAGCGGGTGCCGGGTGATTTTCTCTCAGCAATTGATAGGCATTGAAACGATCGATTTGTTCCAAGGCCGCAAGCATACCGCGCCCCAGCGGCTCAACCAGAATCTGAACCACTTTATTGGGATGCTTTCGGGTTAAATTGCTAAGCAGGCAGGCTAAAACGGGACCCTTCTTAAATTGTCCGGTTTTAAGCAAATTCTGCGCAATTTTGGCTTTTAAATTGGGATCGATTTCCGAGTTAAAGATGAATCGATAAACATGGAGCGCAGCGAAATGTATCTGACTTCCGTACGAGCGAGGATTCCTGTTAATAAAATATAACGGTTCGATCAAAAAAACCAATTTCTTATTTCGAATCGAATCGGCCAGATCGACAATTTTTAAAGCGTGATGGAAAGAAGTGACGCTGTCCTGCCCCACTAAATAGGGAATAAAACCCTCTTCTCCCCGAAATATATTGGAAGCATGATAATAAAAATCCGGATGGAATAAATTCGAAGAGTCAAACAGATACAAATACTTATCGGTGGTCAGGGCTTTTCTTTCCAGCCAAAGTCCTTCGTATTTCCGGCGTTCAGAGTTAGCGGCGATGCTCTCCACATCGGTTATTTTTTTCAGATAACCGTTCACATAAACCATAAAAGCAAGCACGAAAATAGCGAACAAGCCGCAGGCTAAAAAGAACGGACCAAACTTCGGCTGCTTCATTGCGGGTAATTGGCCTCCAGATAACCAATGATTTTATTCGGCGTCGCCCATATCTCCCGGTCGATTTCGGTAATCGAAACGCTAATATTGAGTTCTTCTTCAAGCGCCACCAGAAATTGTACCGTCCCAAATGAATCCAACAAGCCCAAATTATACAACTCGACATCCGGATCGTTAATGACATCCTTTGAATCACAGATACCGGCCAAGATGTTTAGAACTTTTTCTCTCATAATCGTTGCTCCCTTTTCGTTTAAAAATCCCATTTATTTATAAATAATCAAATTTTTATATTCTCCAAATTCAGGTTCTTCAAAAAAGTCAACTTCTACTAATAAGGTTGTTCGGATTTTTTCCTGGTTCTGCCAAATAAGGCTCTTGCCAATCGGCCGCGTATCCTACTTTGGTGACAGAATCCGACTTTGTTAATTCCATTCTCTTCTATGAATTCCCTTCAACATGAAATTTATTTATTAAATATTTTACAAACATTGCTAAGAAACTTCCATCTTTTTCGAAATGTACAAATTGCATAGTACCCGAAGCGCGGGAAGTTCCGGTTGGGACGGGGATTCGATCCGCAGGGATGCCCCATGGGGCAGTTGCTCCAAGACCCGGTCCACTTTCCCCGATTCGTGGTCCATCTTCCCCAAAGTTTGAGGAAACAAGGATGCTCTTCGAGGAAGCAGGGGCAGTTCCCGGGGCAACAGGGATGGTCTTTTGGGAAGCAAGGATAGGTCTCAGGGAAGTAGGGATGGCTCTCGGGGAAACAGGAATGGGACTATCCCTAACACGGACACGAGGATCCGCTGAAAGGATCATCCCATCCCCAACACGGACGAAGACCATACCTGACAAGGATCATGGCATACCTGACAAGGATGCGGCGATCCGTCGCAGGGATCGGGACATCCCTAACACGGATGACGACATCCCTTACAAGACCAAAGACCGTCCTCGCTAAACAAGCGCGGTTCCGAGTCATGTTTCACGGCATTGTCCATTGGATACCGAAAGAACTATTCAAAAACGAGAAAAATTGACTGAGTTTTCATTCGCTCCGAGTAACTCGCTTAAAGAACTTTGTCATTCGGAATCCGTGGCGGAATAAAATCCGGCGCGGCATCCATTGGACATAAGGCGTCGGCCCGGTTTTGACGTCGGATTGGCTAGCGGGTCTTGCTCTGCCGGCCGATAATCCGGCCAGCTTTGATCCGGTAAACGTGATCGCTGGTTTCATAGACTTCCTGGGCGTAGGGCGAAGTGTACACGATCCCCATTTGACGCTGCTTGGCCGCGCTGATAAAGTCGTAGATGCAGTTATGCATGGTCACGTCCGTTCCGGAAAAAGTATTGTCCATCACCACCAGCTTGGCGCCGGCCACCATCCACTTGTAGAGAGCGATCTTGATCTGGGTGCGATTGTCCGCCCAGCGGATCGGCTTGTTCAGGTCATCGGGATCGATCCCCAGCATTTTGGCGTATTCGCCCACCGCGAACCGCTCCAGCGGCGTATTGATGCCATAGCGGTCCGAATATTGCCCCAGCCCGGCGATGGTGAGATTCTCCGCCAGGCTGAGATGGGGGAACAGGCTGGCCTTGTAGTAACCGATATGACCGATCCCCTGGGCGGTCATGGCCCGCTTTCCGCCATTCAGCACCAGTTCCTTGCCGTCGAGCAGCATCCGCCCCCGGGCAATGGCGGCGTTGCCGTTCAGCAGGTCGACGATGGCCCGGCAGTTGTCGCTGCCCTCATCCACAAAGCCGACCACCTCGCCCTTTTTGATCTCGAAGCTGACGTCGTCCAGGTCCCGATTGCCGACGCCGCTGGCCGTAAGCAGCGCGGCGCCATTCTCCGGCGCGGGGGTCACGCTGTTGATCACAAAATCGGTGCCGGTCAATACTTTTTGAATCGGAATCCGTTCGAACTCTTCCGCGTAAAAAATGCCGATGGTTCGCCCGGCGCGCATCACAATGACCCGCTCGACGATTTTCAGCAGCCGCTCCAGCTTGGAATCGATCACGATCAGGGCGATCCCCCGGCTCTGCAGCCTTTTTAGCAGCAGATAAAGATCCCAGTATTCCTTCTCGGTATAGGAGAGCATGATATCGTCCAGGATGATTAGCTTGGCGGCGGCGGACACCGCCCGGGCGATTTCGACGCCGTGCTTTTCGGCCAGCGAGAGCGCGGCCACCTCCCGGTCGCAGTCGACCGGGATCTGGAGCTCATCCAGGATCGCCCGGGTGAAACAATGGTCCTGCCGGGGCCGGATCCGCCATTCGCCGAGGTTGCGCGGCGGCAGGATCCGCAAATTGTCGGCCACATTCAATTCCGGGATCAGGGTGGACTTGTGCCGGATGCAATGGATCCCCAGCCGCTGTGCTTCCAGGACCGAATGGTAGCGCACCGGCCGATCTTCCACGTAAATGCGGCCGTCGTCATACCCTTTCAGGCCGGAAAGCACATCCGCCAGCGCCGAACGGCCCGCCCCGTTCAACCCGGCGATTCCCAAAATCTCGCCCTGATACAGGCTCAAGTCCATCCCGTCCAATACCGGCATGTCAAAGCTGTGGCGAACCAGTTGTTCGGTACGCAAAACCTCATACATCGGCGTCGGGCTCCTTTTCCTTTCCCTTCAGAAGCCATGGGATAAAGTCTGTCGAATCAAACAATCTTTATGAAGTCCATTTTAACGACTTTATCCCTTGCTTCGCTGAGCTTTTGTGTTCAACCTGCCCTTCGGTTAGGGTTTATCACAACGCTTTTAGATTTTGGGCAGGGAGATTTCCACCGTGGTCCCCACGTTCTGGGTGCAGTAAACTTTCAGGCCATATTCGGAACCGAAATAGAACTTCAAACGCTGGTTCACATTGATCAGCGCGATCCCGGCGTTCTTCTTTTTACCGCCGGACGGCTCGCCGTCGCGTTTGGCGTCGCCGCGCAGTGCCTCCTGCAGCTGGCTCAGTTGCGCGGGGGTCATTCCCGAGCCGTCGTCGGCGACCACGATGATCAGCCGGCTCTGAGTACTGTAAGCCCGGATGGTGACTGTCCCGGCGCCCATTTTGGTCTCCAGGCCATGGTGGATGGCGTTTTCGACGATGGGCTGGATGGTCAGCCGGGGCAGCTGGTAATCCAGGATCCGCTGGTCTTCGATCTGCTTGACGACCCGGAACTTGGCCGGAAAACGGTATTGCTGGATGACCAGGTAGTTGTGGACGTTCTCCAGCTCTTCGGCAAAAGTGGCCATCTCGCCGGGACGGCTGATGCTGTAACGGAACAGCGTCGCCAGGGCTTCCGTCATCTCGGCGATCTGGTTGGATTTCTGGGCGATGGCGTGGCTGCGGATGGTTTCGAGGGTATTGTAGAGAAAATGGGGATTGATCTGGCTTTGCAGCGCGTGCATCTCCGCCTGGCTTTTCAGCATCTGGGAGGTGTAATCGCTCTGAATCGCCACCTTGACCTGGTTGATCAGCCGGTCCACCGTCAAACCGTGCTGGATGCCCTCCAACGCCTCGAAGTAATTCTCATCCCCCGGATACTGTCCGGTTTCAATCAACGCCGCGGTTTTCTCGAGCTTCCGGATGGGATAGATATACTGTTTGATCTCAAAGACGAAGACAACCACCTGGATTAAGGCCAGCAAGATCAGCAAAACCAGCGATTCGATCCGCAACCAGTGAAAGCGGATATGCAGGCCGACAAAGACCAAGATCATGATCAAAGTGATCGCCTTATCCACCAAAAGAATGGCGAACGCGGAATTGCTGGTCTGATAGGCGCTCCTGGACTGCAAGCTGATTCCTCCCCGCGGTCAAGCATAAAATTTACGGAACTCGACGGGTTTGATGCCCACCGTTTTAATGAACAACTTGCTGAAATGGCGGACGTCATTGTAACCTACCGTCCGGGCGACCTCGGCCACATTGAGCGAGGTGGTTTTCAATAATTTCTTGGCCTCTTCCAGCCGGACATCGGTGAGATAACCCGAAAAGCTCATCCCGGTCTCTTTCTTAAACACCGTGCTGATATAAACCGGATTGAAATGGACCACCCGGGCGATGTCCTCCAGGGTGATCGGCTCCGCGTAATGTTCCTGGACAAATTGCTTGATCAACCGGATCGGCCGGTACTCCTGGTTGGCTTTTTTGGCGATACAAGTCTCCAGAATCGCGGCGGCATAATCCTGGCAAACCCGTTCCAAGCCTGCCACAGTGGTGCAGTTTTCGATATTCTCCCGGTAACGGGGGGACTCGAAGATCGGTTCTTCCAACAGTTCCAAGACGATGGCATTGACATTCCGCAGCAGCTCTTCGCAATACTGGTAAAGGCCGAAGGCTTTCCCTTCATGGTTCCGCAGATAATCGGCGATCAAGCCGTGAATCGCAGCCCGGGTATCGGGTTGGCTCAGGTTCTCGAGGCATTTGCGCAGCTTTTTGCGGGCCGGATCGTCCAAAACCGGCTCCCGTTCCTGGCCGTCATAACGCTTGGCCAAGCCGTTATAATTCAAGATGCCGCCGCAGCCCAGATCGATCCGGTGATGCAAAGCCTCCAGGGCCGTCCGGCCGGAATCGGCGATCCGGGCCAGCTCCCATTCCTCCTGGCCGAGCGCGACCGTAATATCAAAGAAGACGTACTTGTAAGCATCGCTGCGCAATAAATCGAGCAGATACTGTTGCTTCTGTTCGAGCGGCAGGTGTTTGCCCGGGGCATAATTGAACACCAAGTAGCCCATGGTTCGTTCGCAGACGTATTCGGCTTCAAAGCAGTCCGGTTCCAGCTTGCGGATGAACTTGCCCATGATCACCTCGATGCTGTCGCTGGGATATTGCAGATTCGCCTCGGAGGCGCAATCGATTTTGACCAGCGCCACGCAGAACTTGCCGGGCCCGAAATGAAAGAAGGTGTTGGCTTCGATCGCCGCCAGCCCGGTGCGTAACCGCGCGGGGTCGCCGCTCAGCAAATCCCAGAGGGCGTTTTTCCGCAGCAGCTCCATGCTGATGGCCAGCTCTTCCTGGAGCGACTGCACCTTGACCTCCCGGGCCACGCTGTTTTCCTTTTTATCGTTGAGCTCCACCAACAGGTTATTGAGGTCGTTTTGTTTAATGGGCTTGAGCAGATAGTCCACCGCGCCGAACCGCAAGGCGCTTTGGGCATACTCGAAATCCCGGTAACCGGAGATCACCACGAAAGTGACGCCCAAGCCGGCCTGGCTCACTTTCTCGATCAACTCGATCCCGGTCATGCCGGGCATCCGGATATCGGTAATCACCACATCGGGTCGTTTATCTACAATCAGGTTATAGGCGTCCACTCCGTTTTCGGCCTCACCCACAACTTCCGTTTGAACTCTGGACGGATCGATGAGATTTTTGATCAGTTCGATGATTCCCCGCTCGTCGTCGCTGATGACCAATGACAACATCAGAGCACAACCCCTTTCGACCGTTATTATACCATATTCCCCAATTGGCTTGGCTTCTAAAAGCGTTGTGATAAACCCCGTCCGAAGGTCGGGGCGCGACTTCCCATCCGAGAGACTTCATCCCCCGGCTTCACTACAAAACAAATATCCGAGTCAACTTGGGCTGCTCGGATAATCTGTTTTGGCTGAATAACGTCGGTCGTTTTGAGAAGCCCAGCTTAACCTTTCTTGCGGGCGGTCTTTTTCGCCCGGTAACTGTCAAAGGCCACCGTCAACAGGATAAATACCCCGACCACGACCTGATTCCAGAGGGTATTGATATTCAAGAGGCTCAACCCGTTGCGGATCGTCGAGATCAAAATGGCGCCGAAAGCGGTGCCGATCATATTCCCTTTGCCCCCGGTCATGCTGGTTCCGCCGATTACCGTGGCCGCGATGGCGTCCATTTCGGCGCCGCTGCCGGCATCCGGCACGGCCGCCTCGCTCCGGGCCGCCAGGATCACCCCGGCGATGGCGCACATCACCCCGCTCAGGGTGAAAACCAGAATCTTGATCTTATCGATATTGATGCCCACCATTTCGGCGGCGTCTTCGTTGCTGCCGATGGAGACCGCGTAACGGCCAAATTTGGTTTTATTAAAAAGATAATAACTGATGCAGAAGACGATCAGCGTGATGATAATCGGCACCGGCACCACGCCGAGATATCCCTGTCCCACGAACTGGAAGCCGGGAAAGCTCAAGCCGTAAAGGGGAATGCCCTTGGTATAAACATAGATCAGCCCCCGCAAGATGCCCATCATGCCCAGGGTGGCGATAAAGTAGGCGATGCCCATCTTGGTTACCAGAAAGCCATTGATCAGACCGATGACCGCGCCGAGCAGAATGGCGATCAGCATGGCCAGGTAAATATTTAAGCCGCCCAGCATCAACGCGGCCACGACCATGCCGCTGATCCCCACCGTCGAACCTACCGAGAGGTCGATACCGCCCATGGCGATAACATAAGTCATCGCAAAGCCGATGATCGCCGTGAACACGGCCTGGCGGATTCCGACCATAAAGTTGGCGATGCTCAAGAAGTTGGGGCAGGCGATGCTCAAGCCGATGAAAACCACCAGATAAGCGATGACGATACCGATGCCGTTCATATTCAAGACTTTTTTCAAGGTCCATGACGTGTTTTTCATTGTGCGCTCATACCTCACTCTTCAGCGAATAACGTTTGATTTCGGACGTATCGGTTTTTTTGGCGTCCAGCACCCCGGATATTTTGCCATTGCGCATCACGATAATCCGGTCGCAGATCCCGATCACTTCCTCTTCTTCCGAGGATACCACGATGACCCCCTTGCGTTCCTTGACACATTCCCCGATGGCCCGGTATACCTCGGTTTTGGCGTTGACGTCGATTCCCCGGGTCGGCTCTTCCAGCAGAAAAACATCGGGGTCCATCATCATCCAGCGCGACAGCATGACCTTTTGCTGATTGCCGCCGCTTAACGCGGTAATGTTCTGGTCGTGGGACTCGGCTCTGATGTTCAATTGGGCGATGTAGCCGTCGGTCAGGGCGTTTTCTTTTTTCGTAAGCAAGGTTTGGTATTTAATGATTTTATCCAAGGCGGCGATCGTCGTATTCCAGGCGATGTCTTGCTTGAGGAACAAGCCGTCCACCTTGCGTTCGGCGGGCACGAAGGCGATCTTGCTCGCCATGGCCTGCTTGACCGAGCGGATCCGCAGCTTGCGGCCGGCCTTGACAATTTCGCCGCTGTCGTACGAAATGCGGCCGAAGATCGAGCGGATGACCTCGTTTTTGCCACAGCCCTCGAGGCCCACCAACCCCAGAATCTCCCCTTCCCGCAGTTCGAAGGAGATGTCCGCGAAGGCTCCCCGTTTGGTCAGGTTATGGACCGCCAAGATCGGCGGGCCGAAGGCCACATCCTCCTTGGGATACTGGGACTGCAGCGATTTCCCGACCATCTCGTTGATGATCCGCTCGACCGTAAAGTTGGCGACGCTGTCGTCGGCCACCTTTTTGCCGTCCCGCAACACACTGATGCGGTCACAAACCTGCATGATCTCATCCAAATGATGCGAGATAAAAATCACCGAACGGCCTTTTTCCTTCAGGCCCCGGATCACTTTGAACAGCTGTTCCCGTTCGGCCGCGCCCAATGCCGAAGTCGGTTCGTCCATGATGATGATCTGGGCGTCGGCATAAATCGTCCGGGCGATCTCCACCATCTGTTTCTGCGCCAAGGTCAAGTATTTCAAGGGTTTATCGACTGGGATGTCGATCTGTAGCTCATCCTTTAATATCCGTTCGGCCTTGGCCTGCATCTCGGCCGCATCGAGCGGCGCAAAAAGATGACTGCCTTTTTTATTCAGTTCCCGGTTGATGAAGATATTCTGGGCCGCGTTCAGATCGGGCATCAGACTGAGTTCCTGGTAAATCGCGCTGATCCCCAATTGCTGGGAATGGGCGACGTTCTCGATCTCCGTTTTGGTGCCGTTAAAGAAAATTTCGCCACTATCCTTGCGGTGCACGCCACAGATGATTTTAATCATGGTCGACTTGCCCGCGCCGTTTTCTCCGATAAACCCTAACACCTCGCCGCGGTTCAGGGTCAGATCGATTCCTTTTAACACCTGGACCGGACCGAAAGATTTCGTAATATTCCTCATTGCCAGGATCGGCGTATTTTCCGTCAAATTATTTCACCTCGTTTACGCCTCGTTTGATGGCTAGTCGTAATAAGCTTCCGGTGCTTTCTTCAGCGTGGCGAACTGGTCGACATCATGGCCGAAGAATACCTGAGCCCGTTTTTCCTTAGCCAGCTTGGCAATGCGCTGCACTGTCTTGTAATACCCGATCGTATCGTAGGCCAGACCCGGGAACAGGATCGGTGGCCCGAAATTCCGGGCAGTGTTAATCGCATCGGAGGCCAGAATCACGTTGCCGGTGTTGGGCAAGGAAACCAGCAAGCCCATCATCCCGAAGGTGTGCCCGGGGCCAAAGTTCAAGATCGTGATCCCCTCCAGCAGCTCAACTTCTTGGGTTTCGGCGTCGACCGGAACCCAGTTTAAATTGGCGTCGAACCATGATCTAATATCGTTGCGGATATAACCGCCCATGGGGCCGTTTAAGACATATAACCGCAAAGTTTGCTTTAATTCCTCATCGTTGACATAGATCTGGGCCTTGGTAAACAGCTCCAGGCAACCGGCATGATCCTCGTGCAGATGGGATAAAACCACATACTGGATATCATCCGGGCGATAGCCCAACCTTTTCAAGGCATTGGGGAGCAACTCGTCTTCATGGAAGGTATAGGGCGTCCGCAACCTATTGCCGCGGTCCCAGCGGCCTTTCATGGCATCCGGGTGGCAGGCGGTATCGAACAAGACCAGCCCCTCGGGATGTTCAATCAAAACCGTGTAAACGGGCGAGACTACCCAGTCGCTCACCGTATGCCGGTTCTCACTGTTCGCCAATTTGGGCATGGCGATCAGATTCGCGCTGTCGCACTCCAGAATGCCATTGGCTATTACATGCATTTTTAGCTTTATCATAATTTCCCTCCGCTGCCGGAATATTGTGTTCATGAGCAACGTCTTACCCATTCGAACTAAAGATGTTTTCAAAACTGATACACGCAATCGTAACGTTGTATATAATTTGCGGCAAGCTTAACGCACTTCCGGTTTTCCCGTAGTTCGCATCTATTTGAACCCATTTTATCGTCGTGGAATCGTGAAGATTCGGGGGAATAATCGTAAAAAACGTCCGTCGCTGAGCTGATCTACAAGCTTGACTGTCTCGGAGAAATTTCCTGCAGCTTTTCCCATCCAGGCTTACGGATGAAAATCGGTTTGCTTTTTAAAGTTTACGTTCAATCAACTTCCTTCGCGAGAAGCGATCTTTTAAAAACTCCGAAATCTGGGTATTGGCACTATGTTAGCGCTTTTTGGATCATGCTCCGTGGCCCGAAGCAATATCGAGGCCACGGCGGCATGATCTTTTTCATTCAAAACAGTTTACGGAAAATCCCGGCGATTAGTTGAACATGCTCATGTCGACTTGATTGATGTTCTTGGCATCGAATACCTTGGAGGGACGGTTGATGACTTTCTTAACAGTCTTGCTGTTGACACAGAACTCGTTAATGGCATCGATGATGTCATAGCCCGTCTCTTTCTCCATGACATTGATGGTCGCGACCATATCGCCGTTTTTAATGGCGTTAACCCCATCCTTGGTGCAGCCGAAGCCGACCACGTGAATCTGTTTTAACAGGTTTCGCTCTTTGACCACGACCAGACCGCCGAGCACCATCTCATCATAGGGGCCGTACAAAATGGTGATGTCGGGATGGGCGGTCAGGATGCCCTCGGTGACTTTTTGTCCGGATTCGCGGTTCCAGTTGGCCACCTGGGAGGCGACGATCTTTAGGCCGGGATTCTTGGCGATGGCGTCTTTAAACCCGTTCATCCGCTGGGTATTGACGACGCCGGGATAACCCTCCAGCACGCCGATCTTGCCTTCTTTATAATTGGCCGCTACCCACTTGCCGATCATGTTGCCGGCATTATATTGGTCATAACCGATGCTGGAAACATAATAAATGTCTTTCTTGTCAATCGTGGACATATTGAAGAGGAATACCGGGATGTTCGCTTTGGCGGCCTCGCGGAGATAGGGCAGCATCGAAGTATCGCTTTCCGTCGCCAGCGCGATCGCGTCCACTTTTTTCTGAATCAAACTCTCCAGAATATTGCCCTGTTCGGTAATGGTGCTTGTATTACTGCTGGGAGCCTGAACGATCAGCTCCATATTGCCGCCAAGCTTTTTAATCTCTTCCTTGGCGCCATTGATGGTCATGGTATAGGCGGTATTCATGGTAACCGGAACCAGTCCCACCACCAGTTTACGGCCGGTTACTTTGCGCGGTTTGACCGCATAGGCAGTGTTCTCAGCCGCAAAACAAGCCGTCCAGACCAGAGACATGGCAAACACCAGTGCCAGCGCGAGTGAGATAAAACGTTTCATACTAATCCTCCTTAACGAAATTTTTGTTTATTATTTAGATACCGTAGCTTCATCATAAGTTAAAAGCTCCCGATGCACAACGAGGCTGGATTAAGATCGAAGGGGGTAATCTTAATAATGTTTAAACAGGTTCGGAAACAAAAAAATAACCCATTATTTTTCAGTAACAAAAACTTGAACAATAATTCACAGTCTCGGCGTTCTAAAAAAAGAAACAACCGGCGTCAGCCGGCTATCCATAGAAGAATCAAAGAATGGACTCATGAAATCCATGGCGTAGAACGAGGTATGTCATTGCGGAACCAATGTGGTAATGCGGACTCCCTGCTCATTAACCAAGGAAATACGGTGAAATGTCCGTCAAATCCCTAATAATATTTTATCAGTCAGCTCTTCATCGTCAAGCGGCATTTGGCGGCGAAGTTGGCATATTCCGCCAGGACTCCAATCAACCGGCGGGTCTGCTCGATAGAGAGCGACTCCAAGCTGGAAGTCCCGAATGAATCCCGGATGATTTGTTCGAGTTGAAACTGCCGGTAACCCATATTAGACAATTGCCCCAAAAGATCGGCCACTTGCTCCGCTGTTTTATCCAAATCCCTTCCCCCTCTTTTCGACGATGACAGCACTAAACGATCGCCATTTGAAAAGATTTTATCACTGGCGTTCCGAAAATCGTGTAGAAAAAAGCAGGGGAGAACGCTGAATATCTGTTTTATTTTAAAACTTTTAAGCGAATCGTCGCGATTATTCCCGACAAGAGGTCCTGCTCAAGCTGCGAGAGAATCGGTTCGGCGGCTTCCATCCTTCAGTAAACTAAAAAGCCAAAGCTGTAACATATTCTCCGCTTTGGCTTTTCCTGCGCAATATAGCGATGGGTCGCTACCTTAACGGCTTCGTATCACACGACCGCTTCTTCCTGAAAGATCATTCGAAACAGGTTGGGATACCGTTCCGTGACATGCTTGATCCGGTACGGCGGGCGCAGCCGGATCTTTTGCAAGCCGCGCAAGGAACGATTCCGCTGGCTGAAGTACCAAAAGCCCACCATCTCATAGAGTTCCTGATAGTTCCGGTTGCGCAACGCGATACTGCGTGGCAAACCGTGGGCATACAAGACTTCCATGAATTCGGCCTCCGCCAGGCTATCGGTGGCCGCCGAGACTTTCTGGCGGACCACGGAATAACCGCGTGCCTCCAGATACTCCTGGAACTTGTCGAAGATCTCGCCGCGGCATAGCTGCACCGGTTCGCGGTTGGTAATCCCCCGCTCGGTAAAGGCCGCTTTTAACAGCTCCGTTGCAAACGACACTCTATCCTCAACCTGCGGCGGAATATACAGAAAATGGGCCGATCCTGTCTCCAGATGGTGAATGACCAATACTTCCGGACCAATAAAACAACCGCCGCCAGCATCGTCGATCTCAATCATCCACATGTTCCTTTCCTGCTCCGGTAGTTCAATTCCTTGCCAACCATTATAGATATCAGCACGCCTTCCCTGTTGTTCCCGGACCATCACGGAAGCACCGCAGAATAATGTCGGCAACTTAGCGAAGCACCGGACGCGTTGCAAGTTTTCGTTGCTATACAAGTTTTCGTTGCTATATTAGGATCAAATAAATTTCTATGCAACATAATCCGTTACCCTCAAATGATACACCTGTCACAACAATGTTTCAAGTGGCAGCAACTAGAAAAAAACCATGGAATGGTTTTAAAGCAGTCGTTTGGCAGGATAATGCGTTAAAAACGCCGAAATAAATCTATATTTGGTAAAAACACGCTCCGCTGGGGCGATTTCTGGCTGAGGCCAGAACGCCGATTGTAATTCTATCCATATCATGATTAACATTTCCAGGACACCACAAACTTGGACGTCCTATCCAGATTCATGAAATGGCGGGCAGCTACGAATACTACATTCAATCGATTCATTCAAATGGGGTGTCTACGATTTCACAGCAAATTAAGGCTTTCCTCTTCGACATGGACGGGGTGATCACCGACACGGTCGAATTTCACTATCAATCCTGGAAAAAGCTTTGCGCGGCCGAGAATATTCCTTTTACCAAGGCGGACAATCAGGACCTGCTGGGCCTCTCCCGCGTGGATTCCCTCCAGTTGCTCCTCGACCGCTATCATCGTCCGGTTTCCCGGGAACAATTTAACGATTTGTATGAACGGAAAAACCAGCTTTTCCTGGAACTGATCGCCGGAATGACCTCGGCCGACCTGCTGCCCGGGGTGGCCAAATTCTTGGACGATTTACAGCGGCACCGGCTGAAGATCGCGGTGGCCTCTTCCAGCCGTAATACCCAAATCATCCTGGAACGATTGGGCATCGCCGATCGTTTCGATGCCATCGTCAACTCCAGCATGGTGGAACGGGCCAAGCCGGCTCCAGATCTCTTTCTGCACGCCGCTGCCCGGCTGGAAGTCGCTCCGGAGGAAGCGGTAGTCATCGAAGATTCGTCCGCGGGAATCGCGGCCGCCCATCGCGCCGGCATGTTGGCCATTGGCATCGGCGATCCGCAGCAGGTCGGCCTAGCCGATCTGGTCTTCTTGTCCCTGGCCGATGTCGAACTGCCATCGTTACTCCCAAAGTTGGAAAAACTCCAGCCCCTGGCGACCTCCTGAGGAGCGATGCCGAGGATTTTAAGGCCGGATGGCGAAGATAACCTCAGTGGCAATTTGCCTGAATCAAGCAGCGAAGGAGAAACCATGCAGCAATCATTGATTACTCCGGCGGACTTTCCCGAACTCCGCGCCGCCTGGCAGCGGCAGAACCTGAAGGTCGTCCTGACCAACGGCTGCTTCGATCTGCTCCATACCGGTCATTTGCGTACGTTTACCGAGGCCAAAAAGCTCGGCGACATTTTAGTGGTCGGGTTAAATAGCGATAGCTCGGTCCGGGCACTCAAAGGTCCGACCCGGCCGCTGATCGGCGAGACGGAACGGGCCGCCCTGGTCGCGGCTTTGAAACCCGTCGATTACGTGACGATTTTCGATGATCTGAAGGCGTCCGACCTGTTGCTGGCGCTCCGCCCGCACATATACGTCAAGGGCGGGGACTATTCCCTGGACAACTTGCCGGAACGGGACGCGATTCACCAGGTCGGAGCCCAAGCGGTCTTCGTTCCGCTGGTGGAAGGGATCTCAACCTCGGAGTTGGTCCAAAAGATCCGCGGCGCTAATATGTGAGGCTGTTACTCCAAGCACTCCAGCAACACCACGGCCTGTGCGGCGATGCCCTCGCCCCGGCCGGTAAAACCCAATTTTTCGGTAGTCGTCGCCTTGATGTTCAGCACCGAACGGTCGCAACCGGCCACGCCGGCCAGACGCTCGCGCATCTGGGGAATATATCCGGCCAACTTGGGGCGCTGAGCGATGATGGTGGCATCGACATTGCCGATCCGGTAGCCCGCCTCCGCCACCAGGCGCAAGACCTCGGCCAACAGTTGAGTGCTGTCGGCACCACGGTAGCGGGGATCGGTGTCCGGGAAATGAATCCCGATATCTCCGGCGCCGATCGCTCCGAGCAACGCGTCCATGATCGCGTGAATGAGCACGTCGGCATCGGAATGACCCAATAACCCCAATTCATAAGGAACCTTCACCCCGCCCAGGATTAATTCCCTGCCCGGTACCAGCTGGTGAACATCAAACCCTTGCCCGATCCGCATCCGCTCTCCTCCTTAAGATGGTTTCGGCCAGCCAAAGATCCTCCGGCGTGGTGATCTTCAGATTCTCATATGAGCCGGCGATCAGTTTCACCCGTTTGCCGCAAGCCTCGGCCACCCCGCAATCGTCGGAAAAGCAGCCGCCGCTCATCCGGACCCGCTCATGGCAGGCCAGAATGGTCTCAAAGTCGAAAACCTGCGGCGTTTGAATCGCCCGCAGCGTGGCCCGCTCCGGCGTTCCGACGACGAAGCCCGCCGCATCGATCTGCTTGATGGTATCCTTTACCGGCACGGCAACCCCGACCGCTCCGTACTCCCAGCCGGCGGCGATGGACGCCTCCAATATGGCTCGGGTCAAGAGCGCCCGGGCGGCATCATGGATGACCACCAGCCGGCGCCCGACGCCGCCGGACCAACCATCCCAGCCCCGCAAGTATAGCAGCCCCTGGTAGACCGAATCCTGCCGCTCTTTGCCGCCGATGGTCAGTGCGATCCGCTGCCGCGCCTCAGCTGGCCATTCGCTCTGTAAATATTCTTCAAAATATTGCTTCTCCGCCGCGTTTACCGCCAAAACGATCATCCCGACCGCCGCTGTGGCGACAAAGGTGCGCAAGGTATGACCGATCACCGGCTCCCCGTTCAGATTCAAGCGGATCTTATTCTGCTCGGAACCCATCCGTCGGCCCAGCCCGGCCGCAGGGATCACTGCGGCGATATTGGGAATGTTTTTCATCGCAATCACCATCAATTGATTTCCAGCCCCGCCGCCCAATATCCTGCCGATATAGGATGAAATAAATATCTTAACTAAAATTTACATTCCCAAAGCCGAATACCCATGAAATGAAAGCAAAAAAAATGCTCCTTGTGAAAGGAGCGGAAGAAACTCAGGAGGTAATTCGGGAGGCCAGGTATTCCTTGGGTTTGGCGAAGATCATCCGCCCGGCGGAAGTCTGCAGAATGCTGGTCACCAAGATTTCGATATCGAGACCGATGTAGCTCTTGCCGCCTTCCACCACGATCATGGTGCCGTCCTCCAGATAGCCGATGCCCTGGCCATGTTCTTTGCCGTCCCGCAAGACATGAACCATCATTTCCTCGCCGGGAATAACCACCGGCTTGATGGCATTGGAGAGGTCATTGATGTTCAGCACCTGGACCCCGTAGAGTTCGGCCACCTTATTCAGGTTATAGTCGTTGGTGACGACCTTGGCCTCGAGCTCTCTGGATAACCGCAGCAGCTTGGTGTCGACCTCGGTCAGATCGTCATAATCGCGGTCGAAGATGCGTACCGATACCAGATTTTCTTTTTGAATCTTGTTCAGGATGTCCAATCCCCGCCGGCCACGGTTGCGGCGCAACGGATCGGCGGAATCGGCGATCTTTTGGAGCTCCGACAGGACAAAAGCGGGAATGATCAATACCCCTTCTAAAAAGCCGGTTTTGCAGAGATCGGCGATGCGTCCGTCGATGATAGCGCTGGTATCAACCACTTTAAACTGATTTTTGGTGCTGACCGCCTGGGGCGGAGCCGGTACGACCGGCTCGAATAAGAGCGCCAGCAGTTCTCTCATCTTCAGCGCGGTCACGGCCGTCATCAGCCCTACCGACAGGCAGACCAGCCAAAGCAGCGCCAGCAAACGTCCCGGCCAGGGAAAAAGCTCCACCAGCGGCCTGAAAACCGAGGCCAATAGCGCCGCGACGGCCAGTCCGGCGAGCAAACCGAGGCTTTTAATGGTCACCTCCGGACCAGTCCTTTGATGCAGCAAAAATTCGATGAGATGACAACCTTTTACCGATAATAACAAGCCCAATAATGCGCCGATAATTGCCAGAGCGACCCCCGCCGCCACGTTGAAACGCGGATTGAAGCCCATCGCGACCAGCCATCCGGAAATACCTCCTCCCATCAACCATAAAAAATGAATAACCATCGTGTCGAATCCACCACTCCTTTTCCTAAGCCATGCCATTTTCCTAAAATTATTATTGACCAAATTTTGGTGGATTATCCCTCCGGCCGTCCATCGTGAGGTATAATTTTTGCAATGATTGATGCGGGGAAGGACGACAAAAAAGCACGGACAATTCATTGCCCGTGCTCGTTAAATCTTGATATCGTCCTTGATAGCTATGATATAATGCGAATAAAATCTAATAAAACCAATGGTCAGGATAGAAAATCATCGATCATGTCCGCCATCGTGTTTTCCGAAGTATTTTTAGCCAAAACCAACTCACTGAGCAAGATGCGCCTGGCGTTCTCCAACATTTTCTTCTCGCCGGTCGACAGTCCCTTCTGACGGTCCCGCAACACCAGGTTGCGGACCACCTCCGCCACCTCATAAATGCTGCCGCTCTTGATCTTCTCAAGGTTGGCCCGGTAACGGTGGTTCCAGTTGATCGGCATGTTGGTGGATTTATCCTTCAAGACCTCGAAGACCTTTAAAATTTCTTCCTCATCGATGATTTGACGTAGCCCGACCTCTTTCACTTTGTTCAGGGGGACCATCGCTTTCATCTCCCCCATGGGTAACTTGATAATATAATATTGTACCCGTTCGCCGGAGATCTCTTGTTCTTCGATATCCTCGATGATCCCGGCCCCGTGCATCGGATAGACTACTTTATCACCGACATTAAACATTCCAGACCTCCCGCCATTTACATCTTTATCTTACAACATTCCAGTTCATAAGTCAAGCTTATCATTTTAACAGGTTTTATTTTTGTTGTCAATATTTTTTTGCAGCTGATCTGCCATTTTATTTTTTTAGGCCATGGTCCCAATGATGCTTGCAATATATCCCGTTCTGTCAAAATACGACGGTTTCTCAATTTTTCGCTTTGACGACCATTTGAATATATTTCCGCTTGGAAACCGTCTCAAAAAAAATAATCACCCGGTCGATTCAGGTGATCATTCTAATAAACTTCGATTCGGACCTTTATTCATCAGTCCTCTGCGGCAAGGGAACCCTCGCCCGGGAACGGCGTAGCTAAATTCGTCAATTCAAACTCAAAAATGGCGGTCCAGCAAGATCTGTTCCCGCAAACGGCGCAAGCCGTCCTTGATGGTCCGCGCCCGGACTTCGCCGATGCCTTCGACGTCATCCAGTTCCTCGGTGGTCGCTTCAAGCACCTTGGGCAGGACTCCGAAGGTTTTGACCAGGTTTTCGACCACCGGGAAGGGCAGGCGCGGGATCTTCCCCAGGATCCGGTAGCCCCGGGTGGTCAGCGACAGATCCAGGCTGGTGCCCCCGGGATAGCCGAGCGTGCGCGCCAGCGCGTTGAGATCCAGCAGGTCGTCGTCATCCCAGGTGGCGACCTCCTTTTGAAACCCGTCCACCAGGCTGGCCTCGCCCCGGAAGAAGTCCCGCACCACCAGATGGCCTTCGTCCTCGATATCGATCATCAACTCATCCAGTTGCATGCTGACCAGCCGGCCCTCGCTCCCCAATTCGAAGATATAACGCTGGATCTCGGCGGCGATCCGGTTGACCATTTCGGCCCGTTGGATGACCGTGCAAACGTCGGATAACGTGACCAGATTCTCGAACTCCAGCGCCGACAGGTTCAATAACGATTGTTCCAGCACGCTCTTGTATTTCTGGAGCGTTTGCAGGGCCTGATTGGCTTTGGCCAGCGTCGTGCCGATGTCCCGGATCACATAGCGCTGATTGCCCTTGTATAACGTGATCACGTTGCGCCGTTGCGAGATGGCGATGACCAGTTCCCCCGTCTGGATGGCCATCCGTTCGGCGGTCCGGTGCCGGGTGCCCGTCTCCGAGGTCGGAATCAAGTAATCCGGGGTCAAATGGGCATTGGCCACGATGATGCGCCGCGCGTCCGAGGAAAGGACGATGGCCCCGTCCATCTTCGCCAGTTCATACATGGTCGACGGCTGTAACTCGGAATTGATCCGGAAACCCCCGTCCACCAGCTTCATAACGGATTCCGCATCCGAAACGACGATCAAAGCCCCGGTCCGCGCCCGCAGGATATTCTCCAGGCCCTCGTACAGCGTGGTGCCGGGGGCGACCATCTTCAAGACCTTGGCCATTTCGATGTAACGTTGATCCTCCTGGCTCAAACCGAAACCCTCCATTAACTTTTCTCGGTGATCTCCGGGATCACCTGAACCAGACGCCGAATATGCTCGATGGCATGCAGCCGGATGCCCGGCGGCGGATTGATCCGTTTGATGGACTGGGCCGAAAGCACGCAAGCCTCGAAGCCCAACCGTCTTCCTTCATGCAACAGCTTTTCAAGCTCCGGAGTGGTCCGGACCTCTCCGGATAACGCCAGTTCGCCGAGGCAGAACACTTTGGCGCTCAAGGCGATCCCCCGCACCGACGAGAGCAGGGAAGCGGCGATGCCCAGATCCAGGGCCGGGTCATCCGATTCGATGCCGCCGGCGGTCGAGACGAAAATATTCTTATTGCCGAGCCGTTCGCCGACCCAGCGCTGCAGCACCGCCGTGACCAGCAGCAGCCGGTTGCGGTCCACGCCGATAGCGATCTGGCGCGGCGGAATCCCTTCGGCGGTCTCGGTCACCAGGGTCTGAATCTCGGTGAAAATCGGCCGGCTGCCGCGGGCCGAGGCCACGATGGCCGATCCGGCCATCAGCCGGCTGCGGTTCTCCAGCAGGTACTCGGAAGGGTTTTGCACCTCCGCGAAGCCATGGCCGGTCATCTCGAACAAGGCCACCTCCTGGGTGGACCCAAATCTATTCTTGACAACCCGGGCCACTCTTAAACTCTGGCTGCGATTTCCCTCGAGATAGATGACGACGTCCACCAGATGCTCCAGGACCCGCGGCCCGGCCAGTTCCGATTCCTTGGTCACCTGGCCGATCAGGAGGATCGGGACATTGGTCGACTTGGCCAGCTTGATCAGGTTGATGGTGCACTCCTTGATCTGCGAGGGCGCGCCCGGCGTCGAGCGCAGCGTCCGCACGAAGGTGGACTGGATCGAATCGATCACCACCAGCACCGGTTCGAGCGCGGCGACGTGTTGTTGGATGCGGTCCAAATCCGTCTCGGAGAGCACGTATAACGAATTGGGGAACTTGCCCAGGCGGTTGGCGCGAATCTTGGTCTGCGCGGCCGATTCTTCGCCGCTGACATAGAGCACCTTGCCGCGGCCGGCGACATTTCCGGCGGCGATCAGGCTCAGGGTGCTCTTGCCGATTCCCGGGTCGCCCACCAGCAGCATCACCGAGCCCGCCACCACGCCACCGCCGATAAGACGGTCAAACTCGCCGATCCCCGTTTTCATCCGGATCGAATCGTCGATGACCACTTCGTTGAGGACCTGCGGCTCCTGCATGCTGCCGAGCCCGCTGAGTTCGGCCGGGCCGGGACCGGCTTCGGCCTCGACTTCCTCCTCTAACGTTCCCCATTCCTGACAGGCCGGACAGCGGCCGATCCATTTCGGCTCCTGATGGCCGCAGTTGGTACAGTAAAAAACGGTACGATTCTTTTTGCTCGCTGCCATTCATCCCCCAAGCACGCACGATGTAAATGAAAACTGCCGGCCGGAGCGGCCCGCTCCCTGAAAGCCGGACCGGACGGAACATAGCCGGCCGGAGCGCCGAATCTCGGGCGCGCCTTCCGGGACGCCGGGCTTCAGATAAAAAAGGAATTTCATCCTGGATATGTCATGCTTCATTATTTATATTACAAGGTTTTCCGGAGTTAATAAAGACTTTTATTGTAAACTGCCAAATAAAAATCGGATGCCGCAAATTTGGCGGCGGCGATCGCAAAACCGCGCCCTGGACTCAAGCGCGGTTTTTTCATGTCAGGAATGCTTCCGGCCGTAGCTGACCCGCCGGCGGGCGGCGTCGGGACGCCTTTAGAAGAAATCGCTCTTGCACTCGCAGTGCTTCTGCTCGGGCAGCCGCTCGATCAGCATAAACAGCAAGTTCCGCAAGCGCTCATTGTTATCGTTGAAGACCTTAAGCACCGCCTCGTGAGTGACGGGCTCGATCTCCGGATGGCCTTCCAGGCCGACATCGTAATCGGTGATCAAGGCGATATTGACGTAGCAGATCCCCAATTCCCGCGCCAGCCATCCTTCGGGGTACTGGGTCATGTTGATGACTTCCCAACCGTTCCGGCTATATTCCCGGCTCTCGGCCTTGGTCGAGAAACGCGGCCCTTGGATGACCACCACAGTGCCTTGCTCGTGAACCGTAATTCCCATCTCTTTCGCGCAGGCGATGGACAGCCGGCGCAATTCGGAACAGTATGGCTCGGCGGCGCCCATGTGGGTGGTGATCGGTCCGTCGAAAAACGTGTCTTTCCGGCCCCAGGTCCGGTTGACGAACTGGTCGACCACCACGAAATCGCCCGGCTTGACATTCGCCTGGAGACTGCCGGCGGCACACGGGCCGATGATCCGGGTCACCCCCAGTTCGCGCATGGCCCAAAGGTTGGCGCGGTAATTGATCATGTGCGGCGGCAGTTGATGGTTCTTGCCGTGGCGCGGCAAGAAGACCACCTTGCGGCCGGCGATCTCCGCCAGGGCCAGTTTGTCGCTGGGCGCGCCATACGGGGTATGCACCGCGACCTCTTTCACATTATCTAACAGCGAATAAAAACCGGAACCGCCGAAAATTCCAATCTCCGCTTGTTCCATTCCATAACCTCCTTCCAGTATTGTTGGCTATTTTCGCTTCAAATCCGAAAACTCCTCCTTCCAGAATATGATCGCCGTATTCCTAATCCCGCTTCGCCTGTAAACAAAGATACTATGCCGTGGAAGCCCATTCAGTCACTCAAAGAGCTTATTTGGTCACTGAACAAGCTCTTTCAGTCATTCAACAAGCTCGCTCAGTCACTCAACAAGCTTGCTCAGTCACTCAACAAGCTTGCTCAGTCGCTCAGCAAGCTTGCTCAATCACTCAACAAGCTCTTTCAGTCACTCAACAAGCTCTCTCAGTCACTCAACAAGCTTGCTCAGTCACTCAACAAGCTTGCTCAGTCACTCAACAAGCTCTCTCAGTCATTCAACAAGCTCTCTCAGTCATTCAACAAGCTCTCTCAGTCACTCAACAAGCTCTCTCAGTCACTCAACAAGCTTGCTCAGTCGCTCAATAAGCTTGCTCAGTTGCTCAACAAGCTTGCTCAGTCACTCAACAGGCTTGCTGAACGATTGAATGAGCTCGCTTATTAACAAAACGACCTCTTTCACTAACTCAACTTTCGTAGAGAAAAATGGAAGAGCTTTTGGATGCTTGTTTCTTTGGCCCACGGTTCCGGCGGCGGGTTACTTTTTTGACGGCAAAAAAGTAACCAAAAAACCGTTGGAACCTACGGATTCCAAGCCTCCCTTATGCATCCGGTAACCGTC
>JAEXFN010000054.1 GCA_023400055.1 Bacillota bacterium
CTCTCAGTCACTCAACAAGCTCTCTCAGTCACTCAACAAGCTCTCTCAGTCACTCAGCAAGCTCTCTCAGTCACTCAGCAAGCTCGCTCAGTCACTCAACAAGCTCGCTCAGTCACTCAGCAAGCTCGCTCAGTCACTCAGCAAGCTCTTTCAGTCACTCAACAAGCTCGCTCAGTCACTCAGCAAGCTCTCTCAGTCACTCAACAAGCTCTTTCAGTCACTCAGCAAGCTCTTTCAGTCACTCAACAAGCTCGCTCAGTCACTCAGCAAGCTCGCTCAGTCGCTCTGCAAGCTCGCTCAATAATTCAATGAGATCGGTTTGAATTGTAAGCTAAAGTTTTGGGGTATGATGGTTTTAAGTTTTGGGCCTAAAACAAGGATTCCGCCTGCAGGCGTGCAAGGGGTTTAGGCGGCAAACCCCTTGCAACCCCGCCGCTAAGGGGACGCTGCTTCCCCTTAGAACCCCTCCAATGTCCGGTTCATCCGTGAACCGGCAAGGTAAATGGACAATAAGTTTGCCGCCGGCCTCCATTGCCGGCGTCTTCTATATGATGGTTCCTAGCCGACGGCGGTGCTTTCATCCGGGCAGCAACGCCGCGCAGCCGCCATCCTTGGCGGCTGTATGAATGCAAAAATGTTAGGTTTTATTTTTTACAGCTAGAGTATCAGCCCAAACGGTCTACAGGGAGGTAGACCGGCACGGCATTGCGAATGGAGCGCATGCCGTTGCCAAACAAAAATTACTTTCAAGCAGAGATGCGATTGGCAGAATCGATTCTTTACTTCATTCGGTGCGTTTAGTAAAGTCAAATGCCGGGTCAAGGGCCGGCATGAGGCCCTGCGGAGGGGTAGGTCCTAGGGGTTGACCGTTCAACCTCTGGACATTTCGTACAGGATTAAGCTGGATGGGCAACACTTTCTCCTAAGATACAATAAACATAACTTTCAGTCACATAAAAAACCCCACCGCGCCTGGGCGCGCTGCGATCGGATGAATTACATCCGATCGCTAGCCCAAACGAGGTGGGATTGGTTAAGCGAGAAATATTCTGGCAGCCATTGCGCTCCGTTGCGCTAGGAGTTAGCGGCCGCCTCCGGCCCCGCCGGAATGGTCGCGGATCCGCCCCCGTTCCAGGTAGAGGATGGCGTCGCCCAGTTTTTCGGCCTCGGCCGCGTCGTGGGTGACCAGCACGAAGGGGATCCGCCATAGCCGCTGCAGCCGCAGCAACTCGTCCTGCAGCTCGCGCCGGGTATCGCTGTCCAGCGCCGACAGCGGTTCGTCCAGCAGCAGGATATGGGGCTGAGCCATCAGGGCCCGGGCCAGGGCCACCCGCTGTTTCTCGCCGCC
The DNA here is from genome assembly GCA_023400055.1 of Bacillota bacterium. Lineage (GTDB taxonomy): Bacteria > Bacillota > UBA4882 > UBA8346 > UBA8346 > Hydrogenispora. The sequence goes on from JAEXFN010000054.1 coordinate 1,349, forward strand.
GGAAAGCTCCTCGGGATAGCGTTCCGCCAGGGTCTCGATGCGCAACTGCTTCAAAAGGTTGTGGTACAATTCCCGGAGCGGCCCGCTGAAAGTCTTCACGCTGTAAGTGATGTTGCGGCGCACATTCATGTGGGGAAACAGGGCATAATCCTGGAAAACCAGGCCCACGCCCCGCTCTCTGGGCGGCAGCGCGGTCCGCGCCGCCGAGTCGAACAGCACTTGGTCGCCCAGGGTGATCCGCCCGGCGTCGGGCCGCAGCAGTCCGGCGATGCTGCGTAGGATGGTCGTCTTGCCGCAGCCCGACGGCCCGAACAGCACCACGATGTTATTTGCCGCCCCGAACTGCACTTGAAGCCGATACTCCGGCAAATCCTTCTGAATCGCCACTTCTAACACGCCGTTTCCTCCTCGACCATTGACCCATGGTTCTGCCCAGCCAATGATTGACCCCGTAAACCATGCCGAAGGTCAGACCGCTGATCACCAGCACATAAAATCCGGCGGTGGCCAGGTCGTTGCTCTCCGATGCGAAATAAATCGCCACCGGAATGGTCTGGGTCCGGCCGGGAATGTTGCCGGCCACCATCGCCGTGGCCCCGAACTCGCCCAGGGCGCGCGAGAAGGCCAGCACCATCCCGGAGTATATTCCCGGCCGGGCCAAGGGCAGGGTAACGGTGCGGAAGACCTTCCATTCCCCGGCCCCCAGGGTCCGGGCGGCGTCTTCCAGGTGATGGTTCACGCCCTGCAACGCCGCCTTGGCGCTCTGATACATCAGCGGGAAGGCCACTGCCGCCGCGGCCAGTACCGCGGCAAACGGCGTGAAGACGATCTGGATCCCGCCGAGCTGATTCAACAGCTTGCCGATGGGGCCCTGCCTGCCCACCAACACCAGCAGCAGGAAGCCGGTGACGATCGGCGGCAGCACCAGCGGCAAGGTCAGGATGGTCTCGCAGACATTCTTACCGACGAAATCGCGTCGCGTCAAAAGATAGGCGGCGCCGATCCCGGCGACCGCCACGCCGACCAACGCGATGCTGGCGATTTTGAGCGACAGAATTACGGGTTGCCAATCCATCATGCGATCACCTGTCTGTCATCGATCTTTGATCTCTCCGTTGAGCTTTTCGTTCCGCAAGCTAGCGCCTTATTTGATGACCACAAAACCGTATTTTTCAAAGACGGCCTTACCCTCGGGACCGCTGGTATAAGCCAGAAAATCCGCGGCTTCCGCCGGCTGTTTGGTGCCGGCCAGGACCGCCGCCGGATAGATCACCGGCTCGGTCGAACCCGCAGGAGCCGCCACCACCACCTTGACCTTGTCACTGATGGCCGCGTCGGTGCGGTAGACGATTCCCGCGTCCACATTGCCGGTCTCCACGTAGGTCAGGACCGCCCGGACGTTGGTGCCGTAGACCACCTTATCCTGAATCTTATCCCAGATCCCGAGCTTCTTGAATGCTTCCAGGGCGTATTGGCCGGCCGGCACCGATTCCGGGGCGCCGATGCCGATCTTTTGGACCGCCGCCTGGGTCAGGTCTTTAAAATCTTTCAAATTGCTGTTGGCCGCCTTGGGAACAATCATCACGATCTGGTTCTCCAGCAGATTGCGGCGGGTGCCTTTCTTCAACAAATTCTTTTGATCCAAATTATCCATCTGCTTCAACGCGGCCGAATAGAACAGATCGGCGGGCGCGCCCTGTTCGATCTGGGTTTGCAGTGCCCCGGATGAATTAAAGTTGAAGATCAACTGCACCCCGGGATGCTTGGCCTCATAGGGTTTTTCCAGCTCCAGCATGGCGTCCTTTAAACTGGCGGCGGCCGACACATACAGTTCCACCTTGGCCGCGGCCCAGCTCACCGCCGTTCCCAGCAACACCACCAATAAAGCAATCCCCACGATACCCCAACGTTTGCGCATCTTTTTCTCCTCCTCCAGCATTTTAAGGTTTCTTCCCAAACCAGAACCAACATAAACTAACATAAACAAATTATGACTTTATTGTATTTTATGTTATACTAAAAAGCAAGAGTATGTTAGCAATACTTACACAAAAGTTACAGACGCTTGACAAGTATACTGCTTTGAGGTGCAGCGATGCCGGATAATATCTCCTACACGCCCGAAGAGGTCGCCCGGATCCTGAAGATCTCCCGTTTTACCGTTTACGAGCTGATCAAGCGCGGCGATCTGGCCGCCTACCGCATCGGCCGCAAGGTCCGCGTCGAACAGGCGGATATCGACCGCTACATTCAGAATACCAAGTCGTGCGGGCCGTCATTGACCCGCTCGATGGTGAGCGCAGCCGAACCGCTGGCGGCGACCCGCGATAGCCTGATCATCTGCGGCCAGGATCTGGCTTTGGACATTCTGGCGCAACATTTGGAGAAGCTCCTGCCCCAGCTGCGCTTCCTCCGCCGCCACGTCGGGAGCATGGACGGACTGTCCGCCCTCTATCACGGCACGGCCAACCTGGTGACCGCCCATTTGTGGGACGGCGACACCGGCGAGTATAACATCCCCTACATCCGGCGCATGCTGCCCGGGCACCGGACCGTGGTCTATAACCTGGTCCACCGGATCGAAGGATTCTATGTCGCCAAAGGCAATCCCCAGGCGATCAAGGAATGGTCCGATCTGGTCCGGCCCGGCCTCCGTTTCGTCAACCGCGAATGCGGCTCCGGCGCGCGGGTGCTGCTCGATGAGATGTTGCGCCGGCTCCAGCTGGAACCGGGCCGGATCGAAGGGTATGAACACGAGGAAACCAGCCACATCGCGGTGGCCAGCCGGGTGGCGCGGGGCGCGGCCGATTTCGGCCTGGGGATCGAAAAGGCGGCCTCGCAGGTGGACGGGGTGGACTTCATTCCGCTCCACAAGGAACGCTACGACTTGATCTTCCGCAAGGAAGACCTGCTCCTGCCGCACTTTCAAGCAGTCTTAAGCGTATTGAATTCGCGCGAATATCGGGATGAGCTCTCCGGAATGGGCGGATACGATCTGGCCATGACCGGCCAGAAAATCGCCGAGGTATAGGGCGATCGGCTGGTTGGGGCCGCCATTGGCGGGATGGGGTTTGAGCAGCGCGGCCATAAAGCGCCGGATGGCCGGCGGACTTGGCTCACGCCACCCGGGCCGGTCCGGCTGCGGTCCCTTCGGATGCCTCCGCGTCCAGCCGGAAAACGGCCACCGATTGTTTCAGGCTGGCGGCGATCAGCGCCAGATTTTCGGCGAGCGCGGTAACTTCCTGGGCCGCGGCGCTCTGTTGCGCGGAAGTGGCCGAAACCGCCGCAGTATTGGCCACGCCGGCCTGGCTGATGGCAGCGATCGCCTCGACCACCGCGCTGACCGTGGCGTTGCTCTCGGTCATCTGTTGCGCCGATTGGGCCACCGCCGCGACTTGGGTCTGGTTTTGGGTCAGCGCCGCGGAGATTTCGCCGAAGATGGCCGCGGCACCCGCCGCTTGATCCCGGCCGGCCGCGACCTTGACCATCTCCTGCCGCATCGCCGTCACCGCGGTGTCGATCCGCCGCATCATCTCCTGAGCCTGGCCGGCGATGAGTTCGGCCGCCCGTTTGGATTGTCCGGCCAGCTTGCCGGTCTCCTGGGCCACCACCTCGAAACCTCGGCCGTTCTCGCCGGCCCGCGCCGCCTCGATGGCCGCGTTCAGGGCCAATAAGGCAGTCTGTTCGGTGATTCCCTGAATGGCCGCGGTGATCTGCCGGATCTCGCTGGAATTCTGATTCAACTGATCGACGATCCCCGCCACTTCCTGCGTGGAGCGGTAAATGTCATCCACCTCCCGGACGATGTTGGCGGCGGCTTGGTGCCCGGTCTGGGCCAGCCGGGCTACGCTGAGCGAGGCGCTGTCGATGCGGGCGGTATCGGCGCCGACCGCTCCGACCAGCGCCGACAGCCGGTCGATGGCCAGCACCGCGCGCCGGGTTTGATCGGCTTCGGCCACGGAAGCGCGCGCCAGCTCAGCCATTGCCGCTGCCACCTGCCCCGCCGCGACTCCGGTCCCGGCCGCGGCCCCTTTCAGCTCATCGCCCGCCGCGTGCAGCGCTTGGGATTGGCGATGGATCCCGGTCACCAATTGACGCAGGCTGGCGATGGCCCGGTTCAGCCCCAGCGCCATTCCGACGGTCTCCGCGCAACCGGAGGCTCGGACGTCCCGGGTCAGATCGCCAGTGGCCAGCGCCTCGGTAGCTATCAACATCGCTCGCAGCGGCCGGGCGATGGCCGCGGCCACCCCCAATCCCAGCGCCAGCGAGAGCATCACGCTCAGGATCAGTAACACAGCGGTGATCCACTGTGCATTGGCGGAATAGGCCGCGCTATGGCTGATGGTTTGGGCCGCCTCAGCCCGGACCGCGCCGGCCAGCTGATTGAGGTCGTTATCCAGCGCGTTCAAGGCCACATCGAGCCGCTCGTAATTGGCCACGCTGAGCGGCTCGATGACGATGTCCTCCACAACTTTCAATTCCTTCACGATGGCCGCGGCCGATTCCCGGTGGACCGCGCCGGCCTCCTGAATCCGGTTCCGCATATTGCTCAGCATGGTCATGGAGATGCCGAACATCGATTTGTTCAACAAACGGCCCAGATAGTTGCCGCGGATCTTCTGGAGATCGATCTCCGTGGCGCTGATGTCCGTCAAAACCCTGGTACTGACGTTAAAAATGCGATCGGAGCTGTCGTGCATGGTCCGGACGATAGCGATGCACAGGCCGCCCTGGATCAACAAAAAAACTGACATGAATCCGATAATCAGTCCGATCTGCTGGAATACTTTGAGTTTCGAGAAACTCCACCGCAACTTCCCCAATCGCTTGGACATCGCTAACCCCTCCACCGCAATCTTTCTCTTTAAAGCGCTTCGCTTGTTTTTCTTTTCGGCAGGCAACGCGGGGGAGTGGATAGATCCTTGTAATATTTAACACATCATTCATTAAAGCTAACATCTGTTTGACAGCATCGGTAGTTCATAAGACGATTGCATTGTAATCGGCCAGCTATTGTGCGGATCCCTTCGCCAGCTCGACAGTCCTGTTTACGGATGAATCATTACCTTGATGGAGTCCCCCTTATGTTCCAGGGCGAAGTCCAGCGCCTCTTTGGTTTGATCCAGCGCAAAAGTATGGGTGGCCAAAGCCTTGACATTCACTTTGCCGGACTGCACCAGTTCGATTGCTTTCGGATACATATTGGCATAGCGGAAAATCCCCAGGATTTTGAGCTCTTTCCCCAGGATTTGCCCTTGATTGATCGGGGTGAAATCGGCCGGGCTCATCCCGATCATCACGATGGTACCTCCCGGTTTCACCAAATGGGTCGCCAGATTCAGGGTGGCCGAAGCGCCCGCGGTTTCAAAAACGACCTCCGGTTGCCGGTTCAGGGAAGCGATCATCGCTCCCTCTAAATCGGCCATTTTCCCATTGAAGGTCCGATCCACCCCCAATTGGGCCGCTTTTTCCAGCCGGAAATCGATCATATCCACGCCCGCGACCGGATAGGCGCCATAGGCCTTGGCAGCCTGGGCCACCACCATTCCGATCGGCCCCATCCCCAGCACGGCCGCACTCATGCCCGGCTTCAGGCCGGCTTTCTCGGCAGCGTATACGCCGACCGCCAGGGGTTCCATGAGCGCGGCTTCATCATACGTCATCGCGTCGGGAATCTTAAAAGCGAAATCGGCCGGGGAAACCACATATTCGGCGAATGCCCCATCGACCGGGGGAGTCGCCATGAATCGCACATCCGGACATAGATTGTAGCGGCCAGTCTTGCAAAATTCACATTTGCGGCAGGGAATTCCCGGTTCCAACGAAACCCGGTCGCCGACTCGCCGATCGGTGACGGCAGCGCCCAGCGCCACGATCTCCCCGGCGGATTCGTGCCCCAGTACCAATGGCTTTTCAACCACAAACGAGCCGATTTTGCCATGGGTATAGTAATGCAGATCGGAACCGCAGATGCCGACCGAGCGAATCTTGACCAGCACCTCGCCCGGACCGGGTTCGGGGATGGCCCGCTCTTCATACTCGATAGTTCCTATTTTTTTTAATACGGCGGTCTTCATCATCAAAAGCTTTCCCTCCATTCAAAGGCCGTGAAGTCTTAAATATTCCTGTTCCTGAAAATAACTGTTCATTCCATTGCAGTCCGAGCTATTTGCGAACGATCGGACATAGATCGCCGCCCAGACGCAAAATAGCAATTTTGGCCCGCTCTCCCTTGAGCCGCAGCGCCGCTTCCAATGCCTCCTGCGGCGTGGCGAAGGAACGGAAACCGAGTTGGGCGGCTTCGGCCGCGCTCACTCCGGGGGATACCAGGAAAGCGTGGGTCCGGCGGACCAGCCGGCCGCCCTGGACCATGTTGTGTGCCGCCACCTTGGAAAGGTTCTCCTCCCGGATTAGCCGGTCGGCTTCGGCCAGGGAGACATAGCCGTACTTCAGGATCTCCGGATGCATTTGGCTGACGCCCTCGGGGCAGGGGGTCACCAGGATGGCGACGGCTCCGTCCGGGGCCACGATATCCAGGGCGCACATTCCTTTGACAGCCTGCCACATCTCCTGATCCATGGGATGGGAATCGGCGATATAGATCTCCGCTCCCCAATCGGGATCGACCGTGACGCCGAAGAGATTCAGGGCATACTCGCAGCCGACCCGGTGCGCTTGCACGGGATCCCCGGTCACCACCTTGACGATGCGCTGCCGGCCGTCGGCCACCACATTGACGATGGCCGACAGGCCCGCTTTGGCCGCAATCGCGTCGATGATCCGGCGCATCGGATTGTCGCGTACTCCCAACACTTCCCGCTCCGGGAAGTGGACGCTTTTCCAGTGAAAGTCTCCGACCGCCGCTTCGGTCGCCACCCCGGGCGCGATGATTTTGCCCCCGCCGGAGAATCCGGCCGCCGGATGTGGCGCGATCGATCCGATCCCGATTACGAAATCGGCCAGGGCCATCTGCTTGTTCAAGATCACCGGGGTCCCGTCCTCCAGGCGTCCGTAATCATGCAGGGCGTCCGGATTGTCCCATTCGTGGTTCAGAACCGGATAATTGCGGGCGATCTCCGGGCCGACCTTCTGTTCGATCTCCGCCGGGGTCATCGGGCGGTGCGTGCCCAGAGCGATTAACAACTTGATGTTGGCGGCCGGCACTCCGGCCAGCGCCAGTTCGGCCAGGAGCGGCGGCAGGATCAGCCGGACCGGGGTCGGCCGCGAAATATCGTCGACAATGAGCAAGACTTTGCTGCTCGGCTTAAGGATTTTACTGAAACGATCCATCCCGATGGGCCGGGCCAGGCTCTGCTCGATCAGGTGCGACGGCTCCTCCGGTTCAGAATCGGCCCGCACTTCATAGATGCGCGTCTCGTTCCGCGCGGGGATTTGCAGGCCGGGAATGTTGGCGTACGGAAAGTTGTATTGCACGGCAGTCTCCTTTCGAAAGCATCGGATATCGAGATATCGATACGGTGTTCCAATGGAAAGACGGGCGTTTCCGCCCGTCTCTCGTCCTCGCGATTACTTCTTGTAGATTCCGCCCATCTCCCGCAGCATCTCGTCGCCGCCGGCCTGCCGCCACTCTTTAGCGAATGCGTCGAAGGAGTCAACCGGTTTGGCGCCGATAATGATTTGGGTGTAGGCTTCTTGCTGTTTCCGGAACAATTCCGGCCAGTATTTGACGTATGCTTTGCTCCGCGCCGCCACATCAATGAAGGGGTTCGGCACGCTGACTTTGATCAGTTGCTTCAGCATCTTCGCCATTAAGGCGTTGTTCTCGGGCTTATCGGCGGCAATTTTCATTTGCGCTTCCCACAAATGGGTTTGCCGGAAGCATTGCATGGCGGTCATCCGCTTCTTGCCTTCCTCGGTCAAGCTTTTGTTCCCTTTGGCGTCGGTCACATAGTCGAACCCTTTCACTCCCCAGCTGCCGAACTGGTAGCCTTCGTCCGAGGCCCAGAAATCCCACCACTTGAAGAGCTTCTCGATCTTCTTGGGGTCTCTCAGCTTGGCGCTGACGAAGAAATGGCTCGATGTTCCGGCATCCTGATAATATTGCGGCGTCTTATGCCGGTCCGAGGCCAGAATCGGTACCATCACCCACTGCGCTTTGGGATCGTTGGCCCGCATTTGCTGCCAGAATTGCGGCACCGGATTGAAATCGCTGGGCCGCAACTGATCGAGCCAGGGGGTGATTACCCCTACTTTGGCGGCGGCAACCTTGCCCCAGAAAGAGCCGGGGTTGGTGGGCACGTCCGGGTCGATCAGGCCCTCTTTGTACCAGCGCTGCATGGTCGCCAGACATTCCTTGGCATCCGGGCTGATGCCGTTGTATTGGACCTGCCCTTTGGAATCATAGGCGAATTGGTAAGCATTGCCGACCGCGAAGAACGGATTCATGAAAATATTGAAATTATCCATCGAAAAACCGTAGGTGTCATTCTTGCCATTGCCGTCGGGGTCTTTGGTCACAAAGGCCCTCAACACCTTCTCCAAATCGTCCATGGTCTTCGGGACCGGCAGTTTCAGTTTGTCCAGCCAATCCTTGCGGATGGCGAAGCAATTGCGGGCCGTGGCGCGCGGTCGGGGCACGCCGTACAGCACGCCGTTGACCGAACCCAGTTGAATCGCACCGGGGGCTAAGGCCTTCCACAGATGCGGCGCATACTTGCGCAGATACTTCTCGACCGGTTGAAAGGCGCCCTGGTTGATCCAGTCGTAGCCGGCGGGGGTATTTTGCAAGTTGATCAGCGTGGCGTCGGGAATATTGCCCGAGGCCATCGTGGTGGAAAGCCGCTCGATGGAGTAGTTCATATTGAAGTCCATCTGCAGCTTGATGCCGAGCCGATTTTCAACCGCTTTCCACTCCGGCCAATCCGGAGCGGGAATCGTCGACACCCACAGGTCGGTCATAATCCGCAACGGCACGGCCTCGCTCGCGGCAGAAACTCCCGAATTGGCAATGAAGCCGGTGGCCAACACTCCTACCAAGGCTATCCACACCAGGAAACGAACTAACTTCTTCATTTTTCCTCCTCCTTTTTTATATCCATGGTATCGCCATGGATGAATCGCTAAAGAAACCTCGCCAGTCCTCGGATGAACATTTTGGTTGCGCAACGGACCGCGCCGGATTGCGTCTATTCTTTGATGGCGCCCAAGGTTAAGCCCTTCACGAAACTGCGCTGGAAAAACGGGTACAACAGCAGCATCGGCAATGCCGACAAGATGATCGACGCCATCTGGAGCGATTCCGGGCTGGCCGCCATCTGGCTCGCGGACGACGATTCGCCCGCGCCCAAACTGTTGGCCGAGGCGATGGCCTGTCTGACCAGCACCTGCAAGGGCCACTTTTCCGGACTGCTGATGTACAGAATCCCGTCGAAGAAGAGGTTCCACTGCCGGACCACATACAAGAGCCCGACCGCCGCGAGCATCGGTTTGACCAACGGCAGATAGACCCGGTAATAGATCAGGAATTCCCCGGCGCCGTCGATCCGCGCCGACTCTTCCAGGCTGGCCGGGACCCCCGCGAAAGTCTGGCGCATGATGAAAAAGGTATAGGCGCCCATCGCTCCCGGGAAGATCAAGGCGGCCATGCTGTCGAGCATTCCCAGGCTGCGCACCACCAGATAGGTGGGGATCATCCCGCCGTTGAAGAGGAAGGTGAAGAGGATGACGGCGGTCAGGAAGCGCCTCCCGATCAACTGCTGCTTCGATAAGGAATAAGCCAGCATCGTGGTCAAGACCAAGCTCAACAGGGTCCCCAGTGCCGTAATGATCACCGAGATCAGCAGGGCCCGGGGAAAAGTCACCCCTTGCAGCAGCGTAATATAGGCGCTAAACGACCATTGCTTGGGCAGGATCTCCACGCCGACCGCCGGCTGCCAGCTGCCCTCGAAGGAGCGCAGCACGCAATAGACGAACGGAAAGATCGTAATCAGCGCCAAGCACGACAAGAGCGCGTAATTGCCGAAATCAAACAGGCGACTGGACCAGGAATTGTCACGTACCATTTAAAAGAGTCCCTCCTCGCCGGACTTCTTGGCCAGCCAGTTCGCGCCGAGCACCAGCACGAGAGCGATGACCGACTTGAAAAGACTGACTGTCGTCGCGTAACTGAACATGCCTTCCTGGATCCCCTTGCGGAAGGCGAAGGTGTCGAAGACATCCCCCACCCGGTAAAGCAGCGGATTGTTGCTGATCAGGGTGTAAATCTGTTCGAATCCCACATCCAGAAAGGCTCCCAGCCGCATGATCAGGACGATGACGATGGTCGGCCGCAGCCCGACCAGGGTGATGTGCCACAGCTGCTTCCAGCGGCTCGCGCCGTCGATCACCGCCGCTTCATACAGTTGCTGGTCGATGCCGGAGAGCGCCGCCAGGAAAAGCACGCTGCCCCAGCCGGCTTCTTTCCAGACCTGTTGCAGGATCACCGTGATCCGGAAAAACTCCGGCTTGGACAAGAGCATAAAGGGTTGCCCGGTGTCCGACGCCAAAAGCCGGCTGAAAAAGCCCTGCCCCGACGAGAAGGTGAGGATGGTGATCCCGGCGATGACCACCCAGGAGACGAAGTACGGCGCATAAAACACGGTCTGGACCGTTTCTTTGAAAAAGCGGTTGCGCAACTCGTTGAGGAGCAGCGCCAAGACGATGGTGAAGGGAAAGTAGATGACCAGGCCCATCACCGCCAGGATCAGCGTATTGTTCAGCAAGATCCAGAAGTCCGGCTGAGTGAACAATTCCTGAAAATGTTTCCAGCCGACCCACGGGCTGTTCAGCATCCCCAGAAACGGGCTGTAGTCCTGGAAAGCCGTGATCACCCCCCACATCGGGCCATATTTGAAGATCACGTACCACAGCAACCCCGGCAGGGCCATCAAGTACAGCACTCTCATCCGCCAGATCTCCCGCCCGATGCTCCGGCGGTCCCGCGGGGCGGAATTGCTATCCTTACGCATTCGCTATCACCTCATCCTTCCGATTCCGCATCGCGGCGAAATACCGCCGGCGCGGTGCTCATGACGCCAGGTCCGCGTCCACAGCCACGGCGATCGCCTCGGAACGTTCGCTCGCCACCAGCGAAGCGTTGAGGCTCTCGACCCGGTATTCGTAGCGCTGTCCGTCGGCCACGTCCATATCGGTATACGTGGCAGTATTCAAGGATTGGGCATCGCTGATCAGCCGGAATTCGGCCTCGCCGGCGCCGCGCCGCCAAATCCGGTAGTACAAGAAGTCCCGTTCCGGACAAGGTTGCCATTTCAAGAAGACCTGGCGGTTGCCGTTGCAGCCCGTCTCGGCCACGGCCTTGATGAAAGCGGGCTGGCTCGGGCGCTCCGGATTCTCCGGCAGCAATAGCAGCAGCGAGACCGAATGCATCGGCATGTCGAGGTCCGCCGCGAATTGGCCATCCAAGGCGATGCCCCGCACCGGTTCGTACAGTTCCAGCCCTTCCCGCTCCCGGAGCGCCCGGATCTGTTCCAGCGACGGCTGGCTGGGCATTCCAAAACCCTTCCATACCGCATAGGCGTTGCTATGGTCGCGATCGATTCGGTAATGCACCAGCCGGTATGGACCCGTAAACGGCAGATTGCGAACCTCCAGGCGCAGCTGGCGCTGGTTGACGTCGTCCTCCACGCCGTCCTCGAAGTTCCAGGCCATGACGGCCAGCGCATCGTCCTGCCGGGTGGGCAGGATCCCGAATTTGCGGCCGAATCCCTCCGCCGCGCAACCGGCGGTCAACCGCTCATCGCCCAGCCGGCTCAGGAGCACATAGGCGTTGAAGATCGCTTTCTTCAGCAAGTCGGTGCTGGGGTAGCGGTTTAAGGGCGTCAGCTGGGAACGGTTCCCGCTGAACAGGAACTTTTCCCATTGGATATGGCAGTTGTCGCTGTCGGCGATGCTCAGGTTGGCCCGATACTCGTCTTCGACGACGGCGCAGTAGTTGGTGACCATTTTGCAGACAAAACCCGACGGGTAATGGGTGTTCCGGAAGTTCAGCCAGCTTTCCTTGCAGATTCCCAAATTGCCGTGCCAGACGATATCCGACTCGTCATTGAAAAATTCGACCCCGTCCAGTTTCGGATAGTCTTTCAGGCAATCCAGGAACCGCCGCAGCGCGTCGAACATGACTTCCGAAGACGGGTTGTAGCCATGGGGGAAGCCGCCTTTGCAATGGACCGAGATAAAATCGACCCGCGTGCCGAAACCTCCGCTGACATAATTGACGCCCCGGGTGCAATGTTGCAGAAACATTTGATAGATTCTGAAGGCCCCATCCTCCTGTTTCACGGCCGGTCCGCCCACCTTGATCCGCGGATTGACCGCATGGACGGCCGCCTCCATGTAGTCATAGAGTGCAAAGAAGCTGGTCGGGTCGTCCACCCAGAACTGCTGGTTATCCGGCTCGTTCCAAACCTCGAAGTACCATTGCTCCACCTCGGCCCGGCCGTAGCGCTCCTCCAAGTGTCTTACAAAATCCTCCAGCAACTGCCGCCACAGCTTGAAGTCCTTGGGAATGAAGCAGAACTCCTCGCTCTTGCGGATGCAGTGCGGCAGATAAACGGTCTCGACGATCGGCCGGATGTGATGTTCCAACATGATGTCATACACCCGGTCCACCAGGGTCCAGTCGTAGCCGAGCCGGCCCGCCTCATCCAGGGTCACCACCGCGTCGTCCTCGAAGCAATGGCTGTCCCGGCTGGCATTGCCGTAATCATTGCCCCGCAGGAAATGAAAATCGCCCTTGCCGTGCAGGGTCAGGATGTTATGCAGGCGCATGTATCGGAAGTGGTTGTGATAGGAAGACAGGTAATCGTACATTTTTTGTGACGCTGCCGTATAGGTATAATCGGCGTTGGCATATCCCACGGCACTGTAAAAATGCCGGAAAGGTCGGCGTTCTTTCTGAAAATCCACCGCTAACACAATTTGATCCATCTTTGCAGCTCCTTGCGTAATGATGATTGTTGCTTACATTTTAATATTCTTTGCGTTAATAATCTTTGAATAAAATTGCAGCGTTTTGTGCTATTTTTGAGATAAAAAAAATGCTTGTAATCAAGCATCTATAGGATAAGCTGGTCTTATTCATCACAGCCATGTCGAAACAGGCCCATTTTCCCGGTATTGAATGGTTGATATTTTAGCAGCCCGGGGAACCGCCTCGGCCCGGAGCGGTCATACCGGGTTGACGAAGGTATCGCTGATATAGATATTTTTGCGGATCTCGGACCGTTCCCTTTCCCGCCAGCGGCCGGGGGCGATCCCCACCACCCGCCGGAACAGCCGCGTGAAATGATGGATGTTGCTGATCCCGATCAACTCGGCGATCTGCTTGATGCTGTAGTCGGAGTACAGGATATACTCCTTGGCCTTCTCGATCCGGTATTGATGCAGGTACTCCAGGGGCGAGCAATGCAACTCGCGGCGGAAACATTGGCAGACATAGCTTTGGGTGTAACCGAGGCTTTTGGCCAGGTCTTTCAGGACGATCGGCTCCGCGTAATGCTCTTGTAAGTGATGGATGACCTTTTCGCAGACCGGATCCCGCTCATTCAGAGCCAGGTAATTGGCGGGATGGTTCTGGACGGTCGCCTGGCGCTCCCCCTGCCGCAAGAGCAGCAGCAATATTTTCAGCAGGTAAACGGCGCTCAGTTCCTTATAGAAGGGCTCCTTGGACCGTCCCTCCTCGCGCACGCTCTCCAGCGCCGTCCGGACTTCGGTCAGCCCGGCGAACACGCTCTCCGGCATGGCATCCAGCTTGGCCCGGAGCTCCGCATCGTTGATGTCGAATTTGATATCCAGGGTCTTCAGGGTCTCTTTCCCTTGATTGACCATGCTGTGGACCTGATCGGCCCGGACCAGCAGCAGCATGTCCTGGCTCAGGGTGACCCGCCGCCCCGCCGTGCAGAACTCGCCTTGGCCGCCGATGATGTAAAAGATCTGGTAACAGTCGTGATGGTGCTCGCCGAGCCGGCCGCCGGGCTGATAATAGTAGAGCGCGATCCATAAGACTTCCAATTCGGAACCGAACATGTTCTTCCACCCCCGTCCTCTAGGCTTGGACTATCCCTGGCTATGGACAACGCCTAAGGAATTCGCCCCGCGACCGCCCGATCCTCTGGAAATTGTCCCCTGGCCGCTGCCGAAAGAGCGCCCGGCCCGCCGTCCGGGCCGCCGGGATCATTCTCCGGGCCCTTCACTCCGGCCGGGGCCGCGGCATAGATTATGGCGGAGGTGTTTCCCAATGCCCTGGCAGTCTGATTTGCCGCGTTTGATGAACCAGCCGGTCGGCGTCTCGCTCAGGAACGGCCAAGGGGTCTCCGGCGTACTGTGCGACGTCAGCAACGGCACGGTCTACCTGATGGAATACCTGTATCACACCCAGTACGCCACCAAACACTATTCTTTTGACGAGATCCAGAATATCACCCCCTTTCCGAGCTGCCAGCCGGAGCGGCTTTACTGAGCGCGCCCGCGCTCCGGAAAGGATCGGTTGAACCTAAAAAAGCTGCCCGGAGAGGGCAGCTTTCGTGCGGTGCGGCGGTAGCGCGGCAAGGTCCGGCCGCCGGCTTCAGATGACGAGGTCGTACACATTCACTTCTGACGCCGCGTCCGGCACTTTCATCCGGTCCAGCTGCGGCACGACCTTCAGGAAATGCGGCGACTGCATATGCTTGGCCAGCGCTTCCCGGTCCTGCCATTCCTCGATGAAGCTCAGCACCCGCGGGTCCTTCACGTCTTGAAACAGCTGATACGAAATGCAGCCGCTCTCTTTGCGGGTTTCCGCCACCAGCTCGACCACGGCCGCTTTAAACTCGGCGATCCGCTCGGCCGCGACCACATTCTTGGCAACAACTTTGATCATCCAAATCCACTCCTTCGTATTTTATTTTTCCCGCTCCACGGCGCGACCGGGCCGCCCGTCCTCCGCCGCGATCCGGCGGCAAGTATTCAGGCTGATCGGGATGTGGCCCAGCGCCAGGACGACGGCGCCGCTGAATAGGGCCGGCGAATGCAGCACCGCGGCGGCGCAGAGAAAATAGCCGACCGGCGTCAGCGCCAGCGGCACCGGGATCCCGGCCAGCGGCGCGAACAGTTTCCGGTAGTCGCAGCGGCTCCGGAAATAGCGGAACCAGCCGTAATAATACCAGCCAATGGCCAGGACCATCCCGGCCAGCGCCAGATGCTCGGCGAAATGCCCCGCCGGGATCGGCACGAACAACGGAATCACGAAGACCGCGACCCGGCCGATCCCCTCGAGCAGCGCCAGCACCCGGTTTTCCCGCGCCGGAGCGGCCGGCAAATGGCTCGGCCGGGTCCGGAAAAAAATCAGGTTGGGCAGCAGCACCAGGGCCGGAATGATTAGGCTGACCGGATTCAGCAAGCGACTCTCCTCCGCATTCTCATTTTCCCCATTCCTCGGCGACAGCCGTTGCCATCATTTTCGGACCGTCCGGGAACTTATCGCAACGTATCAGAATAAGATTTCGCTCCGTTTGGCGGCCATCCTGCCGAGTTCGATTAATTAAATTAGCTGATTATCAAGTTTGTTCCCGGTCCAGCGATGTGAAAAATATTCCGTAACAAAATCAATTATTTTCCGGTAGAGTACGCTTATTCCGCCACCAAACACCCTTATTTTCTTAAGGGAGCAGCCAAATTCCACAGTGAGCTCTTTCAGTCACTCAACAAGCTTGCTCAGTCGCTCAGCAAGCTCTTTCAGTCACTCAGCAAGCTCTTTCAGTCACTCAACAAGCTCTCTCAGTCACTCAACAAGCTCTCTCAGTCACTCAACAAGCTCTCTCAGTCACTCAACAAGCTCTCTCAGTCACTCAACAAGCTCTCTCAGTCACTCAAC
>JAEXFN010000060.1 GCA_023400055.1 Bacillota bacterium
GTGCTTGCTGTCCTCCGCGGTGGGGTCCAGCTTCTCAACAGGCAGATTGCTCTTGGGCACTTCCTCCATGGCGGCCTTGTTGTCCACATCGATCAGCTGGGCGCGCTCAGCGGCGAACTCCTTGGAGATCATCTGGTCCACGGGCAGGTTGAAGAAGGCGGGGTCACCGATGTAGCTGTAGGAGTCGGTCAGAGCAATACGGCGTCCTCGGAAGTCTCTTCGGTTTCATCCGTAGCTTCCACAGCGTCCTCGGAAGTCTCTTCGGTCTCATCCGTAGCCTCTACAGCGTCCTCGGAGGTTTCCTCGGTCTCATCCGTGGCTTCCACGGCGTCCTCAGAAGTCTCTTCGGTCTCATCCGTAGCTTCCACAGCGTCCTCGGAAGTTTCCTCGGTCTCATCCGTAGCTTCCACAGCGTCCTCGGAAGTTTCCTCGGTCTCATCCGTAGCCTCTACTGCAGCCTCTTCAGAAGATTCCGTAGCCGTTTCCTCAACAGTGAACCCGCCCTTTAAGGTGGCGGTTTCATTATTGGGGTTGGTCACAACGACGTCATAACTACCGGCCGGCTGTCCACTGAGGTCGAAATTGCAAGTGATTGTTGCGGTACCATCAACCGTGACCTCTGTTCCGGGAATCGTTACATTATCACTACCGTTCAACTGGACGGTGGCGTTGGGATCGAAATCCGTCCCAGCAATTGTCACGGATACCGTCGCATTGTTCTCGGCGCTTTCGGGAGTGATGGCTGAGGTAGAGTTGATGGATGGCGCAGCTAAAATCGGCACTGCGCAAAGCAATAAGAGAATCACAGCCAGTCTTGTAATTTTGAATGACATTGTTGAACCTCCTTTACCAAATATAAACAACATTGAAATGATCCACGGCATCACCTCGCTTGACAAATTACGCGTCTTGCTTGGAAATATCTGTAGGGGCCGAAAGCCCTCGAACTTATCGGTTGAAAGTCAAAACCGGCCAAAACAGGCTGAAAGGCTGGATCAAATCGACTCAACTGGAGGCAAAGCTTTACAACGATGTCATCCAAAGACTCTTATTTATGGTAACCAATTACTAATATATTACTTCTACATATTCCATAATAATCCTGTAAAAATTTTTTCGACATGGCAGGTTTATTTTGTAATGACTTTTCAAGAGGCGCCCCAGAATTTCACCGCAGATACGCCGCAGCAATCCGTTTCGCCTGCGCCAGGTCGGGAATCCAATAATACACGACCGAGCGGGTCAAAGGATCCCGGGCGTAATTCGCTTTTCCCGGTATTTGACAATAATGGATCGCCGTCCGGGGGATCTGCCGGAATGTCCGGGCCAGTCCCAACAGTTCGGTATCGGAGAGATCGGTGTCCACGATACCGTCCTTGGCGCGACGGATCAACGGAATTAACTGCGAAAAATAAGACGGACTGACTAGCTTGAGCGCCATTGCTTTCAATATCGCCAGCTGATTCCTTTGGCGGCCGAAATCGCCATCCCGCAGGGAATGGCGCTCTCGGGCGAGATCCAAGGCCGTTGCGCCGTTAATATGGCTTTTACCGGCCGGAAGCGTGACATGAGCGTAGGTCAGTTTTACCGGCCGTTCCAATTCGACGTCGATTCCGCCGATATTATCGACAAACTCCCGGAAGCCCCGGAAATTAACCTTAATGTAATGGGGAATGGGACAATCCAACAATTGGCCGGCGGCTTTGAGGGTGGCCCGGGTCCCGGCCCGGTTTCCTCCGGCCTGCTCTCCCAAAACCTGCAGATGGTTTAGTTTGGTGTAACCGAGTCCGGTGACTGCGATCCGGGTGTCCCGGGGAACGCTCACGAACGCGAGCCGCTTTTGGACACGGTCGATATGAGCAACCATAATCATATCGGCCCGCGATTTACTGTCGGATCCGGACCAGGTGTCGACCCCCAGCAGCATCAGATTAAACCCCTGGGATGCTGCGGGCGGGGCGGGTCGTCGGCGACCGGCGGCCGAATGCCCTGAAACTGGGCCTGGCCTCAATGGTCGAATCGAACGATAAACGATAGCCGGCCGGTGCCGGGCGAAATATAGCGATTGCCCATATTCCGCGAAGCTGACGCCCAACGCCACCAACAAGGCAACAACGACATCAACCGGCTTCATCCCTGCCATTTCGCACTCCTATCCCGACTATCCGCAAAATGTTCCGTCAAAAGCCCACACAACTATTTAATCACTGTTAAAAGCGTTAGGCCCTGTCCGAAGGTCAAAAGAGCCATAAAATTCCAGCGAAAGTAAGGAATAAAGTCGCTTTAAAATTTTGGGCGTATAACTTCTCATTTTACCGTGATTGGAGAGCGTCCAAATCCAAGTCAAGCGGGATCCGCTATGAGTGGAATAATGGGAAAATTATCACGGCGCACGACTGTATCATTTTATGCTTAGGAGCGATCGTTTATGATATCGGATTATCGGAGTTTTTTTATTCTCATTGCGGGGACGTTATGTTGCAAACGGGTCAGCGCTGTCTATTGGACACGTTACGTGATAATTTTATGTTTAAGCGTCTATTTTTCGAGTAAGATGCGCAGATTGCGGGCCAGGATATTATCGTGGCAATAACCGGCCAGGCCCAGCCTTGCCAAGGTCAACCTGGTCTTTTCCGGAAGCCGCTCGAGCCCGGTGCCGTCCAGGATGGCGGCGATCTCGGCTTCGCTGAATGCCTCGTTAATTTCCTCCGTGCGCAACCGGTCGCGATTCTGGGGACAGACGATCTGGCATCGCATGCAGCCGACCAGCGCGTTGTGTCCGTTCGCCCAGTCCGGAAAAGCCCCGCTGTTTTCATTGCAAAAAGTGAGACATCTTTCGGCATGAATTACAAACCGGTCCGGGTCGATGCAATGGGTCGGGCAACTCCGCAAACAGGCCTGGCAAGCGGCACATTCCGGCATTTGCGTCGCCTCCCGCCAGGCATCCTGCGTTACCTGAAGATCGCTGACGAAAACCATGATCGTGTAAAAACTGCCCATGCCGTCGACATAGGAAATGTTATTCCGGCCGTAGCGACTGAGCCCGGACCGGACCGCCAGCAGTTTCTTGGGCAAACCGGCCTTGAGCCAACGGTACGATCCGCTTTGCAACTCTTCGGCCACAATGGCGATGGCCCGCTGATCTTCATCGCAAGGATAGGTGGGCGGTATCACCACCTGCCGCAGTCGTCCCCGCCAGCGAAAGTCCAATCGGGTCAACGGCTGCGGAGCTGCCACCACGATCAGCGAACGCGCTTCCGGCAGGCGGTCCGCGTAATCAAATTGCCAGCCGCTCAAATAACGCCGGTAAAGCGTTTCGTCCAAGATCCCCGCCTGGCGGAGCGCCGCAATCTCCCGGCGCAATTCCTCCAGATGCCCGCTGGCCACCAGCCGTGCTTGGAAACCGTGCCGCATCAATCGTTGGATTAGTCGTTCCTGTATCCCGTCCAATCCGAACTCCTCCTCTTTCGTAACCACTATTATAAATTAAAACAGTTACAATATTTTCTTTAAGAATACCATAGCCAGCGCCAGCCGTCAATCGAACCGTTCCAACCGGAGCCAAACCGCATAAAAAAACGCCGTCAGTCAACAAATGACTCACGGCGTTTCTCGTTCAATCGCTTCGATAAGGTATAACGATAAAAAGCCTCATTCAAACCGCCAGCGCGCGCCCTGCGGAGTGTCTTCGAGGATAACTCCCTTTTGTTTGATTTCATCCCGGATCTGATCGGCCAACGCCCAGTTTTTAGCTTTTTTGGCTTGGATCCGCCGTTCGATCAACGCCTCTACCTCGGTCGCATCCACCTTCGTCGCCGGGATTCCCTCCGCCTGGAATAGGCCGAGGACTTCGCCGCCCAATTCCACCAACGTATCCAGCGCCTCCTGGAGCAGTTCCCGGGCGCCGACGGTCAGCCCAAAGCCCTGGCTCTGGGTCCAGCGGTTGACTTCCCGCACCAGATCATAAAGACTCGCCAAAGCCTGCGGTGTATTGAAATCATCCTCCATGCCGGCGATAAAATCGGTCCGGGTCGCCGCGATCTGTTGCCGCACCGCCGCCGCTGCTGCGCCGGCTTCGCCCGGTGCCGCATCCTGCCGCAACAGATGCTCCCAATTGAAGCGGGCCGTCTCCAGCCGCTCCAGGCCTTTGGCCGCCGTCTGCAACTCTTCCTCGCCAAAGCTGATCGGATTGCGGTAATGGGTGCCGACCAGCCAGAAACGGACCACTTTCGGCGGGAAACGGTCGATCACGTCGCGGATGGTCGAAAAGTTGCCGACCGACTTGCCCATCCGGCTGCCGCCAACGGTCACAAAGGCGTTATGCAGCCAGTAACGGACGAACGGCTGGCCCAGATAGGCTTCGGACTGGGCGATCTCATTTTCGTGATGCGGGAAGACCAGGTCTTCTCCGCCGCCGTGGAAATCAAAGCCGGCGCCCAAGTACTTGAGCGACATCGCCGAACATTCGATATGCCAGCCCGGCCGGCCCGGACCCCACGGGGAATCCCAGGCGATCTCGCCCGGCTTGGCGGCTTTCCAGAGCGCGAAATCCATCGGGTCCCGTTTGGCCTCATTCACTTCCACCCTGGCTCCGGCCTGCATCTCCTCGAGATCCCGCCCGGACAACTTGCCGTAATCCTTAAACTTGGCGACCTCGAAATAAACGTCGCCGTTTAATTGGTAGGCAAAACCCTTCTCGACCAGCGTCCAGACCATTTCGATGATCTCCGGAATGTGCTCCGAAACCTTGGGGTAGTTGTCGGCCGGCTCAATCCCCAGTTTGGCCAGGTCCTCGAGGTAAATCTGGGCATACTCCTCGGCCAATTCCAGGGGACCCTTCTCCAGCTGCTTGGAGCGGTTGATGATCTTGTCATCGACATCGGTGAAGTTTTGAATATAATTCACTCGATAACCGCGGTACTTCAGGAAACGGCGCACGCAGTCCCAGAAGACCGCCGGCCGCGAATTGCCGATATGGGCGAAATCGTACGGAGTGACTCCGCACGTATAGATCGATGCTTTGCCCGCCTCACGCGGGACAAATTCCTCCTTGGTCCCGGACAGCGAGTTAAAAACCCTGATTGTCATCAATGCCACCACATTTCCTTAGATTGATACTTGATCCCCAAAATTGCCTCATTAATACGATTTATACTGAACAAACCGTTCCTTGGTTGACCCGGCATTGTCGAACTTACGAGCAGCCATTGCCCGACTTGAGCGCGACCTTCTCCTCTTCCAGCTCTTCGATGCGCGTCTCCAGCTCGCTGACCTTGTGCTGCAGGCATTGGAGCATCTGCGCCACGGGATCCGGCAGATTGTTATGGGCCAGGTCCGGCCCCTGCACCCGGACGCCGTTTTCGACCACTACCCGGCCGGGAACCCCGACCACCGTGGTATTGGGCGGCGCATCCTTCAGCACGACGGCGCCGGCGCCGATCTTTACGCAATCCCCAATCTTGATCGAACCCAGGATCTTGGCTCCGGTGGAAATCATCACGCCGTTGCCGATGGTCGGATGGCGCTTGCCTTTTTCCTTGCCGGTTCCGCCCAGCGTCACGCCTTGAAAGATGGTGACGTCGTCGCCGATCTCGGCCGTCTCGCCAATCACCACGCCCATCCCGTGATCGATGAAGAAGCGCCGCCCGATCTGGGCGCCGGGATGAATTTCGATCCCGGTCAGCAAGCGGTTCAATTGCGAAATCACTCGGGCCAGCAAGAACCGGCGCCGCCGGTACAGCCAGTGGGCAAAACGGTGCCAGAACAGGGCGTGGACTCCCGGGTAGCATAACAAGACTTCCACCCAGGAACGAGCCGCCGGATCGCGGTCAAATACAGTCATAATATCCTCTCGCAGATGGGTAAACATACGCTACCTCCAAAATCTAAAATCCTTCGTGATAAACGTCGAGCGATCGATTGCTCCCTTGCTCCGTAACCGGGCGACAAAAAACCCTCGTCTCCGACAGAGACGAAGGTTTGCTTCGCGGTTCCACTCTGATTAGGCATAATACCTCTCTCAAACGCTGTAACGGGCTGCCCGTGCCCGACTACTTTTCCTAAGTTCATCAGGCCGCTCCGGGGTGCAAGATCGTCACGGTCCGCCAGGTGGTCGCAGCAAACCCACCCTCTCTGAGGCTTCCCTGTGAAATCGATCCCCATCTTCACTTTGTTTATCCTATATTATAGTCCACCACCCTCCGAATTGTCAATTCGACTTAAGGCCGGTAAATTCTATCCGTCCTCAAAAATTGTTTAAACCGGCATTAATGGCCGATGATCATTCTTCCGACGAATGAAAAGAACTTGCTGAAAAGGGCCTTGATAAATTCGAGCATCCGGTCCAGGAAGGATTGGGGTTGCTCCGGCTGGGACGGCTCCGGCGTCGTTTGATAGTTTTTGATCTGTTTTTGCAGTGCGTTCAGATCGAGGTTGAGTTGCTCGATCTTGAGCATCAACTCCGCCAATTGCTGCTTGTCTTGCTTGGATAGACTGAGATCCTGTTCCTTGGCCGACTGTTCAATGATCTTGGTAACATTCTCCTTGGTGGCGGCCTGCTCCTGAATCACCCGTTCCTTGGCCCGTTCCACCAGGACCGCCGCGCGCTCCTTGCCGACCTTTTCGCCGAGATTGCCGGTGGTGATCAGTTCCTCGGCGGCGGTCCGTTGCAGCGACGGCGCGATGGATTTGCCGGTGAGCGAGGCGAAGGACTTAAAGATCCCCACCAAAGCGGCGGTTCCGGATACCGGTTGCGGCGCCGTGGCGAAAATCCGGGCATCGGCTACCCCCGCCGTGCTTAAGGCATTGGCGTAAATATGTGGGGTGATGAAGGTGATGTTTTGGGTATCCACCTTGATCCCGACTCCCGCCGCCAGCTTCTCGATATAGACCGACGAAACCGCCTTGGTGCCGATCTGGACATCGGGCACCAGGCCGCGCAATAACCCCCATTCTTCCTCGTTGGTGACGGTGATGGTCTTAACCTCCGCCAGTTTGACGTCGGCCGGCAGCGGAAAGCTCTTGGAAACGGCCGCCCGTTCGCTCTGGGTCAAGTCGTTCCCATAAGAAATGATGCGGAGCAGCGGCTCCGCACCGGATGCCGGCAGGGAAAAGATCAAGCTGAGTCCGAACAATATCCACCACGCGAACTTTTTCACCGCGATTCGCCGTCCTTCGACTTACGACTGTAGCGCCAAGATCTCCATTTTTACCCGGACCACCCCGCGGATCCCGATCAAACTGGCGGCCGCCCAGGATAGATCCAACAAACGGCTCTTCACCCACGGGCCGCGGTCGTTGACCACCGCCACCACCGACCGGTTATTCATCAGATTGGTCACCCGGATCCGGGTGCCGAACGGCAGGGAACGATGGGCCGCCGTGTAGCGGTTCTCATCAAAGTATTCGCCGCAGGCGGTCCGGCGTCCGCGAAACTCCCGGCCATACCAGGAGGCCAACCCGACGGCGCTGCCGATCGTCACGTAGGGCCGGAGCAGCCGCTCGGCCACGGCCGCCAGATTGCTCCGCCAGCGTTCCGCCACTTGTCGCTGGGAACAACGCTGCCGGTAAGCGGTATAGGGATCGGCCAATACCAGCAACTGGCCGCGGTAGCTCAGGCCGATGGCCCGCCGGGAGCAGTAAAGCTGCAGGTTGGCCGGGTTAAAATCGCCCTGTTCGTAAATATTCCGCAATCGGGTCGCGATCAGCCGCACCCGGTCGGTGGTACTCATTCCCTGATAGGCATGGCTAAGCTCGATCACCGGCTGATTGTGGATCAATACATATCCTAAGCCACCGGATACATACGACTGAATCGGGTCAGCCGCCAGCGCGCGGATGGGCCAGGCAACCAGAATCCCTACGACCAAAAAAACCTTTAGCCATTTCATGGAATTAGGTTATCCATCTTTTTGGAATTCCATGCATCAGGCTTCACCGGACGGCCCTTTCCAGCCGGAGATCGGCTGCCGTTCATTTACCAGCGCGCCGCGTTATAACCAAAAGCCACCCCCGGGGGCGGCTTTGCGTTGTGGCCGATCGTTTTCAATTATCGTTAACTTAACGCGTTGCGCTAAATGAAATTAACCGCAGACAAGGGGTTCGATCCTTGAAAGGGGTTTGCGAAGCGAGCCAAGATTCATGGCCCCGAAAGCGAAGCCGCAAAGCTGGCGAACGGAGGCGTTCCGGTTTCAGCGCGGATCATTCCCGGCGCTCACTTATCCCAAGAAATCGATCTTTTGTGGATCAAGATCTTCCTTTTGTGGATTAGGATCGATCTGCTGTTAATAAAGATCGATCTGGAATGATTCCAGATCGATCTTTGATAATTCCAGATTTAACTTTTGTCGATAAAGATTTTGCGGTCAACGCCGGGTCAGTTCCAGCCATAACTCCGGGATCTCCGCCTGGATGAATGCCAGCAGCTCATGATCGCCGATGACCGTATCCCGGCCGCCTTCATAGAGCTGATCCACCCATTCCTTGATCTTAAGCAGGCGCGGATCGCGTTTTTCCAATTTGCGCTCCTCTTTAAGGTTAAAGTAACTGTTGACCCAATGCGCGATTCCGGCGGCGCCGGAATGCTCGTTGACGGCCACCACCACTTTGCGGTTCAACAATTTCTCGGTGTTGAAGATATTGTAAATCTCTTCATCCTTGAGCAAGCCGTCGGCGTGGATTCCCGACCGGGTGAAGTTGAACTCCCGGCCGACCAACGGGGTCATCGGCGGCACCGAATAGCCGATCTCCCGGGTATAGTATTCGGCGATCTCGGTGATCACCGTCGGATCCATCCCATCCAGCGTGCCGCGGAGCGAGGCGTACTCGAAGACCATCGCCTCCAGCGGGCAGTTGCCGGTCCGCTCGCCGATCCCGAGCAAGGTGGTGTTGACCCCGGAGCAGCCGTAAAGCCAGGCGGTTCCGGCGTTGGACACCGCTTTGTAGAAGTCGTTGTGCCCGTGCCATTCCATCTGTTCGCTGGGGAGTTGGGCATGATGCCACAACCCGTAAATGATCCCCGGCACGCTGCGTGGCAGGGCCACGCCGGGATAACCGACGCCGAAGCCCAAGGTGTCGCAGGCCCGGACCTTGATGGGGATCTTCGTTTCCTCCTGTAGTTTCATCAGTTCCAGGACGAACGGCACCACGAAGCCGTAGAAATCGGCCCGGGTGATATCCTCCAGATGAACCCGGGGAATGACCCCGATCTCCAGGGCGCTTTTGACAATGGATAAGAATTGCTCCATCGCCTGTTTTCGGGTCATCTTCAGCTTTTTAAAGATGTGGTAGTCGGAACAACTGGCCAGGATGCCGGTTTCTTTCAAACCCATCTCCTTGACCAGGTAGAAATCTTCCTTGACCGCCCGAATCCAACTGGTGATCTCCGGAAAACGATACCCCAGCTCCATACATTGGGTGACCGCTTCTTTATCCTTTTTACTGTATAAAAAAAATTCGGTCTGCCGGATGATTCCCTTGGGTCCGCCGAGACGGTGCAGAAACTTGAAAAGATCGACGATCTGCTGGACCGTATAGGGTTCCCTGGCCTGCTGGCCGTCGCGGAAGGTGGAATCGGTAATGAAGATCTCTTCCGGCGGGCGCATCGGCACGTGCCGATGATTGAAAGAAACTTTGGGAACTTCCTCATAATTGAATAAGTAACGGTACAGATGAGGCTCGGGGACATCCTGCAGGCTGTATAAGTACTCGGTCTGCTCCAGGGTATTACTTTTTTTGCTGAACTCTAACATCCTAATCACCAGCCATCTTCAAATTTCTCATAATATTCAACCAGTCGCCGGATTTTCCTCTTTTGCAAGACCATGAATCCTGTATACATTTTTATAACCAAAAATTTGCCGAGGACAGGCGGGCGAAAAATCAGCTATGAATTTCTTCAGGCGGTCCTTCCGGCCGAGGCGAGATAAATTATTATGATAGAAAAATGTATTTTTATTAATCGAATTCGCCTTTTCTTGCGCAACGGCCGGGCCATTTCCCCAAAACCAAGGGCGCGTCCGCCCCGCTGATAGCAGCATATCCGGCCGTTAAGTGCGCTCGAACCGCGCCTCGTGCGGATCTTCTTTATCATTCATAAGGAAAACGTGGTCCCGGAGCGCAAATTCGATAGTTACAAATCCTATACAAAAAGCGACCCGGCGGATCGCTTTTGGACATGAATCGGATATGCGCGAATTATCGATCCTTTGCCTTGCGTCGGGCTCGGCTCACACCATCCGTTCGACGGCTTTGAGCCAGGCGTGGCTGGGATCGTCGTTGGGCGTGAGCGTCCGGGTGTTGCGGCCCGCCATGACCCAGAGATAGTAGACCTGGTAGCCGGGGGCCGCCGCCACCGGGTGATAGCCCTGGGCGATCGCCACCGAGTCGCCGTCGCGGACGGTATAGCTCTCGTCCAGGGTCAGATCGTCGTTGTACATCACCTGGATGCCGAAGCCCTGCGGCGGATTGACCTTAAAATGATAAACTTCCTCCATCCAGACCTCTTGCGGCGGGTTATCCTGATCGTGTTTGTGCGAGGGATAACTGGACCACTGCCCGGGACAGGCGAAAGTCTCCCCGATCAGGATCCGGTCGACCCGGCCCGTTACGTTATCGGTGAAGATGTCGATCACATCCCGGTTCCAGTTGAGTTTGCCGCGGCGATTGACGACGGTCTCCTCCGGTTTGATCAGGAACGGTTTCAGCTTTTTGGTGGCTTTTACTTTACAGACCGCGATCTCCAGCAAGTCGCGGCCGGCGTTTTTCACCTCGTACTTGACGTCGCGCGGGATGTAGGCCGTAACCGGTTTGGCGCTGAAAACGTCCTTGCGGGCGAGACCGTTGAATTTCTCCCCCTCGCAGGCGATGTCGCACTGGCCGGAGAGCAACACCAGCCCCAGCTCGTATTCGCCCGAGTTGAGCACGATCGATTCGCCGGCTTGCAACTGAATCAGGCCGAACCGGATCATTTCCAGCTCCGCCGCCTCGCCGACCACTTCCGAATAACCGAACTTCTTGCGGTACTTAAAAAACTTTTCCAAATCCTTCGCCCCCGCTGATAATTTATTTTGAGGAAATGATTCCGCCGGCTCGCTTGTCCCGTTCATGCCCAGGCAATCCCGGGTCCAACCCGCGGCTTCCCATCCTAGTCAACTCGACTACGCTATGAATTAAGGTTTATCCGTCAGACCCCGGAACCGGCTTGCGACACAAATAGATGAACGCCTCGATAGTCTTCCCGGCTCCGTTGCTATCCACGCTCTCGATCGCGACGACATTGCCGAACGCCGCACGCAACCGTTCCAGCAGCGCCGGAGCCCGGTCCGCCGACCAGAAGGTGGCGATCCCGCCGGGATTCAACAACGCGGCGACGCGGCGCAGCATGGCCGGAGTATAGAGGCCGGCATTCCCGGCGTGGCTCAACCAGTCGGGGCCGTTGTCGATATCCAGCGCGATCAGATCGTAGCGGGCTTCGCAGCGGGCCAGGAACCGCAGCAGATCGTCATGGACGATGTCCGCCCGGTTATCCCGCAACAGCGCCGTCGTCTCCGGCAGCAAACCCCGCCGGTGCCAGTCGATGAGCGCCGCTTCCAGCTCCACCACCTGCACTTCGGCCACCCGCGGTTCGGCCAGGGCGGCCTCAAGTGAGAAGCCCAGGCCCAAGCCGCCGATGAGCACGCGCCAGCGGTCCGGCCGCGCCACCTGTTCCAGCCCCAGCCGGACCAGCTCCGCCGAGGAGGGCCCGCTGGCCGAGGACATCAGGAACTCTCCGTCGACGATCAGCTCATAGCCGGCGCTGCCCTGGCGCAAAACGATCTCGCCGTGCTCCGACTGTGCTTGAGCAATGATCATCCCTTGCCAACCTCCAAAAATGAAAACCCGCCCCAGGGACGAGTTCAATTGAATCCATGATGCCCGGATCGCTTTTAGCCGCGAATGAAAACGGAAATGGCCGCTTCATTTGGGCCCCGTTCCGCTATCGCCCGATAACCCGATTCCGGAGCGACCCGCATCCACCCTCGGACTCCGCCGGTCTGCATCCGGCTCCCCGCTGCCCGATCCGGTGCCGCGCGCCTTCCCATCACGGTTTTTCCTTATGTAATTAGGATTAATTATAATACCACCGCGCGCTCCAGTCAATCCGGCTTTGTCCCCAAACCACGCTTTGGCCGCGCCCTGCCGGCCGCTCGCCCGGATGCTCCGTCCGGAACGGACTGGCATGCTCATGTCAGGTATGGTCTTTGGTCCTTTAGGGATGGCCTTCGTCCGTGTTAGGACGAACCATATCCTTGTTAGGGACGGCTTGATCCTATCAACGGATCTCTCCGTCCGTGTTAGGGATGGCATGATCCGTGTCAGGAATGGTCTTATCCTTGTTAGGGATCCGCTGATCCTTTCATAGGATCATTCCATTCCTGCTTCCCCAAAGGCCATCCCCACTTCCCCGGGACGCGGAGAACCCGGACCAGGCCTCGGGAAAACCGGCTCAATTCTTGTCCCTGCTCATTTTGGTCCTATCCTTGCCGGAGCGGCTTGGGTCCAAGTTGCCCCGGCTATTGAGAAAAGCGGACCGAAGTTTGGGAAAACCGGACCAAGCGGCGGGGAAGGAATACCGGAAGAAAGGCCTTCCTCCCTGTCGGGCCTCAAACCAATTTTAATTATATGGATAGTACTGTTCTTTTTTCATCTCGTACTCGTTTAGTCCGGCGATCGCTTCAGCTTGGAAAGTGATCACACTGGAACCGTAAAACTCTGACACTTTCCCTTCGTACAAGCATTGAAAATACCACTCGGCGGCGGCCGTCTCCGCTTCCGTATCATAAAGGAACGATTCGATCGGCCATTGCAACACCCGGTTGCGGCCGTCGTTCCAGGCTCGGAACCATTGCTCCGCCGCGGCTTTTCCCTGATACACCGGGCCGTAGCATTCTTTGATGATTATGTCGTCCTTAAGGACAGATAGGAATAATGCCAGGTCTTGGGTTAACCAGGCCTGAAAATACTCGGCGGTAATCGTTTGGGTAAGCTTCCGGTTCATAATCTGCCTCCTAAGCGGCGGAAAATCATTCATGAAAACGCTCAATCGGCTGGCGACAGCTGTTTCGAATAGGTATTCAAAAAAGTATCCGCCTCCCAGCCCAAGTGCTGGTAGTAGGCTTCCGCCGCGTCATTGCCCTTCAAAACCAGCAGGCGGCAGCGTCCAATCCCGGCCTCCTTCAGGCGGTCTAGCGCCAGCTGGAGCAGGGTCTGTCCGATGCCCATTCTGCGGCAGTCGACCGCCACCGCCAGGTGGTAAATGGCGCCCCGTCGGCCGTCGTGGCCGCAGAGCAGGGCTCCGACGATCCGGCCGTCGCGGCGCGCCATAAAACTGAAACCGGGATTGCGATCCAAAAAGACACCGATGGCGGCGGGCGTATCATCCAGCGGATTCAGCCCCAATCCCTTGATAGTCTGCCAAAAAGCCAGCACCTCTTGGCAATCGGCTTTGGAAAACTCCTGATAGGCGATCATTGCAGGCAATCACGCTCCATGATTCATGATAACTCCGTAAAAGGATCCGGGTCAGGCGACTTTCCGCAACAAAAAGATCATATCCACCGTAATCGAGCCATCCTGCTCGGGATAGTCCTGCCGGATCGACTGCAGGACCGCCAGACCGTTCTTGCGGAAGGCTTCCTGCAGGAACTCCTCGCTATAATAATTGACCCAGACCCGGCTGCCCGGCGCGAAACTCATGGCCTCGATCCGGCTGGCCGGCCCTTCCATGCAACTGAGGTACAGCAGGCCGTTTTCTTTCAGGATCCGCCCGATATCGGCAATAAACCTGCCCGCTTCCTCGTGGTCCAGGTACGGCAGGGCAAAAGCGGCCACTACCGCGTCAAAACTGCCCGGCGCGAAATCCAGGTTGCGGATGTCCCGCACCTGAAACTCGGCCTGCGGAACATTGGCGCGGGCCAGCTCGATCATTGCCGGCGCAAGGTCGAGGCCGGTAATGGCGATGCCGGGATGCGCCCCGGCCAGAAATCGGGCGACATTGCCAGGGCCACAAGCCAGATCCAGCACTTTGGCGGCGGCGGGCAACAGCTCGCTGAAGGCGGCGACGCTGTCGCGGTAAAGCTTGAGATCCATAAATTTGGCGGCGAAACTCGCGGCCGCGCTGTCGTACAACCGAATGGCCATGGCGGTTTTATCCATGATCAGCCGTCCTCTCCTGAAGCATTGGATTCCATGCGTCTGTTAGACTCGGAAAGATGATTTTTCAAGCGAAGTTTGATTTGGAGGTGGCTCTGCTCATACCTTTCGACCCTTCTCCGGGAACTTCCTTCCATTATTGAAAACCCCATGAAGAAATCGTCAGCAGAGCTGACCGACCGCAAAAGCAAAAAAGCAGCCGCCAACATAGCAACTGCTCCAAAGCGAGTCCATCTCTATTCCGGCATTCTTATGCCGGACCGGGTGCCTGGTTCCGTTCCAGCCACAGCGGATGATGCCCCGGATCGTCGGCCACCACCCGGCCCAATCCCAAGATCCGGCCGGTGATACAGCCCCGGCAATGGTCGGCCTCCTCGTTGATGCAGATCTTGTTGGGATAGATCTGATAATCCGCCCGGTGCAAGCGGGGCGTCAGATTGGGCATCATCACGTTGGCCCCCGACTCCAGCGTCAGTTCCCGTCCCTGCGGGTCGATGCTGCCCAGGGCGGTGGTGGCCGGAATCAAGGCATAGGGCAGCGCCAGCCGGGCCAGGGCCACCATCAGGCAGGTCCGGTCGACGGTGCCGCCCGGACTGGCCGCCAGCGGCGTGGCCGGATGGGGAATGAACGGGCCGATGCCGACCATCTCCGCCGCCAGATCCACCGCCAGATCGATATCGGCCAGCAGCATCTCCGGCGTCTGGCCGGGCAACCCGACCATGAAACCGGTGCCCACCTGATAATCGAGTTGCTTCAAAACCTTCAGCAGGGCGATCCGTTTGGCCAGGGACTGACCGGGATGCAGCCGTCCGTACAGCTTGGCGTCGGCGGTCTCGTGGCGCATCAGATAGCGCTCCGCGCCGGCCTTCCGCCACAGCTCATATTCCCAGGGCTCCCGCTCGCCGACGCTCAGGGTGACCACCAGCCCCAAGTCCTTGATGGCCCGGACCACCTCGGCCAGCATCGGGCCGGTGAAGGCCGGGTCCTCCCCGGACTGCAGTACCACCGTGCGGTAGCCCAGCTCGGCCCCACGCGCGGCGGCGGCGACGATCGCGGCCGGAGTCATCCGGTAGCGCGCCAAGTCCCGGTTATCGCGACGCAGGCCGCAATAATAACAGTTATTCCGGCAATGGTTTGAAAACTCGATCAAACCGCGCAAATGAATCGCGTCGCCCACCGTGCGATGGCGCAACCGGTTGGCGCTCAGCCGCAATTGCTGCGCGTCCTCTCCCCCGGGAGCGGCGATCGCCTGCAGAATTGCCGCGCGATCCGCCAGAAACGCGGCGCCGTCCGCCATCAGGCTGGCCGAATCGCCTTGCTCCCATCGCTCATGCTGTTCATGGAACGCTTCCATCGTGGCACACCTCAATCACAGTTTCTTGGTGAGGGTGGCCTTGGCGCTGACTCCGGCGATATTGCCGAGCCTGCCGGTGAGGGCGTTGATCTCGTTCTCGGTGCCGTCCACGATCAACGCCAAAACCCCCACATTCTTCTCCCGGTACGGAATCCCCATCCGTCCCACCACGATCGCCGAGGCCTCGCTGATGAAACTGTTCACCTTGGCCTGGGAATCGTGGGGATTCTCAATGATGATGGCAATTACGCCCAACCGCTTATCGTCGCTCATGATATCCTCCTGAAGAATAGATTCTGCCAACCGATAACCCGACCCGCCGGGTTGTTTCCATTTCATGATATCATGAAAAATGCGTTCCTCCCACTCCTCCAGAGATTCATACCGGATTAATTAGGCGATTCCCTCGGTCTCCAGCAAATCCCGGACCTCCGGGAAAGGCTCCAGCACCCGCGGCAGAATCCCCTGGACATAAGCGATCAGTACTCCGTAATTAACCATCGGCACGCCCTGTTCCCGGGCCAGCGAGAGCCGGTAAAGCATTTCCTTCCGGTTGAGCATACAGGCGCCGCAATGAACGATCAGCCGGTAACGACCCAAATCCCCCGGTAGGCTGAGCCCGCTGGCCCATTCGAACTCCAGCTCGCCGCCGACCAGCTGCCGCAGCCAGCGCGGGATCTTGACCGTGCCGATGTCGTCGGACTGGCGGTGATGGGTGCAGCCCTCGGCGATCAGCACTCGGTCGCCCGGCCGCAGCCCGGCGATAGCCATGGCCCCCTGCGCCAGTTCGCGCAGGTTCCCTTTATAGCGGGCAAACAAAATCGAGAAAGAAGTCAGAGGGATCCCCGACGGCGTATCCGCCGCTACTTTCAGGAAAACCTGAGAATCGGTGATCACCAGTGCCGGCGGACGGCTCAACGACTCCAGTGTCGCCCGGAGCTCATGCTCCTTAGCCACCACGGCGATGGCGTCATGTTCCAGCAAATCGCGGATCACCTGCTGCTGCGGCAGGATCAACCGGCCCTTGGGCGCGGCCTTGTCGATCGGGACCACCAGCACCGCCAATTCGCCCGGGCCGACCAGATCGCCGGTCAGGAACAGCTCTGCGTCATCGGCGGGCGCGAAACGGATCAAGGCGGTCTTCAGATCGCGGATCCCGGCGCCGTCGGCCGCCGCGACCTCCACCAATTCCAACTGGAGCCGGCGCTCCCATTCCCGCCGTTCTTCCCGAGTATAGGCAGTCAGGTCCCGCTTATTAATCACCCCGACCACCGGCAGATTCTTAGCCCGAATGGCCTGAAGCAGCTCCTCCTCGAAGCCGGCCGGTCCGACCGTCCCGTCGATCACTAACACCGCCAAATCGGTCCGGTTCAGGATCTGGTAGGTCCGCTCCTTGCGCAACTCGCCCAGTTCCCCCGCATCGTCCAGCCCGGCGGTGTCGATGATCGTCACCGGGCCCAGCGGCAAGAGCTCCATAGCTTTGAAGACCGGATCGGTGGTGGTCCCGGGGACATCGGAGACCAGCGCCACCGGCTGGCCGGTCAGGGCGTTGATTAGACTGGACTTGCCGGCGTTGCGCCGTCCGAAGATGGCGATCTGCAGCCGGACCGAATTCGGGGTTTGGTTCAGATTGTCCATGGGAAACCTCCATAACGAAAGCGCGCATCGCCCTCAGAATCTTTCGCATTCAAGAAAACCGGCAGTGCTCTTAGCATTCCACTCCGGGTAACTCCCGGTTCTCAATTATTTATTTCCGTTCTTCCCCGCGATCCCCGGCCGGGTCAACTGATAAGGATCGAGGATCCGCTCTAACTGCTCCGGGGTCAGCCAGCCCGCTTCCTGGGCCGCCTGGCGGATGGTCCGGCCCTCCCGCCGGGCTCGGCGCACCAATTCGGTGGCCCGCTCGTAACCGAGGTACGGGACCAGCGCCGTGGCATAGCCGAAGCCCGCTTCCAGCAGCGCCCGGCAACGCTCCGGGTTGGCGGTGATCCCCGCGATGCAGCGTTCCCGGAAGACTTGCGCCGCCCGGTGCAATAGATCCACCGAGGTGAGTAGGTTGTCGGCGATCAGCGGCAGGGTGGCGTTGAGCTCCAATTCCCCGGCCTGAGCGCCCAGCGTGATCGCCAGGTCGTTGGCCATCACCTGATAGGCCGCCTGGCGGACCGCCTCGGGGATCACCGGATTGATCTTGCCCGGCATGATCGAAGAGCCGGCCTGGAGCTCCGGCAGGTTGATCTCGGCCAGGCCGGCGGCGGGGCCCGAGGCCAGGAGCCGCAGATCATTCGCGATCTTGGCCAGGTTGACCGCGGCCGCCTTCAGCATCCCGGAGACCTCGGCGAAGACATCGTTGTTCTGGGTCGGATCCATCATCTGTTCGGCCCGGGCCAGCCCCAATCCGGTCACTTCGCGCAGCTTCTCGATGACCGCGTAGATATAGCGCCGCTCGGCGTTGAGGCCGGTGCCGACGGCGGTGCCGCCCAGATTCACCTGGCGCAGCCGTTCCTCGGCCTTATAGATGCGCCAGCGATCCCTGGCGATGGCCTGGGCGTAGGCGCCGAACTCCTGGCCCAGCATCACCGGGAGGGCGTCCTGCAATTCGGTGCGGCCCATCTTGATCACCCCGGCGAACTCCTCCTCCTTCCGCTGCAACGCGGCCTGGAGGTCGGCCAGGGCTTCGCTGAGCGGCTTCAACCGTTGCAGGACGGCGATGCGCACCGCCGTGGGAAAGACATCGTTGGTCGACTGGCTCAGGTTGACGTGGTTCAGCGGATGGATCAGCCCGTAATCCCCCTTGGCCGCGCCGAGCAGTTCCAAGGCCCGGTTGGCCAGCACTTCGTCCAGGTTCAGATTGGCCGAGGTACCCGCCCCGCCCTGCAACGCGTCGACGATGAACTGCTCCCGCCACTGCCCGGCCATGACTTCGTCGCAGGCCGCGGCGATGGCCTCGGCCAGCCGCGGTTCGAGCAGGCCAGCCTCCCGGTTGGCTAGGGCGGCCGCCTTCTTCACCGCCGCCAGAGCCCCGATCAGCTGGGAATGGAGCGGCCGGCCCGCCAGGCCGAAGTTTTCCGCCGCCCGCAGGGTGTGGATCCCGTAATAGGCGTCGGCCGGTACTTCTCTTTCTCCCAATAAATCATGTTCGATCCGGTATGCCATGCCCTTCTCCTCCGGTGCCGTTTAAAGATAGATATCCCGCTCGCCCGCCTCGTAGCGCAGCAGCGCATCGGCCACGAACTCTTTGGTCGCTTCATCTTCAAGCTGTGCCACATATTTCTGGATCACCGGCTCGCCGGCCGCGCGCGTCGCGGGGCTGGCATAATCCAGCAAGTACTCCTTGAAGGTCAGGATGGCGTTGGGGATACAGAAATTATGCACGAAGCTGGACTTGGCGACCCCCATGAAATGCTCGCCGGTCCGGCCCTTCCGGTAACAGGCGGTGCAGAGCGACGGAATGCTCTTGACGCAGGTCTCGCGGATCACTTCGTCGAGCGAGCGGGTGTCGCCCAGTTGGAACTGTTCCTTATCGGGCAACTGGTTGGCCAATGACTCCTGGTAGCCGCCCACGCCGATCCGCGAACCGGCATCGATTTGCGAAACGCCGAACGGGATCACTTCGCGGCGGACCTCCGGCTTTTCGCGGGCGGTCAGGATCAGGCCGGTGTAGGGAACGCTCAGCCGCAGAATGGCCACAAGTTTCTTGAAATCGGCGTCGCTCACCGCGTATTCGGGATGCTGGGCGTACGGGGTCTCGAAGGCCGGCTCGATCCGGGGGAAGGAGATGGTGTGCGGCCCCACGCCGTTATACTTCTCTTCCAGATGAATGGTATGGTAGAGCAGGCCCATGGCTTCGAAGCGCCAATCATAGAGTCCGAAAAGCGCCCCGATTCCCACGTCGTCCACCCCGGCGTCGAGCGCCCGGTCCTGGGCGTACAGGCGCCAGCGGAAATGGCTCTTGATGGTTCCGGCCGGATGCAGCCGCTGATAGGTCGGACGGTGGTAGGTCTCCTGGAAGACCTGGAACGTGCCGATGCCGCACTCCTTCAACTGGCGCAATTCGTCCCGGGTCAGCGGTGCACAGTTGATATTGGCGCGCCGGATCTCGCCGTGCTTCAGCTTGACTCCGTAAACCTGGCGCACGCTCTCACAGATGAAGTCGATCCCCGTCTCGGGCGATTCGCCGTAAACCAGCACGGTCCGCTTCTGCCCTTCGTTGGTCATGATCTTCACTTCGCGGACGATATCCTCCGGGCTCAGCGTGTGGCGGCGAATCGCGTGATTGGAGTTGCGGAAGCCGCAGTAGAGACAGTTGTTGGCACAGCGGTTGCTAATGTACAACGGCGCGAAGAAGACGATCCGGTCGCCGTAGACTTCCCGCTTCAGCCGGTTGGCCAGCTCGAACATTTCGGCGAGGGAATCGGGATCCTGATTCTGAATCAGCACGGCCATCTCCTCCGGCTCCAGCCGTTCCCGGCGCGCCGCCTTGTCGAGCACCCGCCGCACGGCGGCGGGCCCGGGGTTCTCCCATTTGCGCAACTGCTCCCAGATCCGCTCCTCATCGATAAAATCCCGCTCCATGGCGTCATACTCCGCGAAATCCTCGCGGTACTTCTCCAAGAAATTCATCCGGCGTCAGCCTCCTTAAAAAATATTCGTGGTGGGTGGTGGGTGGTCGTTGGGTGTTAGATCATAGTCGTTAACCGGAATAACCAATGATAATGATCCGGTTGCATTTGTCTGCTGGACATCGGCTAAAAACAAAAAACCCTTTTCGAGAACGGAACATTCTCAAAAAGGGTCATGAATACGGGAGCCGGCTATCGGGCCGATCCTCTGCGGCATTCACGCGCCTGATCGAATGTTCCCCGCCTCAGAAAGCTCTTCGGTTTCGGAACCCAATCATCCACCGCTGAATTCATCACGATGACCGGAAACGTCACCCATGACAAATTGTTTCTTTCAGTATAGCAGATTGTGATGAAAATCACAATTGGGTTGAAAAAATTTTAACGTAAATCGCTGAATAATTCCTTGGTCATAAACACGCTGTTGGGATCGGGGATATAATCCGCAAACGGCTGGCAGTACTGAAACCCGAAACCGGCATACAGCCTCCGGGCCGGTTCGAAAGCTGCCATCGCGCCGGTTTCCAAACTCAGCCGCCGATAGCCGCGGCGCTCGGCCTCCGCGATGATGTGCTGCAGGATCCGTTTGGCAACGCCTTTGCCGCGATGGGCCGAAGCGGTCCGCATGGATTTGATCTCGCCGTGGCTGGCGTCCAATTCTTTAAGCGCCCCGCAACCCAGCAATTCGCCTCGTTCCCAGGCGCTCCAGAAGGTAATCTCCGGCTTTCGCAATTCGGCAAGATTTAAGGCATGCATGCTTTCCGGCGGAGACTGAAGCGCCATGCTCCGAAGATGTTCGCCGATGAAGGCGACTACTTCCGCTCCGGTTAAATCATCCCGTTGAATATCCAAAAAACCACTCCACCCTTTGCGTTTATTCGGCGGGTTCGCTAACAACTTCTCGCAAACCGGCGGACCCAACTAAATCCGCACCTTAAAGACACAATCCCGGTCGCCGCAGATCACGGCTTCTTCGATGCGGGAGACGACTTTTTGGCCGAAAATCATCCGGAAGACTTTGATCACGTAGCCGTTGCAACATTCGCACCAGGTTTTCGACATCCGCTCGTAGCTTTCCAAGTTGCGAAACATGCCGCAGACGCATTTGCCCCAGCCGAAGGAGAGCGTGAGCAGATCGCCCTCCCGCTCGACATGCCCCGGCGCGAAGAACTTGGAATACTCCGCGCAGAACTCGTCGAGATCGCCGCATTGCTCTTTTAACGCATGAATCTCCTCAATCTGTTGCCGCGACGGATTGCAGCAATGTTTCCGCCTCACCCTGGCAATCGTATCCCGATCCAGCAACCGGTCCATTCGATCCATGATCAACTTGCTCAGTCGCGCCTGCTCGGGAAGAGGCATCTGCTCCGGAAGCGCCGTATACTCGGGAAACAGTTGCCGCGCCATTTCCTCGCCCAATTCTTCCCGGATACTGCGATGGATTCGATAAAACTTGACAATCGCCATTCCCATCACCATTTCAAACTCGGTTCGTCCTTCCGTCCGAGACGGTGCACCGTTGGTTGAGATCCAAATCACGCTGGTTATCCTGATTAAATTCGGCGTCTCATTTCCCATTCCTGCATAAATATGTAAAATTATCATCATTTTATTCCGTTGAACCTGATACCTGGTTTTGATAAATAAAAACCTTTCTGAGAATAAGGCCTATTCTCAAGAAAGGTAGAAATTAAGAATTCTGATTTACTCCGGGCAGCGCGGGAACGATCCGAACCCGTCCAATATTAAAGATAATTGGCTTGCGGACGCCCGCTCGGAAAACTAAACCTTTAATATGGCTACACCGTAGCCGCCGAGTTCTGCCGCGCCGGATAGTTTCTTGCCCGTCAATAAATCCACGGCGGGAACCTTCACGGTCATTTTGATCGTTTTGGGCTGATAATTGAGCACAAACATGTAGTCGGTCCCGTCTTTGGAACGGATGGCCAGTTCGGCTTCCTCGGGCAAGTCGATAATATCGCGGTGAGGCTCGGCGAATCCCAGTTTTCGGAGGAAGGTCGCGGCGACCGGCGCGCTGAATCCGGCCCCGTAATAATAGGCCGCACCGCTGCCGCGCCGCTTGCGGACCAACGCCGGTGCGCCATCATAGTAGCTGCCTTTGAATCTGGCCAGCACCTCGGCACCCTCCTCCGCTTCGAGAATGTCGTTAAACAGCGGCGCCTCGATGATGGCGCCGTCCCATACGGCATACTCCGGTTCTTCGGCGGGGCTGAGATTGGTATAATCACTGACGGTCACGCCGCAGAGCGGCGCGGCGAATCCCGGCATGGCCCGCATCGGGCAGCGGCCGTATTCGTCCTTGTAACCGGTCCGCGCTCCCATGATCAGACAACCGCCCTGTTCCACATAGGATTGAAGCAAAGCCGCGCTTGGTTGGGTGAGGATCGTGGCATGAGGATAGATCAGCAGCCGGTATTTCTGTAAATCCCGGACCGTCGTCGGGCGGCTCGCGGTCAAATAAACGTAATCCAGCGGGACATGGCTCCGCTGCGCGGCGCTGAACCAGCCCTGAGCGCTCAATTTGTCAAGCGGTCCGTGCCACTGGTCCTGCTCGCCGTCCCATTCGTTATCATAGTCCTTGAGGAAGGCTATCCCGGCCTTATAGCGCGAGCCCGCTATGCAGTCCAGCTTCAGGAATTCGTCGCGGATGGTCGTCAGCTCCGCCAGGCGCCGGTTGGGAAGGTTCGAATAATCATTGAGGCCGTGCCAATAGATCTCCGTCCCCACCCAGCAGGTCCGCCAGCGGAAGTAACTGATGAAATCGGCGCCGTGGGCCAGCGACTGGTAGGTCCAGAGCCGCATCTGTCCCGGCCGGGGCATCGGCTGGCGCATCCGGATATCCCAGCCTCCGGCGCCCGACTGCTGCTCCATAATTCCGAAATTGGGCGAAATCGAACGCACCCTGGCCAGATTGTACGACCAGGAGCGATCCTTGAGGCCGCCGAACGCCCGGGGAGCGGTGTCGCAGTCGAAGGCGAAATTGGGATAACTGTCATAAGTGATGAAGTCCAGCGCGGTATCGGTCAGTTCGTGGGAGTCCAGGTGGCCGAAGAGCCCATTGGTGGTGATAAACTGGCCTTCCGGCGCGTAGCGGCGGATGACATCGGCCTGCATTTTGCAGAAGGCGATAGCACTGTGGGAGAAGAAGCGCTTCTCCATCAGCGCCAGATGCGGGTTGTTTCCGTCCTCGTGAATCGTCGGCCGAGCCAGGCCGATCTCGTCCCACGATGTATAGGTCTGGTTCCAGAAAACCGTGCCCATCGCCTCGTTCAGGGCCGCGATGGTGCCGAACTGCGCTTTTAAATAGGCGCGGAAGGCCGAGTGATCGGCTTCGGAATAGAAATTATCGATCTCGCAGTTGAGCTCGTTATCGATCTGCCAGCCGCTGATCGCCGGGTTCGGACCATAGTGCGCCGCGAGCTTTTCGACCAGAGCCAACACTCGCTCTTGGTAAACCGGCGAATTGTAATTGTAATGCCGGCGCATGCCGTGCCGCAGCAAGGTGCCGTCCTTCCTGGCGTTCAGCACCTCCGGATATTTTTGGGTCAGCCAGGCGGGAGGCGTCGCCGTGGGGGTGCAAAAGATGGCCTTGATTCCGGCCTGATGGGCGACGGCCAGAAACCGGTCAAAGAAGTCGTAGCTGTACTCCCCTTCCGCCGGTTCGAACTTGTTCCAGGCAAACTCGGCGATCCGTACCACCTCGATGCCGTACTCCTTCATCCGCCGCAGGTCGTCCGCCCACATCTCCTCCGGCCAGTGTTCCGGATAGTAGCACACTCCCAAACGGAGTTTCTCCGCATGGATCACTTTTTCCATGTTGACATCTCCTTTTCCCATGTTTCATCGCCAGGCACGCCAAGACTTGCATGGCGCCGATTCTTTAAGTCAGGTCTTGATGCTCCCCAAGGCAATGCCGGAGGTAATGTATTTCCGCAAGAACGGGAAGATGACCAGCATCGGAACGATGGAAACGAACGACCCGAGCATGATCAACGGATACAACGGCTTGCCCGCTCCGGCGGTATTTAAGTTGGCGGTCCAGATATGCAGGCCGACCGTCAACGGGTACAGGTTGGTCTTGTTGAGCAAAACCAGCGGCAGGAAGAAGTTGTTCCAGGTGCCGATGAATACGATCAGAAACAGCGTCACCAAGCCCGGCTTGATGATCCCCACCGCAATCTGGTAGAAGATCGCCAGATCGCCGGCGCCGTCCACCCGGCCCGCGTCAATGAGCTCGCCGGGCATCGCTTCCCGGATATAGACGCTCATGAAATAGATGCCGAAGGGATTGGCCAGCATCGGCAGGATCACCCCGACGTAGGTATTGATGAAGCCCAGCGATTTGACCATCAAAAACACCGGGATGGTCGTCGCGGCCTGCGGAATCATCATGGCGCCGATGGTAATCAGCAGGATGATCCGGCTCATCCGGAAACGGTATTTGGTCAGGGCGTAGCCGCCCATGGCGCAGATAAAAGTGCTCAGGAAGGCGGTGGTCAACGCGTAAATAATCGAGTTGAGCCCCCAGCGCCAGAAGATTCCGTCCT
The DNA here is from genome assembly GCA_023400055.1 of Bacillota bacterium. Lineage (GTDB taxonomy): Bacteria > Bacillota > UBA4882 > UBA8346 > UBA8346 > Hydrogenispora. The sequence continues at coordinate 24,732 of JAEXFN010000060.1, forward strand.
GGTACGAATTGAGCCATTCGAAATTGTCAACCAGGCTCCAATGTTCCGGAAGCGCCAGCATGGGCGTATTGAACAACTGATTGGTGCTTTTGGTGGCGGCGATCATCAGCCAGTAAAGCGGAATCAGGAAATAAACCGCGATCAATATCAGCAGCAGCATCGCGAGGGTCGTCTTGATGCCCGTGCCGGGCCGGTCATGATGCTTTTGGCGCTGCAGTTCCGACGTTGTATTCAAACGGCTCACGCGACTTCACTCCTTTCGGCCCGCCCGGCGCGGCGGCTGCGGCCCGGTTTCCCGGCAGCCGGGGTTTGGTCCGTCGTTTCTTTCTCCGCGGTCAAGTAGATAAACAGCATGGAAGCAGCGAAGGTTATGACCGTGAGAATAATCGACAACGCCGCCGAGTAGGTCAGATTGCCGTAAGAGAAAGCCATATTGTAGATATCCATATTCGGAGTAAACGCCGGCGAAATACCCGTCAAGGCGTTCAGCACAAACGGCTCGTTAAAGAGCTGCAACGATCCGATGATCGACAGCACGATCGTCAGGATGATCGTCGAGCGGATCAGCGGTACCTTGACATGGGTCGCGATCTGCCACTCGCTGCAGCCGTCGATCTTGGCGGCGTCGTACAATTCCAGCGGAATCGAGGTCAGGTTGGCAAAATAAATCGTCATGTTATAGCCCGCCCATTCCCAGGTGGCAATGTTCATGATGCCGTAAAGGACATTCTTGGTGTTCAAGAAATCCAGCGGCTTTCCGCCGCTAAACGCTTGGAAGACGTTGAGCAGCGGGTTGAGCGCCGGCGAATACAGGAAACCCCACATGATCGCCGCAATCACGCCGGGAACCGCATAGGGCAGAAAATAGACCAAACGGAAGAAGGTCTTGCTTTTCACATAGGAACTATCGAGCAGCAACGCCAGCCCCAGCGCCAGCAGCAGCATGATGGTGACCTGAACCACGCCATAGTAGAAGACCCGGAGGACCCCGGACCAGAAATTGGCGTCGCTCAAAGCCTGCCCGTAATTCTGCAGCCCTACGAAAGCGCTTTGCCCGCCGTGCTGTACAAAAAGGCTGAGGAACAACGAATAGATGAAGGGAAAAACCAGAAACAACAAGAACAGGATCAAATAAGGGGCCAGAAACAGATAATGTACGTTTCGGTTCACTCGTTCCAGATGGAGTCGCATTCATCCTCCTCCTTCGCTTCGGAACTACGCGTTACGATGAGCCCTGTCCGAAGGTCAGGGTGATCACCAAAGCAAGCGATAAAGCCGGTTTAAATCCTTTGATAAGTCGGTCTTTAAATTTGAAAAGCTTTATCGCCTGGCTTCGATTAAAGACGCGGTGCCTAAACCCAGGCACCACGTCTTTATGCTTTAATCGTTCACTGCTGCCCAGCGTTCATGGCAACTTGCTCTATTGCTATTCGCGTCAGCCTTCGGGCGCAGCCGCTTCCTTTCCGGCAGCCGGCTTTTCAGCGGGACGCGATAATGACGCCGGATTCGCCGGGGTTACTGACAATCTTGTAGCCCATGGATTTGGCAAAACCTACGGTGTTGGCCTGGACGCGATCGAGGGCCTGGGCCCAGGTTTGCTCATTCTGGCTCGCCTTGGTGAGCTCCGTGTTCAATTGTTTGTAAACGTAATCGGTCCAGGGGCTCCATTGAAAACTCACATTGACGGCATTGGCCGCTTTGGTCCAAACGGCACTGGCGACCTGATTGGCCAAGGCCGGGCTGGGGGCGGAAAACAACGGGTTCTCGGGCGCATATTTGTTGGCGGAAAAGAGCCCGCGGCCGCCTTGCGACTCCATCTGGAGCGCCTTATCGATCCCGGTCCGGCTGGTATTCAGCCAGGCGGCGAAGAGCACCGCGGCGGCGGAATTTTTGCACTGGGTGGTCACGGCATTGGTAGAGCCGCCCCAGTTGCCGTTTTTGAAAGCGCCGGCGGTCCATTGCGGGATATCGGCGGCATTCCAGTTGGCGGTCTCCGGCCGGACATACGGCTGCAACTCATAGCTGGGCGACCAGGCGGCGCCGATCATGCAGCCGTAAAGCCCGCTGCCGATCTCGCTTTGCCATTGCGGCGTCCAGTCGTTGGTGGCTTTGACATAGCCCTTCTTGACCAAATCGCCCCAGAAATTGAGGACCTTCTTGGCCGCGGCGTCGTTGATATTGACCTTCCAGCCGCCGGAGACGTATTGAAACGGTCTGGCTCCGGCCTGCCAGAACAGTCCGGTGGTGTAGCCCGGATCGTTGAGCGGGAAGAAGGTGTAATATTTCTGCGGATTGGCCTGATGAAACTTGGCGGCGTCGGCGGCCAGATCCTGATAGGTCTTGGGAACCGTCAGTCCGGCCTGGCGAAACACATCGGGCCGGTATAAGAAACCGAGCGGACCGATGTCTTCGGGGATGGCGTACAGCTTGCTGCCGCGGCTGCATTGCGCCCAGGTCCAATCCAAAAAATACGGTTTGTATCTCTTGGCGTACTTGGAGATATCGAGCAGCCCTCCGGTGTCGATAAACTGAGGCAGGTACTGAAATTCGATCTGCACCACATCGGGAGCGCCCGAACCGGCCTGCAGCACGGTCTGCAATTTGGTATACTCGTTCATGCCGCTGCCGATCAGCGGATGGACGATTTTAATGTTGGGATAAACCTTGGTAAACTCGGCGGCTATCTTCTCGGCGTTCGATGTCCAGGACCACCAGGTGAGGGTGACGTTCCCGGCGACTTTGGGGTAGGCCGGCTCCGGGACGGACGCGCTAAAACAGGTCATGCTGCCGATCAATAGCAGCATCGAGACGACAGAGGCGATGCGTAGCAACCGCTTCATCTTCATCAACCACTCCTTTAGCATTTTTTCCGGTTTGGCTATGTTCCGTCCGCCCGGCGCCGGGAGAAACAGAGGTTGGGCAACGGCTTTTTCCCAAACGGCTGCCGCCAAAAGCCAGCCATGGACCGAAAGGTTAAAAACCGTTGGATATTAAACGGGCTTGGCAATATATGTTAATCATTCCGATAATTCAATTCTTCCCGAATCGTTGCAAAAAATCTCCTCGGGATGCAAAGCCGCGATGGATCGAAAACCGCTATCGGCGCTGATGTTTTTGAAACCGATTTAAATATCTTCGTGATATTGTTTCTATTATAACTTGTTTTCCAATATAATCCGTAGGATAAAAGCAACCTAACCATCATAGAATTTTAACATCCGGAGGCGAATGCCATGCTTTCCTGCAGATTAATCAAGGCCGAAGACGGCGGTAATTCATTGCCGCTGTATCTGTACTGTATCGGATGTCATGACCAAGTCTTTCTGACCCGGCCGGAGGGATTCCCGGCCCACCAGGTTTTTATGACCCGCCGGGGCAAGGGCATATTTCGCATTTTTGATTATCAGGACTGTCAATTGTCGCCGGGATCGGTTTTGGTGGTTCCGCAGGGGGTGGCCCACGAATACTTTCCGGTCGAGGGGCCGTGGGAACTGGGCTACGTTTGCTTTATGGGACCACTGGCCGAAGCGTTGCTGCAGCGGCTGGGGATCCGCTGCAATCAATCGTTTGTTTTAAAAAGGTTCTCCGAAATGTGGCGGCAGTTTGAGGAGTTGTGGTATAGCAGCGATAACAGCGATCTGCATGCGGCGATCGCCTCTTCGGCGAAGCTCTATGCGTTTCTTTTATATCTTTCCGAGAACCAGCTGATTCTCGATGCCGAGACGCCGGACGCCGCCGGATGCAAAGATCCGATCAAAGAGATCGCCCGGATTATCAACGGACGTTACGATGAGCCGCTGGCCCTGGCGGAGATCGCGCGCTTGATCGGGTATTCTCCCCAGCATATCGGCAGGCTGTTCCGCAAACGTTACGGCATTTCGCCCCATCAATACCTGGAGCGGATCCGGATGCAACAAGCCCTCAACCAACTGCACGAACACCCCGAGCTGCAGATTCACGAGATCTCCGAGCGGGTCGGCCTAGAGGCCAGTTACTTTATCCGGCTGTTTAAAAGGACCTTCAAAATTACCCCCAAACAGTACCGCAGCAATCCTTTTCTGCTCGAAACCAGCCTGTTTGATTTCTTTAAAAACGATATCCGCCATTAAGCTTCCGCCATTCCCTGCCCTTTCATCAAAAAACCCTTTTTGAGAACTAAGTATTCTCAAAAAGGGGTTGCGCTCAAAATGAAACTCGGCATCTTCGGAGCTGGAACTCACTCGTTACGGGCCGGAACAAAACCCTGCTACGGCAATTGCGTATCAGTAATATGTTTTTCCTTAAAAGGAAATCCTTTTTCGAAGCTCGCAAGCTCCGCGTCATCGATCTCGAAAACCTTGTCTTCGTGAAACTTGCCGCTGATTCCGTTCAAAGCCCCGGCCCCCAATTCCAAGGCCATGAAAGCGGCCAGATTTTCGCCCGCCGCGGTTTGAATCCCGTATTCCGCGGCGTTTTTAAAGCCGAAGCGTTGATAATAGCGGGGATTGCCGAAAATGACGACCGCCTTGAATCCCAATTCCCGGGCCCTGGCGATCGAGTGGTTCATTAGCAGAGATCCGATGCCGCTTCCTTGATGGGACGGCAACACGCTCAACGGCCCCATGCATAAAACCGCGTGTTCCTGATCCCGGTCGTCGATTACTTTCGCCCGCGAGTACATGATGTTTCCGACGATCTTGCCATTATCGCAGGCAACATAGCCCAGTTCTTTTACAAAGGCGGGTGCCTTACGGAGCTTGTGGACGATTAAATGCTCGCAGCAACCCGGCCGGTATACATCCCAGAAAGCCTCGCGGGTCAAATCTTCGACCGCTCTGAAATCGTCCGGTTCTTCCCAACGGATTGAGATGGTCATTATCTTTGTATCACCTCAAGCGAATATGACTCAGCGATTTAAAAAACAATAATATTTTACCATAAGCGGAAACTATAAACAAACATGCCCCAATCAACCACCGCTCGACCCCGGTTCACCTTTCCGGGAAAATCCGCAAGCCGCAACAACTGCTATAACTCCCTCCCATCCTTGCCATTCGGTTGCCCCGCTCCCCGTTTATCCAGGGCTCATTGTTCTCATGTCAGGTATGGTCTTTGGTCCTTCAGGGACGGTCGTCATCCCTTTAGGGATGAGACATGTCCGTGTTAGGGACGGTCCTCGCCCCTCGAAGGACGGACGCGTCCGTGTTAGGTACGCTATGATCCTTGTTAGGGATGGTCTTCGTCCTTGTAAGGTACGTCATGGTCCTTTCATAGGACGCGACCATCCCTGCATCCTCAAAGACCATCCCTACTTCCCCAAGCCTTGGGGAAACATTCTCAAGCACCGTAACTGCATCTACAAAGACCGTAACTGCTTCCCCGAAGACCGTCCCTGTTTACACAAGAACCGTCCTTCCTTCTATGAGGTTTGAGGAAGCAAGACCGAGGCTTGGGGAAAGAGGAATAAGCCGCGGGGAAGCTGATCCAAGCGCTGAGGGAGCTGAACGGGTCTCGAAAAAAGCTGCCCCAAACCAATTTGAGGCAGCCTTTTGAATCCCTGATATTTGGTTAACCCGAAAAACTTCCTTTCAACTCAACAATAACTTCTATTTCCGATATGATCTTTTGAAGAATCTACGCATCTCTACTGTTTATAAATGTCGATCACCTTATAACATCACTTTTTTTATGGGATAATCAGCCGCCATTTTGGTCGCGGCTTCTTTAATTCGATTGATGTCGAGCACTCGAATCGCTCCTGGCTTAATTTTGTGCCCAAAATGATACACTTCTTCTTGCTCCAGGCTATGAGTCAATCATCTCAGTATTCTCTCTATAAGAGCCCGACGAATTCTTTCAGTTTTGCTCAGGGGAGTATATAAAAAAATCAGTTTGGAGCGGCTTCTATGACCCTCGCACTTCTCCGCTTTATTTCAGTTCAATTTGGACACTATCTTGATACGGTGAGTTTCCATCCAATATATTTTTATAGGAACACATCCAGGCCGGAGCAAATCCGCTGCGGTGAGCCACCGATTGGGACGGAATATTCGATGATGCCGTTCCGTAATATGGCACAATTCCGCGCTCCATGATCATCACCGCCAGGTTGCTAACCAGGCATGCCGCAAGCCCTTTGTTCCGATATTGCGGAAATACGTCGATTCCAATCTGCCACATGGTTTGGCTGTCGGCGGAAGCTCCGGCCATCCCCACGATTTGGCTCCCTTGCATCGCATAAGTAACAAGAACATCGGGGCGGGGACGCGCTTTATCGTACTGAATTGCATTTGGAAACCCCACCAACTCATATAATTGGTGAATTTCGTTCCCTTCCGCGACCCGAAATGTCAAGCCGTCGGGACAGGGCAATTTCGTAATCCGGTCACTGTCCGGAATATAGTATAGCGAGTGTCCGTACAAAAATGGCGCCGCCAATACATCTTCTCTGGCTTTATTCTCAAGTAACGGTTTCACTTTTTTCAAAATGTCGGCAGCGGCGGAAACAACCACCCCTTTGCCCATGGTGGCAATCTCAAAATAAGGGGATTGCCGGTCCAACATTCTGCGCCCTTCATTCAAACCGGCTTCACAGAATACAATGCCCTCCCTGAGAAAATCCTCAGCGCCGCAATTCATGTCGACCGCCAATTGCCGACGCACGATTGCCAGCATTTCCGGTTTACCAAAGCCCACTGCGTCACCCCGCTCGACGAATGGATAATGACCCGAGGAAGAGTTTATATGTTCAGCAAAAAACCGGGCGTATCCCGGTTCAGTCCTGCCAATTGGAAATTTTTAAATTTTCAACATAACCAAAATGTTCATCTTTGGTAACAATTGTTAAATCGTATTGCCTGGCGACCGCAGCAATCCAAATATCGTTTTCCGGAATCAACTTCCCTTTCCGAGTGAGTTCCGCTTTAATCCGGCCATATTCTTCAGCTGTTTCAGCGTCACAAGCCAAGGTTGTACAACTGACGGCAAAATCAGCGATTTTCTTCAAATTCTCAATCATTCGGGTTGATTTTAAAGCCCCATAATATAACTCACCCAAAACTGTGCTGGAAATGAAAACTTCATTTACCAGCGCCAGTTTCGTTAAAATGGTTTTATCTCCAGCGAATAACGGAATAATAATATTGGTATCTAAAGTATATTTACCATCCATTGGTGTCCACTCGCTCGCAATCATAATCGATCGCTTCTTCCATTGCTTTGAGACTATCCCGATCGATGCTTCCCGCTAACTTTAGTAAATCCTTACCCGGTTTCCCCTTTGGGACTGTGGCATTTAAAGCTCGGGTGAACTCAAGGACCTTTTTTTGTAATTCCAACGGCAACTGATTAAATTGCTTTAATAACTCTTCCGCTATCTCCGAGTGAGCCAAAGGGGGCCACCTTCTTTTGAAATGAACTTAAATTCATTATACCAATTTTTTCAAGGGCTTACAATGGACCATTATTCCTTACTCATGGCATTGATCATTTGGTTCATTATCGGCCCATACCTGGTATACAGCTATAGGAATTTGCAAAAATGCAAATACATTTAATCCCTTTAATCTCTTCACCGCACGACTTCTTCCCTGCCGGCCAATACAAAGTTCATGGTGAATTTTATGTGATTTTCGCATAAATTTATTTGCCTATCAATTTAACTCGCAGACGGAAGGTTAAATCAAACTCACCCCCCGAGCTACTTTGGTAGTTTTTGATTGGCCCTACTTCCCTCTCTCTTTTTAGGCGATTTGCCAGGCCGTCTTGTCAGAAAGAGAGGGGGAACGAGGGGGTGAGTTCGATTTCGAAAATCTTCAACTTCAATCCAGCTGCTATCATTTTGTGGCATGGTTCCCTTGACAATCGTGCCGTAAATTGTTTTGCCGAGCTAACATAATAATCAGTTAAATTTATTTATAAAAAACCCAAAAATAAAAAACCGGGTTTTCCCCGGCTTAATCAGTCCATTTTTCATTTTCCGTCATTCCTCCGCGCTGCGCCGGAACGACTCCCGGCATAAAGGCTGTTCCGCCCGAAATTTATAAATTTTCCCGCATCCACTCGCTGATCGCTTTGATAATCACCGTCAGCGAAACGGCACCGGCATCCGGGAAGCCAACCGCCCTTTCCCCGAGCGTTCTGGCCTTGCCGAACTTGGCGACATACTTTTTGCTCGCTTCCTTCCCTTCCTCCGCCGCAGCAGCGGCCTTTGCCAACATCTCCGGGAAAGAATGGCCTTCCGTTACACTCTTTTGCAACGATTTCACCAGCGGATCCAAGGCGTCGACGACGGTCTTGTCTCCCACTTGAGCCTGCCCCTTGGCCTGGATCTCGGTTAATGCTTTCGCAAATATCGCCATGAATTCCGCTTCGGTCAATTCTCCTTGGGGAGGCATCTCCTTGCTGCCGGCATAGAATAATAAACCAAAGATGATCCCCGAGGCTCCACCCATGCTCTTAATCATCGTGCGCCCGGTCACGGAAAATACTTGATACACATCAGTGAACTCTTTGCCGTCCAGCTCCTTTTGGACCTCTGCAAATCCATGGGCCATCCCCACTCCGTGATCGCCGTCTCCGATATTCCGGTCGGCCTCACCTAGCGCTTCTTTCGCCGCGATGACCGCCTCCGCCACCTGAAGCATCATATCTCGCGCTTGATCCGCATTGAGCTTGCCCATCATTATGACCTCCCAGCCTCAGTTCTTATTCCATGCCGGGCACCAGGCCGGCCAATCGTAATACTTTTTCAATTCCTCATCCAAACGCAGCAGGGTAATGGAGAATCCGGCCATCTCCTGGCAGGTGGCATAGTTCCCGACCAGGGAGTCATACACCGCGATCCCCATTTCGTCCATTCGTTGCAGCACCCGGCGCAGGGCGATAAACTGCTCCATCCGGGTGGTGGAACCAAAGCCGTTGATCAGCACGCATACTTCATCGCCCGCACGAAAGGGGAGATCCTTTACGATCAATTCCAGCATCTGATCAACCAATTTGTCGGCGGGCTGTATCTTCCCCCGCCGCACTCCCGGCTCGCCATGCAAGCCCATGCCGATCTCGATCTCGTCCGCCGGCAATTCGAAAGCCGCTTTTTCCTCGCCGGGTATGGTGCCCGGCGCCAAGGCCACTCCCATGGTCCGGACATTATCCCGGGCTTTGACGGTTAGCCGTTTGACTTCATCCAAATTCAGACCCGCGGCGCAGGCCGCTCCGGCTATCTTGATCATCAATACGGCACCGGCAATCCCCCGCCGGACATCCATCCGTTCCGGCGGAGCCGAAGCGACGTCATCCATCACCCGGACCGTCTCCACCCGAATGCCTTCCATGTCGGCCAATTCCACGGCCATATCGAAATTGAGATTGTCGCCGGCATAATTGCCGTAGAGGTACAACACGCCTTGGCCGCGCTGGACCGCCTTGGTCCCCGCTAAAATGACATCCGGCGAGGGCGCCGCAAAAATGTTTCCCTGGCATACGCTGTCGGCAAACCCTTTCCCGATATATTCAAGATATAATGGTTCATGGCCGCTGCCCCCGCCGATGAGCAGTCCGACTTTGTCCGGATCCAGCTCATTTTGGACGACCGCGGTCACTCCGGCGATGAGCCGAAAGCGGGTCTTATTCATCCCTACGAAACCTTCCAGGGTTTCAAGCACTACATTTTGGGGATCGTTGATGACTTTCTTCAATCGTTGCGCCTCCTTTATTAAAAGCCATGGGATAAAGTCCGATGATTCAAGAAAATCTTTATGAAGTCAATTTTAACGGCTTTATCCCTTGCTTGTCTGAGCCTTTGTGAACGCCCCGATCTGGGACGGGTTATCACAACGCTTTTGAATTCAATAATGTAACCAAAACTGCTGCGATTCGGGCCTCGTCCGTTTTTCAGCGGCCGGACGAAAGCGGTTCTAATTCTTTTTGGCTTTCCACAATGGGATAACCTGGCGGATGATATGATTGAAATTGGCGGCGTCCCAAGCCGCCCGCCCGATAAAAAGCCCGTCGATCTGCGGCTGGCTTATTAAAGCCTCGGCATTTCGTTCGTTTACGCTGCCGCCATAAAGCAAGGGAATAGCTTGGCCGCCCGCCGGAAACATCTCACATAACACCTTCCGTAATTCGAGGTGAATATAGCCGGCATAATCCGCTGTAGCCGGCACTCCTTGTTCGCCGATGGCCCAAACCGGCTCGTAAGCGATCCAGACTCGCGCCGTTTGCTCTTCACGAACTCCGTTTAAGGCGATCTTTAATTGCTGCCGCAACCTTTCCACGGCGATATTGAGCTGTTTTTCGGGGCCGGTTTCTCCCACGCAAACCAAACTGACCAGGCCGTGCCCGAGTCCGGCAAGCACCTTTTTATTCACTGTAAAATCGTTCTCCCCGAAATGCTGTCTCCGCTCGGAGTGCCCGATTTCCACAATGGTAACGCCGATCTCTTTCAGCATCGGCGGCGAGATTTCTCCCGTAAACTGCCCGCGATCCTCCCAAAACATGTTTTGGGCGCCCAGCATGATCGGACTTGAGTTAACGGCCAAAGCGGCCGGATATAGAGATGTAAAGGACGGGATAACGAACAGGCAAAGCTCCGCCTCGGCGATGTCTCGGGTGACGGCGGCCAAACTTTTCAAGTAACCGGTGGTCTGTCCAATATTCTTGTACATCTTCAAATTGGTTCCGATATAAAGTTTCTGCGCCGCCGTCATCGAAATGAATTCCCTTCGATTTCTTTGATTTTGGCCACTTTCGATGTGGAGCGGCCGTCTTTAAATTCCAGGCTCAGCCACTCGGCCAAAACCTTTTTGGCCAGCTCCGGACCGATGATCCGCGCTCCCATGCAAATGACATTGGCGTCATTACTAAGCCGGGCCCTTTCCGCCGAATAATTGTCATGGCAAACCGCCGCATAAATACCGGGAAATTTATTGGCCGCTATCGCCATTCCAATGCCCGTGCCACAGATTAATATGCCTTCCTTCCGATAGTCGCTGCGGATTATCTCCCGGACTACTCTTTCGGCTATCAGCGGATACATCGTTTCATCATCGGGCGAGTCGACGCCCAGATCGGTATAAACGAAGCCTTCTTTCGCCAAAAATTTCTCGATCTCATTTTTCAGAGCTACCGCCGCATTGTCGCAGCCGATGACTAACTCCTTATTTTTCATGGTCCTCACCTTCGTTATGGGAGCAAATTTCACTCCAGATTGCGATGCCGTTGCGCCATCTTTTCCCCGGACATCGCCAGCCGTTCCTGTAAATCCATGATAATCATGTCGAACAGTATCAATAAGCTCTGTTCAAAAAGATTGCCCATCGGTTGAAGCGAGGGTACCACTGCGGCGGTACCCAAATATACCGCGGCCGGCAGAAACAGGACCACATCCGCCCGTTTGGGGGTCTTTTTAAAAGGATCCCCGCTGACGACCGCCACTCGCGCCTGATGTTTCTTGGCCGTTTCCACCACATAATCGATATGGCCGATTTCGCCGCAGCCGCTGGTGGCGATGAGCAAGTCCCCTTCGCCGATGGCCGGCGTCGTTTCATCCCAAATCCAATGGCTTGGGATACCGAGGTGCATCAAACGCATGGTAAAAGCCCTGGTTGAAAGGCCTTCCCTCCCGACCCCGATCAGAATGATCTTTTTCGCTTTCATGATCTCCGCGACCAAACGCTCTATTTCCAAGCGATCGATCCTTTGAAAGACCTTAGCCAATTCATCGATAATTGCATCCGCCTGTTGACGATAATCCACCTTACCTGCCCCCGTTTCCTAAAGAATTATGCAACAGCCGCATGGTCTCCCGGATATCTTCATACACGTACTCATCGGTCGCTTCAAAGGGATAAATCACTTCTACGAACTGGACCAGGTCGCCGAGGCAATATCGCTCGGCGATTTCGCTAATCAGCTCCATACTGAGTTCCCCTTGCTGAGTAAAACCCCAGTGGCGGTCGAGCAACCCATCCGTTTGCTGAAGATGGAAGCAATCGATATAGGGCAGACAGGTGTCGAGCCAAATTCCCATATCGGCCTGTTCTTTAAGCAGCGGTTTAAATAATGCGTGTCCCCAGTCCACCAGCAGACGCACCGGAACATCGGTGGTACCCTCCAAATCCTTCATTAATTTTAAGGAACTGCCGGGATCGCTCGGGAACTCCGTTGCCAGCGGCGTCGGTTCAATAACGAGCTTCTCGAGTCCCATTTTCTTGGCGTGAGAGGCCAGCTCCCTGAGCTGATCCAGAACTATGCCGTAAATCGCCGCTCTCCTTTTTTGATCATAAGCATCCGCGTGAGTCATTCCTCCGAGCGGGGTGCCGAGACTGGTTGCTCCCATAGCGGCGGTCATGTCGATAGCCCGCTTTAAAAAGTTTACCGCTATTTTACGTTGCTCGGCAGTGGGCGCCATCAACTGCGGATAAGTATAGGCGGCTATCCCGCCGAAGGTGCCGGTCAGGGTCAAACCCTCTTTTTCAAAGGCCTCACTCCAGCTTCGGGCAATTGCGTCCCGTTCCTTCTCAGGCCACCAGGGATCGATCAAGTCCCAGGTAAACTGGACATATTCCGTCTGCAAATCTTTCCTGACCATGGCCGCCAGATATTCCGGCTCCAGCCAACGTTTTACGGCGAACGAGAGATTGAGTCCGATCTTCATAACGTTCCTCCTCATCCGAACCAATTGGCAATCGACAAAGGATTTTGCGGTTAGAACTTAACGGTTGTTCTTTGCCCTGAACATTCGCGATATGGAATCTAAGGCGATCGCTCCCACCACTATCGAGCCGCTGACCACGGTCTGCCAATAGGGGGAGATGCCGAACAGCACGATAATGTTCTCGATAATGCCGATGATCGCCGCGCCGAGGAGCGCTCCCGCCGGACTGCCGGCCCCGCCCGTCGAAGCGACGCCTCCGATCACCGGGGCGGCGATGGAACTCAACACCCAGGAATCGCCGATACTGGGCTGGGACGAACCGAGGCGGGCGACCATGATCATTCCGGCGAGCGCCGCCAACAGACCGGCTATCCCAAAAGTAGTCACCCTGATCGCATTCACCCTGATTCCGAGAATCCGCGAAGCCTCCCGGCTGTTCCCGATGGCATACATATACCGGCCGAACGGAGTGAATTTCGCCAAAAAGAGGATGACGAAAAGCACGATGATCATCAGGATAAACGGCATCGGAATTTTGAAGATATCCCCTTGGCCCAGAAAATAAATGGCTTCCGGAATCCCGTTAATCGCTTTCCCCTGGGAGATTACCAGATTAATGCCGCTATAAACCCCGGTCATCCCGATCGTGACGACCAGTGAATTAAGATTTAATCCCGCCACCAGAATGCCGTTGACGATCCCCAAGGCAGTTCCCAAAAGCAGGGCGAGAAAAAACGAGAGATAGGGCTCGACTCCCGCATTGACCATCAACATGCCCCCGATGACTCCGCAAAATCCGGCAATCGCTCCGATCGATAAATCAAGTTCGCCGATGATCAGCAGGCAGGCCTGCCCTATCGCTACCATGCTCACGAACGAAAGCGAGCGAATCACCGCTTCCAGATTATAGCTGGTCAGGAAATAGGGGGAAATCACCGCCGCGATAATTACAATGAGAATTAATGCCAGCAATACGCCGCTGAATTGTGTCTTGCGAATTTCTTTGAACACATTGGCCGATTTACTGTTTTGTTCTTTCATAACATACACTCCATATTAAGCTTGATACTACGGTTCGCCGATAATGGAACTAAGTATTGCTGATTTTTGCGCGTTTTCCGTCTCGAATTCTCCGACCTTTTTGCCTTCATAGATCGTAATAATTCGGTTGGAACATTTCATAAGCTCTTCGAGTTCCGACGAGATCAGGATTATGCTTATCCCCTGCGTTGCGAGATCTTTCATGATTTTGTACAATTCGTTCTTCGTACCTACGTCGATCCCTTTGGTCGGCTCGTCGAAAATAAGCGCCCTTGGCGCGCAATATAACGCTCGCCCGATAATTGCTTTTTGTTGATTGCCGCCGCTCAAATACATGATTTGCTTTTCGAGCGACGAAGTCTTGATGTCACAGGATTGGACGATTTCATTGACTAAGGTTTGCTCTTTTTTGGCTGAAATTACAAAGCGTTTGGCCGTCCGGCCAAATAAGGACACGCCGATATTATGACGGATGCTCAATAAAGGCAATATTCCTTGTTGCTTCCGCTCTTCCGGAAGATAAAACAAGCCATGCCGGATTGAAAAATGGGGGTCTCCCAGGCGCCACGGCTTTCCTTCCAGCCTAACCCGGCCACTTTTCGCCGGGAGAAAGCCGAAAATGGTCTGCATGATTTCAGAGCGGCCCGCGCCGACCAAACCGGCGAAACCCAGGATTTCTCCTTTACGGAGCTGAAAACTGATATTGGAAAAACCCTGCCCGGACAAGTCTGCGACTTCCAGCACCGATTCAGCGGATTTGTTTTCCGGGCGGAAAACGATTTCCTCATCGATGTCCCTGCCGGACATTTTATTAATAATCCAGCGTTTATCGACCTCTTTAACCTTCGACTCGCCGACCTTTTCGCCATTGCGGAGGATCGTAACCGCATCGCCGATCTCAAACAATTCATCCAGTTTGTGAGAGATGAAAATGATCGCCTTATTCTCCATTTTTAATTGGCGGATGACCTCAAACAAACGGGCCGTCTCCCGCTGCGTCAGACTGGTCGTAGGTTCGTCGAGGATAAGGACTTGAAAATACTTATTGACAGTCGCCCGGGCGATCTGCAACAATTGCTGATTGGAGACGGAGATATTCTTAACGAGCTCGCCCGGTCCGGCATTAATCTGAAATTTTTCGAGCCAGGGAACGGCCGCCGGTTCAAGCAGTTTCCGGTTTACCATCGGCTTCTTGAAGCCGGACTTCCAAAACGGCATGAACAGGTTTTCCGCAACCGACATATGTTTAAAAAGGTCCAATTCCTGAGGAACGTAGGCCACCTTTTCAAACAATTTGCTACGATAAAGCGCCGCTTCGCCTTCGATCTTTATTTGGCCGTTATCGGCCTGGTAAACACCGGTCAGTATCTTGACCAAGGTGCTTTTGCCGGCGCCGTTCTCTCCGATAATGCAATGGATCTTGCCCTTTTCGACGGCCACATCGACATCTTTTAACGCCACAACGCCGGGGAAAGACTTTGTGATATTACACGCTTCCAATATTATCATCATGCCACGCTCTTTAAACAGAATTGACGGGGTTGTCCCGGACGACCGGGACAGCCCGAGAGTTAAACCTGAAAGGATTGATTAGACCGACCATCCAAAATACTTCACCGAAAGCGGCCACCGTCTTATTTATTATTTAAGCGATGCCTTGGTGATGACTCGAATGCCGGTATCGATTGTTTTCGGGGTGGGTTGACCCATGGATTGCATCCACAGCGCCATAACCGACCATGCGCCCTGCATCTGCGGCTTTGTCGAAGAAGATGATTCAACCACGCCTCCCTTAATCAAGGCCAGCAGTTGATTCAAATCATCCATGCCGACACTGAGAACCTTACCGGTCTTACCCGCTTCTTTGACAGCCAAACCAATGCCGATCGGTCCGGAAGCATCGCACGAAACAAAGCCCCGCAGATCCGGATGGGCCGCCAAGATCGATGCCGCTTGTTTTTGGGCGGTTTCAATGGAGTCATTGTCAATGCCTTCGGCTACGACCTTGATATCGGGATACTTCGCAAAAGTATCTTTATGAGCCAGATAACGGAGCCGATGGTTGGGCGCGGTAGGGACGCCTTGCATAATCGCCACTTCGCCCTTGCCGCCGAGCAATTTTACCAGCCGCTCGGAAGCGATTCTGGCCTGCTCGCCGAAGTCGTTTCCGATATTGGTTAATCCCCAGTCAGCCGGAGCCTCGGAATCGAAAATGACCACATGGATCCCATGCTTTATCGCTTCTTGTAAAGGCACTCGATTGCTTGCGGCATCCAAAAGGTCGATGGCGATTCCATCCGGCCTGGTCGCGGCCGCCTGTTCGATGATGTTATTCTGCAATATCACATCCGATTTCGAGGGGGCTCTGTAATCGATAATGAACTTGCAGCCCGTCTGTTGCGTAAGGATTCTCGCTTGAGCCTTTGCGCCATCGTTTACTTCATCAAACCACGGATGGACGCATTTCGGGATAATCACAAAACGGAATTGTTTTTTCTTTGCGCCCTGCACGGTGGACAGACCGACCATGCCCAGAATCAATACGGCGCTCAAAACCAATAACAACCAGCGTTTCATTCTTCTTCCTCCCTAAAATGAATTGAACTTGATGAAACCTCTATCCCCGGAAATAAACAGTTTTTGTCAACCACCTCCTTTTGTAAATGCCGATTCGCTCGAGGAGACCAGTGTTTTATAACATTTTCTGATGAAAAACAAAAAAGGACGCCTCGAATAAATCGGGCATCCTTAGCCTGCATGCTGGTAACGGTCATGGGTACCAGTCAAAATTTAACTTAATCAATACATTATATTTACAAAATAAAAATAACACTTCCATTGTCATTTGTCAATGACTAATCGAACCAATCAGGCTAACCCCGCTGAAAACCTCTTCATCAGGAAGTTTTCAGCGTCAATCGATTATAGATCTAAATCTTTAGCGGCTGCAATGATTTTCCTTGCCACTTCACTCATTTTGATGCGGTTCTCTCTGCTCTTCTTCTGCAACAACGCCAAGGCTTCGGATTCTTTAATTCCCTTGTGATCCATCAAAATCCCTTTGGCGTGTTCAATGAGCTTTCGCTCTTCCAGCGCAAATTTTGAAGTTTCCACCTCTTTCATCAGGCTTTGTTTCCGCTGAAAATTTTGATAAGCCAATTCCAGCGCCGGTTTGAGATCATTTTCATCGACCGGTTTGATCAGGTAATTCTCTACCCCGATTTCCGAGGCTTCATTAATCAATTTAACCTCGCTGTAGCCGGTGAGAATGACGATTGCTACCGGCGCCTGAGCGCTGATTTGTCTCGCAACTTGCAATCCGTTCAGCGTCGGCATATTGATATCCATCAGTACCACATCCGGTTTTAACCTTTTAACGAGGGGCAGCACGGCCTTGCCATCTTCGGCCTGGCCCACCACGGAATGTCCGATCTTTTTTAACTGCGATTCCAAGCCGGCAGCGATTATCGATTCATCTTCGGCAATCAGGACCTTTAATTTTTGCATTCAGATATCTCCTTCCGATCCTTAATTCATTGGAAATACAATGGTGACATTCACTCCATTATTGGATGTAATCGAAAAATTCCCCGCCAGATCTTTGGTAACTAACAGCCGAACCAGCCATAATCCCAAATGCTCTTCCTCAATATTGGTTTTTCCCCGGTAACTCTGAAAACCGATTCCGTCATCATTCACTTCCAGCTGCATTTTTTTGCCGTTTTGCTTCATCTTTACGAGAATATGTCCTTTACGGTTATCCGGAAAAGCATGCTCTAAACAATTGGTGAGCAATTCATTAACAACCAGCGCTAAAGAAGTGGCTTTTTTATACGGTAAAAAGAGAACCCTGCCGAAAAACTCGATCGTAATATCCCGTTCGTTTATTTTACCCATCGACCAGTCCACCAACTTTTGGACAATTTCCTGCACATCGGTATAACTGCTGGCTCTCTGGTCGCGCGACAGAATTTCATGGACACTGGCAATTGCTTTGATCCGGCTGACGCTTTGGCTGATCGCTTTGGCTACTTCTTCAGATTGTTCTTTTTCCATTTGTAATGATAAAAGACTGATAATCGATTGTAAATTGTTTTTGATCCGGTGATGCGCTTCCTGCAACAGGACGGAACGCCCCAAAAGCCTGGTATTTTCGATGGCTAAAGCGGTTTGATTGGCGAACACCTTGATAACGTCCATATCGGGGATAATAACCGGAAAATCACTGAAAAAAAATTCAATCATTCCGGTAATCTGATCCCGGATTTTAATCGGAACACAAACCAGACCGGAAATTTTGCTATTATAGGGCTCCATAAAAGAATCGCCCAGTTCCTTGCCCATTAACCACAATGATTTACCCTTTCTCCAAACTTCCTTTTCCAAGTCCGGTTTAAGTCCGGGGATTTCATAGTCGCCGTAATTGGTAGTATTGACAATATCGCCGCTTTCCCCATCGATCAACCGGATGGAACAAGCGTATGCTTCGGTGAGCTGGCAGGCGCGTTCCGCCAAAAATTCCAAAACATCCTGCAGCTCGTATTCGGAGGCCAAAAGTTCGCTGCTTTTAAAGAAAGCCTTTATGACTTTGTCGTTTAAATCGGAAAGGTGCCAATAGGAAATGCGTCTTTTCCTGGTATATAGATTCATCAGCAGATCGGGATCGGATTGGATATCTTTGGCGGTTAACTGATGTTTTATATGTTCATCCTCTAATATTCCGATGGTGTCGGCCAGATGCGCCATTTGATCCGGGCGGGAACTCAAATAAAGGATAATTCCCCCGCTGGAACGGAAATCCATGATGGAACGGATGAATTTCCGGGTATGGACCTGGTTCAGATCGGACATGGTTTCATCGATAATCAAGATCGCGGGCTGGGTCGCCAAAGCCCTGGCGAGAAGGACTAAGGTTTGATCGTCTTGCGCCAGATCTTTGATATTGGTAGCGGGATCGATTTCCAAGCCGACAAAGTTAAGCCATTTTCGGGCTTTCAAGTTGATATGCTTCCAATTGATAACGGTCGTTTTAAAATTGCCCAAAAAAATATTTTCGGAAACCATCGAATCATAAAAAGCCGGCGGCGTTTGAAATAAAAACGACAACCCGGCTCTGACGGCGTCTTTGGGATTCCTGGGTTTATATCCTTCGTTATCGATATATATTTCTCCGCCGGAAGCCGGGTATAAACCGGCCAGTATATTGACCAGCATCGTCTTACCCGAGCCGCTGTCGCCCAAGATCATATATAAAACGCCGGGTTGAATGGACAGATTTATATCACTGAGCACTAAGCGCCCATTATTATCCTTGGCGCTAAGGTTGCATAAGCCGAATTTGGCATTATTCAAGTTAAATTGATACCTCTCAATAATGCAAAATCTTTTAACAAATTTATTGCAGTTTTGATTTTATTCTTTAATACTAAGTTAAAATCCTGCTACATTTTGCCGCCTGAAACATTGCACCCGTTCCGCCTGGTCTGCACGCGCTTACGACATGCCTCGCCTCAGTTCATTTTGTTACCGAATAAACTCCGGCGGTTGCTGCCGGAGAGGGTTTAACTACTGAATAAATTGCCCCGAAAATAAAAAACCGGGCTTTCCCCGGCTTAATCAGTCCATTTTCATTTTCCGTCATTCCGCCGCGCCTTTGCGCCTTACCCCAAAATTGCTTGGGAGCTCCCATCCCGCATCAGAAACTGCAAGACCTTGGGCGCGGCAATCAGAAACCAGGCCGAGTAATCCTGCGGATGGGTCAGCAATTCCGTTTGCAAATCGTCAAAAGCGATCCAGCGGATTGCCGCGATTTCCTCGGGATTGGCTTCAAGCGCTCCGCCGTAATCCGCCAGAAAAACATGGTCATATTCGTATTCAAACAAATTATCATCGTATTTCTGAAAATAGACAAAATCAAAAATCTCGGTGGCCGAACAAGTCCCCGGCGCGATATTCAGTTCATGCTGCAGCCGTTCCCGGACCGCCGTCGCCAGTTCCTCCCCCTGCCGGGGATGGGAACAACAGGCGTTGGTCCATAACCCCCCGGAATGGTATTTATCATAGGCCCGCTGCTGCAACAACATTTGGCCGTCATGGCAAATGAATATCGAAAAAGCGCGATGCAGCAGCCCCTGGCGGTGAGCCGCCGCTTTTTCCGCCCCGCCGATTTCCCGGTCGAATAAATCTACCAAAACGAGCTGGTTCATTCCAGGACCTCCATGGCTTCCATCCGCTTGCCCAGATGGATCTCTTTAAAATATTCTTTGACAATGTTTTGAAAATGATTATTTTTTTGATTATTGCGCATCTCCTTTTTCCGGACCAACGCGATGGTGCTGGTGACATTGTCCGTTAACGGGATAAAACGCAACTTTTGGCTATTCTCCATATCCAGCAGGCTCTGCGGCAAGAGCGTCAGGCCGAGGCCGGTATTGACCATGGCCAATAAAGCCTCATGGCGGGAGCTCGTATAATTCACGCGCGGGATGAAGCCGGCCCGGCGGCAGGCGTCGATGCACAGCTGATACAGGCTGGAGGTGTTGTTCAGCAGAATAAAAGCTTCGTTCTCCAGATCCCGCAGGTTCACTCTTTTCTTAGACGCCCAATGGGACTTGGCGGAGCATACCACTCCGAGCTCCTCGATGGCCAGCGGGATCGAATCATATTCATCCGGCGACAAATAATCGATCCGCACAATGATAAAATCGATCTGGTTGCGGTCCAGCATCTTGAGCAGTTCGGTCTGTTCCCGTTCCACAAAATCAATGTGGATGTTCTGATGACGCGATTCCAGATTGATCAGATGATTGATCAAGCTGGAATAACACAAAACCGGGATGGTTCCGACCTGGACCGTAAAGGCCGCCTTGTGGATATTGCTGAAAGGAGCGAGGACATACAGCATGTCGGAGTATTCTTTGGAAAACTGGGTCGCGAACGCCAAAAACGCTTTCCCGGCATCCGTCAGTTCAATCTGGTAATTATCGCGGGAAAAAAGGATAACCCCCAGCTCATTTTCGATGGCCTTGATCTGCTTGGATAATGACGATTGCGAAATAAACATCTTTTCCGCCGCGTGGGAGAAACTCTTTTGTTCAACTATCGCTAAAAAATACATGATCTGATTCAGAGTCATCCGCGCCACCTCTCTTTCGAAAATCATGCCCCAACGATAGAGCCTGTTAAAGAGCAGGGAAAGCCTCCCGCCAGCGAACGGCAAAACTGCCACCGGAATCTCCGTGTGTTACAAAAAACGGAAAACTGATAATTAAGGCTCAGATTCCGTTTTTTGGTCAATTTTTCTAAAAAAATCAAATTTTAAGAAGGGTTTTTGACGTAAATACGTCTAAAACCGCACTTAAAATAGTAATTTTTGCAAAATTCATCACTTACTTGCGTTATTATATTACATTATTATAACAATAATAGCAATTCTATTTTAAAATCATTCGATTCCAAATTCGAAACGATTCTGATTTCGCAACCGCCCATGCGATATCTGAATTGCCTGCTTTGAAGCGATAATGCTAAAATGCAATCGAGTTTCGGTTTTATCAATTTTTCAATAAGGGAGCGAATGAGATGGCGGAGATTTACAAAGATCTGCGAAGCTTCTTGCGGAAACTTGAGCAAGAAGGCCAACTGGTTCGGGTAAAAGAAGAAGTCGATCCCGAACCGAACATCGGCGCGGCCGGCCGGGCGGCGTCCAATATTAAAAACGGCCCGGCGGTATTCTTCGAAAAGGTAAAGGGTTACCAGTACTCGGTCGTAACCAACGTGCACGGCTCGTGGAGCAATCACGCTCTGATGCTCGGCATGGACAAAGATACGCCCGTCAAGGAGCAATTTCTGGAATTAAACCGCAGATGGGACAAGTATCCGGTACCGCCGAAGATCCTGACCCGGGAGCAGGCCCCTTGTAAGGAAAATACCATCACCGGGAATATCAACCTGTTCGAGATCCTGCCGTTATACCGGATTAACTCACAGGACGGCGGCTTTTTCATCTCGAAGGCCTCGGTCGTGACCGGCGATCCGGAATTCCCGGATGATTTCAACCGCATGAACGTCGGCACCTACCGGCTGCAAGTCAAGGACAAGGACCGGCTCGGCATTCAGGCGCTGCCTTTTCACGATATCGCGATTCAGCTGGAGAAGGCCGAGGCGGAGAACAAACCGCTGCCGATTGCCATCGCCGTCGGCAATTCGCCGCTGGTCACCTTCATGGCCAGCACGCCGATCGGCTACGAGCAGAACGAATATGAGTTCGTCGGCGCGCTCCAGAATGGCGTGCCCACCGAGATCGTCAAGGCGGATACCGCCGACCATTTGTATGTGCCGGCCGGCGCCGAAGTGGTCCTGGAAGGACACATTATCCCGCGTTTGCGCACGGTCGAAGGTCCGTTCGGCGAGTTCCCCGGCTCCTATTCGGGAACCCGGTTGCAATGTGAGATTCAAATCACCCGGATCACCCACCGCACCAACCCGATCTTCGAGAATCTGTATTTGGGGTTGCCGTGGAGCGAGATCGATTACCTGATGGCCCTGAATACCAGCGTGCCGCTGTTTAAGCAGTTAAAAGCGTCCATGCCCGAGGTGGTGGCGGTGAACGCCATGTATACCCACGGCATCGGCGTGATCATCTCCACCAAGTGCCGCTATGGCGGTTACGCCAAAGGAGTGGCCTTCCGGCTGCTGTCGACGCCGCACGGCATGCCTTATTCCAAAGTGGTGATCGTGGTCGATGAATTCGTCGATCCCTTCAACCTGGAGCAGGTGATGTGGGCCTTGACCACCCGGGTGCGTCCGGACAAGGATGTCTCGGTGATTCAGAATTGTCCGGGCATGCCGCTCGATCCTTCCTCATTCCCGGCCGGCATGCATTCCAAGCTGATCATCGATGCGACCACCCCGGTGCCGCCCGAGCCCAATCCGCGCGAGACCGAGCTTTTGGAGAACCCGACCGGCAGCGCCCAATGGGAAGAGATTGTCCGCAAGCTTTTGGCACAAAACAAATAGGAGGTTGATGAAGATGAAATGCAGTCGTTGCGATAGCGATAAAATCCGCAAGATGGTCGATTCGCCGGTGGGCAAAGCGTGGGAGGTCTATCTCTGCGAAAAATGCAGCTTCTCCTGGCGTTCCACGGAAACCATCGATATCTGGCCGAAATTCAAATTAACGGATGAAAAGATCGCCAATATGCAGATGATTCCGCCGATCCCGCCCCTGAAGAAATAACGGAGGCCGGGGAACGGCTTTCAGACAACACCGCGCGCCCGTTTCGCAAGGACGCTCGGTCGGGAGAGACCGTTCCCCGGCAGCGGATGGCGGGTAAAGATTCCAAAATTAAAAAGAGGAGGCGTCCTACCTCCTCTTTTTGGTAAAAAGATTCGCCGCAAGATCTTTAAAAATGGGAGGAAGTCGTATGAACAAAAGAACGTTAGGACTGATCATCGGCATACTGGTGGCTGTCATTATTAATTGGCTGCCGTTGCACGGCTTGGCCGCCGCCGGAAAAATGTGCCTGGCCCTGACCCTGATGACGGTGGTGTTTTGGGCTTTCCAAATCGCCCAATCCGGCTATGTGTCCGGCATCTTTCTGGCTTTATTAGTCATTTTTAAAGTGGCTCCGGTCGACAAGGTCTTTTATTCCTGGAGCGGTTCCACCATGTATCTGGTGATCGGCGCTTATTTGATCGCCAGCGCCGTCAAGAACTCGGGCCTGGGGGAACGGATCGCTTATGCCTTTATCCTGAAATTCGTCAGTTCCTACCGGAGCATCATCATTTCCATTTTTGTCCTTACCTTTATCCTGAGTCTCCTGATTCCCCACCCCTGGCCCAGAGCCTTCCTCATCATGTCGGTGATGGCCGTCGTCATCCAGAGCACCAAGATGCCCAAGGAAGACGCGATCAAGGTCGGCTTCACCGTCTTCGCCTCTTCGGTGCCGGTATCGCTGATCTTTCTGACCGGCGACAGCGTGATCAATCCGTTGGCGGTCGAAGCCTCCCAGAAGGCGCTCAGCTGGCTGGGCTGGTTCCTGTACATGGGCGTTCCGAGTCTGATTTCGAGCATCCTGACCTGCATCTTGATCCTGGTCCTGTTCAAACCGACCAGCGACGTCGCGGTGAATAAAGAGGAGATCCGCGCCAAGCTGGCTTCGCTGGGCAAGCTCACCGGCAAGGAGATCCGCACGCTCATCTGGCTTTGCATTGCAATTCTATTGTGGCTGACCGATTCGATTCACGGCATCAATATCGGCTGGATCACCCTGATCATCGCGATGCTGATGAGCCTGCCCTGGGTCGGCGAAGTGTTGACGCCCAAGAACTGGGGCGAAGTCCCGATCCACGTGTTGCTGTTCTTGACGGCGGCGATGGCCATCGGCAAGGTCGGCGGGGTCACCGGGATGAATACCTGGATCGCCACCACCCTCCTGCCCCCCACGGTGCCGCATAATCTCTTTATCCTGGCGGCTTTTATCGCTGTGGTCTCTATCATCATCCACATGCTGCTCGGAAGCGTGATCGCGGTGATGGGCGTCGCCATTCCGGCCTTGCTGGTTTTCACCGGGCCGATGGGCATCAATCCCTTGGTCACTACGCTGCTGGTCTATACGGCCATTGCCATTCATTACGTCTTCCCCTTCCAGCACCTTAACATGCTGGTCGGCCAGGGCGAGGAGAACGGCATGTATACCCAGAAGGAAACGATCCGCCTGGGCATCCCGTTAATCGCGGTGGTGTTTATCGTGATGCTGCTGGTGGAGATCCCCTGGTGGAAAATAGTGGGGCTGTTATAAGGATTAACCCGGCCGGCGGGATGGATGGGGACATTCATCCCGCCGCGCCGGATCAAAGTAGCGCTGAAGGACTGAAAAATCATGAAACGATTCATCGTCGGAGTATCGGGCGCCAGCGGCGTCATCATGAGCCGCTATCTGTTGCGGGCGCTCAAAGAACAGCCAAACACCGAGGTGCACCTGGTGGTCTCCGAAGCCGCCAAGCGGACCTGGGCCCTGGAAACTGATATCCCGCTGGAAGAATTGTATGCGGTCGCCGATTTCTGTCATGACAATCATCAGATGGCGGCGTGCATCGCCAGCGGTTCCTTTCTGACCGAAGGGATGATCGTCATTCCCTGCAGCATGAAAACGCTGTCGGCCATCGCCACCGGCTATGCCGAAAACCTGATTGGCCGCGCCGCCGACGTCTGTTTAAAGGAAGGCCGCAAAGTAGTGCTGGTGCCGCGCGAGATGCCCCTCGGAAAAATCCACGTCCAGAATATGAAAACCGCCGCCGACCTGGGCTGCGCGCTGGTGCCACCGATGCTGACCTTTTATAACGGGCCGCATTCGCTGGACGACCAGATCCACCACGTCATCGGCAAAATACTGATGCAGTTCGGCCTCGCGCATCAACGGTTTATGCCGTGGACGGGAGCGCGCTCCGAATGATCCGGCATTTTCACGTCCAAGCCGGCCAGCGGCCCCATGCGGTCGAGGCCGAAGTCATCCTGGGCGGCGCCGATCTGAACGTGTACATCGGCGGCGGTCAAACCTATCATATCGGGGCCGCGGCTCTGGCCGTGCCCCGCCAAAGCCTGGCGGACACCGCGGTCCATTCGGCCTCCGCCAGCGTCTTGTGCGTGGTCGGCCACAAAGAGGATGAGCTGGCCCGGCAAGCGGCCCTGGAGTTGGCGGCCTGGTCCCAATGCGTCGTCAATGTGGCCATCGGCCTGCATATCGACGGGGCGACGCCGGCCGATATCCGGGCCTTATCCGAAAACTACGCGAAAGTGTTGGCGGAAATCAAGGCCCAATTGCCATCGCCGTGAACCGGAAAGGCGTGGCTTTCCGAAGTGCAAAGTAAGTCATTTTAAGGATCCCCTCCGCTCCGGAAACCTCCAAACGGATAACTCCCGCCCCAATCAATGGACGATCGAACCCGGCTCACCTTTTTACTTTTTATGAGGCTGAAATAAATTGTTTAACTGAGCTTTGCATTCGGCTTTCCGATGCAAAGCTCTATTAAAAGGAATTATTTCGCCCTATTACGGCGGCAATAAAGTTGCATTCATTACAAAATATTGGGGGCAACAAGGATGTTGTTAAAAAAAGTTTCCAGTTCTTTATCGTTTAAAATTATTCTATTGCTCAACGCTTTTCTGATCATTCCGGCCATCATCATCCTGATCTTCTTCAATACCAAAGTGACCCACTCGATCGCCGGTGAAATCAAGAAAAACCTCGTGGCGGTCACCGACGAGAAACTGGATAAATTGAACCAGCGGTTCGACAGCATGGAAGAACTGGCCCAGTCGATGGCCGAAGAGCCTTATATGAACGATTTCTTCGCCGGACTCCATAGCGGCCAGCCGCTGGATCCAAGCAAGCTGCGCCGCATCGCTGCCGTACTGGAAAACGAGTTCCGGAGAGGCAACGGCATCTATGAAAACCTGTTGTTTTATTACAAGCAAGTGGCCATCGTCGACAGTCTCCATGGCCAAACCGTGGGCAAAGTAAACAAACAGCAAGACCGCCTGCTGGGCTTCATCCGGATTTCTCCGGTCACCGGCCGGCCGGTCATGGTCAACTACATCCCAGTCCCCGGCAACGCGATGTTCGTGATGTCCATCGAACTGAATAATCTCACCGGGAAAATCATTGACAGCGGCCAGGATAAACTGATAAAATCCATTATCCTCGATGCGGACGGGTTGGTCATCGCCGCGCAGAATCAGCGCCAAATCATGAAATATAACTTCCGCAAGGCCGGCGGCGACGCCGCCCGTTTCTTCGGAACCGTCAAGGCCAAGGGCAGGGGCACCGACTTCGTAACGCTGGACGGCCAAAAATATATCGCCGCATTCGCCAAGGATCCGGCCCGCCCGTTATATCTGGTCAGCTATACCCCGATCTCCCAATATACCCAGCTGAGCCAGCAGCTGGCTTTGGGAATCCTGATTCTGCTGCTCATCTGCATGGCGGCCGGCTTGTTGGCTTCGTATTACCTGTCCCAACGCCTCATCAAGCGGCCCATTCAAAAACTGATTGCCGCCACCGAAAAAATGGCCCTGGGCGATTGCGACGTTCAGGTGGCCGTCGCGTCGCAGGATGAGATCGGCGGCCTGGCGCATGCCTTCAATGTCATGGTCGATAACATCCGGGAAGGAGCCCAGGCCGCCGTGAGCATCGCCAACGGCGATTTAAACGTCGCGCTCCAGCCCAAGTCGGACCAGGATCTATTGGCGATCAGCATCATCCGGGTCGCGGCGACCTTGCGGGAGCTGATCGACGAAATGAATCACATGTCCGAGCAGCACGACGCCGGCGATATCGACGTCTATGTCCCCGAAGCGAAGTTTCAAGGCGCCTACCGGGTGATGGCCGCCGGCGTAAATAAAATGGTGACCGGGCACGTCAGCGCGATCCTAAACGGCATTGCCTGCATGGATGAGTTCGGCAAGGGAAACTTTGACGCCACCATTGAGAAATTGCCCGGCAAAAAGGCGGTGCTTCATGAATGCATCGAGGCTCTGCGGAAGAATCTCAAGGCCGTCAATGCCGAAATCAACCAGCTGGTGACGGCCACCGATGAAGGCCGATTGAATGTCCGGGCCAATCCCGAAGTCTTTTTGGGGGATTGGGCAGCCATGATTAAGGGAATCAACGGACTGATCGACTCCATCCTCAATCCGATTAATGAAGCCGCCGCCGTGCTCTACGAAATGTCCGCGGGGAACCTGGCTGTCAATGTCCGGGGCAATTATCAAGGCGATCATGCCAAAATTAAAAATGCGCTGAACGATACGATTGCGATTCTGTCTTCCTATATTAATGAAATCGCGGCGATACTGACCCAGATGGCCAACGGCAATCTGGATGTCCATATTAGCAAGGATTATCGCGGCGATTTTGCCGCTATCAAAGACTCACTGACTACCATTATCGGTTCTTTCAACCAAATGCTCGGTGACATCTATGGCGCTGCCGAACAAGTTGCGGCAGGCGCCGGCCAGATTTCCGACTCCAATCAGAATCTGTCCCAGGCTGCCACCGAACAGGCGGCCACGGCGGAAGAGATCAACGCCTCGGTCACCGAAATCGCCAACCAGACCAAAGAAAACGCCCTTCACGCCAAAGAAGCGAATGAATTATCCTTATCCGCCAAAGAGCAAGCCGTCAGTGGCAATGCCCGGATGGCGGACATGATGGAGGCCATGAAAGCCATCAACGAATCCTCCGCCACGATCTCCAAGATCATTAAAGTCATCGACGAAATCGCCTTCCAGACCAACATCCTCGCCCTGAACGCCGCGGTCGAAGCCGCCCGCGCCGGGCAGCACGGCAAAGGCTTCGCGGTGGTGGCCGAAGAAGTCCGCAACCTGGCGGCCCGCAGCGCCGATGCGGCCAAGGAAACCACGGCCATGATTGAAGCCTCGGTCCACAAGGTTGAGAACGGCACCCGAATCGCCAGCCAAACCGCGGGCGCCCTCAATCACATCGTCGAATTGGCGAGCAAGGTCGCCGCCCTGGTGGGGGAGATTGCCACCGCTTCCAAGGATCAAGCGACCGGCATCGTTCAGGTGAATGAAGGTATCCATCAATTATCCCAGGTGACCCAGACCAGCACCGCCACCACCGAAGAAAGCGCCGCCGCCAGTGAAGAACTGACTTCCCAGGCCGAGCGGTTGAAAGGCATGGTCGAAAGATTCAAGCTGAAAGATGGGGAAGCGGACCCGGACCCCGGCGCGGCGTCCCGCCAGAACCCGACGCCCCTGGCGGCGCTTGTCGCAAAACGGCAGGTCAAATCCGCCGATGTAGATTTAGAGAAATATTGAGGTCGGCTCGGCTTCAAACCCATGACCGAGAGTCCGTCGGTATCACCGACGGACTCTCCAATGAAAGACAACTTCCATGATTAATATTATATCGCCAAAAGCCGGTCCTGAAGTATCGTTTTTGTACCCGAAAAATATCATCGGCCTCCCGGAACCATGATTCGCGGGATTCAAGGATTAACATGATGCAATTCGCCGGGGATCCCAGGGAATCCTGACCTTAAAAAGAGCCGATCACGGATTGGATGGATTTAAGGATTTCACGAAAAAATCCGCTTCCCGCTCTCTAGGCCGTGGAATCCTTTCATCCGTTTAATCCGTGATCTAGTCTTTTTGCCAATCAAGGAGCTCTCTCAGCCGTTGAGCAAGCGACTTTGTCCCGGTTAGCTATGCGGTTAAAACGTATTGAGTGACTGAAAGTAGATTCTTAAAAAAAGTCTTGTCTATCCAGCTTAATCCTGTGCGAAATGTCCAGGGGTTGAACGGTCAACCCCAACACCGTGGACCTACCCCTCCGCAGGGCCTCATGCCGGCCCTTGATAGTGGTTCCTAATCTTTATCATGATGGGATGGTCAAAACTCCGTGGAGCATGGAGATTTTGACCATCCCATGGATAGTAAGGTAATTAGGAACCACACTT
>JAEXFN010000008.1 GCA_023400055.1 Bacillota bacterium
CAGTTAAGCCCCTCCGCGCTGATGGTACTTGTCGGGTGACCGGCCGGGAGAGTAGGTCTTCGCCAGGAGCATTTTTTCCTTAAACAGCTTCCCGGATTTTCCCGGGAAGCTGTTTTTGGTTGTGTCCCGTTGGGTTAATTTTTTATCTTTGGAGGTGAATGGATGTTCTTTGTGCTGGAAAGAGCGGACAAAATTCTTCAGGAGTTACAAAATTATATTCATGCCAATAGGTATCCTATTAAGGATCTTATCTACCGTGAAGACAACTTTACCAATATTGATGAGCTGGAACAGAGTGATCGGGCTTGGCAACCGTTCAGTCCCGGAAGCCGTTGGGGAGGCAGGGATCGACATGGCTGGTTTCGGGCCATAGTTAAGATTCCGCAGGATTTCCACGGCAAAACGATAGCGGTTTGGGTGAACGCTTATATTGGTCCCGGCATGGTGGAAGATGCCGCCAATCCTCAGTTCATGTTGTATATTAATAAAGAATTTATTCAGGGACTGGATATTAACCATCAGGAAGTAATCATAGCTCGAAATGCTCAGGCAGGTCTGGAGTATCAGCTGGACCTATATGCCTATAGCGGAATGTTTGAAAAGCAGGCCGATATCCAGGTGGAGCTCGTTGTTATTGATGAACTGATTCGTGGATTCTATTATGATTTGGCGGTTGCCATCGGAGTAGCCCGGGAATTATCCGAAAGTGATCCAAAGCGGCAAGAGCTTTTGAAGGTCATCAATGCTACAGTTAATTTTCTAGACCTCCGCCAGCCTTTTTCAGAAAGTTTTTATTCAGCTTTGCACCAAGCCACGAAATATCTAAAAGAAACCTTTTACATAAAAATGGCCGCCGCCCCCGAAACTGGCAGAAGTTATGATGCCATCGCGACTTGTATCGGGCACACTCATATCGATGTTGCCTGGTTATGGACGATCGGTCAGACGCGGGAGAAAGTGGCGCGAAGCTTTTCCACCGTTTTAAATTTGATGGAAGAGTACCCAGAGTATATCTTCATGTCAAGCCAACCCCAGCTTTATCAGTTTATCAAGGAAGATCACCCCGAACTTTACGCCCGGATTAAAGAGCGGATCCGGCAAGGCCGATGGGAAGCCGATGGCGCTATGTGGTTGGAGGCTGATTGCAATTTAACCTCAGGAGAATCTCTGGTGCGCCAGATCCTGTTTGGGACCCGTTTCTTCGAGCAAGAATTTGGCGTGAAAAACAAAGTTTTGTGGCTGCCCGATGTTTTCGGTTATAGTGCGGCACTGCCGCAAATCCTCAAGAAATCGGGCATCGATTATTTCGTGACTACCAAAATCAGTTGGAATCAATTCAACAAGTTGCCCTATGACACCTTTATGTGGCGCGGCATTGATGGTACGGAGATACTTTCTTATTTCATCTGTACGATTTATCCGGGTGCGACACATCATCCCTATGGCGCTTCCTATAACGGATTAATCACTCCCAGAATTATTAAGGGAACCTGGGACCGTTATCAACAAAAAGAAATCAACAATGATGTATTAATCGCTTACGGCTACGGCGACGGGGGCGGCGGCCCCACGGTCGAAATGCTTGAGAATGCCCGCCGTCTCAGCAAAGGTCTCCCCGGTTGCCCTCGGGTCAAAATGGGAAGAGTCGGCGAATATTTAGAAAAGTTAGCTGCCAAGGTAACGGGCGAAAAACATTTACCGAAGTGGGTCGGCGAGCTTTATCTGGAGTTTCACCGGGGCACTTACACCTCGATGAGCCGGAATAAACGCTATAACCGGAAGAGTGAGTTTCTTTATCAGGATGTTGAATTTTTATCGGCCCTCGCGATGTTGCAGGGAGAGCGTTATCCACAGGCTGATATCAACCAAGGTTGGCAAACCATTCTTTTAAACCAGTTTCATGATATCATCCCCGGTTCGTGCATTAAAGAAGTTTATGATCAATCGCGGGAACAGTATGAACAATTGCTATTTGACGGCGAAAAGCTTGCCGCAAAGGCTATGACTGCCATCTCAGAGCGGATTAATCTGTTAACCCCCGCAATAGTCGTTTATAATACTCTTTCTTTCCAGCGGAGTGACTTGGTCGAAGTAGCGATTCCCGAGAATATAACGATTTCGTCATTGCTGGATCAGGACGATTCGCCATTAGCCATCCAGGTTATCGAAGCAGAGGGGGTTAAAAAAGCGCTCTTTTATGCACCAGAAATCCCATCCAAAGGCTATCGCGCGTTTGCTGTCGATTCTAAGCCCGTCATCTTGGAATCCAGTCTATCGGTAAGTCCGAAAAAACTGGAGAACCGTTTTTTTAGTATAATAATTGATCAAAAAGGGACCATCAGTTCGTTTTATGATAAGCTGAACCGACGGGAAGTCTTGCAGCCCGGAGAGCGTGGCAACAAGCTGCAGGCATTTGAAGATAAGCCGATGAACTGGGATAACTGGGATATCGATATCTATTATCAAGAAAAAGAATGGGAAATTGATCAAGTCGAAGCGGTGACCGTCATCGAAGCGGGTCCGGTCCGTGCCGGCATCCAGATTACGAAACGATTCCAGAATTCGATCATTATTCAAAAAATTTATATTTATGAAGATATCGCCCGGGTTGACTTTGACATTTACATTGATTGGAAAGAAGATCAAATTTTATTGAAAGCTGCTTTTCCAGTGGACGTTCATTCCGATAAGGCGACCTATGACATTCAATTCGGCAATGTCGAACGGCCGACCCATTGGAATACTTCTTGGGATTGGGCACGGTTTGAAGTATGTGCCCACAAATGGGCCGATCTTTCCGAGGACGGTTTTGGAGTCAGCTTGCTGAATGATTGCAAATACGGTTATGACATTAAAGACGGCAATATGAGGTTAACCTTGCTCAAGTCCGGGAATTACCCGAACCCTGATGCCGACCGGGAAATCCATCATTTTGTGTATTCTCTATATCCTCACGCCGGGGACTGGCGGGAAGGGAAGACAGTCCCGATGGCTTATAGCCTTAATGTGCCTCTTCACGCAAAGCTGGAAAATGCTCATCCGGCCAGTCTGCCGCCGCGTCTTTCCCTGTTCGAGCTGGATCAGGAGAACGCCATCCTCGAGACCGTCAAGAAAGCGGAGGATAGCGAGGCGTTGGTTGTCAGGATTTATGAATGTTATAATAAACGCTCCAAAGTGCGCCTGACGAGTTATCAACCGTTTTCGGAGGCCTGGGAATGCGATTTGCTGGAAAACGACCTGCGGCAGTTGGAACTGGAAGAAGGTTGCTTGGAAATCGAACTCAAGCCATATGAACTCAAAACCTTTAAGTTTAAACAATTAGCGATTTGGTAAGCCCGGCATGATGTGGCCCATGGCCAAAAGCAAGAGTGGACATTCAATGGGCGTTTTGATCAACGAGAGATATCCGTGGTAGCGAACGTCTGGAACCGAGGGGAATTTTCAGCACCTGGGGATATTGGAACATGTTGGAATCATAAACGTTTTTTCTTTAAACCCGACGTAACGAAAAAGATTTGAAAAAATGCTATACTAATATAGGTTTGGTGGTTCGTTTCCCATTTTTCCAAGGTAGCGAGGCATTGCGATGGTGCTAAAGACATTGATCGTTGACTTCCCGGTGACGGACGCCAACGATCTGAAAAAATATCTTGAAAATCTGAGAGAATTCGATTTTTGTAGCGACGGATGCTCTCTGGACCGGAGCCTGGGATGGATTGCACTTCATCATCCGGATATCGTCTTTATTAACATGGACCTTGCCAATTGCAGAAAGGCCTTGGAGATCACCCGAAAGATCGACGAGTTCACAGAGGCAATCCGGGTAGTCTGGTTGACCGACAGCGCCGACTATGCGGTGGACGCCTTTGAACTTGATGTCTACGATTATCTGTTCAAGCCGCTCCGATTGGAGCGATTGAAAAAAACCATTAACCGGTTGGGCAAAGAGCTGCGCTCCGACGCTTTGGAAGTGGTTACTGTCTGGGAGAACGACCGTTTCGTGGTTTTAAAGCCAGAGCAGATCGTTTATTTTTATACCAGTGGCAATAAGACGCTGATCAAGAGCAAAGACGGCCAGTTCTCGAGCATGAACACGCTTTCCAGTTTCGAGCGGAAATTGGGTCGGTTCTTATTTTTCCGGACACATAAGAGTTTTTTAGTCAATTTAAATGACATTAAGGAGATCATCCCCTGGTTCAATCACACCTACAATCTGGTAATGAATGGTTACGAAAACGATGAGGTTCCGGTCAGCCGGACTCATCTAAAGGACTTCAAGCAACGGATGGGGATCCAGTGACGAGCGATAAAAAGTCAAAAAATGCGTCCTTCGGTGGAATTACCGGGGGACGCATTTTTGGATCGCTAGTCCTTGAGTAACGTTACTAATCAGGGGATTGGGCGATTGTCCAATGGCTATGATTACCGTGTCTACCGCAATTACTTCTTCCGTCCCGGCTCCACCCGCACGATTACGAATTGACCGGGCTCGCACCTGCGGGCCACGTGCGGCGCTTCGACTTCAATCGAGCCGACCACGGAATTCGAGCGGCGCTGGTTTATAATTTGGTACACTGTAAAGTCCTCCTGACAGAAAAGGGCACCGATGTGCCCTTTTTAGCTTGAGTGTTCTTAGAAAGTAACCGGCCTGCCCTCAAAGGCGCATTCGAGAATCTTTTTCAGTTCCGCCTTGGAAGCCGGCCGCGGGTTACTGCCGGTGCACGGGTCGAGCGCTGCGTTTTCGGCGATAAAGTCGACCGTAGCCCGGAACTGCTCCGCGGAGACGTTGTAATCCTTCAGAGTGGGCGCAATATTCAGTTTGGCGTTCAAGGCGGCGATTGCCTCAATCAACGCATTCACCAGTTGTTTGTCGGTCGCGCCGGGCAGGGCGAGCCGTTTGGCGATGGCCGCGTATTTTGCCAGGCAGCTGACGGAGTTATATTGGATCACATACGGCAATAAAACCGCATTACAACAACCGTGAGGGATCTCGTACTGGGCGCCGATTTTATGGGCCAGGCTGTGGGTGATGCCCAGCAGCGCATTGCTGAAGGCCATGCCCGCCAGGCATTGAGCGATGTGCATCTCACCCCGGGCCTCCTCATGGCCGTTATAGGAGTCGACGAGATAGTCGAAGCAGAGGGAGATTGCTTCCAGCGCCAATGGATCGGAGAACCGGGAACGGGCCGACGCCACGTAGGCCTCGATCGCATGAGTCAGCGCATCCATTCCGGTGTGCGCCACCAGTTTCGGCGGCATGGTCAGGGGGATGCTGGTGTCCAGGATGGCGATGTCGGGCGTGATTTCGAAATCGGCCAACGGATATTTGATTTTCGTGGAATAATCGGTGATAACCGAGAAAGCGGTGACCTCCGTCGCCGTGCCACTGGTTGAGGGGATAGCGACGAAGATCGCTTTCTTGCGCAGGTTGGGCATGGAGAACGGCGTTTTGATATCCTCGAAGCTGAGTTCAGGATATTCGTAAAACACCCACATCGCCTTGGCGGCATCGATCGGCGAGCCGCCGCCGATCGCCACGATCACGTCCGGGCCGAATTCCTGCATTGCCTTGGCTCCGGCCATCACCGTTTCCACCGACGGGTCGGGCTCTACGCCTTCAAAGGTGCGAACCGTGAGGCCGGCTTCTTTCAAAATATCCGCCAGTTTTTGCAAGAAACCGAATTTCTGCATGGAAGTTCCGCCGGTCACGATCAGCGCTTTTTTGTAACCCTTGAGGGACTTTAATTCCGCCATGGCGTCCTTGCCGAAATAAAGGTCGCGAGGGAGAGTAAATCTTGCCATAGGAATCCACCTTTCTGTTTTCGATTGATAGGTTTCAGGGGGAGTTCTTACGGGGTCAATTATATAATTTGTTATTAAATATAACAATCTTTGTAATTATAAATTGCAAATAATCCCGAACCAAGTGCCCACCCGGACGGCTCAAAAACATTTTAATCATAGAAATCGAGTTTTTGTTTATAAGCTTTACAACTTGCGCTGGCTGTGCTATCGTATAAATAGTTATTTTTTATAACAAACTTTGTTCATATAAATTACAAATCATTGTTAAAACGGAGAGATTGCGATGCTCATTACGATCTGTATCGGCAGCGGCTGCCACGTCAAAGGTTCCCGTCAGATCATCGAGATACTGCAAGAAAAGATCAAAGAACATCGGCTGGAGGCGAGGATCGAGTTGGAAGGCTGTTTCTGCCAGGGGCGATGTACCGAAGGAGTCGTCCTCAGAATTGACGGGGCGGTGGTCACCGGCGTCTCCAAGGATAACGTCGAAGCGCTGTTTAACCGGCGGATTCTGGAGGTCCTGCAGCCTTGAATACGATTATCACCAGCAAAGCCCGTTGTCGCGACTGTTATAAATGCATCCGCCATTGTCCGGTCAAGGCGATCGGGCTGAATGACGGGCAAGCCTGGGTGGACAAGGAAAAGTGCATTCTCTGCGGACGCTGTATCGGGGATTGTCCCCAGAAGGCCAAGAGCATGGCGTCGCAGCTTCCGCGAGTCGAAAGTTTTCTGGCCGACCAAAGACCGATCGTTTTTTCGCTGGCTCCTTCCTATCTGGCGGCGACTTCTTACAGCACGCCCTGGAAAATGGTTGCCGCGTTAAAAAAGCTGCCCGACGCGCGAATCGAGGAGACGGCGCTCGGCGCGGAGTTGATCGGCCGGGAATATCACCGCATGGTGGCCGAGGGCCAGCGAGCGACCGTCATTTCCAGCTGTTGCCCGGTGGTCGTCAACCTGATCGAAAAATATTTCCCGAAATTGGTCCCGGCGCTGGCCGGCCTAGTCTCGCCGCTGAAGGCCCACGGCCAAATGATCAAACGCGAGCAAGGGGAGGAGGCCAGGGTCGTTTTCATCGGTCCCTGTCTGGCCAAGAAGGCCGAACCGGATTGGAACGATCCGGCGAACCCCGTCGACGCCGTGCTCACTTTCGAGGAGCTGGAACCCTGGTTGCAAGCCAAGGAGATTTTTCCCGAAGCCTTGCTGGATCAGCACCCGGACCGGGGATCGGCTTCGGCCGGGGTCTTTCCCCTGAAGCAGGGCATCTTAAAAGTGGCCGGGCTCGAGGACGGGTTGGAACAAGACATCCTCTCGATCGCCGGGGTGGATGAGTGCCTCGATACTTTCCGGGATTTGGAGGCCGGACTCCTGGCGCCCCGCTTTATCGAGGCCCTGGCTTGCAAAGGCGGCTGCATCGGCGGCCCGGCGCTCGGAAATGATTTGGGCGTGAATGCCCGGCGCCAACGCCTGTTTCATTTCGCCCAGGGCAAGGCGGGGGGCGGTCGCCAAACCGATCTGTCCTACGACCTGCTGCGCCGGGAGCATGCGGCGCTGCAACAGACCGGCTATATCCCCGCTGAGGCGGAGATCCGCGAGGTGTTGCGGTTAACCGGCAAGAACAAACCGGAGGACGAGACCAACTGCGGCGGCTGCGGTTATTCCAGCTGCCGGGAAAAAGCCATCGCAGTGCTCCAGGGCATGGCCGAACCAGAGATGTGCATCCCCTATATGAAAGAGAAAGCCGAGTCCTTTGCCAATGCCATCGTGGACACCACTCTGAACGCGATCATCGTGGTCAATAAGGACTTGATCATCCAGGATATGAACCCCGCGGCCGATCTTTTATTCAACCGTAAACAGCTTC
Source organism: Bacillota bacterium (assembly GCA_023400055.1). Lineage (GTDB taxonomy): Bacteria > Bacillota > UBA4882 > UBA8346 > UBA8346 > Hydrogenispora. The sequence goes on from JAEXFN010000008.1 coordinate 7,667, forward strand.
CGACCAAGGGCAGGCCGCTGAGCGCCTTTATCGATCCGTCCGATTTCGCCAAAGTCTGGGCGACCGGGGACATTTTGGTGGACCAGACCCGCTCCTACGAACAGTATGGCCTGGTCACCCGGCAGATCATTTACCCGTTGCCCAAATACGGCGTAACCATTGGGATCATCACCAACATCACCGCCGAGGAAGGGCGCAAAGCCAAGCACGACAACATGCGCCGCGAAGCGCTGGAACGGGCTTCCCGGGTGATTCGCGATCAGATGCGGGTGGTGCAGAACGTCGCCGGGCTGCTCGGGGAGAGCACCGCCGAGACCAAGGCCACCCTGCTGGAACTGATGGAGATCATGGACGAGAGCGAAAGCGAGGTGCCCGAATGAAATTTGATGTGGGTATCGCGGGCATCGCCAAATACCGCGAAGAGGTGACCGGAGACACTCCCGAAGTCATCCGCAGCAAAGACGCGCTTACCGTCATCCTCTCCGACGGCCTGGGAAGCGGCATTAAGGCCAGCATTCTTTCGATCCTGACGGTCAAGATCGCCGCGGGATTGCTGCGCCGCAACATCGGTCTGGAGCAGGTCTTTGCGACCATCGCCGATACGCTGCCGACCTGCAAGGTCCGGAATCTGGCCTATGCCACCCTGACCATTCTCAAGATCATGGACAACGGCGCGGCCCATCTGATCGAATACGACAATCCCGGCTTGATCCTGCTGAATCAGGGCCAGCTGAAACCGATCGAGCGCCGCCAGCGCAACATCGCCGGGAAAACGGTCCATGAAGCATTTTTTGAGGTGGGAGTCGGGGACCTGCTGCTGTTAAACAGCGACGGCGTGATCAACGCCGGGGTGGGCGGAATGTTCAAGCTGGGGCTGGGCCCGGCCGGACTGGTCGACAATCTGAGGCAGAGAGCGCTTTTGACTGCCGAAGCGGAGGAGATCGCCGCCAAAATCGCCGAACTGGCCGAGTGTTGCTACCTGTGCCAGCCGTGCGATGATTCGACCGCCATTGTGGTCCGGGCGCGCCGCCAACGAAACGCGGTGGTCTTCACCGGCCCGCCCCAATCCCAGGAACAGGATCCCCGCATCGTCGACCGGCTCTTGGAATTCAAGGACGGGCAGAAGATCATCTGCGGCGGGGCTTCCGGCAACCTGGTGGCCCGGCTGACCGGAAAGAGCATTAAGACCGATCTGCATTACGAAGACCCCAGCGTGCCGCCGATCGCGACCATCGAAGGGATCGATCTGGTCACCGAAGGCGTGCTCACGCTGAACAAATGCCTGGAGAAACTGCTGGAGTATCAGGCCGGGAAGGCCGTCCCCGGCGGGGCGGATGGCGCGACGCTGCTGTCGAAGGCGTTACTGAAGGCCGATCAGATTGCCTTCCTGGTCGGGACGGCCTTCAATCCGGCTCATGAAGAGATCATGCGTTCCTTGCAGCTCAAAACGCGAACCGAAGCGGTCAAGCAGATCGAGGAGATCCTGGCCGGGATGGGAAAAGAGATCTCCCTGGAATTATTCTAGGGGGAGCGCTCTCAAAGCTATGAATCAAGCGAGCGCTTCTGCGAACGACCGGATGAGCTTCTTCGGTAACTGAATGAAGATATTCAGTGACGGAATGAGTTCATTCCGTAACAAAATGAACATGTTTAGTTATTGAATGAACGTTTTCCATAACTGAATGTCTATGTTCAGTAACCGAATAATCAATTTCAGTAACTGAATGAGCATCTTCAGTAATTGAACGAGCAATTTCAGTAACGAAATGAGCATGTTCGGTAACCGAATGAGATGCTTCAGTAACCCAATGAACGTCTTTAATGACCGGATGTGAATCGTTTTTCATGACCGAAACGAAACGGCCGAAAGCGTGAGTTCGGCAGCCGATTGAGGAGCTTGGCGATGCTGGCAAACTCCGTCGTTGCGGAGCCCGGAATATTTGCCGGATTGCAACGCGGATGCTGGGCATCGCCATCCGAGGAGTGTGAAAAGATGGCACCGAAAATTGCGGTGGAAATTTGTGTCGGCACGTCCTGTTGCCTGATGGGAGGGGCGCAGATTATCGAATGCCTGGAGAACTTGGCTGAACCGTTGAAAAGCCAACTCAGCATCAGCTATGTGTCCTGCTACAATCGATGTACTCAGGGGCCGCAGGTCCGGGTGGGCGGGGTCATGCTGTGCCGGACGACTCCCGACGCGGTGTTGCAGACCATCGCGGAACAGCTGGAAAACGGGGAAAGGGGTGGCGATGATGGCCGAGAAATTGTCGGAGATCACCAAGATTAAACGGAAAATGTTGACCGAGCTGGCCGCGCTCGCCTTTCAAAACCGATTGCTTTCAGCGATCGATGATCTGCCCAAAAAATTGACCCAGGAGGGTTTGACCCATTACCGTTGTTGCGAATACAAAGAACGGGCCATTTTGACGGAACGGATCAAGCTGGCGCTCGGCGCCCAGCCGGCAATGGTCAGGGATCAACGGCTTTCCGCGGTGGCGCGGCAGGCGCTGGCCGCGCCGCTGGCCGCGCCGCTGGACGCGGCGGCGGACGGCCCGGCGATCGCGGTGATCGCGGAATCCTGCGATCGCTGCCCGATCGAGAAGATAGTGGTCACCAACGCGTGCCGCAATTGCGTCGCCCATCACTGCTTGAATTCCTGCCCCAAAAACGCTATTGAAATCGTAGCCAATCGGGCTTATATTAATAAAGAACGTTGCGTGGAATGCGGAATCTGCGTCAAGTCGTGCCGTTTCGGCGCTATTTTGGAACTGGAGCGGCCGTGCAGCCGGGCTTGCGCGTTGGACGCCATCGTGCCGGGGGAAAGCAGCACGGCCCGGATCAATTATGAAAAATGCGTCGGATGCGGCGCTTGCACCGTGGCCTGCCCGTTCGGAGCCATCGCGGCGCGCTCGGATCTCTTGAAAGTGATCCGCATGCTGCAGGACCGGGAACCCGTGACCGCCATCGTGGCGCCGTCGTTTATTGGCCAGTTCGGGCCGTTGGTGGAATGGAGCGCCTTGCAGTCCGGCCTGACCAAACTGGGCTTCGCCAGGACGGTTTCGGTCGCCCGCGGCGCGGCGAGCGTAGCGGCGGACGAAGGGGCGGAAGTCCTTCATAAACTGCGGACCGGCGCCGGTTTCGTCATGAATTCCTGTTGCCCTTCCTTCAAGAAATTGGTGGCATCGCAATTTCCAGCCCTTGCCGGCAAGGTGTCCGACGTTGAGTCGCCGATGCTGCGAACGGCCCGTCTCGTGCGGGAAGAAAGCGGCTCGGCCGCGATGAAATGCGTGTTTATCGGGCCGTGCCTTGCCAAGAAGGAGGAAGCGGCCCGGGAGGGCCGGGGCGTCATCGCGGCGGTGCTGACCTTTGAAGAGCTGGCGGTGCTGCTGGTCGCCGCGGGGATTAATCTCGCCGAATTCAGCCGGGAATCGACCCAGCCGGAGAGTCTTCCGGCCGACGGCATGAATTTCTGCGCCGCCGGCGGAGTCGGCAATGCCATCAAGGCCGAGATTTCCCGGCAGGACGAAGCCGAAGCGGAGCAATTCCGGGTGCGGTCCGCCGCCGGGGTCGCCGAATGCATCGGGCTGTTGCGGCAGGCGGCCCAAAACGGCCCGGACGCCGAATTCGTCGAAGGAATGGGTTGCGCCGGGGGTTGCCTGGGGGGACCGGGGACGTTGGTCGAGGCGAAAGCGGCCGGCCGGGCTTTGGCGCGTTTCCTGGCGAAAAACAAGCTTATCATCCCGTGAATTCGGGGTTACATTATAAGTGCGAAATTTTCCGAATGCCGCAAGTCATCCGTTCGGACCATCGGGCGCGGCCGGGGCCGCCAAACCGAGAACATTGCCGGAATCAAGGGGGCGATTTGATGGATTTTAAGTCTAACGGCCATAATAAAAACGCAATCGACGGAGTTCCTTACGCCACCGTAAAACGGTTGCCCTTTTACCATCGTTTTTTAACGGACCTCTCCAAAAAAGAGGTGGAACGGGTTTCCTCCCGGGAATTGGCCGCCAAAATGGGGATCAATCCTTCGCAGCTGCGGCAGGATCTCTGTTATTTCGGTTCCTTCGGACAGCAAGGATACGGTTACCGTGTGAATGACCTGCTGCGGGAGGTCAACCGGATCCTGGGCCTCAACGAGGAGATAAAAATGGTGCTGGTCGGCGGCGGACATCTTGGAACCGCGCTGGCCAACTACGACAATTTCAGCCGCCGCGGTTTCCTCATCAAGGCGATCTTCGATAAAAACCCGGAGGTCATCGGCGAATACATCAAAGGGATACCCGTTTTGGACGTCAAGGAGATCCAGGAATACCTGCGGGTGGATCCGGTGGAAATCGGGATCATCACCACGCCCGCCGAGGTAGCTCAGGAAACCGCCGATCGGCTGGTGCAGGGAGGAATCAAGGCGATTTGGAACTTCGCCCCGGTTAGCCTCAAGGTTCCCGACGAAGTGCTGCTGGAGAACATGCATATCAGCGAAAGCCTGTTGCTGCTCTCGTATAAATTGCGTCAAAAGCGGAATCAACCCGGATCGACTTAAAAACCAAGCCAATATCCTTTGAACCGAAAATTGCTGGCCAAAAGTTTTTTAAACGGCCTTGATCCCGTGTCTTTGAGGTTTTAAAATTTAATGATGTTAACATTGAGATCATGTGTCATTCGGGAAGGAATAGGATTCGTTAAGGCCACTCGTTTACGGGTGGCCTTGAAGTTTAGGGGGTTCAAATTTTCCTTATTCTCAGGTAAAATAGACCTAAATATATGTTCAGGCGGATCACGTCAGGCAATGTTGAAAATTGGAGCCGGCGCTCCTTTTTTTAATGTTTCATCCCGGTCTTCCGCGCTGACGTTGTGGGTACACTCCATACAGCCGAGATATTTTCCGGCAAAATCCCGCAGGGCATAAAACTCGATCAGGACTTTTTGTTTCTTGCCATGATCCTCCGGCTTCAGATCAAACCATAAATGGGCTCGGTTGCATGTTCCCGCTTTCATTTGCTGGATGATCGCCTCGGCTTTCGGCAGGACTTCATCGGGTTCATAATACCGGAAGTTAATATTCATCGCTGTCAGCGGCCGTTTGAATAAGCGGGTTTCATGTTTGTTCCAGCCAACGATCTCGTCGTTCGCATCGATGATGCTGATTTCCAAAGGCAATGTTTCGTACATCAAGCGGACGATCTGCTCGCTCATCCCGTCAATCATCAAAATTCCCTCCCACGCTAATTGTAAGATCGTTTTTAGTTTAAACTTTGCAATTAATAATAACAATGTTTGTTAGTTTAATTGCAAATGTTTGGGACTGAAACGCCATCTTCGATTGTTAAAAAGCATTTTGGATAGTCGATGGGAGACCGCGTATTTCTCTTTTGGGCCATTTAAATTGGACCGGCTCGTCGATTCGGTGATTTTTTCCCGGCCTGCGGGACAAAACCAGGATTTGACGGATTTCAATTTGTAAGTTATAATAACAATGATTGTTAGTATTAATAACAATTATTCGCTTCGAAAGTTTACCTAACGTTTTCAAGTAAATAAAGAATAGCTTCGAAGGATCCGTGAAGAATAATTTGAGGAGGCTGAAACAATGGAAAACAACCGACCTGATGCTGTAAAAATTGCCAAGGCGACTATCGTCGGCAAAGAGAAAGATAGTGAAAAAGGGAAAGACCTTGAATCCGTTCAAGCGGTTATCGATGATTTGGTGGAGAAAGCCGGGCGGGCTCAAGTCAAGTTCATGGAGTTCAATCAGGCCAAGATCGACGCCATTGTCAAAGCGATGACCATGGCCGGAATCGAAAAGCACATGGAACTGGCCCGGATGGCGCATGAAGAGACCGATATGGGTGTCTACGAAGATAAAGTCACCAAGAATTTATTTGCTACCGAATATGTCTACCATGATATCAAAAATGACAAGACGGTCGGAATTATCGAAGAAAACCCCGAGGAAGGGTATGTTAAGATCGCCGAGCCGATCGGGATCATCGCCGGAGTGACTCCGGTGACCAACCCGACTTCGACGACGATGTTCAAGTGCCTGATCGCTATGAAAACCCGCAATCCGATTATTTTCAGTTTTCATCCCAAGTCGATCCATTCCAGTATCGCGGCGGCCCGGACGATGCGCGATGCGGCGATCGCCGCCGGCGCTCCCGAGCATTGCATCGCCTGGATCGAAAAGCCTTCGTTGGAAGCGACCAATCTGTTGATGAAGCATCCGGGCATCAGCATGATTTTGGCCACCGGCGGCTCGGGAATGGTCGAAGCCGCCTATTCCAGCGGCAAACCGGCCCTGGGCGTGGGACCCGGCAACGTCCCTTGCTATATCGAAAAAACGGCCAATCTGCGCCGGGCCGTTTCCGACGTGATCCTCAGCAAAACCTTTGACAACGGCGTGATCTGCGCTTCCGAACAAGCGTTAATCATCGACCGCGAGGTCGCCGCCGAAGTGAAACGGATTATGACCGAATACGGTTGCTATTTCTTGAAGCCGGAAGAGATTGCCGCCCTTTCCAAAGTGGCCATCGATGAGAAGCGGGGCAGCATGAGCCCGGACGTGGTCGGTCAACCGGCGGCCAAGATTGCCGCGATGGCCGGTATCAAGGTCGATCCGGATACCAAGATTCTCATAGCGGAGTTAGAGGGAGTCGGACCGCAATATCCATTGTCCAGGGAAAAACTCAGCCCTATCCTGGCTTGTTATGTAGTCGCCGATTATCAGGAAGGCATCCGGCGCTGCCAGGAGATGACCGAATTCGGCGGTCTGGGCCATTCGGCGGTAATCCATTCGACCAATCAGGCGGTGATCGACGAGTTTGCCGCCAAGGTCCGGACCGGCCGGCTCTTGGTCAATTCACCTTCATCGCAAGGAGCCATCGGCGATTTGTACAACAGCAACACACCATCTTTGACACTGGGTTGCGGTTCCATGGGCGGCAACTCCACGACCGACAACGTCAGCGTGTCGAATCTGATTAACGTCAAACGAGTAGCTCACCGCAAAGACCGGATGAAATGGTTCAAGATTCCGCAGAAGGTTTATTTCGAATACGGCTCGCTGCAATATCTATCCAAGATGAAAGGCAAAAAGGCGTTCATTGTGACCGACCCGTTCATGGTCAAATTGGGCTTTGTCGATAAAGTGCTTTACCAACTGGAGAAGATCCCCATGGACTACCAGATCTTCTCGGACGTCGAGCCGGATCCGTCGGTCGAGACCGTCCATAAAGGCTGCGCCGAGATGAATAAGTTCAACCCGGATATCATCGTGGCGCTGGGCGGCGGGTCGGCCATCGACGCCGCCAAGGGAATGTGGCTCTTCTATGAAAACCCGGAGATCGAGTTCGAATCGCTCCGTCAGAAGTTCGCCGACATCCGGAAACGGGCTTTCAAATTCCCGCAACTGGGCAAGAAGGCCACCTTTGTGGCCATTCCGACCACCTCGGGCACGGGTTCGGAGGTCACTGCGTTTGCCGTGATTACCGATAAAGTCAAGAACATCAAATACCCGCTGGCCGATTACGAGCTGACGCCGGACATCGCTATTATCGACCCCGAGTTAGTGCTCAGTGTGCCGCAGTCGGTGACCGCCGATACCGGCATGGATGTATTGACCCACGCCATCGAGGCCTATGTCTCGGTAATGGCCTCGGACTATACCGATGCCTTGGCCGAGAAAGCCATCAAGACCGTCTTCGAATTCCTGCCGCGGGCTTACAAAGACGGCCAGGATAAGCTGGCGCGGGAGAAGATGCACAATGCCTCGTGCATGGCGGGCATGGCCTTTACCAACGCCTTCCTGGGCGTCAATCACAGCATGGCGCACATCTTGGGCGGCAAATTCCATATTCCGCACGGCCGGGCCAATGCGATACTCCTGCCGTACGTGATTAAGTACAATGCGCAACGTCCGACCAAGTTCCCGGCTTTCCCGCAGTATGAATATCCGCAAGCCGGCGAGCGATATGCGGCGATCGCCCGGCTGTTGGGCTTGCCGGCGGGGACCACCGAAGAAGGCGTCAACAGCTTGGTCCGGGCCATTCAGGGCCTGATGGATGAGTTGAATATCCCCAAGACGCTCAGCCAGACCGGGGTAAGCCATGAGGCCTTTGAGCGGGAGTTGCGGGAGATGTCCGATATCGCCTTCAATGATCAATGCACCGGAACCAATCCCCGGATGCCGCTGGTCAAAGAGATCGAAGCCGTCTACCGTCAAGCGTTTGACGGCGATGCGGCCAAATCGGGCGCGCCGAAAAAAGCCAAGGAGTTGGCCTTGGCTTAAATTCCTAGGGTGTTCCGCCCCCGATAACTTCGGGGGCGTTTTTTTTAGTACGCCCGGCAAGGGGTAAAGAACCGGGCGGTGAAAGACGGCTATGGGGAAGGCCGTGGGAACCGTTAACAAGGTTTGGGAAATTCCCCCGGCGGCTCGGTCCCGTTTCTCCAAACCGCGCTCTCGCTTCCGGGAACCGCAGAACAACTTCCCCGCGCTTTGGGGAAGTGGGGATGGCCTTTGGGAAAGCTTGCCTGAGGCTTGGGACGGCTCGCCCAACGTTTGGGAATGTCTTCCCAAGGCTTGGGCAAGCTTGCTCACGGCCCGGGAATGCTTTCCCAACCCTTGGGCATCCTTTCCCAACCTTTGGGACAGTTTTCCCAAACCTTGGGACAGTTTGCCCAAAGGCTGAGCATGTTTTCCCAAGGCGCGGGCGCGCCAGAAACCGCGGCTCCCCGCCAGGGATAAAGATCATACTTCGTATTGCTTGGCGATTCATTCTAGGCCGGCGTTTTCAGAAGACATGTTTTTAGAAAAGTCGCTTTGGCAAAGCGAAGACAAAAAACTGCTTATAGACTCGAAATTTATGTCGAACAAAAAGGATTTAAAGGAAAAATAAAGAAATATTTACTGATTACTTCCTGATACTCCAATATTAACCGACATTGGTAAGCGTTTTTGAACGGAAATGTCAATTCCGAGATGCTGATTCAGGGGTGAAACGAGTGTATCAAGTGTTTTTAACACGTGATGCGGAGACTGCTTGCGGGATAAACGGACTTCCAATCGTAGGCGAGGCTGTCGCGGGGGAGCAAGTTTTGGCCCTGATTCAACCGCTGGAGCCGGACTTGCTGATCTTTACTCATCATTTGTCGCTGGCCGAATGCCTGGAGCTCGGCCGGATGGCGCATCAACATAAACCCGGCTTGAGGATTGCCATCTTAAACGGACCGCAGGGGACGCAAAACGCCGCTGAGGATCAGCCGGTGGCGGCTCGCGCCAGCACCGATACAAATACGAACGACCGGGACCGGAATCTTGAAAAAGGGACTCTGGCCGAACAGATCGGGAAATTGAGCGAAACCATTATTTTGGAGGCCCTGCGTTACAGCGACAAATCGTTGATTCAGAATACCATCGTCCGCTGCATGATGGACTTAAAAACAGAACGCGCCGGAATATTTTTTTACATCCACGCCTATATCAACCTGATTCTGACCATGGTCCAATTTGTGACTGAATTGGGCGGCCAGGCCGAGCAAGTCTTGCCGGAATTGGCGGACCTGGCCGAGCTGTTGCCTTATTTGGATAACGAGCGCCGCAGCCTGGAATATCTCGAGACCTTACTCGATAAGACACTGCAATTTCGCGAAAGCAAAAGGATGAAGAAGTATTATGAAGTCATCCGCAAAGCCAAGGATTTTATTCATCTTCATTTCGCCGATCCCAATCTCTCCTTAAACGCAGTGGCCGACTTTGTAAACATGAGCCCCAGCCACTTTTGTACGATTTTCGGCCGTGAAACGGGGGAAACCCTGATTCAATACCTGACCCATATCCGCATCAAGAAAGCCATGGAGCTTTTAAAGACCACCAATCTTTCCACCGCCGAGATCGCGGCCAAAATCGGCTATAATGATTCCAATTATTTTTGCCACATCTTCAAGAAGACTACCGGGATTAACGCCCGGGACTTCAGAAACGGTAACGATTGAGGTTTTTTTAAACCAGCGGCGGTTTACCATCGCCCAAAGTCAACCGGTTTTTCCCACGGGGCCAAGGGGAGAATTTATTGGTAAGTGTTCCGGACCGGATCAAAATGATATTTTTTGATGCCGGATCCAAATGTTAGCGATGAAGCCGATCGATACCAGATTGATAACCATTGAAGTTCCGCCGAAACTGATGAAGGGCAGCGGGATTCCAGCCACCGGCATAATTCCCATATTCATTCCGATATTCTCCAGTACATGAAATAAGAACATGGCAGTGATTCCGGTTGCGATGAGACAGCCGTTCTCTTCTTTGGCAAGCGATGCGATGCGTAGTCCGCGCCAGATAAAAATGAAATAGAGTAGCAACACGCCGAAGCTCCCGACGAAACCCAGTTCTTCGGATAAGACCGAGAAGATGAAATCGGTATGGGATTCCGGCAAATAACCCAGGCGCCCCTGCGTTCCCCGCAGGTATCCTTTTCCCGAGAATTGTCCGGAGCCCACGGCGATCATCGCCTGATTCAGTTGCCAACCGGTTCCGTTGGGGTCGCGATCGGGGTGCGTGAAATTGGTTAGCCGATCGATTTGGTAAGCTTTTACCGGCAAGGGAGTATGCAGATACTGATGACTGAGAAACAACAGAGCGATCGCGAAGATCCCGCCGAAGATAAGCGCCAGCAGTTTTCGGCCGGGAAATCCCGCGGCATAAAGCATTAAAAAAGTAAAAAAGATAAAAACCAACGCGGTGCCCAGATTGGGCTGAACGATGATTAACAGTGCGGGAAGGCCCATCAAGGCAAACGGAACAAGCAGATCGCCGAAGGATGAAAGCCGATTTCGCTCCGCCAGATATTTGGCGAGGGTGATGATCGTGACCAGTTTCGAGAACTCCGAAGGCTGAAAAAAGAAGAGCCAGCTTCGTGCGCCATTGACTTCTTTCCCGATGAACAGAACTAAGACGAGTAAGAGGATATTCAATCCGTACAAAAAGTAAACCGTTTTAGCCGAAATTCGATAATCGAAAAAAAGTACTGCAAAACCGGCGAGTAACCCCAAAAGAGCCGCACCCGCCTGGCGGCTGAGGTAATAAAAGGGTTGGCCGGTTATTTTGGAGTGGGTGGCGCTGAATACCATGAACAAGCCAATGGTCACCAAAAGGCCGACTGGCAGCAACAAAGGCAGATCGAGTTTTTGGATTATTTTTTTGATATTCATGAATACCTACCTGTTTCAAAAAGCCTAGGCTATGAAACGGATCGACTTACCACACTGATAGTCCCTTTTCCCAAACGGTTTTCTTCACTAATAAGTTTCAGATTTTTTTCGTAAAATTTTGGCGTATCGATCGCCAATTTTGGAAGGGAATAATTCGCCAAAACAGAGTTTATACTGTTTGGGTCTACGCTGATGTCAGGTTTGATGTAACTAATAGCATTCTTGAAGCGATTTGGGACGGAAGATGTCAATTTCAACGATAAGCTTAACGGCAAATAGATTGAAAATATATACAATAAACCCGAAATAGTGTAATATATTAGTAAGCTAATGCGTTCGGGTTGCCCGTGGGTTATAACCGTTTCATATTAGCCGCTTTAGCCGTTAAACTCAGTGCAAGGGGTTGTTTTATTAATTTGGCTGATTTCGGTGGTATCACCGGGATTACATAAATAAAAAGGGGGAAAAATTTGCATGAAACGAGGATTGGCTTTTCTATGGGTCGTGGTGATCATGGCCGCTTTATTCGCTACCGCCAGCGTTCAGGGCGCCAATGTCATCAAGATCGGCGTTTTTGAGCCGATGACCGGCGCCAATGCCGCCGGCGGGCAGTTAGAGGTCGACGGGATCAAACTGGCTAATAAGCTTTATCCGACAGTACTCGGCTCAAAAGTGGAGTTGGTCTTCGCCGACAACAAATCGGATAAGGTCGAGGCCGCCACTGCCGCCGCCCGCCTGGTCGAGAAGGAAAAAGTCACTGCCATCATCGGCAGCTGGGGCAGCTCCCTGTCGATGGCCGCCGGCGATATCGTCAAGAGCGGCAAAGTACCGACGGTCGGCGCCTCCTGCACCAACCCGCTGGTTACCCAAGGCAACGAGTTTTACTTCCGGGTCTGCTTCATCGATCCTTTCCAGGGCACGGTCATGGCCAACTATGCTTTCAAGAAGTTAAAAGCCAAAAAGACCGCCATCGTTCAGGAAGTCTCCAATGATTACGCGGTGGGCCTGGCCAAATTCTACACCGACAGCTTCAAGAAGCTGACCAAAGACCCCAACTGCATCGTCGAGGTCGCCAACTATAACACCGGCGACCAGGATTTCTCCGCGCAATTGACCAATATTAAGGCCAAGAATCCCGATGTGATCTTCGCCCCGGGGAACTTCACCGAATCGGCCCTGGTGATCAGCCAGGCCCGGAAGCTCGGGATCAAAACCCCGTTCATCGGCGGCGATACCTGGGAGACCCAAGAGTTTCTGGATATCGGCAAGACCGCCGTGGAAGGCGCGGTCTTCTCCACCTTCTTTGCGACCGAGAAGCCGATCACCAAAGAGTCCAAGAAATTCCTGGACGCTTTCCGCAAAGACTCCAAAAAAGAGCCGGCCGCGGTCACCGCGCTCGGTTATGACGCTTATATCCTGATCCTGGATGCCATCAAACGGGCCAAGTCCACCGATACCCTTAAAGTGCGCGATGCCTTGGCCAAAACCAAGAACTTCCCGGGCGCCGCCGGTGTGATTACGCTCGATGAGAACCGCAACGCCGTCAAGGACGCGGTCATCAAAGTGGTCAAAGGCGGCAAATTTACCTACATGGATACCATTCATCCTTTCTAAATAGGTGATCGCTAGAACGCCGCGCCTCCTCCGCCAGGGGGAGGCGCAGCCTTGTAAAAATAGCTATTGGCGGTGTTATTCATGACTTTTGACATATTTCTGCAGCATCTCACCAATGGTATTTCGCTGGGAAGCCTGTATGCCCTGATCGCCATCGGTTATACCATGGTCTATGGAATCCTGCGTCTGATCAACTTCGCCCACGGCGATATTTTTATGATGGCGACGTATTTCGGGTTCTTCGGGGTGATGACTTTCGGCATTCCCTGGTTTATCGTTTTCCCATTGGTGCTCATTTTGACGGCCCTGTTGGGAATGGGGGTCGAGGTTACCGCTTACCGGCCGCTGCGGGACGCGCCCAAGATTTCGATCCTGATCTCGTCCATCGGCGCCTCGTTTTTGCTGGAGAACCTCACCACGGTGCTCTTCGGCGGGGTTCCCAAGCCGTTTCCGACCCCGGATATCTTCACCGACGTGGTCCAGGTGGGTACGGTTTCCATTCAGAAACTGACCTTCTATATCCCGGTGGTGACCGGCATCTGTTTGGTCGGCTTATTGTACCTCATTAACCGGACCAAGACCGGCATGGCCATGCGGGCAGTGTCGCGCGATCACGAGACCGCGCGGGTGATGGGGGTCAATGTCGACCGCACCATCTCGCTGACCTTCGGCATCGGTTCGCTCCTGGCGGCGGTGGGCGGCATCATGTGGGGCATGAAGTTCCCGCAGATTGCGCCGTTGATGGGGGTCATGCCCGGCTTGAAGTGTTTCATCGCGGCGGTGATCGGCGGGATCGGCAATGTCAGCGGGGCGGTGATCGGCGGTTTTATCCTGGGCATCGGCGAGATCATGTTGGTGGCTTTTCTGCCGACCTTGACCGGTTACCGGGACGCGTTCGCCTTCGTGTTGTTGATTGTGATCCTTTTATATAAGCCCACCGGCATCATGGGCGAAAAAATCGCGGAGAAGGTGTGATGATGCTGAGAAACCGTATTCTGACCGCCATTGCCTTGCTGCTGTTATTGGGATTCCTGATCTACGCCAATAATTGTCTGGACCTCTATGTGGTGCGCATCTTGAATGTGTGCGCCATTTACGCCATTTTGGGGCTCAGTATGAATCTGGTGAACGGGTTTACCGGGCTCTTTTCATTGGGGCACGCCGGTTTCATGGCGGTCGGAGCTTATACCACGGCCTTGATGACGATGCCGGAGGCTACCAAACAACAGATCTTTTATATGGCACCGTTGATCAAGCCGCTCGACGTCATCACGCTGCCGTTTCCGCTGGCTTTGATCCTCGGCGGAATCCTGGCCGCCTTCGTCGGTTATCTGATCGGCGCGCCCGCGCTGCGCCTCAAGGGGGACTATCTGGCCATCGCCACGTTGGGATTCGGCGAGATTATCCGGGTCATCTTCACCAATACCCAGACCATCACCAACGGCGCTTTGGGGTTGAAGGGGATCCCGGCTATTACCAATCTCTATTGGAGTTTCGGGACCGGCTTTGTTACGCTGGTGGTTTTGTTATCGCTCATCAATAGCAGTTACGGCCGGGCCTTAAAAGCCATTCGCGAGGATGAGATCGCCGCCGAAAGCATGGGCATCAATCTCGCCAGACATAAGAGTCTGGCCTTTGTCACCGGCGCGTTCTTCGCCGGAATCGGCGGCGGGTTGCTTGGCAACCTGCTCGGCACCATCGACCCGAAGATGTTCAACTTCATCTTCACTTATAATATTTTGCTCATTATCGTGCTCGGCGGGATGGGCAGTTTCACCGGCACGATCATTTCGGCCTTCATATTTACCATCGCCAATGAAGTGCTGCGTTTCCTCGACGAACGGATCGACCTCGGCTTCGTGGCGTTCGACGGCAAGGTCGGCCTGCGGGCGGTGGTCTTCTCGGCGCTATTGATGGTGGTGGTCATCTTTTACCGGCACGGCTTGATGGGGACCAACGAATTCAGTTGGAACAAACTGTTAAACCAGCGTTGGTGGAAGAAATGGCTGCCGGGATCGAAACGGCCGTTGCCCGGGGGAGGGAACAACCCATGAGTTTGCTCAAAGTCGAAAATCTAACGATGCAATTCGGCGGGTTGACCGCAGTCAAGGACTTCAATCTGCAATTGGATAAAGGCGAAATCGTCGCCCTGATCGGGCCGAACGGCGCCGGCAAAACCACCGCCTTCAACATGATCACCGGGGTTTACCGGCCGACCCAGGGCCGAGTCCTCTTCGGCGAGAAAGACATCACCGGGTTGCGCCCGGATCTGATCACCGGCCGGGGCATCGCCCGGACCTTCCAGAACATCCGGCTCTTCAAGGACTTGAGCGTCCTGGATAATGTGCTGATCGCCAACCACCTGCATGTGAAGTCCAAGTTCATGACGGCAATCCTCAAGCTTCCGGCATACCGCGGTGAGGAGCGGGCGATGCGCCAGAAATCGCTGACCCTGTTGGAACGGGTCGGCCTCGGCCAACTGCGGGATGAAAAAGCCAGTTCCCTGCCGTATGGGATGCAACGCCGCCTGGAGATCGCCCGGGCCCTGGCTACGGATCCCCAGGTGCTGTTGTTGGATGAGCCGGCCGCCGGAATGAACCCCAAGGAAACCGCAGATCTGACCGTCTTCATCAAAGAAATCCGCGACGAATACGGTCTGGCCATTTTCATGATCGAGCATCACATGGATGTGGTCATGGGCATCTCCGGGCGGATTTATGTCCTGGACTACGGCATCACCATCGCCAGCGGCTCGCCCTATGAGATTCAAAACGACCCGCGGGTCATCGAAGCCTATCTGGGGGTGGAAGAGGATGCTTAAAATCGAGAATCTGGTCGTCGCTTACGGCGGCATCGAAGCCTTAAAAGGGATCAGCCTGGAGGTGGAGGAGGGCAAGATCGTCACCCTGGTCGGAGCCAACGGCGCCGGCAAAAGCACCACGCTGCGAACGATCATGGGTCTGGTCAAGCCGCTCGGCGGATCGATCAGCTACAAAGGAATCGACCTGCTGAAGGAGAAGACCCAAAACATGGCCAAGAACGGCCTGACGCTGGTCCCCGAGGGCCGGCGGGTCTTCGCCAACCTGACGGTACTGGAGAACCTGCGGATCGGCGCGTATTACCGTACCGACGAACAGGGGATCAAAGACGATATCGAATGGGTCTATAGCCTTTTCCCGATCTTGAAAAAACGCTCCTGGCAGCTATCGGGGACGCTCTCCGGCGGCGAACAGCAGATGCTGGCGGTGGGCCGGGCGCTGTTATCCCGGCCGAAACTGCTGATGATGGACGAACCATCGCTGGGCCTGGCCCCGATGATCGTCAAGGAGATCTTCCGGATTATCCAGGAGATTCATAAAAAACAAGGCGTCACCATTCTCCTGATCGAGCAGAATGCCAACGCCGCGCTGCACATTGCCGACGTCGGTTATGTCATGGAGACCGGCCGGATCACGCTCAAAGGCTCCGGCAAGGAACTGCTGGCCGATGAGGAAGTCAAAAAAGCCTACCTGGGGCATAGCGCGGCCCAATGACCGCTACCGGCCAATGAGCCTGGATGCTGGATGGATGATCGTAAAGAAAAGGTTGTTGATAACCCATTCAATAGCCTTTCTAAATTGCTAACGCTGACTGGAATACGGTGAAAGGGGTGGAACGAATGGTTCCCAACTGGGTTTATTTTGCACTGGGTTCGGCGTTTTTTGCGGGCTTGACCGCGTTATTCGGCAAGATCGGCGTCACCGGCATCAATTCCAACTTGGCGACTTTTCTGCGGACCATTGTGGTGGTATTGTTTTCCGGGGCGATCGTCATGGCCAACGGCGAATGGCGCAATCCCTCGCGTTTGCCGGGGAAAACCTTAATCTTTCTGCTCCTGTCGGCGTTGGCCACCGGCGCCTCCTGGCTCTGTTATTACCGGGCCTTGCAGTTGGGACCGGCCTCGCGGGTGGCGCCCATCGACAAATTGAGCGTGGTCTTCGCCATGACCCTGGCCTTCGTCTTCCTCGGCGAGAAGGCGGACTTCAAAACCATCGCCGGCGGGTTGCTGATCCTGAGTGGAACCCTGGTGATCGCGTTGAAGTAGTAGATGGCAATCTGGCAATTGGCCTTTATGATCTAAATTGGATTTGAACGATGGATATAAAAAGGGCTGCCCAAAATTACTTTTGAGGCAGCCCTTTATAAATTAATCAGGAATTAGAATGTGTAGGTTCCACCGATTGTCGGACCATAATTTTTAAAGGTTATATTAAGATCTTTCGCATCATACTTAGCATACCGATAGCCAACCGTAGCGCTAAAGTTATCCGTAAATTGATAACCGATTTTTATTTTGGCGTTGGTGATGTCAAGATCAGTATCATCGCCCATGGATTTGGCCTTTCCGTCTACAGAAAACCCTAAGGAGCCATTCACGAAAACTTGATCAGCAACTTTAAAATTGCCTTCGGCACCGAACATGACTCCAGAGAATTTGATCTTATCAGGGAATATAGATTTTTCCAGTTCTTGATCCAGATACGATAAATTTAAAGAAAACTGGTCGGTTAACTGATATCCACCTTTCAGTTCAAAACCGGAAAAATCAATATCTTTAAGATAAGCATAATCTTCATCATAATCTATTTTTAAGAAATCTTTTAATTGCGATGAAGTATATTCGAGATTAATTTTAAACTTGTCGATCGCTTGTTCTACACCAATGATTGCTGCATTGGAATCTCCATCGATAGAGCTGCCTGCACTTAATTCCCAAGTCCCCGGCATATAATCTACATAAACACTGGCGGCTAAAACACTACTGATGGAGAACAACATCATACCCACCACTAAACTGACCAAGATGAACAACTTTTTCATTGTAACTCCTCCTTGAATAATTTTTTTGCAGTTGGAACCATCTGTAAATAATTTTAGCACTGGAAAATTAGTTTGTAAAGTATTACCATTAATGAATTTCTAATAATTCACATCAGAAAATGTTAAATCTGAATGTTAAGTTAATTCCACAATGTAGAAAATGGATAGGTTCGAAGAAGTTAAAAGTGTTTTATATTTTTAATAATATATCAGATAATTAGTTCTTTATTCCAAATAATTAAATTATCGACCCGAATAATTGAACTTTCGTTCTTGAGAATTAAATTTTCGGTCCGGATAATCAAACTTTTCATCTCAATAATTTAATTTCTGATCTAGAGAAATAAATTTTCGATCTGAAGAAGTGAAAATTCGATCCGAATAATTAAATTTTCGATCTGGATAATTAGAATTGGCATTTGAAAAATTGAAATTGCGGCGGGGCAAATTGAAATCGGCCGATCGAAAATTGTATTTGCCGGACGAATCATCGAAATTGGCGGGAGAAGAATCATAAAAGGCAGCAAATTTTGGGGTAAAGCGATCGAATGAAGCGAATGAGCGAAAGCGGATCTAAAAAAAGGTTGTTCCGAAATGAAATGGGAACAACCCTTTTGTAGCGCAGCTTTATTGGTCGGGGGAGAGCCGTTTAAATTTGGGCCAAATCCGGCCGTTGGACCCAGCCTTGCCGGCCGTCGCTCCGTTTCACCAGCACCCAGCCGTCTTTTTTGTCCAGCATCTGCAGCTTGGCGCCTTCGGGGAGGTGATAGTAGATCGTGCCGTCGCTTTTGGGTTCGAAACGGGCCTCGCCGTCGGCGACCGCCACCGCCCAGGCATGGCGCTGATCGTTGAGGGTGAGGCCGCTGATGACCGCGCCGCCCAGGAAGCATAGTCCGATGATTAGCGTCGCTGCCAACCAGCAAGCATGGCAGCGTCCGGTTTTGGCGCTGAATTGCTGCGGCACCAGAATGGCCGCCACCGCCAGGCCGCACAGCAGGAAAAGGCAGCCGCTGCTGAAGACCAGCAGCCAGTCGAGAGGCGCCAAATGGGTCAGGCGGTCGAGTAAGTCCCGCCAGCCGCCGGGGCGGTCCGCCGCGACCCCGGCCAACACATAGCCGAGATTGGCGCGCAGCTCGGAATCGCCCGGCATCAGGCGGCGGGCCTTTTCATAATAGAGAACCGCCCAGCCTTTGTGGCCGGTCTTAAAATAAGCATTGCCCAGGTTATAATAGAGATTGCCGCTCTCCAGGCCCTCGGCCAGCACCTGCCGGTAGACGGCGATGGCCTCCGGGTAGGCGCCTTTCTGGTATAGCTGATTTGCCTCGTGAAAGAGGAGCGCCGGATCGGCCGGGTTGGGACGCCGGGCCGCCAAGGCCGGTTGCGACGCCAGGGCGATTAAGCACATCAGGCCGAAAACCAGCGACAGCCCGCGGCGGCCAGTCGATGAAAACCATGCTTTCATCATATCACCTTCCTGACGGGTGGCGACGCTTTGAAGCCGCTGCCGTTTTGATTTTCGATGGCTTTGGTGAGCCGCCGGACTTCGCCGAGCAAGCGGCGGGCGTCCTCGCTGCCGAGCTTGCTGCCGGTGAAGCGGAAGAAATCATAGCTGTCGAAGAAGGCCTTGATTCCCGCGAGCGTCTCGGCCGGAACCCCCCGGTTTTGGAGAAGTTCGGTGACCGCCTCGGTAATACCCGCGGCCGGCAGGTCATATTGCGCGCCGATGGCCTCGCGCAAGGTCGTGCACAGGAGCTCCAGCAACTCGTCCAGCTGGCCGGCGTCCAGCAAGCGCTGGGCCTGCTGCAGATTCCGCTCCGAACGGCGTCGAGCGCGCAGGACCCGGGCCTGCGGCGAATCCGACCGCAACGCGTTCTGGCGGCGGCGGTATCCCAACGCCCCGGCCAAAGCGAGCAGGGGCAGCAACTGCAACAGCCAGAATCCCGGATTGTGGGCGACACCGGCTCCCAGTGGCCGGAGAGCTCCCGGCGTTTCCTTGATGAACAGGAGATCCTTGCCGACCGTTTCCAGTTCATCGCCGCCGCCGGCCGCGGGTGAAGCGGCCCGATAATTGGGATTGGCCTGGACGGTCAGCGGGAGCGCCGCGCTGACCAGTTTTTGAAAGCGGCCGCTGGCCGGATCGAAGTAACGAAACGTAAATGGCCCGATCCGTTTCTGACCCGGCTCGGTCGGGATCAGCACTTGCTCAAAAACGGCGCTGCCGCCGCTGGAAGCTTGCGTGGCCAGCGACTTGCGCTGCGGATCGTATACTTTGAGGCCGCTTTTATCGGCGAGCACCGGAGCGGCGATCGCATCCAGATTGCCGGCGCCGCTCACCTGAAGCTTGACGGTGACCGGATCGCCCTGCAAGCATTGGAGCGGAGCGGCGCTGACCTTCAGCTGGAACTGGCCGACGCCGCCCGAAAAGTCGGCTGGCGGATGGCCGGGCAGTTGCTGCGCACTGAAGGAAACCGGCTTGGTTTTAAGCTGAATATTTTGCTTCGAACCGCTGTCGTCGTCGAAAAAATCATCGAAGAACGGGTCGCGGTCCCGGCTTTGGACCCGGACCACCGCGTCCAGCGTCGCCGGACCCAAATCGAAGTGGCCGGTTTTCACCGGGGTAACGGTGGAGGCGAATTCCACCATCTGATAGGCCAGCCCGTTCCGGACCACCTTCTTTTGAATGGGTTTGGCGAACTTGCCCACCACCACCTCGGTTTGGTTCAGAACCGGATAGGAAAGATCCTCGACCCGGACGTCGCGGACCCAAAGCCGGATCTTGATCGGGATTTTTTCGCCGAGATAGGCCTGGTTTTTGGCGGGTTTCAGCTCGATCCACAATTGGTTGCCCCGCTGGTCAGCCGCTGCCGAACCGTCATCCGCACTTTGGGCCCCCGGGGTCGCTGCCGGGCCCGGATTGCCGCCCGACCCGGTCACTTGCAAGGTGACCGCGTTGGTGGTCAGCGTTTTACTGCCGGCGTGGACCCGGAACGGCCCGAGGGTATATTGGCCGGGCTTGACGGCGCTAACCACATAGTTATAGGTGACGGCGGCCGAATATTTGCCGTTGACGATCTGCACCTGCGTCGACGGACCCAGATACTGAATGGATAAGCCATTCGGAGCGGCGATCTGCGGCCGGGTCGCCGCGGCCGCGCCGTCCACCGCGATCGCCATTTGAATGCTCTCATCGGTCGCCAACTGCTCGCTATCCACCGTCAGTTGGGCCGAAAGTCCCCAGGCCGCCGCCGGGGTCCAAAGCAGCGCCCCCAGAGCGATCAGCCAGGGAATATACAGACGTTGCAGACGGAATAATTGCATCCGATTGTCCCTTCCTTTATTTCAGCAAGTCCTATTTAAGCCCCCGGAATGTTCGAAAAAGTCTCAAACGGGAAGTCCGCGGCATTCCCGGAGCCGAAGCGAGTCATTATGAATAACCGCCGGGTGGCGGATGGTTTTCTCAAATTTAAGACTGACGCAGTTTTTCAAACTGTTAATGGCTTTACCAGTCCTGAGCGGTGGGGCGGTTGTCATGGACCACCGGGCCCTGATATAAAGCCCCGTTCTCGGACATTTTCAAAAGCGCGGCCGCTTCTTCCTTGGTCATCGACCCGGGCGACTGGCTGGCGGCGCCGGCGTCGTTGCCAGCGGAGGATCCGGCCCGATTCTTCCCGGACTGCGGGCGGTTGGAGCCGTTCTTGGCGGAAGCTTGGCCGGACGAATCGTTGTTGTCCTTTCCGGATTCGGATGGATTACTATTTTTCTGATTTCCCGAATTCGGTTGGTTCGGATTCTGGTTTTGATTTTGCTTTTGATCCCGGGCATCCGGCTGGTTCTGCTGCTGATTGCGGGCTTGGGCCAGCCGGAGCCGGGTCAGTTCATAATTGTATTTGGCTGCGGCGTCCTGGGGATCGGCCAGGATCGCCCTTTTGAAATTGGCCAGCGCTTCCTGGTATCCGTCGGCTGGCTGAGCGCTTTTCTCAGCCGCTTTGAAAAGCGCGTTGCCCAGATGATAATAGAGGGTCGCGCCGTGGGCCGCCTTCTCACGGGCTGCTTCCGGCCGGTCGAGCAGTTGGACCGCTTGGCGCAGCGGCTCCAGGGAACGTTCGTACCCGGCCTGCTGGAAATCGCATAACCCCAGATTGTGCAGGATAGCGGGGGAGTCGGGATGGGCAGTCTTCAGCGCTTGATAAGCCGCCCGGGCTTGATCGACCGCGCCGGAACGAAACTGTCGGTTGGTGCCGGCCATCCGCAGCGTATCCCCCCATACCAGAAAGGCGACGAGCGCCAGCCCGATCAGGGTTCCACCGATCCACCATATTTTTTGGTTATTCCGTTCCAAAACTGGGCACTCCTTTCGGCAAACCTTTCATTTCAGCTTCAGTTACTTCTCGGGAACCGCTGATTCAGACGCGTGACCTTGTTTACGCGACGGCCAACCTTGCCACTTCATCCTTTTGGGCCATTGCCAGCTGCGGCCGAGGCTTAGTTCTGTTATTAACAGGAGCACGGCCAGGAGTAATGGCAGCTGGTAGCGGTCGATATAACGTTTCTGCCATTTGCTGCTGATCTCGCTCCGGTTCAAACGGGATAGTTTCTGGCGGTATAGTTCTTCCAAGCCGAGGGATACCCCGTCGCCCCGGATATAGCTGCCATTGCCGGCCCGGGCGATCTGGCGCAGCATGGTTTCGTTAAGGGTGGTCTTGACGACCTGGCCGGAACTGTCCTTCAAATAAGAGCTGTTGCCATTGGCGTCGCGGACCACGATCAATTCCCCGGCAGGGCTGCCGATGCCCACCGTATCGATGGTGATCCCCTGGCGGGCCGCGGCTGTGGCATAACGGACCGGATCGCCCTCATGGTTTTCGCCGTCCGAGATGATGATTAAGATTTTGCTGCCGGCCGAGCCGGACTGAAAGGCCCGGGTTGCCGTTTGAATGGCTTCGCCGATGGCGGTTCCGCCCCGCGGAATGCTCTGTACGTTGAGCGCATCCAAGGCGATGCCGAAAGCATTATAATCCAAGGTCAGCGGACACTGCAGGAAACTGCTGCCGGAGAAGGCGACCAGGCCGACTTTGTCCGATTGCAGTTTGGCCAGCAGATCCTTGACCGCCAGTTTGGCCCGTTCCAGACGGCTCGGTTTGATGTCCGCCGCCAGCATGCTTTTGGAAGTATCCAGCGCCACGATGATTTCCAGACCCCGGTTCGTCACGGTTTGCCATTGATAGCCCCACTCCGGGCCGGCCAGCGCCAATACTAACAAAGCCATGACGACGATCCGCAGCACCCGTTGTTTGCTACGCAGCGATCGGCCGGCGGCGTCGATGACCCGCGTCAAAAGCTGGGGTTGGGCGAAAGCCTCCAAGGCGCGGCGGTCGCGCCGTTTGGCCCAGCCATAAAAGATGACGGCCCCCATGGGGATGATGACCAGCAACAATAGCGATGGATTGGCAAAGTTCATGGCAATCTCCTGAAGACAGTATTGGCGAGGAGCGTCTCCGCCAGCAACAGCAGCAGGCCGAAGCCCGCCAGGTACGGATAAAGTTCCAGATAATCCTGGAATTTTGGCATTTCGATCGCGGTCTTGGCCATCCGGTCGATCTGCTGGAAGATCTGCCGCAACGACGCGGTATCGGTGGCCCGGAAATAACGGCCATGGGTCCGGCTGGCGATCTGCCGCAGCAAGGTCTCATCCAGGTCGACCTGGAGATTTTGATAATATTTCCGGCCCCACTGATCTTGGACCGGATAGGGAACCAATCCCTTCGAACCGGCTCCGATGGTATAAACGGTTACTTCGAGCGCTTTGGCGGCCTCAGCCGCCGTCTCCGGCGCGATCTCGCCGGCGTTATTGTTGCCGTCGGTCAGCAGGATAACCACTTTGCTCTTGGCTTGCGACTCTTGCAGGCGGCTGACGGCCGCGGTCAGCGCCGAACCGATGGCGGTGCCGTCTTCGATCATGCCCGGTTTAATCTCTGCCAGCCGGGACTCGCTCCAATCATGATCCCAGGTCAATGGCGACAGGATATAGGGCCGGCCAGAGAAGATCACGATCCCGATCCGGTCATTGGGCCGGTGATCAATAAAATCTTTGGTAACCTCTTTGACCACCGCTAGCCGGTTGACGCGGCCGGTGGCGCTTTGAAAATCCTCCGCCAGCATGCTGCTGGAGACATCCAGCGCCAGAACGATATCCACGCCTTCCTTGCGGACCAGCGACTGCTTCAGGCCGATCTGCGGCCGCGCCAGCGCCACAATGAACAGGCATAACGCGATCAGATTCACCCATGGCAGGTATTTGGCCCACCTCACCCGCCAGTTGGGGGAGGTCCGCTGGAAGAGGCCGGCGTTCGGGTAATAAACCGTGCCCTGCGAACGGTCTCGAAAGAGCGCCAGGGCCACCAGCGGCAGGCATATCAATAATCCTAAGAATAGCGGATCGTGAAAAAACATGGTATATTCTCCCACAGCGACATCCGGGTCAGCTTCGGTCAACCCGATTGCCGATCAAATGAAATGGCCCGAATCAGTATGATAATCCCGCTATGTTGCAGCAGGTGCCGGTTCGTTGAGCGCTGCCGCCTCGAACGGAGGTTCCGGATGAGTCTCGTTTACCAGCTGCCGGATGCGTTCCAGGTCCTGACGGGCTTGATCGATGAGCGGTTTGAACTTGGCGAACTTGACCAGGTCCGAGGAGCGGAGGAATTCCTGCAGCAGGAACTGATGCTGCACTTTCAGGTTACGGTTGGCGGCAATGAAGGCCAGGAACTCCTCGGTGGTCATCTCCAGGGCTTTAATTTGAAAACGGCCTTCGATATATTGACGGGCGATCTCGCTGAGCTCGCTGTAATACCGTTTGAATTCGCCGCTGGATAGATAACTCGCTGTCTCCAGCGCGGCCAAACGCTGCAGAGCGATTTGATGGGCCGGCTCTACGGCGATTACCGGCGCGACGGATTCGAGTTGCCGTTGCAGCGGCCGTTTTTGGTAGCGCCGGACGATTCCGTAAATCAAACCGGTCAATGCCGCCAGCGCGATGAACCACCAAAGGGCGGCATAATTCGGCGTCAAGCCAACCGGTCCGCGGATCGGTTTCAACGGCAGTTTAAGCAGTTCCGCCCGGGAGCGGCCCACCGGCAACAGCGAGGTAATGGCGATAACGAGCGGCCGTACCCGATAGCGGTGGGTTTTCCCTTGCGCATCCAGGTAATTGAAGGTTGGCCCGGGTAAGGTGAACCGTCCGGTTTCCCAGGAAATCGTCCGGAATTGAATGCTGTGCCGCTCGCCGCCGGGCAACCATTCCCGGCGCAGTTTGCTTTGGGATTGCATCTCCAACGGGCTGAACTTAATGGCGCTGGGATCAGGCATTTGATAGCGAACTTTGGGAGCGCTCTCGACGGACAGTGTAATCAGGACCGGGTCGCCGATGCGGTGAATCCCCGGCTCCACCGTCCAGCGGGCCTGCAATTGCTCGCCGGGTTTGAGCGCCAGGGGCCGGGTGCAAAGAATCCGGCCCCCGAGATATAGGATGAATAAGATTACCACAGCGGCGGCGCCCCAAAGGATTCGTTTGGCAATGGCCGGTTTTTGGGGTCGCCCGGCTTCAGCTTTGTGCGGTTTCATCCGCTGGCCTCCATTCGCTGACTTTATAATACGTGTTTTATTTTTATATCAAATTGCTTTGGCCTCATATTACCGGATCCGGCGTTCCCGTTTCAGAAAGAAACGTTGCAACGGTTCCAGATAAGGCTCGGCAGTGCTAATCTCAATGGCATCGACTTGGCAGCGTTTAAAGATCTGGGTAACCGCTCGCTGTTGCTGCAATGCGTTTTCACGAACGATCCGCCGTAACCCGGGATCGGACGTATCGATTAAGGTTTTGCGGCCGCTTTCCCGGTCGGTGAATTCCATCAGACCCAGCGCCGGCAAATCGGCTTCCCGGGGATCGCTAATCCGGATCGCGACCAGATCATGGCGCCTGGCAGTCTGCTTGAATGAGCGCTCCAGGTTGCCGTCCCAAAAATCAGAGATCATAAAGACGATGCTGCGGTGTTTGGTTACCTTATTGATGAAATCCAAGGCATTGGCGATGTCGGTCCCCGACCTTTGCGGCTGGTAGCCCAGGATCTCGCGGATGACCCGCAACACATGGAGCCGGCCCTTTTGGGGCGACAAATATTTTTCAATATGATCGGTGAAGATCACTAGACCGACTTTATCATTGTTTTTCATGGCCAAAAAGGCGAGCAGGGCGGAGATCTCCGCCGCCAGCTCACTCTTGAAACGGTCGGATGTACCGAAATATTGGGAGGCGCTGAGGTCGACCGCCAGCATCAGGGTGAGTTCGCGCTCCTCGATATAACGTTTGATAAACGGCCGCCCGTTGCGGGCCGTGACGTTCCAATCGATCGAGCGCACATCGTCGCCGGGATAG
Organism: Bacillota bacterium; assembly: GCA_023400055.1. Lineage (GTDB taxonomy): Bacteria > Bacillota > UBA4882 > UBA8346 > UBA8346 > Hydrogenispora. The sequence goes on from JAEXFN010000008.1 coordinate 33,777, forward strand.
TACTCGCGCACTTCGGCGAATTCGATCCCTGAGCCCTTGAAGACGCTGGCATAATGACCGGCAGTCGCATCATCGCTCAACCGGTTGATCTTAAATTGGATCTGTCTGACCTTTTTTAAAACTTCCTTAGCGATCATGATTGGCCTCCGGAAATTGTTCATTGCGGCTTAATTAGCGGCTCACGGAACCTCCACGCCCGCAAAGATGGTTTGAATGATGGATTCCACCGAAACTTCGCTGGCCTCCGCTTCATATGAAACGATGATCCGGTGCCGCAAGACATCGGGACCGATAGTTTTGATATCGTTGGGAACCACATACGCCCGCCCTTGCATGAAAGCATATGCTTTGGCGGCAATCGCCAAGCTGATGGTGGCTCGCGGTGAAGCGCCAAACTCGATATAATCGGCCAGGTCCAGCTGGAACTGCTGAGGATTCCTGGTGGCCATCACCAGATTGACGATATAATCCTTGATGCGGGCATCCAAATAGATTTGATCTACGACCTCCCGGACCGCCAGAATCTCTTCGGGGGTGATCACGGGTTGAACTGCGGCACTGCGGCTGGTCTGGGCCATCCTTTCCATGATCTGCAGCTCCTCTTCCTTGGTGGGGTAGCCGATTTTCAATTTGAGCATGAAACGGTCCAATTGAGCTTCGGGCAAGGGGTAGGTCCCCTGCTGCTCGATGGGATTCTGCGTGGCCAGCACCGTGAAGGGTTCGGTCAACGGGTAAGTGTGTTCGCCGATGGTCACTTGTTTCTCTTCCATCGCTTCCAGCAGGGCGCTTTGGACTTTGGCCGGAGCCCGGTTGATTTCGTCCGCGAGGATAATGTTAGCGAAGATCGGCCCTTTCTTGGTCGAAAATTGGCCGGTTTGCGGGTTATAAATCAAGGTGCCTACCAAATCCGCTGGCAACAGATCCGGCGTGAATTGGATCCTCTGAAAATCGGCCCGGATGGCGGCGGCCAGCGTTTTAACCGAGAGCGTTTTCGCCAGGCCGGGCACGCCTTCCAGTAAAACATGCCCATTGGCGAGCAGCCCGATCAGCAGGCCGTCGATCAGTTTCTCCTGTCCGACGATTACCTTGCCGACCTGTTCCTTAATTTTGGGAATAAATTCGCTTTGCGCCTTGATGGCGTCATTGATGACAGTCAGTTCTTCAATCATCGTTCAACCTCCGTTGTTCCCCCCAGAAACCGAGCAAGCTGGATGGGAAGGCTCATCAATAATTTTTAGCTAATTCCAACACGGTTAAACGATTTGGCGCGCAATTTGTTCCAAATATTCATGGGTAAACGGCGAACGACCCGGAAACCATTTATGGCTTAAGGCCTATTATGAGAATTGTCGGCCAATAACTCCAATTATCTGTAAAATTTAATAAATGGGAAAATGAAAGAGGGAATTTAATAAAGAAAAAGAAATATTACAAAGTTGTTAAAGGATAGGAAAATTGTGTCTGCTTTACGAAAGTTTTAACCGGAAAATTTATGGCGGGAGGGATGATGATTGAGTGGAAAGATCATTGCCGGGATTTTGATACTGCTGTTGCTGTTACTCAACCCGGCGCCCATGCTCACTGCGGTCACTCCGAATGTGGGGTTGAACAATGGGACTGTGGAAGTGACATTGGATGGCAAAAATTTTACCAAGGATACGTCCGTAAAGCTGACTCATCCCGGGGAATCGGACATCCAAGGCACGGAGGTCACCTTCGTTTCCAAAACCCAACTGCGTTGCCAGTTTGACCTGAAAGGTCAGAAAGCCGGCGGTTGGGACGTGGTCGTGGTAAAGAAGAAGAAGGTTGCGAGGCTAAGCAACGGATTTACCATCGCGAACCCGGCACCGCTGGTGACCGCGGTCGAACCGCAACAAGCCGTTATCGATTCGGTATGTTCCATATCCCTCACCGGGGCCGAATTTCGGCCGGGAGCCACCGTATTGCTGAATGGCAAGAAGATGGATATTGGGGCAACCAATGTGAAAGTGTCGTCAGATACCAAGATTAGCTGCGATTTTGATTTGAAAGGGGCCGTTCCCGGGCTCTACGCTGTCAAAGTTGTAAATGACGACGGCAAATCCGGCAGTTTGAGCGATGGCTTTTTGGTGGAAAACCTCGGACCCACGGTCCTCGCCATCGCGCCAAACCATGGCGTCTCCGGAACGACCGTAGTTTTTTCGGCGTTGACGGGCAAGAGTTTCCGACCGGGAGCGACGGTGAGCCTGAGCAACCAAAGCGCCAGCATTCAAGCTGAGAATGTCAAAGTGATCTCGGATACCCAACTCTCCGGCGAATTCAACTTGACCGGCGCCGCCGTCGGTACATACGATGTGAAAGTGACCAATGATGACGGTAAAGTCGGAGTTTTGCCCGAAGGCTTTATCGTAGAGTATCCGGCGCCCACGGTCGAAACGGTTCAGCCGCGGAACGGAACGCAAAATAAGATCATCGATAACTGGGTCGTCCAAGGGACCGGTTTCCGGCCGGGCGCGACCGTCGCCTTAACCAGCAAGGATGAAACGATCAACGCGACCGACGTACAAGTTAAAAACGGCACCCAAATCAGCGGCCGTTTAGATCTGGCCCATGCGGCGGTCGGGGTTTATGACGTGAAAGTAACCAATGACGACGGTAAATCGGCCGTCTTGGCAGCGGGTTTCAGCGTCGGAAATCCTAAACCGACAGTTGATTCGGCAAATCCTGGCCGAGGAACCCGCGGCGCCGTGGTGGATAAGCTTATCTTGAACGGAACCGGTTTCCGACCGGGGGCCAGCGTCAGTCTGACGGGCAAGGACGGAACTATCGCCGCCGCCGATGTCCAGGTGGTAAACGGCAGCCAGATCGCAGCCCGTTTGGATCTGAGCGATGCGGCAGTCGGGGTTTATGATGTAAAAGTGATCAATGACGACGGCAAATCCGGTGCCCTGGCAGCCGGTTTCAGCGTGGAAAATCCCGCGCCGACGCTCGCTTCGGTTCAACCGGGCAATGGAACGCGCGATACCATCGTGGACAATGTCACGTTGAGTGGAACGGGGTTCCGGCCGGGGGCGACCGTCCGTTTAATCGGTCTCGATACCCAGATCGCCGCCGCCGATGTCCAAGTCGTAAATAGCAAACAAGTGAACTGCCGGTTGGATCTGACCGACGCTGCCGTTGGTCCCTATGATCTGCAAGTTACCAATGACGACGGCAAAACAGCGGTTCTGAACGCGGGCTTTACTGTGGAATATCCGGAACCTACGATTCGCGCCGTGCAACCGCAAACCGGTTTTCAGGGAGCGCTCACCGATGTCACACTGGAGGGCAGCGGATTCCGGCCGGGTGCGGCGGTAAGTTTTAACGCGAAAGACCTTAAGCTCCAAGTTAGCGATGTGCAAGTGGTAAACGATCATCAGATCAATTGCCAAGTGAATCTGAGCGCGGCGCCAATCGGCGTTTATGATGTGCAAGTCGCCAATGACGACGGAAAAACCGGGCTTCTCAGCGCCGGATTTACGGTCGAGTATGCGGCGCCCGTGGTCACCTCGGTTCGGCCTCAGACGGGCCTGGCCGATACGCTCGTGGTCAGTTTCGAGGTGAACGGATCCGGTTTCCGGCCCGGAGCGACCGTAGAGCTGATTCAAGGGCAGAAGACGCTGCCGCTGCTCAAACCCAAGATCATCTCGCAGACCCGGATTACCGGGATCGTCGATCTCAAAGACGCGGCACCGGGCGCCTATGACGTGCGGGTAACCAATAGCGATGGGAAAAACGGCGTTCTGAGCAAGGGATTCAGCGTCAAAACGGTCGAACCCGAGATCTACGGCGTTACGCCGGATAAGGGATTTAATAACGGCAAGATTTTGTTGACTGTCAACGGTACCAATTTCGACAGCGGAACCACTGGGAAACTGGTGGGAAATAATGGCCAAACCAGCCTGCCCGGGATTAACCTCAAGCTCGAAGGCAATTCTAAGCTGAGCGGTTATTTCGACATCGATCATCAGCCGGTCGGCAAGTACGACGTCGTGGTGACCGATTCCCGGGGTCATCAGGCGATCTTAAAGGATGGTTTCACGGTTCAGGCTTTTGTTCCCACGGCATCGGAAATCAATGACCGTTTGAAAGGGATCTATTTTGATTTTGACAAATCCAATGTCCGGGCCGATCAAGTGAACCCCCTGGATCAGGATGTAGCGATTCTCAAGGCCAACCCGCAGCTTTACATCTTGTTGGGCGGTCACACCGATGAGCGCGGCAGCCAGGAGTACAACCTGAATCTGTCGCGGCGCCGCAGTGAAACCGTGCAGCAATATCTGGTGGCGCACGGGATTGACCCGCAACGGATTACGATCTATGCTTATGGCAAGGAACATCCGCTCAAGACCGGACATGACGAGGAAGCTTGGGCGTTAAACCGCCGGGTGGACATCGTGGTCGGAGAGACTCCGCCTACTGTGGAACAGGGCGTCTTATTTCAGGGCCAGCAATGAAAGATGCAATAGAAAATAACTAGCTTAAGAAATTATAATTAACGTCAGGCCGGAGCCGTGTGAACGGAACCGGCCTTTTTTTATGGCTTACGGCGCGCAAAAACCCGCACGCAATCCGTGACCGCTGGGTCGTGCCAGCGATCTATCCTTGATTTCTGGGTCAGCTTTATGTTAGAATAGCTTCAATTCTATGACAGATACAGCGCCAATGGCTAACATCATTGGGCGAAGGAGGACAAAATGAAACATATTATCGCGGTAATCCGGCCCGAAAAATTGGATGAGGTGCGGCGCGCCCTCGAAAGAGTGGGTTATTCCGGTTTGATGATTTCGCAAATCGAGGGGCACGGGAAACAGAAAGGAGTCGTCCAGCAATGGCGCGGCGAGCGTTATAAAGTGGATTTGATAGCGAAAACCAAATTGGAAGTAATCGTAAAAGACGAAGAGGCGGAAACGATTAAAAAGACGATTATCGAGAATGCTCGTACCGGCGAGCACGGCGACGGCAAGATTTTCATTTCGCATGTGGATGAAGTCGTCCGGATCCGTACCGGCGAGGAAGGCGAAGCGGCTTTTTAACGGTTGCATTAAAGGTGTTATCGATACTTCGCGCGGCCTCGTAGAAGCGATCGCTGTAGTTTGCTCTGTATTTCGGATTTATGCGATAGAACTTAAATCAAGAGGTTTTGCGTGGAAAACCACGAATCTTTAAACGAGGATTTTTTTTACGGGGTGCTGCTGGATGGAAAATGAGATTATGACCGTTAACGAAGTTGCCGAGTATTTGCGGATGAATCCGATGACCATTTACCGTTTGGCGCAGCAAGGCAAGATACCGGCAAGCAAGATTCTGGGTTGCTGGCGCTTTAAACGTCAGGAGATCGAAGCTTGGGTGAAATCTCAGGAATTCCAACCAACGCGCCTTTTGGTTATTGATGATGATCCGGCGATCGGCCTTACAATTAAGAGCTTCTTGGAAAAGAGCCATGCGGTGGTGGCGGTTGAAACGGCCGGCGAAGCGTTGCGGATTCTGGAACAACAAAAATTCAACCTGATCTTTTTGGACCTGAATCTGCCGGATGTTGACGGATTAAGCTTGTATCGACAAATCAAGGCAATGGGAAAAAATATTCCGGTCGTGGTTATTACCGGTCTAACCGATCCAGCTTTGTTGACCAGGGCCATTTCTGAGGGAGCCCAATTCATCTTGAATAAACCTTTCTCAGCCGAGGAAGTTCGACAAATGTTGAACTTTATAAAGGTGTGATCCCCGTTGCGTTCCTTATATCTTAAATTTATTGCGCTTGGGCTAATTTTGGCGGCAGGAATCGGCGTGGGGCTCGTATTTATCCTGAGTCAACCCGGTAACAGGCCTAAGAAAATTGGCATCATTATGGATCAAAAATTCTTCAGTAGCAGCGGCTTTTTACAAGGCATCCGCTTCAGTCTGCGGCAACAAGGGTATTATGAGGGTCTCAATTGCCGTTTTGTGACCGCAAGGCCGGGGAATACGGACCAATGGCGCTCCGCATTGCAAAAGATGTCCGCCTCAGATCTTGATCTACTGGTCCTCCTCGGTTCACGCTTGCCCTTGGCGACGATTCGCACTGCATTTAGGAAACCCGTTCTGTTCGGATTTAGTGATCAATCCATCGCGGAACAGTTGAAAACGATCATTGAGAAAGAGAAAACCATCACTGGAGTATCGTATATCACACCGTATCAACAAACTTTGGAGCTGGCTCAACGGATCCTCGGCCGGTATAAGAAGCTAGTAATCGTTTTACCCCCCAATCCCACCTGGCGGATGCAAGACGCGGCCCAACTTCAAGCGGCCGCCGATCGATCCGGTGTGACGGTGACGGTTTTGAAAACTGCCCCGTCCGAGTTGTTCCGGCAAGTAGCCAAGCTTGAGCGGGATAGTTCCGTGGTCTACCTGCCCAATGAACCAGCATGGCTGGGACAGCGTAATCAACTCCGTAACACATTCCGCCGGGCCCAACTGCCGGTTATTACTAATGTCGCGGGCTTCCGGGATTTAGCAGTTTTCGCTTACTATCCCGAGCCAGAAACCATGGGCGAGCTCGCCGGACGAATGATGGTCAAAATCTTCCACGGCTCGATTACCGAATATATGCCGATTGAATTCTCGAACGACTTCCAATTGGCCATCAATCTTACCAATTTAAAAAAACTCAATCTGCCGATTGATGAGGACGTACTCAGTTATGCCAATGAAGTTATTCAATGAACCATCCAGCCTCCGGAAGAAACTTACTTACTACCCGTTATGCTGGCTCGGTATCGGGTTGGTGATTACTTTCTGCGTTACGGCGGCGTTCATCAAAACAGCACTGGATAGTTATCTGATGGCCCAGGCGCAAGGATATACCCGGCAGATTGCCAAAGACATTACCGGAATCATCGATCAAGACAAGGAGACGCTCTCGGCATTTATTCTTTCCGACACCATGCGTAATTTGGCGGACGGTAAGCGTCTGACCATTGCGCTGGAACGGCTGTTAAGCCAGAACCAGAACTTTCTGGAGGGATACATCCTGGACGATGCCGGTAAAACCATTGCCGGAGCTTCTCGGCTCGCAGCGCCGCAATGGCACGGCGGATTGACCGCTTGGAACCGTTCCATTTACCAGGAAGCCAAAGCGGGCCGGATCGGCGTTTCCGGCTGGGAGAACTTTACCCAGAAATATCTACCGTTCTGGCATATGGCCGTGCCAATTGTCAAGTATCCGGGGAAAGTCATCGCTGTGCTGCTGGTTACCATCGATCTGCGCCGGATCGGCGATACCATTCTGACCTCCGAGGCCGCCAAATATGGCGACCCGCTTTTGATCGACCGCCAGGGGAGGGTATTGGTGCATTTGGATGGGTCCAAACTGGGCACCCGTTGGGAAATGAAGCAGCTGATCCGCCGAGTCCTGGACGGCCGGCCCGGCACCGCCCGCTATTCCGATGGACGCGGTCAATTTCTGCTGGCTGCCTATCAAGGATTGCGACCCTATGGATGGGGCTTGGTAGTTCAGGTTCCGCCCGGGCAGACCGTTTATTGGATCCGCAATAAAGTCATCGGCCTGCTGGGGCTGATGACCGTGATTACTTTCATCTTCACGGGCATCTTGACCTATGGGGCCACTGGCAAAGTAGTGGCTCCGTTGCGGAAATTGACCGAGACGACCCGGCGTTTTGGGCGCGGATATCCGGTCGAATACGACCCGATCCAGGGCAAGGATGAGCTTGCCCAACTTTCGCTGGCTTTTAACCAGATGGCGCATGACCTGGCGCAGCTGGAAAAACAACGCGCCCAATACATCGCCATGATCGCCCACGACTTACGCAACCCGCTGACCACCATCCGGAGCATCTTTCAATCGTTGCAAATTAACCAATTAAACCATGCCGAACGGCAGGCCCTGGTGCAAACGGTCTGTGGCAAAATGGAGCAGGTGAGCCGGATGCTCGCCGATCTGCTGGAGTTCTCCCGGCTCGATTTGGGCCAGATCGATTTTCAGCCGGAAGCGGTGAGCGTTTATTACCTCTGCCAAGACGTTGTGGCAGGTTATCTGGAGCGGCGCTACCGGCTGTTCTTGCGTACTTTTCCGGAAGACATTTGCGTCTGGGCCGATCCGGTCCGTTTCCAGCAGGTTGTGCAGAATATTCTGGACAACTGTCTTAAATACACCGCAAGCGATGTTCCGGTGACTATTGATTGCCGCGCGACAGCGCCGATGGTTCAGATTACGATCGCCGATTCCGGTTGCGGCATCGCTGAGGAAAGGCTGGGCCATTTCTTTCAGCCGTTCCAATCCAACCCGGCCCAGAAAGAAGATAGTTTCGGCTTGGGCATGGCGATCGCCAAAAAATTAACCATCGCCATGGGCGGCGATCTGTCCGTGGAATCGCAGCTCAACATCGGGACAACTTTCAATATAACGCTGCCCGGCGTTTCCGCGGGTTCTGGCAGCGATACGTCATCGGAATAATACCGTTCAGTTCCTCCATTTCATCCTGAACCCGTCTGATCTTTTTCGAACACTCCTGAATCATTCTTAACCTTTGATCGCCCTCCTTCTCAAATTCCCGTATGATACTTTTCTGTCGTGATGCTAATGGGCCTTGGTACTAAGTGATTCTTAGTTAGTCAACGGATGATTGTCATGGTTATGTCATTAATTGGCTTGTATTCAATATACAATTGCTAATACCTTGATCTATACGTTAGGTTTGTGTTACAATAGCATCAATTATATTACATTATACTGTGTTATATTTTATTATCATATGAGGGGGGATGACGCCTCTTTTAAACGGGTTAGACCATAAATAATCATGAATATGGGGGATGAAAATGGAAACGAAAGTAGTTCTGGATACGCTCTGGGTTTTAATTACTGCAATGTTAGTATTCTTTATGAATCTGGGTTTTGCAATGGTTGAGTCGGGCTTTAACCGCGCCAAGAATTGCGTGAACATTTTGTCAAAGAATTTTATCGTATTTGCAGTCTCATCTCTAGGTTTTCTGCTCCTGGGCTGGGGCCTGATGTTTGGGGACGGCAATCCGTTGATCGGCCTGAAGGGCCTCTTCTTCCTGGGCGGCGCCGATAATTCGCCGGCGGTGGGCGATGCCTACCGCGGGGTCTATTCGGCCATCTCCTGGACGGGCGTGCCGTTATTGGCGAAGTTCTTTTTCCAGTTGGTATTTTGCGGCACCGCCGCTACGATTGTCTCGGGAGCGGTTGCCGAGCGGATTAAGTATAAATCGTTCATTTTGTTCTCGTTTGTTTTGGCCATTCTTATTTACCCCATTGTCGGGCACTGGATCTGGGGCGGCGGATGGCTGTCGCAACTGGGCATGTTCGATTTCGCCGGTTCCACCGTGGTGCATTCGGTGGGCGGTTGGGCGGCCTTGGCGGGCATCCTGGTGCTGGGACCCCGTTTCGGCAAGTACAGCAAGGATGGCAAGATCAACCCGATTCCCGGCCATAACATGAGCATCGCGACCATCGGCGTGTTCGTACTGTGGCTGGGCTGGTTCGGTTTCAATCCCGGTTCGACGATGGCCGCCGATCCGCTGGCCATCTCCCATGTGTTGATGACCACCAATACCGCGGCGATTGCGGCGACCTTGAGTTCGACGCTGATTTCCTGGATCGTGTTGGGCAAACCGGATCTGGGAATGACTTTGAACGGCTGCCTGGCGGGACTGGTCGCCATTACCGCGCCTTGCGCTTTCGTCAGCGTCGGCAGTTCGCTATTGATCGGCGCGATTGCCGGAGTATTGGTGGTGCTGGCCGTGATCGGCTTTGACCGCGTAAAGATTGACGATCCGGTCGGAGCGCTCTCGGTCCATCTGGTAAATGGCATATTCGGAACCTTGGCGGTGGGCCTTTTCGCCCAGGACCGCATCACCGGGGTCGCCACCGGCAACGGCTTATTCTTTGGCGGCGGGGTCAAGTTGCTCGGCGCGCAGCTCTTGGGAATACTGGTACCCGCGGTCTTTGTGTTCGCGATTTCCTACTTGGCCTGGACAGTGATCAAAGTTACCGTTGGGATCCGGGTTTCGCTCCAGGAAGAGATCGAAGGGTTGGACATCGGCGAACACGGCAACTCCGCTTACCCGGAATTTTTGACCCGCAAGCCGGTTTATTCGCTGGGCGCCGTGACCGGCACGGCGACGCCGCTGAAGACTCAATCCCCAACATTAACGCAGGAGGCGCGATAGGTTATGAAACATATTATTGCGATCATTCGACCCGAAAAGCTGGATGAGGTCCGTCACGCCCTGGAGACGGTTGGTTACTCCGGGCTGATGATCTCGGAGATCGAAGGCCACGGCAAACAGAAAGGGATCGTCCAGCAATGGCGCGGCGAACGCTATAAAGTCGACCTGATATCCAAGATCAAGCTGGAAGTGGTCGTCAAGGACGAGGAAGCCGAGCTCATCAAGAAAACGATTATCGAAAACGCCCGCACCGGAGAGATCGGCGACGGCAAGATCTTCATCTCGCACGTCGATGAGGTGGTCCGCATCCGGACGGGCGAGAGCGGTGAGACCGCGCTGTAGGCCCGCGTTTCGCGGCAATTTGGCCCCCGCCGTCGGGGGCGGGGAAACGGCGGGATAACCCGGTAGTCTCTGAACGGGTTATCCCGCGCCAATAATTTGAAGCCAAAAATGGAGGAGTTGCTTTGGGCGACGCTCGGCAGCTTATGCAACTGTCGCGGCGGTTGAACGCCGCGGAAATGTCCCAACTGTTAGGCATGGTCCGCGCCAAATTCCGCCGCCAGGGGAACGCCGGTTGGACGACGGACTGCCGGCAGTATTTGCAAAACGGCCAATTTGACGAGCTGGCGGAGGGCGAGCCGCGGCTCCCCAGGTTCGACCGGCGGACCATGCGCCATCAGGTTGCTATGCGCACCGTCGCCTTGAGCCTGGAACACCCCGAATGGAGCAGCAGCCGTTTGGCGGAGGAGTTGCAGAAGAGCCAGATCTATCTGAGCGCCGGCACGGTCTATAATATCCTGGTCGAACACCAGATGGGCTCCAAGAGCGAACGCCTGCTCAAAAAGAACGGCAGCGCGCCGCCGCCCGCTCCGGCTCCGGCGGAGAAGCGCCAGGGCCTTCGGCAGCGCGCTCCGCAGCTCAGCGGCGACCGGCCCGGCGGGCTGCTGGTCCAGGATACCGCCTATATGGGCAGTTTTCAGCATTTGGGTGAGGTTTACTTACAAACCGTTCTCGACACCTATAGTAATTACGCGTTCGGGCTTTTGCATCCCAAGGACGCCGGGGACTATGCGGTTTTATTGCTGCATAACGAGGTGCTTCCCTTCTTTAAACGGCTGGAGTTGCCGGTCCGCGCCATCCACACCGACAGCGGCCGGGATTATTTCGGCAAGGCCGATCATCATTACCGGCTTTATTTGGGCCTCAACGCCATCGAACACCGCCGTTCCAAATCGCAACAGCTGGCGGCCAACACTTTCATCCGGCGCTTCAACCACCTGCTGCTGGTGGAGGTCTTTAAGCGGCTCGCTCCGCACGGCTATCCGAGCCTCAAGGAGCTGCAGCTGCGACTCGAGGCTTGGCTGAACGACTACAACCGCCAACGGCCCGCCGATGCGCTGGCGCAGCGCGCTCGTCCGCCGGCCGCCTTGATCGCCGAATACATCGCTTCGCGAGCATAACTCCCATCCTTAACTGTCTATCAACCGCCGCCGTCCAATCCGGAGTTTTTCGGAAAGAATTGCGGCGGTTTTTTCGGCCCGCGGCATCGCGCCGGCCCGGTTCTGCGTAAGAAGCGGGCGTATCCGGGGAGCGGCCAGCCCTGATCGTATCGGGTATAAATGTTATGTTGATGTCATATTGTTGCCGGATTGGCATTGATTTTCGTCGGGCCATGTCATATAATTACTAACAATAACGATGCAACCGCGCAATCCATCCCGCTGAATTGGACGCCGCTGTGGAAGAAGGCCCTTATCGAAAGCCGGAGGGTTGCGCCGGGAGAGGAAAGATCATGGAACGGATCCATACCCGTTATGGCCCGCTGGCGGGGGTCGCGGCCGCCGAATTTTACCCCGGGGGCGGCGTCCGCGAATGCACTTTGAATCAGCCCAATCCGCTGGACACTCCCTATGGAATCCTGGTGCCGCAGTACCGGGACGACGGGATCCGGCGCAAATATACCAAATCGCTCTCGTTTTATCCCAACGGCATCCTGAAGAGCATTTCCCTGCAGGAACAGCGCCCCGTCGCCACTCCGCTGGGGGCGATCCCCGCCGAATTGCTGACGTTCTATGAGAGTGGCGCGTTGCGCCGCATTTTCCCGCTCAATGGCAAGCTGTCGGGCTATTGGACCGAGGCCAATGAGTACGGCCTGGCCGAGGAGCTGGAGCTGGAGCTGCCGTGCGCCAAGTTGCGGCGAAAGATCATCGGAATTCATTTTTATGAGGGCGGGACCGTGCGCAGCATCACCCTGTGGCCCAAGGAACACCTGACGCTGGACACGCCGCAGGGCCGGGCCGAGGCGCGGATCGGCTTTTCATTGTACCCCGCCGGCCAATTGCAGGCTTTCGAGCCCTTCCTGCCCTTGGCGGTGGCGACGCCGATCGGCCCGGTCCACGCCTATCATCTCAACGCGCTCGGCATTCACGCCGACGCCACCTCTCTGACCTGGGAAGCGGACGGGGCGGTGCAGTCGCTGATCAGTTCCACCGATCGGATCACGGTGATCACGGCGGACGGCCGGCGGGCGGTCTATCAACCGGGCTTGCGGCCGAGCCTGCTCCATGAGGGACTCCGGGAGATCGTGCCGCTGCGGATCCGCTTCACGGCCGGAAAAGTCAGCTTCAACCAAGCGGCGTCGGAGTACGATCTGGCGCAGGCCACTTTCTGCGTGGCTGACCTGCCGTTGGCGCCGGAGGTCGGCGCCGGGCTCTGTCCGGGCTGCGATGCGGACCGGGACTGAGCGACGCAACGCCTTCCACTCGTCCGTGAAGTTGGCGCGCTGGCCAACCGCGCGGCTGCATCCAACTGTTTAAAAGTTTATTCGGTAATCCAAAGAGTTCTTTCTCACAAAGAGCTCTTTGAATAACTGAAAGAGCTTGTTTAGTGACTGAAAGAGCTTGTTTAGTGACTGAGCGAGCTTGTTTAGTGACTGAAAGAGCTTGTTTAGTGACTGAGCGAGCTTGTTTAGTGATTGAGCAAGCTTGTTTAGTGATTGAGCAAGCTTGTTTAGCGACTGAGCGAGCTTGTTGAGTGACTGAAAGAGCTTGTTGAGTGACTGAAAGAGCTTGTTGAGTGACTGAAAGAGCTTGTTGAGTGACTGAAAGAGCTCTTTCAACGATTGAGCGAACTCTTTGAGCGACTGAATATGGTCATTCAGTAGCAGACTAAACTCATCCAGCAGCCGAACGCGATCATTGCGTCACCGAATGGCTTCTTTGGCTCAGCGGCGGGGCGGTCGGGCCGCTGGGAAGGAAATTTTGGGAAAGAACCGAATTACTGATGGATATGCCAAATTTGGTTGAAAGGATGACCAGTTTCGATATGATTGCTCCGATTCGCACGGAACGGCTGCTCTTGATCCCGTTTACCCGCCGGATGGTCCGGGCGCTGCTGGCGGGAAACCCCGCGGAACTTATCAAGCTTGGCTTGAATAACCACGCCGCCTGGCCCGATGCCGAGACCCTGGCGACCCTGCCGAAAATCATGGCCAACCTGCGGCAGGTAGCGGAGCCGACCGGCTTCGAATCCTGGATCATCGTCAAGCGGGACGGGCGGCTGGGGATCGGCGACGCCGGATTCAAAGGGCGGCCCAATGCCGCCGGGGAAGTGGATCTCGGCTATTCGATCATCCGCGAGGAATGGCGCCGGGGTTATGGCTTCGAGGCCGCCCGGGCCCTGGTGGACTGGGCCTTTGCCCAGCCGGAGGTCCAGGCGGTAACCGCCGAATGCCGGGTCGACAACGCCGGTTCGGCGCGGATCCTGGCCAAACTGGGCATGAGCGAGCTGCTCCGGATGAGCGGGATGATCCACTGGTACGTGGAGAAGCCGTTGCCGGAGGCCAAGTGATCGGTTGGAAATGATCGGGAAATATTATTTTTAAAATGAAGGCTTCCTAAAAATAACATTTTATGATATTCTGATATAGAACACTTGTTCGGATGCGTGCTTGGGGAGGAGCTCATGAATCAACACCAACCATCATTTCAAGAGGCTGATTTGCTGGCGCTGGCCCGCCGGGCTTATTCCGGCAATCCCAGCTTCGCGGTATCCGGGAGCCGCTGCGCCCTGTTGGTCATCGATATGCAGGATGAGTTCGTCAAACCGCATTGGACGCCATTCTGGGTGCCGGAAGCCACCCGGCAGGTACCCCGGATTCGGCGCGTGATCGAGCATTTTCGGACGCAGCGGCTGCCGGTGATCTATACGGTTTTTTCCGATACCCATCGTTACCTGGATCGCCCGAAGAGCGGTCCATTCATGCCCAATCGTTACCCGCAGCTGGAGGTCGATCCGTCCGATTTCTTCGTCAACGGCCATGTATATGACGAGCTGCGACCGCTGGCAGAGGAAATTGTGATTCACAAGCCTTCTTACGGCGCCTTTTTCGATACGCCGTTGGAAACCATCCTCAAGAATCTGAGCGTGACGACGGTGGTGATCTGCGGCACGCTCACCAATTATTGCTGCGGAACCACGGCCCGCCAGGCTTACGAACGGAGCTACCAGGTCCTCTTCGGCAGCGATATCAACGCCACCGACGATCCGGAAATGCAGGATTCCGAGTTGAAAGTGTTGCGGAAAGGTTTCGCCATGGTGTTATCGGCGGAGGGGATTATCGCGGCCGTCGGGGGAGCGCCGCCATGCTGAATCCGGAAGGGCTGCTGCAGCCGGGCGAGCGCCTCGACCGCCTGGGCCGGCAGGGGCTGGCGATCATTCAAAATCCCGCCAAGTTCAAGTTCACCATCGACGCCTTCCTGCTGACGGCCTTCGTCGCGGCGCGGCCCGATGACCGCCTGCTCGATCTGGGCAGCGGCGGCGGGGTGCTGCCGTTGCTGTTGGCCGGACAGGACGGGCTGCGCGTGGTCACCGGCCTGGAGATCCAGCCGGAACTGGCCGACATGGCCCGGCGCAGCGCGCGCCTGAATGAGCTGGAGGAGCGGATCACGGTGCTGACCGGCGATCTGCGCCAGCCCCCGCCGGAATTGGCTCCCAATTCCTTCGACTACATCATCGCCAATCCGCCGTATTTCCCGCTGGACCGCGGCGTGCCCTCGGAGAACGAGGCGCTGGCCCGAGCGAAGTTCGAGCTCAGTTGCACGCTCGAGGATCTTTTGCAGGCGGCGGTCCGGCTGATCAAGGGCAACGGCCGGTTGGCCATGATCTATCCCAGCGAACGCCTGGCGGAACTGCTGGCCGGCCTGGTCCGCGTCCACCTGACTCCCAAGCGGCTCTGCCTGATCCACAGCCGGGCGGCCGCCCCCAGCAACCTCGCGCTGATCGAGGCCCGCCCGGGCGCGAAAGCCGGGCTGACGGTCCTGCCCCCGCGCTTCGTCTATGATGAAAATGGCGCATACAGCGAATCGATGAATCAAATTTTCCTCGGTAAGAAAATCTAATAGGGAAATTGAACGATTCGAGGTGCCCTGATGCCTGCCTGTGCCTGGCAACCGCTTTACAATTCCCGATTGCACCGGGCTTGCGCCGCCGTCCCGGGAGAGTGGTTCCGCGAAGAACGCTGGTTCGCGGACCGGGGAAGGGAGCAGCAGCTGTTATTGGAGGATAGCATCCAGTTCGGCCAATCGGCCCGCCAATCCTTCCTTTCTTTCAATCTCTTCCGACCCGCCGCCGCTCCGGGTTATTTTTATTTCATTCCCCTGCTCGCGGCGGAGCGGCCGCTCCCTTTCAACCGAGAACATCTCTTTGCGGCGGAGGGCTTTTACTTTTATGACGGCATCGCCACACCCGAATATATCGAGCTGGTCGAGCAACTGTTGGAGAACGGCGCGGCCTTTGAGACCGATCGGGGCCGCTTCCGCTTTGAGAGCTTCGGCGATTTCGGGGAGGCCGGTTTCACGGTCCAGGGTCGCTCCAGCAATTCGCTGCTTTTTGTGACCCACCGCTATCTGATCAAGAATTACCGGCGGGTTTATCCCGGCATCAATCCCGAACTGACCATCAATACCGCGCTGACCCGGCTGCATTCGGAGGAAGCGCCGGCCATCCTGGGGGCCATCAGCTACCGGACCACGGAAGACTACACCCTGGGGATCGTCCAGCAGTTTATCCCCAACCGCGGCAGCGGCTGGGAGGTCTGGGGCGAACTGCTCGGCGCGGAGGACCCCGCGGCCGGGGAGCAGTTGGTGCGGGAAAGTTACAGCCTGGGCGCGACCCTGGCCGGCTTGCACCACAAAATGGCGGTCATCGCCCGGGCGGAAGGGCGCTTGCAGCCGTTCACCGCCGATCTGCTGGAAGAACGCCTGGCCGGGCTGGCGCTCCGGCTGCGCCAGGCGGGGACGGAATGGCTGAAGGAGCGCACGGCCGCGGTCGGCGCCGCGCTGGACCGGCTGGCGCGGGAGCTGCGCCCCGAGCCGCTGGGCTTTCAATACCGGATCCACGGCGATCTCCATCTGGAACAGGTGCTCAAGACGGAACCCGGCTGGAAAGTCATTGATTTTGAGGGGGAGCCGCTTAAAAGCATCGCCGAACGGGAAAACTATGACTCGCCCTTGAAAGATCTGGCGGCGATGCTGCGTTCCATCAGTTATCGCGTGAATACCGTGAACATAGCGAACACCGCAAACGCCGTAAACAACGTGAACGCGTCGTCCGGGGAGGCGGAATGGGCCGAGGCCAAGGAACGGCTGCTGGTTACCGGCTTAATCGACGGCTATCGGGAGACCTGCCGGGAGCTGGCGTTCGATCTGCTCCCCGGCCCGGCCGCCTTTGACAAGTTATTGCTGCTCTTTCAGCTGGAGCGGGCGATCTATGAATGCGAGTATGAGCAGTGCTACCGTCCCGATTGGCTGCGCATCCCCCTGCGCGGCCTGATGAAGCTGGCGGACGCGCTCGCCGCCGATTGCGGCTGCCTGAACTGAGGTAATGCCATACGCTCGACCTATATTGCCACCGAAGGAGTCTTCGCATGAAAGCGGCGCTTTTTACCAATGAATATCCGCCCCATATTTACGGCGGTGCCGGCGTGCACGTCGATTACTTATCCAAGGCGCTGGCCGGCCTGATCGAAGTGGAGGTCCGGGCCTTCGGCGATCAGGATGATTCCGAGACCAACCTGCGCGCGTTGGGCTTTCCCGGCTGGGATCTTTTGAACCAGTCAGAACAGCCGTTTGCCAAGACGCTGCAGACCCTCGCGGTCAACCTGGCCTTTAACCACCGGCCGCTCCAGGCGGATCTGGTTCATTGCCATACCTGGTATACTTTTTTTGCCGGCTTCCTGGCCAAGCTCCTCTACCGGGTCCCGCTCCTGGTCACCATGCATAGCCTGGAACCGCTGCGCCCCTGGAAGGAAGAGCAGTTGGGAACCGGTTACGCACTGAGCTCCTGGATCGAACGGACCGGCGTCGAAGCGGCCGATCAGGTGATCGCGGTTTCGGCGGAGATGAAGCAAGACATTCTGCGATACTATGCGATCCCGCCCGAGAAAGTAACGGTCATTCATAACGGGATCGACCTCCGGCAATACCAGCCCACCGCCGAGCACGGCTTTCTGGCGGAACGGGGAATCCCCCAACCTTACCTGCTGTTTGTCGGGCGGATCAGCCGCCAGAAAGGGATCCTGCAACTGGTCGAGGCGATGGGGCTCCTGAACGATCTGGATCTGTCCGTGGTCTTATGCGCCAGTGCTCCGGATACGCCGGGGCTAGAGGAAGAGTTGCGCCGCAAGATCAGCGGCAACCCCAGGATCATCTGGATCAACGAAATGGTCTCCAAACCGCAGGTGATCCAGTTATATTCCCACGCGGCCGCTTTCGTCTGCCCGTCGGTCTATGAGCCGTTCGGCATCATCAACCTGGAGGCCATGGCCTGCCGGGCGCCGGTGGTGGCCTCGCGGGTCGGCGGCATCAAAGAGGTGGTCGTGGACGGTGCGACCGGCTTGCTGGTCCCACCCGATGATCCGGGACAACTGGCCGCCGCCATCCGCCGGCTGATGAACGATCCTGGCCTGCGGGAAAGCTTTCGGGCCGCGGGCCGGCGCCGGGTAGAGCAATTGTTCGGCTGGGAAGTGATCGCCCGGCAGACGGTGGAACTCTACCGCCAAGTGCTGGGTCGTCCGTCGCAGCCGGGACTCAATCGCTTATAGGACCTCAATAGGACTTTAGTCTCATGAAATTTTGGTTAAATTCCCGCTAAAAACGGGACTTTGGTCTTATTCAGTTTTCGGAAAACCGTTCGATATTAATACTAAAGCAAGGAAGCTGTTCGACCGCCAGGGATGGCGGATTATCGATATTGATATGGATTGAAGCGGTTAAGCCGCTTTTTTTGTTGGGAGCCGTCGGCCAAGACGGCCTCTTTTCCGGGCTTTTCCACGATTTCCAGGCCAAATTCACTGTGGAGTAGTGCCATTGGTGAAAGTTGCGTCATAAGATGGTCGGGGGGTGGAAAAGATGGAGGAAGAAATAGCGGCCACGCAAAAAATGCATTTGCCGATCGACTGGGTCACCGCCTTGATCGGTTCTTTGACCGGCAGCTGCCGGCAAATGAGCCTGAGCGCCCTCGATCTGCAATCATTGGGGCTTAGCAAGAAACATCAGATTGAAACGGCGATCGATCGGGTGGAGGATTTGAACAGAATCATCTGCCAACTAACCGCTCTACTAGAGAAATTACTCTGTTGTTGGATACAGGAAAATCGTTTCTGGGAAGATGGATGCCCTGATTATGAGCATGGCCACAAGTGAGGTATAAAAAGCCGGCCATAGTATCCCCAAAGTAAACAACAGATCTTTGAAAATGTAGCATCGCTTTTCCAGTCCATCAGGACTCCCGGGATCCTTCGTCGCGGGCACGGCGGACGGTTCATTTCCTACCGTTGCAATCGCTCGGAGCGCCCTTGGCGATCAAGAATGAAAACCGGGACAAATCACCGCTAGAATAGCACCGTATGAGAGGGGTTACCATGGGGAAACGGATTTTAATAGTTGACGACGCATTGATCAGCCGTAAGTTTTTGGGGAGGATCCTCGGCGAAGGGGGCCACGAGGTGGTTGGCGAGGCGGCTACCGGATGGGAAGGGGTGCAGCGTTATCAGGAGCTGTTGCCGGATATCGTCACGATGGATATTACGATGCCCGAGATGAACGGCATCCAAGCCTTACGGGAAATTCGCAAAATCGATCCCCAGGCCAAGGTGCTGATGTGCACGGCCATGGGGCAAAAATACCTGATCCTGGAGGCGATGCAGGCGGGCGCCACCGATTTTTTGGTGAAACCGTTTGATAAAAAGGTAGTGCTGGAAGCCATCCGGAAATTGGAATAAATGCTGCCGTTAGATTCGGTTGCAATAAGTTCTGGTGCAACTCAAAATATGACAACATATTTTCACTTCTATAAATTATGAAAAAGAACCTACTGATAGGTTCTTTTTGTTTTCGCTGGATTAAGTCGTAGCCGGTCACGACCGATTAATTCAGCAAGATTTTCGACCCGACCACAATGAGAACGATCCCGCCCAATTTCAGCATATTGAAAGGAATTTGCTCCATCCCGAACAGTCCGAAATGATCGATGAGGTAAGCGGTTAAAAGTTGCGCGCCGATGATGGCGGTGGTCGCCACCCCCACCCCCAGCTTGGGAATGCTGACCGCCACTCCGAAGATGATCGCTACGCCGATGGGGCCGCCCAGCCAGGCATACCAGGGTACATTGCCCATTTTGGCAAAATTGCCGTTGCCCAGGAATAAAAGCAGGATACCCGCAGTAATCGTTCCGATCAGGTGGACACTGAAAGTCCCTTCTAATAAACCGATGATCTTGCAGAGCGCGCTGTTGAAGGTGCCCTGGATGGCCATTAAAGCCCCGGATCCCGCAGCCAATAAGAGCGGAAGCAGCCTTCCTTTAAAATCCATTCCTTCGCCTCCCAAAAGATAGTCTTTGCGCCGAAAAAGACTCATATCCGAGTTAAATTCCGGCATAAGATCTGCTGATGCCCCGTCTACGGCAGCTCCTGACAACTGGCGGACAAAAATGGCGCGCTCCCGGACGGGACATCGAGATGATGAAGCGGGTGAAGCCATGGAATTACTCAAAGCGACCATCCTGGGGTTGGTGTCCGGTTTAAGTGGGACAATGATCGGCGGAGCCTATATTGTATTTCGCACCGGAACCAGTCTGACCAAACAAAGTTGGCTGCTGGGGTTTTCGGGCGGGATTATGGCGGCGGTAGTGTGCTTCGATTTATGGCCGGAGGCTTTGCATTACGGAGGGATCTTCCCGGCGACGCTAGGCACGGCGGTCGGCCTGATTCTGGTACAGTATTTCGACCGGTTGTTGAAATTGTTCCCCTGGTATCAACGGCGCAGTTTTTCCCGTTTTGCCAAAGTCGGCATTTTACTGGGCGTGGGGATCGGGGCGCATAATTTTCCGGAAGGCGTGGCGCTCGGCACCACGTATATTGCCGACCCGGCACTGGCCGGGTGGATCGGCCTGGCGCTGCTGATGGCCATCCATAATATCCCCGAAGGCATGGTGATGGCCGCGGCGTTTCAAATCGGGCGCGTCGCCACCGCCAAGATCATGCTTTCGCTATTCCTGGTGGAATTGCCGATGGCCTTCGGGAGCACGGCCGGAGCCTTTCTGGGGACGCTCTCGCCGCAAATGGTCGCCATTTCATTGGGCTTTGCCGGGGGAGCCATGATCTTGCTGGTCGCCAAGGAATTGTTGCCGATGGCCAATAAATTAGCCGGTGCCTTTTGGGTAGGTACCGGCTTTGCGGTGGGCAGCATTGTGGGTCTGGTTTTGGTGCATTTCATTTAAAAAGGTTATGATGAAGTCCGGGCGCGTCGAAGCCGCTAAGAAATAAGCCGGAGATACATCCCTTTGCAGGGAGGTTTCCCGACTTTGAAAGCTTTTCCACCGGACTAAGCTAATTGGATCGCTTGCCCTCCTTGGCGGGCGCACTCTCCCATTGCGCCTTTTTGAGCAGGATGCCGTATTCGATACTATCCACCAAGGCTTCCCAGGAGGCTTCGATGATGTCTTCGGAGACGCCGACGGTGCCCCAGGAATTGTTTCCGTCCGAGCTCTCGATGAGGACCCGGACCTTGGCGGCAGTGCCGCGGTCTTCATCCAGGACCCGGACTTTATAGTCCACCAGCTCGACATCGCCGATCTCCGGATAAAAGCGGAGCAAGGCCTTGCGGATGGCCGAATCCAGCGCGTTGACAGGGCCGTCGCCCTCGGCGGCAGTGATCTCCTGTTCATCCCCGACCCCGACTTTAATAGTGGCTTCCGCCAAAACCGGATGATCGCCCCGTTTCTCGACGATCAACCGGAACCCTTCCAGCGTAAAAGCCTTTTCAAACAGGCCGAACGATTTCTTGATCAACAGGTCGAACGAAGCGTCGGCCGCCTCGAATTGGTAGCCGGAATTTTCGAGTTCCTTCAAATGATTGGTCAGGGCCAACACATGGGGATCGTCTTTCTTGGTGTTGGGTACGATTTCCCGGACTTTGCTTAGAATGGTGCTCCGGCCCGCCTGGTCCGACAGCAGAAAACGGCGTTTGTTGCCGACCTGCTCGGAACGGATATGTTCCAGGGAGAGCGGATTCTTTAGAATGGCATCCACATGAGTGCCGGCTTTGTGGGCGAACGCCGAACCTCCCACATAAGGCTGGCGCTCGTCATGATGGAGATTGGCCAATTCGGATATGTAGCGCGAGACTTCGGTAATCAGGGTCAGATGCTCCTTGACGCCGGAATCGTAACCCAGTTTCAAGATCAGCGTCGGGATAATGCTGGACAGGTTGGCATTGCCGCAACGCTCGCCGTAACCGTTGAATGTCCCCTGGACGTGCGTCGCGCCGGACTGGACCGCCATGACCGTCGCGGCCACTGCGGTGCCCGAGTCATTGTGAAAGTGGATGCCGAAGGGAATGGGCAGCGCCGCTTGAACCGTTTTCAAAATCTCTAGCATTTCCAGCGGCAGGGTGCCGCCGTTGGTATCGCACAACACGACCGTGCTGGCACCGCCGCGGATGGCGGCCCGCAATGTCTCCAGCGCGTAATCGGGATTGGACTTGTAGCCGTCAAAAAAATGTTCGGCGTCGTAGATGACCTCTTTTTGGTGGCAGTGGAGATAAGCGATGGAGTCCTCGATAATCTGGAGATTCTCGCCCAAGGTCACCCGCAGCACTTCCTGGGCGTGCAGATCCCAGCTTTTGCCGAAGATCGCGACCACCGGCGTTCCGGTTGCGAGCAGGTCATTCAGGGTTTTGTCGTCCTCGGGACGGTGGTTGCTCCGCCGGGTGCTGCCGAAGGCGGCCAGTTTAGCGTGGCCCAGCCGAAGCTTGCTGGCTTCTTGATAGAAATCCCAATCCTTCGGGTTGGAACCCGGCCAACCGCCTTCGATATAATCAATGCCCAAGAGGTCGAGTTTGCGAACGATCCGCAGTTTATCCTGTACCGAAAAATAAACGCCTTCACCCTGCGTACCGTCGCGGAGGGTGGTGTCGTAAAAAATTACTCGCATGATCCCGACAACTCCCTGTGTTTATTGTAAGACAAATTTGCTTGATATTGAATCAATTTTAATCCGCCAACCGTTGATTGTCAATGCTGTTTTTGGCCTTTTGCACCAGTGGCCGATCTCGTTCATAAATTAGTAACCGGGGGTATGGGATGATGGCATGGCAATGGACGAAAGTAACCGAACTGCCGCTGGGGAAACGGATCTTGCATGATGGCGACCAGGGCAGCGATGTCCAGACGCTCCAGCAATTGCTGAAACAGACGGGTTTCTATTTCGGCAATTGCGACGGAATATTCGGCGTGTTGACCGAGGAAGCGGTGGTGCTGTTCCAGAAGACCTTCCATTTGCGGATCGACGGCCGGGTGGGGCGGGAGGTTGTAAAGGCATTGCGCGATTCTTCGCAGCGGGTCGGCCGCCTCATTTATACCGTCAAAGAGGCGGAGAATTTGAGCACCATCTCCCAGAAGTTTCAGGTGCGCAATTCCGCCTGGGACAGCATTGCCGGCCAGGGGAAACCGCAGCACAAGATCTATCCCGGCATGAAGCTGGTGCTTAATGAGAAAGCCGTTCTGGTTTGGGAGGAGACCAGAAGAAATAGCAACCCCGGACCTGCCTTGGAGACGGTAAGCGGCCAGATTCGCGCCGCTCTCCATTGCGGCGCGGACTTGAAGTTGATTTTGCCAGAGACGGTCGATCCCGGCTTTTTTCATTTGGTGGCAGCGGAGCCGGCCGTCTGGAACGATCTGCTGGCAGCCAAGAAAGAATGGCGGGGCTGGTGTTCCCAGCTTTCAGGGTACCCCAACCTGAAATGGGGAGTCGATCTGCGGAACGCGCCGTTAGAAGCGGTGTTCCGTTGGGTCGAATTCTTGAAGTACGTCGGGTCGAACGCCAAACCTTGCGAACTGGCGGTATTGCCGTTATTCCCGGCGGACCGGGCCGGTTTTTCCGACCGTTTATACTGGCTGAACCTGCCGCTGATTGCCAAAACCGTAAAATGGCTGGTTTTCGAGCCGGTTCTCGGTACAGATTCGCCGGAGCTTTTTCGGGAAAGCGTCGTCCAGAGCCGCAAGCTCTTGCGAGAACTGCTGCGTCTCGGCCTGGCGGGGCGGTCGCTGTGGCTGGGGGAACTGGCGGCCTGGGATTGGAATCTGGATCGGGCCAGCCTGGCGAAGATCTCCTATCGCGAGGCGCGCCTGATCCGGGCCATGAGTCCCCGTTCCTGCCGGACTTGGCCCGAACTTGGCTACACCCGGGTGGATTTTTCACGCCGCCGCGAGCGGCATTGCCTGATTTACCGGGATGAAACCGACTGGGCGGTGTTTCTGAAATCGGCTGTTCAATACCAGCTCTTCGGAGTGGTGCTGCGCAACTTCGGAGCGATGGGGAGCGCCGGTGCGGAATTGCTCGCCGCGACTTTTGCGGTTCTGCCCCCGGCTAAATTGAACTAAACCGGAGCGCTATCGTTCGGCCGTCCTTGCTGCCGCAGAAAGCCGGATGCGGAATAGGGTCCCGGCATGATCAGGCTTTTAAAACCACTGTTTCGCGCGACGTCCAGTGGTTTTTGTCTGGAATCGAAATTCGCCGCAGTTTTACAACCAAATATTAATATTCATTGTATAAAGCGGAAAGGTCCCGATGTGAAACGGCAAACGATGATCTTTTGGATAATTTCATTCAAAAAAGGCGGGGGATATTTTTTGTCCGGCCACCGCATATAAATAAGATAAAATCATACCCATTGATTGGAAGCTAACAGTTCCTTCCGACACGGAGGCCCGGGAGGTGGTGAGTTTTGCCGTTACTGACGGAAATTTCTTAGCTTGCGATCCGATATGAAAGGGGGAAAAAAATGAGTCTGAATTGCCAATACGATGTGTTGCGTTATCCGTTTTATCTCCGGGATCTGACGCGGCGGATTACCTTGGAAACGGTTTTGCCGCTGCCGGAGAGCGCGCCGCGCATCCAGGGAGTGGTCGGCGGCGATCTGCTGGCGGAACCGCCCCGTTTCGTCGTCGGCGATGAGCAGATTACGGTGTCCGGGAGGGTTCATCCGCATCTGGTTTACATCGGTAAAACGGATGAAGCGGAGCTGAAGCGCAGTTTGCCGGCGGATGACCTGGATCAGGATACCGCTGAAGCCGATCAGGATACCCAACGTCAACCGCGCGAGTACGGCGTCGGCTGGCGGGAGGACGACGGCCCGATTTATGAGGAGTCGGTCGGGTTTCCGGGATTGCGGCCGGAGATGATGGTCGATGTCGATCTGGAGTCCGCCAGTTGCGCGTTTGAGAAAGACGGAGAGGATCGGGTGATCGTCCGTAGCCAGATTGAGCTCCGGATTCATGCGACCAGCATGCAGACGGCGGGGGTTCTCGGCGGAGTGAGTTGCGTTCCGACCGACCAGGTTCAGAGCGCTACGGAGCAAGTGCGGGTCGAAGAACTGGTGGGAGTGCGCCGCGAGCGCATGAACGTTCAGGCCCCCCTGTTATTGCCCAACCTGAAGCCGGGGCTTTCCCGGGTTATCCGGCAGGGGATCCGGCCTTCCGGGGTCACCTGGGAGGTTAACCGGAACAAGATTCTGGTCAAGGGTTTTTTGGAAGTTTCGCTGATCTATGTCGGCTGCGATGACGACGGGCAAGCCACCGAAGTTTTTATGAACGAGTGGTCGCGCAGCGCCGGGAACGGACTCTCCTTCGAGACCGCCATCGATTTTGATGGGGCCGAGGAGGGGATGGCGGTCGTTCCCCGGGTCATGGTGAGCCGGGCGGAGCTGGAACGGGCCTCCCAACGGGAACTGCGCGCCAACGTCAAACTGGAGGTCGAGGCCCGAGTCAGCCGGATCGTGACCCAGGAGATGGTGGTGGAGGTCAACTCGCCTACCAATGAGGTGCTGGACTCCCAGAAATATCTGCTCGAAGTCGAAGAGCATTCCGGCGAAAGCAGCGGCGAGATCGATCTGGATCTGATGGTGAATCTGCCGTTCGGCCTGCCCGGAATGGATCGCCTGTTGGGTTGGCGGGGCACGCCCGGCGCGCTCACGCTCGAGGCCGGGGATGGCAAGGCCATGCTGGAAGGGATGCTCAACCTGCAGTTGTTTTATATCGCGGAGGCCAGCGATGAGACGCGTCTGATGATGGCGGAATGGGGTTTCGCCAGCGGCAATGAGCTGCCGGTGGCGGGGATGATCGATTTCGCCGGGATCACCCCCGGTGCGTTGCTGCACTCTTTCGTAAACCTGGATAATCTGAACCTGGAGCTGACCAGCGAACGCACGCTGCGCCTGACCGGCGTCCTCCGGACGCGGGTATTCGCCAGAACCCCCCGGGCCGTCATGGTATTGCGGGATTGCGCCCTGGTCGAGCCGGTGGATCCGGCCACCCGGCCCAGCATGCTCTTTTATGTGATCCAACCCGGTGACACGTTGTGGAAAGTCGCCCGCCGTTATCAAACCACCGTCGACGCGCTGGGGCGGTGCAACCAGATTGTGAATCCGGAAAGTCTGGATACAGGGCAAAAACTGCTCATTCCCAAAGGGGTTTGAGGTCTTCAGCGAACTCCAGACCCAGCGAATGGAAAGTCTGACAAACTCCGGTCTTGCGGCCGGAGTTTGTCGTTAAGGATATTCATGGTCTTTGGCCGAGAGCCATCGTTCGAGCGGATTGGTAGTTTTCAGGCCAATTATCGGGCCGGATGAGCCGTCGGCTGAATCGTGGTCTTTCCTCCAGGCGCTTCCATAACGCTATTTTTTTGCGCCCGTCTCGCTCAGGAAACGCACGATCGCGGCGGCCGCGGGGGGACAGCCGGGCAGATGGTTTGCGCACGATTGGGTGCAAGAGCCGATGCCGATCCCCGGTCCGGCGACTCCCCGGAAGCCTTGGCCGATCCGGATGGGACGCGGCAGACGCGCCAGGCCGCTCTGGTTTTTCAGGCGGTACAGCGCGTGGATCAGGCTGCCGTAGCAAGCCGAACAGGCCTGGCGGGCTTCGATCCATTGCGCCAGGTCGCGGGCTTGGCCGGTGAGGCGGAGCGGCTGGGAAGGTTTCTCGGCCGGATTGATCTCGTCCAGGATCATCCGGCTGAGATCGGCGGAACCGAGGCCGAGCCCGGCGGCCAGCCCGATATAGGGGACAGCGGCCGTTTCCAGGCCGATCAGCGAGGCGGCGTAAGCATCCAGCAGCACCGGATCGGTCCCGGCGAAGATCCGATCCATCGGCACCGGGTTGCCCCCTTCCTCGAAGCTGAGATCGCCGGCGATGGCGTCGACAATGGTCAGGCCGGGGCGGATGGCGGCGGCCAGCGCGGCGATGGGCCGGTGCAGGCCCAGGTTATGGTAACGCCGTTTTTCCCCGTCGGGGATGCAGCCTTTCAGGTTCTTCAGGGCGCAGGTCAGTTCGGTCTGGCAATGTGCCTTCAAGACCGGCAGATTGATCAGGAAATCGGTCTCCAGTGCCGGCCGGCAGATCGTCAGGTCGAGCTCGCCCAGCCGGCGCCGGACCGTCGGCGCCCCTTTCAGATCGACCAGGGGCACCCCGTATTGGCGGGCCATTTCTTCATAGCCGCAAATCCGGAAGGCGCGACCGGTGCCTTCGCCCAGCCAGGAGCCTTCGATGATCGAAAGCTGCTGAAAGCCGTGCTCCTGAAGATAGGCGATGATCGCCGCGGCGATGGCCGGGTGAGTGGTGGCTCCGCTATCGGCCGGCTTGGCTACCACTAGGTTGGGCTTTAAAGCGATCCGGGCTCCCTGGGGCAGCTGGTCCGCCAGGGCGATCCGCTCCAACAGCCGTTGGGTCATGACGAAGGGGTCGTTCCCATAGATGACCGTAATTTGTTCGGGTTTCATGTCGGGCCTCCGCGTATGGTAATCCGGGTTATCATCCTAATTATGATACGGAACGCAATCCTTACTGATGCCGAGCGGTTTCGCGCATCCGGGAAAGTTCCGCGGTTGCCCCGGTGACTTTTTCAAGCCATGGACGACAAGCTTTTCCCCGACGCGGCCAATCCGTTTGCCGGAATTGATTTCACCATCGGAATGGCGATCTCCTTTTTATGACCGATAATTCGTTTAAAACCGCGGCAAGCTGTTTAAGCTAACTTTGGCCGAGCCCGTCGCGATCGGGAGCGGGCCGTGGCCGGGAGAATGCCGATGCAGTTTGGATATTGTTGTATTGCCCTGGGGATCGAGAATTGTTCCACCGCCAAGACGGTGACGGTCCAAAACCTGCTGAAGATCGAGGAACCTTACCGTTTCGGCAGGCTGGCGACGATCGCCCGCGCCAATCTGGCCAACACCAAGCGGCTGCTCTGGTACAACCAGGCCCACGACATCCGCTTGTATCGCTTTTCCTCACAGCTGGTTCCGCTGGCTACCCATCCGGTGGCCGCCGGTTGGGACTATCTCAGCGAGCTCCGGACGGAACTGGCCGAGGTCGGCCGGGCGGTCAACGAGACCGGCATCCGGGTTTCGACCCATCCCGGCCAATATACGGTGTTGAACACCCCCTCGGAGGAGGTCTGGCGGAATTCCCTCGCCGACCTGGAGTATCACCACCGGCTGCTGGCCGCGATGCAGCTGGAACAGAATGCCCGGATGATCGTGCACGTGGGCGGCGCCTATCAGGACAAACCGAAGGCGCTCGCGCAATTCGCCCGGCGCTTCGCCGAGCTTCCGGAGGGGCTGAGCCGCAGGCTCTGCGTAGAAAATGACGACCGGACCTTCACGGTCCGGGATGTCCTGGGCCTGGCCGAGCGGCTGGGGATTCCGATGGTGGTCGATCTGCACCACCACCGCTGTTGCAACCAGGGCGAACGGCTGGCCGATTATCTGCCGGCGATCTACCGCACCTGGGGCGATACCCTTCCCAAAGTGCATCTTTCCAGTCCCCGGTCGGAACGGGACTTCCGGGCGCACGCCGATTGGGTCGATCCCGCCGACTTCCGGGAGTTTCTGGCGATCAACCCTCGACCGGAGGTGGCGGTGATGATCGAGGCCAAGATGAAGGACCTGGCCGTCTTCAAGCTGCGGGAAGCGGTGGGCTGGTAGAGGTCGCCCCGCTTACGCAGGGTGGGATGGTTTTTTGAGGCTTGCTTCATTTTCTCGGAATATTCCATCCCGGTTTCGGAATATTTAATAATGATGCAGTGGTCCAAGTCGGCAAAAGGGGATGTTCAAATGTTGGCGATCGGTCAGATGATTCAATATGTAATCGCGGCGTTGCTGGGCACCGGCAAGCATGGCGCGGAGGTCAAGCCGGCGCTCAATCCCGAGGTCCAGCGGGCCTTGGAGAATTACCAGGCGGCGGTGAACCGTTACAATTTCTCGGACCTGTCCGATCCGAACCTGGAGAACCTCTGTTTCTTAGAGCGTCAGCTGGCCTACGCCGCCCTGCAGGTGGCCCTGGCCAAAGCCAGGCTGCTGGCGGGGAGCGACCCGGCCCTGGATTACTCTTGTTTCGCCGAGTTCAGCCGGAGGATGGTGGGGTAAAAGCCGGCGCCATTTTCAGGCGCGAGGAAGACCTCACCGCGGGTCTTCTTTTTATGAGCGGCGCCCGGAACTTGCCCAATGCAACCAAGCAACGCCGGCCAGAGGCAGTTTTGGGGGCAGCCCGACGATTTCCTTATTATAAGGAAAGATTCATTTCCGTAACTCAATGGTTTTATTCAGGAACTGAATGAGCATTTTCAGTAACTCAACAACTTCGTTCAGTAACTGAACCAACTTATTCTGTTACTGAATGAGCATTTTCAGTAACTCAACGCGCATATTCAGTTAGTGAACGAGGATTTTCAGTAACGGAACGAACTGATTCAGTAACATAATGATCATCTGCGCTAACTGAAAAAGCATATTCAGTAACGGAATCAACCCGGCGGGAATGGGACGGAGCGGCCGGCGGAGGTTTTCGGCCGGAGCGGACGGTGGGGCTTTGGACGGCGGAATAAAAGAAAAACCGTGCAGTCGTTAATTTCGCGCTCCACGGTCTCTCCGGTTCTCTTGCAGCGCATTCTTGACCATCAAGAACGCCAACAGTTCGATGTCATTCACGATATTCACCTCGTTTCCGTTACTGCATGATAAGGACGCCAGATCATCGCTGGACTGCTATTTCCGCGCCGCGCGATTGCTCCGGTTCTCTTTCAGGACATCCTGGACCATTAAGAATGCCAACAGTTCGATGTTGCTCATTGATACTCACCTCGCTTTCTTTCGTTACTCTTATTATAGCTGCCAAAGATTGCCGCCGGATGAAGCCGGGGTAACAGTCTCTTTAAGAAGTTGAATACAAAAACCGGCCTGCCACGATCGGCCGGGCGTCCGTGAAACTTGAAACGGACGGCCTTATCGGGCCATCGATCAAAGTAAAATCTTTCCGGATGCCAGAATGCCGCGCCGGGGCCGTCTCCGGATGCCTTTTCGCGGCAGGTAAAAATTTCTCATAAAAACTTTCCAGCCTTTGAGCAGGAAGTTATTTAAAAAGTCCTGTTACATACAATCATAAAATATGTTGATATTATGTTATGAATTTGCTATAATCGGATCATCGGATGAAGCCTAGGCAGCCGAGTCTTTATAAGGGCGTATTTTAAGCATCATATTCATTGGAGGTAATAAAACATGTCACAAAGTCAATCGATTCCTGCCAAGTTGGGACGGACCCAGGAGATGCTGGCCGGGTTGTCGGCCCATGCCGAGGAACTGGCCAAGCGGGGCATCGATACCGCCTTCATCACCCGGCTGAACGCCAGCCACGCCAATGCCCGGGACGCGCATAGCGAGCGCCTGGCCTTCAAGGCGCGGATGATGGAGAAGACCGTCGAACGGCAGAAGTTTCTCGAGGAGATGCAGGATCTGTATGCGGTGGCCCGCAAAGAAGTGAAGATCGAATTGCCGCCCGAGACCTGGCGGGAATTCGGCATCGTCGATCAACGCTGAGGCGCCGGGCGGGCCGAACCGTGTCGCCCGGAACCGCCGGGAGCAATGCCTCCCGGCGGAACGGGCCGCGCCAAAAAAGAAAAGGAATATATCGCAACTACAACGAACATTAATGAATTGAAAAATTAGGGAATGTATCTTGGGAACCGGTTTGCAGCATTGCCGTACAACGGCGCTGCTGTAACCGGCCCGATACTTCATTCCAAGGGGGAATCACCATGTCCATCACTGGCAACACCGTATTCATCTCCGGTGCCAGCAGCGGAATCGGCGAAGCTTGCGCCCGGGCCTTCGCCAAAAACGGCGCCCGGTTGATTCTGACCGCGCGCAACCTGGCGAAACTGCAGTCGCTGGCGGCGGAGCTGAAAGAGCTTTACGGCACCGAGTCCTATGGCACCGCGCTGGATGTGCGGGACCGCGCCGCCGTGGAACGGCTGCTGCAGGAACTGCCCGCCGCATGGCGCAAGATCACGCTCCTGATCAATAACGCCGGTCTGGCGCTGGGCCTGGAAAAGCTGTATCAGGGATCGGTCGCGGATTGGGAGACGATGATCGACACCAACGTCAAAGGCCTGCTCTATCTGACCCGCGCCATCGTGCCGCTGATGGTCGAGAACCATTGCGGCCAGATCATCAATATCGGCTCCATCGCCGGGGTCCAGGCCTATCCCAACGGCGCGGTCTACTGCGCCACCAAGGCGGCGGTGAAGTTCATCAGCGACGGGTTGCGGATGGATCTGATCGACCAGCCGATCCGGGTCACCAATATCCAGCCGGGCCTGGTCGAGACCAACTTCAGCGTGGTCCGGTTCAAAGGCGACACGGCCCGGGCCGGCAATGTGTATCAAGGGATCAAGCCGTTGACCGGAGCGGATATCGCCGACATCGCTCTGTATTGCGCCATGGCTCCGGCGCACGTCCAGATCTGCGAAGTGACGGTGACCGCGACCCATCAGGCGAGCGCCACCGTGGTCTACAAAGGCGAATCCCAATGACCGAAGCGGCTTCCGCCGGAGCGGGATGGTCCGGGAGCGGCGCGGGTGAATCCGGGCCGGCGGCCTTATTCCGTTGAAATATGCCGCCGGCTTAGGTTCCCGGTCCCGCCGCGCCCATATGATATAACAAAATCATTGGGAAGAGAAGAGGGGATAATGATGGCAGTCTTGGCGGAGATCACCGCGCAAGTTCTCGTCAGTGACACGCTTACCCTTCCCGTGGCGGCGGATCGGGTCAATGAGATTGTGCCAAGCGTCCATGATCTCCAGTGTTTCGTGATTGACAACCGGGTGATCTTTGTGGGCATCTTGCGGAAGCAGATTATTTTTGTCGATTTGAACGATTCGGTCCGCCATGCGAGCGTGGACATTCCGTTTAGCGATCTCGTCGCCGCGCCGGGAGTTCCGGCCGGCTCCAACTGTCAGCTCACGCCGGCGGTGGTTTTCCTCAATTTCCGTTTGTTGTCGCCCGTTCAGCTCCATGAGAGCGTGGTCGTCGATGTCGCAGTGGTGGTTACCGACGACACTCCGGCCGGCAACACCGTCACTTTTGCCAATACTTTGCCGACTCAGCCGCTGCGGTTCGGTCCGCAGGGCGTGGTCCGGGCGACTGAGACCGGGATTCAGGCATCATAGCCGTGAAGGCAACGGCATGATTGTAAGCGCATGAATAGCTCCGAAGCACGAACGGCGCCGTCCCTTGGGTTATCCATCAATGCCGGCCGCTGCTTCCGGAGGTTGGTTCCGGGAGGCGGATGATATTTTTCGGGTACGAAAACGATACTCCAGGCCCGGCTTTTCGCGGTATAATATTAAGCATGGAAGTTTTCTTTCATTGGAGAGTCCGTCGGTGAAACCGACGGACTTTCGGTTTTCGTCAACGCTTGCATTGCGCATACCCCGGTTTCCCATGCGGAGCTAGCTTGATAATCATCACGATCTTTATCTCCAGATGCAACATTTTTCCGCGGCGCATCCGGCTGAAATCTGACCGGGGCGAAACGGCCGGTTCTTGACATAATTACCAGATATTTATCGAGCTAAAACAGGATATTTACTGGCAGTGGGATCGTTAGTTATGTTATAATCGGTACTGACGACGGAGGAATGTTATGTTAACTTTTTTGCGGAAGGATACATTCGCCAAAGATTTGTTGCTGATGCTCATGGTCAGTGCCATTATTACTGCGCTGTTCGCCAGCGTTTTCGCCTTGGCGACCGATAAGTTTTTCGCCAAGGCCGTGACCGGGATCATGGGCGATTTCGGCCAATATGATCTGCTTTTCCAGATCCGCGCCGAACTGAAAGGCGCTTTGGCCCGTCAGGTGCAGCAAGTCATCGCGGACCGTTTTCCGGGCGCGACCTTTAAGCAAGGGACCAGTGTCGCCGGGAAAGCCACCTCTTTTCTGACGTTGCCCCCCCAGTACCGGACGAAAGCCGTCTTCAACAGCCTGGGTGCGGCATTCAACAATCTGCCGGGCGACGGCGATTTTACAGTCATGACCGAGCCCCGGATCAACATCTCCAATGTTCCCAAGGCGGTCTTCGATCAGATCTCGGGCCAGGTGGAACAGATCTCCGGCGTCCGGTTCACCTATAAAGACGGCAGCAGCATCGGGGTGATTCTCAAGAGCGCGCAGGATAACGAGGCAGTCTTAAAACAGATCAAACGGTTATTGGCCAAGTACCAGATCCTCGAAATCCGGCTCGGAGCCGACTACGATCAGGAAGCCCTGCTGACGATGGGCAAGAAGGTTTCGCAAGCCATGATCGGGGTCAAGGGCGTGGATATGGCGCAGGACATCACGACCGACAGCGGCGGTGATTACCAGTACATGGTGAATACGCTGTCCCAGATCAAAAAGTTTATGACGGCATACGCCGCCGAGGTGAGCATCAAGCCAAACCCCGGCCAGGAACTGGCCGTCGGCGACCTGGTGGTGTTGAACGGCCAGAACACCAAGAATATTCAGCCGGGCAAATTGCTGGAGCCGTTGCAAGTGGTCGTGAAAGTCACGGCGATCGACGCCGCGGGGATTCACGGCATGATCATCCAGGGCGATTCGTCGTTCCTGCGCGATGACACCGCATACAGCGTCACGGCGGGGGACAAGATCGGCCCGACCATCGGCACCGTGGCGGTTTCCAGCCGCAAAGCCCAACTGGTTTACGCGATGGATCAGGGAATCAAATTGCTGACCAAAGTGGATGGGGCGATTCAGGATTATAGCAACACGACCGGCGGCGCCGGTTTAACGGTCAGCAGCGTTGAAAGAGTCTATAAACAGCTGGCCGATATTCAGCTGGCCCTGAACCAGGTCTCTTCGGGGATCGACGGTTTGAGCGGCAAGGCCAACCAGAGCAGTCTGACCCGGATGGTCCGGCTGATCGGCGGCGTCGGCGACGACCTGGATTATCTGGCCCGCAACTTCGCCCGGGTCCAGGTCCTGGAGAACCGCTTCAGCACCGCCCTGACCGGGTTGCAAGGCGCCCGGCTGCTGATGGGCAGCCCAATGCTCCAGAATTCGCTCGGCGGCGACGGCGGCATCGGCGAAAAAATGCAATTATTGAATTCCCAGTTGAATACCGTCCAAGAGGCCATCACCGACCGGGTGCGGACGCTGGACGATTTTATCAACCGTTTCAATCCGTTGGTCTCGGTATTGCTCTCCTGGAGCAATAAAGCGAAAGATCTGTCGCAAGCGGTCAATAATTTCGGCACGGTATTCACGCCCGGCAGTGAAAATCAGCGCAAGCTGAAAGAGCTGATCGGCTCCACCAATGACGTTCTGTCCGGCCTGACCGGAGTGAACCTGCCGGGAATCAAGGACGGCCTCAACATCGCCACCGATCACTTATTCGGCAGCGACAAGATCGATCTGGCGGCATTGATCGCCGAGTTGCAACGGATGAAGGATTCGCTCCCCAAGATGATGGATGAGGAGATTGGCAACACCGTCAACCTGATCGACAAGTATGTCGGCGGTCAGACGGCCTCCAGCGGCCGGTTGCAGATCTTCACCAGGGCGGGCGTCGACCGGGATCTGGTCAACGCGGCCATCCGCGACTCGCTGCGGAATACTCAGGTCAGCATCTTTTCACTGCCGGCCGGTACCATCCAGCTGGACATCTACGGCGAGCTCTTTAAGATTCTGGCCGAGGTCCGGTCGACCATCGCGGCGCTGATCGTCTTGGTCCTCTGGGTATTGACTTTCATTTTGGATCATTCGTTGATCGTTTCGAGCGTCAGGATGATGGGTTTCTCGTTCCTGCCCAAGAAGTTCGAGACGGACAACCGCTGGCTAGAACGGGGGTTCTGTTTATTGCAGCGGTTGCTCAGTCCGGCCAATCTATACGCCGGAGTCACCGGCGGAATCTGGCTGATGCTGACCTTCGCCATGTCGGGCGCCAGGATACCTTACTTCAGTCTGTGGGCCGTCGGAATCACTGGCATTGTGTTGGGGATGCTCATCGCCACGATCGCCGAGAAGATCAACCCGGTCAGCAAGGATGAAGTAATGGCCGGTCTCTCGCTGGGCTTGCCTTTTAAAACCGTTATGCGGGAGATCATCATCCCGGCCGGGCGTCCCGGCATGTTGCAATTTTTGAACCGCTGGAAAATGATCATGAAATAATAAATAGGCTGGTGGAGTAAGATGTTGGAAGTTAACGGGTTGACCAAGCATTACGGCCGCAAGAAAGCGTTGAACGGGGTCGATCTCCATGTCGGCCAGGGAGAGACCGTCGTAATCATGGGGCCGAGCGGCTGCGGCAAGTCGACGCTGATCCGTTGCATCAACCGCTTGACCGAGCCGGACAGCGGTTCGGTCAAACTGGCCGACCAAATCATCACCGAGCTCAATCTCCATGACTTGCTGGCCACCCGGCGCAAGATCGGCTTTGTGTTTCAACACTTTAATCTGATCCGGCGGCTGACGGCCCTCGATAACGTGGCCATGCCGTTGCGCCTGCAAGGACTGGATGCCGCCCCGGCCAATCAACGGGCGGAAACCGCCCTGGGGAAAGTGGGCCTGGGAAGCAAACTGCTCGATCATCCGGACGAATTGAGCGGTGGCGAGCAACAGCGGGTCGGCATCGCCCGGGCATTGGCCCTCGAGCCGGAGATTATGTTGTGGGATGAGCCCACGGCCTCCCTGGACCCCATCCTCATCGGCGAGGTTTTGGAAGTCATGGAGGAGCTGGTGCAGGAGGGGAACACCACGATGCTGATCGTGACCCATGAGCTGTCCTTCGCCCGGCGGGCCGCCGACCGGATCGTGTTTATGGATAAAGGCCGGGTGGTGGAGGAAGGGCCGCCGTTGCAAGTTCTTGAACATCCCACTTCGGAGATCGGCCAGAAGTACCATGATTTATTGCGGCATTGATTTTGCTTGACAGCGCTTTCGGGCTGACATATAATTCTTGAAGATGTTTCAATAAGATGG
Source organism: Bacillota bacterium (assembly GCA_023400055.1). GTDB lineage: Bacteria > Bacillota > UBA4882 > UBA8346 > UBA8346 > Hydrogenispora. The sequence goes on from JAEXFN010000008.1 coordinate 69,855, forward strand.
CAGTTATTTTATTTTTTTTCTAAACTCAACGGAGGTATGACATGGCATTCCAACAGACCATTGCAGATGAGGTTATCATCGCAGGTCAGGCGCTTCATTGCGGCGTACCAGTCGAGATGAGATTGACACCGTTGCCGGCAGACTCCGGAGTATGGTTTGGTCGCTCGGATCTACCCGGACAACCCCGGGTGAAAGCCGACATTAGTGCGGTGGTCGATACGACGAAAAACACCACCATCGGCAAAAACGGTTGGAAGATCGCCACCATCGAACATCTGATGGCCGTCCTGCACGGCCTGGGAATCGATAACGTGCTGGTGGAGGTGGATGGCGAGGAAGTGCCGGCCGGCGATAATAGCGGCATATTTTTTGCCAACCGGATTAAGGAAGTCGGCATAACCCCACAGGCGTCGCTCCGTCAATATAGCGTTATCAGGGAACCCATGTGGGTCGAGGGAATCGTCCGCCGCCAGAACGAGCCTTCCAAGGCGTGGTTAATCGCTCTGCCGCCCCGGCCGGGAAGCGAAAGCTTGGAAATTAGTTTTACTTTCACTTCCGATCATCCGGCAACCGGCAACCAGTATTTTCAATATACGCTAAATCCGGAGACATTCCTGACCGAAATTGCCCCGGCCCGCACCATCGCTTTTATGAAGGAGATCGAGTTTTTGCGGAGCCAGGGTCTGGCACTGGGGGGCGATTTCAACAGCGCCGTCATCGTGGGAGAAGACGGTTATGTCAATGAGCTACGGTTTCCGGATGAGATCGTTCGCCATAAGATCCTCGATATATTGGGAGATTTATATCTTTTAGGTCCGCTGGCCGGCCAGTTGGTCGCGGTTCGTTCCGGGCACGCCCTGGACCTGGAGCTGGCCAAGAAAATCGCGGCCGTTGCCCTGCCGGCAGCTATTTCGGCCGGATAAACCGTTACGGGAAGCCGTGCCGCGTCAACGCTTCCGATACGGGGGAACCTGGCGCGGCACGACCCAATCGATCCTTAAATCTTGTGATTGCTTGCAGCCTGGTGGCAGGCAGGGAAAGGAGAAAGTTTCATGCTCGATATCAATGCTATCAAAAAGATGTTACCGCATCGTTACCCCTTCTTATTGGTGGACCGGGTATTAGAAATGGAGCCCAAACAAAGAATCGTCGGACTCAAGAACGTGACGGTCAACGAGGAATTCTTCAATGGGCATTTTCCCACCAAGCCGGTGATGCCGGGCGTTCTGATCATCGAAGCCCTGGCTCAGACGGCGGGAATCTTAATGCTATCCCAGGAAGAGCACCAGGGGAAGATCCCCTATTTCACCGGGATCGACAATGCCCGTTTCCGCCGGACGATCGTGCCCGGCGACCAAATCATTATGGAAATCGAAGTGCTTCGACTGAAAGGCAGTGTCGGCAAAGTTCATGCCGTTGCCAAGGTTGATGCGCAAGTGGCCGCGGAAGCCGATTTGATGTTCGTGATCGGTGAATAAATTTATAGATATATGGCATATTGGAGAGTATATTAAAGCATTTTGGCGATAATCAAGTTTTTCGCCTTGAAATCGCTATAAATGTTTGTCCAATCTTCGTACATATCTCCAGATTATATTAGTAATTATTTTGTGGGGATTAGATAGGGGGCTCATTCATGACAATGAAACTGGTCGAATCGAAAGTGGTGGCAAGGCGCGAGGTTCACGAAACCGCCATTGTCCATCCTAACGCGGTAATTGGACGCAATGTAGTTATTGGCCCCTATGCCATTATCGGAGAAAATGTTGAGATTGGCGATAATTGTATCATCGGACCCAATGTGGTTATCGAGGGCTGGACGACCATCGGCGAAGGGAACCGTTTTTACCACGGCGGAAGCATCGGTTGCGAACCGCAGGACTTGAAGTTCAAAGGCGAAAAAAGTTTCCTGGTGATCGGCGATAACAATATCTTCCGGGAGGATGTCACCATCAGCCGCGGCACCGAGGGCGGCGGACTGGAGACTCGCATCGGCAGCAACAATCTGTTCATGGCTTACTCTCATGTGGCCCACGATTGTCAAGTCGGCAATTATGTTATCCTCGGCAATTGTTCGGCTTTGGCCGGGCACATCACCGTAGAAGACCGGGCGATTATCAGCGGCTTGACCGGGGTGCACCAATTCACGAAGGTTGGCAAGATGGCCATGATCGGCGCTTGTTCGAAGATTGTTAAGGACATTCCTCCGTTTGTGCTGGTCGATGGCAATCCCGCCAAGGTTTCCGGCATCAATGTGGTGGGTTTGCGGCGCAACGGCATCGACTCGGAAGTCCGGGACGAGATTAAAAAAGCCTACCGGATCCTTTACCGTTCCAGCCTGACCATCAGCCGGGCCATCGAGCAGATGGAGCAAGAGCTGCAAGGAAGCCAGGAGATCGACCATTTCATCCGTTTCCTGCGCAATGCCGAACGGGGTATTTTACGGTAGTTTCGCGGCAAACTAACGATGATCAAAGACTAGACATTCGTCTAGTCTTTTTGCCGTTTCTGCGTTTGATGCATCAATGACCGGAGGCGGGTCCACCTCGCAAAACCAAGAAAATGGAGGATTGAATTGCACATGCCATCCAAAGTAGGTCTGGTCGCCGGCAGAGGCCGGTTGCCCTTCGATGCGTTGCAGACGATTAAGAACCGGGGAGCGTTGGCGGTGGTGATCGGTCTGGCGGGAGAGGTCGATTCGGATATCGCCGGTTTCGCCGATTTTTATCGGCTGCTCCCGGCCGGGCAGTTGGGCGCGATTGTCGCGACATTTCAGGAGCATTCGGTAGAAGAAGTCGTTTTTGCCGGAAAAGTCGGCAAAGAAGCGCTTTTTCGAGGAGGCTTCGATCCGGTTTGCCAGGCGTTGCTCGCCGCTCTTCCGCAAAAAAACGATGATGCCGTTTTACTGGCCATCGTAAACCTTTTTGAGCGGAATGGCATTCATGTCGCCAAACAAACCGATTATTTACAGCATTTGCTTGCTCCCGCCGGAATGCGGCTGGGCGAGGTTTCTCCGGCCGAGACCAGCGATTTGCAATTGGGTTTCCGAATGGCCAAGGCCAGTGGGGAACTGGATTTCGGTCAAAGCGTTATAGTAAAGAACGGGATCGTTTTGGCGGTCGAGGCGATCGAGGGAACCGATCAGGCGATTTTGCGCGGCGGAGTGCTCGGCGGGCCCGGCACGGTCGTGGTTAAAGTGAGCAAACCGAAGCAGGATGAACGGTTCGATGTGCCGACGGTCGGTATTTCCACCATTCAGTCGATGATGACCGCCCGGGCGGCCGTTTTGGGGATAGAAGCGGGCAAGACGCTAATCGTCGACCGGGAGGAGTTTTTAAAGCTTGCCGCTGAACAGGGGATTAAGCTTGTCGCATTATGATGATAATTTCTTATGTAAATTCTTACATTGTTGCCAGCGGATTGCGTCATTTTCCAAAGGAAACATCGCCTCCACCGTTGATTTAATGGGATCCCGAGCAGGATTATCGGTGCATTTCGCGAAGAATATTAGGATAGGTTTCCCGGTTGAGAAGGGAGAAAACAGTGACACCTAGGAAACGTTGGCTGGTGATCCTGATAATTATGGTATTTGGCGTGGCGCTGATATTGTCGGGAATCGCAATGTTTCAGACAACGCATCAAAATTCAGCGAAAACTCCTGGTAATACGAAGCCGGCCGAAGCCTTGGACGAATTGACCGGCATCAGTATCAAAGTTCCCGGCAAGGAAAAGGATGGTTATTGGAATTTAACCGTTGCCAAAATGGCCAAGAATCAGACCTTGGCCCAAATGGTTGAGATTCGCGGCGAATATATTCAAAACCAGCGAGCGGTGTATCATCTTACTGCGCCGAGCGGTTCAATCGACTGGCGGACCCGGACGATAGAGGTAAACGGGGGAGTCCGCTTTTGGACGCTTGACGGACGAACCCTGGTGGCCGAACGGGTCCGTTGGGATCCGGCCAAAGAACGGGTCAGCGCCGAACGGCAGGTAAAGTTGACCACTCCGACGCTTACGTTGAGTACGGCGAAACTTGATGCAACCTTAGGTCTGGATCGACTGCAGCTCTCGGGATTGACCAAGGTAACATACCGGAGGTAATCAAATGCGACATTGGCGACCTTTTTTATGGATGTTTCTTTTTATGATTCCGGGCCTGGCTTGGGCGGCGTCTCTCCCCATGGAGTTGACCGCGCCCGCCGGTGGCGAGATGGATTTAAAAAGTAACACGATGCAGTACTACGGAACCGATACCCAGCCGGTAACCGTCCACTGGGAAAATTCGGTGCTGGAAGCCAAATATCTCGAGTATAACCGCAATCAGGAGATTGCCATCGGAAAACAGGCTGTGCAACTGGTTCAGACCAATCCCGCCCGTACCATGCATTGCGACGAGATTACCGTTGAGCTGAAGAAAAACCATATGGTGGCAGTGGGCAATATCGGTTTGAAATACGATGAGAATACTTCGTTTACCGGCGAGCGCCTTGAATGGGACCGGGCCAATGATTTTGTATTGATGACCGGCAAGCCGGTGCTTCATTATAAAGAGTGGCAGCTCAGCGGCGACCGGATGGAAGGGCAGGTTACCCGGGGTACTTTGACGGTTACGGGCTCCGCTCAGATCCAAGGCAACGACGCCACTGCCCGGGCCGGGAAAATGCTTTTTAATCGGGACCAAAACAAAGTAGTGTTACAGCAAAACCCGATAGTGGTGCGCGGTAACAGCGAATTAACCGCCGCCGAGATAGTCTACGACTTGACAACCAAGAAAATTTCGGCCAATGGCGGAGTCCAGTCGCGAATCACCAATGAAAGCCATTAGCGCTTGGCCTAGTGAAATTGAACTCCCGGACCGGAGTCGTCAAGGGCAGTCAACAGTCGAATCATTTATTTTTACATAAGATGAATGATACCTCTTTGCTTTTCCCTTTGGGAGAAGTTAATTCCGTGGTTGCTTCATCTTATTATTACGCCAACCGGTGAGCCGGATTCAAGTATCTGGAATCATGGTTCGATATATATATAAGAGTTCAGCTTTTTATAGATCAAAAGCTCGAAACGTTGGTTAAATTGCTAAATTGGCTAAAATATGCAAGGAATTCGTTTCAAGGAAAACGCGGCACAAATTTGAATGAAGTAAAGCTCAAGTTCAACATCGACAGATAGGGAGAGAAGAATGCCGATTACCGCTGAGGGATTGGTCAAACAGTATCAGCGCCGACAGGTAGTCAACGGCGTATCGTTGGAAGTGGACACGGGCGAAGTCGTGGGACTATTGGGACCGAATGGAGCCGGTAAGACCACTACTTTTTATATGATTGTCGGTTTGGAACGTTGTAATTCCGGCAGTATCCGGATTAACGGCCACGACGTAACGGCGCTGCCAATGCATAGCCGGGCCAAGTTCGGCGTGAGTTATTTGGCCCAGGAGGCATCCATCTTTCGGAAGCTTTCGGTGGCCGATAACATCATGGCTATTTTGGAATTGACGGACTTGACGCGGACTGAACGCAAAGAGCGGTGCGAGGAATTAATGGAAGAGTTCGGGCTGACACGTCTGCGCCAAAGCCAGGGATACATGCTCTCCGGAGGAGAGCGGCGCCGGGTGGAGATTGCGCGGGCCTTGGCGATGACCCCGGAATATATTTTATTGGATGAGCCATTTACCGGCGTGGATCCGATCGCCGTCGCCGACATTCAGGATATTATCAATAGACTGCGCGATAAGGGAATGGGGATCCTAATTACCGACCATAGCGTACGCGAAACTTTAGCCATAACGGACCGGGCTTATATCATGCATGCCGGACGGATCTTAACTTCCGGAAGTTCGGACGAGATTGCCAACGATGAGAATGCGCGTAAGTTTTACCTGGGTGACCGGTTCAACATGTAACGCGACTTACGAAGACAATTATTGTTTGAACTGGGAGGCTGTGCATGAAGATCCTTACGAAATATGTCATTAAAGAGATCCTGGGGCCGTTGTTCTTCGGTTTTTTTGCATTTACCAGCATCTTCGCCGGAGTCATCTTTTTGGAACTCTTGCGGAGTGCCGATAAATATCATTTTACTGTATTTTATATTATCAAGCTTTTGGTGTTGCGGATGCCCGAATATATGCTGCAAGCGGCGCCCATTGCGGTGTTGCTTGGGGCGCTACTGGGACTCGGCAATCTGACCAGCCACAGTGAGACCATTGCCATGCGCGCCGGCGGATTGACCTATGCTAAGTTGGCTTATCCGGTAGTTTTGATCGGGCTGGTGGTCAGTATCGGCGGCATTCTGCTCAATGAGTATGTGGTGCCCAACGCGCTCCGGACTTATGAAAGCATGAAGCAGAGCGCCACGAAAGAAGTTTCATCGACCATTTATCATTTTTATAAGGATTTTTATGACGGCGATAATCTGAAAAAGTTAGTTTACGCCGATCGCTACGAACCAAAATCCAAAGAACTGTTTGGCGTTTCCATTCAGGAATTTGACCACGGGACCCTGACCCGGACCATCGAAGCGTCGAAAATGTACTGGAGAGGCCAGAATTGGTTTTTTAGTCAGGGCCGGATCTACGAATATTTTCCGGATAATTTTTATCCGATCATTGTGAAAAAAGGCCAAGTGAAATACGATTTAAGCCTTACGCCTTCGGATATCGAACAGCTGAAGGATGATCCCGACAATAAGAGCATCTCCGAACTCAGCCAGTATATTAAGCGTTTTGCGCATCAGGGGAGCGAAAAGCGGGGTTTATTGGTAGACTTGCACCTGAAATTTTCGATTCCGCTGGCCAGTCTAATTCTGGCATTGCTGGGAACGCCCTTGGCACTGCGGCCACAACGCCGCTCCAATGCCGCCGGTTTCGGGCTTTGTATTATTTTTATTTTAGTTTGGTATATCTTTATGGGACTTGGAACCTATATGGCCCGAAACGGAGTAATCTCGCCATTTGTCGGTGCTTGGCTTCCGAACTTTGTTTTGGCCGGTTATGGGGTTACGGTTTTCCGTACCGTAAAGAGTTAAGCGGGGTGAAATGATGTTCGGTCTGGAGATTGTTGCGGCAGTGGTAATATTCGGCGGCCTCCTCGCCTTGCTGGGAGACCGGGTCGGCATGAAAGTCGGCAAGAAAAGGCTCAGCATCTTCGGACTGCGCCCTAAATATACTTCGATGATCATTACGGTCTTAACCGGTTTTTTCATTGCCGGTCTGACATTATTGATTTTGACATTGATCTCCGGCTATGTCCGGAAAGCGCTTTTTGAATTGCAGACGATCGAACACAATCTGCAAGTGACGAATAACAAGGTCAAGACGCTGACCAGCCAAATCAAGTTGAAAGAGCAAGAATACCAAGCTTTGAGCATCAAAAACAGCGATTTGCACCGCAATCTGCAGATCGTCATAAAACAGCGTTTGCAAGTGGAAGAGCAATTGGAAAGCACCCAAACTCAATATCAGCTTGCCGCGCGGACTTTGAAAAATGTGAAATCCAATCTCTCGAGCACCAGGGAAGAGCTGGAACTGGCCCAGAACCGGATGACCAGTTTAACCAAGATCAATAACGATCTAAAGGATCAGATGACCAGCCTCACGCTTCAAGAAGCTCGTCTGAACCAGCAAATCCAGAATCTGGAGGGTTGGCTGAAGAGCATGGAAGATCAAAACCGGAACTATTTGGATAAGCCGATCATCTTTTACGTCGGGGAAATCCTGGTCGCCAAAGTCGTGGATCCCGGGATTGGCCCGGACCGGATCTATACGGAAGCGATCGAACCTTTGCTAAAAGAGGCCAATGAAGTCGCCCTGAAGCGGGGCGGACAGATTCCCGGCAAATCCAATTATGCCTTGCGGGTCGCCCCCAAAAAATTGGCCGAGATTACTGCGCAGATGGCCGGGTTTACCAGTAAAACCGTGGTGCGGGTAGTCATCGAGAAAAATTCGGTGTCCGGCGAACCGGTTACCGTAACTTTAGAGGTGTATCCCGATCAAGTTATTTTCAAGGAGGGCGAATCGATCGTCGATGCGACCTTGTCGAGCACCTCCAGCGAGTCGGAACTGCGGGATCAATTGTTAAGTCTGTTGATTTTAGCGAATAATAAGGCCATCGAAAAAGGAATTATCACCGATGGCCAGAATTTAAGAAATGTCGTTTCAATTTCGGAGATTGCCGCCACCATCAAGGCCATCCGGGATCAGAATTCTGCCAGTGTTACCGTAGCGGTGGCGGCGACCCATAATATTCGCTGCACCGATCAGTTTCAGATTAAGTTTGTGCTTTTAAACAAATGACGAGGACACAACCGTTGGGAACTTTGATTTTGGCGATCGATCCCGGTAGCCAAAAATGCGGATTGGCCGTGGTCGACGAAGCGGCGCGGATTTTGCGAAAGGGAATTATTCATTCCGAGGCGCTACTCGACGAGGTCCAGCAAGTTTTAGAGCAATACCCGATAGCCGTGATCATCTTGGGCGATCGAACCACCAGCAAGCGGGTTTATGAGCTTTTAAAGCCGTTCGGCAAGGATATTTGCCTGGTCGACGAAGATCGCTCCAGCATGGAGGGCCGCCAACGTTATCTGCGGGAAAATAGCAAAGGATGGGCCAGACTGCTTCCCATCGGCCTACGCGTCCCGGACCGGCCCTTCGATGACTATGTGGCGGTAATTTTGGCGGAACGCTTCCTAGCGAGGCAAAATTGCGATAAAATATAGCTAGAGATGTTCGCGGTCGGAGTGATCGAAAGGTTGGACCGGGCGATCGGTGTCCGACGGAGTTTCTGATGTCGAAGATTGACCCGATGGAGATGGAGTTATTATGTGGTATGCGCGATTTCGAAAGTTGCTGGGGGTCGTCATTGTCCTTTTGCTGCTGGCGGGAACGGTATGGGCCGACAGTCCGGTGGTGCTTGTGCCGACGGGCAGTTGGATCTATGCCGAGCTTTCGACGCTGGTGAAGGAGGGTTATATCGACAATTACCCGGATAGCTGGGTCAAATCGGGAAACACTTTATCGCGGTTTGAAGTCGCTTATTACATAAAACAACTCCTAGACAAACAATTAGTAAACATATCCGGCGATAGCCTCGCTAAGCTGTCAGCCCCGGCCGCCAATTCATTACAGCGCTTGGTCGCCGAATTTGAGGGGGAATTGGTCGATCTTGGCTTGAAAATCACGGATATCGATAGCATCAGCCCGCAATTGGCGAAACCCAAAGCGGATTCCGACGGTTATATGGACCTGGATCAAGTGTTGACTCACCAGAACAAGCCGGCGGCCCTGGACGAGTCGTATTATTACTATGGCCAATATTATTGGGAGCTGGAGAAGAAATCTTTCTTATTCCTTCCCAGCGTTTATCTGCAAGCGGATGATATCGGACTGCTGGAAAGCAGCTTAGACGCGGTCAACGTGGTTTACCAGCCGTCGTTCACCGCCGAATCGTCCTTTCTGGTCGTTAAAGGCAATCTGCCCGCCATGGAGAGCGGCCCGGTTTCCGGTTATTACCTGTTTCCCTTGGAAATGAAGACCGTCTCCGGTATCCTCGATCGCGTTTCCAACACGGCCTTAAATAAGCAGGTTTTGGTAATGCTCGACGAGGTCAATCAGATCAAACAGATTGAGCGATTGTGGCGTTTCCCGGGCCCGTTATCATTGACGGGATACCGCCGGTTGAATACGAATTTTAATGCCAGGCCGTTGCTGGGCAACTTGAGCCAGGGATTAAAAGTAGGTGGACTTTTGGTCTATTCCAATAATCCCGCCGGGAGGACGACCATTGAGCCGAGTAACTTCGGTTTTCCCTTTTATAATCCGCACACCGTGGATTTGGATACCATCGATCGCAATGATCTGCAGGCGCTCCAGATCAAGATTAACGGTTCGTTTGCTCTATCGCCGCAAGCTTCGGTCAACGGCGGGTTGGATCTGCTGTATCGGGATATCAATCTGGGCTTTGAAGGCCCCTGGCCGTCCAATACCAAAGCCAGCGCCAGCCTGCAGTATCAATTGAACGATTATTTGACGGTCTTGGCGTATCAATCATTCGTCAACTCGCAACCCAAGAATCAACTGCTGGGTACGACTTCGATCGGGGTTGAATACAACAAGTGGATGACCTTATGGTTGGCCTATCAATATCTGAATTTTGAAGACCAAGCCAATCCGACGGTCACGGGCGCTTTATCCATTCGTTTTTAGAAGCGTTGTGATAAACCTCGACCTTCAAATGAAGTTTACCATAATACTTTTAGAAACTATAAGGTAGAGTTTTTCGTTCATATAAGAGACGATCTCAAAAAGATTTTTACTGACTTGAACCTGGCTTTTTTGAGTTATTTCGGACGCTCCGGTCCTGCGCGGAGCTTATCCCACGGTTTTTAGGAGGCTGAACGATGCGCCGTTCTTTTTGGAGCCTGCTTTGGCTGTTCTTCGCGGCCGCCCTTTTCGTTCCGGCGGTCCGGGCGGAAGAGGCGGCTCAGAATCCGCAGAATCCGATCCAGTGGTTGAATGAGCTGGAAGAGACAGTTTTGGGCAGGGTTCAGCCGGGCAGTCTGGTGGAGCGTTTAAACCAGTTCGAACAGACCGTGACCGGGAAAAACCGGGACGACAGTCTGGTGGAAAGGCTCACCCATTTGGATACGGTGATTTTTGCCAATCAACCGCAGGACATTTGTTTATTATATAAGACACAAGCCTTGGAATGGGTTTTATTTAAAGAAGTGAAGGCCGGCTCGTTGCAGAGCCGCCTGGAGCAATTGGAGCAACTCATCTTCGGCCGGGCCTACACCGGGCCGATGACCAAGCGGCTGGAAAAACTGATCAATCAGGTTTTTCCCGGCGGAGCGGTCGAGGGCCGCTGGATCAGCGTGCCGGAAGGGCTCTTGGTCAAGGTGCGCTTGCTGGATACGCTCAGTTCCAAACAGAATCAATCCGGCGATACTTTTCGTTACGAGGTCGCCGAGACGGTACGCTATAACAACGCCATCATTCTGCCGCAGGGAAGCCGGGGCATCGGCCAATTGCAACAGATTAAACGCCCGGGCAATCTGGGGCGGGATGCCATCTTAAAATTTGATTTCCGGCAGCTCCGGGCCTTGGATGGCACGCTGGTGGAACTGGTTTACGGCGCCAAAGCCTCCGAGATGAATGCCTCCCATACCCGGGCGGTCGGCATCAGCACCGCCGGGATATGGGCCTTTGGGCCGGGCGGCATCCTCTTCGGAATGGCCATTAAGGGCCGGGAGAGAGTCATCGAGGAAGGCACGGAGTTTTATGTCCAGATTGCGGAGCCGATTCGCGTTTATACACTCACTGATGACCGGGGGTAAGGACAATCATCAATCGACGTTTAAATATTGGAGTATGGGTTCTCCTGGTTGTGGGACTGGCCGTCTTGAAAACGGCCGCGCCCGTGGCCGCCGCTACCGCGCCGAAGGCTACCGAGGTCAGAATCGAATCGGCGGGGCACTTTGATTACGACCTGAATTCCAAGGTCACCACGGCTTCGGATAAAGTGAAGATGTCCAGCGGCGACGTGGTCGTCGAGGCGGATCAACTGGTGCATGATGGAAACTCTGAGGTCGTCAAGGCCACCGGCCATATCCGTTTGACCAACGGCGAAATGACCATTACCGCGGATAAGCTGGTTTATAACAACGCCACCGGCCAGGCGGAGGCCTCCGGAGCGGTAACGTTGCATACGCCGGAGGGCGATTATCAGACCGAGACCATCACTTACAACTCGCGGACCGCTTCCGGCAAGATGGATCAGTTTAGCGGGCGGATTCCCGGCGGGGACCGGGATTACCGGGTCACCGGCCAGGCGGCGGTGACCACCCCGACGAGTACCGCGGTGACCGGGGCGACCCTGACCCGCTGCCCGCTCCCCAACCCGGAGTACCAGTTATCCGCGAAACTGATTCAAGTCGATGACCAGAAAGTCCATCTGGAGAAGGTGGTGGTGCGGGTCAAGGGGATTCCGGTGTTTTATTTTCCGAGTTTGACATTGAACCGGAATGAGAAACGCCCGCCGCGTTTCGGGTTTGATTATGATCATGACGACGGGATGAAGTTGAATTACGAATATACCACGCCCCGCACCGAACATCTGGAATGGCGGTTTCACGGCCAGCTGACCACCAGGGGCGATTCCACCATCGACGCCGGTTTTCGCAATCTTTGGGACAACTTCACCCACCAAATGGATTTCGAGTACAATACGAACGGGTACTTGACCCTGGCGGATCAAGTGGATTACGAAACGCCTACTTTTTCGTTTGTGGCGGATGGTTCCCGGGATTTTTCGGATGAAGCCACTCAGAAGTGGGGCCTGGCGGTGACCCGCAAGTATTGGGATACGCCGGCCGGCCGCTTGCAACTGGGATTCATGGCGCGCAACATCACGACCTCCACGAGCGGGGAAAAAATCAACGGCACCTATGGCGGCTACCGGTTCGACTATAGTCCGGTACCCAATTTGACCGTTGGCTTGCTGCATTTGGCCGATCTCAGCTCGGCCAGCCGGGAACAATGGTCTTATCTGGAAGAGCAGTATTTGGTGAAGGATTACAAGTACAAGCTCGGCGACAATTTTATCTATAATTTCAGTTTTCCGCTGAACGATCAATATAGCTTGGGAACGGACGGCGTGTATAATTTCAATCATTTCGGCCCCGATAAAAATGATTGGGTCCGCCAGGTTTACAGCATAACGCATGAGACCTGCTGCCTGTCCACTTCGTTGGGGTGGAACGTCGCCGATCATTCCCTGGAACTGCGTTGGCGGCTTAAGTTCTAAACACGTTTCTTACGGGTAGGTGGGTTGAGTCGAATGGAAAGCATGAAGCGGGCGTTTCGCCCGCTTTTGATTTTGGTCGCCCCGACGTTCCGCCTCCTTCCGAGTCATGCGAAATACCAATGGCTTCTTGGGAAGATCCATCCGCAATGATTCAAGCCATCGCTTTAGTTATTGAAGATCTTCTTTTAATTACTGAACATCTTCTTTCAGTTAGGGAAGATGTTCGTTTTGTTACGGAAAATGATTATTCAGTTACGGAAGATGTCCGTTTAGTAACTGAATATGCTCATTCAGTTACTGCGCATGTTCATTCAGTCACTGAGGATGCTTTTTCAGTGACTGAAGGTGCTTGCTCGGTCACTGTGCCTGCTTTCTGGGTTACCGGACACGCTCGCTTAGCCGCTGAAAATGGGCTGGATTGCGATTTCAAATAATGGCATTGTTTAAAGAGGGAACGGCCCATTTTTCCGGTATTTTACTAATAAACCTTTCATCGTTTTTGATGGAAGGTTTTTGGCTGGGTTGGGGCATGCTATAGCAACGGGTTATCGCAAATTCGGAAACTGGGGAGTAAGGCGCTTGGAAAACCGGCTCAATGATTTGAATGGAGCGCAATGGCTCTATTGGACCAATACGGTATATGAAACGAATTTTCCGCCCGACCGGACCTTTCGGCGGCGCAAGGCGCATGGCGCCATGAAACCCCCGGAATTGATGGCCGAGATCATCGCGTTTTTTACCAAAACGGGCGAGGTGGTGCTCGACCCTTTCGCCGGCGTGGGGGGCACGCTCATCGGAGCGGGATTGACCGGCCGACGGGCGGTGGGAATCGAGCTCAACCCGGAATGGGTCAAGGTTTACCAGCAATTGCAGCAGGAATTCCGGGAGTACGAAGGCGCGGCGGTGCCGGCTGTCGTCGGTCCGGAGCAGGGCCAGGGCCGGGCGTTCGACGGCGAACTGATCTTGGGGGATTGCCTGGCGGAGATGGCGCGCTTTGGCGATGAATCCTTCGCGGCGATCATCACCGACCCGCCTTACGGCTGCCATCATCGGCCGAGCGGATTTCAGGCGGAAACCAATTTCAACATGTTCTCCGGCGATCCGGCCGATTTCGGCAACAGCGCCTCTTACGAGGATTACCTGCAAAAGATCCGCCGCTTTGGCGCGGAAGCGTTGCGCATTCTGCAACCCCAACGCTATCTGGTGCTGCTCATCGGCGATCGTTATCATCAGGGAGAGTATCTGCCGCTCGGGACGATGGTCGCCGAGACGCTGCGGACGGTCGGCTTTCAATGGAAGGGGATCCGGATTTGGTGGAACAAAGCCACCCAACGGCCCCTGAAGCCCTATGCCGTCAAAAATTGTTTCGTCCCCAACATCACTCACCAGAATATCTTAATCCTGCGCAAAGAGAAATGATGGCAAGGGTGGCAAGGATAATTTTATAGTTTACCCTTGGCAAACGCCCGGTAACATGGTATAATAACTACGCAACTGAAGACAGCCATCTAGACGATTCCGTGTTCTGAGGTGGTTAAGATGGTCTTTAAGCTTTCTTTGGCAGAAGTTCATCAAGTGTGCGATTCCTGTGGACAGTATGTGAAAGATAGTGAGAGTTGCCAGGATAACAACGGTGAAGTGAAGCAGGTGAAAACCTTGCGCCGTTGTCCAAAATGGGACGCGCATTATGGCAGTCCCTGTATCCTTCAGGGGTAGCAGTAGGGGCCCGTGGCTCAGTTGGGAGAGCGCTGCGTTCGCATCGCAGAGGTCGAGGGTTCGAATCCCTTCGGGTCCACCAATTTTTCTTTTGTGGAGGGTCTGTCATGAAACTGATCAAGACTTTGGTTCAAGGAAAGCTCGCGGAGACGGTTCAGACCGGCGGCTGCGGCGAATGTAAGAATTCTTGCCAATCCGCTTGCAAAACCTCTTGCACGGTGGGCAATCAAGTCTGCCAGAAATAAAGTTCGGCAATTTACTTATTTCGTCCATTTTTCCATTCGGATAAGCCATGATATCATGGCTTTTTAATTTATATATTGATAAGTCGGATTTATCGATTAAACAATGCGGGAGAGATTCATCCATGGCCAACTGGCACGCTTTCAAGGCGCTCGGCCGTTATTTTTTGTTTGACGTCCGGTCCAATTCGTTATTCGGCATCAATGAGAGCATTTACAACCAGCTTCACGATCTTCCGGTCCCCGAGGCGGACCGGGAACAGGTAAGGGCCGATTTGGCGGAGTTAAGAGCCGCCGGATACCTCAGCGACGCGCCCGACGAGGTCCCCGCGCTGCGCCGTGATCGTTCCATCAAGGCGCTCTGTTTGCATGTCTCGCATGACTGCAATCTGCGCTGCCAGTATTGTTTTGCCGGAACGGGCCCGTTCGGCGGCAGCCGGGAGCAGATGAGCTTGGCAGTGGGCAAGCAGGCCATCGATCTGCTGTTGCGGGAGTCGGGGGATCGCCGACAGCTGGAGGTGGATTTCTTCGGCGGCGAGCCCTTGCTCAACCTGGAAGTAGTCCGGCAGATCATGGACTACGGCCGGGCTGCTCAAGCCCAGGCGGGCAAGGATATCCATTTTACCCTGACCACCAATGGCGTGGCTCTGGACGAGCGGGTCCGGAACTTTTTGAACCAGTATCAGCTGGCGCTGGTCCTGTCGTTGGATGGCCGGAAGGAAGTCAACGACCGGATGCGCGGCAACGGGGTTTACGACCGGATCGTGCCGCGCTTTCAAGATCTGGTCCAAAGCCGGGGCAACCAAAATTATTATCTCCGCGGCACCTATACCGCGAATAATCTGGATTTTGCGGCCGATGTCGCGCACCTTTATGAGCTGGGCTTCCGGGAGCTGTCGCTGGAGCCGGTGGTCGAGACGGACGCGCCGTACCGCCTGACCGAGGAACATCTGGAACGGATCGGAGCGGAATATGAGAAGCTGGCCCGGTTCTATCTGGAGAAGCGCCGGGCCGGCCAGGGTTTTACCTTCTTTCATTTTGAGATCAGCCTGGAGCACGGCCCGTGTCTGCCCAAGCGTTTGACCGGTTGCGGGGCGGGGTTTGATTATTTCGCGGTGACGCCGTCGGGCGAGCTTTATCCCTGCCACCAGTTTGTCGGGCGCGCCGCATACCGCATGGGCGATGTCTGGCAGGGTATCGTCCAAAACGATCTGCGCGAGGAGTTCGGCGCGGCGACGCTCTATACCAAACGGGGCTGCGCCGAGTGCTGGAGCCGTTTCTATTGCAGCGGCGGCTGCCATGCCAATGCCCAATTGCTGAACGGCTCGATCTATCAGCCGGATGAAATGGGCTGCCAGATGCAGCGCAAACGTCTGGAGTGTGCCCTGGCGCTGAAAGGGATCGAACTGGAGGCGAAAGGAGCCTGAGAAAGGCTTTTTTGGGCGGATGGCACACCTTTCGCTGCCACGGACCCATATGATGAGATACCAAACGATTGCGGTATTTCCGAGGTGAGAGAATATGGCTCCGAACTGCCCGCCAGATACCATTCCCTATAGCGTCCAGAGGGGTGATACCTTTGCCAGTCTGGCCCGTCGGTTCAATACGACCGTGGCGGCTTTGACTGCCGCCAACCCCGGCGTGAATCCCGACGCGCCGCCGGCGGGCCGGACCATCTGTGTGACTCGGCCGGCCTCCCGTCCGCCGGGGGCGCCGTACGTTGCGCCGAATCCGCCGGTTGTCCCGCCGCCCGCCGGACCCGGTCAACCCGGCCAACCCGGTCAGCCGGGCCAGCCCGGTGGTCCCAATCCGCCCTACTATCCGCCGCGCCAGCAGCATTCCGAAGCCCAGCCGCCGGCGACCCGGGATCCGGACGCCTATGCCTATACGATTCAGGCCGGCGATAATCTGTACACCTTGGCGGGACGCTTCAACACTTCGGTCTTTGCGTTGATGCGCTGGAATCCCGATACGTTCGACAAGTTCGAGGTTGGGGATAGGATTTGGATCCCGCAGGAACGATGATTTTTTGAGTAAAAGCCGCAAGGCTTTTTTTCTTTGGGAATGTAAAGCCGGGTTTGTTTTTGGTACAATAAGAAATATCAATCATTATGGGTTGCGAAGGAGCGGCGTCATGACGGAGGTTCCGGTAAAGATCGGACAAGAGGTTGCGTTGGAGATTGCCAATTATGGCCACGAAGGAGAAGGAGTGGGCCGGTTTCAGAATTTCACGGTGTTTGTTCCCGGGGTGCTGCGCGGGGAACGAGTGAAGGCGCAGATTGTAGAGGTTCGCAAGAATTTCGCCCGGGGTCGAGCCATCGCGATTCTGAAGGCCGCTTCGGAACGGCGGACGCCGGAATGCCCGATCTATGCCGAATGCGGCGGCTGCCAATTGCAACACCTGGACTACCCGGCCCAACTCCAGCTGAAGCGGGAACAAGTCGTCAATGCGGTGGAACGGATCGGCGGCTTGACGGGAGTTACCATCCGTCCGACCCTGGGAATGGACCGGCCGCGCCAATACCGCAATAAACTCCAGTATCCCTTCGGACTGCGCGAAGGCGCGGTGGTGGTCGGCTGTTTCCGGCAGGGAACCCACCAGATCGTCCCGGTCGGGGAATGCCTGATCCAGCATCCGCTGCATAACCGGGTGCTGGACACGCTACGTGAGCTGGTCATCGAGCACCGGGTCCCGATCTATGACGAACGGAGCGGGAAGGGTTTGTTGCGGCACGTGTTGCTGAAAAACGGTTTCACCAGCGGAGAAGCGATGGTGGTTTTGGTCACCAACGGCGAGCGCTTTCTGGAGGGCCAGGCGATCGCCGCCCAATTGGCCGCCGCTCACCCGGCGATCAAGAGCGTGGTGCAGAATATCAACCGCACCCGGGGCAATGTGATCCTGGGAAGGGAAAACCGGACGCTGTGGGGCAAGGACCGGATCGTCGAAGAACTGGACGGGTTGAAGTTCCGGATCTCGGCCAATGCGTTCTTTCAGGTGAATCCCCAGCAGACGGTGAAGCTATATCAGAAAGCCGTGGAATATGCGGCGCTGGCCGGCAGCGAGCGGGTAGTGGACGCTTACTGCGGGGTGGGGAGCCTGACACTCTTTCTGGCCCGGCGTGCCGCCGCGGTATTCGGGATCGAGGTGGTGCCGGAGGCGATCCGGGACGCCAGGGAGAATGCGGCTTTGAATGGTCTCGGCAATGTGCAGTTTCTGGTGGGTGAGACCGAGACGGTATTGCCGCGACTGGTCCATGAAGGCCACCGTTTCGATGTGGCGGTGGTCGATCCGCCCCGGGCCGGTTGCGCGGAAAGCGTTCTTGAGACTCTCGCCGCGGTCGAGGTGGAGCGGATCGTCTATGTAAGCTGCAATCCCAGCACCCTGGCCCGGGATCTGAGACGGCTGGCCGAATTGGGATACGAGACACGCGAGATCCAGCCGGTGGATATGTTTCCGCAGACGTATCATGTGGAGTGTATCGCGAGAATCGTCATGAATGTCAAGGGATAGGTGGCTTCTGCTTGTCGCTGTGAAGGGTTTTGCCTACCATTTGCCTACGCGTTTTTGGCCTTGTTGGCAAGTCTTCGTTCACTGCGCTTTCAAAAATACTTACTGATTGTTCCGACATTTTTTCGGTTGCATGCGTATAGGTTCCAAGAGTTGTTTCAATATTAGCATGTCCAAGACGGGCTTGAACATCTTTTATATTCGCTCCATTCTCAATGAGCGTAGTAGCATGTGTATGTCTAAGAGAATGAAAATTAAATGTTAATCCCAATTCGTAATATATTACTTTGGCAGCATACTTGAAGGTGTCGGATGTCACCAATTCACCACTTTCTTTTATGCAGACCATATCAACGAAATTCATATCCGGCGCTTCAATAGAGCATTCAAACGAATATATCCTTTCCAAGTGTTTCGTTTTCAATTGTTTGTTTCTTTACATACTGCTGAATAAAATATTGTCCGTATTTTAATCTGTTTTCCAGCTGCCGTTTTTTATATTGTCGTAAAATGTCGATAAGAGTTTCCCTATTTTTATCAAGCGAATAGAGGACGCTGTTTTCGTAGTGACGAAATACCAAATTTGTTCTCGTTTATAAATAATTTTATTTATATTTATCGTTCCTTTTTCTAGATCAATATCTTCCAAGTTAATCCAGTAACTTCGCCGATGCGGCATCCCGTATAATAGCCAATCATAATTGGTATATAAAAACTGGTTTCAAACGGGAATCTTTCTATAATTTTTTAAAATCACTCATAGAAATAATTTTATGGTTTGTTTGTTGTCTTGATGATTCATATTTTGGGCGTTTTACATACTGCATAGGATTTTCTTTGATGAATTGGCAAGGGGTGGACTGCGTATTTAAGAGAACCACATAAAACCGTAAAAATATTGGTTAGGTGACTTTTACTATATCCTTCTACATATTTCCTATTAATAAACTCTTGTAAAATACTCGGTGAGAGAGACTTTAGTTTGTATATGCTAAGGCTGGTTTAATGTGATTCTCAATAATGTTTTCATAGCATTGAATTGTATTATATTTACAATTGAGTTGGACATGGTTTTTAAACCAATAATCCATATAGTCAGCAGTCGACATTTCGGATGGCTTCGGACCACGTTCCAGCTTTTTCGTATTCTTCAAGCGCTTTTCTTAACGCGGATTCAGCTTCTTTTTTCGTTCTTCCTCCAATTCGTTCAATTCTTTTTCTTTTACCGACAACACTCCCCATGGGACACGCCGCCATCGCTCGATATATCCTATTTTGTGATCAAAAAGGGTCCGTCCTGGGATGATGGGGAGATTGTGGGGCGACGGGTTACGGATACGACCTATAACGTTATCGTTATAGAGGAGGTAGAGCAGACCTTCTGGATTAAACCATCAGTACAGTAGGAAAGGAAAGTCAAAACCCGGCAGCTCTTTCGGGCATTTTTAGCCTGGATCCGGCGTCGGTAATCGATATCCAACTGGCGCAGAATGTCAACGACCGGTCTATCTTGAATATCAGTTGGGACGCGACGCCCAAATCGGATTTGGCCTATTACGAGGTCCGAGCCGGGTATGTCTGGGAAAGTGCGGTCCTGGTCGCTCAAACCAAGGAGTTGAATTGCACTTACAGTCCGGCGGCGTCCGGCGATGTCAAGATTATGGTCAAGGCCCGGAACGCGGTCAAGTATTCTGACGAGGCCAGCCAAAGCTTGTATATAACGCTGGAACCGTCGAATGTAACTGGATTTCGGGTGTTTCAAAATGGCGAACAATTGGCCTTTGTCTGGAACAAGGTGCCCGACAATGACGTGGTGGATTATGAACTGCGCGAGGGCGGCAGTTTCGAGAACGGCACCGTGATCGCCACCGGGATTACCTTGACCAGCTATCAGCTGCCGGTCGATACTGAGATTACCCGGAGATTTCACGTCAAGGCGATTAACAGCAGCGGACATTACAGCAATTCCGCCGCGTCGACTAGCATTACAATTACTGATCTGCCCGTTAAAAACGTGATTAAAACGTATGACAAAATCGCGTTACAAGCCTGGACCCATGCGGGGACTGCCTTCGGGCAGTCCTCAATCACCTTCGCGACTTTGCCGGGGGCGTTTCCCGATTACTCGACGACCAAGTTTTCGGACATCGGCAGGGCGGTCGTGTTGAAGCTGGCGAAGACGGGCGGGGTTTATCAGGCATCCGGGACCTATATCTGCGCTCGGAAGGACCTTGGGCAGGTCATTACCGCCAATATCACGACGGTATTTTAGCCCTCGATCCTCTATACGGTGGGAACCACGGCCACCCTGGAATATCGGACCAGTCGCGACGGGACAACCTGGACCGACTGGCAGCCGTTTTCGCCGGTCGAAGTGACTTTTCGTTACGCCGATTTCCGGGTGATTTTGGCGACCGCAGACGCCTCGGCCACCCCGGAAGTGAATCAATTGCCAATCCGGATCGACGTGCCGGACAAGGACATCGCCAAGACTGTGACAGTCCCGGCGGGCGGTGCGACGGTCCAGTATGGCTACACCTTTTATGATTTACCCGTGGTGACGCCGACGGCGGAGGGTGCGACGACTCGGGCGGCTTGGAGCAACAAAACCAAGTCCAGCGTATTTTTGCAGGTACTCAATACCTCGACAGGTGCGGATGTCGGGGGCGCGGTCGATTTACGAGTGAAGGGATATTAAGGAGGAATCAGGATGCCCTATACAGGGAATAAGCCAGCGGATAATCAAACCATCGCCCAGGGTCCGGCGGATATTCGCGACGAATTGCAGGGGCTGGCGACCGGGCAGGTAGTCAACGCCGGGACGCTCAGGGGATTGGCGCCGGGCAATGCCAGCGGCAACATTCCGGTGAGCAATAACACGGTATGCACCGGACTCAACGCCGATAAAGTGGATGGCAATGATGCCAGCGCCTTCGCCACGGCGGGCCATACCCATGCCGTGGCTACCAGCTCTAGTCCCGGCATGATGTCCAATACCGACAAGAAGTTGGATACGATCGCCACCGGCGCGGAGGTCAATCAGAACGCTTTTTCTAACATTTTAATCGGCAGTACCACGATTCAAGCGGACAGTAAGACTGATACCCTGGAGCTGGTGGCGGGGGCCAATGTTGCTTTGACGCCCGATGCGACCAATGATCGAGTGACTGTTGCCGTGACCGGGAAGGTTCCGAGTGCGGCTGCGGCGGATAGTGCGGCGGCGTGTACCGGTAACGCGGCCACGGCCACCAAGCTGGCTACCGCCCGGACCATTGCCCTGACCGGTGGAGTTACCGGCAGCGGCAGTTTTGTCCATTGTGGCTATAGTTGCCGGGAACGCCCCGATGGCCACCAAGCTGGCGACAGCTCGGACGATCAACGGCGTTGCCTTCGATGGTAGCGCCAATATCACGGTGTGACGGCGGCGGCTAATGGCGGGAATGCAGCCACGGTTGGAGGGTATACTCCTGCTCAATTAATGGTGTTATCGTTTCCATCGGGCGCGGTAAACTGGTTTGCTAGATCGTCCCCGCCGGAAGGTTGGCTTGAATGTAATGGTGCTGCTGTATCGCGTACTGCTTATAGCAACCTACTTGCAGCCATTGGAACGGTTTTTGGTTCGGGTGACGGTTCAACTACTTTTAATCTTCCGGATCTTCGCGGAGAATTTATTAGAGGCTGGGATCACGGTAGAGAAAATTGATACAAGCCGAGCATTTGGAAGTAACCAAGCGGACGCCATTCAAGGACATCGACACGCACCATTAGCACCTGCCACATCTTATTATGGAATTAGTGGCGGTGCGGGGAAAGCCGCTGGAACAGGTTCAAACGATGGTTTTCCAACCACAACCGGCAATCCGGTTACAGATGGTACTAATGGTACGCCTCGTGTTGCTTCAGAAACTCGCCCGATAAATATTGCTTTGCTACCTTGCATAAAAATATGAGTTTTTAATTAATAGGTCAGCGAAATCCCAGCAATCAAAATATTGCCGGGGTTTTAATTGATCGGAGGGAACCAAATTTAGTTTTATTAGAAAAGGATTTAATTTAATTATATTGAAATAATAGTCAGGAAATAATAACCAGGTGATGGAATGGGTAACTTAAGTCAAATATATCAAATTACAAAATATGACATGCTAATGAGTCATTTGGTATATACCTTAAAACGGCGTGGTAAACCCAAGACTATTTATAAAATCTCGAAAAAACGGTATGGGAAAGCCGACAATCTGGGCCGGTATTATTGCCATAAATATTTCAATATTTCCATTGGTAAATATTCTTATGGTTATGAACAATTTTGTCATCGCAACTCACCTTTAACATCCATTGGGGCTTTTTGTTCTATCGCTGTGAATGTAAATTTGGCGATTGCTAATCACCCTGTTGATTATGTATCAACCAGCCCAGCTCTTGCTCGTAAGGAATTTGGTTTCGATGGTGAACGAATAAATTTACGTATCAAAAATGGGCCTATAACCATAGGAAACGATGTTTGGATAGGCAGAGATGTTACTATACTTCCGACAGTGCATATTGGTAATGGGGCAGTAATTGGAGCGGGGGCCGTAGTAACAAAGGATGTCCCTGATTATGCAATTGTAGTTGGTGTCCCGGCTAAAGTATTGCGGTATCGTTTTTCACCTGAGGAAATAGTCGCTCTGAACCGTATTAGGTGGTGGGATTGGCCGGATGAAAAGATTAAAGAAAACATCGATCTCATGTATCGGCCCAAAGAGTTTATTGCAAAGTTTGATACGGTAGAGGAATACCAAGAGGTAGAAAGAGCTTAAAAGGCTCTTTTTTATTATCAAATTTAATAAAAGGGTTGGTGGTCAAACCGGATTTTACTGTGGTTTTTAAACATTTTATCGGCAAGCTCACCGAGTACCCAGCTATAAAATTAATGGCCGGGTTTTTTATTTGGATTTTATCTGGACTTTACGGCGAGTTCCGTCCGGCCTATGGCGCGGTGACCGGCTTAGTGGCGCTTGATTGGCCAACGGGTTTATATTACACCTGGGCGCATCCAAAATTGAAGATTGAGTCTGGCAAGTTGCGAGCTGGAGCCGTCAAGATGTTTATTTATGCGGGATTGCTTGCGTTGGGTCATCTTTGTAGTTTGATGGCTCTGGCCGCATTTATTCAGGCTCTGATCGAGGGTTACATCATGATTACGGAGGCGATATCACTCGTGGAGAATGCCAAGAAAATTGCTGATCTGCACCGGGTGAGTATTGCATTCCTGGATAAACTGGCTGCGGCATTGCATGGGAAAATGGAACGAATGGAGGATCAAGTCAATGGCAAATTTTGATTTAGCTTTTAAAAAAACGGTAGGGCTTGAGGGTGGGTATTCAGATGACGCCGCCTACCCCGGCGGGAAAACCCGTTACGGCATCACCGAGGAACAGCCCGCGCTCATGGGTATACCGGAGATATGCGGGCGTTACCGTTCAATACTGCCAGGCAGATTTACAAGCAAAGCTACTGGGGAACCCTCGACGCCTGCCCGAGCCAATTGCTTGCCGAGAATATCTTTGACGCCGCGGTAATCATGGGCAAGGAGAAGCGGGTGAGTTTTTATAAAAGGCTCTGAACATTTTAAATGATCAAGGTTCCCGGTGGTCGGATCTCGTCATAGATGGCGGGATAGGGCCAGTAACGTTGGGCGTTTTAAAAACTGTATTGGGTAAAGGCTTTGAGGTGGATGTCATCAAGGACTTTATTCTTTATTGAGCAAAGTTCTTTCTTGGGATTGCAGAGGAAAACCCGACCCAGGAACGTTTCGAACTCGGTTCGCTTCGAAACCGTGTTTGGTTGGATGTCAGGAAGTAGTTGATTACCCCATAGAATCAAAATATAAAAAATAAAAGGAGAATATCAAAATGAAAGATTTATTCGAAAGCGCTTTGAATGCTATTAAGGTGGTTACCGAGGAGTACATTTTCGCCCAGGAAGGAACCGGGCAGACTGGAGCGGAGAAAAAGACGGCGGTGGTTCAGGCGGTTACTGCGGTTGTTTCTGCGGCGGCTGTTGAGTTTAAGTTGAACGCTATCGCTGTTGCGGTCGTGAAGTTCATCCTGCCGTATCTGATTGACGCTATTGTCGCCAAGCTGAACGCGCAGGGAAAATTGAACTCCCATACTGCCACTTCAACTTCGGTCGCCGTAAGTTAACTAAAAAGTTTCATAAAGAAAAGCCCTCGCGTCTAATGGAGGCGGGGGCTTTTTGATCTTTAATATAAACCTATCGATTGTTTAAGTAAAAAGGTAAAACTGTTTTTTTCCCCTTTATCTTTTCTTCAACAACCGGTGATAAATATATATTTTGTAAGTTAAGAAACACCTCTCCAACTTTTGCATCAAAGTCTTCATTAAACATCTTGATTCTGTATTCAAGGTTTTTAATTGACTTTTCAACTTCTATATGTGAGAAAATTTCATTTATTTCATCAGGGGAATAATTATAAGGTTTAGAGAAAATTGATAATTCTATATAAACCACCTCAATATTGACTTTTGTTGTATAAGCCATATTGTCAATGCTATGAATGCTTTCAAAACATTCCGATAAAATACATTGTCTTGATTTAAAGAAAAAATGATATTGACTATAAGCTTTGTTAAAATCCTTTAAAATAGTTTCAAGGTTTGGAAGCATTGCTGATTTCGATTTTTCACACACGATGAATCTTTCTAATTCAAAATTTTTCAAGACCGATTTAAGTAGTTCAGCCTCTCGCGTTAAGCAATATAAGCTTTCACTTAAAACCTTTAATCGTTCAAGCATTTCAAATGTTGTTTCAATTTCGAGATTCCTTTTTCTTGTGCCTTTTTGCATTCGTTCATTTAATAAATAAACCACAAACCATCCTGCGATTATAAAAAGCCATTGTTGATCTTTTATCCACGAAAGGCTATTGTACACACCATTTAGAAAAGTGATGGAAATATTACTAACTGGGGTTGGTAAAGGGCTGTTAAAGGGCGTTGGTGTAGGTGTACTTTTAATTATTTTTATTGTTCTATGTAAAACTGTTATTATAAAATTTTTAAACAAAAGCTCTTACCCCCTTAAACATAATATGTTCGTTTTTATATTGATCTAGAGCCCTTGCAATTTGAACCTTTGTAATATTTTGTAAGAATCAATAATGGATAGATTATAGTAGGAAATTTATTGTATATTAGGGTGTAAGGTTAGTTTAAAGCATGAAATGATCAAAGTTCTGATAGCTCCAATAGGCTTCTATTATAAATTACCTCCTTGTTTTTGAAGTATTTCCTCGTAATTCCAAAGAACCCTTCTTTGTTAACCATAACTAAAAATAAATACATTTAAAATAGAACAGTCAGTCAGACTGGGAGTCGATAAGTATGGAGTATTAGAAAATAAATCTTAATGCGTTAATTCTTGTAAAAGACCTTTAATTACAGCTAATTTTTTTAGTAAGACATTGCCAAAAATTGAGGTTATTATCAACTAGGAGGAATATATTGGCTTTGTGTCGAACATACAATAAATTGTAAAGATGGGATACTGTAGATAAAATCTTTCATTAAAATTTGTATTTCGAATACATGATAGAATAGAATTAAGGAGTTTAAAAGATGAAGGAAATAACTTTCAGCAAAACATATTTCGACTTCAAAGTTATCTCTGCCAGTATATTAAAGGCTTCGATTCTTGGCATTTTAATAGCCGAGATATTACGTTATCGACAGCCATTGCTGCTCCAATTAACGCGTACATCATAAATCATGATTTAAAAAATTACACATTTTGGATTATTGATATTTATGTTGTTATGCTACTGATATATTTGTGGGTAAGGGGATTCTGGGGAGATGTAAGGAAGATAATACTTAGTTTTCGAATAGACCTTTTTTTAGCACTCTGTTTTGGAATAGGGGTAGATTTTTTTTGTAAAGGTCTTTTTGGTAATTGGTATTGGTATTCGAAGTTGGTTACTTGGTTAAAAATCCAACAGCTATTGGTTTTGGTTTTAGCACCTTTATTTCTTGGAGTTTTACTAATTTGTCGATATTTGTTTTCTAGACAAATAGAAAATCCGGGTTCGTATTTAATTCCAGACCAAGAGTTAATGGATGATGAAAATGATTTACTGGGTTTCAATGAGAAAGCCAAAATCTTTGCCGATAGGGTTTACAATAATGGTACTCATGATAGTTATATTTTTGGAGTAGATGCTCCGTGGGGAGTAGGGAAATCAAGTTTTGTAAATTTTTGTATAGAATATTGGAAAAATCAATATAAAAAAAGGTTATAATTTTCAAATTTAGTCCATTACACTATTCTAAAGAGGTAAATCTACTTGAGGTATTTATAGATGAACTTATTCATGTAATCCAAAAAGAATTGTTTATTCCAGAATTGCGACCGCTGATAAATAAATATTCACGCTTCCTTAAAGAAATACGATGTACAATTCCTGGGTTTGAAATTCCTCTCCTAAGTGTTAATTACACAATAAAAGAAGCACTTGATGGATTAACTCAGGTTTTAAACGTTATAAGGTCCATTTTAGTTGCTAGCATCATTATTAAAATAATCTTATGTCTCAAGGAATAAAAGTTCAAAGCATAAATAACCCAGGAACCAGCTTTTTTGAGTTGATTCCTGGGTTCCGTTATAGTAGGCATTGCCTACCATTTGCCTACGGCCAAGTTGTTTTTTTATACATTTATAAGTAAAACCAAGAGACAAGGAACAACCTTTTTTCCTTTAAACTATTGAAATTCCTGAATAGCGAGTAAACCAAAATACTCCTGAAATGAATAGAGAATGGCCCCCTTTAACAGACGTATCATGTGGAGTGCACAGTTCTGCTGAAAAGAAAACACAGTCAGTGAAACCAGGTGGCGCTTAGGTTTATGGACTCTGGCAAGATGTGGTAGATGTGTTTCCCTTGATCTGGCTAGAAAACACTTGCCAACGAAAATTAATAAACGAAGAATGTGTTAAGAAAAAGCGTGTCAAACGACACGCTATCTTGCTTTTCGCTGAATGTAGATTTTTTTATCGGGTGTAAACGAAATATTAAGGATGGTAGTATCAATGAATACCGATACTATCTTTTGCCAATCTTACCCCCATGTCAAATGCTTTTTGACAATCAACGGGGAATACTTCGGCTCTTCTCTTGGTCTTCGCCTCAACGTCAACAAGATCGGCTTCAACCTTGGAGTAATCTTCAAACTGATACGTCTCATAACTAATGAGCGTCTCAGAAGACCCAAATATCATTTTCATTGCCCACTTATTAAACTCAATGGGTTTATCCATACCCATTTCTTTTATCTTGTCTTCCGACACATTTCCTGTATAGATAAAGCCGGTTTTCATTTTTTTCGGACAAAGCGAGCGGCGGGATTCACTGTATCCAAGGTACTGAAACAGTAAACGGTCCAGAAAGGCAGCCATTTCACCGCTTACCCGGCCCCAGTAGATCGGCGATCCGAAAATAAGCGCATCGGCTTGCTCCACTTTTTGGAAAATTCCTGCCAGGTCGTCTTGTACCGGGCACTTACCATAGCTTTTTCCGCCTTTGATTTTACAGGCGAAACAGCTGATACAGCCCTTGTAGTTTAGATCATAAAGATGAATCAGTTCGGTTGTAGCGCCTTGTGATGCTGCCCCCTCCAATGCTTTGTTTAAAAGGGTGGCAGTATTCCAATTTTTTCGCGGACTTCCGTTAAATGCGAGTATCTTCATATAAATGCGAGTATCTTCATACATCAGCCTCCGTTTGATTGCCGTCATCAGGTTACGCCTCGTTTTCATACTTTTCCATTTAGATAGCCTAGTGAAAAAAGCTTTGTAAGGAGACCACCATGTCCGACCTGTCCAATCTCTCCGGGCCGGCGATCAAAAATCTGATCCAAAAATTGAGTTGCTTCTGTTAAATACTGTTTTCTTTCTTCATCAGTAACAAAAGGTACAGCTTGAAAGAATTTAGTGGCAACATCTATGAAGCCCACACTGCCAAAAAGATTATCCATCGAGAGATTAATGCATTCATATTGACCTGCCATATCCAGATATGGCTCTTTAGCACCAGCTGTAAAGAGTGAAAATACCCTTTTCTCGGTGTGTCTGCCGATACCTTGATCATCATAGGCGAATTTAGTCATAAGCACCTTATCAAAATAACCTTTCAGGAAGCCCGGCATTGCTCCAAACCAAACAGGAGCGATTGTAACTATTGCATTTGCCCAGAGAATATCCGTCTGTTCTCGTTTAACCTCATCGGTATAGATCTCAGTTTTGGCGGCTTTTAAATCGGCTGGCTGCATGACAGCATCAAATTTCATTTTTACAAGATCTTTTACCTTGACGGTTGCACCTCTGTTTTGCAAATGAGACGAGACAGTGTCCAATAACCCTTTGCAAAAGCTTCCATCATAGGGGTGCGCATAGACAATGACTACATTCATTTAAATGCCCTCCTTTCAGTAACTGTGTTCCGCGTTTTCTGTGAACTGCCATTGAATGCAAGACCTTTATTGGCTATCCCTCCATACGTTTGAGATTTATTGTATCCTGTGTTAAAATGAGTATACTATTATTGAAGTAAGAAATGAAGTAGTTACATTTATTGTAGTTACTATATTGGAGGGAAGTTCATGGGCAATCAATTTGATTCAAGTAATGATAACTGTGTTAACCAACTAGTAAAAAACCTTTCAATTATTGGTAGTAAATGGACCCTTCTAATCTTACGGGAACTTGCTAGTGGAACTAAAAGATTTGCTCAACTGGAAAAATCACTGATGGGAATCAGTCCCAAAACGCTTTCCTCTCGTTTACAAGAACTTGAAAAAAATAAAATAATTCAAAAAAAAGTATACCCTGAAGTTCCACCAAGAGTGGAGTATTCTTTTGCCGCTCGGGGTGAAAGGCTAAGAAAGATTCTCTACGATTTGTCTGAATGGGGAGCAGGGTGTCCCGATGACGAGAAGGAATAAATTTGTGCCCAAATTCTGTTCTGCAAATGACACGTGGAAGTGTATAGTTCTGCAACGGTAGTTTTGCTGACAAGAGTATATTAAAATCATAACGCTAAAGGAGAATTCCTATGACTGCTAAAGATGAAGATTATCAAACTTTATGTCAAGCTTTACAGGCTTTAATCCAAGACGAAACCGACGCTTTAGCCAATTTAGCCAACAGTGCGGCACTTTTGTTCCAAATTATGGAGGAGATTAATTGGGCGGGTTTTTACCTTTTTAAAGAGAATCAATTGATTCTCGGACCGTTTCAGGGGAAGCCAGCCTGCGTCAGAATTGCCTTAGGGAAAGGAGTTTGCGGCACGGCAGCTCAAAATGGAGAATCCATCGTGGTACAGGATGTACATCAGTTTCCGGGACATATCGCTTGTGATGAGGCTTCCGCATCAGAAATCGTCATACCGATACTCAAGGATGATAAATTAATTGGCGTCTTGGATGTCGACAGTCCCGTCAAAGCTAGATTCAATGAAATGGATCGGCAAGGCCTGCAGGGCTATGTCGATATTTTATCTGCCAATATCCATTGGGAGGACTTGTTTCGTTGAGCGGTCAAGAGGTGCAATGTTGTTATGCCTCCATTGTAAAAAAATAAAGCATCAAGGAGGATACAATATAAATGGAAAAAATATTGACGTTTGACTGCTATGGAACCTTACTTAATACTGCGCCAATCTATAATACCGTCGAAATTATTGCTGAAAAAAACGGGATAGATGGGCAAGCGGCGAAGGTTGTGTTCACTAATTACGAAGATCGGCTTATGTACGGCGAGGATTATATCCCTTATGATGAGGTAGTTTCTCAAGCCTTGGAATATTGCGATTTAGAGATGTCCTGTAATATATTTTATAAAAACTACGAACGAGTCTTGTCGGCTCATGAGCAACTCCAACCTTTCCCAGATGTGCTTGAAACATTGCATACCTTAAAAGAGAAAAAATATCAACTGGCGCTGATGTCAAATTCGGTAGATTTCATTATGCAGTATCATTTGCAAGTTCTGGATAATCTTTTCGATGAAGTAATTTTGGCGGAAGATGCCCATGCATACAAACCGCAACTTTCCTTTTTTAAGTACGCTGAAGACTCCTTGCATTTGCAGGAAAAGGAACATTGTCACATTGCCAAAGGATATTGGTGGGATATTGTTCCATGTACCAAAATTGGGTGGAAAAAGATTTGGGTAAACCGAGAACATAAAGCGGGAATGAAAAAGTATCTGCCATATCAAGAGATTTATACTTTTAGTGAGCTATTGAAACTTTTGTGAAATCTATTAGGGTTAGAGGGCTTCCATTTGCCGGCATGAAGGGTTTTGCCCGATAGCCGAGACGTAGCAAGGCGAATCCTTCACTGATCTACTGATTGGTTGGGCAACGGCATGCGTTCCATTCGCAGTACCGTGCCGGTCTAGCTCCCCGTAGACCGCTCGGGTGGATGATCTAGCCTCAAACGCCGGCCGCTGATTCGGAGGCCAATTTCGGGATGCAAATGATATTTTTTGCGTACGAAAACGATACTCCACGGCCGGCTTTTCGCGGTATAATATCAATCATGGAAGTTGTCTTTCAAGAGTCCGTCGGTGAAACCGACGGACTTTCGGGTCATTGGGCAAAGCTGCATTGCTCATGTCCAGGTTTCCTATGCGGAGCTAGCTTGATAATCATCAGCTTACTTATCCACAAAAAGAGCTTGTTAAGTGATTGAGCGAGCTTATTTATTAACAAAAAGAGCTCTCTCATTAACAAAACAAGCTCACTTATTCACAAAAAGAGCTTGTTGAGTGAATAAACGAGCTCAGTGATCCACAAAAAGAGATCGTTTATTCACAGAACGCTCTCTTTTTGTGGATCACTGAGCTTATAACTAATTCATTATTTTATTCAAGTTATATTACAGAATTCAGGACGAATGCGATTTTTGATAAGGACTAGGGCTGTTTTGGGCCGCGTTCCGGGCTTTTTCTACGCCTTCAAAACACAAACCCCTTCCGGATGATGATATCGGCCATGACTCGGGGGTCCGAAGTCTGGATGGTCGCGTAAGCGTTCCGGGTGCGCTGATAGAATTCCCTGCGGGATATTTTGTTCAATGGAATCGGGGTGGGATGGGTTATTTGCGCCAGGACATTCTGATAATCATCCCAAATCTGCGGTTTTTCCAAGATGCCGTGATCGAGCGACATCACCGTCACCGGGAACTCCTCGTCCTCGTCCAGCGGGAAGTACTTTAAGATTTCGGCCAATAATACGTGGTTTTCCGGTGCATAAGCATAGACGACCTTTTTGCTCATGGCCAGGGCGGAATAATTGGCGTCGGCGATCACCAATTCGTCCAGATGCCCCATGCGATAGATGATTTCGTAAATTTCCGGGGTAATCAGATTGGATATCTCCATCAGCATCAAACCATCTCCCCTCATGACGGATTAAAAAGTTCCCGCGGGTCCGAAAGTGTGCTATAAAGAATGCGCCATTTTTTTACTAAGCTTGTTCCACCAATATTATAACATCATTGGGCGATGCTTGCCAATATTGGCTGAGGCTGGATAGCGCGATCGATGCGTTGCAGCGCCGCGGTACTCAGACCGGAAAAATATTAAACAAAATCGGTGATATTCCGGGATTACCGGCGAGGATAATCGTTGTATAATGAATTAAGTATAATTGTCCGGGATCCACTACTTTCTTTCGATCGAAGGAGAAGCAATGCCGCAGATGGAAAACAAGACCCTCGCCGAGCGGGCCGTGGACGGAATCATGCGCCTGATTCGCGAGCGCGGTTACGGCGCGGGGGAAAAGCTGCCGAACGAATACGAGCTCTCGGCGCAGCTCGGGGTGAGCCGCAATACGATTCGCGAGGCCTTGCGCGCTCTGGCTTCGCGCAACGTCGTCGACATCCGCCAGGGGGCGGGGACGTTCATCTCTCAGAAAAAGGGTGTGGCCGACGACCCGCTCGGCTTCGCGCTGATGGAGGACAGGCGGAAGCTGGTCGAGGATCTGCTGCAGATCCGGTGCATCATCGAGCCGCAGATCGCGGCGCTGGCGGCCCAGAACGGGACGCCCGAGGATATCGCGGCGCTGGGCGCCTTGTGCGATGAAGTGGAAGCGTTGATCGCGCAGCGGCAGGATTTCACGGCGAAGGATATGGCTTTCCACACCCAGCTGGCGGCTTGCAGCCGGAACATGGTGGTCTCCAACCTGATTCCGGTGATCGGCGAGGGAATCATGGTATTCGCGACGATGGTGGTCGAGCCGGAGTTCGCTCAGACGGTGAAATCGCACCGCCAAATCTATGAAGCGGTACGCGACCGGCGGGCGGCCGACGCCCAACAAGCCATGCTGTTCCACCTGCTTTACAACAGGAACCGGTTTAACGAAGCGTAAGAGCGGTCATGCGCCTCAGCGCTCCAGCCGCGACCGCCGCGGCTCGCTGGGGTTTTATTTTGCCAAAATTCATAGGATGATTGTTGCATCTTATTTCAAACAAATAAAATAATTATCACGATATTTGGATTAATTATGCAATGATTGCTTCTTTTTATGGCAAATAAATGTTATAATCAGATCGAATCATCGGATGAATTTCGGGAGGAAAAAACGGATGGCGCAGAGCTATGATGTGCTGATTATCGGCGCGGGCGTCGTCGGCAGCGCGATCGCGCGCGAGCTGGCGCGGTATGAGCTGAAAATCGGCGTGTTGGAAAAAAACCGCGATGTCTGCCTGGAAACCAGCGGCCGGAACTCCGCGGTGATCCACGGCGGTTTCGCCTACGACCCCGGGACCCGCAAGGCGGAGTGTTGCGTCGAGGGGGTGCTGGAGTTCGATAAGGTGGCGCGGGAACTGGACGTTCCCTTCAAACGCACCGGCAAGGTGCTGGTCGGCAACAGCGCCGCCGATTATGAGAGCCTGCAGCGGACGATCGCCAACGGCCAAATCAACGGCAGCGTCGGACTGGAAATGATCGATAAGGAGCGGCTGCATCAGTTGGTGCCGGCGGTCGTCGGCGAATTTGCCATGCTCTCTCCGCTGAGCGGGATCGTCGACCCCTTCCAGTACACCATCGCCTTGGCGGAGAACGCCAAGGCCAACGGGGTCGAGTTCCATTTCGACCGCGAAGTGACCGGCATCCGGCGCCAGGCCGATGATAGCTACGCGGTCACGACAGCGCAGGAAGAGTTTCGGAGTCGCTGGATCGTGAACAGCGCCGGGCTGGGCGCGGTCAAAATTTCGGCGCTGATCGGCCGCCCCGGATACCGGATCGGCGGCACCAAGGGCGATTACATCATTTTGGACAAAAGGGTCGGGCCGCTGCTGCCGCTGCCGGTCTATCCCGTCCCCAGCAATACTTATATGGGGATCCACGTGACGCCGACCATCGACGGCAATGTGACAGTCGGACCCAACGCCGACGCCGTGACCGATGATACGTACTACGGCGTATCGCAGCGAAACATGGATTATCTGGCGGAGAGCGCTGCGGTGCTTTGGCCGCACATTCACAAGGCCGATTACATCCGCAATTATTCCGGCATTCAGACCACCTGGCGCGACGGCGAGGGAGTGGTCAAGGATTTCGTGATCGAGGCCCGGTCCGAGGCGCTCCATACCATCAACCTGGTCGGCATCGAATCGCCGGGACTCACTGCGGCGCTGCCGATCGCCCGCCGCGCCGTCCAACTGTTGGCGGAACGGGAGCCCTTGCGCCCGAAGGCGGACTTTAACCCGAACCGCAAAGGCATCGTCCGTTTCGCCGGCCAGAGCGACGCGGATAAGGCCCGCCTGATCGCTGAGAATCCCGATTACGGCGAGATCATCTGCCGCTGTGAGACCATCACCAAGGCGGAAATTCTGCAAGCGGTGCACAACCCTTTGGGCGTGGATACCATGACCGGCATCAAGTACCGGACCCGGGCGATGATGGGCCGCTGCCAGGGCGGTTATTGCCAGATGCGCATCGCCCAGATTATCCAGGAAGAGCTCGGCAAGGACGTCACCGAAGTACTCTATGCGCGCAATGGTTCCAATCTGTTTTCGGGGAGGGTGCGGGGATGAATCCGGTTGTGAAAGAGGTCGTCATTATCGGCGGCGGGCCGGCCGGGCTGGCGGCCGCCGTCGCGCTGCACAAGCAAGGGGTCCGCGATATGCTGATCGTCGAACGCGAGAAGACGCTGGGCGGCATTTTGCGGCAGTGCATTCACGACGGGTTCGGCCTGACCCGTTTCCAAGAGGTGCTGAGCGGGCCGGAATATGCCCAACGTTTCATCGACGAGGTCGAACGGCTGAAGATTCCTTATGTCGTGGATACGACTGTCCTTTCGGTCACGCCCGACAGGAAGGTCACGGCGGTATCCCGGAGCGGCCTGCAGATCTGGGAGGCCAAGGCGGTCGTCCTGGCGATGGGCTGCCGCGAACGCACCCGGGGCGCGCTCGGCATCCCCGGCGAACGTCCGGCGGGGGTATTCACGGCGGGGGTGGCCCAGTCCTACATCAACCTGCATAACACGATGGTCGGCCGGAATGTGGTCATCCTGGGCTCGGGCGACATCGGGATGATCATGGCGCGCCGTCTGACGTTGGAGGGAGCGAAGGTCAAGGCGGTCTTCGAGATCCTGCCTTACCCCAGCGGCCTGCCGCGCAACATCGAGCAGTGCCTGAACGATTACGACATCCCGCTCCATCTCAGCCACACCATCACTGAGATCCACGGCCGGGCCCGGCTGACGGGAGTCACGGTCGCCAAGGTGGATGAATCCCTGCGACCGGTCCCGGGCACGGAACAATGGTACGAATGCGACACCCTGATCCTTTCGGTGGGGCTGATCCCCGAGAACGAGCTGGCGCTGGGGGCCGGCGTCGCCTTGGACGCGCGGACCCGGGGGGCCGTCGTCGATGAACATTACCAGACCGGAATCGCGGGAGTGTTTGCGGCCGGCAATGTGTTGCACGTCCACGATCTGGTGGATTTCGTCTCGCTGGAGGCGGAAAAGCTGGCCGACGCGGTGGCCGAGTATGTGCGCGCCGGGAGCCTGCCCGCCTGCGGACTGAAAGTCAACGCGGCCCCGGAGATCGGCTACACGGTTCCGCAGGTCATCAGCGGGACTGAGGACGTGGAGCTGGCGTTGCGCGTGAAACGGCCCTTCCGCAACTGCCGCATCGAAGTGGTCCAGGGTGAGGCGGTGGTCGGCTCGGTCGCCCTCAGGAAAGCGGTGCCGGCGGAGATGATCAAGGTTCCGGTCGCCCAGCGGTCGCTGCGGCCGGGCCAGGACTTGGAGGTGCGTTTGCAATGCTAAAGGAGTATACCTGCATTATTTGTCCGAACGGCTGCGAATTGACGGCGGAAATTGCCGACGGCAAGCTGGTGGCGGTCGAAGGCGCGGCCTGCCGGCGGGGGCGCGATTATGTCGAGCAGGAACTGACCGACCCCCGGCGGAACATTGCTTCCTCGATCCTATTGGAAGGCGGCGAGCTGCCGCTGGCCAGCGTGAGGCTTTCCAAGCCCATTCCGAAAGCCAAAATCGGCGCAGTCATGGCGGCCATCAAGGCGGCCCGCCTGCAAGCGCCGGTCCGGGCGGGCCAGGTGGCCATCGCCAATGTGCTCGGACTGGGCAGCGATGTCATCGTCACCCGCCACGTGGCGGCGAAATGACGCCGCGGCTCGAACCGTTTTGAAACGAGTAAATTCTCCCCGATTTCCGGCCATACTAAAGACGCGCCAGTCTGACCGGGAATACGGCGCTGACGCCGGAATGCCCATTACGGGAAAAGGGGAGTTGAATTCATGGATCCGGAAGAAGAACGGAAAATTGAGGATAAAATCAAAAAAGAGAATGATGTCGGCGGCGTCAAAGACAGCTATGCCGGTGTCGCCAACGGCCTTCCCAACGAGAAGGACCGCCGCGGCAATAAGGACGCCTTGAACGCCAATTTTTACAACGGCCAGGTTCAGGGAACGCACGGGACCAACATCAATACCCAAACCGATCTGGAGCTCGGAGGGCTGATGGATCCCGGCGGCATCGACCCGGCCATGGACGAACAGTATCTCCAAAAGATGCAAAAGGATTTACGCCGGAACCGGTAAGAGCATCATTCGGCAAGCCACTTTCAAGCGGAGTAACTCCGTGGAAGTGGCTTGTTTGTTTTGGCGGATTCCCAGCGTCGCGACGATCCGTTTTTCTGCTTCAAAATCCCTGACTGATTCCGTTTGACGAATGAAAAAATCGCCGGCATAGAAATGCCGTCCCCGGAGATAATAGCTATCACCCAAGCTTAGTGAATAATGGATTTGGAGTAAATGTAGGGGATGGATCCAATTTCCAACATGGCTCATATTGAGGTCTTGAGTTATTTTCCCGGGAGAGCCCGCCTCCAACTGACGCCAACCCGGTTGCTATCGCCAAACCAGTGGCAAAACCTGCAAGGCCAGCTCGCTTCCATCTCTGGGATT
This sequence comes from Bacillota bacterium, assembly GCA_023400055.1. Lineage (GTDB taxonomy): Bacteria > Bacillota > UBA4882 > UBA8346 > UBA8346 > Hydrogenispora. The sequence goes on from JAEXFN010000008.1 coordinate 106,613, forward strand.
CAGACGGTTCAGATAAACCCGGTAACCGGCCGGGTTCTTATTTTGTTCGGCCCGAGCCCGGCCCATGATTCGGCGGAACGGCTGGCCGCCGTCGTTGAGGGGATGCTCGACGGCGCTTTGGCGCTTCGGTCCCCCGCCAATCTGCCGCGACCCTCCCCGCTCGGGACATTGCAAGGGCAGGCCGTTAGCGTATTGGCTTACGGTATTGTTTTTGTTTATGCCACGGTGAGCCACTTATTGGGCGGAAGCAGCGGGATAACCGCTCTGAGCCCGGTTTTTCTGATCTGGTCGGGCCTCAACATCGGCGCCGGTTATCCCGGGCTGCGGCGGATCATCGGACGCTTTCCCCGGATCGGCCGACTCGGCGGGCCCGCGCTGGTAACCGCCGGGCTCCTGATCACTCAGGCGGTTATTGGCAACCCGATCGTCTCACTGACCGGGTTGATTGTCAGCATCAGTTCGTTGCGTCATTTTGAGATTCAGCAGCAAATCGCGCGGCGCAAAGCGGCTTTGGAAAGCGTGCCGGCGCCTGCTGTCCGGCTGCAGTCCGGAGAATGGGCCGCCAGGGAATGGCAACGACTGCCGAGCGATCTGCCGGAACTGGCGGGTTATGCGCACCGGATGTCCGCGCTGGCCTTTGGAACCGCCCTGGTCATGGCGGTCTCCGGCAACCCCCTGGCCGGACTGGCGGTTTTGATCGTCGCCAATCCCCGGGCCGCCTACACCTCGGCCACCGTCAGTACGGCTGCGGTCTTTGAGCGACTGGCTTCCCGCGGGATCATGGTCCAGCGCTACCAGGCCGTGCCCAGGCTGGCGCGGATCGAAAATATCGTTTTCGACGCGCCGGGGATCCTGACCGCATCCATCCCGGCGATTAGTCAAATTGTGGTTTACAAGGCGGGAATGACTGGCGAAGAGCTGGCCGCCTACTTCCATGCGGCATTCGGCGGGCTGGACCTGCCCGTGGCCAAAGCCCTGGCGCATTATATCCGGGAGCAAGGCAGCGGCGTCATTCGCCAGTTGACCCCGAAAGCGACCCGGGGCAGAGACGTAAGCGGATGGATCGAAGGCCGGGAAGTACTGGCCGGGAGTCTCAGTTTCCTGGGGGCCAACGAGGTGGCGATCGAGACGGCTCGCAGCGATGCCGCTCATTTCAAATTGCTGCAGCAAGAGGTCTATGGGTTGGCGATCGACGGCCAACTGGCGGGGCTGATCGCCTTGGGCACCGCTTCGCTCCCAGCGGCGGGTCGGGCTCTGGAAAAACTCAGAACCATGGGATTTTACGAGCCCCTGGTCCATCGGGAAGGCTGCCCGGCGTTTTTACCGGAAGAGTTCGAGCTGCAGCCCGTGGCCGACCTGGCGGCCGATAACCGGGCGTTGCTGGTCGCCGGGGCGTCGCTCCCGGCCAACCTCGGCCCCAAAGCCTATCTTTCGATCGTCACTTCGGCTGCCGACCGGCAATCCCGGGAAAAAGCCGATCTCGTCCTGCCGGATTCCTGGACCGGGCAGCTGCCGTTGTTATTGGACACCGGCCGGAGTTACCGTGAGATTAACCGGCAGAACGCCATCATATCCGGCGGCGCCGGGCTAGTCGGGCTGATGCTGGTTCTCGCCGGCCGGATCTCCATTTTGGCCGCGGCGGCGCTCAGCGAGATTGTCAACCTGGCGGTGGCCTTGAACGCCGGCCGTTTAACCCCGCCGGAACGGGAATCCCGGACCGCTGAGCACAAGCTGGTTCCGGTCGGACCGGCGCCGCTCGGCCGGAGCCGTTCGGCCAGGGAACATGCGGTCAGCTATGAGCTGAGCCCGCCGCTGTCGCTGTCGGAGCTGATCCAGCCCCGCGATTGGGCCCAGGGGCTCTCCCAACCGGAAGTCGCGCGACGCCTGGCCCGGTTCGGCCCCAATCTGTTGACGCAGCGGACGCCGCCCGGCTGGTTCCGGCTGTTCGCGGGGCAGTTTAAGGATGTCGCGGCGCTGACCCTGATCGGCGCGGGCGGAGTCGCCGCGACGATGGGCCATTTGGTGGATACTCTGACCATTTTGGCGATATTGGTGCTCAACGCCGCCTTGGGAGCCGCCCAGGAATTCAAGGCCGAGCGCTCGATGCAAGCGCTGCGGCGCATCACCGCGCCGACCGCCCGGGTATTGCGGGGCGGCCTGGTCCAGGCCATCGGCGCGGCCGAATTGGTCCCCGGCGATTGCCTGCTGCTGGAAGCGGGCGACCGGGTGCCCGCCGATGCCCTGATCGTCCACGGCAACGGACTGGTCGTCGAGGAGTCGATGCTGACCGGCGAATCGGAACCGGTAACCAAAGTTCCCTTTACCAGTTCCAGCTGTCTGGTGGGGACCGAAGAGGCCATGGCCGTCGAAGTCATGGAGCCGCTCCACCAATACGACCCCAGCCGACTGGACTCGCCCTACCTGCTCTTCATGGGCACCAATATCGTGCGGGGCCGTTGCAAGGCGGTGGTCATCGCCACCGGCATGCGCGCCCAGATGGGCCGGATCCTGAATCTGGTCGACGCCGGCGGGGAAGTGGCGCCGATTCAATCCCATTACAAGGAGGTCAACAAGTTTCTGGTTACCGGCTCGATCGTTGCGGCCGCCATCGTCTCGGGCGCCGGAATGCTCACCGGACGCGGGACGCCGCTGGCGATGATCATGACCGGACTGAGCATGGCGGTGGCGGCTATCCCCGAAGGGTTGCCGACCGTCGTCAACATCGCCTTATCCTCCGGCATCCAGCGGATGGTGGGGAAGGGCGCCTTGGTGCGGCGTCTTTCGGCCATGGAGACGTTGGGCGGGATCGATTATATCTGCACCGACAAGACCGGGACCATCACCGGCAACCACTTGACCATCCAACATATTTGCCTGATGGGTCAGTCCCTGCCGGCCGATTCCCTCGAACCGCTGCGGCGGAATCCTGATGCGGCCTGGGCCATTACCGTCGGCATGCTCTGCAACGACGCCGCCGGCGACGGCCAGGGCGGTTTCAACGGCGACGCGGTCGATGTGGCCTTCCTGGAGTTCGGCGTCAAACTGGGGCTCGATCCCGGGCGGCTGGCCGCCGAGTATCAGCGAATCCGGGCGACGCCTTTTGAATCAGAACGGCGTTATATGGCCATAATAAATAAAGCCAAAGATGGCAGCCATTACCTGATGGTGAAAGGCGCCCCCGAAAAGGTGCTCCGTTGCTGTACCGGCTATCAGGACGGCGGCCGGATATTGCCGCTGACCCAAACGGTGCTGGACCACTATGTCCAGGGCTGTGACATGATGGCCTCGGAAGCTTACCGGGTGATTGCGGTGGCCTACCGCCGCGCAGCGGAGTCGCCGTCGGATCGGGAGGCCGGCGCCGATGACTGTTTCGAGAAAGACCTGGTCTTGGCCGGCCTGGTGGGAATGATCGATCCGCTCCGTCCCGGCGTGGCTGCGGCGGTATCCCAATGCCGCCAGGCCGGCATCAAGGTGGCTATGATCAGCGGCGATCATCCCAAAACCGCCTGCGCCATCGCCAAGTCCGCTGGCATCCTGGACCCGCTCGGCAAGGTGCTGGTCGGTTCGGAGCTGGACCGGCTGGACGATGCGCAATTCGAACGGATCGTCGCGGAGATTCAGGTGTTTGCCCGGGTGAAGCCAGCGCATAAGCTGCGGATCGTCAACGCGCTGCGTAAGGCGGGCCGGCAGGTGATCATGACCGGGGACGGCGTCAACGACGCTCCGGCGGTGAAATGGGCCGATGTCGGCATCGCCATGGGCGCCGGCACCGAGGTGACCAAAGAAGCCGCGGCCATCGTTCTGGTGGACGACGGCTTTGCCACCATCGCGCGGGCCATCGACGAGGGCCGCAACATCAACGGCAACGTCAAGGCGGCGATGGAGTTTCTGGTGGCCGGCAACTTCGGGGAAGTGATCATGATGGCGCTGGCGGTGTTGGGAGGACTGCCATTGCCGCTGCTGCCGTTGCACATCCTGCTGGTCAATTTGTTTACCGACGGCTTGCCCGCCTTGGGGCTGGCGCTCCGGGAACCGCCGCGCGAAGGGGGAAAGCGCCGGCCATTGACGGTGCGCCGCTTCGATCAGGACCCGCGTTTTTATGCCCGGGTGACGACCCGAGGCGTACTGAGCGGAGCCACTTCCTTGGGAGCCTATTTATACGCGCTGCGGGCCGGGATCGCGCTGGATCAGGCCCGAACCATCGCCTTTGCCAGCATTGTCGCTTGCCAATTCCTGCAGCTAATCCATTGGAAAGCCATCGGCATCGAACGGGCCAACTGGTTCCGGGACGACCCGCGGTTGCGCAATATCATCCTGCTGTCCTGGGCGGGGCTCTTGGCCAGCATTTATACGCCGGGTTTAGCGCGGATCTTCGGTTTGACCCCGCTTAACGCGCGGAATTGGTTGATGGTGCTACTGCCGGTGATCGGCGGCAGCGGAATCGCTTCATATTGGGAAGAAAAGTTCGATCGCCCTTCGACCCAATTGCTGATAAATGATGATTTGAAAGGTGGTAATCAAATATGCCAAGTAACGGAAGAAGTTTCCTCTCCGGATTAATCACCGGAGCCGTCTTGTCGTTGGGAGCGGCAGTCATTGTATCTCCCGAGGTCCGGAAGAGGTTAAAGCCGGTGGTCCTCAAGGGCGTGCAAAAGACCGCCGCCATGGCCGAAAATGTGAGGGTGGCCACGGCCAAAGCGGTGGAGGACATGGAGGACATGATCGCCGAGGCCAAGTATGAAGCCTTTAAAAACAAAGAGGAAGCCGACGTGAATTTGGGCGAGATCATCGCGCGGGACCCTGAAATTCAGTAATGGAAAACAGAGTCCAATCCATGACGAACGGAACGGCCAAGCCGACCGACGCGACGCAGGCCGAGGCATTGGACGAGTTGCGGGCCAACTTGGATAAGGCCTTGAGCCTGTTGACCGCGGCGGTCGATCAGAGTCTGAAACTGAGTAACGACGATTCCGTCAAACGATTGATCGCCAAGGAATGGGAAAGCCATGCCAACGGGTTCCTCGCTTATGTCAGGACCCGGGTCCGCCAAGACAAGCGTAACCTGCTGTCATGGCTGGCGATGATCAATCTCAAACTATAAAACAATTTTAAACAAATTTAACATTTTGCTAATTCATTGATAACCGCCCTCCGGCATACTGGTGATGGACCAGCGGGAGGGAAATGGATGTTAGCAATAAAGATCGGCAGCCAAATCAATGGCGGTGGTACGGAGCGGGACTGGCGCGATCACGATCAGCTCATCCGCGAGTATCAACTGGCATTGGATAATATCGAACAAATCGCCGCGCGGCAAATCGCTGCGATCAACGATGCGTCAGCCGCGGCGCTCAAAACGATGGTTCAACGATTCGCTATTCGAGAAACGGAGCCGCTCTCAAGCAACGCGGAAGCCCAGAACACGGAACTGATCGCCGCCATCGCCACCAAGGCTGTCGCCTTGGCGGTCGATTCGCTAATGGCGCGGGCCATTCCGGCGACTGCTCCGGGTGCTTATTTTAAAAAAGCTATCAAGACCTACGCACTCCAATGGGAAATTCTCAAGCTGGCGGGCATCGATCCTCAGGCACTCCAAGGCCAACGGGAAACCAGCCAGCGGAATTGCCTGATCGGAGCGGTGATCAACTTTAAACTGAAAGCGCGCGCCGCACTCCGCCGGGAATACGCCGCCCGTCACCGGGCGCTGCAATTGCGGGCCGGCGCGGTCGAAGCCGATTCGCAAATCGCGTAATAAAAAACTCCAGAGTCGCTGGAGTTTTTTACTGGTTCAGCCGTTGGTTTCGGCGGACATCGTCTTACTCTGTTCCCGGGATTCCTCGACAATGCTTTGCCACTCTTCCTTGGCTTTGGTTCCGAGCTGGCTGGCCTCGTTGGCCAGCGACATCACCGCCGCCATCCCTTTGACCAGGGTCTTACGGGTGGCTTTGCGAACCTTGGGGGCGGTCAACAGGGCCAGGGCCACTCCCCCGATTAATAAGGCGGGATTGGAACGTTCCCAGAAACCTTCCAGAAATTCGAACATTATCCTCGCTCCTTGATTTGAAAGGTGTTTATCGCTATTGTTCCCCGAATCGCGAATTTGAATACCGCCGGTTGATTCATCATAAACCTTAAGCGGAACCGGTTAAGCGACGGCAAACGTTTAAACCGTTCGTTCGATGAGCGCACTTTTTGCTGTGGCCCAAAATAAGCAAAAAATGGTGTCGACGCTGATGAAAAGGATGAGCATTTTTATCGCGGTAACTTATGGATTCACCTGGCTGGTTTGGCTGCCGTTGCTCGCCAACCGTCAATGGCACGCCGGCCTGCCGACCTTCCCCGGCCAATTTTATCTGGGATCGTTTGGCCCGCTTTTGGGGGCGCTGACGGCTTCCCTGGGGAACGGGGGTTGGTCCGAGGCTCTCCGCTGGATCCGCACGGCCTTTTTCCGGCGCTTTCCCCGGCGCTGGCTGGGTTATGGCCTCGGGCTGCCGCTCGGCTATGGATTGGTGGCCGCGTTGGTGCAGCGGCTGGTCGCCGGGGCTTGGCCGGAATGGCACAGTTTTGGGCTGACCCGCCAATTGCCGGGGTTGAATCTGGGAACCACCGCGCTGGTTTGGGTCCTGACCGCCGGCCTCGGGGAGGAATCGGGCTGGCGGGGTTTTTTACTACCCCGGCTCGATCGCCGTTTGGCGCCGTTGACGAGCGCGGTCAGCGTGGCGGGGTTATGGCTGCTTTGGCACCTTCCGGCGTTTTGGTTCGACGAAACCTATCAGGGTATGGGTTTTGCCATCATCGGCTGGGTCATCAGTCTGATGTACGGTTCGGTTCTGTTGGCTTGGCTCTGCCGGGGCAGCCGCTACAACGTCCTGCCGGTGATGCTGTGGCATGGCGGTTTTAATTTGATAACCGCTGGCGATCAGGCGGCGCCGATTATGGCCATGATCTGCAGTCTGCTGGTGATCGCCCAGGGGATATTGCTGAGCCGCCAACAGGCGCGCGCCGGGTCGGCCACCAAACTGCCGGAGTAGCTTTCCCGGCCTTTCGCGCGGAGGTTTTTCCGGCCGGGGGCGCCACAAATCGCGGCGGCATGGCCACGATTTTTGCAAACGATATTGACAATTAAAATAAAGTATAGTATATAAAAGTTAAGGTTAGCACTCGAATGGCGAGAGTGCTAACGGCGAATCGGGCACTGAACTACGCTTAATTCCTTTGCGTAGTTTTCATTTTGAAAGGAGCGATCGTGCGTGGCCACCAAACAATTTAAAGCGGAGTCGAAACGGCTGTTGGAGCTGATGATCAATTCCATCTACACTCACCGCGAAATTTTCTTGCGGGAGCTGATCTCCAACGCCAGCGACGCCATTGACAAACTGTACTATAAGACATTGACCGACGAATCCCTGAACTTCGACCGGGCGAACTATTACATCCGGATCGTTCCCGATAAGAGCGGGCGCGAACTGCGGATCATCGACACCGGCATCGGCATGAACGAGCAGGAGCTCGAGGAGAATCTGGGCGTCATCGCCAACAGCGGTTCACTGACCTTCAAGAAAGAGAACGAACTCAAGGATGGCTTCGATATCATCGGCCAGTTCGGCGTGGGGTTCTATTCGGCCTTCATGGTCGCGGATACCGTCACGGTGATCAGCAAGGCCTTCGGTAGCGACCAGGCCTATCAGTGGGAGTCCCAAGGGGCCGACGGCTACACCATCGAACCCTGCGCGAAAGAGGGCGTGGGGACGGAGATCCGCCTCAAGCTCAAGGAGAACACCGAGGACGAGAATTACGACGAATATCTGGAGGAGTACCATTTAAAGAGCCTGATCAAGAAGTATTCCGACTTCATCCGTTACCCGATCAAGATGAACGTCACCGAGAGAAAGCTCAAAGAGGGCAGCAAGGACGAGTACGAAGACCACCTCGTGGAACAGACTATCAACAGCATGGTCCCGATCTGGCGCAAGAACAAAAACGAGCTCACCGAGGAAGACTATACCAACTTTTACACCGAGAAGCATTACGGTTTCGACAAGCCGGTCAAGCATATCCACATCAAGGCTGACGGCGCCGTGACCTATACCGCGATTTTATTCATCCCGGAGAAGATCCCCTTCGATTATTATACCCGGGAGTACGAGAAGGGCCTGGAATTATACTCCAATGGCGTGCTGATCATGAATAAATGCCCCGACCTGCTGCCCGACTATTTCAGCTTCGTCAAAGGGCTGGTCGATTCGGAGGATCTGTCGCTGAACATCTCCCGGGAGATGCTGCAGCACGACCGGCAGCTCAAATTGATCGCCAAGAATATCACCACCAAGATCAAGAACGAACTGCTCGACCTGCAAAAAACGCAGCGCGACCCGTATGAGAAGTTCTACGAGTCCTTCGGCAAACAGCTGAAGTTCGGCGTCTACAACGATTTCGGCAGCAACAAGGAGCTGTTGCAGGACCTGCTGCTGTTTTATTCCTCCAAAGAGAAAAAGCCGGTCACCCTGGACGAATATGTTTCGCGGATGGCCGAGAACCAGAAATACATCTACTACGCCACGGGCGATTCGGTGGCCCGCATCGAAAAGCTGCCCCAGACCGAGCTGGTGGCGGAGAAGGGCTTCGAGATCCTTTATCTGACCGAGGATGTCGACGAGTTCGCCCTCAAGATCCTGGGCGCCTATAAGGAAAAAGAGTTCAAGTCGGTATCCGGCAGCGACCTGGGCATCGAGGAATCGGCCGAGGAGAAGGCGGCCGAGAGCGAAACCGCCGCCAACCAGGAGTTGTTTGAGAAGATGAAGGGGATCCTGGCCGATAAGGTCAAGGACGTCCGGGTCTCCAAGCGCCTGAAATCCCATCCGGTCTGCCTGACCAACGAGGGCGAGATCTCCATCGAGATGGAGAAGGTGTTGAGCGCCATGCCCAACGGCCAGGGCATCAAGGCCGACAAGGTACTGGAGATCAACCTCAACCACGACGTCTTCAAAGCCTTGCAGGCGGCCTACGCGAAAGATCCGGACAAACTGAGCCTCTTCACCAACCTGCTTTACAACCAGGCGCTGCTCATCGAAGGGCTGCCGATTCAGGATCCGGTGGAATTCACCAACGACATCTGCAAACTGATGGTCTGAGCATCAGCGGGTGTTCAGTCCCTTTCAGGCGGTCTATCGCTTGAAAGGGGCTTTTTTTCTTTTCCGAAGCCGGCGCCGCGGTCCCCGGGCGATTTGCGGCGGAAATGCGCCGCGTCCGTTGACCTGCCGCAGGAATTTTTGCCGTTATGGTCGAACAACTTGGAGTGAGGCCGCCAGTCGCTCGGGCTGCGGTCGTTGCTCATTCAGTAACTGAATCCTTTCGTTTGGTAACGGATGATTTCGTTTCAGTAACTGAACATTTGCGTTTGGTTACGGATGCTTTTCATTCGCTAACCGAATGCTTTCGTTTGGTAACGGTTGCTTTCGTTCCAGTAACTGAATATTTACGTTTGGTTACGGATGCTTTTCATTCAGTAACTGAAGATCGTCATTGTGTTACTGAAAATGTTCATTCAGCCACGCAATGGGTTCGTCCGACGACGCGCGGCTCCCGATCTCCGGCGCATACAAAGCCGGCCGGTTATTTAGAATATAATTTAGCCGGGGTTTTATTATTAGGTTGATTCGATATCGCGATGAAGGCATGAGACGAACATGGGCAAAAAAATTATCGTCCCGCTCTTCCTGCTGCTGGGGCTGATCACGGTGCTGCTGGTGGCGCAGCTCAATGCGATTCTCGGCGACATCTCGCGCAGCCTGGCCCGCGCGCCGCTGGGCAACGCCAAGCCGGCCTACCGGGTCGCCCTGATCTACCAGAACAACAACGCCGCGTTTTGGCGGCAGATCCGGGCCGGCGCGACGGCCGCCGCCAAGGGCCAGCCGGTCTACGTCAACGTCATGGAGGAGCAGCACGGCCAGGAGCTGCAGCTCGCCGATTACCTGCGGCTGGCGACCATGGCCCGTTACGACGGGCTGATCGTCTCCGGGGATGACGAGCGGATCGCGCCGCTGATCCAGGCCGCCTGGGACGCGGGCATTCCCACCCTGATGATCGCCGCGGACCTGCCGGACTCGGCCCGGCTGGGCTATGTGGGGGCCAATAATTACCGGGTCGGCTATGTGGCCGGGAAAACGCTGCTGCGCCAGTTGGGCCCGGCGGCCGAACCGCAGCTGGCGATCCTGTCGCCGCTGACCGGGGACAACCCGCAGTTCTCCGTGGCCGAAGCGCAGAAAGTCTTCGGCTTTCGCGAGGCCGTCAGCTCCCGGAAGCCGGTCGTTCCGATCTGGGAGAAATCCGACCCGACCCTGGTCGATTCGCTGCTGATCGTGCGCGGCCTGCTGCGCAACCATCCCGGCCTCAACGGGATTTACGCGACCTATCCCGAGGGGACGCTGGCCGCGGCGCGGGTGATCCAGGAGCAGAACGCCGGCGCCCGGCTGCGCCTGATCGGCCAGGGCGACTCGCCGGCCATCCGGGCCGATATCCAAGCCGGCGCGCTGGGGGCGTCGATCGTCGAGTATCCTTACCAGATGGGCTACGCCGCGGTCCGCGAGATGCTGCGCTACTTCCGCGAAGGCCGGATCAATATCGCCAACAATATTGAGGTCAAGGTTTTGGATCGCGCCAACCTGCGGGCGGCGGCCCGGCGAGGCCGGCCATGAGCGAAGCGCCGGCGCGGGAGCGCTTTTTCCCGATCCGTTGGAAACTCATCGCCTATTTCCTGGTCTTCATGATGCTGGCCCTGTTCATCGGGATCTATGTCAACCTGGGGCTGAAGATGTCGACCCGCTTTTTCAAGGGGATCCTGGACGAGTACAACTATCTGGAGACTTTGGGCGCCGAAATTTACGCGGTGAAGTTCAATTTGGAGAATTATTTGGCCGACGACAGCTACGCCAATCTGGACAAATGCCTGGCCGCTACGGCGGACCTGCGCGACCGGGCGGAGGATCTCTCCGCTTACCTGTCGTTCAGCGACAATCCGACCAAATATTACAGTTATCTCGACTTGGCGCAATGTCTGCAGAATTACCTGGATCTGGCGGCACGGACCATCGACGACCAGCGGGCCGGGCTGCTGGAGACGACTTACAACGACAATTACCAGCTGCTGGCCGTCGCGGATCTGCTGGCCAAGTATCTGGCCAACCTGATCAATCACAACGCGGTCTGGGGCAATGAGCGCTTCGTCCGCCTGACCGGCCAGGCCCGCAAGATCGAATATCGCTCGTACGCGCTGGCGGTGGCCATCGGGCTGCTGTGCCTGACGTTCTGCCTGAACTTCGCCTTCGGGATCACCCGACCCTTGCGGCAGATGGTGAGCGTGGCCGAGCAGATCGGGCGAGGCGATTTCTGGGTCCGCCCGGTGGCGGCGGAATCCGGCGACGAGCTGCAGCTGATCGCCGGGGTCTTCAACCGGATGGCCCGGAACATCCGCGTCCTGTTCGCGGAGAACGAAAAAAAAGCCTTGCTCGAGAAAGAACTGAAAGAAGCCAAGATGCACCAGCTGGAGATCGAGAACAGCTTGCGCGAGGCGGAGATCCAGATGCTGCAGTCCCAGGTGAATCCGCATTTCCTGTACAATACCCTGAATGCCATCGCCCAGGTGGCCATCCTGGAGGAGGCCGGCGAAACCGGGACCCTGATCAAAGCCGTCGCCCGGCTGCTGCGTTACAATTTGCGCTCGCTGGATCAGCCGGTGACCGTGGCCGCCGAGGTGGAACACATCCAGGAGTATATCTATATCATGAGCGTCCGTTATGGCGAGCGCATCGCCTGCGAGGTTCATTATGACGAGGCACTGAGCGGGTATCTGATTCCCTGCATGACTCTGCAGCCGCTGCTTGAGAACGCCTATATCCACGGCGTGGCCCCGTTGGCCGAGCGCCGGGGCCTGATCCGGCTCGATCTGAGCCGCCGCGCCGGGCGCTTGCTGATCGAGGTCGCCGACAACGGCAGCGGCATGCCCGCGGAGAAATTGGCCGAGCTCCTGGCGCGGGAGCAGACCGGGCCGGAGCCGGTGCGGAAGGGCGCGGGACCCGGCCATCACGCCGGCGGCCTGGGCCTGGCCAATGTCCGGCAACGGCTGGAACTGTTTTACCGGGAGAAGGATCTGCTGCGCATTACCAGCCAACCCGGTCAGGGAACCCGGGTGACGCTGAATCTGCCGGCGCTGGAAAGCGTCTGAAAGCGCCATTCCGGCCGAGCCGCTTTCTAAAAATATGCGCTGTCAGCAACTCCGCCGCTTGGCCGGGGTGTAGTACAGCTTTCGTATTCGTAAAGGAGGTCCGTCGCGTTGTATAGCCTGATGATCGTCGATGACGAGCCGATTGTGTTGAAAGCCATCTCCCACGTGGTTGAGAGCGATTGTCCGCAGATTAAAGTGGTGGCCAAGACCGGCAGCGGCATCGAAGCGGTATCGCTGGCGCTCCGCGAGAAACCGGACATCGTGATGATCGACATCGAACTGACCGGACTGAACGGCCTGGACGCCGCGGCCGAGATCAAGAAGGCGCTGCCGGAAACGGTGATCGTGATCATCTCGGCCTACGATAACTTCCAATATGCCCGGCAGGGCATCGCCCTTGGCGTGTTGGACTACCTGCTGAAGCCGGTCGCGAAGGACGATATCACTGCCATTCTGGAAAAGGCGGCGCGCCGCTTGGAGGAGCAGCGGGACCGGACCCGGGAACAGCTCGAGTTGAAAGAGCGGGTTAGCCAGCTGCGCCCCTTCCTGGAGGAGGACCTGTTTTTTGCGCTGCTCTATCCGGGAACCGGCATGCATCCGCTGGCCGATTACCCGCAATTTCTCGACCTGCGTTTCGCCTACGGGCAAGCCATCGAGGTCTACGGTTACGGCGCCGACAGCCAGCAATTGAGCGGGAGTTTCGAGCGTTACAAGCAACTGATCCGCAACCAGCCGACCGGCGCCAAGCACTGTCTGTTCGGGCCGGTGATCGGCCGGACCTCGCTGATCCTGCTGGGCTACGATACGATTCCCGCCGATCCCAGGCGGGGCTGGGAGCGGATCCGGCAACTGCTCCAGACGGAGCTGGGTTTCTCCGCCTGCATCATCCTGGGCCGGATATTGCCGGGATTTGACGGCATGGTCCGTTCCTTCGGCGAGCTGCGCCGCCTGGCCTGGCAGTACGTATCCTCACCCGGCGTGATGCGCATCGAGGAACTGCCGGAGCCGTCCGATCAGGCGCTGGCCATTCCCCACCAGGACGAGCAGGAGTTCTTCGAAGCGATCAAACAGGGCCAGCGGGAACTGGCCGGTTTGATCTTCAACGATCTGTTGCGGGTGATCACGGCGCTGGTCGGAGCGGATCTGGATTCGCTGAAGGATTATTTCCGGGGGATCATCGCCGTGCTGCGCTGGATCTTTTATGAGAACGCCCCCGAGGACGCCAAGCAGTTTTGGAACGGCCGGGAGGCGATCCGCCAGATCAACGGCATTGGCGATCCCGGCGCGATCAGCATCATCTTCGACGGGATCATCCGGGAATTGACCCACCTGATCGTCAACGGGGTCTACCCGGAGAAGAATCCGGAGATCGGAGCGGCGGTCGCTTTCATGGAACAGAATTACCACCGCGAGATCACCCTGCCGGATATCGCGGCGGCGGTGGCGATCAGCCCCGGTTACCTTACCAAGCTGTTTAAAGAGTACCGTAACCAGACGGTCATGGACTTGCTGGAGCGGATCCGCATCGAACAGGCCCTGAAACTCCTGAAAGAGACGCCGCTCTCTATTAAAGAGATCGCCGGCCGGGTGGGATACCGCGATCCCAACTATTTCAGCAAGGTATTCAAGAAAGTAACCAATTCATCGCCCACCGAGATCCGGGCGGTCGCGCCGGGCGCCACGGGCGAGGGGTAAGCTGGAACGCGGTTGGAACGGAGGTTCGCCTTGCAACGGTTTTTCAAGGAACACTGGATTTTATTGTTGGCCCTGCTGCTGTTGCTCTTCATGGCCATACCGCTGCTGCATTTCGGGAACTTCTTGCGGAGCTGGGACCGGCACCCCGCCGGTTTTGACGTCTGGAATCCCGGCGGTTCGCCGCGGCTCGGCTTCTGCCTGAATGATCTGGCGGAGCGCCGTTGGGCGGAGGAACAGGTCGTTTGGCGGCAGGAAGCGGCCCAGCGCCGGATCCCTTTCCGGATCCGCATCGCCCATCGTTCCCTGGAACGGCAGATCCGCCAACTGCGCCGTTTCATCGCCGAAAAGGCGGCGGTGGTGATCCTGGTGCCGGTCAGCCGGAGCGGACTGGCCGATGTCCTCCAGGAAGCCGTCCGGGCGGGGACGAAGATCATTTTATACGATGAACTTACCGCCGGCCCGGTCGAAGGCTACTGCGGCCCGGATTACCGGCAACTGGGCCGCAGCCAGGCCGCGGCCCTGGTGGCGGCGGCGGGCCCCGGCAATTATCTGCTCTTTCGGGGGCCGGCCGACAGTGCCAAGGCGGAGCGGCTGACCCAGGGGCAGTTGGAGGCCATTCGGCAAGCGGCGCCGCAGCGAGCGCGGCTGCTGGCTACGGTCGTGCTGCCGGGCGGCGCGGCGGACCAGGCCGCGCCCAAAACCCGGACCTTCCTGACCCATCAGCCGGTGAAGGGGATTTTAACTCCCGACGATCTGACCGTCGCGGAGATCAGTCGCTTTCTGCAGCAACAACAGCCGCCCTTGCCTTTTCTGGGCGGGGTGGGCGGCGAAGCCGAGATTGAGCAGCGGATCAAAACCGGCGCCAAGCTGATCACGGTGCGGCTGGATTATGCCCGGCTGGCCCGGACGGCTTTCGAGAATGCCCGGCGCCTGCTCGACGGCTCTTCATTCCATGGCAATGCGACGATCCAGAACGGCTCGGCAAAGATCCCCGCCTGGTTACTGCGGGATTACGCAATATTGCCGAGTATCGGCAAATAGGAGCTTTCTCCCAGGAAAGCGCGCTAACCAAGGGATCGCCAGCCTGCCAGGTTCTACAAGAAAAGGGGTAATCTATCCTAATATAGCAAAATATGAACATGATATTTTACAGATTATTAAAATTATCTTCACCGGAAGATAATTTTTTTTAGGGAGAGAGCCGTTAATTCCAGAGGCCAAACCTTCGCCGCGGCGAAACATCGCTATAGCAAACAACTCCAAAGGCTTCCGGAGGAGCTGTTCGAAAAAATACCTATGTGAACTCGAGGAGGAGTAAGTAGTGAAGAAAAAGGTAGTTTCCGGGATCGTAGTGGCGGCAGTAGCCGTCGTCCTGCTGGTCGGCGCATTCGCCCAGGCCGCGTCCAAAACGATTACCATCGGCTGCGCTATCTACAAGTTCGATGACACCTTCATGAGCGGCGTCCGGAGCGCGATCATGGCTGCGGCGGGCAACAAAGCCAAAGTTGAGATCGTCGACAGCCAGAACTCACAACCGACCCAGAATGACAAAGTCGACCTGTTCATCACCAAACGCGTCAACGCCCTGGCCATCAACCCGGTGGACCGCACCGCCGCCGGCGTAATCATCGATAAAGCCAAAGTGGCCAACATTCCGGTAGTATTCTTGAACCGGGAACCGTTGCCGGAAGACATGAAGAAATGGAATAAGGTTTACTATGTCGGCGCCAAAGCCGAGCAATCGGGCATTATGGAAGGCCAGCTGATCGTCGATTACTGGAAGTCCCATCCCGAAGCTGACAAAAACAAAGACGGCGTGATCCAGTACGTGATGCTAAAAGGCGAGCCCGGCCACCAAGACGCCGAGCTGCGCACCAAATATTCGATTCAAGCCATTGAGAACGCCGGCTTGAAAGTTCAGAAACTGGCCGAAGACACCGCGATGTGGGACCGGGTCAAGGGTCAAGAGAAAATGGCCGCGTTCCTCGCTGCGCACGGCGACAAGATTGAAGTAGTGCTCGCCAACAACGACGACATGGCGCTCGGCGCGATCGAAGCGCTGAAAGCGTCCGGTTACTTCAAAGGCGGCAAATATATGCCGGTCGTCGGCGTCGACGCCACTGCCCCCGCCTTGAAAGCGCTCGAGGAAGGCACCCTGCTCGGAACCGTCTTAAATGATGCCAAGAACCAAGGCAAAGCCACCTTCAACCTGGCGAACGTCCTGGCCCAAGGCAAACAACCGACCAAAGCCAATATCGGTTACACCATCTCGGACGGCAAATACGTCTGGATCGATTACAAGAAGATCACCAAAGCCAACATGAATGAAGCGAAATAATTCGTTACAGTTCACCGATTAACGACTCGCAAAGCAAGCAGGGGGGCAGATCATGCTGAAATGCTCCCTTGCTTTTTAATACCGTGGCGCAATAACTTAACGTTAAGAATCGCCAATTTAGCCCAAGTGATTGTCTTTTCGACAGCGGGGAGGCATTGCAATGACTGACAATCCGTTTCTGCTTGAACTGAACCATATTTCCAAAGAATTTCCCGGGGTGAAAGCCCTCGACGACGTCACCCTGAAGGTTCGACCCGGCACCGTTCACGCGTTGATGGGCGAAAACGGCGCCGGCAAGTCCACCTTGATGAAATGTTTATTCGGAATGTATATCCCGGACGCCGGCACCATCGTATTGAACGGCCAGGAGCTGGTTCTGCATGAACCCAAAGCTGCCTTGGATCACGGGATCACCATGATTCACCAGGAGTTGCATCCGGTACCGTTTCGCAATGTCATGGAAAATATGTGGTTGGGGCGTTTTCCGGTCAAGAGCATCGGGCCGCTGAAATTCGTGGACCATCAAAAAATGTACCAGGATACTGCGGCGCTCTTCAAAAGTCTGGAGATGGAGATCAATCCCGCGACGATCGTGGGCAGTCTATCCGTTTCCAAGGTGCAATCGATCGAGATTGCCAAAGCCGTTTCTTTTGACGCCAAAGTGATTATTATGGACGAACCGACTTCGTCCTTGACCGAAAATGAAGTGGAACACCTGTTTCGCATTATTCGCGAATTAAAAAGCCGCGGCGTGGCGGTTATCTATATTTCCCACAAGATGGAGGAGATCCTCCAGATCTCCGATGAAGTGACCATTATGCGGGACGGTCGTTCGGTGGGGACCTGGCCGGCCAAGGAACTGACCACGGACCTGATCATCGCGCGGATGGTCGGCCGCGATCTGACCAACCGTTTTCCGGAGCGGCACAATACACCAGGAGCGGTCTTCCTGAAAGTGAACGGTTTGACGTCCCCGCATCCTAAATCATTCAAGGATGTATCCTTTGAGCTCCGCAAGGGGGAGATTCTAGGGATCGGCGGTTTGGTCGGCGCGCAACGGACCGAACTGATCGAGGCTTTATTCGGGCTGCGGGCGATCGCCTCGGGTAACATCGAACTCGGCGGCAAGCCGGTCAAGATCCACTCGCCGGAGGAAGCGATCAAACACAAGATCGCGCTGCTCACCGAGGAGCGCCGGTCCACCGGGATCTTCCCCGTTCTGTCGGTGGAGGAGAACACCCTCATTGCCAACCAGGCCCGGTATGTCAGGCATTTCCTGCTGGATGAGAAACGGCGT
This sequence comes from Bacillota bacterium, assembly GCA_023400055.1. GTDB lineage: Bacteria > Bacillota > UBA4882 > UBA8346 > UBA8346 > Hydrogenispora. Next base: position 124,163 of record JAEXFN010000008.1, read on the forward strand.
CTGGCCGATGCTACGGAGGGCATCCGACAATTGCAAGTCAAGACG
>JAEXFN010000016.1 GCA_023400055.1 Bacillota bacterium
CTGAGAGCCGATGGGGGCTATTCCTGCCCCCACACCCCCAGGACCAAAGGGTTTGGTCGGAAACCCTTTGGAATCCCCCGACTAGGAACCGAGGTTCCTAGACCTCCTCATTCATCCGGGGTTTTAGAATGCCGCCGCCATCCATGGCATTCTGACTGGCTACCAAGTGTAGGCTTCCGTCCCCGACCGCTGTTTTTCTTCCTGAAAAGAAGCGGCGCCGTCTCCCTCCTTGGAGACGGGTGCCCGTTGATTTTTTGTGCTACTGAGTTTAATGTTTTAAGGATGCACTAAATTTCGTAAACCCACCGCCTTCGAGGATGAAGGCGGACGACGCCTCTTTTCAAGGAGGAAAAACGGCGGTCGTCCAGCGGAGGGGACTTCGAAAGCCAAAACCCGGTAGCCAGACAGAAGGCCAAGGATGGCGAAGACGATTACCGGATGCATAAAGGGAGGTTTGGAATCCGTAGGTTCCAACGGTTTTTTGGTTACTTTTTTGACGCCAAAAAAGTAACCCGCCGACGGAACCGTGGGCCATAGAAACAAGCATCTATAAGTTCCTCTCGCTGCATTTCCTTGCTTGAACAAGAAATCTGGTTTAGGCTGTTTGTCAATGGGTCTTCCTTTTTTCCTTTGAATGCTTATATCAATAGGTTTCGAATTTTTTTCTCTGCGAAAGTTAAGTAATAATAATTAGGAGTTACCCGAATGGCCGATCCGATATGTTATTGCAGTTACCATTTCCATCAACCCTGCGCCCGCAAGGTGCCCATCTTCGCTTCATTGAGCAACGAGGAACTCCAAAAGGTGGTTTCCTTGATCATTCAGCAAAAATACCCCAAGGGCAGCTCGATTTGCCGGGAAGGAGAGCCATTGGCAAACCTGTTGCTCGTTAACCGCGGCAAAATAAAGATCTTCCGCAACTCGGCCGACGGCAAGGAGCAGATCTTATACATCCTGACGGAAGGCGATTTTTTCGGGGAACGGAATCTGCTGTTACAACAAAAACTGGCGGAATACAACGCCGTGGCCATCGAAGACACCCTGGTCTGCATGATCACCCGCCGCGACTGTCACGAATTGTTGTTGCAACACCCGGCCATCGGTTTAAAGATCATAGAAGAGTTATGCCAACGGATCGACACGTTGGAAAACTTATTGAGCAGCATCAGCCCGCGGGAGACCGATAACCGGGTCGGCTGGATGTTATTGGAGTTCCGCAAGAAATACGGAACGATCCAGCCGGATGGGACGACCGTCATCGCTTTGCCGTTAAACCGGGAAGAGATGGCCCATTACATCGGATTGACCCGGGAGACGCTATCGCGGAAATTGAACGCCCTCAAAGAAGCGGGAATCATCGATTTTATCGGCAATAAGAAATTGCAGATTTTAGATGCCAAGGCGCTGGAGGATACCTGTCATGTGGATCTGTTCTAATCAGCCCGCAACCTCACCCATGGCTTAGCCCAAATAAACCGCTTGCAACCGGTGGAGCATCCGGTGAAATTGCTCGTGCTTTCCCGCGCCGATCCGCTGGTCCTCGATGGCGGCGAAGCCTTTAAGCAGCGCCTGTTGCTGTTCACGCGAAAATACCTTTTCCGCTATGGGGTAGAGAATATGATCTTCCTTATCAATATGCTGAGTCAATAAATCGCTGTAATACTGGATATTCGCTACGATCCGCGCCACGGCCTGCCGATCGCCGGCCTTGAAATCGGCGACCCCCTCTCGTAAGCCCCGGATATAACCGCGGCCCAAGTCGTGCTCGCGGAGCATCACTCCGATGGGTCCGCCTTCCCGGGGTACCCCGGCCTTCTCCAGCGCCGGAAAGAGCACGTCTTCCTCTTTGCCGTGATGGCAGCGGTCGACGAAAGTGGTCAGAAACTCGAGCAGTTGATCGAGATGGTCCGGAGCCACGGTTTCACCTCGCGAAAGTTTCGCGGAAATCCTGGCCAAAATCGCCAAAGTCATTTTTACCGCCCGGTGTTCGTCTTGCAATTCATCGATGGGACTCATGGCAACAACCTCCTCTGATTGGCTATGGATTGGTGTCGTTGGATTTAATTATAGCGGTCCCAAAAGAAAAAAACTGTGAATCAAATCACAGTTTTGAGTACTTTGATAAAGCTTACCCTCCAGGTTGCTCCGGGTTTCTCAGCGGACTTCGGCCCCAATTAAAATGAGAATCAAAATAACGCCAGTGCCTTGCCAGATGAGCCCAGCCCGGCTTGATCATACTTGGTCATACTTTGCCGAGAAAGCCCTGGACTCCGGTCATAATCATCTGGGCCGCCAACGCCGCCAGGATTAGGCCGGTGATTTTGCTGAGGATGGTCAGGCCCTGTTTTTTGACGAAGCGTTCCACCGAACCGCTCAGATAGAGCAGAATCCCCACGCTCAGGATAGCGGCGCACAATGCCGAGATCCCGATCATCCGTTCCCAAAACTGCCGCAACTCGACCCCCATCACCAGAATGGCCCCGGTGGTCGCCGGACCGACCGTGACCGGAATCGCCAGCGGCACCACGGAGATGTCTTCGGCGTCGTCCTTGACGGGATAGGCATCGGTCCCCAACACCAGCGAAATCGCCGAAAGGATCAGCAATATCCCGGTGCCGATCCGGAACGAATTCAATGTAATTCCGAACCATTGAAAGATGTAATCGCCGATGAGAAAGATAACCAGACTGATGATAATGACCGCGAAGGTCACTTTAACAGAGAGTCTCTTCCGGCTGGCCATCGATACATCCCGGGTCATCGACAGAAACGTGGATAACAAAAAAAAGGGAGTCAGTAAAAAGAAAAATTTGATATAGATATTGATAAACTGTGTTCCCATAACGTCCTTCCCGTGTCTATAGCTGCTGAACGAAAGTCATCGCTTTTCGCGGTTTGGTTCAGCATGTTACGCAAAAGTGAGTGAGCCAGTGGATTCAGTCTTTTACCGGATGATTGGTGATTTCGGATCATCAGATCCTATTTACGACTTGGGGTTATTATTCAGGCAATTGTAAATCAACCGGAGAATCTTCCCGATCCAGCCTCTGCTTGAGGGTGTTCAGGAGCTGCAATGCATTCCGGCCGTGGGCCGGATAAGCGACGATCTCCAGTTCGATCTCTTGGAAAAGCAAGCCGCGGATCTTCCCGGCCACGATTTCCGCGCCGGCGCTGTCGGTAAACGGCAACAAAAGCAGCAGGTAACAGCCGTTAAAGTAGACCGTATCGATCTCCCGCAACCGCAGGCGGATATCTTCGCGCAGCTTATTGATGTGCCAGGGGTCTGAAAGATTGTCCTTTTCATTGCGAATCTTGACGCCCAGCAAAGCAAAGGGGGTCTTGCCCCGTTCCGCGCGTTTCAGCTCATTGCCGACCTGAAACACCGTTTCCGGATCGGGCCAATCTTGCCTTTTTTGCTCCAGGACCCGCTGGACTTTTGCCAGCAGCACTTCGTTATCGAACGGTTTCACAATGTAATCGTTGGCATGCGCATGCAACGCCCGGCGAACCGTCTCCGGATCGGCGCGGCTGGTGACGACGATCACCGGCAGGCCCGTCCAGCGTTCGTCGGCGCGGAGCTTCTCCAAGGCGGTCAGCCCGTCCATTCCGGGCAGCGAAATATCCAGAATCAGCAGATCCAGATCTTGATATTGATTGGGGTACCGGAAGAACGGCTCGGCGCTCTCCAGCTCCTCCAGCTGCACGTCGGACTGTTTGAACGCTTGCTTGACAGCGATTCGGCCGATCGAGGAATCATCGATGATCAAGACCGACCATTTTGTTTGGGTAACCAACTTTCTCGTCCTCCCTGACGGATTTATTCCGGCAGTCGACCATTTTGCCCCGGAGACCGATGGAGAATTTCCGTCCGGAAATCAATGGGAAACGCGCATGGCCGCGATGGTGCGCAACACCGCGTCGACATCCGCTTCCGCGACGTCTTTGTGGGTGACGAAACGGATGGCGCTGCCGCCGCTGGCGTTGGCCTTGATGCCCGCTTCCGCCAGTCCCCGCAGGAACCGTTCCGCCGTCAGTTGCGACTCATCCAGCTCGAAGACGATGATATTGGTCTGCACGTTTTGGGGCTGAATCCGGATAAACGGCTGCTCCGCCAGGCCGTCGGCCAGTTTACGCGCCAAGCGGTGATCCTCGGCCAGCCGGTCCACCATCGTTTCCAGCGCCACCAGCCCGGCGGCGGCCATGATCCCGATCTGCCGGAAACCGCCCCCGACCATCTTCCGCCATTTGCGGGCCCGGTCGATCGACTCCTGCGAACCCACCAGCACCGAACCCATGGGCGCGCCCAAGCCTTTGGAGAGGCAGAACTGAACTGTGTCGGCGCCCCGCGTCAACTCGCGGACATCACAACCGCAAGCGATGGCCGCGTTGAAGATCCGCGCTCCGTCGATATGGACCTTCAATCCCAAGTCGCGGGCACAGGCGATCAGCGCGGCCAGCGCCGCCGGCTCATAAACCGAGCCGCCGCCCCGGTTGTGGGTATTCTCCAGGCAAAGCAGGGCCGGGTTGGGGTAATGAACGTTAGCCGGCCGGCAATGGCGGCGGAGCGCTTCCGGGGCGATAATCCCCCGCTCGCCGGGGATCAGCCGCGGCGTCGCCCCCGCCAGCGCGGCGATTCCGCCCACCTCATAATAGTAAATATGGCTCTCGGCCTCCAGCAACACTTCATCGCCGCGCCGGACCTGGGTCAACAAAGCCACCAGATTGCCCATGGTGCCGCTGGCCACATACAAGCCGGCCGGAAAGCCCAGCTTGGCGGCGGCAGCCTCTTCCAGCCGCCGTACCGTCGGATCCTCGCCGTAGACATCATCGCCAACTTCCGCCCGGTACATCGCTTCCCGCATCGCCGGGGTCGGTTGCGTCACCGTATCACTCCGCAGGTCGATCTGGCGCAACATCACTTTTCTCCTCCTTAAGTCAAGTCCAGCGGCAGCAAAATCGGCCGTCCGGAATCGCCGCGCCGCTTCATCTCGCAAAGCAACCCAAGCGACCCGTGGCGCTCGGTTCTGTCAGGCTTTTGACTCGCCGGACTTTATCCCATGGTCTCGCAAATACCGTATTATAAATTAGCGCATTTTTTGAAGATTCCTCTCCAAATTTATGCGATCAGCGAAAGATTAACATTTCCGGTACAATGAAGGATAGCGGTAAGGGCCTTGTGGCAAGGAATTGCAATTAAAAAATGGGCCTTGAGTTAACGCGGAAGGATATTGAGCCTTTTCGGATGACCAGGGACCGGCCGGACGGGCTCATGCTGTCGCTGAACGGGTTCGTTTGGTTACTGAAAATCGATGTTCAGTTACAAAACAGGTTCATTTACTTATTGAAGATGCTCATTCGGTTACTGAACAAGCCCATTCAGTTACTAAAGATCTTCATTCAGTAACTGAACAAGCTCATTTAGTTACTAAAGAAGCTCGTTCAGTTACTGAAGATGTTCATTTAGTTACTGAATGAGCTTCTTCAGTTACAAAACATGTTTTTCCGGTTACTGAATGAGCATATTCGAGCGGTCAATTCCCGGCGCCGGCCGGCGGGGGCCATGTTTCGCCGCGATGAAAGCTTAATGCACGGTCCGCCGGTACAGCAGCCAGAGCCCGAGGCCCAGCGCCAGCATAGGCAGGCGCGCCAGCGGCCATTCCAGCGCCAGCGCCACCAGAAAGCCGAAGAGTCCGCCGGAGGTCTGGATGAATTCCAGCTCAGCCAGAACATTGCCGGTCAAGGCCCGCTCCAGCTCCTGCTCGTCCAGCTTGGCCAGCTGGGTATGGACGATATTCTCGATGTCGATCAGTTTCAGGCCGTGTTCGACCACGGAAGTCACCGCCGCTTCGATGTTGCCTTGATTGTCGGCGATCGCTTCCGGCAGCCGGTCCAGCGATGCTTCGTACTCCGACAAGACGTTTTCCATAGCGTAAGGCAAAGCGGACAGGGCATCGAGGACCCGTTCCCCCACCCAGGGCCCCCAGATCCGTTTGGTCAGCTCCACCGGCTTCTCCAGGGCCGTACGTGCCTGCCAGCTGTCGATGATCTCCCCCATCACCTGCCGGACCCGCTGGCGAACCTCGTCGCGCTGGACCAGTTCCTCCAGATAGCGCCGGGACAGTTCCTTCAGCTCGCTGCGGAAGGCGCCGTCGCCAGTGACCCGCGCCGTGGCGTAAGCCAATTCCTGCAGCAGGGGACTCTCCTGCAAATAGCCCCGGACGATCTCCGCCGAGAAGAGCCGCTCATGAATGCCAGCGGCCAGGCTCTGTACCAATTCGACGCGCCGGGCCGGGATCAGGCCCTGCCATAAACCGTTGGGCCGCCGGGGATAAAACAGCATCTTAATGGCCAGCCAGTTGGTCCAGTAACCGACCACGGTCGGACCGGCATACTTGGTATACGGCCGCACCGCCGCGATCAACTGCTGGTATTGGCGGAACGGCAACAGCCATTGCAAGATCGCCTCGAGGATCAGCCAAACGATGAAGACGATGCCCAGCCAGAAAAAGGGCCGGTTGAAGCGGTTCAACAGCTTGGCGAAACGCAGCGAAAAGGTGGCCGGTTCCGGGAGCATCGGCGCGCCGCTTGCTGCTTCCCGCCGCTCCGGCACCGACCGGCGCAGTTCCTCCGCCAACCGCCCCAGCCATTTGCGGCAGAATCCGCCGCCATCCGCCCGGCGCTGGCTCTCCGACTCCCGCTGCTCCATATGTAAGCACCTCCCTCGGTAATCGCGGCTCATAGAGGCTATTTCTACCGAACTGGCCCGTTCTCCTCTCGCCGGAACGGATTCCCAGCGGAAACCGGCTTCTTCCGCTTTCAGAAAATGAACCTTTTTCTTTTGCGCTGCGTCTTTAAATTAATTTCAAAATACCATGGCCTCCACTGCGGCGGGGTGCCTCAAATGAAACGGGATGAATTACTGTATGAACCAAAAACCGAACCTTGCTTGGCAACTGGCGGCTTTGGCGCAGCGATCCGCCAACCGCCAAACAGCACTGATCGGTCTGGGCCTCGCGGTGCTTTTATTGCTCGGGAGCGCGATTTATCTGGGGAGCCGGAACATGCCGCGGCCCTACGCCGGATATACCCTGTTCGCGCCGCTCAACTCCAAGATTACCTATTTAATCGACAATGGAGGCCAAGTAGTGCACCGCTGGAACAGCCGCTACCTGCCGGGGATTTCCGTATATTTGCTGGATAACGGCCACTTGCTGCGGACCGCTAAAATGGAGGGCGCCGGCAAAGCCTTCAATGCCGGCGGCGCGGGCGGCGGCGTCCAGGAACTGGACTGGGACTCCCGGGTGCGCTGGGAGTTCAGTTACTCCAACGAGCAACACCGTTCGCACCATGATGTCAAGCGGTTGCCCAACGGCAACCTGCTGATGATCGCCTGGGAATATAAGTCGGCCGCCGCCGCGGTTGCCGCGGGGCGCGATCCCGGGCTGCTAAAGGACGGCAAACTCTGGCCGGACCACCTGATCGAGGTCCAACCCACGGCCGCGGGCGGTAAAATCGTCTGGCAATGGCATCTCTGGGATCATCTGATTCAGGATTACGATCCGACCGCGTCGAACTACGGCGCGGTGGCCGAACATCCCGAGCTGGTGGATCTCAATTACGTCGGCACCATGACGCTGGCTCCCGGCGGCGCCGATTGGACCCACATGAACGCGGTCGATTACAACCCGAAACTCGATCAGATTATGCTGTCGGTCCACGGCTTCAACGAGATCTGGGTGATCGACCACAGCACTACCAGCTCGGAAGCGGCCGGCCACCGCGGCGGCAGGTACGGCAAGGGCGGCGATCTTTTATACCGCTGGGGCAATCCCCGGACTTACCGGACCGGCAGGATAGTCGATCAGCAGTTATTCGGCCAGCACGACGCCAAATGGATCCCGGACGGCCGGCCAGGACAGGGCCACATTATGCTCTTTAATAACGGCCTGAACCGCGACGGCAAGGGCACCGGTTACTCCACGGTGGTGGAGATCCAGCCGCCGCTGGCCAAAAATGGCACTTACCGTCTGGCGAAAGGCCACCGCTACGGCCCGGCCAAACCGCTCTGGACCTACCGGGGCAACCCGCGCAACGCGTTCTATTCGGCCTACATCTCTGGCGCGCAGCGGCTGCCCAATGGCAATACCTTGATCTGCAACGGCTATAACGGCCGGTTCTTCGAGGTGACCCGCGGGGGCCGCATCATTTGGAGCTATGTCAACCCCTTCGGCGCATCGGAAGCGAACGCCGGCGGCGCGGCAACGGCTTCCGTAATCAAGCGCAACGGGGTTTTCCGGGCCGAGCGGTACGCCTCCGACCATCCGGGCATCCGCGATAATCTGAAAAAATCTTCGTAAATCCTAAAGTCCAGCAATCGGGAAAGCGCTGATGTTAAAATGCCCAAAACTCTCGAAACCATGAGCTTTGGGCATTTGAATCTTCCGGATTCATCTTGTCTTACCTGGTCCGGGTCTTTGCCCCGGCCTTGATCAAACGTTGAAGCGGAACAGGGTCACGTCCCCGTCCTGCATCACATACTCCTTGCCTTCCAGCCGGACCAGGCCTTTCTCCCTGGCCGCCGCATAGGAACCGCAAGCCATCAGATCATGATAGCTGACGATCTCGGCCCGGATGAAGCCCTTCTCGAAGTCGGAGTGGATCTTCCCGGCCGCCTGTGGCGCCTTGGTCCCCTTGGTAATGGTCCAGGCCCGCACCTCTTGTTTGCCGGCGGTCAGGAAGCTGATCAGCCCCAGCAGCCGGTAGCTCTCTTTGATCAGCCGGTCCAGGCCGGACTCGGACAGGCCCAGTTCCTTGAGGTATTCCTGACGGTCCGCCTCGTCCAGCTGGGCGATCTCCTCTTCGATCCGGGCCGAGATCAGGATCAAGGCCGCCTTCTCCGCTGCGATGCAGGAATGCAGCTCGGCCAGTAACGGATTCTGAGCGACACCCTTCGCCAGATCCGCTTCCCCGACATTGGCCGCATAGATCACCGGCTTGTCGGTCAACAGGAACGCCTGCTTGACGATGACCTGCTCTTCCTCGGTGAAGGTCATCGCCCGCACCGGAATGCCGTTTTCGAGATCGCTTTTTATTCTTTCATAGATCGCCAGCTCCGCTTGGAACTGCGCCTTCAGTTTGGGATCGTGCGTCTTTAAGGAGATGTTGGTCCGCTCGATCCGTTTCTCCAACGTCTCCAGATCGGCGAAGATCAGCTCCAGATTGATGGTCTCCAGATCGCGCCTGGGGCCGACCGAACCGTCGACGTGCACGATATTGGGATCTTCGAAACAGCGCACCACATGGACGATGGCGTCGACCTCCCGGATATGGGCCAAGAACTTGTTGCCCAGACCCTCGCCCCGGCTGGCGCCCTTCACCAATCCGGCGATATCCACAAATTCGATGGCGGTCGGCGTGATTTTATCCGGATCATACATCTCGGCCAGTTTTTGGAGGCGTTCATCCGGAACGGCCACCACCCCCACGTTGGGGTCGATGGTGCAAAACGGATAGTTGGCGCTCTCCGCGCCGGCTTTGGTAATTGCGTTAAACAACGTGCTCTTGCCGACATTCGGCAACCCGACGATTCCCAGTTTCAAGGCTTACGTCTCCTTCAATTCACATGAGTGTACAACCTCTAATTATAAAAGAATCCGGGCCGGAATACAAACCAAATTATTGCGAAAAGCGCCGCGCCAGATCCGCCGGATCGCCAATCCGAGCCCCGGCGGCGCACTAAACGCCCGTCAAATCCGTTGCTGCCACTGGCGAATCACCGCATCCAGCTGGCGGGCGGCGGCAGTGATCGCCGGCCGGCCGAGAATGGCCGAAACCACCGCGACCCCGGCCACCCGCTGTTCCAGCACGGCGGGCAGGTTCCGCTCGTCGATGCCGCCGATGGCGACCACCGGCAACTGGACCCGCTGGACCACGGCCCGCAAACCGGCCAGTCCCACCTCGCAGGCATCTCGCTTGGTGCCGGTCGGAAAGACGGCTCCGATCCCCAGGTAGTCCGCGCCGTCGGCCTCGGCCACCAACGCTTCATCCACCGTCGCGGCGGAGACGCCCAGGATCTTGCCCGGTCCCAATAGGCGACGGGCGATCGCCGCCGGCAGATCCTCCTGTCCGATATGCAGTCCGGCCGCGTCGACCGCCAAGGCGATATCCAGCCGGTCGTTAATAATCAGCGGCACGTTCATGCCGTCGGTCACTGCCTTCACCCGGACCGCCAGATCGAAGAACTCCCGGCTGGTCCGATCCTTCTCCCGCAACTGCACCAGGGTAACCCCGCCCTGAATCGCCGCGGCGATGCTCTGGCAGAGATCGCGCTCCCCCAGCAAGCCGCGATCGCTCACCAGGTACAGCGAATAATCCACCTTGCCCTCAAAGCGCATGATATTTGCCTCCTTGGATCAGTCCCGTCGGAGTCAGGCTTTCGATCCGGTCCAGCAGCCTGCTGCGGAAGCTGCCGACTCCTTCGCCCGCAGCCAATCCGGCCTGCGCCTGCTCGCCGGCCAGACCCATGGTGATGAGGCCGGCCGCGGCCGCCTGAAAATAATCGCGGCTCACCCCGGCATAGCAACCGATGAGCGAGGTCGCCATGCAGCCGGTGCCGGTCACTTTGGCCAGGAGCGGATGGCCGTTATCGATCAAGGCGATCCGCCGCTCATCGGCCACGATATCCTGAACCCCGGTAATGGCCACGACGCAGCCGAGCTTCCGGGCTAAAGCGGCGGCAATCTGCGGACCGTCGGCGGCACTGTCGTCCCCGGAATCGACGCCGCGGGTTTTCGCATCGAGGCCCGCGATGACCTTGATCTCCGACATATTTCCCCGCAGCACCGCCAGTTTCAATTCTTGCAGCAACCTGGCGGCGGTGGCGTTCCGCAATGAAGTGGCGCCCACGCCCACCGGATCCAGAATGACCGGAATGCCGAGGTCGTTGGCCTGCTTACCGGCCAGCAACATGGCTGCGCTGGTCCGAGCATTGAGCGTCCCGATATTGAGCACCAAGGCCGAAGCGATGGCCACCATCTCGGCGACCTCGGCCGCGTCGTCGGCCATCACCGGCGAGCCGCCCAGAGCCAGCACGATATTAGCGCAGTCATTGACCGTCACGTAGTTGGTAATATGGTGTACCAAAGGCTTTTGGGTTTTGACTTCCGTCAGAAGTCCAGCGATGGTTGGCAGTTCTGTCATGATTTTTAACCCTCCAAAAGAATTAGTAAACCGCACGCTGGCAGATTCATGGCTCAACGGCGAGTCCCGCTTTCCGGTAAAGTTCATAGAAGTGGTGCGTCGGTCCGGCTCCCTGGCCGAGCGGAAACGAATGAGCGATGGCCATCGTCAAATACTCCTTGGCCGCCGCCACCGCTCCGGCCACCGGCATCCCCCTGGCGAGATTGGCGGCGATGGCCGACGATAAGGTACAGCCGGTGCCGTGGGTGTGGCGAGTGGGGATCCGGTCGGCCCGGAAATACTGATACGTCCGACCGTCGAACAGAATATCGATGGCTTGCGCCTGATCCGGCAGATGTCCCCCCTTCAGCAATACGTATTGGGGACCGTCCGATTGAATACGGGCGGCGGCCCGTTCCATCTGCGCCAAGTCGCTGACGGGCATTCCCGCCAGGATCGCCGCCTCGGGAAGGTTCGGAGTCAGGACCGTCGCCAGCGGCAACAGTTCGGCGCGAAACGACGCCAGCGCCTCCGGCTGCAACAGCGGGCGGCCGCTGGTGGCCACCATCACCGGATCCACTACGATATTGCGCGCCTGATAACAGCGGAGCTTCGCGGCGATGACGGCGATGGTCCGCTGTTGCGAAACCATCCCCAGCTTGACCGCATCGACCGCGATATCCGCGAAGATCGCGTCGATCTGACTGGCGACGATCTCCGGGGCGAGGTCGGCCACGGCCAGGATCGCCCGGGTATTTTGGGCGGTAACCGCCGTAATGGCGCTCATGCCGTATACGCCATGGGCGGCGAAGGTTTTCAAATCGGCCTGAATGCCGGCGCCGCCGCTTGAATCGGAACCGGCGATGGTCAACACTTTTTTCAAGCGAACACCTCCGTAAGGATTAACCCAAACAAAAAGCACAAACCGCTGTGGTTTGTGCTGAACGAAAGCTGCCAATGAGCCTGCGCGATCACTTCCCTCCGCTGGTATAATCCAGATCAGGTTTGAAGGGTTAAAGAACTGAACGGTTCTTAATCTCAGCCGGACCTGCCCGGCTCCCCTAGTGCCCAACTTCAATATGCAATTGCTGTGTTTATCATAACATATCCCAACGGCGGAAATCAATCCTATCTCCGAAATGATACCGCGCCGGATACATTCCTATTTCCGTGAACTGCCCTTAAAGGTCGCTTACTCATGCAACACCCGGTATAAAACCCGCCGTAATTCCTCTACTTTATAGGGTTTAAGCACCACTTCCCGGAACTTGAATTCTTTGTAATTGGCCAACACCGGGTCGTCGGAATAGCCGCTGCAGACAATGGCCCGCACCTCCGGGCTGATCTTGAGCAACTGTTCGATGGTTCGCTTGCCGTTCATTCCGCCGGGCACCGTCAGATCCAGGATCACCGCGTCATAGGGTTCCCCGTCGGTCTGAGCCTTGATATACTTGGTGATCGCCTCGGCCCCGTCGCCGGCCAGGTCCACTTCGTAGCCGACCCGCTGCAAAATCTGGCCGACCGGGATGATGATGTTTTTTTCATCATCCATGATCAGGATCTTGCCCCGTTCATCCTTCCCCCCCAGGTCTTCATCGCCGATGGTCTCCACGGCGACGTCCGCGCCCCGGAAGGCTGGCAGGTAAAAATAAAACGTCGATCCGACTCCGGGTTTGGATTCGACGCCGATATATCCGTCGTGATTGCTGATGATGCTGTAGCAGACCGCCAAGCCCAGCCCATTGCCCTGCTTCTTGGTGGTAAAATAGGGGTCAAAGATCTTGACCAGGTTTTCTTTGGGGATCCCCAGTCCCTGATCGCTGACGGCAATCTTGACATATTCCCCCGGTTTGAGCGGCAAGTTCTCCAGCGACTCCCAGGCGGTATTTTCGCAATCCACCGTGATGTTCCCGCCATCGGGCATGGCCTGGGAGGCGTTGATCAAGAGGTTGGTCAATACCTGAGTGATTTGGCCGGCATCCGCTTCGGCCTGGCAAAGATCGTCCGGGATCAGGCATTCGCAGGAAGCCCGCGAGCCGCGCAAGACGAACTTCACGGTATCGTGGATCAGTTCCGGCAGGGAGATGATCTTTTTGACCGGGATGCCGCCCTTGGAGAACGCCAGCAACTGCTTGGTAAGGCCCGTCGCCTTGGCAACCAGTCCCTCCACGGTTTCTAAGAGCGCCCGGATGTCCCGGCCGCTCTCCAGGCGCAATCCGGCCAGTTGAATATTGGAAAGGATCGCCGCCAGATAATTATTGAAATCATGGGCGATCCCCCCGGCCAAAATGCCGACCGACTCGATCTTCTGCATCCGGATGGTCTCGGCCTCCAGTTCCTTTTGGCGAGTAATGTCGCGAATGGTCTCGATGACGCCCAAGGTGTCCCCATACTCGTTTCGCAGCGGCGTGGCCTTGATCTCCAGATGGACATTGTTGCGTTGATTGAGCGCGGGCAACATCACTTGCTGCGCCAGCACGTCGCCGCTCCTCTCGATGGCGGCCTCCCACTGGCAATCCGCGCCTTGCAAGACTATATCGATCAACCGCAGCTGTTCCGGGCTGGCGATCGTCTGAGGGCCCGCTTTGCGGCCGAGGATCTCCGCCTTGGAGATCCCGGTCAACAATTCATTGGCCCGGTTCCAGGCGATCACCCTGCGCTCTTTGTCCACCACAAACGTGCCGTCCGGCAGGAATTCGATGATCTGCCGCAATTGGTTGGCGAGCGCCGCCTGGGTCATCGCCTGCTTGAGATTGGTGATCTCCGTGAAGACCAGCACCCCGGCGACGACCCGGCCGTCCCGGTCCAGCACCGGCGCCGAGCTTTCCAGGATGATCCCGGTGGTGCCGTCCCCCCGCTGGATCAGGGTCTCTTCATTGGAAACGGTTTCGCCATAATGAACCGAGCGAAATAGCGACCAGCCCATCTGGGACAAGAGTTGGCCGTCGCCGTGAAACCGCTTTAAGGCGTGGTACATCTCGGTCAGATCCGATGGGGCCGCCGGATAGCGCAGGATCTCGCCGTAACGCCGGTTGGCCGAGATCACTTTGCCCGACGGGGCCTCGACGATGACCACTCCCGACGGCATCTGCTCCAGCACCGCCTGCAACCTGGCCTGCTCCTGCTCCAGACGCTGGTGATTCTGGCGTCGCAGCCGCAGCTCCCGTTCGATGGAGTCCGCCACCGTCACCAGGAGCGTGAAGATCAGGTCATTGGCCTGTTCCAGCGCGGTCATGATGGTGATCGTCCCCAGGACGTTCTCCGCGTCGTCGCGGAAGGGCGTGGTAAAGCAGGCCAATTCCCAGATGATTTCATGATAGTGGTCCACCCCCACCAGCTTCACCGGCGAGCGATGGCGCAAGGCGAGGTTGATCCCGTTGGTGCCGTTGCGTTCCTCGGTGAAGCGCACCCCGCGGCGGATCCCCATTCGCAGCAGTAGCAGCTTGACCGTTTCGTCGCCGGCATATTCCAGGATGGTGCCCGTATTGTCGGTGACGATGATGACGATGGGCGTGACGATCATCGTCTCCAGCAACTTATCCATGAAAAACTGCACCACCGCCAGGATCTCCCGGTAATCGCGCACGATCCGGGCGAAGTCCCGCGGGTCGATCACCTCGAAACTCGGCATCACTTTCGAATCGAGCCCCAGCGCCCGACAACGTTCTTTGGATTCCAAGATATATTGTTGCATTTGCTGCAGCACGATGGACACCCTCTTATCAAAACCGTCATTGGCCGGATCCAGTCAGCCAATTTACAGATGATCACTTTATATTACCAATTTTATCCCAAAAAGGCAAATGATTGCACCCCTATCTTGCGAATTTTCTTGAACTCCGATATTAAGCGCGCTAGATTGCCCAAACGATTCGGTTTACGGGCCATCGAACGCGGCCGGGAAAGCTCCCGGCTTCCTGCGATATCCCCCTTGAGAAGCAGTTTGATGATTTTCAAGTTAGCTCCGCATAAAAAACCGGGGCATGAGAATGCAAGTTTTGCCCATGACCGAAAGTCCGTCGGTTTCACCGACGGACTCTTGAAAGACAACTTCCATGCTTGATATTATACCGCGAAAAGCCGGTCCCGAAGTATCGTTTTTGTACCCGAAAAATATCATCCGCATCCCCAAATCGACCTCCCAAATCAGCATCCGGTATTTGACGGATAACCCCGAGAAATGAATTGCAGGATAGATCGTCGCCTGAACCATGATGCCGCGGAGCTAACTCGATAATCATTAGCAGTTTTGATTCGCCCGTTCTTTTTTAAACCGGCGCATTGTTTTTCCGGCAAGATTTTAAAATACCGACATATGATATTACCAACTTGCGGAAGTCACGGAACCAT
Organism: Bacillota bacterium; assembly: GCA_023400055.1. Lineage (GTDB taxonomy): Bacteria > Bacillota > UBA4882 > UBA8346 > UBA8346 > Hydrogenispora. The sequence continues at coordinate 15,529 of JAEXFN010000016.1, forward strand.
CATAGAATGAAGTTGGGAAGGTGAGAACGATGAGTCTGGTGATTCACAAGAAGGACCTCGCCAAAGCCGAGGCCCGGGAAGAACTGGCGGCCCGGTTTCTGGAGTGCGTCGATGAGCTGAGCGACTCCGAAGGCGAGGCGTTTCAGGTCGAAATCCGCCCGGTCGCGTCCCAAGCCTATTATAAGACGGCCGAGGTCGCCGCGGCCTTTCAGGTGTCGGACCGGATGGTCCGGCGCTGGTGCGAGCAAGGAAAGATCGAGGCCACCCAAACCCCAGGCGGCACTTGGCGCATTCCCGCGGCCCAATTCGGCGATCTGTCCAAGGTCCGCGCCTTTCAGGCCACCGCCGAAAAAGTCAATCAACGCTTTGCCGCCCGTCCCGCCATCAAAGAATTTGAGCGATGAACCCCGGCTGCGCCGCGCTTTTGGACACCACCGTCTTTTGTGGGGCCTTGGTGAAGCCGGACGGGCTCAATATGCGCCTGTTGAAACTGGGCGCCACTCCCCTGTACCGCGCGGTGATCTCGCAGACGGTCATCGCCGAGTTCATTCATAAAGCCTGCTCCGACGGGATCGGCAAGGGGAATGCCCGGCGGGTTTACGACCCGGAAGAGGTGGCGCTGTTTTTGCAAGCCTTCGCGGCCATCCTGGATCCGGCCGGCGCGCTGACCGTCCGCCAGACCTACAAGTTTGTCGCCACTTTTCCGGGCGATACGCCCCTGTGGGTGGTTTTATCCAAGTTCGCCGACGCATGGCCGGCAGGAGCCTGCTTGTCCGCTTCACTGACGACGCCGCTTCGCCAGACCGACCTCGGCGATTTCCATCTGCTGCTGGCCGCGGTACAATCCCGCCCCGACGCAGTGGTCACTTCGAATATCAAGGATATGAAGCCGTTAAAAGACTTTTGCCCGGTGCTGACGCCGCGGGCGTTCCTGAAAAGCATCGGGGCGTTGTGAGACGCATTTGAAAATATCGTTACAAAAGGCCGCTGATTAAACCGCCCAAGTATCGACGCAAAACAAAGGAGTAGAGCGCGATTAGTGTACGGGAAGCCTCCTTGGGTTATTGAATCATTGTCTGAACCAGGATTAGTCGGGATTTTTCAGATTAGAGGATTATTTCTCTAACAATAGCTGCATTAACCCTCCAAATGTTCACTATTGCTAATTGATCATTTGAATGCATGAATTGAATAACGAATTTTTATCCTTTAATCTGTTTAATCCTGACTAATCCTGGTTCAGACCAGGATCTTCCTGTCGTAGCTTTAGAAATTAATGGCGACCGTATTTTTGAATTTATCAATTTATATCGAACTTCATTTAATAATATTGTCAATTCTCTGTTTTCTGTTTGCTCTTTCAGCCGCTCAGCAAGCTCTGATGATTTATCAAATTAGCCCCGCTCAGTCACGGAGAGGTTGAAGGATAAGTCATGACCTCTATAGACCTAACCCTCGGCCCTTCCGCCTTGTAGCCGGGCGATTGATCGCCCGGTTGGCGTTCACTCCGTTAAAAAGTTTTTTAAGGAAGCACGATCCCCCTGCCCCGTTTAATCCGCTCCACCCAAGCGGCGAGGATGATCCCGTCCATCAACCCCCGGCTATAGATCAGCTCATCCCGCCGGTTCATCTGCATGGTCCGGTTGATGTCGAATTCATCGAAAATTCCCTGTTCTTCCGGCGTAAGCCGGGCCCAGAGTTGATCCGAAACTCCCCCTGCTTCCGGCCCCATTCCCGGTATTCCTCGTCAGGCGATAGGAGTTCCTCGTTGATTTTATAAATCCGGTCGAAGATGAATTCGTAAATTCCTTTGCTGTCGCTGCCCAGCATGGCGGGGGACCTCCGATCCAGGAACCGAGAACTTTGCCGGCCAACTTGGCCTCCCACTCCATGACTGGGCATTCCGGACAATAAACTGTGGGTTCTCGGTCAAAGAGTGAAAGTCGGGCCGTAAAGCATTCCTTTTCCGAGAATGAAACTTATAGTCTGTAGACTTATTTTATACAAATCACTACGATCAGTCAAGAAGTATACCAAATTTGGGAAGTGAAATTTTTTGGCCGGAGAAATCAAGCTATTATTTGGGCGGAATTTAAGGAAAATCAGAGTCGCCCAAAATATTTCCCAAGAAGAATTGGCGTTTCGGTGCGGCCTTCATCGGACCTATGTCAGTTCAGTGGAACGCGGCGAAAGAAATATTTCGCTGGAGAATATTCAAAAACTAGCGGAAGCGCTCGGGGTTTCAATGAAAGATTTGATACCGGGATAGCGAATGCTTTATTTTTGACTAAGAGCTCCATCTTACCTATCGGATTGGATAGCCGCGAACGATAATCCCGTCATTACTTCCGACTCTTTCATTCTCGAATATCCCCATTCCACTCAACAAGCTCGTTCAGTCATTCAGCAAGCTCGTTCAGTCATTCAGCAAGCTCGTTCAGTCACTCAGCAAGCTCGTTCAGTCGCTAAACAAGCTCTTTCAGTCACTCAGCAAGCTCTTTCAGTCGCTCAACAAGCTCTCTCAGTCATTCAGCAAGCTCTCTCAGTCGCTCAACAAGCTCTCTCAGTCGCTCAACAAGCTCTCTCAGTCGCTCAACAAGCTCTCTC
>JAEXFN010000030.1 GCA_023400055.1 Bacillota bacterium
CAGTCTTATTTTTCGCTAAAATCTCATTCGCCTGTTTCATGAATTTGACGGCTGCGTCTTTCGGAGCGGTCGAACCATATAAGACTTCCTGGTCGATATTGCGGAACGCTTTCAAAACCTCACCGGCTCCCGGAGGATCCGCCGGATCGATCGGGCTGACATATCCTTTTCCAACCAAACTGATATAGTCAAATACCTGCCGGTTCACCGGATCAACCATATCTTTCAGAACGTCACGGACTTTCGGGAAAATGGGAATTCCCCGTTCGGCCAAGAGCACTTTATTGGCTTCGATATCATTCAGGAAATAGTTGACGAATTTGATGGCCTCTTCTTTATTGGCGGACGAACGCGTTACTGACAAGAACATCGACGGTTTAAAATAGGTACCCGGCCGTTTGGAATTGGCGATCTTCGGGCATACCGCCAGGGCCACCGGACGGTTGGCAGCCGCTTGGTAAGCCACCACCTGGTTGCTCCAGACGAACTCTAACCAAGATTGGCCTTTAGCAAACGGGGTTTCTTGCGGCGTGGTGGTTACAAACGCCGTTTCCGGTTTGATCAAAACGCCGGCCTTCAACAGTCGCAATTGGGAGTCATAGAAATCGACCAGGACCTTCGAGTCGGTAAAGCCGAGTCGGACACCGTTCTTGCCAAAGAACGACTTTCCGGTCTGCCGGACCATGTTTTCATATAACACTCTCGGGTCCACAGTGGAATAGGGCATGGTTTGCACGCCGGTTTTCTTATAGATCTCGGTGGCCAGGCGTTCGAAATCGGCCCAGGTCCAATCGGGACTCGGAGCGGCGACGCCGGCTTTCTTCAAGATCGCCGGATCATAAACGATACACCAGGCGTTGGTCCCGGCATTAATCCCGTAGTAGCGGTTCTTCACTTTCCCGCCGGACAGGAAACTGTCGGAGACATTCGTCACATCGATCTTCTTGGATTTCATATACGGCGTCAGATCGAGCAACAGATTCTTTTGAGCGTATTGCGTAATGTAGGAATAATCTTGTTGGATGATGTCCGGCAGATTATTGGCTGCAGCTTGCGTGGCCAGCTTATCCCAATAACCGCCCCAACCCGTGGTCTCGGTTTCAATCGTGACATTCGGGTTCTTCGCCATATACATCTCGACAACCTTCTGGGTGCGGGCATCCCGGGTCGGATTGCCCCACCAGGCAAAACGAAGCGTGACTTTGGAAGCTGCCAGGGTATTCACGGTTAGGGACAGGGCGACGACCATTACCAATAAAACCAGTAAGACTTTCTTCAAACTTCCCACTCCTTTTCCTTTTTACTGATAACCCCACCGCAATAATTTACACCATGTTCATCTGCAATTCATTGCGGCAGATTATCCGATCAGCGCTGAAAAGCCCTTTCAAGCTCTCGCCGATAAACCGCAGCGGCCTCGCAAGATTTTTCAACGATGATCCATCGATTAGATGTTACAGTTTCGTGACCGATTTGTTAATCAAGAAAACCGTCATTTTTGTTCAAATTTCTGACGAAAAAACGGCGCGGGCGCCGGCGCCAATCTCCGGAATGGGTGGGGCGTTTCGGCAATTTAACTGCTTTTCTTATATTCCGTTGGCGCCAAGCCGGTATATTTCTTAAATAATTGACTGAAATACTGGGGGTTGTTCCCCAGTCCGACATTCTGGGCGATCTCATAAACCCGGTCGGCGCTCGCCTGCCCGATCAGCTCCTTGGCCCGTTCCATCCGTTGTTTCAACAGGAAGTTGGTGAATTTCTCGCCAGTCTCCCGCACAAACAATTTGCTTAAATAATCCTCGTTCATGAAGACCACTTCGGCGGCGATCTGTTTCAACGAGAGGTTTTCATCGGCCAGATGTTCGCGGACATACTGCAATACGGTTTGAATGATCCGGCTATGTTTGGAGACGATCCGGGCATGAAAATCTTTGGTTCTTTCCGAGGCGACCGCCTGAAGGAACGATTCAAGCCCATCGAGGGTTTCAATCCGTTGCAATTCCACGATTTTATCGAGTTGGGCCTCCAGTTCGTCCGCCTTGCATTGACGGATAAGCACGGTCAATAATTGAGTGGCATAGTTCTTGACCATGCCCAGCGGGAATTTGGGCTGTTTCAAATGAGCGAAGAAGTCCCCGATCGCCGCGTTGACCGTTTCAAGATTGCCGCTCTTCACGGCCACGGCAATGGCGTCGAAATCGAAGTAAAGCTCGGAAGATTCTTTGCCCTCGCCCCCCAGCTCAATGTCCTGTTTGGTAATGATGCTGCCGGCCCCGACATACAAGGAGTATTTTAAACATTCCTGCACTTCGGTATATAAGCGCGGTGCGTCGGCGAAGCCGCTCGCTTCGCTATAGGCGACGCTGACCTCCACATTATGATAATACTTAAAGACGTTTTTCACCCGGGTGATCGCCGCCACCAGTTCATCGTCGTTTTCCATCTTAATAAGGGTTAACACCTGGTTTTTGATGATCGTATTCAAAAAGCTGGCCGTTCCAAAGCAATCCTCGATGATGCGGACCAGCCCGAACAATTCTTCGAAACCGGCCTCCGATTCCGGTTCGTAGAGGACCAAGCGGACGGCGGCTTGGTCTTCCAGGCCGAACAACCGGTGATAGTATTCATATTCGTCCTTGGTATAATTGCGGTTGGTTACAAAATCCCGGAAAAATTGCTCCTTGACCAAGGGCAGTACCTTCTCGAGGTTGGCGCGGTTCTTGGCGATGAAAGCTTCCTTTTCCTCGTTATGGAGCAGATCGTCTTTGAGTTCCAACAACACTTGAATGATCTGGTTTTCGTTACAGGGTTTCAATAGATAATGCCGGACGCCGAAACGCATCGCCGCTTTGGCCGATTCAAACTCGCTGAAGCCCGATAATATCACAAAAGCGATCCCCGGATAGACCTCCTTGACCTTGGCGATCAATTGCAATCCGTCCAGCACCGGCATGCGGAGATCGGTAATCACGATCTGCGGCGGCTCCTCGAGAATCATCCGGAGAGCCTCGACTCCGTTCGGAGCGGCTCCCATCAAAGAAAAACCGTATTTTTCCCAATCAATAATCGCGGCGATTCCGTCGCGAATGATGGCTTCATCGTCCACTATCAAGACTTTATACATCCAGTTCACGCTCAACTTTCGGAATTTTAATGGAGACGGTGGTTCCTTCCCCTAATTGGCTGGCGATGGCGATGCCCGCCCCTTCGCCAAAGATCATCTTCAGACGGTTATCGATATTATTCAGGCCGATCCCCATTCCTTGCGGCTTGATGATCCCGGCCCGGATCTTTGCGAGCGTCTCCTCATCCATGCCGGGTCCGTTGTCGTTGACCACGATCTCCAAGAAATCCTCATGGGCCACGGCATAGACGGTGATCCGGCAGACTCCGAGCATTTTTTCGAGGCCATAGTGAATGGCGTTTTCCACGACCGGTTGCAAGGCCAGTTTGGGCAGGCGCAGACCATACCATTGCGGATCGATCTCGCCCCGGTAATCCAGGCGTTCGCCAAAACGGATCTTTTGAATCGTAACATAATCCTCGAGTAGTTGAACTTCTTCTTTCAAAGTGATCACGGCTTCTTTGTTATTGATGGCATTGCGGAGCAGATGCCCCAGGGATTCCACGATCCGCGATATCTCGGTCTGATGATTCACTTTGGCCAGCCAGTTGATGGATTCCAGGGTGTTGTAAAGAAAATGGGGGTTAATCTGGGCCTGGAGCGCCCGGAACTGCGCCTCCTTAATGATGATTTGTTTGGCGTAATCCTCTTGGATCAAGGTATCGATCCGGCGGATCATAATGGCGAAGTCCCGCTGCAGATCCCCGATCTCATCGGCCCGCGCCAACTCTGTTTCATCGCATTCGATGGCGAATTGGCCCTTTTCAACCTGTTTCATCTTGGCGGTGAGGCTCTCGATAGGCCGCGTCAAATTGCGGGCCAGTTTCAGGCTGATTAACAAGGTGCATAAAAACAGGATCAAGAAAATCAGCAGCAAAATGGTACGCATCAGAATGACCTGTTTAAACACCATTTCATACGGCAAGAAGTTGACATAGGTCCAACCGGTGAATTCCGATTGGGTATGCGATTCAAACAAATTCCGGCCGTTGATCCTTTGCACGCTGTAGGTGACCTTCGCCGGGATCCGGAACTTCTTTTCCAGCATTTCCGGCAGATGGGCCGAATGAAAAACCGTTTTGGCGCCGGCGCGAATCAGCAAAATCACCTCGCCGTTGGCCGCTCCCGAGGTGCATTGCGTGACCAGCTCGGCGATTTTGATCCGGATGATCAGGGTTCCCAAGGGTTCCAGGCTGAGATTGTGAATCAGCCGGATCTGGCGGCAGCCGATCAGCAATGAAGCATTGTCATCCGGTACGAAAACGAAAACTCCTTCGTTTTTGGCGGCCAGTCGCACCAACTTGCAGACCGTGGCCGCATCCACCGGCGGACCGCCCGAATACTGATTGCCGCCGGTGTCGATGAGATTCACCGATTCCACATTTCTTTCGAAACGGTTCTCCCACAGGATATCGGTCAGCTTCAGGCCCATCTCCGCCCGTTGGGAATCGTTGAGCCCGAGCTTTTGCCGGACCAGGTAGTTTTGGATATCCGAATTGGAAATAATATTATACGATAATTTCTCGATCCGTTTCAGTTCATTCTCGATATTGACGGTGGAAAGATTCAGCACTTTGGCCGATTCGCTGTAAAGCAGCCCGTCATAAATATTTAAGGCGACCTGCAGCGCGATCAAACTGACCGAACAGACGATGAAGACGACCAGACAATAGACAATAAACAATTTATGTTTAATTTTCAGATTGCCATATGAGAGCTTTACCCTATCCCAAGTTTGGCAGACAGTCCGGATAGCCACTTGACTTGAACACCTCGCTCCATAAAGGATCCGACCCACCCATGTCCGAATCGGTAACCGCCATAACACTTCGACGCTTTCGCTTGCCATCCTCTTCATCCGGCACCGAATTCAGCTGGGAATCCGCATCATTCGCCCGTCTCCGCTGCGATTTCGGGAAGAACCGCGCGGCAATTCCTGCCGAAAGACCGTAACCAACCCAGGCCCTGCCGTTTTCTCAAGCCGAAAAAAGCCAGGAAAACCGCATCATCGGTTATCCTGGCTTTCTTTCCGGAACGAAATGGCCGCGATCGCTTATTCGCGGACCAGTTCGTAGGCGTCTCTGGCGATCAACAGTTCTTCATTGGTGGGAACCAACATGACCGTGACCTTGGAACGGGGTTTGCTCAAAATCGTTTCTTTGCCGCGCAACCCGTCATTCTTCTTGAAGTCAAAGTCGATGCCCAGGTGGGCCAGCCCTTGACAGACATCGGCCCGCACCTGGGAATCATTCTCACCGATTCCGGCGGTAAAGACCAGCACGTCCAGTCCGCCCAGCTCCGCATAGTAAGAACCGACGTATTTAACGATCCGTTGGATGAAAATATTATAAGCGTCTTGAGCGCGTTCATTGCCTTCTTCGCGGGCTTTCTGAATGTCCCGCATGTCGCTGAACCCGGTCATGCCCAAGAAACCGCTCTTCTTGTTCATCAGCGTATCGAGATCGTTGGAGTTTAACTTCAGGACATTTTGCAGGAAGGGCACGATGGCCGGATCCATGTCACCGCAACGGGTCCCCATTACAAAACCTTCCAACGGGGTAAAGCCCATCGAGGTGTCGAAACACTTGCCGTCTTTAATCGCCGCAGCACTGCTGCCATTGCCCATGTGCAGGGTGATCATCTTTAATTTGGAAAGGCTCTTGCCGAGAATCTGAGCGGCGCGGGCCGACACATAGCGGTGCGAAGTGCCATGGAAGCCGTAGCGGCGGACACGGTATTTCTCGTAATACTCGTAAGGAAGCGCATATAAGAAAGAGCTCCGGGGCATCGTTTGGTGAAAAGCGGTGTCAAATACGGCAATTTGGGGGGTATTCGGCATGAGCTCGCGGCAGGCCTTGATGCCCATGATGTTCGCCGGCATATGCAACGGTCCCAGTTCGCGCAGGCTTTCGATGTCGGCCAGTTCCTTGTCGCCCACGATCACCGCAGTCGCGAAGATTTCTCCGCCGTGCAGCACCCGGTGGCCCACCGCCTTGATCTCATCCAGCGATTGGATGACGCCTTCGCCCGGCGCGGTCAGAAAATCGAGCACCGCTTTGAGCGCTTGGCTGTGGTCGGTTACTTTCTGTTCGAGGCGGATCTTTTCGCCGTCCTGGACCTGATGATTAATGACGGCGTTCCCGTTGGTGCTACCGATCCGCTCGACCAGTCCGACAGCCAGAACCGCTTCGGTTTGCATCTGGTAAAGCTTGTACTTCAAAGACGAACTACCGCTGTTTAATACCAAAATAAGCAAAATAATGTTCCCCCTCAACTAGCGATATGTTGTTTAGATATCAAATGTATGACATACTTTCTAAGGACTGGCAGCTAGACATTTATATTATAGTCACGCAACTTATGGTTTGCAATGCTATTTACGAATTGGTTATGTTACGAATTTATTGCATTTTTAAAGCTTCTTTAATTTTCTTAATTTTATCGGCGCCAAAAAACTAAATCGGCTGATATATTTATCAAATCCGGAAGCCGTGCTAGAAAGCCCAGCAAATCGAAGATCGCTTGCAAAAAGACTTTACCCGGCTTTATCGCTCGTTTGATTGAACTTTTTGGGTCCTTCTTTTTAAAGACAGGCTAAATTATACAAACGGCCCGGGCATGATTGGCTTTCTGGTCACGATTTATGACTTTTAGCGCCTTCAGAACGAACCCAATCTTTCCGCCAAGAACCATTTCGAATCACTCGACCTTATCCGATAGGTTCCGAATGACCCGTTTCCCCCATCGAATAAAGACTCTCAGCAATTGAGCGAACCGGCGCAGTCATTGCGCAAGCATCCCTAACGACTAAATAAGCTTGCTCAATGACTAAATGAGCTTGCTCAGTGACTGAGCGAGCTTGCTCAGCGACTAAATGAGCTTGTTCAGTGACTAAACGAGCTTGCTCAGTGACTAAATGAGCTTGCTCAGTGACTAAATGAGCTTGCTCAGCGACTAAACGAGCTTGCTCAGTGACTAAACGAGCTTGCTCAGTGACTTAATGAGCTTACTCAGTCATTGTGCAGCTACAAAATCACCGGGAACAGCAGCCGGTTGCCGGAAACTAGCACGGCGCGGAAATTAAAAAGGCTGCGTCGGCCTTGGCGGTCAACTCGCCGGCCTGGCGAATCTCGGCCGTCGCTTTTAACAACTGATGCTTATGTTCGACGATTTTACCCGTCACGGTCAACGGTTGGCCTACTTGGGCCGGTTTCTTAAAGTCGATGGTTATCCGGGCGGTGACGGCGTGATAGCCGGCGCCGATGATGGCCTGGGCCATGGCCTCATCCATCAAGGTGCTGAGGATTCCGCCGTGAACGATTCCCACGAAGCCTTGATGCGCGGGAGTGGGCGTGAACTGTGCCGTTGCCCCTTCCGGCGTCAGCGCAAAAACCAAATGCAAGCCGATGGGGTTGGCCTGGCCGCATGCGAAACAATGGTCGTCAACATTCAAATTCAAAACCGTCAACCTCCTGGGTCCGCTAAAGACCTGGCCGGTTCCGTTAAAGAAGCGGGCCCAACCAAGCCACAAGCCGGATCTGCTGATCCGGCTCGCCTTGGGACATTTTCACGTGATTTAATTGACCTTGGTATTCACTTTAAAGACTTCGCACTGGTGGCAGGTGCTCCGTTTATCCTTGATGGAGCCGTTGGGAAGTCCGCCGCAAACGGTATCCGCAATCAGCCAGCATTTTTCCTCGCGGCTTTGGTAAGCGGGACAGTTGACCTGGTTGCAATCCAGGACCCGCCAACATCTTTCAAAATCGGATTTCACCTTGAACCGGCCCACCAGCGCGGTCAAGCGCTCCGCCATATCCACCAGGTTCGAGGAGGAATCGGCCAGCCGGTTCATGTTGCTCTTTTGTTCCTCGGTGGCCGCGGCGATTTGTTTGGCGCCATTGACATTCTGTTGGGATATCTCGGCCACGCTCTGCATGGTGGTGGTCATCTCTTCGCTGCTGGCCGCCTGTTCCTCGGAAGCGGCGGCGATCTCATGAATGGTGCCCACCGTCTGATTGACCGATTGGGTGATGGCGCTGAAGGCCTCTTTGGCCGAAATGGCCAGCGTGGTGACGTCATCGACCATGCGCGTGCCGACTTCCATCGCTTCCACCGCGGCCTTGGTTTCAGTTTGAATCTCGTTGATCACGGCCACGATCTGAATGGCCGAATTGGTCGACTGCTCGGCCAGCGCCCGGACTTCATCGGCGACCACCGAAAAACCGCGGCCGTGTTCGCCGGCCCGGGCCGCCTCGATGGCGGCGTTTAACGCCAGCAGGTTGGTCTGGCGGGAGATCCCTCGCATCACGTCGACGATCTTGCCGATCTCCTCCGAGCGCCTCCCCAGCCGGCGGACGACTTCGGCGGAGTTATCGACCGTCTCCTGCAGTTGCAGAATCATGGCATGAACCTGTCCGATCGATTCCTCGCCCTTTTTGGCCCGGGCGGAGGCTTCCGATGAATAGGCGGAGGCTTTTTGGGCTTCGGCAGCGACGCCTTGGGCGGTCTCCGCCATCTGCCGGGTCGCCAGCACAGAAACATCGATGCTTTCAAACTGCTCTTGAGTGGCGTTGGACATCTGGTCCATCGTATTGGTGATCTGCTCGGTGGCGACGCTTACTTCCTGAACCATGCCGGACATCTCATTGGCCGCCAGCGCCAGTTGTTCGGAGGCATCCAGATTTTCCTGCAGAATCCCCCGTAAATTGCTGAGCATCTTCTCGAAGGATTGCGCCAGGATCTTGAACTCGGTGTTGACATCGGTGGTCGGGGGATTGGAGAGATCGTTCTCGGAGATTCGTTTGGAAATAGCGATAAACGGTTGAATCTGGGTCAGGACCAAACGGTTAATTAAGAAATTGCCCAATATAAAATAAGCAATCAACAATCCGATGATGATGATTACTTTTAAAGTAACATTCTCTTCCGGCAAAAAATCGATCAATCCCACCAGGAGAAAGATCCCAAAAAAGCTGACTAATAGCCGCCCTTTCAAGCTGGATAAGAATCCCAATTGGAAAACCCCCTCTTTTTAACCGTTTCCTTACAATTAATTATCGGAAGGTTTACCAAAAAAAATAGGGCTTCCGCCCTAAATTATTTGGCTAAAAGTTCAACGATGATTAGCAAAAATCCGAACACGATTGCTAACCACATTGTAGCCTTATCTAATAATTTTTCAAGCCCCTTGTTCTTGGAGAAAAACATCTGACCGCCGGAGCCGATTGAACCCAATCCCTCGCCTTTACTCGGTTGTAAAATAATAATCGTGGTTAAGCCGATGGATACGATCAACAGCAAAATCTGTAAAGCTAATTTCAAATTTGACACCTCCAACCCGTTCACTCGATAATTTTAGCACAACAGGCAGAGATCTACAAGTCTCTTTTACCGATAGATGTTGTAAAAGGCTTTCTTGCCGGGGAAGATCGCCTCTTCGGCCAGAAGGCCCTCGATCCGCAGCAGCTGATTGTATTTAGCGACCCGATCGGTGCGGGACGGGGCTCCGGTTTTGATCTGGCCGGCATTGGTCGCTACCGCGATATCGGCAATGGTCGCATCCTCGGTTTCACCGGAACGGTGCGAAACGATCGCCGTGTAACCGGCGCGCTTGGCCATCTCGATCGCATCCAGCGTTTCGGTTAACGTCCCGATCTGATTGACTTTGATCAGAATAGCATTGGAAACGCCCAGCTTAATTCCTTTGCTTAACCGCTCGGTATTGGTCACAAAGAGATCGTCGCCGACCAGCTGAACTTTCCCGCCCAGGCGTTCGGTCAGCATCTTCCAGCCATCCCAGTCCTCTTCGGCCATGCCGTCCTCGATGGAGATGATCGGATAGTTATTGACCAAGTCGGCCCAAAAGTCGGCCATTTCCGCGGAAGTCTTCACGAGATTCGATTTCCAGAAGTAGTACTTGCCTTCCTCGCCTTTCTTCTTGGCCTCGTCCCACAGTTCGGTGGAGGCCGGATCCATGGCGATCATGATGTCGTCGCCGGGTTTGAAACCGGCTTGTTGAATCGCCGCCATGATCACATCCAGAGCTTCCTGGTTGCTTTTCAGGTCGGGAGCGTAACCGCCCTCGTCTCCGACTGCGGTGCCATAACCTTTATCCTTCAAGACCTTCTTCAACGCATGAAAGATCTCGGCGCCCCACCGCAGGCATTCGGAGAAACTGGAGGCGCCCACCGGCATGACCATGAATTCCTGAAGATCGACGCTGTTATCGGAGTGCTTGCCGCCGTTTAAAATGTTCATCATCGGAACCGGCAGCTCTTTGGCGTTTACGCCGCCCAAATAGCGGTACAGTGGCAGATTCAGGCTCAACGCGGCAGCCTTGGCGACCGCCAGGGAAACGCCCAGGATCGCATTGGCGCCCAGCTTGGCCTTGTTGGGAGTGCCATCCAGCTCGATCATCACTTTATCGATAGTGACTTGGTCCAAAGCATCCAGTCCGATTACTTCCGAGGCGATTTCCTCATTGACGTTATCCACGGCTTTTTGAACGCCGCGGCCTAAATAACGCTCTTTGTCGCCATCCCGTAACTCAACCGCTTCAAAAGCGCCCGTGGAAGCCCCCGAAGGAACCGCAGCCCGTCCCACGCTGCCATCGGCCAGTTCCACTTCCACCTCTACCGTGGGATTGCCGCGCGAATCCAATATTTCGCGGGCATAAATGTCAACAATTGATGTCATTTTACGACCTCCTATTTGATGGACTAAGGTAAGGAATCGCTCTTTCCTTATATTGTTGCACAACAAGAGTCTGCTTCATAACCGGAATTATTTATAATTAACGATTCGATAGAAAGATTCTACATCCAAACTGGCTCCGCCTACCAAAGCGCCGTCGATCTCCGGCTGTTCCATGTATTCTTTGATATTTTCCGGTTTAACACTGCCGCCATATTGGATCCGGACCTGTTCGGCCAGTTCGGCGCCGTACACTCCGGCAATGGTCTTCCGGATCAAACCGATAACTTCATTGGCGTCCTGGGCCGTCGAGGAACGGCCGGTGCCGATCGCCCAGATCGGTTCGTAGGCGATGACCACCTTGGCGAGGTCGCTCGCGGAAATCTCCGCCAACGCTTTTTCGGTCTGGCTCTTGATTAAAGCGCTGGTTTCGCCGGCTTCCCGTTGGGCCAGCGACTCGCCGACGCAAATAATCGGCTTAATTCCGTGGGCCAACGCGGCTTTCGCCTTCTGGTTGACGGTCGCGTCCGTCTCGCCGAAGTACTCCCGCCGCTCCGAATGTCCGATAATGACGTAATCGCAGCCGACGTCCTTCAGCATCAACGGGGAAATTTCGCCGGTAAACGCGCCTTGTTCTTTCCAGTACAAATCCTGGGCGCCCAAACCATGCTTCGTGCCTTGGAGCAACTCCTTGACCGTGCTCAAAGCGGTGAAGGGCGGACAAAAAACCACCTCGACCTGATCCAAGGCCGTCAGTTTACCGATCAACCCCTTGACCAGGTCTTTGGCTTCGGGGAGCGTCTTATACATTTTCCAGTTCCCGGCAATAATCGGTTTGCGCATGATAACCTCCCTAATCGTGACGCGACCCGGGCCGCCAAAATGGCACCCCGGGCAACGATTTTAACTCCATCCCGTTCCTTACTTATCGGATAATGCGGCTACGCCCGGCAGGACAATTCCTTCGAGGAATTCCAAGGAAGCGCCGCCACCGGTGGAGACATGGGACATCTTCTCGGCGAAGCCCATTTGTTCCACAGCGGCCGCCGAATCGCCGCCACCGACAATGGTGGTCCCCTTGCTATGCGTCAAGGCCTCGGCGACGGCCCGGGTACCGACGGCAAACTGCGGCAGTTCGAAGACGCCCATCGGGCCGTTCCAAACCACGGTGCCCGCTCCGACGATCGCCGCGGAGAATAATTTAATGGTTTCCGGTCCGATGTCTACGCCTTCGAGGTCCGCCGGGATCTCTTTGGCGCTCACGGTCTTGGCGAGGGTCGGTTTCTTGAAATCATCCGTCACCACTGTGTCGACGGGTAACAGCAACTTAACCCCTTTTTCCTTGGCCTTCGCCAGCATTTCCTTGGCGAAATCGATCCGCTCGGCATCGAGCAAAGATTTCCCGATCTCATAGCCCTGGGCTTTCAGGAAAGTATAGGCCATGCCGCCGCCGATAATCAGGGTATCGACCTTTTCGAGCAAATTCTTGATGACGCCGAGTTTGTCGGCGACCTTCGCGCCACCGAGGATCGCCACAAAAGGCCGTTCCGGGTTGCTCAGGGCTTTGCCCATGATGTCGATCTCTTTTTGCATTAAGTAACCGGCGACCGCTGGTTGGAGGAATTTGGCCACACCGGCGGTGGAAGCATGCGCGCGGTGCGCGGTGCCGAAGGCGTCATTCACGTAAATGTCGGCCAATTCGGCCAGCTTTTTGGCGAACGCCTCATCGTTGGCCTCTTCTTCCTTATAGAAACGCACATTCTCCAGTAGTACCACTCCGCCGGGGGCCAAAGCGGCGATGGCCTGCTTGGGTTCTTCGCCGATGCAGTCATTGACTTTGACCACCGGTTTCCCCAGCAACTCGGAAAGGCGCTTGCCCATGACATCCATCCGGTATTTATTGTCGGGTCCCCCTTTGGGACGGCCGAAATGCGAAACGAGAATGACTTTGGCTCCCCGATCCGCCAGGGACTTAATGGTGGGAATCGCCGCCTTGATCCGGCGGTCATCGGTGATATTGCCTTGATCGTCAACCGGAACGTTAAAATCCACCCGCACTAAAACGCGTTTGCCTTGCACATCAATGTCATCAATGGATAATTTGTTCATTCGTCTTCCTCCTCTCAAGGAATAGGGGCGATGGCCATCGCCCCTAAAAATTCAGAACAATTATTTATGATCTTGCTTAACCATGTAAGTGAGCAGGTCGATGACCCGGTTGGAATAACCCCACTCGTTGTCGTACCAAGAAACGACTTTGAAGAAGCGTTTCTCGCCCTTCAGGTTATTTTGGAGGGTCGCCAGGGAATCATAGATCGAGGAACGGTTGTCGTGCACGAAGTCGGTGGAGACCACTTCTTCGTTGGCATAACCGAGCACGCCCTGCAGATAGGTCTCGGAAGCTTTCTTCATCAAGGAGTCGATCTCCTCGATGGAGGTGTCGCGGGTCGCCCGGAAGGTCAGGTCGACCACGGAGACGTCAGGAGTCGGTACCCGGAAGGACATCCCGGTGAGCTTGCCTTTGGTGGCCGGCAGAACTTCGCCGACGGCCTTAGCCGCGCCGGTGGTCGACGGGATAATGTTGATGGCCGCTGCCCGGCCGCCGCGCCAATCCTTCTTGGAAGGACCGTCGACCGTCTTCTGGGTGGCGGTATAGGAATGGATCGTGGTCATCAAACCGGTTTCGATGCCGATTCCTTCTTTTAAGATAACGTGGACCAACGGAGCCAGGCAATTGGTGGTGCAGGAGGCGTTGGAAACAATACTATGGCTGGCGGAATCGTACTCGCCTTCGTTGACGCCCATCACGATGGTCTTGACTTCGCCTTTGCCCGGAGCCGAAATGATCACTTTCTTGGCGCCGGCCGCCAGATGGCCTTTGGCTTTTTCGGAATCGGTGAACAAACCGGTGGACTCGATGACGTATTCGACGCCCAATTCCTTCCAAGGCAGTTGGCTGGGGTCTTTGGTAGCCATGACACATTTGATTTTGTGTCCGTCGACGATTAATACGTCATCGGTTTCTACGGCCGGACTGCTTTTTTCGGTAGCCAGTTGACCAGCGAATTTACCATGAACGGAATCATACTTTAATTGATAAGCGAAATACCTGGCATCGGTACTGATATCGACGACTGCCACAATGTCGATATCCTTTCCAAGCAGCCCCTTGTCGTGCAAGGCACTGAAAACCAGCCGTCCAATTCGGCCAAACCCATTAATACCAACTTTTACAGCCATTTCTAATTCCTCCATTTTTAATATGTTTCGGTGGCGGATTACCACCGTTTAAAGCCAACGATTGGATAAATCCATCATGGCGCGGGCCGCGCCTTCATCAATCACCAATACGTTACGCGGGGCGTTGGTGAGCACCGCTTTAACGGCCGCGGCTTTACTCGCGCCGCCGACCACCGCGATAACCTCTTCGGTCTGGTCCAGCTCGTTCAGTTGCAGTCCGACACTGGATGTCGAGTGAATCACACTGCCGTCAATCGCGAAATAATATCCAAAGGCCTCACCGACCGCCCCTTGCCCGGTGATTTCGGCGATTTGGGGCTCCGGCATGCCGCGGCGTTTGGCCATTTCTTCGGCGGTTCCAATGCCATGCATCACAATATCGGCCTTGCGAACCATATCTAAAATCTCTTTGATCTTGGGTTCTTCGGCGATTGAACGCATCGCTTTCTGTCCAAGATCGTCTGGAACATGCAACAGCCGGTAAGAAGCGCCCAGTCCTTTCGCAACGTTAGCTGCAACGGCATTGGCCTGGATCTCCACTTCCTCCCCCAAGCCGCCTCGCGCCGGAATAACCGTAATATTGCGTTTAACAGCCGGCGGTTTCAGCGCGGCAGCGACCTCGGCCAGCGTGGTTCCGCCGGTTACCGCTAGAATGGACCCTTCGCGCAAGCGTCGACCCAGGTAACTGGCGGTTACGCGGGCGAGGTCTTTTTTTACAGTGTCATCCCGATCGGAATCGCCCGCAACTACCATTACCTTTTGGATTCCAAAACGTTGGGCGATCTCCTGTTCCAATAGGTTTAACCCTTGCAGTTCCCGGATATAACCCTCGATCTCCCATAATAGCATCTCGCCCTGGGAGGTCACTTGCATCCCCGCGCTGGTCAGCGTCAATAGCTCCCGTTCCTTTAATAAATCGACCTCATTACGGACATGCCGTTCCTGCATATGCAATTGTTCGGCGAGGGCTCTGCGGCCGATCGGTTGTAAAAAAAGCACCGATCGCAGGACTTGATATCTGGATAACAGCAACGGAACGAGCTCCGGGATTATCTTTTGTTGCAACGATAGAAGTTTATCCATTTTTAGCGCCTCTATGCTTATCACGGCAGTGGGATAAATTTTGTCCCAATTAGTATATTTATGTCCCGCGACTTGCAAAAAAATAAGTTGGACCAAATTCCAAATTATTCTACATTATTTTTTATTCGCTTTCGCAAATTAAATTCCTGCTTCTTCTGTAAAATTTTTAACGTATTGTCGGATAAGCCGTAAACGATGGTTTACTGCGGATTTACTAATGGGAGGGTGATGATATTCGCCCAATTCTTTTAATGTAGCTTCGGGATATTCCAGGCGAAGCTCGGCGGTCCGGCGCAGGCTGGCCGGAAGGCTCCCCAGCCCGCCCCGGGCGATTAACTGATTGATGGCTTCGACTTGCTCCCAGGCCGCCGAAACGGTTTTTTCAAGATTAGCGGTTTCACAATTCAGACGGCGGTTTACTTCTCCGCGGAGACCCTTGATTACCCGCACTTCTTCCAGCTTAATCACTGCGGAATGGGCTTGTATTAAAGACAGAAACCGGGCATTTGCTTCGCTTTCCTTCATATAAACCACGTAATAAGATTTTCTGTGGCTGATTTTGGCTTTCAAATGAACCAAGCTCATCAGGTAAATTAACCCATTGGCAAAATCTTCGTTATGAGTGATTAATTCCAGATGATAGTTCTTTTTTTGGGGATCGCTGATCGAACCGCCGGCCAAAAAGGCTCCCCGCAAAAAAGAGGCCCGGCAGCATTGTTCTTTCACGAGTTCGGCAGCGATTCCGCTTTCCAAAGAATGCTCCCGGGTCATCATGCCCAGTTCATCAAGAAGATCAATCAAACCAGGCTGGGAAGGAATAATGATCTTATAGCGGTGCAAACGTCCGAGCTTCTCATTTTGTTCGACTTGAATCTCGGCCACTAGCTTGGAGCAGGCTTTAATTAGCTTAATGATCCAACGGGCAATTCCCGCTGATTCGGTAGTGATCGACAGCGACAGGCGCTCTCTTCCGGTCAAATGGATGCTCCCCGCCATATGAATAATGGCCGACAGTTCCGCTTTATAACACTGTGCGCACCGGGGAATCGCATTGCGGATCGCTTCTTCCTTTACTAATTGTGAAAAAGTTTCCATTCCGACATCCTACCCGTATATCCTGTTCTAACTTGAGTATAAGCCATCATTAATATTTAATCCGGCAAACACATAGTAATTGAACAAAGGAGGCGGTATTATTGATCAACACCATTTGGATGTTTCTAATCGGATTCAGTGTCATTGTAGCTGCCAGTACCGGTAAAATCTCGGTAATCTCCGATACGATCTTCACCAGCTCAGCTAGAGCCATTGAATTCACATTCGGATTAGCCGGAATGATCGCACTGTGGTCCGGATTGCTTAAAATAGCGGAAACCAGCGGAATTACCGAATGGATTGCCAGGGCATTTCAACCGATTTTGACATTGCTTTTCCCGAAGTTAAAAAGCGATCGTTCCGTGCTTGGGCTAATCTCAATGACTCTCGCCGCCAACCTCCTAGGATTGGGCAATGTAGCCACTCCGATAGGGCTAAAAACCATGGCCGATTTACAGAGGCACAATTCATCCTCCGAACGAGCTTCACCAGAGATCTGTACCTTTATGACACTGGTCTTTGGAGGAATGAGCCTAATTCCTTCCACCTTAATCGCAGTCCGTTCCCGGGCTGGTTCAACTCAACCAGCATTCATCCTGGGACCCGTCTTTATCATTACCTTGACTGCCACTATCGCTGGCCTGTTTTTTAATTATCTCGCGCTTCGCTTGGATGATTGGTATCACCGGAAGGAATGAAAAAAATGTATCAATTATTTTCCAGCTTGTCGCAATGGGCCATCCCGCTTTTGCTGCTCGTGATCTTCGGCGCCGCATTACGCAAAAAAGTAGCGGTTTATGAAGTATTTATTCAAGGAGCGCTGGAAGGCCTGAAAACTACCATCAAACTGACTCCCTATATTTTGGCGATTTTCGTCGCGGTAGGAGTTTTCCGTTCCTCGGGCGCCCTGGATTTATTGATAGCCGCCTTTAAACCGGTGTTACAGTTTTGTGGAATTCATCCCGACTTATTAACCTTAGGTTTTTTAAAGCCGCTCTCCGGCTCGGCGGCGCTTGGCATCACTGCCGAACTGCTAAATAAGTATGGTCCCGATTCGAAGCTCGGGATTACCGCCTCGATGATCCAAGGCAGCAGCGAAACGACATTTTATGTCTATTCGCTATATCTGGGCGCAATCGCAATTAAAGACAGCCGTCATATCTTGCTCGCCGGTTTAGTCTGCGAAACCGTAGCAATCATCCTAGCCTTATTCTTCGGATTGAGGCTGGCCGGATGATTCCGTTGTATTGGTTGAAACCAAAACATCTTCGCTAACCGCCGCAGCTTCTTTTAAGGCTGTTCCCGTCTGGGCCGGCTGGTAGGGATTTCGTTGCAAATGGTCCCAAACGATATTGAGATCCATTTCCTGTTCGGCGGTCGTCAACAAAGCGGTTAAAAAGCTCTTAAACTGGCATTTGAACATTTCAGTTTGCGATTTGAGCCAGGATAACTTCTGCATCTCTAGTTGGATGTCATCCTTAACCCGGCCTTTGATCTGTTCGGCTTGAAATTGAGCCTCTTTGACGATGATGTCCGCTTTGAGCTTGGCAGAGCTGATTTGTCCATCAGCGGTCTCCTGGGCCAAGACCAAAGCATTTCTTAACGTTTCTTCTTTTTGCACATATTGCTCTAGTTTAGACTGGACTTCCTCCAATTTGGTCTTTAACTCATTATTTTCCCGGTACAAAAACTCATAATCGGCTGAAATCTGAGCCATAAAGTTTTGCACTTCATGTACCTTGTAGCCGCGCATACCACGCCGGAAGATAATCGTCTCCAGTTCAACCGGGGTTAACATCCTCATCAACTCCCTTTCAAGGTTATTCCAAGTTCATCCATAAACTGTCTTTCCCGATTATAATTGTCGAACCAAAACCACACCCAAACGTCCTTTCTTCGAGGTACCGCTTTGCTCACGAAAGACCACTCTACCCCGGCCACGCATTGAGATAACGTCTCCCGGGTTAACCGGTTGATCGGGATTTTTTACCGGTTTCCAGTTGACTTTGAGTCGTTCCGCCCGAATCTCGCGCGCCATTTTGGTCCGGGATTCACCAAATCCCAAAGCGGCAATAGCGTCCAAACGTAACGAGGCCACGGTAGTCCGAATCTCTTTCTCACGAACATTCGGCAAATTCAACTGTTCCGGATCGATTTCAATTGTCTTTACCCGGCTGTTTCCAACTCGATCCAGCTGAGTCAAGATAAAAGGGACCAACTCCGGAACCAAAATGACTTGACAAACCGCTCCGCTTACCAGGAGATCCCCAATCTTCTCGCGTTTAAGCCCCAAAGCTAGTAATGAACCTAAATAATCGCGGTGAGTGAGCTCTTCAGGACTATTGGAACTAATCTGCAAATAAGCCAAAGCCGGCTCAATTGCTTCGGCAATATAATAGTCGGGATAGATGACCAAGCGTTGCCGTTCCGCTTTGGAATAACCGCCAAACACCCGGAAACGGATGCCATTATTCCAAGTCAAAACCGCTTTTACCTGTTCCAGTTGGGCTGGGTCCAAAAAATCAGTCCATAATGGCTGCTGCTCTTTAAGAGAGCGTTCAGCCATTTCAGCGACTTGAGTCAATAAAATTTTTTCGTCGTTTAAATGATCGATCATGAATTCACCGTGTACCTTTGCCAATTTCTCGAGAGCGCTCCGCCGCCGCAATCACAGCTTGCATGACCAATCCGGCGAAACCGGCCTTCTCCAATTCAAATAAAGCGGCGGCGGTGGTTCCACCCGGCGAAGTGACTTCATTCATTAATTGCTGAGGGTGAGTGCCGGCGTTCTTCAATAATTCCGTCGCTCCCAACACGGTCTCGGTGGCTAAGAGCGCGGCGTCTTTGCGGGGCAGTCCGAGCAAAACTCCGGCATTGATCAAGGCATCAATAAAGTAATAAACATAAGCCGGACCGCTGCCACTCAGCGCGGTAACCGCATCCAGTTTTTCTTCGGAGATTTTTAAAACCTTGCCGACACATCCAAAAATCGCTTCAACCTTTTCGGCATCCGAGCCATTAGCTTTTTGCCCAAGACAATAAGCGGTAACGCCTCTGCTGATGCGGGCTGGCGTATTCGGCATCACCCGGGCGAAGCGTACCTGCGGCAATATACCCTCCATAGTCCCCAGAGAGACACCGGCGGCAATAGAGATTAACAAGTGTTGCTCACCGACCTGCGAACCAAACTCCGATAAAACTCCGGGAAGTTGAACCGGTTTCACTGCCAAAATGATGACCTGACATTCGGCAGCCAAGCCGGCGACCGTGGAAAGCAGTTTAATCCCCAAACTGTTTTGTAACGCCTGCCCACGTAATGAGTCAACCTCCACCAGGCAAATTTTGTCGGCGCTGATTAGCCCGTTGCCAATCACGCCGTTAATCAAGGCCGAGCCCATGGCTCCGCCTCCCACAATCCCCAGTTTGAACATACAATTGCCTACCTTTCGCGATCATTGCGATGAGTAAGAGGTGCCCCGGTCCCTGGCCCCGGCCAATCTTTTTCCTTATCGCGCCACTCCGACTTTAACGGCACGGTCACTTCGATATGTTGGGGTGTAAAAAGAAAGATTGAACCGCTGACGCGTTGCATGGAGCCTTCTAACGCATAAATGGCTCCTCCCATAAAATCGGCGATACGCCGCGCCAGAACCTTTTCGGTTTCTTCCAGGTTGATAATCACTGCCCGTTTATTCTTTAAATGATCGACCAAAGCTTGGACTTCCTCAAATGAGGTTGGTTCCACAATGATCAGTCGAACCGGATTGGTCTGATTAACGCCGGTGCTAGCACTCGTATTAGCATTGCTGACACTGTTATTTAGCGAGACCAGCTTGCCTCGCTCCCGCGATTCTCGCCGCGGCGGCTGATGTTCGACAGTAGCTGCCGTTTCCGGTTCATCAACCATATCTTCAGCCTCAAATCCAAACGTATTCAAAAACTTTTCGAAGATTCCTTTTTTCTCATGTGGGTTGTGCTTTTCTTCTTCTTGATCCCATTTTGCCATGGATCTTACACCTCGCTACTTAAAAATCGCGGTTCCAACCCTTATATAATTTGCTCCCTCTTCTACCGCCACTTCAAAATCCTGACTCATTCCCATCGAAAGATACTGCCATGAGGTACCGAGACTGAACCGCACGGCAGCTTCGGAAAAAATCTCCGCCAACTCCCGAAAGATAGGTCGGGATGTTTCGGGATTGTCCGATAACGGGGCCATGGTCATCAAACCGCATGGAATCAGATTCGGATAATCCTTCGCTAATTTAATCAGTTCAGAAAGCTCTCTCGGGGTCAAACCGTGCTTCGTGGTCTCGCCGGAAATATTGAGCTGAATCAGGAACTTGACGTCTCTCTGCAACTTAACAGCTTGTTTTGTCAGTTCCACCACCAACTCGGAGCGGTCGACCGCATGAATTAAATCAAACTCGGTGATGGCCGGTTTTACTTTATTCGTTTGCAATGACCCGATTAAGTGCTTGACCACATTCCCTTTAAGCCCCGGGAATTTCGCCAAAGCATCCTGAACCCGGTTTTCGCCGATATCCGTTACGCCGGCTTCTATTGCCTCATTTATCGCGGCGCTCCCGACGTACTTAGTCACCGCAATAATAGTAATCGCCGCCGGAGCGCGGCCGGAGCGCACCGCGCTCTCCGCTACCCGCTCTTTGACAGCCAACCAATTTTCTTTGATTGACATTATATCACCCCAATAATCTGGCACCCAGTTCGGCCAGATCGGAACGTTCCCCTTTGGTCAAGGTAATGTGCCCGGCAATTTTTTCATTTTTAAAACGCTCGACCACAAAGGTCAAGCCATTACTGTTGGAATCGAGATAAGGATGATCTATCTGATATGGATCTCCCGTCAAAACAATTTTAGTTCCTTCGCCGACCCGGGTAATAACAGTCCGGATCTCATGCGGCGACAAATTTTGGGCCTCATCGACCAATAAAAACTGGTTAGGAATGCTCCGCCCCCGGATGTAGGTAAGCGCCTCCATCTCAAGCAAATTCAGATCTTTCATGCTGTTGACCAATTGGTCGATTTTTTCGTTGCGGTCCCGGTTATTGAATAAAAACTCCAAATTATCATAAATGGGCTGCATCCAAGGGCGAAGCTTCTCATCAATGTCTCCCGGCAAAAAGCCGAGATCGTTTCCCATCGGAATCACCGGGCGGGAAACGGCCAAACGCCGGTATTTTGACTCCTCGACCACTTTTTGCAAACCGGCGGCCAAGGCCAGCAAGGTTTTACCGGTACCGGCCCGCCCGATTAAAGTGACCAGTCGCACCTCGTCATCCAGAAGTAACTCCAAAGCGAACTTTTGTTCTTTATTCCGAGCTTTCAGACCAAAGGTTTCTTGGTTTCCAAAGCGCAAAGGCACCAATCTGCCACCGACCATATGACGAGCGATCGCCGATTTGGAAGAACCGAATGAATCCTCCAAAACGAGCAACTGGTTGGGATACAAACCTTCTGCATCGATCGTCAATTCTCCGGAAGCATAAAAGCGGTCAATCTGTTCCGGGGCGATCTTCAACGAACGGCTGCCGGTATAAACATCCTCAATCTCGATCTTGTCGGTGGTATAATCGGCGGCGGTGATGCCGACGGCATCCGCCTTAATCCGCATATTGATATCTTTCGATATCAAAACCACCGGAGCGTCGGAACTTTGTTTTAAGGCTAAGGCAACCGCGATAATCCGGTTGTCCATTTTGGTACGATCAAGGGCCGGAGGAAGCATCTCAATCAATTGATGATTCAATTCCACCCGGATGGTACCTCGGCCTTCACCCAAAGACACGCCGCTATCCAAGTGTCCGTCTTCCCGTAATCTGTCTAAAAAAGCGGAAACCCGCCGAGCATTCCGGCCTACTTCATCCTGACGTTTTTTTTGGCCGTCAATTTCTTCAACTACAGCGAGCGGTATCACGATATCATTATCTTGAAAAGCATTCAAAGCTTGGGGGTCATGCACCAAAATGCTAGTATCCAAGACGAAAATTTTCTTCAAGGGATGGCCTCCTATCGTGAAATGATGGTATCTCCAAACTCGATTCCCTCGATTATGGCCCGTTCGCCATCGCTTTCAACTACGCGAACCGTCTTTTCCTGATAGCCGTCTCCCTTCATTAGTTTAATCATTGTTTTATGCTTTTTTTTCGTTAAAGCCTGTACTGGCACGACAATCCCGGAACAACGCCGATATACCAGGAAAATTCGGCAACGCCGCTCCGGCAAAATACTCTGCCCGATACCCGGATCTTCCATGGCTACCAATACATTCCCGGTTCCCGGCCGGTGGGCCACTTGGGAAATCGCAGCTTTTGCCGAAGTTTCCCCGATCTTGATCCACCATGTCGCTCCTTCAACCGGAGTTCCGGTCTGGTGCGGGTCGACCTGAACGACAATCCGCTGGTTAAATGGATCAATAATCTTAGCAACAACTGCCCCGGCTTGAACGTTGCCGCTAACTCGGTGGAAGGAAAATTTACGTTTAAAATCCGCCGCAGTCAGCCGGTCAAAATCCTGCGGCGTCAGCTGACTCTCCCAACTGTCATATTGAAAAAAAAGATATCCCGGCGCTGCCGCCGAAATGATCGAATCATCTTTTTGAACAAGCCCTTGCGGATCTAATTTCTGCAGCTCTTGAAGGGTTTTTTGGATATTTCGGACAATTCGGCCTTTTTCCTGCTCCAAATTGTTTAAATCTTCTTTAATCCCTGAATCTCTTTGGCCGCGTTGGCTTTGATTGTCAAGGATGGATTGTTTATCCCTAATCTCGCCGTTTACCCGTTTCAAATCCTGATTAAGCGCATCTTGCTCCCGGCGCAAAGTTTGATAGTCGACGATGGATTGAATAGCACGTCTGGATGCTGAATCTTCCCGCCCGTCGTCTATGGCGGCAATCACTTCTCCTTCTGGAACCAACGAACCGTTTAGCCCCGTGGCATTCAGTTTCCCAGTCACCGGAGCGGTATAAACCGTTTCGTTTCTTAGGAAGAGTGCTTCAGTCCAATAACCTTTTTCAATGGTTCCCCACCGCGCAACCACCGGGTGAGTGACGAGTCCCCCCACGATGTTGCGAGCCAATTCAAACAAGAGGATAATTATAATTATTCTGCCGATTACCTTGAGCATTCCGGGAATCGGTGAACGGCGCCGAAACCGCTGATGGGTCAGGACCTTTCTGGTTTCAGCATATTCCGACTTCGCCAAAGTTCGTTCCTCATTTTCAGATTACTTTCAAACAAATAAACGGTCGATCCGGCCTACAATCGTCATAAATTAAAGAAATACCATTATCTGGGCTTAAGTGTAATAATACTCATCAAACGGCCCCCGGTTCCCGGTTCGGCGCGAAACGAAAAAAAGCAGTCGGAATGACAAACCGTGCATAAATCGGTTCTTTCAATACACTGCCGATCAATTCCGGCTTCCTCCAAGAATCCGGCATTTACTTCCGCAAGGTCGATGCGATATTGGCCGTCTTCCGACCATACCGCGCCGGCATGATCGGCCGAGAAAGCTTCCGCCACTTCCGGCCCCACCTTAAAACACTGATCACAAATTGCGGGACCCAAAACAGCCCGGCAATCCCGGGGATCGGTACCAAAAGCCCGGACCATTGCGGTCACGGCACTACGTCCGATTCCCGCCAGAGTACCGCGCCATCCGGCGTGAACCAGTCCGGCTGCCGGGGTTTTTGGATCATAAAGAAAAATCGGAAAACAATCCGCGCTAAAGATCGCCAAAATCAATCCCGGTTCCCGAGTTATTAGGCCATCGGTGGCCGGAATGGCGGCTCGCGGATCGCGTGCCCCGGCCCCAGCGTGCTCTCGTTCGACGACCTGGATCCTGCAGCCATGAACTTGATCGGCACAAACCAGATCATCCAAAGAAAGTCCGAGCCTACTTAGGAATGCCTCCCGCCGCTGCAGCACCGCTGGGAGATCATC
Organism: Bacillota bacterium; assembly: GCA_023400055.1. Taxonomy (GTDB): domain Bacteria; phylum Bacillota; class UBA4882; order UBA8346; family UBA8346; genus Hydrogenispora. The sequence continues at coordinate 24,200 of JAEXFN010000030.1, forward strand.
CCCGGTATGCAAGGCCATGTTGCCGGCATTTCGCGTCGTCACAGCCTGTAAAATCACCGTATCATTCAACGCCGAGTTTTGATAGAATTCGATTTCATTGAGTTCCGTTCGGTACCAGCTCATCGAATCACGACCTGCCTGGGTTCCCACAGTTTGACTGTTCCGGCAGCCAAAGAATCGGGAACTCTGATTATCCGTTGATTGGAAGATCCCCGAAACATCAATCGCGGATCCTTCTTATTAATCTGAAATGGTCCATCTACCAATATATCGGCCAAATTCAACAGTTCTTGATACCCGGCTTCCCGGCAGCGATTCAGATATTCCCAGGTGAATCCGGTATACACCCAAAGATTCAATCCGCGGGATTTAAGAAAATCAGCGAATAATGCCGCGGCGGGAGCTTGCAAAAAAGGCTCTCCTCCGCTAAAGGTAACACCGGCCAATAATGGATTAAGATCCAACCGATCAATGAGTTCCGCCAAACCAAGCAGTTCCCCACCCTCAGAATCCCAAGTCTCCGGGTTATGGCAACCGTTGCAAGCATGCCTACAACCCTGAAAGAAAATCGTACACCGCAATCCCGAACCATCGACGACGCTCTCCCTGGCGATTCCGGCAATCCGAACCAGCGTGCTATCCAGTCCGCCTTGAACACTCATGTCCAGTGATTGCTCCGATCCCTTAATTCCGCCTGTTTGGCGTCATTGAACCGGTCGATGGTCGAAAGATATCCGGTAATCCGACGAATCCGCCGAATCGCGTCGGAACCGCAAACCGGACATTCGGCGGCGATCACTCCCCGGTGGAAGCAAGCGGTACATTCGTCGACCGGAAAATTAATCCCAGCGTAGCCCATGTTGGAGAGAGCCATTTGCCGAATCAATTTTTCATAGGCTTCCAAATTATCGATAGGCGGCGATTTCATTTCCACATAACTGATGTGTCCGGCGTTGGTCAATTGATGATACGGCCCTTCAATCGCAATCTTTTCATAGGAGGCGATCTCGTACTGCACCGGGACATGGAAACTGTTGGTATAATACTCTTTATCGGTGACTCCGGCGATTACGCCGAACCGTTTTCGATCCAATTTGACGAAACGGCCGGATAATCCCTCGGCCGGGGTTGCCAGCAAAGTATAGTTTAAATCATACTCTTCGGCGAAATCGTCAACCATTTTCCGCATAAAACTGACGATCTCCAACCCCAGCCGCTGCGAATTGGGGTCTTGGCCGTGGTGGCTGCCGGTCAGACTGATCAGCGCTTCGGCCAGGCCGATAAAGCCAATGGAAAGCGTCCCGTGTTTGATGACCGGAGCGATTGGGTCGTTGGCCTGCAACTTTTCAGAATCCAGATACAACCCTTGTCCCATCAAGAAGGGCATATCCTTCACCTTTAACTTGGATTGGATCCGGAAGCGGTGGTAAAGCTGACGAGCAGCCAAAATCAGAATCCGCTCCAATTCCTGATAAAAGGCCTCAATGTCTCCCCCGGAACGGATCGCCAGCCGGGGCAGATTGACCGTGGTGAAAGAGAGATTGCCCCGGCCGTCGCTGACGGTAGCGCCATGCCGGTTGGAAATGACCCGCGTCCGGCAGCCCATATAAGCGACTTCATCGCCGAAGGAGCCGTTAAACGTAGCATCCATAAAGGCAAACGTCGGGTTGAGCCGTTGCGCCGATACCCGCATTGCCAACTGGAAGAGGTCATAGTTCGGATCCTCCGGATCAAAATTGACCCCTTTCCGCAGCCGGAAAATGATATTCGGGAAGATTGGCGATTCACCATGCCCCAAGCCCTTTTCATAGGCCCACAAAAGGCATTTCGTAACCATCCGGCCCGCTGGCGTGGTATCGCACCCCAGATTGACGCTGGAGAAAGGGACCTGCGCCCCAGCGCGGCTATGCATGGAATTCAGATTATAGATCAAGGCTTCCATGGCCTGATAAACTTCATCCTCACTCGCGCCATCCATAAACTGGGCCATATCCCGATCGAAAAATGCAAAAGATTGCCCGCCATGCATGTCATTCTGCGAACTCTGCAAAATAATGGCGGCCAACGCCGCCGCCGATCCCGGACGTTTGGGCGGGCGGATGAAGCCGTGTCCGTTATTGAACCCGTCGGTCAATAGCTTCCCTAACGGGATCTGGACGCAGGTCAGTGTTTTGCCGTAAAAATCGAGATCATGAATATGATAATCCCCTTCGATATGGGCTTGAGCCATCTCATCCGGGATCATCCGCGACAAATAATATTTCTTACTGGCCGCCGAAGCGATCTGCAACATTTTGGCGGACGGCGAATTGCTGATGTTAGCATTTTCCCGGTTGGTTTCGACCAGGATCTCCTCGACCACATCCATCAGCTCCGATTTGGAATCGCGGAGCCTGGTACGGCGGTCGCGGTACAAGATATAAGCCTTGGCAGTCTTAGCGTGCCCGGTTTCGATCAATACCTTCTCCACCGCGTCCTGGACCTCTTCGACCGCAGGAATGCCGGTGCCCAGCTGTTTATGTAGATATTGAATGACCACTCCCGCCAACTCTTCGGCCAGTTGCCGGTCCTCGCCCCCGACTGCTTTGGCCGCCCTGAAAATAGCCGCCGCAATCTTGGTGGGATTGAACTCGACAATCCGTCCGTCCCGTTTGCGGATGGACCGAAAAACCTTGTCGCTGTCGCGATTGATGAATTCAACCACCTTTAAAAAATCCTTTTTCTCGCCTTCACCAATCTCGGCATGGTTAATCGCCATTTATTCTTCTCCCTCTTTCTTGGTTCTTGTCCCCAGTATTTCTTGGAGTTCTTGCATGAAGATGGCCAGATCCTTGAATTGCCGGTATACTGAGGCAAAACGGACGTAAGCCACTTCGTCGATGCCTTTTAAGCCTTCCATCAATAGCTCGCCAACCACTGAACTTGGGATCTCCTGATCCATTCGATTGCGCAGTTCCCGCTCCACCCGGTCCACCAGTTTTTCCAAGGCAGCATAGGGAACGGGCCGCTTTTCGCAAGCCTTGACCAATCCATTCAAGATCTTGGAACGGCTGAACGGTTCTCGCCGACCGTCCTTCTTGATCACAATCAGCGGCATCTCTTCGATCCGTTCGTAAGTCGTGAACCGTTTTAAACAGACCAGACACTCCCGGCGGCGACGGATGGTGCTGCCTTCATCGGAAGCCCGGGAATCAATAACCTTACTGTCCGGAGCCGCACAAAAAGGGCAACGCATGGAATACCTCCAGATACTACATGTTGTATCCTCAATTATTATATACCCCTAGATTTGGGGTGTCCAGCAAATATTACCGTCGTTTCTAACGTCAAATGTCCAACAAAGTTTCCGAACCGTTTTTTAAGCGCGCTTGCCCAAAACACGTATATCGCCCGCAGGTGAAAAGATCCCCGGCGTTCACGGCCACTGTTTCAGATGAACGGAGATCTGGTTTACCAAAACCTTCCTAACCCTATTTCTTGTTAATTCAGCATCTTTCGCAGAAATCCTGCCATAAAAGAAACAGCCTTGCCGGAAGAAACTCCGCAACAAGGCTGTTTACGAAGAGAAAAAATATTTCAACCGATCTCCATTGCGTCGAGGTCCATTCCATCCAACAACTCTTTTATCTTACGCAACTCTTCCTTCCCCAGCGTGACACCTTTCCCCATTTTCTCGTGGGACTCATCCCATTCTCTGATGTCGAGCTTGGGTTGACGTCCGTTCCAGCTGACGATATTCACTTCCTTGGTCCAGCCACGCGGGCTCTCCGAAAGCACCAGCAAATGATCGACAATCTCAAAAGTTATTTCTGCCATCGTCAAACTCCTTTGATAATTTAATAAATTAACGCGTTGTGCTAGTTGATGATAACGTAACAAAGGCTTCGGAACCCATGGACGGCGAACCTTGAATCGTTTTACAGTAGGATGGAGGGTGGACCTATCCTTCTTGATCTACAAAAGGAAGATCTTTATTCACATAAGATCGATCTGGAACCATCGCAGATCGATCTTTATTCACAAAAGATCGATCTTTATTAACAAAAGGAAGATCTTTATCCACAAAAGATCAATCTGGAATCATCGCAGATCGATCTTTATTCACAAAAGATCGATCTTTATTAACAAAAGGAAGATCTTTATCCACAAAAGATCGATCTGGAATTATCGTAGACAGATCTTTATTCACATAAGATCGATCTTTTGTGGATAAGTGAATTACGCGAATCATCCAGGATGAAACCGTAACGCCTCCGCCCGCCGCCTTTACGGTGTGCCATGGCCGTAAATCTCGGATTGCCTCTCAAATCCCCCCTCAGCTTCGGACAAAGTTTATCCCAATGCTTTTTATTGCCCTATCCAAACCAAAATCTTAGCGCATCGGCTTGGCTATTTCATGAATAGGCTCATCGGCCATCCCGGGCAATTTTCAAAGTTCATCTGGCACAACGCGTTAAATTAAAGAACTGCCCTTCTGCGAACGCCGGATGGGCCGCAGCTTCCGACCTTTCCAAGGCGGGTAGGAATATTGTTGCCACTGTCGTTCTTAAAATGCATCGAACTACTTTCGTAACGTCGCCAAGTAATATACTTCATAAACCCGACGGTTGGCCGGCGTGCCCAGGAGCTGTCGGATGCGAAAACGGCGCAGAACGGTTAGCGGAACCAATGTCCTTAGTTTATGAAAGGCCGGTTCGGCCAAGACCGCCAGGATCCGCCGGTTGGCCTGTTCTCGCATAAACTTCCGCCAATTGTTTCGTTGCAGCGGTCGATCGGGGGTATTGAACGACTGGTAGGCCAATCCGCTAATGGTAAAGAGCGTGGGCAGCGGATCATTCTCAATTCCCATTCTGGCGTCCAACAGCACCAGAAGCGGAGACTGCCGGGCCAAAGCCTGCGCCGTCTTTACGATCTCGAAACTGAGGCGGTTGGACATATCGGTCGCGGCGCGATCGGCACAATATTGGTAGAGCGGCGCCAGCGGCAAAGCAATCAAAACCAACCAAACCAAAACCGCCCCGGCTTTTAAGCGGCCCAAGGCCGGCGCTCTCCGGCAAACGACTCCCGCCCCCCGGACCAAACCATGACCGATCAACAACATGGCGCAGAGTACCAACGGCACGATATAACGGGTTGCGATGTAGAAATCATAGCGGTGATTGAGCCACGGAATGGTCAACGCGCCCCCGGCCAACAGCCAGACCGGCAATGTCTGCCGGTCGCGGCAGGCGAAATAAAGCCCCGCGCCCAAGGCTACCAGGCAGATTAGGAAGAAAGGCTCATTGAGATACTCCCAGAAAAAACGGTGCCCGGCATAACTGGAAGCCAGAGTCCGCAGCAATTCGGTTACGAGCGCTCCCAAATTCTTAAAATAAGAAAACAGGCCCGGGTGCTGTTCCAGCGTATAACCCTTATTATGCAGCCAACGCAAACTCCCGCCGACTGTGATCAGGTTATAGAGAATCATGTTGCAATAGCCGAGCCCGAAACCCCAAATTGCGCGCAAATAGTCGCGCTGGCTGAACAATTTCGGGCCACGCCATTCCCGCCAGCCGTAATAAGCGGCCAGGGTCACCATGTAAACTGCTACCGAGGAATGGGTCTGCAAGGTCAACCCCCATAGCAATCCCACTCCGAACAACGCCTGCCCGTTACGCTGCTGTTCGGCCCGGACCGTCCCCAACAAAGCCAGACTGAAAAAGAACGGCGTCGCGCAATTGGCCCAAGCCATATGGGTCACCAAGATCTGCATGCCGTTGGTCAAGAGCAGACCCGCGGCCAGCCATCCGGCGGCTCGCCCGTAAAGCTCTCGGCCCAGCCGATAAAGCAGCCACACCGTCACGCTCGAAGTAAGGGCAATAAACAGCCTAGGCCAATAAATGTTGGGACCGAAGCTGGCAAACAGCGCCGCCAAAATATAATTATAGAACGCCCCAATATCATGAGCCACATTATGTAAGGCCAAGGCTTGCAATTTATAGATCTTGAAACCCAGCTCGACTTCACGCAGTTCGTCGATGAAGCGCGGCACCTCCCAGAGCCAGGGCAACCGGATCAGCAGCGCCACCAGCATCAGCACCCCTGCAGGAAGCCATTTGCGCCATAACGGCTCGCCATTGGGCGCGCCGTTCTTTCTCCGGAAAAACAATCGCCGTTCCAAAATGATAACTCCTTCTGTCGCCTGTGCAAATATCCGATAAAGCCCTTCCACTGTCATTACCGTGGTCCGTTTTTACATCCCAATGCCATGACGGTTTTGGACATTCATGCCAAACATTCTCATTATACCTGTCTGACAAAGGTGTAACAACCATTTTTTCAAAAGCGCGGCGATCACCGTCCGAAAGCCGGGAGGAATTAAAAGGATCTTCGAAGCAAGAACAGCGCCATCTAATCCTTTTAAAGACGGATTGGCTTCTGGCGGACCCGATGGAAAAGCAACATCGCTTTTTGGTGGAAGCCGCCCGAAATCCGAACGAAAAACCGGGTCCAAGACCCGGCCGGTACAGCACCATTTATTAAAAACAGGAACAGGGATTATTCGATTTCCACCAGGAACCCATGCTCCGCTTTGCTTAAGTAAAAACGCTCCCCGGGTTGCAGCAGATACTCGCGACCCGCCGCCAGTCGCTCGCCCGAGGCCAGATAGGTCCCGTTGGAAGAGCCGCAATCCACCAAACGAAACCGGCCCGTCGCCGCGTCATACCCGATGCGGCAATGCTTACGGCTGATATCGGTGTCCGCCGCCGGAAAAACCAACCGGCATCGATAGGGATCGCGGCCGATCAGGAGCCATTCCCCGGGTGCCAGCGTCGCCACCTGGCCGGCCATCCGTCCGCTCACCGCCCGTAGCAGCGGCCTGGCCACCGCCGGCATCGCCTGCGTCGATTGCGACAACGGTTGCCAGGAATGCGTCCGGCCATTGCGCCATAACCAGGCCAGACCGCTTAGAAAGCCCAACAGGAGCAAAACGGCAACCGCGTAAAAGATGGGCCCGGCGTTCCAGGATTCCTTACGCGCTCCGGTTCCCGCCAGCGCCTCTACCGTCGTCTTGGCCGTTCCCATCCGGTCATGACGGACCACAAAAGGAATGCCCAGTCTTTCCAGCTCCGGAATCAGCTCGTCGACTTGGATGGCGGCATTGATCCCCTGCGCCTGGAGATCGCCCATGGATAAGGCGTTGATCCCAATTACCGCGCCGTTCTCTTCCACCAGCGGGCCGCCGGAATTGCCGTGATTGATGTCGGCGTTGGTCTGGTAATAACGGACCCCTTGGCGCTGGATGATCCGGCTGATGATGCCATCGGTCACGGTGACGTCCTCGGGACGGCTGAGCGCCATTCCCCCGCTCAATTCATCAGCGGCTTCCGGAAAGCCCAACGCATAAACCTTCTGGCCGAGATGTACCCGGGAGCGGGGCGCCAGAACCAGAGGTTTCAGCGTTGCCAGCGGCTGTACCAGCTCGAGCAGGGCCAGATCGATCCGGGGAAAGGCCGCAAGCACCCGGGTACGCAGCATTTTGGAGCCGGGACAATAAACCATCACCCGTCCGGGGGCTGGCGCAACGACATGATAGTTGGTCACGATGTAAGGGGTCCCCGGCCGGCTGCCGATGGCGAATCCCGAACCGGAAAAGGTGCTTTTGGCCGCCAGACACACCAGCCGGATGACGCTTCCGGCCAATTCATCCACGTCCGGCGCCGCGGCGGCCGGTCCAATCCGCACCAGTAACATCGTTAAAAATATCATGCTCAACGCCAGCTTTTTGCACATCCGGTAACTCCTTTCGCTACAATTCATTTCCAAAAAATTCTAAAATATGCAAAGCTTCTTCAGAAAATGCCCGTTGAACGGTTACGGCCAGCAAACATCGTCGACCGGCTGTATTCAAAACTGAGCCACCGCCCGGGCGATCGATCCCCCAGACCGCGGTCGACCTCGCCGTTCGGCGGGAATTGTCGCCCAGAGCTTGGGAAAACTCGCCCAGACCACGGCCAGACTTTCCAACCCGCGGGCGAACTTTCCCGCGTGCCGGGAGACTTCTGACCACTCCCTGCTCTGCTCTCCCGCAGTGCGGTCAAACTCTCCCAACCGTTAGGACATCGCACCCATGCAGCAAGCGGATACGCGGATACATAGCATTCCCGGCCCTGGATACAATAGTACCGTTATTTATGGAATAGCAGGTGGTTCAGGTTGATTTTACCTTATTGGGTCGGCCCGCTATTATTTGGGGTGGGAGTATTAATCATGTTCCTGCTGGTTCCCGGGAAACAAATCCGGCAATTGTTCCCGGTAGGACTGGTTGGCGGATTCGTTCTGGCGCTGTTGCTCGTCTACGTGATGCAAAATCTGCTCGGGCTTTGGTCCTTTCGCCAAGCGGATTTTTTAATATGGGGAAGGATCCCGCTCTTCTTATCCGCCGCCTGGATTCCTCTAGAGATTATCTTCGGCCATCTGCTAACCCAGTACAAAAAGGTGTTCCTGATGGTGGTGCTGATCATTGGGTTGCCAGCCGGAGCCACTTTCATTCATTATCTGATGATCAAAAACCAGATGTTGTTTTACCGTTCCTGGGACCTCGGCCTGACTTTCCTGGTGTCGCTCGGCATCCACTTGGCGATCGGGCTTTATCTTTACTACCGCGGATGGCTGGCTGTCCCCGCGAAAGCGCGCTGACTCATTTGTTTTGTGAAGAACCCCGCTTCCGATAATCCCGATACTTCCGGGTCCGGCCCGGATAACGAACGAAATCATCTTTGGCGGCATATGCTGGAGGCAAAAAGAACTTGCTGGAGGTGCCGCTTCATGATGAAAGCCAGACTCACCGTATTTCCCAACGCAAGTCAAGGCTCATCCTCCACTATCCAATTCCCAGAATCACTGGTCGTCCCCTCCGGCGCCGCGGACCGCCAACTTTATTTCAGGTTGAACTGTTCGGCCCTTTCGACCGTTTCGTTCGGTTTTACCTGGACCGAACTATAATTCATTTCACGCCCAGCAGTTCTTGGAACTCTTTCACAATGCGCTCCTCCAGATAGCTGATTACGTCGACGGTCTGATTAATGTCCACCGTGATCCGGTCCAGATCACAGGAGAAACCGGCGCCATCCCTGATGCATTTTTTAACATAACTGCGTAGGTTCAAGGAGTACTGGATCTGGCCGAGATACTTCTCAAAAAGTTGTTCGACCAGTGCCGTCAATTCGTTGCTGAAATAAATCTTCTTCTCGGAAAAATAATTATAAAAATCGATCAACTCGTCGGTGACGATATCGATGACCATTACCCCGTTACTGCCGTTATCATCGCTCTCGCCGCGGTTGGAGACTACGCCGCTTTGAACGGTCTCAGCCATTTCGGTCGCATTCAAGTCATTGCCGTTTCCGGGGACGCTCAAAGCGATGGTCTGATCGCGCAAATCCTCGCTGAGCTTTAAGATCCGCTGAAATAACTCCTTGATGATCTGGGCCCGTTCCTCATGCAGCCGGCTGAACTTCACCTCGTGTTCCAGCGCGTTTTCATGTAGCTTTTCCTTGAACCGTTCCACTTCCAGCACGAAATTATGTTTGAAATGCTCCAGCTCCAGCGATAAAGCGCCTTTATGCTTTTCCAGCTCGATGGCGAGGTACCGGTCAAACAAGTATTTCGTGAAGTATGCCACAAACCCGCCGCCAAGTATAAAGGCTGAAATATCCCGCAAGTAATCCGCAGCCATGTCGATTCGCATCCTCCGCTCCGGCCCGGGTCGGAGTATCCCGATCCTTTCAATTGAAATGTAAAAGACCGTCAAGCCTGGGCCATAAACCAAATGTCCAAATGGGCCGGTTGGCCGGTCTGAACCGAACGATACCCCAACCGGACCGAATCCATAAAATGTTCCGGGACCAATATGCTTTGTTCCCCCGGACCCACTAACACCTCCAGCGTATCCGGCCACCATTCCGCGCCGTTGGGACTGACCTCCAACCAGACCCGTCCCCCGGTCAGCGGGCTCCGGTTGATCACACAATAGGTCAGCTGGCTATATTCGGCCATGGATTCGACCAATGTTTCCGCTGCCGTATCCGCAGTGACCACGGAGCTATTCCGGTTTACATAGCGATGGCGGCTAATCTTCACTTCAGCCGCTGTATGGTGCCGCGATTCCGTGATCCATTCCTCCTTCACGAGCAAAACCGCCAAGTAAATCAGGATGTTCACCTGGAGAATATTCTCCTCCAGTCGGTGATGAATCGTCTGGCACTGAACGACCGGTCGCGCCTGGCAGTCGCAGTCGCATTCCGCAGCGGTTACCAGAATGGAGAAAGGTTCCTCCGCCGCGCCATATCGCAAATTACCGCTTGCCTGGATATAGCTTGCCTCCAGATAGATCATGCCGGTTATTGTTAAAAAACCCGCTCCGATCGTCGCTTCGGTCCGGGTTGGGACGATAGACAACTCTTTAACTTCGCTGGGACAGTTCAGCGGGAATGAAACACCAATGAGCTTTTGAGCGGTTTTTTTGGCAATTGCCCGGACTGTCAAAAAATCTCCTTGGCCACATCGGCAACCATGTCTTTCCGGCATGAAACATCACCTTTTTCAAGCGAAGAGAATCGCCGACATGAGGGGAAGGCCAAAGCCTTCCTCATCACGTCGTTCCTTGAAAGTAAAAGTTCAACGTTACGGCGCTGGCGGCGTTGACTGCAGCATAATAAACCCTGGCGTATTTCATATAGGTCGATGCGACGAGACCGTAGATGCTACCGGAATTCAACGTGACGTAGCTGGTGTCATCAGTCCAGTTGGTCCCGTCGGGGCTGATCTGTAGCTTGACGATGGCTTGGTTGTCGGCAGTCGAATTATTTACGGCCGTAAGAGAGTATTTTGTCAAGTCCAAAACCGAATAGGTGTCGCCAGGATCCCCAGTGACACTCGAATAAGCGTTGGCAGTGGCGGCAACGTCTGTAGTGACCGCCTGAATCGATATTGTGCCGGTCGTAACACTCACCGTACCATCGATTCCCACGGTGCCGGTGACCGGCAGCGCGGTCGACGCAGTTACGCTAACCGTACCGGTGACTCCTACCGTACCCGTGACTGGCAGGGGATCGGCAGTGGTCACTCCCACAGTACCTGTGACGGGTAGAGCGGTAGACGCAGTTATGCTGACTGTACCGGTAACCCCCACCGTACCCGTAACTGGCAAGGGGTCGGTAGCAGTGATCCCTACAGTGCCTGTTACGCCGACTGTACCGGTAACCGGCAGCGCCGTTGAGGCGGTGATCCCAACATTGCCGTTGCCATCGGTATTCAAAGCGATGTTATTTTGGCCGTAGACCTTGATTCGCGCTTGATCGGGGTTATCCTGAAAAATTTTATAGTTAGGCATGATTCTGCCCTCCTTTTCATTTTGGATGACCGCCGTATATGCTTACGGTTAATATAGGATATGGAACTTTCAGTAACAAGGTCCCGGTCAATCCACATATATTGGTCTATACGCAACGACTTTTTTGAAACCGATGCCGAATGGAAGAATGTCAAGGCCGTCATTTTCATTGAGCGAGACCGGCACAATAAGGCTGCCGCATATAAAAAACGATTCTCAAAAACTACGGAAGCGAGCCGACGATGAATACCATCAGCCTGTGCATGATCGTCAAAAACGAAGCCGAGAACCTGCCTCGCTGTCTGCACAGCGTGGCCGGTGCGGTTGACGAAATTATCGTGGTGGATACCGGTTCCATCGATCGGACCATCGCGATTGCTCAGGAATTCGGAGCCCGGGTCCGTTCCTTCCCATGGAACGGCAATTTCAGCGACGCCCGCAACGCTTCGCTGGCGGATGCCAGCGGCGATTGGATCCTCTTTCTCGATGCCGACGAGGAACTGGCGCCGGAGAGCCAGGCGGTATTGCGGCGCGTAACCGCCGGGACAACGGTCGAAGGCTATTTCATCAAAATCCTTAATTTGCTGGGTCAGGAGCAATGGAATGAGACCTGCCCTGATCTGGTATTCCGGCTCTTCCGCAACCGGACCGACTACCGTTTCCGGAGCGCTATTCACGAGCAGATCCTGGAAGTGATCCTGGAGCGGAACCAAACGGCCCGCTATGAAATTGCCGAAGATCTGATCATCCGGCATTACGGTTATTTAACCCGAGAGGTTACGGCCAAGGATAAAAAGAATCGCAATCTGAACCTAATCTCCGCCGAAATTGAGAAGAATCCGCAGAACCGCTTGCTCCGCTATCATTACGGCGTGGAACTCTACCGTTCGGAACGCTTCGCCGAAGCAGCCACCGAACTGGCTTGGGCCGCCGACGGCATCGATCCCCGCACCATCTACTTGCCCAAACTAATGCGTTACCTGGTCCTGGCCTACCAAGGAGCCGGGCAGCACGCTCAAGCATTGGCGATGGTCCAGGCGGGCCTGGATCTCTTTCCCGATTATGCCGATCTCTATTATTACGGCGGTTTGAGCCAGCTGGAGCAGAAGAATTATGCGCTGGCCTATCAGTGTTTCCAAAAGGCCCTGGCAACTCCGGAACAACCCAGTTATTATGCATCATTCAGCGGTAGCCGCGGTTTCCGCGCCTATTATCAATTGGGGCAGTTGGCGGAGGCTTTTCTCAATTTTGAAGAGGCCTTGCGTTACGATATCCGGAGCCTCGCCGACAACGCCGATTTCGAACCGGCGCTCCAAAGCATCGTGCGGCTGCTCAAACCGCACCAAGACCCGGCGTACGCCCGGCAATGCCTCGAAAAAGTCTGCGACTTCTGCACGCCTCAGGCCAAACTGTGGCTGGGCCGGATCCTGCTCCAGGAATTCGGATACCAGTTGGCGCTGGACTATTTCGATGAGGGCAGCGCCGGGATAGAAACCACGGATCAAATTAAACTGTGGCGGGCGATCTGCCTTTGCCAGCAGCAACGTTTTTTGGAAGCGATCGGCTTACTTAAGAGTTTCACGCCGGACGATCCGCTGTATCTCTTGGCCACCCTCAATCAACTGCTTTGTTTTTGGTTTCAGGGCAACCGCCGCAAGACCCGGGCTCTGGCGAAAAAGCTTTTTACGCTCAATCTCGCCAGCGATACCGCCGCCGTCCTCAAACTGTTGCTCAAGGCCGAGCCGGCCAAAGCGGCGGAGATCGCCGACGCGGGAGGACGACCGCTCTTCTTGGTCTGGGCCGGACGCCTCTTGAAAGGAGCGGCCTCCGCCGCCCAGCCGAAAAAAGCTCCGCCGGCCGGGAAGGCTGATTTGGGCCCGGACGGGGTAGCCCTTTTTCTGGATATCTTCCGGCGCACCGTGGCCCTTGGTCAACTCGCGCTGGCCGATGCACTGGTCGATCAGTTGGAGCCCGCGATCCTATCCGCCAACGCCGCGGCCATCGGCAGGATTTTTCAGCATTACGGTCATCTGGAGCAGGCCTGCCAGTACTACCGGTTCCATTTGGAGAATCAACCCCGCTCCGCCGATGTCCTCTACGAATTGGCGGAGGCGGAACGGGAACGCGGCAACACCATTCGCGCTGAAAGCCTTTACCGCGAGGCGTTGGCCTTGGATCCCAAGCAACCCCGTTTTTATGTGGCGTTGATCCGGCATTACGAGCGGATCCGTCACCAATTGCTGGAAGAAGCCGTCGGACAATTCCCGGAGGTCACTGCGCTCCAAAAATTGTTGCAAGAGGCTTCCTCGCAATGAAGCCCCTCCTCTCCGCGGTGCTAATCGTCCGGGATGAAGAGGCCAATCTGGCGCGCTGTCTGGACAGTCTCGCCAGGCAGGCCGATGAAATCGTGATCGTCGACACCGGTTCCCGCGACGGCACGGTTGGCGTGGCCCGGCGCTTCACCGACCGGGTCTTCGAATATCCCTGGCGGCAGGATTTCAGCGCCGCCCGGAATTATGGCCTGGACCGGGCGAACGGCGATTGGATTCTCTCGCTGGACGCCGACGAATCCCTGGAGGCCGGCACCGAAAATTGGACCGCTTTATTGCGCCGGGATCCCGGCCGGTTTGAAGCCTATCTTCTGCCGCTCCATTATTACCATGAAACCACGGCCGGCTATCAAGTCCATCACGTGCTGCGGCTCTTTAAAAACAGTCCGGAATACCGCTTCCAGGGGTCCATCCACGAACAAGTACGGATCCGCGACCCCTTGAAGGTCGGCGTGAGCGACCGGCCGGTGATCAAGCACCACTTCATCCCCGAACGGGAGCGGCGACGCAAACGCGGCCGGAACCTGAGCCTGCTTCAGCAAAAACTGCGATCCGATCCGCAAAACCCGTTTCTCCAATATTATCTCGGGTTGGAATGGCTGGGGCTCGGGCGGGCCGCCCGCGCCTTGCCCCTGCTGGATTATGCCCGCCAAACCCTCGGCGACGACCAACTGCTCTTTCGCTTGCCCGCGGTTCATTATTGTCTCAACGCCCTGAGAACGTTGGGCCGTTTGGATGAAGCCCTGGCCGTCTGCGATGCGGAACTCGGGCGTTATCCCGACTATGCCGATCTGTGGTTCGACGGCGGCATCCTGCTGGAGATGAGTAAGACCTATCAAGCGGCTATCGCCCGGTTTACAAAAGCATTGGAGTGCGGCGCGCCTCCGCCGCTGCATTTTCACACCGAAGGCAGCGCCGGTTTTATGGCGTTTTACCATATCGGGCATTGCCACGACCAAATGGGCCGGCGGGGCGAGGCCGGTCAGTGGTATCGCCGGGCGCTGGAGGATCGGCCGGAAGTCGTCTTTCCCATCGTCCCGCTATTCCTGGGAGTTTTGGCCGAAGCGGGCGCGCCGGCCTGTCACGCCGCTTTCGAAGCGAGCGGCGATCTGGCCGACGGGCAGCGCGGCCCGGTCTTGGCGGAGTTATTTTTCGAAGCGGGTTATGCCGATCTTGCCGCTCAATGCCTGACCCGACCGGCAGTCCGCGCCAAAATCGCCACGGAACAGTGTCTGCGCTGGCTGGTTTATTCCGGCCGGCCCCGCGCCGCGCTGGCGGAGCTGGATGGGATCATTCAGTCCGGCGCCATGCTCTCCGTGTCGTCGCGAGTGGACCAAATCAGCGCCCTTCTTTTGACCGGCAATGGGACCGAAGCCAGACATTGGGCGTTGCGGCTGTGGCAGGACCCGTCCGCCCGACCCCAGGCCATCGCCTTGCTGAATCTGCTCCACTGGATCGAAAAGGGCCGGATTGGCTGCCATCCGGAACCTCCGGCGGTCGCGCCGGTCCTCGCCACGCTGCTCGCGCTGATCGACAACTGCTTGCGGACCCGGTTCGCGCCAGTTACAGTTCAACCCACGCCCTATGAAGAACTTTTGGCGCACATATGGGGGTTGCTGGTGCGGTTGACCCCGGTCGGGGCCGAAGCGCTGGCGGCTTATTTCCGCGAAAAAGCCGTAAGCTGGATGAAAATCTACCAAGCCCGCTTGGGATGCGCTATCATGACCGATTCGCCATAGGAAACGATCGCCATTTTCGATTCCCGACGGCGACCCGAAGACCAACTGAATACAGAGGAGTCTCTGCGGATGACGACGGAAACGGTAAGTCTGTGCCTGATTGTGAAAAACGAAGCCCCGGTTCTCAGGGATTGCCTGAATAGCGTCGGCCATCTGGTGGCGGAGATGATCGTGGTCGACACCGGGTCCAGCGACAATACCCGGGAGATGGCCGCCGCGGCCGGGGCCCGGATTTTCGATTGGGAATGGCGCGACGACTTTGCAGCGGCCCGCAATTTCGCGCTGGATCAAGCGACCGGAACCTGGCTCCTGGTGCTGGACGCCGATGAGATGCTGTCTCCCATCCCGGCGGAGGATTTTCGGGCTTTATTAGCGCCTCCGGAGGTCGAGGGATATTATCTGACCATCTTCAGCCGCCTGGCGGATGGCACGGAAGCGGTCGACGAAGTGGTCCGGCTATTCCGCAACAAGCCGGACTACCGCTTTGCCGGCATTATCCACGAACAGGTGGCCGGCTCGATTCTGCGCGGCACGCACGGTTCCGTTCTGAGGCATGCTCCCGCGATTTTGCATATCACTCACCATGGGTATCTTCCCGAGGCATTGGAACGTCAGCACAAATCCAGCCGTAACATCGCACTGATCGAGCGCGCCTTGAGGTGCGACCCCCATCAGCCGTTTCTCCTCTATAGCCTGGGGTTGGAATATTTCCAAATGCAACAGCCGGAAAAGGGGATCCCCCTTTTGGAGCGGGCATTGGCTTTGCTCAACGGTGACGAAGGATATCTTCACGATCTTTTGATCGCTCTGGGCAGCGGCCTTTTTCAAACCGCCGCCGGAACGCGGTTAACGGAATTTCTCGAGCAGGCGCTGCGGCTACTGCCGGATGATCCCGATTTGCACTGGTTGGCCGGCCTGTCCGAACTTACCGCGGGAGAACTCGCACCAGCCGAAGCGCATCTGGAGCGCGCCGCCGGGACCGGATTGGCCTCAAGCCATTCCTTTCATACGGTAAAGGGAGAACTGTTGCACAGACTGGGTTTGTCCCGCGCGGCCGGCCGCGAGTATCTTCAGGCCTTAAAAGCCGCCCCCCAATTCCTCGGACCGTTCATCGGCTGGCTCGATCTCAAACGGCAAGGCGCTCCGTTCCGTTGGAGCGATCTGGCCCGGTTCGCCCCGCTTTCCATCAAAGAGCGGCTGAGCGGTTCATTGCTGGCGCAACGGGAATGGCCGCTGGCGTCCTTCCTCCTGTTGCTGGCCATCCTGGAAGCGGTCGAAGAGCGCCAGCCCGGAAACGCCTTGCGCTGCTGCTGCCGCTTGGTTGAGGAAGCCGAAAAGCATTCCTGCCCCCTCCCCCAAGTCGCGACAGCGGCCCAATACTTAACCAACGCCGGCTGGGAACTGCGGTTTAAACTTGGGTTCATCATCGAAAAACTTTCCCCCGACGAGGCGCTTGGCTATGGCGAGATCACCGCTCTCGTCGAGCATTGCTTGGAGTTGATGATCGCTTTGACGGCTCCGCCATGGCAACCGTTATGGGAACAGACAACGGCAAACCGGCCGGCAGAGCGCCCGGCCCATTCTCCCGTTGGTCAACAGTTGTAATCCTTAAAAAACTCACCAGAGATTCAGCGTCAAGTCTCGCGCATACTTGTTGGCCAGTTCCAACGAGCGGAAGGTCCCGGCATCGATCCACCAGCCTTCCAGGATGTCATAACTCAGGTCCCCTTGTTCCAGATAAGCCCGGTTGACGTCGGTGATCTCCAGTTCGCCGCGGCCCGAAGGTTTGAGTTGTTTAATGATGTCAAAGACGCGGGAATCGTAGAAGTAAATCCCGGTCACGCATAGCCGCGACTTGGGAAAACTCGGTTTCTCCTCGATCCCGACCACCCGGCCGTTTTGCAGTTCGGCGATTCCGTAACCGTGCGGATCATCGACCTCTTTCAGCAGGATTTTCATTCCCGAGGGTTGCTGCAGGAATTTTTCGAGATAGGGGCGGAGATCCGCTTCAAAAAGATTATCCCCCAGCAGCACCGCCAACCGTTCCCCGGCCGCGAACTCTTCCGCCAGCAGCAGCGCGGCGGCGATCCCTCCGGCCTGATCCTGAACCTGATACGTGAATTTCAATCCCCATTCCGCGCCGCTGCCGAGCAGTTCGATCACTTGTCCGATATAATTGCGGCTGGTTACGATCATGATCTGAGTAATCCCGGCTTGCTTCAGACGTTCCACCGGGTAACAGATCATCGGATACTTGCCGACCGGTAAAAGATGTTTGTTGGTGTATCGGGTCAACGGAAAAAGACGGCTTCCGGTTCCTCCGGCCAAAATAACACCTTTCACGCTCAATCCTCCTTTTTACCGTCCGACCTGCCACGTTGGGTTAGGTTTCGCGGTGATGGATTATGATATGCGCTCACCAGCGGCGATGAGATTAGGTCGATCGCATTTATCCTGCCCGCTGTTTCACGGTTTCGCGCTGGCTGGGGGAAAGGGAGCCAAGTCCTCGCGACAAAAAGGACCGGAGTTTCCCAGTCCTTTTTGCGCAAATGCGGTTGAATAGGGGCGGTTTAGGGCAATTTTCAGCGGATGTCGTCGATGCCGAACTCCTGCCATGAATCCTGCGGGATTTCCAGCTTGACCAGTTTGCGGGCTTCGCTGTAATAAGCGTCGGTCTTTGTCAACTCGGCGCGGAAGGCGGCCGTCTTCTCCTTCATCCGGGCCTTGGCTGCCTCGTGTTCGTTGTCGAGATCGACGGCGCTCGTGAATTGTTGATGATAGTCCGTCAGAAACTGGGTGTCCAGGCCGCGTTTGGCCAGCCGTTCGCCGTTGGCGGCGATTCCGGCCAGCATGTTTTGGGAACGGCGGATCCGATCGGCGATAGAAAGGCTCATGATTGAAAGTCCTCCTTCAGTTTTGGTTTGAATTTTTGGGTTGGACTTTGGGACCCCCGGCCGGGCGGTTCTGGCATCCGGAATCGTTCCTCGAAATGAACGATTCATTGTATTTAAATAATATCATATGCGTTCCATGAATGCAATAGATTTTTGGAAAAAATTTACCCTGGATTCATTGGCTGGCGATTATCAAGTTAGCTCCTAGAAAAGCGGGGCATGAGCAACGGAAGCTTTGACCAATTTGTCAAAGAACTGATTTTTACAAAACCCACGGTTAACGATGTTGAGTGACTGAAAGATGTATTATGTAGGAGAAAGTCTTGTCTATCCACCTTAATCCTGTGCGAAGTGTCCAGGGGTTGAACGGTCAACCCCAACACCGTGGACCTACCCCACCGCAGGGCCTCATGCCGGCCCTTGATAGTGGTTCCTAATCTTTATCATGATGGGATGGTCAAAACTCCGTGGAGCATGGAGATTTTGACCATCCCATGGATAGTAAGGTAATTAGGAACCACACTT
>JAEXFN010000034.1 GCA_023400055.1 Bacillota bacterium
GGCTCGGCACTGCGGCCGAGTT
The DNA here is from genome assembly GCA_023400055.1 of Bacillota bacterium. Lineage (GTDB taxonomy): Bacteria > Bacillota > UBA4882 > UBA8346 > UBA8346 > Hydrogenispora. Next base: position 23 of record JAEXFN010000034.1, read on the forward strand.
GTTGTCGTTGCAGCAGTTCGCGGATTTCGCCTTCTCGATTTATCCGTTCCCCGTCAATGGCCGGTACACCAAGACCACGATCGTCAAATCCAACACCATCGGGATCAGCCCGCTCTCCAAAAACACCGAGGCGGCCTGGGAATTCCTGAAGTTCCTGCGGGCGCCCGGTCAACCCGGCGAGACCTTGTACATGAAGGCGCAACGGGTGCCACCGTCGATCAATGATCCCGAGTTGTGGAAGCTGTATGCCGATCCCAACAAGTATCCGAAGAATGTGGCCGAATCGGCGCAAATCATTGCCAGCGACAAGCATTCGCATCCGTTGCCGTTGCGCTCCGGCTGGATGGAAGTTCAGGGAACCTTAGTTCCGGAGTTCCAGAAGGTGTTCAGCGGCCAGATTACGGCGCAGGCAGCCATGAAGGGAATCGCTCCGAAGATTAAAGAGATTCTGGAACGGACCGCGAAGTGATCATGGAACATGGTTTCTGCCCGCTTTGCAACCAGAATGGGCAACTCGACAGCGAGTAAAGTGAGTAAGGAGGGGGATTTATCCCCCTCCTTTTTGATCATCGCCGCCTATTCTTCAGTTGTCGACGCCAGCCATCGAGTCGACAGACTTTAGCCCATGGCATCTAAAAATCGTCCAATATATGCTAAAGAATGTCACTACCCGGTCGGCGAACAAATTTTTTATAATGAAAGTTACAAAAGCGTAACTTATTTTTTATCTTCGCGCAACGAAAGGAGTGGTGCGAAAATTTCCCGCTGTATAGACCAAGATGAAGATTAAGAATGTTCCCGTAAGTCTGAAATAAAAGGGGGAGTATGAAGAATGCTTAAAAAGCTCGGATGGAGTTTAACGCTGCTTTTAGTTTTGGGGATAGTGGTTATTCCGACCTTTGCGGCGCCGGTGACGATCCGTTACGCGTTCTGGGGCAACCCCGTCTCCATCGGAGTGGAGAAAGACATCATCGATGAGTTTGAAAGGACGCACCCCAGCATCAAAGTGACCCCCGTGGCGATCGCCTATGGTGATTACCATCAGAAGTTGTTGACCATGCTGGCCGGCGGCCAGGCGCCGGACGTAATGCGGCTGGACTCTTATTTCTTCGCCGACTTCATGCACTCCAAGGCGTTGATGGATATTACCAAACTGATCAAGCGCGATAAAATTAACATGGCCGCTTATTATCAAAACGGCTTGCCGGACAGCATGTATAAAGGCCATTATTACGGTTTGCCCTGGGGGACCGCTCCTTTATTCATGATCCTGAACAACAAGATGTTTAAAGACGCCGGTTTGGCGATGCCTTCCTTGGATTGGACCTGGGATGAATTCGTCAAGGATTGCAAGGCGTTGTCGAAGGGCGAAGGCGCCAATCGCCAATACGGTTTCGGCGCGGGATTTGGTTACGCGTCGGGAGATTTTGTTTCAATTCTGCCTTTTGTCTGGATGGCGGGCGGCGACCTCTTCAATAAATCGCGCACCCAGTTTACCTTGGATCAGCCGGTGAGCATCAAACAGATTCAGGCTGTGGCCGATCTGGTCAAACAAGGCTTATTCGCCGAGCCCTCGCAATTGACTTCCGCGGAAGTGGTCAACCGCTGGCAGGTTAATAACAAAATCGCGATGCGGGGAGGTTCCGCGGCTGAATTGTTGTCATTGCAACAGTTCGAGGGTTTCGCCTTCTCGATTTACCCCTTTCCGAGCAACGGCAAGTTCACCAAAACGACGATCGTCAAGTCCAATACCGTGGGAATTAGTCCCACTTCCAAAAACGTGGAGGCCGCTTGGGAATTCCTGAAGTTCCTGCGGGCGCCCGGCCAACCCGGCGAGACCTTATACATGAAGGCGCAACGGGTGCCGCCGTCTATCAATGATCCCGAGTTGTGGAAGCTGTATGCCGATCCCAACAAGTATCCGAAGAATGTGGCCGAATCGGCGCAAATCATCGCCAGCGACAAGCATTCGCATCCGTTGCCGCTGCGTTCGGGCTGGCTGGAGATTTCAGGCGCATTGGTCCCGGAGTTCCAGCGGATATTCAGCGGCCAGATTTCGGCGCAGGCCGCCATGAAGGACATTGCTCCGAAGATCAAGGAGATTCTGACCCGTACCGCGAATTAAGGTAATAGGATAACAAATATTGGACTTTAATCCGATTGGTTGTAGCCATTGATTGGCAAGGAGGGGAATGTTGATTCCCCCCTTTCGTTTAAGCATAACCCTATTGGAGGATTCAGCCGCGACAAGATTAGCGCTTCCGTTTTTTTTCGAGAGTATTTGACAAAAATCGACATCTAAAAATTGTCCAAGATAAGCTAAAGAATGTTACTAACTGCCGGAGAACAATTCTTTTATAATAAAAATAACCAAATTGTAATGGTATCTTTATTCTAATGCCAAAAAGGAGGTTGGCTGCAAAAGAAGCTTGACAGTCCGGTTTATCCGGTCCAGATAAAAAGTACGGATATTCTAAGGGACTTCGATCGTAAATTTCTTGTAAAGAGAAGGGAGTTTTAAAAAAAGATGCTCAAAAAAATAGTATGGAGCTTAGCTTTGATTGTGGTGCTGTGCCTGGCGATTATCCCGGCATTCGCGGCACCGGTGACGATCCAGTACGCGTTTTGGGGAAATCCCACCTCCATCGGGGTGGAAAAAGATATCATCGATGAGTTTGAAAAGGCTCACCCCAACATCAAAGTGAATCCGGTCGCGATCGCCTGGGGTGATTATCACCAGAAGTTGCTGACCTTGATGGCCGGCGGCCAGGCACCCGATGTAATGCGGATTGGCGACTATTACTTCGCCGATTTTATGCGTTCCAATGCGTTGATGGACATCACCAAGCTCATTAAACGGGACAAAGTCAACCTAGCCGCTTATTATCAGAGCGGCATGCCCGACAGCATGTACAAGAGCCGTTATTACGGTTTGCCTTGGGGCACCGCTCCGATGTTCATGATTTTGAACAACAAGATGTTTAAAGACGCCGGTCTGGCGATGCCTTCGTATGACTGGACCTGGAACGATTTTGTCAAGGATTGTAAAGCGATCTCCAAAGGCGAAGGCGCCAACCGTCAATACGGTTTCGGCAGCGGTTTCGGCAGTGCCGCGGGCGATTTCTATGCCATCCTGCCGTTTGTCTGGTTAAACGGCGGCGACCTTTTTGACAAGTCGCTCAAGCGGTTTACCTTGGATCAACCGGTTAGCACCAAAAAGATTCAAGAAATCGCCGACTTGATTAAACAAGGTATTTTCGTCGAGCCTTCCCAATTGACCTCAGTGGAAGTGATCAACCGCTGGCAGGTAAATAACAAAGTTGCGATGCGGATCGGTTCCGCCAATGAATTGTTGTCGTTGCAACAATTCGATGATTTCGCTTTTTCGATTTATCCTTTCCCCGGCAGCGGCAAGTACAGCAAAACGACCATTATCAAATCGAATACCGTTGGTCTGAGCCGCACCACCAAAAACACCGAAGCGGCGTGGGAATTCCTGAAGTTCCTGCGGGCGCCCGGTCAACCCGGCGAGACCCTGTACATGAAGGCTAAACGGGTGCCGCCGTCGATCGATGATGCCGAATTGTGGAAGCTGTATGCCGACCCCAATAAATATCCGAAGAACGTGTCCGAATCCGTCAAGACTATCTCCAGCGCCAAGTATTCTCACCCCTTGCCGCTGCGCACGGGCTGGCTGGAGGTCCAGGGACTCTTGATTCCGGAACTCCAGAAGGTATTCAGCGGTCAAATCTCGGCGCAAGCCGCCATGAAAGGGGCCGCTCCGAAGATCAAAGAAATCTTGACCCGTACCGGGAACTGATCCGGTCGGCAACGAAGATGATGATGTTGGTCACAATCACCGGCGTTAACGTCTTTGACCGGCAGCACGTGACGGAATGAATCCCTCTTTCCATCCCCAAGGCGTGGTTGGGAAGAATCCCTTATTGCAACATAGACAGTTACAGGAGGGGTCTAACCCCCTCCTGTAACCCGAGTCCTTCAAATCTTGGACATTTGATTGTAACGGAGGTTAATCGTTATGAAATCTAAAACGCCCGCCGCTCAAGAAACAATTGCCGGCTACCTGTTTTTGACTCCGAATTTAATTGGCTTTTTGCTATTCTTCGTATTTCCGGTTGTCGCTTCGTTATGGGTCAGTTTTAACGACTGGAACCTGCTGACGCCGCCGGCTTTCATCGGCGCTAAAAACTATCAAATGCTGTTGACGGATAATCTTTTCTGGCAGACGCTATGGAATACGTTTTATTTCTCGATTTGCAGCGTGCCGCTGAGTATCGGACTATCGCTCGTGTTGGCCATTTTTTTGAATCAGAAAATTCGCGGGATCAATTTTTTCCGGGCCGCTTTCTTTTTACCGACGATCTGTTCGGTGGTTTCCATCGCCTTGATCTGGCAATGGCTGTTCGATTTCCAAACCGGTCTGATCAATCACGCGTTGAGCTTCATTAAATTAGGACCTTTTCCCTGGATTAATTCACCGCTATGGGCGATGCCCAGTGTCATCATGGTGGCGGTCTGGCGGAACATCGGCTTGAACATGGTGATCTTCCTGGCCGGATTGCAAGGCGTCCCGGCGGAGATGTACGAAGCCGCCAAAATCGACGGGGCCAACGCCTGGCAGATGTTTTGGAACGTGACTTGGCCGATGGTCTCGCCGACCACTTTCTTTGTCACGGTAACTTCGATGATCGGTTCTTTTCAGGTGTTTGACGTTACGACGGTGATGACCAACGGTGGACCGGCGAACTCCACCAATACTCTGGTAATGCTCATTTACCAACATGCCTTCCAGTTTTTCCGGATGGGTTATGCCTCGGCAATCGCTTATATTCTTTTCGGAATCGTCCTGATTTTAACCATCGTGCAAACGGTCTCATCCAAAAGATGGGTTCATTATTAATAAATTATCATTAACCTGAGTGAGGTGCTGACACCGTGGCAGTTAAAACAGTAACTCCCGCCCAATACGATGCGCGACAGCAGTTGGCTTTATTGAGAAAAATCATCGCCTATCTTGTCTTGGGAATCGGTTCGCTGATTATGATCATCCCGTTCATTTGGGCGGTCGGAGCTTCATTGAAAACCTATAGCGAAATTTTTACCGATCCCTATAGCCTAATTCCCAAACATTGGATGTTCGGCAATTATCTTCAAGTCTTTAAAGTAGTACCGTTTCACATTTATTTTTTGAACACTCTCAAAATCACCTTCTTTTCGGTATTGGGAACGGTCATAACCTGTGCGGTCGCGGCGTATTCTTTTGCGCGGCTCCGCTTCCCGGGACGGGACCAAATCTTCATGGGTTATTTGGCGACCTTGATGGTGCCCCGTCAGGTAACTTTGATTCCTACCTTTATCCTGATGAAATGGCTGGGCTTGCTCGACAATCATCTGTCGTTAATCCTGCCGGGCATGTTCAGTGCCTATGGGACCTTTTTGCTGCGGCAGTTTTTCCTGACCATCCCCCACGAACTGGAAGAGGCGGCGATCATCGATGGCTGTGGATTCTTCCGCCGCTTCAGCCTGATCATCATTCCGCTGGCCAAACCGGCCCTGGCGACGCTGGCGATCTTCACCATGATGACCCAATGGAACGATTTCTTATACCCGATGGTTTTCCTGAACTCGGAGCAGAACCGGACATTGACGCTGGGATTGGCGATTTTCCGCGGCGACGTGGATGTGCAATGGAACCTGCTGATGACCGCGGCAACGCTCTCGCTGTTGCCCATGGTCGTAGCATTTCTTTCCGCGCAACGATTTTTCGTAGAAGGAATTGCCATGACCGGGTTGAAAGGATAACAAAACGATAAGGAGAGGATAATCATGCTTAGAGTAGCGGTGATTGGTTGCGGCAATATATCCGGCCAGCATATATCGGCGTATCTCGCGTTTCCCGAACGGTGCAAAATCGTGGCGCTGGTGGATATTTATCCGGAAAAGGCCGAGAAAAGGGCGGAGGAATTCGGACTGGACGCGGAGGTCTTCGATGCCCACGAGGCGCTGCTGAATCGGGACGATATTGACTTGGTCAGCGTTTGTACTCCTCCTTACACGCACAAGGAAATTACGATTAATTTCCTGAAAGCCGGCAAAAACGTCATTCTCGAAAAACCGATGGCAGCCTCGCTCGAGGAATGCGATGCGATCATCCAAGCGCAGCAGGAGAGCAAAAAGACCTTATCGGTGATCGCTCAAAACCGTTTCCGGACCCCGATCATGAAGCTCAAGAAGACGCTGGATTCCGGCCTGATCGGCGATTTGGTCCATGCGCAAGTGGATTCGTTCTGGTGGCGCGGCCATTGTTATTACGATTTGTGGTGGCGGGGCACCTGGGAGAAGGAAGGCGGCGGCTGCACCCTGAATCATGCCGTGCACCATATCGACATGCTCAGTTGGATGATGGGATTGCCGCAAGAGATCACGGCGGTGCTCGGCAACACTTCGCATGACAACGCCGAGGTGGAAGACCTGTCGGTGGCGATCTTGAAATATGCCAATGGCGCTTTGGGCCAGATTACCAGCTCCGTGGTTCATCACGGCGAGAAGCAGCAGCTGATCTTCCAGGGCAAAAAAGCCCGGATCTCCGCTCCGTGGGAATTGTATGCCTCCCGTTCCAAGAGCAACGGCTTCCCCGAAGAGGATAAAGAGGTCGAAGCGGAGATTCAAGCGTATTACGACAGTCTGCCCGAGGTGCCCTACACTGCCCATACCGGACAGATCGAAAATGTGTTGACCGCGCTGGAGAATAAGACCGAACCCATGATCCAAGGCAAAGACGGCAAGGCCACCTTGGAGATCATCACCGCCATTTACAAGGCCGGCAGCACCGGTAAGGCCGTAAAACTGCCTTTGGCCAAAGACGATCCGTTCTATACAACCACGGGGATCCTGGCCAACGCAATCCACTTCTATGAGAAGAAAACGTCCATCGAGAACTTTACCGACGAGAAAATCTCGGTCGGTAGCGATTATAAGAAATGATTCGGAGGTAATGCGTGATGGCGAATGCCGATGGAATGAATTATGCTCCCAAAGGGAAGCCGCAACCCGTTTGTGAGCGCGGGGAATTTGTCTTTGCCGCCATGGCCCTGGACCACGGGCATATTTATGGCATGTGCAATGGTTTGACCGAGGCGGGCGGCGTTTTAAAATACGTTTACGACCCCGATCCCGCCAAGGTAGAGAAGTTTTGCCAGGCCTTTCCCGGTGTCAAGGCGGCCAGCGAGGCGGAGATCTTCGAAGACCGGTCGGTACGGCTGGTGGCCGGCGCGGCGGTGACCTCCAAACGGGGCGCCCTGGGCCTGAAGGTCATGGATCACGGCAAGGATTATTTCACCGATAAGGCGCCCTTTACGACCATGGAACAGTTGCAGCAGGCCAAGGCCAAAGTGCAGCAGACCGGTTTGAAATATGCGGTGTATTACAGCGAGCGGCTTCACGTGGAGAGCGCCGTTTACGCCGGCCAATTGATCAAGGACGGCGCCATCGGCCGGGTTACCCAGGTGATTGGCCTGGGGCCCCACCGCCTGAACGCTCCTTCCCGGCCGCAATGGTTCTTCGAGCGCGAACATTACGGCGGCATTCTTTGCGACATCGGGAGCCACCAGATCGAGCAATATTTGTTTTTCGCCGACGCCAAGGACGCCACGGTCGTCCGCAGCCAGGTGGCCAATCATGCTCACCCCGAATATCCGGAGCTCGAAGATTTCGGCGAGGCGATGCTGGTGGGGGAGAATGGCACCACCAATTATTTCCGGGTCGACTGGTTCACGCCGGACGGCCTCGGCACCTGGGGCGACGGCCGGACCATCATCCTCGGCACCAAAGGCTACATCGAACTGCGGAAATATGTGGATATCGCCCGCGATGCCCAAGGGGATCATGTTTACCTGGTCGACCAGCAGAAAGAGTATCATTTTCCGGTCCATGGTCAAGTGGGCTATCCGTTCTTTGGCGAATTGATCCTGGATTGCCTGAACCGCACCGAGAAAGCCATGACCCAGGAACACGCCTTCAAAGCGGCCGAACTGTGCTTGCGTGCCCAGGAACAGGCCGTGGTACTTTAGTAGATGTAGATATGGCGAGCTCCGTTCCCAAGGCGGAGCGACCCTTAGAATTCAGGCAAGCCCGGCTAAAGTCAGACGCGATTTTAGGATGACACCGGACAATCTCCCTCCCTTGAGCCTTGACAATCCTAAGGTTGCCAAGGCTCGTTTGTGCGATTTTTTACGATCCCGTGCCGGATTCTCGGATGGCGGCTTTGCATGTCGGGTAGCGCGTCTGCTTCTCTAACGCTCAGTCCCTGGGGTTCAGCCCGACCGATTATCGGCACGCTTACCGGATCCTGCGGGCACTGGAGGAGATCAGCCGCGGCCGCAACCTCCGGTCAATCTGCAGGTCCGAGAAATTATGAATTACTATTCTTTCGCTTGAATTTTTCGGGAAAGTAGTTTACAATAAAACTATTCTGAAAGAAAGGTTGGTACAATCCAAGGCCATGCGCAATATCTGACCGAGCTGCATAGAGCCTGGTTAGATGCATTCCCGAACGGCTGGGGAAGGCTTTTGATTGTTCTGCCTTTTCAAACCGATACTCCGCTCGAAGATGGGCCATGGGAAGATAATCTTGCCATGGCTTTTTTGCGTTCATTTTTTCACTTTTTCACGCGAGGAGGAGTGTCGATGATTAGCATCCGGATTGAACATCTTTCCAAAAGTTACGGGGACCGCATGGTCCTGGACGATATCAGTCTCGAAATCAGTGCGCCGCTGAAGATCGGTCTGGTCGGCCGGAACGGCGCCGGCAAGACCACGCTCTGCCGTTTGCTGCGGGGCGAGATCCCGGCCGACGGCGGGACGTTTCAGGTGGCCGGGCGGCTGGGGTATCTGCCGCAACAGCCGGCGGATTTCGACGGCACGCTGGAGCAGTATCTGGAGCAGGAGGCGGCGCCGGGGATCCCTCGCTCCAAGCTGCTTCAACAGGCGGGGCTGCCGGAACGGTTGCTGCGAGCCCGGTTCGTCGAGCTTAGCGGCGGCGAAAAGACCCGGGCCGGGCTGGCGCGGCTGCTGGCCGGGGAACCGCAGATCCTGCTCTTGGACGAACCCACTAATCACCTGGATCTGCCAGGCCTGGAGTGGCTGGTGGAGCGGGTCCGCCAATTTTCAGGCATTGTCCTGGCCATCTCCCATGACCGCTATTTCCTGGACCAGGTGGCCGCGGCCGTCATTGAGCTGGAGCAAGGGAAGCTCCGCCGCTATAGCGGCAACTATTCGGCCTATGCCGCCCAAAAGCAACTGCAGCGGGAACAGGCCGATCAGGCCTACCAAGCCTACCGCCAGGAGAAACAGCGGCTGGAGGAGGCCTACCGCCGCAAGATGGCGGAAGCCGGCCGGATGGTCGAGAAACGCGTCCACCGCGATGGGGTGGTGGCCAAGGGGCCGACCGATTTTTACGCCGGCAAGTCCAAAAAAATGGCCCGCAACGCCAAGGCCATCCAGAAACGCCTGCAGCAGCTGGAACCCAAGGAACGGTCCCAGGTCGCGGCCCGGCTCCAGCTGGAACTGGGCGAAAAGTCGGCCGCGCTCTCTCAGGTGTTGGTCGAGGGGCGGGGCCTCCGCAAGGAATTCGGGGACCAAACCATCCTGGCCGGGGTCGATCTGTTGATTCGCCGCCAACGGCGGATTGCCCTGATCGGGGAGAACGGCGCCGGCAAGACCACGCTGTTGCGGCTGATCGCCGGCGATCTTTGCGCCGATGCCGGGCAGCTTCGGATCGCGCCAACGGTCCGGCTGGGCGTGATCGATCAGGAGCTGAATATGCTCCGGGAGGGGAACACGATCCTGGCCGAGGTCGACGCGATCCAGTCCGACCGGGCCGCAGCCCGCAATCTCCTGGCTTGCCTGGATTTCCGGGGCGATGACGTCTACAAGCCCATCGCCGTCCTGAGCCGGGGCGAACGGGTGCGGGTCAGCCTCGCCAAGCTGATCCTGGCCGGTTGCAACCTGCTGCTGCTCGATGAACCCACCAACCATCTGGATCTGGTCTCGCGGGAGGCGGTGGAGGAAGCCCTGGCCGATTACGCCGGGACGTTGCTCTTTGTCTCGCACGACCGCTACTTCCTGGATAAGCTGGCCACTGAGGTCTGGCAGCTGGCCCAGGGGAAACTGACCGTCTTTCCGGGAAGTTTCCGGGAGTACCGGGCGGAGCGGGACCGTCCGCGCTCCCTGGACCCGGAACAGCGGCTGCTGCTCGAGAACAGGCTGGCGCGGCTGGCCGGGGAACTGGGGACGGCGCCCGGCGGGCAACGCGAGGAACTGGAACGGGAGTATCAGGAGACGGCCCGGGAGCTGCGGCGGCTGAAAGAACTGGCGCAGCCCTGATCCAGGCCGTTGTCGACGGCTGTTTCGTTTCGCAAACAGCTCCGGCGATTGCCGCCGGAGCTTATTTCGTTACTGAAACAACTCCGGCAGTCATCGCCACAGTTCATTTGGCCATAAGAAGCGCATGATTCGTAGCGGGAAGCTCTTGAAGCACAAAAGTTAGATCTTTATTAACAAAAGATCGATCTTTATCCACAAAAGATCGATCTGGAATCATCGCAGACAGATCTTTATTCACAAAAGATCGATCTTGATCCACAGAAGATCGATCTTTATTAACAAAAGGAAGATCTTTATCCACAAAAGATCGATCTGGAATCATTGCAGACAGATCTTTACTAACAAAAGGAAGATCTTTATTCACAAAAGATCGATCTTTTGGGGATAAGGGAGTCACCGGAATGAGCCGGGGCTGAAAGTAGCGAGTCTCCGCCTGGCCCGGCCACGGCTTCGATCCCGGTCATAAATCCTGGCTTGCTTCTCAACAGCCTCGCATCCGGCCGGGGTTTATCCCATGGCTTTTGGAAGCGCTGTGAAAAAGTCTTTTACTCAAGATCGGCGTGGAATTTTATAAACCGCCCCAAAATATCGGCCCCAAAAGGCTGCGCTTCCGGCGGCCTGCATTTTTTGCGAAAAAAACCGTTCAACGGGGCGGATCATCGGCCGAATCGGGGAACCCTAACCTCGAACTCACGTTGAAATAATCATGAAAAGCGATCGGCCGGGGAGGAAATCCCAATTTTGAGGGCGAATTTTTGCTATGACGAAAAAATGGACAGGCGGTTCCGATGATCGATCTGAAATTTCCCGATTTGGCGCCGGTGAATCCCGATGAGCTGTCGCCGGCGGTCTGGGCTTATATCGGCGACGCCGTGTATGAGCTGTTCATCCGGCACCAGCTGGTGAGCGGCGGCACGGCGCGGACCAAGCAGTTGCACCGGGCGGCCATCGTCCGGGTGCGGGCCGGGTTCCAGGCCGAACTGGTGCGGCGGCTCGAGCCGCGGTTGAGCGAGAAGGAGCAGGAGATCGTGCGGCGCGGCCGCAATGTCAAAAGCGGCCACGTGCCTTCGGGCAGCGACGTGATCACCTATCGTTACAGCACCGCCTTTGAGGCGTTATTGGGTTATTTGTATCTGAGCGGCAGTCTGGACCGGTTGCAGGAGATCCTGGCGTTGATCGACGCGCCGCCCGAAGGAGAGACTCATGTTAAAAGTTAAACTGTTGGCATATACCCCGGAGCCGGATCGCCTGGTGGCGGCCGCGGCCCGGCTTTGCTATTCGCCGGTTGGCGTGGATCAGCTGTTGGAGCAGCTGACGCCGGAACGGATGGAAAAACTGTTGGGACAGCTCCGCGAGAGCGGGCACGATTCGCCGATCGAGCATGTCAGTTTCTCCTTTGGTATCGAAGGGGTCAGCCGGGCGCTCACCCACCAGCTGGTGCGGCACAGGATCGCCTCGTTCTCGCAGCAGTCGCAGCGCTATGTGAAGAACAGCGGCTTCGAGGCGATCATGCCGCCCACGGTGGCCAAGGATCCGCGGGCCCGGGCGACTTTCGAGGCGGCGGTGGCCCAGATCCGGACCGCCTATCAGGAATTGCTGGCGGCCGGGATCCCGGCCGAGGACGCCCGCTTCCTGTTGCCCAACGCCTGCGAGACCAAGATCATGGTCACGATGAATGCCCGGAGCCTGCAAAATTTTCTGGAGATCCGCAGCTGCAACCGGGCCCAGTGGGAGATCCGGGCGCTGGCCCTGGCGATGCGGGCAGAACTGCGGCAGGCCGCGCCGCTGCTCTTTACGATCTCCGGCCCGTCCTGCGAGACCCGCGGCTACTGCCGCGAGGGGAAAATGAGCTGCGGCCGGGCCCCGGTCCTGGCGGAGCTACTAAAGCCCAGGGAATAAACGAACGGGTTTGCTCCGCACCCGAATGAGCGACGATATTTTACATAAAGGAAGAATGACATGGCCGAGCAGATTGAGGGAAGAAATCCGGTGCTGGAGGCACTCCGGGCCGGACACGCGATCACCAAAATATACCTTCAGAAAAACGAGACCCCGAACGGGCCGCTCCGGGAGATCCTGGGGCTGGCGGAGAGCCGGCGGATTCCGCTGCACCCGGTGGACATCCCGGCGCTCAACCGGATGGCTCAGACCCGGAACCATCAGGGCATCATCGCGGTGGCCGCCGAATGGCAGTATGCCACCCTGGATCAGATTCTGGCCCGGGCGGCCGAAAAAAAGGAACCGCCATTCCTGCTGTTTCTGGACGGGGTGGAGGATCCGCAGAACCTGGGCTCGATCATCCGGACGGCGGAGGCCGCTGGCGTGCACGGCATCGTCATTCCGGAGCGGCGTTCCGCCGGCCTTTCGGTGGCGGTCTCCCGGGCTTCGGCCGGGGCCATCGAGTACGTGCCGGTGGCCCGGGTGACCAATCTGACCAAGACGGTGGAAGAGCTCAAGCAAGCGGGTATCTGGTTCACCGGGGCGGAGATGGACGGCAAGCTGGAATTCCAGCAGGCCGACCTGACCGGGCCGCTGGGACTGGTGCTGGGCGGGGAAGGCAAGGGAATTTCGCGCCTTTTGGCTGAACATTGCGATCAGATCGTCCGTCTGCCGATGTGGGGACAGATTAATTCGTTAAACGTCGCCGTAGCGACCGGAATCGTCCTCTATGAAGTGCGGCGACAGCGAGCGGGGCGGCAATGAAGCCAATCCACTGGGGCGGACGGCTCAGGCGACCCATCTTCGAGTGTCTATGGACGCTCATTGCCTTGCTGGGGATCGGCAGCGGCGTGGCGCTGGCGGCCGCGCCCATCCCGGACCTCGATTGGCTGGCCGGGCAGGCCACGGTCAGTTTCACCGGTTACCAGCTGCAGATCGTCCCCAGTCAATTCAGTAACCGGGTTACGGTGCAGGCCGAGGCCGATCTGCGCGTGACGGCCCGGGAAACCGACCGTTTTTACTTCTTGCTGGCCGATTTTTACCAGGTGCAAGTGGCCGACCTGAAGCTGGACGGCAAGAATGTCTCCTGGCACAAACAAGCCGATGTGTACTGGGTCGAACTGCCGGTCGCCAAAAAACGAGGCGAGGCGCTGGAGTTGCGGCTGCGCTACAGCCTCCGGCCCAAGCTCGTCAGCAAACGGGTGCCGCTGGAACTCTGCGGCAACTGGTACCCCTGCGGCCTGGTGCCCGAGCCGGTCCAGGCCGAGCTGGAGCTGGTGGCGCCCCCCGGCTTCCTGGGCATCGCCAATGGCATCTTAAAAGGGGTCCGGACCTATCCCTTCCAGTATTCCGGTTATGTCTGGCAGACGACGCAACCGGTGACCGCCCTGGCCGCGACCATCGGCCGCTACCAGATCGCGTCCCGCCTGACCCGCGAAAAGGCTTACCGGGTATTTTACCTGCCGGGAATCAGCAACGCTTTCCGCGATACCCTGCTGGAGCAGGCGGTCGGCCTGGGCCAGTTTTATCAGGACCGCTTCGGCGGGATGCCCCTGCAGGAATTATCGGTGGTGGTCAGCGATCTGACTAACGAGGACAGCTGCAGCGGTTCGATGGTGCTGCTGCATTTGCCCGGGAACAGGCAGTCGCGCTATACCTATTTCAACCTGGCCCATGAGATCGCCCATTTTTGGTGGGGCAATCAGATCTACCCCCGCAGCCTGCACGATTGGTGGCTGGCCGAGGGGTTTGCCAATTACTCGGCCTATCTGGCGGTGGAGCATTTCACGCTCCAGGGCGAACCCACCGGGGGAACCCGGCCGGTGCTCGAAAAATGGCGCGCCGATTATCAAAAAAACTACCAGAAGCTGCGCTCGGCCCAGATCTCGGAGCTGTCCCTGGCGGAACTGAGCCCTTATGATCTCCAGTATCAACTGCTGTACCACAAGGGTGCCTATGTATTGCACATGGTCCGCCAGACGCTGGGCGAGAGCAAATTCAACAGTTATCTGACGGAGTTCGTCAAACGGTACGACGGCGGGCCGGCCGGGATTCGCGATTTCACCGGGCTGGGCGTTGAGCTTTACGGGACCCAGCTGCTGGATTTCTACCGCCAGTGGGTCTATTCGGCGGGCTGGTACAACCTGGCCTTGCGCAATGTCAAGGTCCAGCACGCCCGGGGCAAATACGCAGTGTCCTTCATGATGGTCAACACCGGCCAGTTATATCTGCCGGAGATGGTCGATTTAGAAGTAATTACCGCCACCGAAAATTACGCGGAAGTCTTGCCTTTTAAGGGCGTCAGTGTTACAATTCAGAGAATGTTCTCTGCCAAGCCGAAAAAGATTTTGCTCAACGCCAAACATAATACGTTGGAGCCGCTGATCGCCGACAATGTCTGGACGAACCGTTTCTGAGCCTCGGCGTTGCCCGCGTTCCGGAGCGGATTGGCGATCCGCCGTTTATTCGAAGACGACCGGAACTTCGTAACTTCCAAAGCCAAAAGCAGCTAAATTTTTGTAATTATGTAATCAGTTTAAGCATTGCCAAACCGATCGTTTTGGCATAGAATGCATTTTATGATAAGTTGCGGAATGCGTCCTTTTTGCTAAAAAAGGCATTCCCTTGACGTTGAAATCACAATTATTGTATAATAATGTTATATCCATTGGACAAGTTGGCGGTGTCCAGCCGAGCCAGTATCAAAATAACATCTGGAGGCGAGTTTGACGTGGGAGCAAAACCCCAAAGGGATGCAATTGAGATCTATGATGAGATGCTGGATGAAACAATTGTCGAAGCTGCCCGCGAAGGCGACGATGCCGCTCAAGAGTATCTGATCAATAAGTACAAAAACTTCGTTCGCGCCAAGGCGCGCTCCTATTTTTTGATCGGAGCGGATCGCGAGGATATCATCCAGGAAGGCATGATCGGTCTCTATAAAGCCATCCGGGATTTTCGCAACGATAAACTGGCTTCCTTCAGGGCTTTTGCCGAATTGTGCATCACTCGTCAGATCATTACGGCGATTAAGACCGCCACCCGGCAGAAACACATTCCGTTAAATTCTTATGTATCGTTAAATAAACCGATTTATGACGAAGAGTCGGACCGGACGTTGCTGGACGTTCTCTCGGGATCGAAGGTTTCCGACCCCGAGGAGCTGGTGATTAGCCGCGAAGAATTCGTCGATATCGAGCACAAGATGGGCGAATTCCTGAGCGACCTGGAGTGGAAAGTCTTGATGTCCTATCTGGACGGCCGCTCGTATCAGGAGATCGCCAAGGATCTGCGGCGCCATGTCAAATCCATCGATAACGCCCTGCAGCGTGTCAAACGCAAGCTGGAGCGTTATTTGGAAAAACGCGAGGAGACCAGTTACGTACGGTGACCATCGGGCCTTCCTTCGGGAAGGTTTCTTATTGTTCCCCGGGGGGAATTTCCGCCGGAGCGGACCCGGACCGCGGGTTGGTTGAAAAAGGAATTAAAAAACGATTGACACTGGGCGCTTTTTTTATTATAATCATATCTGCGTCCAAAACACGGGCCGGTTTTTGGAGGGGTTCCCGAGCGGCCAAAGGGGGCAGACTGTAAATCTGTTGGTTGACGCCTTCGAAGGTTCGAATCCTTCCCCCTCCACCATTTAACATCTATGTTTTGGAACGCTGGGAATCGTTTTACATCGCGGGGTGGAGCAGTTGGTAGCTCGTCGGGCTCATAACCCGGAGGCCGGAGGTTCAAGTCCTTCCCCCGCAACCAATTATATTTGTAGCGGACCCAATCGAGCACACATGCCCACATAGCTCAGTAGGTAGAGCGCATCCATGGTAAGGATGAGGTCATCGGTTCAATTCCGATTGTGGGCTCCATGATCTTTCTCGAACGGGTTTTTTTATCCGGTAATTTGGAGGGGTTCCCGAGCGGCCAAAGGGGGCAGACTGTAAATCTGTTGGTTGACGCCTTCGAAGGTTCGAATCCTTCCCCCTCCACCATCATAACAGCGATTATGTTTTGGATGGCTGGGATTTCAATCGTTTTACACCGCGGGGTGGAGCAGTTGGTAGCTCGTCGGGCTCATAACCCGGAGGCCGGAGGTTCAAGTCCTTCCCCCGCAACCAATTTTAAAATCGGAAATGTACGCCTGCCCACATAGCTCAGTAGGTAGAGCGCATCCATGGTAAGGATGAGGTCATCGGTTCAATTCCGATTGTGGGCTCCATTTTGTACCGGTTGGTAAGCCAACTGGCGGAATTTGAATCATATTTCTCAAATTGGCGCATAATCATTGATAAGCATGATATCGCGGGGTGGAGCAGTTGGTAGCTCGTCGGGCTCATAACCCGGAGGTCGGAGGTTCAAGTCCTTCCCCCGCAACCAATGAAATTTGAACCGTCGGATGCTCTGAAGAGCAAGCGGCGGTTTTTGTGTTTTTATCCGATGGAATCTTTCGGGTCCGACCACTCAATGAACTCACGGCCGGAGGCGTTGAGCCGTCCGACGCTCTCGTTGGCCGCCGAAATAGATCACTTATTCACAAAAAGAGCTCTTTTATTAACAAAATGAGCTTACTTATCCACAAAACGAGCTTGTTGATGATTATCAAGTTAGCTCCGCTCACTCACGGAAGGAATTACAGGTTAAGTCATGACGCCTATGGACCTAACCCTCGGCCCTTTGCGGCTGATGTCCATCCATGGACGCCGCAAGCTTAAGCCATCCTGGCTTTGGGGCTGCGCGTTATGCCATCCATGGCCGCTTGCCCTTAAGCCATCCTGGCTTTGGCTTCCCGAGTCGGGAAGGGGAACCACCATCCTCCGATGCCCAAAAGCCTTTAGGCTTCGAAGCATGATGGTTACTCTCCCCGATTCGGGGAGAGCGAGAGAGAGGTTTATGGGCGAGACCTAACCCCTATCATGCCTGCGTATTTTCTTGCGGAGCTAACTTGATAATCATAAGCTCATTCGGCGTCTCAAATAGATCACTTATCCCCAAGCCGAGCCTTTCCCACCGCGGGGTTATCCGTCAAATGCGGCCGCTGATTCCGGATCGATTTCAGGAGGCGGATGATATTTTTTGGGTACGAAAACGATACTTCGGGGCCGGCTTTTCGCAGTATAATATCAAGCATGGAAGTTATCTCTCATTGGTGAGTCCGTCGGTGATACCGACGGACTTCTTGCGCCATTCGCATTCAGCTTTATCTTTATTACGCTAAGTAAGTAAGAAAGAAAGCAAGGATTTAAGTGACTTAGGGCCGATGGGGGCTATTCCTGCTCCCACCCCCCTAGGACCAAAGGGTGTAGTGGGACACCCTTTGGAATCCGCCCAGTTGGAACCGAGGTTCCAACGCCTCCTCATTCATCCGGGGTTTTAGAATGTCGCCGCCATCCATGGCAATCTGACTGGCAACCGGGTTATGGCTTCCGACCCCGACCGCTGTTTTTCATCCTGAAAAGAAGCGGCGCCGCCTCCCTCCATGGAGACGGGTGCTGTTCGAACTTTTATGCGCTACGTACGGACCACTTAATTTTCAGATACCCGCCGCCTTCAAGGATGAAGGCGGGCGACGCCTCTTTTCGAGGATGAAAAATGGCGGTCGCCCAGCGGAGGGGACATCGAAAGCCAAGACTCGGTAGCCAGACAGAAGGCCAGGGATGGCGAAGACGATTACCGGATGCATAAGGGAGGCTTGGAATCCGTAGGTTCCAACGGTTTTTTGGTTACTTTTTTTGACGTCAAAAAAGTAACCCGCCGCCGGAACCGTGGGCCATAGAAACAAGCATCCAAAAGTCCTTTCCTCTGCACTTCCTTATCGGGCATAGAATCTGGTTAGGTTATTTCTCAATGCATCTTTTTATTTTTTGAAAATTGGTTATATTTAGGATGAAAGATATTACGAATGAAGATTCGTGTTCCGAAAGCCGCTGGCGGCGCTTCGTTTAATGATTCATCGGGTCCGATTTTTGGGAGAGGATCGGCTTGAAATTTAATTCAACGATATTGATGCATTTTTTTGTGAAAGAAGGAATATTAGTTTCCTTGTAGAATTAAAAGCATGTTTATGATTAATAATACCTTTGTTATTTAAAGGAGGAACTTGAATGGCAAAGCAGAAGTTTGAACGGACCAAGCCGCATGTAAACATTGGAACGATTGGTCACGTTGATCATGGCAAAACGACGACGACGGCAGCAATC
>JAEXFN010000025.1 GCA_023400055.1 Bacillota bacterium
CAATGAGCTCTTTCTGTCACTCAATGAGCTCTTTCTGTCACTCAATGAGCTCTTTCTGTCACTCAATGAGCTCTTTCTGTCACTCAATGAGCTCTTTCTGTCACTCAATGAGCTCTTTCTGTCACTCAACGAGCTCTTTCAGTCACTCAACGAGCTCTTTCAGTCGCTCAATGAGCTCTTTCTGCTACCGAATGCTCTTCATAACCAACCGCCCGTCCTAGACGTATTTGTGCTTCAGGCGGTAGACGAAGGCCAGCACTTCCGCCACGGCCTTGTAGAGGTTGGCCGGGATCGCCGCGCCGATCTCCACTGATTTATAGATCGTCCGGGCCAGCGGCTTATTTTCCACGATCGTAATGTCGTGGGCCTTGGCGATTTCCTTGATCTTTTCGGCGATATAGCCTTCCCCTTTGGCCACCACCGTCGGGGCCGACATCTCGGCGGCGTTGTAACGGATGGCGACGGCCAAATGGGTCGGGTTGGTGATGATGACGTCGGCTTTGGGCACATCGGCCATCATCCGCCGCGCCGCGATCTGCCGCTGCCGCTGGCGGATCTTGTTTTTGATCAGCGGATTGCCCTCGGTCTGCTTGTACTCGTCTTTGACCTCTTTCTTGGTCATCCGCAGGCTTTTGTTGAATTCCCAGCGTTGATACATATAATCGAAGACCGCCAGGATAAACAGGAAAATACAGATTTTCAAAGCCACCTGATAAATGATGGTCCAAATCAAAACGGCCGTGTCCAGGGGGGACTGGCCAATCACGTCCAACAGTGCGAACAAATGATCGCGAATGGTCGAATACGCGAAATAACTGATGATGATCAGCTTAATCGACGATTTGGCCAGCTCGACCAGGCCCTGCATGCTGAAGAGCCGCTGGAAGCCGCTGATCGGATTGATCCGGCTGAACTTCGGTTTCAGCGCCTCCAGGGTGAACATCGGGCCCACCTGCAAGAAGTTGACCAGGATGCCGATGACCATTCCGGCGAAGCCCAGCGGCAGGAACATTTTCAGGAAGAACAGCAGGTGCTGCAGGAAAAGCTGCTGGGCGCCGGTCTCGCTCAAGTCGCGGCCAAGCGCCGCCCCCGGCCCCAGGCAATTTTTCAAATACACCGCCAGCTCGGAATACATCCATTTCCCCAGGGCGTTGATGAAAAGGAAGACGGCCAATAAAACAACCACCGAGTTCAACTCGGTGCTTTTGGATACCTGACCCTTCTGTCTGGCTTCCTGCTTGCGTTTGGGGGTCGCTTCCTCGGTACGGTCGGGATCCGCGGCAAAAAACTGCAAATTGAACTGCCAGGCCGGCAGAAGGTTCGCGGCCGGCCCGGCCGGCTGGCGCTTTATCCATGGCATTTTCCGGTTCTCGCTCACGAGCCTCTCCCACCATCGCCGTTTGGCGCCGGTTCCCGGCCCTTGCTAGCCATGCAGTTGCAGCAGCAACCCGCGAATGGCGCGGAAGGTTTCGCCGGAATTGGCGAACAGCGTTTCCAAAACCATAATATAAGCCGGCAGAAACAGGATCAACATTATCAGGCCCAGGATGATCTTGACCGGAAAGCCGATCATGAACACGTTGATCTGCGGCAGCAACTTGGCGATGATTCCCAGCGCGACATCGGCCAGGAAGATCGCTCCGACGATCGGCAAGCCGATTCTGAATCCCAACAGGAACATTCCGGAGAAAAGCCTCAACAACCAGCCGATGCTCTCTTTCTTAAAGACCAGCATCCCCGGGCCGACCAGATCGTAACTCTTGATCAGCGCCAGGATCAGGGCGTGGTGGGCATTGATCGCCAGAAAGACGATGATGGCGATCAAGTAGTTGAGCTGTCCCAGGATCGGTAACTCGGTTCCGGAGTTGGGGTCGAGGATGTTGACCACCCCAAAACCCAGCGAAACATCGAAAAAATAGCCACTCAGCTGCACGGCATAGAACGTAAAACTGGCGACGAAGCCGATGAGCAGTCCGATCAGCACTTCCTGGAGCAAGATAAAGACGATGACCCCGATATTATAATCGGCGAAACCGGCTTGAACCTTTATAAAAGGTGCGATCACCAAGGCCAAGGCGAAAGCAATCACGATCTTGGCCGGCACCGGGATGCTCCGGCTCTGCAGGACCGGCGCAGCCACCACCAGGCCCGAGGTCCGGCAAAAACCGAGCAAGATTTGGATCAGCGTGACTCCCAAAAGATGTTCCAAATTCAAATCCGGTCCCTACCTGATAAAAGTGAATTGGCCCAGATTGGCCAAGATCTTATTGGTGAATGAAAGCAGGACATGCAACATCCAGGGCCCGAAAACCACCATCGAGACCAGGATCGCGATGAGTTTCGGTATGAAAGACAGCGTCTGCTCATGAATCTGGGTTGTCGCTTGGAAAATGCTGATGACCAAGCCGACGATCAAACCGATTCCGAGCAGCGGCGCGGAAACCAGCAACACGGTCCACAATGCCTCGCGAATGACGGCCGTTACAAAGGTATCGGTCAAGCGGATCACCCCTTTTGAATTCATAGCCGCTTCAATGGAAACTCATGATCAACGACTGGGCCACCAGATGCCAGCCGTCGACCATTACAAACAGCAATATCTTGAACGGCAACGAGATCATCACCGGCGGCAACATCATCATTCCCATGGACATCAGCGTGCTGGCGACGATCATGTCGATCACCAGGAACGGGATGAAGATCATAAACCCGATTTGAAAAGCGGTTTTCAACTCACTGATGATAAAGGCGGGAATCAGCACCTGCGACGGAATATCCGCTTCGCTTTTGGGCCGCGCCAGATGCGCCGCTTGAATGAATAATTTCAGATCCTTGGTCCGGGTCTGCTTGAACATGAACTTGCGCACCGGGTCCATCGCTTTCCCGAAGGCCGCCTCCTGGCTCAATTGGCCCTTTAAATACGGTTGCAACGCCGTGTCATTCACCACCGACCAGGTCGGGGCCATGGTGAAAAACGTCAGAAAGAGCGCGAGACCGATCATCACCTGGTTGGGAGGCATTTGGTTGGTACCGATGGCGTTCCTGGTAAACGAAAGCACGATGACGATCCGGATGAACGAAGTCGTCATGATCAAAATGGCGGGAGCCAGCGAGAGCACCGTAAGCAGTAATAAGATCTGGAGACTCTGGGCTGTCTCCGCCGGAGTGTTGGCGGATCCGACTCCCAGCTCCAGCCGGGGAATGGGGAGCGCTTGAGTAGCGCCCCAAACCGGGAAGCCGGTCGTCAGCAAGAACACGAGAGTATATAATACTACGGCAAAGATCGGTTTTCCTTTTGATCCAGTAAATTTCTTTGATTCGCCGCGGCTTTGCATCGGGTCACCCGGGGTCGCGCCGCTGCCAGGCCGCGCCCTGCGGCTGAAAAAGCGCCAAAAATATTGAAATTTCCTGCCGGCGGCGCAAAATTTGTCACGGTTCAGAATGCTCGCTTTCATCGTGAACGGCCTTTGCCTTTCGTATTCCATCGTTTGATTCTTTCCAGACCATCCAGCAGTTTCTGACGGGCAGCGCGGACGGACGAATCGTCCTCGCTGGACTCCGGCGGCTGGATCGCGGCAGTGAGGACTTTTTGAAAAGAATGCAACATTTCCGGCAATTTGCCGCCCAATACGGGCTGTTCCGCAGGGGCGTTTTTTTGAAGTTCCTCATAAAGCTGGGGATCATCCAACTCCTTGATGAGTTGTATTCCCCCTTCAGTGCTGCTGACGAGCAGGATCTTGCCATGGAACAGTAAAAGATAAAGATGGCGGTTAGGTCCCAAAAACAGGCTTTCCGCCACCTTTAGATGCTTTGCTTGCGCATATCCTAACTTACCGGCCATTTTTTTGGTGACCCAATAAGCGATACCGAGCACAATCACTAACGAGAAGAGAGCCCAGATCCATTGCAAACCACTGAAATTTGGCGGAACTTCGTCACCGGCATCTGCGAAGGCTATGGCGGGGAGGAGGACGACGCCCATCACAACCGACAGATGCATCCATGCCTGGTTTGTCTTCTTCAACGAATTTCTCCCTTTCGTTTATGCCAAAACCTTGCGGACAGCTTCCAGGACCCGTTCCGGCTGGAAAGGTTTTACGACGAAATCCTTCGCTCCGGCTTGAATGGCGTCGATGACCATCGCTTGCTGTCCCATGGCGCTGCACATGATGATTAAGGCATTGGAGTCGACCTTGCGGATCTCTTTCACTGCGGTGATGCCATCCATATCCGGCATGGTAATATCCATCGTCACCAAATCCGGCCGCAACTCCTTAAACTTTTCAATGGCCTTGGTGCCGTCTTCTGCCTCGCCAACCACTTCATAACCGCCCTTGCGCAAAATATCCTTGATCATCATCCGCATGAATGCGGCGTCATCAACGACCAATACCCTGTTTCCCACCAAAACTCCTCCTTAGCGAACTTATTGAAGTGTGCTTGCACGTTCCAGCGGACTAATGATGTCGGTAATCTTAATCCCGAAGTTTTCATCGATCACGACCACTTCGCCCTTGGCGATCAACTTGCCGTTCACTAAAACGTCCACCGGATCCCCGGCCAGTTTGTCCAGTTCAATGATGGACCCCAATCCCAATTCCAGTATCTCTTTGATCTTCATGCGGGTGCTGCCCAGTTCGACCGTAACTTGCAACGGCACGTCCATGATCAGGCCGATGTTGCCACTGCTCATCTCGCGCCCGCTTTTGGCTGCGCCCAACGGACTAAACTGGGCCGACTGCACCATCACCGGCTGCTGACGCGGCTCCGGCGGCGCTGGGGGAGGCATGTTCGCGCTGGGCGGCGGCGCCATGCCGTAAGCCGCTGCCGGGTTGCTCTGCGCCGGTTGCGCCAGCGGCGGAACGGGAGCGGAAACCGGCGTCTGCGCCGGCGCGGGCGCGACGGTCGCCGCCGGAGCCGCGGGCTCGGTCAGAGCCAACAGCGAATCCGCCAAGTCGACGCCCAAGCGGAAGGGCATTAACAGCATGATCTCACTATCGATTAATTCTTCGATCTTCATCCGGAACGAAACCACGATCATCGAAGCTTCCAAGTCCTGATAACGCATGAAGGGTTTGTCTTCCGACAGATTGACCTTCTCCACCCGCGGGGGTTCAATGTCGATGCGTTTATTCAAAAGAGTCGACAAGGAGGTGCAGGCGCTGCCCACCATCTGGTTCATGGCTTCGCCGACCGCACTCAGCTCCATCTCGCTCAGGTCATCGGAAGGATTGGAACCATCCCCGCCCATCATCAAATCGGCGATGACCGCCGAATCGGACACTTTGAGAATCAGCACATTGCTGCCGGAAAGTCCCCGTTTGTAATTCACTTCGACAATCACATAGGGTACAGGATGCTCTTCTTTGATCTCGCGTTGCGTGGTGACCCGGACAGTCGGAGTATCGATGACGACCCGTTTCTTCAAAATATCCGATAACGCCGTCGACGCCGTCCCGTAACTGATATTGCCAATCTCCCCCAACGCGTCTTTCTGAAGCGGGGATAACTGTTCACCGGTTTCAGCCGTTTCGCTGATTTCACTATCTCTGAGTAGCGCGTTGATTTCCTCTTGGGAAAGGATCTGTCGCTCCATCCTAATTCCCCTCCTCTCGTAGAATCTGGCCGATCTGAATTGCCATGCGGTTTCCGGAAGTTCCGGGACTGCCCCGGAACTTTACTTGATTGGCGATCTTGATATCCATTAAGCCCTTGACCGACTGATCGAGCTCAATGACGTCTCCGACCGCGATATTCAACAATTCGCCGACCGTTATCTGAGCCCGGCCCAATTCGGCAATAACCGGCACTTTCGCTTGGCCCAAACGGTTTTGCAAAGCGATGATGCCATTGGCCGCCGCCGATTTATCTTTGCGGGTGAACCACACCTGCGCGTTCAGGCGATCCAAAATCGGCTCAATGACAACGAACGGCATACAAACGTTCATCATCCCAAAAGCTTCCGCGATCCGCACCTCAAGCGTCACCAGAATAATCATATCGGTCGGCGGCACGATCTGCGTGAATAACGGATTGGATTCCAGCGTCTCGTAGACCGGTTCCAGCTCAATGACTGCTTTCCAGGCTTCTTTCAGGTTGGTGAAAGTCTTTAAAATTACGCGTTTGATTACCGTCTGTTCGATATCCGTCAATTCGCGAATTTTTTCAACCGAATTTCCGGGTCCTCCCAGCAACCGGTCGACTACCGCGAACGCCAGCTGGGGCGAGATTTCCAAAACAACGTTTCCTTCCAGCGGTTTTAACGAAATGATCGTCATTACCGTCGGATTGTTCAAGGACTTGGTGAACTCTTCGTACGTCAGCTGATCGATGGAGACCACCTGCGCCCGAACCATGCTCCGCAAATAGGTCGATAATGAAGTGGTAAGCAAACGGGCAAAGTTCTCATGCAACATCACCAACGTCCGCAATTGATCCTTGGACAATTTGTTCGGACGGCGGAAATCATAAGGTTTTACCTTTTTCTTCTTTTCCTCGCTGATTACCTCATCGACTTTGAGAGTCCCGGAAGAAAGGGCTTCAAGCAGAGCATCGATTTCACTTTGTGATAGAACTTCAGCCACTTTTCCGTTACACCTCCGACCGCAAATTATTGGATAACAAAATCTTCGAAGAATAAATTGTTAATTTTGCCAGTGAGTAAACAGCGGTTGATACTTGCGATAATTTCGCTGCGAAGCGCATCTTTACCTTCTTTTTGGTCGATTTTCTCTTTGGTTTTGGTGGACAAAATACTGATAATCAGGTCGCGAAATTGGGGTATTCTCCGGGTAACTTCATCCTTCACTTTTTCCTCATCTTGTTTATCGGCCCTGATCTCTAAGGTGATATTGACCTTCAGGTAATGTTCGGACCCGTCTTCCGCGGCAATATTGACGATGATCTCGCTGCCGAGCGGCACCAGCGGCCCGATCTCCCCGGCCGAAACCGCGCCTTCGGAGCCCTTGTGGCTGTCCACTTGCCGAAAGGTCATAAAGATAAAAGTCCCGGCAATGACCACGGTGATTAGGAATGAGAACAGGCCAATTATCAAAATATTGTTATTCTTTGGTTCACTTGCCATTTTCCTTCCCCCTGATCTGACCCTCTCGTTGGTTGTAAAAACTGTTAATAATGATTATATCAACACGCCGGTTGCGTGCCCGATTCTCTTCGCTGGTATTGGGACAGATTGGCCGGTATGGACCATATCCGGCCACCGCGATGCGGCTCGGATTCATCTTGACGGTGTCGATCAGATATTTGGCGACATTTACCGCCCGCATCACCGAAAGTTCCCAGTTTGACGGGTATTTTGAATTGCTGATGGGCAAATCGCAAGTATGCCCTTCGACCCTGATGGGATAGGCCTGCTGATTAATGGTGGTGCCGACTTCACTCAGCATCAGATAAGCGTCTTTTAAAATATCTGCCGAACCGATCTGAAAAAAGGACCTTTCTTTGAAACTGATCGTTATGCCATATTCGCTATAAGTAACTTCCACGTTACCGCGGAACTTATTGCTGTCAATTACTGATTTTATCGTTTTGTACATTTCCGACCATTTGCGGGCCTCTTCCTCTCCCATTTTGGGGTTGGAGGTTACCGGAGCCAAGCCAGTTTCGACGATGGATTTCCCACTTTTCAAGACTCCGATATTGCCATTCCCGATTCCACCGCTGAGTGCGATCCGTAACGATTCAGCCATCTGCTCATATTTATTTTTATCGAGCGAAGACATCGCATAAAGGGCGACGAAAAAAGTCAAAACCAAGGTCACCATATCGCCGTAGGTTTGCAACCAAATCGGCAAGCCGGTGGATTGTTCGTTCGGCTTTCTTCTTTTAAACAAGCGGTTTCACCTCTTGAACTTTACCGCGGCCGATGCTTACGCGTTGCAATGTACCTCGCTGACCAGGTGCCAAGAAAGCCATTAGTTTCTCGCCGATCAAGCGCGGATTCTCTCCGGCCTGAATGGCCAGGATCCCTTCCACGATCATTTGCCGAACCAAAATTTCATCCGAACTCAATTTAGCGAGTTTCCCGGCAACCGGAACACAAAAAAGATTGGCCCAAACCGCCCCGTAAAACGTGGTAATGAGCGCAACGGCCATGGAAGGTCCGATCCTTGACACATCGCTCAGGTGACTCAGCATTTGAATCAGTCCGATGACCGTACCGATCATGCCGAAGCCCGGCGCCAGGATCCCCCAGGAATCGTAGAAAGCCTTATTAGCCTTGTGACGTTCTTCCATGACAGCGATCTCTACTTCCAGGATATTACGGACCAATTCCGGGTCGGTACCATCGACCAGTAATTGAACTCCCTTCTTTAGAAAGGGATCCTCTAGCGTTTGAACATCATCTTCCAAAGATAAAATTCCATCGCGTCTTGCTTTTTTAGCGTATCCGACAATCGCGTCAATCAATTGCTGCGGCTGTAAATCAGCAGGAAAAAACACCTGTTTTAGCGATTTAAAAGCGGAGCCAAACTGTCTAAATGAATGATTGACCATTAAAGCCATGATGGACCCGCCAAAGGTAATAAAGAGCGAAGGGGTATCGAAAAAGCCCAACAATGAACCATTCAGTGAAATTCCGATCGTCAGTAATAAAAGCCCGCCGACCACTCCAATAAATGTGGAAAAATTTTTCATGTGGCTCCCACCTTGAATCAACTGCCGTTGTTTTTGTAATGCCTATTACAATCGCTTATAAAACACCATCGGTTTCGTGAAATTGGTGAATCACTTTCCGATAGCGGATAATTTTCTCGGTTAGGTCGGCGACCGAATCAATCACGACAAATTTTTTGCCAGTGGTTAACGTTATCACCGTATCCGGTGTGGCCTCAATCGTTTCAATCAAATGGGGATTGACTGATATCTCCTGTCCATTGAGCCGGGTTATCGTAATCAAGTGACTTCCCCCTTATCGTATTGAATTCAAAAAAGGAAGGGGGAGGGGCTGCCTCCCCCCAAACGCTTATCGTTTTAAGTTGACCAGATCTTGCAACATTTCATCGGAAGTGGTAATAATCTTGGAGTTTGCTTGGAAACCGCGTTGCGTGACGATCATATCCGTAAACTGTTGAGCCAGGTCCACGTTGGACATCTCTAACGAACCCGGAGTCATCGAACCGCGGCCGCCTTGCCCGGCCGCTCCGATCTGAGCGACGCCGGAATTGTTGGATTCCATCAATAAACTGTTGCCGTATTGAATCAAGCCGGACGGATTGTTGAAGTTGGCCACGGCGATCTGCGCCACCGTCTGGTTTTGACCGTTGGAGAAAGCGCCGACGATCCGACCGGAAGTATCGATGCTGATGTCCTGCAGCGTCCCCATGGCATAACCGTCCTGGGTCGGCGTATTTAACTCAGAATCACCCGCATTCGCCGTGTTACTGGCCGAACCCGCGCTATTCGCCTTATACTGGGTAAACCCGCTGAAACTGGGCTGAATCGTAACCGGTTGAGCTCCGACCGGTGCAAAGGTGAGCGGTCCACCCGTAGCCAACAACAATTGACCGTTATCGTTAAAAGTTAACTCACCGCTGTTACCCGTCAAGGAGAGTCCCCCATCGACCTGACTGGACCATGCCCATTTGTTCTCGCCGATCTTGGTGAAAGTAGTAGTAATCACATGGCTGGCACCCAATGAGTCAAAAACCTCCAGCGAGGCCGATGCCGCCTTCGGTGGAGTGTAATTGGCAGCGGCGACCGTAGATGCCGTATAATCGTTAGTCACGTCAAATGTCAATGTAGCCCCCGATGTTGATGGTGCCGTAGTGGTAATCTGCTGAGTAGGATTGACAACCGAAGCAAATACTGCGTTCCCGGTGCCACCTGTAAATGTAGTACCATCCCAGCTAACGCTACCTGATCCACCGCTAACTAGCGTGCCTTTGGTTGGATCGACGACTGCTGCCGTCCAGTTGTAAGTCCCCGCCGCCGGGAAGCCGGATCCGGTAAAAGAATAAATAACATCAAAGCTATTGCCGTCGACGTCAGTCAAGGTTTTGGTCACTGTACCCGGAATTGATAATCCGCTAAATTGTAATGTACTGGTAGGATCGACTCTTTGGAAGGCACCTCCGCTAGCGGCACCGACCAGCGGGGGTGCAATGGTAATTGCGCTCCCCTCAGAAGGCGTTACTGTAAAGTTACCACCCGTGATCGAAATAACCTTCCCATCGGCATCCAAAATGATATCGCCTTCGCCTCCTACCACCTCTCCGCTGGAGGAAGTCGCTTTGTAGTGAAATTTATTAAAACCAGTGGCTGTCAGCATAATCTCGACTGTGGCCGAATGGCCTGCCGCATCGGTGACAGTAAATCCAGCATAGTTGGGATCTCCATTGGCGTTCTGATTCAAGTTTCCGCCAAAGGTAGCTTTGGTCGTGGCGCGCGCCGGCATGGTCTGGCCTTTCATAATCTCGATCGGCTTCAACAGGCCATTGGTGTCGACGGTACCGTCTTGGGAAGCGATCCAACCCTGGACCGCCAAGCCATTGGAAGCGCTGACCAGGTGGCCGTTCTCCAGAATGAAATTGCCGGCCCGGGTATAATAATTGGTTGCGCCATCGTTGAGAATAAAGTAACCGTCGCCTTGGATCCCGAGATCGGTGAGGTTTCCGGTACTCATCGGCGAACCCTGGGTCTGGAGCACATCGATGCTGGCAATATTGACGCCTAATCCCACCTGCAGGGCATTGACCCCGCCTTTTTGGCCCTGGGGCGCCACCGAACCGCGCAGCGTCTGACTGAGCGTATCCGCGAAAGTAACCCGGCTGGCTTTAAAACCAATGGTATTTACATTGGCGATATTGTTGCCGATAACATCCATTCGGGTTTGATGGCCCTCTAAGCCGGACACACCCGAATATAACGAACGCATCATTGTAAACCTAACCTCCTTTAATTTGAGATCCCACTTCTGTCAGTCAGTGGGCGGAGGCCTCCTCATGTTTAAGGTCCGGCCTCATGATTTGAGAATGATCGCACTGTCGATGTTGGTAAAGACATTGTCTTTGAGGCTGCTGTCATCGACCGCCGTGATGACCGTACGGTTTTTGACACTGACTACCAACGCTAATTTGTCCATTAAGATCAACGACTCTTTGGCTCCTTTGGCGTCGGCACGATTCACCGCATCCTTTAACTGTTCCAGCTCTTGGCTGTTGAACGTGATCTGCCGGCTTTCCATGCGTTTTAGCGCGTGAGCCGAAAAGCGCAGATCCGTCGCATCCTTTAGTTGATCCTGAAAGACGGTTTCAAAACTAGTTCCGCCGGAAGGCTGCTGACGAACGGGATTGGATTGCGGAACCACCGACCCAATCTGCGAAGGCCTGATAAAAATCTTCTCGTTCATAATCCGCCCTCATCAGGCATGACATAATAAACCTGTTCCATCGTATAGGTCGATCCGTCATCGGCCTTTAGCGTAATCTTTCCGGTGTCATCTTTGGTGGCATCGACAATCTTAGCCAAGGCCAGGCTGGAGTTGCCCGCTGAATTGGTTACCTCCATATAGACTCTCTTACCGACCAACGCTTGGGCTTCCTGCATCAATCCATCCGTTCCCAGCACCGCCTGGACATTGCTCATCTGGATGGCTTTGCCGGAACTTAAGGCGAGATAGGTTTCGCCATTGATAAGTTGAACCGATGTGACACGGTCGTAAATCAATTCGCTGCTGCCGTCGCTGAAGGTCACTTGAGCCTTGACATACTTATCGACCATGCTGGTAGCCTGTTGCATCTGCGCGGTTGTGTTCAAGTTCTGCATCTGTTCGAGGGCCGAAAACTGCGCCATTTGCGCGATGGTTTCCTTGTCGTCCATGGGGTTCAAGGGATCCTGGTGTTGCAGTTGGGTGACGAGCAGTTGCAAAAAATCATCCTTGCCCAGTTGATCGCCGGTTTTCCGGGTCCCGTTCGTCGCCGACGAGGCGGAATAGGCATAACCCGTTGAATTCACTTGCATGACACGCACCTCCTTTCGTCAGAATTTAAGCAATGAGATTAATCCGTGAATTGTTGGAAATGCCGGGCTGTCCTCCCCCGGAGTCCATCGTCTCCG
The DNA here is from genome assembly GCA_023400055.1 of Bacillota bacterium. Classification (GTDB taxonomy): domain Bacteria; phylum Bacillota; class UBA4882; order UBA8346; family UBA8346; genus Hydrogenispora. The sequence continues at coordinate 12,079 of JAEXFN010000025.1, forward strand.
CTTCGGAGAAGCGGTACGTTTTGACTTGCCCTGGGACGAACTGGCGGGACGATTGCCCGTTTTGCTGTGCAAAATGATTGAATGCGCCGGCCCCGTCTTGCTGATTGACAGTCACCTGCAAAGAATCTACTTGGACGCCGTTTTCCTGGAGCGATTTCCGCAGTTGCACCAGATTGGTTTCAATGATCTGCTTGACTTGTTCCGATTCAGCCACAAATTTGGCGGTAATCAGATGATTCTCCAAGGATACGTGCAGTTGCAGTTTGCCAAGGTGATCCGGCTTAAGACTCAACTCCATCTGACTATGACCGTTGCTCGTCATCACTTTGACCTGGTCGACAATTTGCGAGAATAACTGGTCGCGATTAACCGTCGACGATTCGGAATTCATTTTGGTATCAATGGGTTGCGCACTGAATCCCGGCGCGCCGGTCTGCAACTGGCCAGGATCGACCGCTAGTTGATCAGTGCTGTTCTTTAATCCGGATAAACCGGATGGCAGGTTAACCGTCGCTGGCTTGCTTTTAGCGGCCGAAGCCGCCGAGTCCCGAACCTCGGATGTGCTTGAAGCTGCAACCGATAGCTCCGCTTGGTTTTGAATTTGTTGAAACGGCAGCGTCAGGGAGTTTGCCGAATCAGGAGCGAACGTTCCGATCCCGTCCAGCATCCCTTGGCTTGAAACGAGCTTGAAATGGGGTCCGGTCTGCTGGATGCTTCCGGCAAATGCTGTAGCCGCTTGCAGCCACGGGCTGACGACTCCATCGGCATCGGACGAAGAATCAGCGGAGCCAGTCATCGTTAGTGGTATTCCAGAAACTCCCGAACTCAAAGCAGTCCGCAGCGCACCATCCCGTCCGCTGGCCAGCCATACAGGAGCATTTAGTCCTTGATTCTTCGACGATCGCGAGTACCCGGGCCATGGGTTCGTTTCCTGGTCTTGGTCCTGGTCCGTAACGAGTGTGGTTAATACTGCATTTTGTTGCGTCGCCGCCGTCTGCTTCACTGTTAACTGAGCGGAGATGGCTTCGACAGGGGTCTGGGACGGCATGGCCTTTGTTTGTTCTCCCGTCCGTAGAACTGATTCGGTGGTTAACGGTGCCACGGTCGTCTGGTTAGCTACGGGAATAGCTCCAATGTCGTTCTTCGCTGAATAAACTTCGGTTAACGGCTTGACATTGGCCTGTTCTCCCGTTAAAATAATCGGTTTCACGCTTCCCGATATCGGAGGGTCCTGCGCCGGAGCCGCCGATTGAGCGGTTGAAGAATTAGAAACGGTTTCGGTTGGGGTCCCACTCGCAGCGAGTTCGGTCAAGCGTTCGGCAAGGCCCGGATTTCCCGGCGGCGGAACCGATTTTGCGTTTTCCGGCACCGCGATTGGCTGCGTCGGAACCGTCAGTCGGCTGGTCGGATCGTCGGAAGCAATCTCAGCAACCGCCGCCGCCGAAATAAGTTCCGGCAACGGCTCGGCATGGGCCGGATTTTCCGTTAGCGGTACCGCTTTACCGTTATCCGGCAGTGGAAGCTGCGAAAACTGTCCCATTCCCGGCGATTGTTTGATGGTTGAAAAATTAGCCACCGCCGCTTCCGGAAGCTTCGTTCCGTCCGCGGACGTCATCGGCCAGTTAAGGGCGGGCGCGACGGCATCCTCCTGGACTGAAGCTTGGACAGCGATCTTATTCGCTTCGCCGGCCGGAAACGGAATCCCCGGGTTGGTCTCGGTCATTGCAACGGTCGCCGGAACGCCTTGAAGACCCTGATTTTGAGCCGCGCCTTGGTTACCAGCAGACGGTTGTTCGGCTGTAAAAACGGCAGCCGTCCCATTCACGGCGGAAAACATCGAACTCTGTGGAGTCGCCGACGCTTGGGACAATAATTCCGAAGCCGGAGCCGGTTGACTCGGCGCCGTCGCGACCGGCAGCGGCTGTAGCAACGGAATGCCGTTGACCATGGCCAAAGCCGTCAGATCGTTCGGGTCCGCATGCTCCTTCGGGCCGGACTTGGCATCCTGGGTCGGATCGGGCGACGGGCTTGCTTCGGTTTCGCTAGCCGATTCAGTCTGATTTTGAGACGAAAGGTTCGTTGTCGCAACTGCACCGGCCGGCTTTCCGGGCGCTTGATTCAAATGGAAGTCCGCCGTGGCCAGAAATTGACCGAAGTTGCCATTCCCGGTTATGCCAATTGCCTTTCCTGGAGAAGCGCTCGCCGACAAGTCGAGAAATGACGCTAGATCGAATGATACTTTTGTCAATGATTCACCTCCTTTCGCTGAGAAATTAATCCCCTCTTGGAAGTAATGTTTTGGGAGTCTTTCCGTATCCGGAATGTTACGGCAAAACTCTTTCCAAATATATATCGGCAATTCTTCGAAAAAAGTTAAGGTTTTCCGTGTTTATTCAATCTTTCTTGGGCTAATTTCGCCAAAAAATCGGCCGGCAGATTTTCCATTATCTTCGAAACCTGGCGCGCGTCCAGTTGATCGAAGATCAGGTACACCGTGTTTTCAGGCAATTTCTGAATCACTGCCGCCGCTTTGGGCGGTTTCATCCCGCCGATGGTCGCCAAGAACTGCTGATCTTTAGGATCTGCCGGGGGGCTTTGACTCTTGGAATCCCTGGCACCGGCAACCGCATTGGATTGCGCCAGCCCGCCAAGAGCCGTTGCCGGCTGGGTGGCCGTTGCCGCGGGGTGAGCTTTTTCCCAATCGGAGCGGGTCGTTTCAAAGTTCGAACGTTCATTGGTTAATTTGGACGCTTGCGACCGAAGTTGCTGCGCTTGCTGTTGCAGTTCGCTGGTCCGGCTCTTTAAGATCGCGCTCCGTTTTTTACCCAGGTCATAGTTGGCGGCCAAATCCTTAATCCCGAACGTCCCGCCGGCCGCCTCCAAAACGAGCTTTTGATAGGAAACGACGCCAAACTGATTTAAAATCCATAAAACTCCCAATCCCGCCGCCAATAGCACCGGCAGAACCAGAAAACCCACCACAAAACGCCACATCTATTCCCGAACCCCCTGACCTTGGTTGGAGCCGGCCATTCGAATGAAGCGGCCGGTTCCCAATTCGTCGAGAAAGTTAATCTCGGCTCGCAATTCCTGAGCCCGATAGTTGCGATACGCCCGTTCTTTTAATTTTTCAACGATCCGGCGTTCCCGGGAAGCCTCGAGCAGTCTCTCCCGGGCCGCGGCGACTTCGGCTTCCCGCTGGGCAAGCCTTACTGCGGCATGATCCCGTTCCCGGTTGAGCCAGTTCAAATAGGAATGATACGTCTCGGAAAGCCCCGGATCAAAACGGTTGCGCAATTGCTGACGGTAATAACGAAGCGTTTCGGCGATCTGGCTTTGGCAATGCCGCAACTCATTTTGGGCTTGTTCGCGCAGTTGCTCCGCCGCCCCCAGTTTCTGCTGGCAAAGCTCTTCAAAACGAATTTTCAATTGCAGGACCGATTCCAGGCGAAAGGCAAACTTCTTCATCTTCCGGCACCACCCAGCATCGCCAATAACATGGCGATCGTATTATCGAAAGGAGCCGCATCATCCGTCTTCTGGCGGAGAAAATCATTCATGGCGTCCAGCATTTCAATGGCCCGGTCCACTTGGGGATTGCTGCCGGATACATACGCGCCGATGTTGATCAGATCTTCCTGATTGCGGTATATTGCCAGCAAATTCCGGAATTCCGCGGCAGCTTCGCGGTGATCGGCGGCCGCCAGTTCCGTCATGAGCCGGCTGACACTGGCCAGGACATCGATGGCCGGATAATGGTTGCGGTGCGCCAATTCACGGGAGAGAACGATATGCCCGTCCAAAATGCTGCGGACCGCATCGGCGATGGGCTCATTCATGTCGTCCCCTTCCACCAAGACCGTATATAAGCCGGTGATGCTGCCAACCGCCGCAGTCCCGGACCGTTCCAGCAATCGTGGCAACAGCGCGAATACCGAGGGGGTAAAGCCGCGGGTGGTCGGCGGTTCGCCGATGGCCAGCCCCACCTCGCGCTGGGCAATGGCAAAACGGGTCACCGAATCCATCATCAACATGACATCCCGGCCCTGATCCCGGAAATATTCGGCAATCGCCGTCGCCACCATGGCCCCTTTCAAACGGACCAAGGCCGGCTGATCGGAGGTCGCTACCACCACCACCGAACGGGCCAGCCCGGCGGGGCCCAGATCCCGCTCGATAAAATCCCGCACTTCCCGGCCCCGCTCACCGATGAGCGCGATCACATTGACATCGGCATCGGTGTTCCGGGCGATCATCCCCAGCAAGGTACTTTTCCCGACGCCGCTCCCGGCGAAAATGCCGATCCGCTGACCCCGGCCGCAAGTGAGCAAGCCATCGATGGCCCGGATCCCCATCGTCAGGGGAGCGTTAATCCGGCGCCGGGTCAATGGATTGGGAGGCGGGGCTTGCAGCGGACAATATTCCCGGCCATCAAAGGGCTGATCATCGATGGGCCGACCCAAACCGTCCAGGATCCTTCCCAGCAAACCCGGGCCGACTTGAACCCGGGGAGCCTGCCCGGTGGCAGTAATCGGACAGCCCGGCGCCAGCCCTTCCATCTCGCCCAAGGGCATTAACAGCACCCGGCCCGCCTTAAAACCGACCACCTCGGCCGGGAGCGGCTCCAGTTGATTATCGTGCCGCTCAATAAGGCAAAGTTCTCCCAGATTGACCAGCGGGCCGTCCGCCTCGATCGTCAATCCGACGATCTGGTTGACCCGCCCGCAACGGTTGACCGAGTCCAGCTCAGCCAGGCGCGCCAGGTATTTTGCAGATGAAAATGGCGGGAAACTGGAGGAAGTCATACACCATTACCCGCCTTCAACAATTCAGTGAACACTCTTTCCAGCTGAACCTTGATGCGGGCGTCCACCGAGCCGCGCTCCGTTTCGATATAACAGCCGCCGCTGGGAATGCTCTCATCGCTCGCCAGCCGCAACGGCGTCGGTCCGTTAAAAACCGCCCGCAATTCCGGCAAGTAGTCCGATAGCCACTGGCTATCCTCGGGATGAACCTTGAGCTCAATGGCGCCGGCATTGGCAGCCCGGGAAAGCGCTTGGCGGACCAGCTCCAGATGCTGACCGCGGTCCATTTTCAGCTCGGCCCCGATGATCTTCTCGGCAACCGCTGAAGCCAGTCCCAACAGTTCCGTTTCCGACGAAGCGACCCGTTCATACCGTTCCGTTTCGATCGTCGCAATCAATTGCGCCGCTTCGGAAAGTTTACCCTGCCAAGCCTGGCGGCCTTGGGCCCTTCCGCTGGTTTCGCCTTCCTGACGCGCCTGTTCCTTTAACGCGACCGCCTGATCCCGGGCCTCGGCAATGATCTTTTCCGCCTCCAACCGGGCGTCCTGCAACAATTGTTCTTTTTCCTGATGGGCGCCGCTGATAATGGCACCGGCTTCCGCTTCGGCCGACTGGCGAATTTTTCGCGTTTGTTCCTGGGCGTCATGGAGCATGCTGTCGATCCGCTTGGCAATCTGCTCCGGATCTTCCTCAGCCGCTTCAGCCGGGATCTCGGGGACGACAGTCTCGTCGGCGAAGCCGGCTTCCGTCAACAGCTCCTCGGCCAGAAACAGGCTATCTAAATCAACCGGTTCTAGCCGGCAAGGGAGCGTCTCGCTCCAACAGTTGGATTTGATTAGCTTAGACAATCAGCTCATCCTCCCTGCCGCGGGAGATAACCAGCTCGCCGGAGTCTTCCAGCTGCCGGACCACATTGACGATCCGCTGTTGCGCGTCTTCCACGTCGCGCAGCCGCACCGGACCGAGCATATTCATATCTTCCTTGAGGATCTCCACCGCCCGTTTGGACATGTTGCGGAAGACCAGATCCTTCACCTCGTCGCTGGCGGTCTTCAACGCCAAAGACAGATCCTTGGTATCGACTTCGCGCAGGAAGCGTTGGACAGCGCGGTTGTCCAGCATGATAATATCCTCGAAGACGAACATCCGTCGCTTGATTTCGTCGGCCAAATCCGGATTCTCCTCCGCCAGGGTCTCCAGGATAGTTTTCTCCGTTCCCCGATCCACCCGGTTTAAAATGTTAACAACCGATTCCAAACCGCCGGCGATCGAGAAGTCCTGCATGACAAAGGAGGAAAGTTTCTTCTCCAGCACTACTTCGATCTCTCGGATTACCTCCGGCGAAGTCCGGTCCATGGTGGCGATGCGTTTGGCGACTTCCACTTGCTGCTGCGGCGGCAAGGCCGAAATAATAATCCCGGCTTGTTCGGGGCTGAGATAGGCCATGACCAACGCGATGGTCTGCGGGTGTTCGTTTTGGATAAAGTTCAACAATTGACTCGGTTCCGTCTTGCGGGCAAAATCAAACGGTCGAATCGCCAGGGACGCGGTGAGCTTATACATGATCTCGTCGGCCTTTTGCGGCCCCACGGCCTTCTCCAAAAGCTCACGGGCGTTCTCGACTCCACCCGACAAAATATACTCCTGCGCCTGATAAATCTGATGGAACTCTTCCAACACCTTATCTTTCAGATCATTCGGAACGCGCCGTAAATTGGCAATCTCCAGACTAAGTTCCTCAATCTCATCTTCCCGCATATGTTTCATCACCCGGGCCGAGACTTCGGTACCTAACGAAAGCAATAGGATTGCCGCTTTTTGTTTTCCCGATAATTCCTGTAATTTCACGCGTGTCACTCCAAATCGATATGTCGGATCCCCAGACGTTGCAAGCCCGGCCGAGCGCGGCGGATCACCAACGCCCGGAGAAAAGCCTTGTCACGCTGCTAATTATCTTCCGAGAGCCAGGTCTTCAATAAAACCGCCACATCCTCCGGGTTTTGCTTCGCATACCGTTCCAGATCGGCCTGGCGGTTCTGTTTGAGCCGTTCTTCCAGAGAAACCTCCTCGGCCGCCGCCAGCTCGGCGACAGCTTCATCGGTGACCATCTGATCGACAGTGGCGCCGACGACTGTTTGCGGTTCTTCCTCCACCGATTTGGGCTTGGAGCGGGCTTTACCGATCAAAATAGCGATGATGACCAGCAGCACTGCTGCCACACCGAGCGGAATCGCCAAGGAAGCATTGGCTTTCGGAGTCGCGGGTTGCGCCGGTTTCGTAAAGCCGATAGTTTCCACCGTCAACTGATCCCCGCGATCGGCGCTGAATCCAATGGCGGCGCCCACGGTGTTAATGACCTTTTGACGGACCGCTTCCGGCAGGTTGCCATCGACCCAAACTCCGACCGACATCCTTTTGACCTTGCCCGGAGTCGCGATCCGGTATTCTTCAACTTTGTTAATCTCGTAGTTGACGGTCCGTTCCGATTTATCGGTGCTAAAACCATTGTTGCCGTTGTCACTGGCTTTGTACTGCGTAACGTTGGTATCCGTTCCCGGAATGCCGCCGGCCGCCCCGTTGCTCCCTTGGGTGGTTTCGGTCTTCTCCTGCTCGCTGCGGGGCACGCCTTTATCGCCGAAAGTCTCGCTTTTAACTTCCTGGTAGTCGAGGTCCAAATCGGCATTGACCCGGACCACGGCTTTATTGAAACCGAAAACTTTGGTTAACATGCTTTCGATCCGTCTTTCGGCCATGGTCTCGTAATCCGACTTGATGGTAAAGGCATCGGAGACCGTATTCAAATTGGGCTTGCCCTTATGTTCCGGCTGCAGCTGCGCCGTGAGATCGTTGGCGTAATTATCGATAATGGTAATATTGTCCCGTTTCAAACCGGTACTGGTGGCGACCAGATTGGCGATGGCCTCCACCTGCTCGGTGCTCAAGACGCCCGGCGCCCGCAGTTGCAATTGGACCGAAGCCGTTCCCACCGGTTTATCATCAGCAAACAGATAATCCGAGGAATCGGGGATGTTCAGCAACACTTTGGCATCCTGGATTCCCTCCACCTGTTGCAGGGTCCGGCTCAATTCGCCGGCAATGGCGCGCTGTTTGTTGATCTCATTGGTAAAATCGGTGGTGCTGAAAGAATTTTTATCAAAGATCTCCCAGCCGACCACTCCGCCGTGAGGAATGCCCTCTTTTAACAGATTGGCGCGTACCGATAACGCATTGGGGACTTCGAGACCGCCGCTGGCCGAGGTGCGGTAAGGGACCCGCTGCTCGTCAAGTTTGGCAATAATCTCGCTGCGGTCTTGTTCGTTAAGGCGGGAATAGAGCAATTCATATCGGGGCGAACCGAGCCATTTTACCATAAACAGGATCGAACCCGCCACTAATAGCAGAACCACCACCGCAGCGATTCGCTTGGTGGTGTCCATCTGATTCCAAATATTCTTCACTTGCGAAATGAGTTCGCTCACTATGGTCTCCTGTTAAGTCGGGACTTCAGGCGGGACAACATCATCCCGGCTAAAAACGAGAAATCTCGACTGCTATATATCAATGTATCGGGTCAAAGGTATAACGCTCCCGGGTTCCTAAAGCGCATAGTGGCGCCGTTCATTGCCGGGTTTTGACGACATGACCTAAAAACGTTGTGATAAACCCTAACCGAAGGGCAGATTGAACACAAAAGCTCAGAGAAGCAAGGGATAAAGTCGTTAAAATGGACTTCATAAGATTTTTTGATTCGTCAGACTTTATCCCATGGCTTCTAATGCTTTTAAAACTGGGTCCGCATAATTTCCTGATAGGATTCAACCACTTTATTCCGGACCTGAATGGTCATTTCCAGGGCAAGGCTGGCTTTTTGAGTGACAATCATGGCCTGCTGGACATTGTCAAGGGTTCCGGCGGCCAATTGCTGATCGGTTTGGGCGGACTGAAGTTGCAATTGATTTACATCGGCCAACGCATCCTGCAACATCTTGCCGAAGTCGGCCGACTGTTCCGCAGAATTGCTGTCCGTGGCTTTATTCAAAAAACCCTGCGGAGATCCGAGCGCCGTCGGAATGATCATGGGAATCGCCATTTGCTAATCCTCCGTCAAATCTTCGCCAGATCGAGGGCGGTCCGAAAAACGTCCTTGGCGGAATTGAACGCCGTGACGTTGGCTTCGTAAGCCCGGCTGGCGGTAATCAGATTAACCATTTCAATCACTGGATTGATGTCGGGATAAGCTACATAACCCTGGGCGTCGGCATCCGGATGGGAGGGGTCGTAAACCAAACGGGGAGGCTTGTTCTCCTTGGTGATCGCCGCGACTCGCACCCCGGCGCCGCGCGAAACCGGCCGGCCGTCCGCGTCGAGGGTTTGATCGAGCACCTCGGCGAAGACCGGCACCTCCCGCTGGTAGGGTCCCCCCGCCGCGGTGCGGGTGGTGTTGGCGTTGGCGATATTATTGGAGATCAGGTCCATTCGCAGCCGTTCGGCAGTCAACGCGCTGGCATTGATATCAAAATTTCGGAAAAGGTTCATCGCTTATTTCCCCTCGATAGCCATTTTCAAGCGCGAAATCTGCTGTTTCCAGGAAGCGGCCAAAGCTTGAAAATGCAAAGTGTTCTCGGCGTCGCGGGCCATCTCGAACTCCACGTCGACATTGTTGCCGTCCTCCCGGGCGGCGGTCTGCCATTCCCGGGTCACTTGAAATTGGGACGCGGTTCCGTCATCCGCCGTGGCGGAGAGATGCCGGGCATCGGTGCGGGTCATCGGCAGCGCGGCATCATTGGTCGCGGTCGCGTCAGCCAAAACGCTGGCAAAATCCAAATCGACCCGTTTATAGTTGGGGGTGTTCACATTGGCGAGGTTATGGGCAATCAACTGGCTTCGAAGCGCGGTGGCATCCATGGAGCGTTCCAAATTGCGGGTGACCGGGCTGTTAAGAAAGTCGAGCAATCGTAATCACCTCACGTAGTAGTCCTACATCATTTATCGGATTATTGGAGAGAAAGTTTAGCAATTTTTTCGGGATTTTGTCGGGAAAAGGCGAAAAAAGGGATTTCTCACCGGATAAATGCCCTGATTTAACGTATATTGGCGGCGACCCCGGCGCCGGAAGGCATGCCAAAGGCTCCGGAGGTTCATCCGGAGCCTTTGGCGTCCCCGATAAGGTTATCGTCAGGCCTTCCAGCGGGTTCGGGCCGATCCGCCGCTTTATCTGATGGGCTTGCCAAGCTCTTTCAGCCGGATGCGGCGCCGTTCCTTGTCGTAACTCCAGAAGACCACCAGCGGCGTTCCGAAGACATTCCGGACCGGCACGAAACCCCAGTACCGCGAGTCCCACGAATGATCGCGGTTGTCGCCCAGCACCAAGAGATGGTTCTCCGGAACAACCACCGGGCCGTAATCGGAACGCGAATCGTCCGGCACGGCCGGATCGTACTGCGCATAGGGCTCGGGCAGCGGATTTCCGTCGATATAAGCCACCTTCCCCCGGAGCGCCACTCGCTCGCCGGGCAGGCCGACCACCCGCTTGACGTAATTCAGCTTCGGATTTTGGGGCAGTTTGAAGATTACAATATCGCCGCGGCGGATCGGCCGCAAGCCCGGCAGCTTGATCGCGGTGAACCGGAGGAAACCGCCGAAAATGGCCGGCAGCGCCAGATAACGGCTGTTGGCCATGATCGTCGGTTCCATCGATCCGGTCGGCGTAGCGTAGGAGGCCAGGATCAACGGTTGGATCACCAGGAAGGTCACGATAAACGCCAGGCCCAACTGGCATATTTCTCCGGCCGCCTGGCGCAGCCACGGCAATTGGACGAGAATGGCCTGACAATGCGCTATGAAACTGGCCCATCCGATCCCCATCTATCGCAGCCTCATTTCATTCATCCTAAAAATAAGATTCCCAGGCCATGCTAACCGCGGTCCACGGACCGGGGCCGCTCCGTGCAACGGCTGCGGCGGGCAAAAAGTCCCGCGACCGGACGGTTTCACACTCACACTCCGGCGGCGGCGATCCGCTGGCTTCTTTCCCCAAGGTAGGCCTCAAACTTGGCCAGCGAAGTATTCAGCACCAGCTCCTCGGGCATCGCCACCGCTTCCAGCAGACGGCGGACCTCGGCGAAGTCCCCGATCTCCGTGCTGAAATGGGCGTCGCTGCTGGTGACAATCCGCACCCCCGCCGCCTTGCAGCGGGCGGCGAACTCCCGGCAGTTCCCGGCGCTGCCCGCCCGGGCCGTGAAAGAATGATTGTTAATCTCGATCAACTTGTGGTACTGGCGGGCCGCCGCCACCACCTGATCGATGGCCACCGGAAACTGGGGATTGCCCGGATGGGCTATCGCGTCGATGAGCGGATTTTGCAGCACGCGGATCAGGGCCGCCGTATGTTCGGCGGCAGTGGCCGGCGTAAGACAGAGATCATGCAGGCTGGCGATGGCGAACTCCAGCTTTTTCAGGGTGCTGCCGGGGAGATCCAGCTGGCCTTGGTAATCGGTGATATTCACCTCGGCGCCCTTGATGACGCGGACCCCCTCCAGCATTGGGGGGATGGCCTTCAAGTTTTCAAAATAGACCCGGGTGGGCGCGCCGAGCATCGCCGGGCCGTGATCGGTGACCGCGAACGCCGCCAGGCCTTTGGCCTTGGCCGCCCGGGCATTCTCCTGAACGGTGCTGTAAGCGTGGCCGCTGACCAGGGTGTGGGTATGCGTGTCGAGGACCAGTTGCAAAATATCGCCTCCCAATCGCGAACATTTCTCGGAGATTGATTTCAGCGCAAAACCCTACTTTCCTTGTTAAAAAAGTGTATCAGCGGACCATAAAAAAAGTCGCCGGCCTTTTGGCAGCCGCTTTATCCCCCGAAATGACCCCCGGCAATGCCCGCCAGAGAATATTTTGTTACTAAATAATCTATGGCGGTCACTGCCATAGATCATTCAGTAACAGAATGATCATCGACAATCACTGCCATAGATCATTCAGTAACAAAATGATCATCGACAATCACTGCCATAGATCATTCAGTAACAGAATGATCATCGGCGGTCACTGCCATAGATCATTTAGTAACAGAATAAACAACGGCAGTTACTGCCGGAGGATAATCATTCACAAAATCGGCTCCGACGGTTGCTGCCGAACGAGGTAAAGGATCGTCTGAACCTTGATTCATAGGATTCACGGATTGGCATGATTGTTAAAAATCAAGGGAATCTCACAATCCGATGCATCATGGTTCGGACGAGGCTTAGGATGAAGCCCGGGACAGATTGGACTTGACCAACGGCGTCTTGCCGGAGGCGGCTTGGGGAATGGCGACTACCCGCTGGACCGCGATCCGCGGAGCGACCGCCCCTTGTTTTTCCAGCGCCCGGCGTACGGCGGCGGCGAGCCCCGCTTCATCCAACTCCCCGCGGACGCCGCTCAAGAGCAAATGCAAGCCATCGGCCTCCTGCGCCACTTGCCAGCCATTCACCGGCAGCGCGTCCATGATGGCATGAAAGACGATCGGATGGACATCCACGCTTCCACCCGCCGCGTCGGGGAAGGTCAGGATCTCGTGAACCCGCCCTTGGATATCGTCGATCAGCCGAAAGGGACGCCCGCAAGGGCATGGTTCGGGCGAAAGTCGCAGACTATCATCCAGCTCGTAGCGGATCAGGGGCTGGGAGCGGTTGCCGAGGACCGTCACCAGCAGCTTTTCTCCATATTCACCCGCCGGCACCGGACGGTTGTCTCTGTCGACCAGCTCGATGATTGCCAGATCCTCCTGAAGATGCATCCCCCGGTGCCGGTCGCATTCAGCGCCGATGCCGCCGCAATCGGTGGTCCCATAGGCGTCGAAGAGCACTTCGCCCCATGCCGATACAGCGCGGCGCCGCGTTTCCCGCGTCAGCACCTCGGAACCGCTGATTACGGAGCGCGGCCTAATCCGCAGACTGCCGGCCAGTTGCGCATCGGCCAGGATGCGGATTAGCGAAGCGTAGGCCAAAAGCACCTCCGGTTGCCAGGCATTCAGACGCGCGATGAGGTTGGCCGCCGGCTCGGCCGCGGTCAGCAGCAGGATCGGCATCCACCAGCTGCTCATGCTCTTCCCGCCCTGCGCCGACATGTGCGAGGGGTTGGTCGAAGTGATCTGGGCCATTTTAAGCCGGCGCGTCAGTTTCAGCTTGACGCCCGCCCATTCGAAAACGCGCAAAGCCTCGGCCTGCATGTCCAACCATTCCGCACGGCTGGCCAGAAACAGTCCGGGATAGCCGCTGCTGCCGGAGGTCGAATTGACCACATAGCGCCCGCAGAAAAGCGCGTCGCCCCGCCGGTTCGCCGCGTATGCCCGGACATCCCGGAGCCGAACCGTCCGATCCGTCACGAGGTCGTCGAAATGTTCCATCGCCATGGCCTTGGTCAGCACCGGCAGTTCCTGCAAAGGGGCATCGTAGCGCCCTTTGTGGAACTGCTGGTAAAAAGGCGAATGCGCATAGGCGTACTCGCGCAGGCGACGCAACTCCCGGGCCTGGTACGCCTCAAGCTGCTGCCGGGTCCAATGTTCCTGCGCCCGTAATTGCCGGCGTTTGGACAGTAGCCGCATAACCATTCCGATATCCATGGTATCCCTCCTGACTGTTCTTTTCCCGTGCTAAAATCGGTTTAAGGAATCAGCGATTTCGCCCTCTCTGGATCGGCCATCATCCCGGCAACCATAAAATCGATAAGATATTCCCGCACCCGTGCCAAAGATTCCCCTGAGGCCAGTTTCTCGTCGGGGAGCAAAATCCGGTATACGGGAAGAGAGGCCAGAAATGTTTGGCACATCTGCAAAACCAAAGAAAACTGGATCTTGGGAAGGAAAGCGGAACGGAGCAATCCGGCCTTCCAGGCCTTGGAAAAGAGGGTCGCGAATTGTTCGCTATTTCCGGCCGGGAGTTGCGAAGTGATCCTCGCCAGCATCTGCCAGCCGTCAGCCATTTCCCAGGTCAAAATGCGCACCAGCCGCGGGTGTGCCAGCAAATAATCGAAAAAGGTTTGAATCATGGTTTCAAGCAGAGCCCTAAACTGCCGCGCCTGGGAGAAGGCGGTTTCATTCTCGAGCCAAGGCGTGAATACGCGCGCCAGGAGTTCATCCACTTCCCGGTCGGCGCGTTTGAGCACCTCGGCATAAAGGCCGAGCTTGTCGCCGAAATACCGGAAGATCAGGCCAGAATTGTAGCCTGAAGTCCTGGCGATGCTATCGATCCGCGCGCCAGCGAATCCGTGCTCAGCGAAGACCTCTTCCGCCGCATCCAGAATGGCTTCGCGCGTTTTCTGGGAATCACGCGCCCTTGGGTCCTGGTTTCCCGTCTGCATCCTCCGTTCTCCTCGCTCAATTTCATCCCTAATTTATTTTGTTATGTAATTAATTACTTACATTGTAACTCAATAAAGCCTACTTTATCAATGGAAAATTTATCCTCTTCAATGTGTTTTTTCGGCGACGCTTCAATTTTCACGTATAAAGCAAGGGATCGGCCCCGGCCGATCCCTTGCTCCGACAATGCGCGATAATTCTTTCAAAACCGCCGTCCCATCTCAGTCGAAATCGGCCCAGGCTTTTTGGCCGTCATAATGCAGGGTAAGCTTGGAGATCTCTTTCAAGTTGATCTTTTCCCAAGTAATGCTGTTGCCGTCTCCATCCCGGATCAGCAGATCCCAGTATCTCTCGCTTCCGCTATCGAAGCTAATGGCCAGCTCATCTCCGTCGGCGAGGACATCCTGGCCCAAAACGTCCTCCTCCCAATCCTGGGAGCCGCTGGGGGCGATATAAAGTTCGTGAATATCCACGCCGGTCCGGTTGACCAAACGGAAATCCTGGCTGCCCGCCAAGGCGAATGACGCCCCACCCAGCAGCATCAAGGCCGTGACTGTCAGGAGCAAAGCAATTTTCCGTAGCATCAAACATCCCCCTCTGTTTTTATGACGGTATCCCTCCGCTAGCGCTCAGTACCCCAAATTTGGCCTTTGGAGCAAGCTTATTTGGCTTTGCTTTTGGATACCAATCCGGTGCCGCCCTGCGGCGGCTTGATCGTAGCCTGGCTATTCGCCTTGGGCTGATAGCCTTTGATCACTTTTTTCGAACCACCGGTCATCAAGATTCACACTCCGCCTGGATGCAACGGCATTGCGACGCCCGATTTGCGGAAAGGGGCTCAAAAGTTCCTCATGGACCGCCAATTCCGTCCGCCGCGAAGCCGTTGCCCAAAAATAATGCTTACGAGTGAATTCTTGACCGGTTTGAGGATCAGTATACCTCCGGGCCGTCTTTTTTATGGACGCCGCTCCCGCCCAACGGCGGCGCCAGCCGATCCGGATCGATCGCCGCGGGTCGGTAGCCCCGGTCGTTGGGCTCAGGGACGCGCCGCGGCTCCTCGCTCCAGGCCGCCGCCGTTTCCTCCGCCGCCGTCGGCAGCCCCAGCTCCTGAATATCGAAAAACTCCATCAGCTCGATGTTCGCCTTGGGGATCCAGGCCCCTTTGCTCTGGGAGATCCGCTCCAAAAACTGGCCGGTTTCGCTGATCTTCCAGACCTCCGAAATATAAATGTCCTGATTGTAAGGGAAATTGGCCGAGAAAGAACCGACGCCATAGAGCCCGCCGATCAGATCGCCGCTCTTCAGCCGAATCAAGATCCAGCAGGCTTTGCGCTGGCTAAAGAAGTAATCCCAGGCGGTCGGGATCAGCTCGACGATCTTCCCCACGAAAAAGTTCAGCTTCAAAAGGGCGTTCAGTAATATCGCCCAGACGATCGGCAGAATAAAGAGGATTCCGAAGTGAATGAGGTAATACCAGAAGCGTTGCCGGCGGTAGAAATCCGCCGAGTTGATCAGGAAAAACACCCAAAATGTCAGCGCAAAGTTGATGCAGCTGAATCCGACGGCTTCAAAGAGCGCCCCCTGCCAATTGCGCTTCTCGCCGGGCACCAGCAGATCGAAGACTTTCAAGGAGATAAATCCGGGCACGAAAAAGATCAATAACAGCGGAATCTTATCCAGGCTCAAACTGTCCACGGCCGATCACCCCATGGATCGATATCGAAAATTTCCATCCTATTCCAGCGGTATCACAAAAGGAAGATCTTTATTCACAAAAGATCTTCCTTTTGTGGATAAGTGAGTTCCGCGAACCCTCCGAGCTGAAACCGGAACGCCTCCGCCGCCGTCTTTACGGTCGTAATTCCATGGCCGTAAATCCCGGATGCTTCTCATTATATATTCCAAAATTTTGTTAATAATCCTGCTTCAACCATGGATATTTTTAAAAGGACCGGATCGCCCGAAAGCCCTCGGCTCAACTCTCGATGATCCGGTCCACCACCAGTTGCCGGAAATCCGGCGACAACATGGCGAAGTAGGCGGTGAATCCGGTCACCCGCACCACCAGATCGGGATACCGGGACGGGTTGCGATGGGCCGCCAGAATCTTGGCCTTGTCGATGATATTGATGTTCAACAGGGTCGCGCCGTTATCGAAGCTGGCCCGGATCAGCGCGGCGATCTTTTGGACCGACTCCGCGTCCCCGGCTAGCTTCGGATCGAGCTCAAGCTGGATCGGCGCGGTATTGCCGTAAGCGGGCTGAATCGCGGCCACGGTGTTGGCCAGCGCGGTGACGGCCCCGTCTTTTCTGAAGCCCGGCAGGGGGTTGGCGCCATGATTGATCGGCTCCCCGGCGCGCCGGCCGTTGGGCGTGGCGCCGACCGCTTTCCCGAAATCGATGGTGTTGGCCCAGGAAAACCAGCCGGGAATGAAATTATACGGATAGTGTTCATTCTGCTCCCGGACCAGCTCGGTAAAGAGGGCCGAGATTCGTTGGCCCCAGGCATCGCCCGCCGAATCCCCCTCCCCGTAACGGGGCGCGCGTTGCATCATCCGCCGGATGTACTCGCCCTCGACCCCCGCGTAATCCGACCGCAATTGTTCGGCCAATGCGGACCAAGTGATCTTGGCCTCTTTCTCGATCCGCGTCTCCAGCGCGGCGAAGGAATCGGCCACCACCGCGATGCCGGCCCCGTCGATCGCCATATTATAGAACTGCGCGCCGCCGGCCGCCACATCCAGCCCCTTCTCCACCGGCCCGTGCGAGAGTAGATTCAGCATGAGCTCCGGTTCGTTATCGGCCTGGTGTTCCAGGTGAAAGGCGATCCCCCGCGCGGTGGCCTCCACTGCCAGCCGCAGGTGTTTCGCAAAAAGTTCCCACAACTTCGCCACCGTGGGCGCGGCTACCGTCGCCAGCAGTTCCTGGAAGGCTACCTCGAAGACTTTGGCGGTGTTCACTTTCACCAGGTCATTCATGGTGTATTCCAGGCCGGGCAGGGACATCCAGTTGCAGCCGACCGCGATCCGCTGCCGGGCCAGTTCCGCCGGGAAACCGCAGCGGGTGAACCCTTCCACCAGCGCCTTGTCCCCCGAATAGCGCGGCCAGCCGTTCTTATTGGTGAAAAGGTATTCGACCGATTTCAGGAAGAACTGCGGGTCGAGCCCGTCGTGCACCCGGATCGTCAGATTGCAGGAGGTATTGATCTGATTGGCCGCTTCCAGGATCAGATACGAGATGCGGCTGGTCAGATCGCGGCCGTCCGGGTCGGGCCCCCCCAACTGGTAATAGTGGGTCTCGTTCAGCAGCAGGCAGGCCAGGTAGAAGCGAGCCGTGTCATCGTCAATCGAGCCAGCGGCCAAGTCCCGGGTATAGTAGGATCGCAGCAGTTCGTCCAGTTGCCCGCCGGCCCCGTCCCGGTTATAGGTGCGGCTGGCCATGTTGAACCAGCAGAGCCACTGGCAGGCTTCGCGCAAGGTACGCGGCGGCTTTTCAACCAGCCATTCGTTGACCTGGTACATCTCCAGCAGGTTCTTTTGCAGTTGGGGATGGCGTTCGATGGTTGCCAACTCCCGAATCGCCTGGTTGGTGCGGCGGATCCAGGTCTGCACCGCCCGGATCGTCTGCCGCTCCGCCTCATAAAACGGCTGATGCTCCGGCCCGTGCAACGCCTGATAATGGTCGATCTTCTCCAAGAGCCCACCCCAGCCGAGTTCCAGCCCGATCCGGTAGTCCGGCGCGAAATGGGCATCGGACCCGATGCCGCAGATGATATTGTATTTTTCAAAGGCCGGTTTCAAGTGGGAATAGTCGAATTCGGGCGGCCAGATCGACCCTTTTAGCCGCGACAGGAAGAAAATCCATTTGCCGGAGAAAGCGTCCAGCGGATCGACGTAAATGGGATGCTTGCTCAACAGATCGGCGAAGTTCTCCGCCCAGCCCCGGTAACCGTAGAAGGAGCCGTCGGGATGGTTGGGAAGGATCGACCACCGGAAATCCGCCGGAGCCACGATCCGGCCGTAATCATCCTCATTCAGGCCGCCCTCGAGCCGTACCTTCTCCTCGGTCTGGGCGATCTTCCGCTCCCGCAGGATGGCGATGCGCTCGGCGTAGCTCAACTCCCGTTCCGCCGGAATTTGATTGAGGTAGTTTTTGATAATAAAATCCTTCATCACCGTTTCTCCTTCATTAAAGATACCGTCAGCTCCGCTTGACCCGGATCCCATGACCTGCCGCCGTTTGCGCCAAACGTTCCATCGTTTCGTCCGGGAGCCAAGCCGCGCCCCGGAACGGATTCTCCCGCCCCAACGCCCGGTACTTGCCCTCGCCCAACGGGTTGAACCGCAACAGCTCGTAATATAACAGATTGGGCAGTCCGGCAATGCATTCCGCAATATCGCCGATGACCGCTTCGGAGTCATTGACGCCGGGAATTACCGGCGTCCGGATGATCAACGGAACCCGAACCTGGGCCAGGCGCCGCACATTTGCGAGGATCAGGCGGTTATCCGCGCCGATCCAGCGCCGGTGTTCCGCGGCGTCCCAGTGTTTCATATCCAATAGCAACAGATCGGTCAGGGGCAGCATCGTTTGGAGATCTTCCCAGGCCGCACAGAGATTGGTCTCGATGGCCGTAAGAATACCCTGTTCCCGGCAGAGCCCCAGGATTTCTCGGGCGAAGTCCTTTTGGACCAGCACCTCGCCGCCGGACAAGGTCACTCCGCCCCCCGAACGTATGTAATAAGTGCGATCCAGTAAAATCTCATGCAACACCGCCGTAGCGGGGACTTCCCGGCCGGCCAGGACCGCCGCGCCCGGATAGCAGACCGCCGCACAGCGGCCGCAAGCGATGCAACGGTCGCGCTCAAAAAGATGGCGCCCGTCGACGATCCGCTGCGCGCCGGTCGGACATACCGGGACACAATGGCCACAGCCGAGGCACTGCTCCTCGTAATATAACAACTCCGGTTTCGGGTTGATTGTCTCCGGATTGTGGCACCAGGCGCAGTTCAGGTTGCAACCTTTGAAGAAAACCGTCGTCCGGATCCCCGGTCCGTCATGGAGCGAAAATCGTTGAATATCCGTGATGAATCCTTTCAAACCCAAAACCTCGCCATCCTCTGAATTTTTGAGGGTTTGGCGGAGGGCGAAAAACTTTGCCCTCCGCGTCCAACCGCGCTAATGAGTTTATTTTAAGAACTCTTTCGCATTGCTGCTATCCGCCACTTTTAACGGCGAGAAGACTTTCGCCGGCACCTTTTTGCCGTTTAACAACGGGATAATGTATTGCTGAATAACCGCCCGGCCGTGGCCATTGGGCATGAATGCGGTCGTGGCCTTGAACGGGCTGTTGGTGTCCAGCAAAGCCTGGAAGCTCGCCTCGCCGATGCCGCCCTGTCCGAAGCAGGCGACTTTGGCGGACATCCCCCGGGCTTCCACCGCCGACGCGGCGCCGAGGGTAATGTCGTCATTGATGCCAAACATGATATTGACGTCCGGGTGAGCGGTCAAAATATCGGCCATCACATTGGCGCCTTTTTCGCGCAGCCCCTCGGCATCCATCACCGGCAGATAGACGGCATCCGGCACCGCCTTGGTGAAGGCGGCTTTGAAACCGCTGATCCGCTGGTTGACTTGGGAAGCCACCGCAGCATGGGTCAGGATCGCCACTTTGGCTTTTTGCCCTTTGAACTTGGTATTAAAATACTTGCCGGCATATTCGCCCATCAATTCTCCGGCCTTGACCTCGTCATGGGTGAGAAAATACGAGCCCTCGATGTAGACGTCGGAAGAGATGACCGGGATCTTCTTCTTTTTGGCCGCTTCCATGATCGCGCCACCGATCTTCGGATCCGGAGTGCTGACCATCAGCACTTTCACCCCGCGGCCGATCAAACTCAAGGCGTTCTGCAGACAGGTCTGGCCATCGTTGTTGCTGTCGGCGATCTCCAATTTAATCGGCTGGCGGCTTTCTTTGATCGCCTGCTTCATCCCTTCGATCTGATTGCCCCAGTATTCGTCCACCATCCGCATCACGGCGTAACCCACCAATGCTTCCTTGGGCGCCGCGACCGTCACCGATACCATCATCATCACGACCAACAGACCGAGGACTACCTTGACCAAACTTTTGTTTTTCACTGGATACTACCTCCCTTTCAAATTTGGCAGTGTTAGAAGCCATGCGATAAAGTCTCCTTCTAACCGATTCGGCCTATCAAAGGTTTAAAACCGACTTTATCCCTTGCTTCTCTGAGCTTTTGTGTTCACCCCGGCCTTCGGACAGGGCGTATCACAACGCTTTTAACAACCCTGGTGATGGGCGGCGAGAAAAATAATCTTCTCCTCCGTCGCTTCCTCTTGCAACATTTCCCCGACGATCCCCCCTTCCCGCATGACCATGATCCGGTCGCTGACCGTCAGTACTTCGGGCATGTCGGACGAGATCATCAGCACCGTCATCCCTTGCCGCGCCAGTTCTCTAATGAGCCGGTGAATCTCGGCCTTGGCTCCCACGTCGACGCCGCGGGTCGGTTCATCCAGAATGAGAATCTTCGGTTGCGGATGATGGGTCAACCAGCGGGCCAGGATCACTTTCTGTTGATTGCCGCCGCTGAGGTTCTCCACCAGTTGCCGCAGGTTTGGCGTCTTGATCGCCAGTTCCCGCACCCCCTGTTCGGCCAGGGACTTCTCCAGCCCGGCGCGGACAAAACCCCCGGATTGGATATATTCGTGGTTGGCCAGATTGATGTTTTGCGAAACATCGAGCTTGAGGACTAAACCGTGCCGCCGCCGTTCCTCCGGGAGAAAGCCGAAACCGGCCCGAATCGCGTCGCCGGGGCAGCGGATGGCCAGCGGGGCGCCGTTCAATTTCACTGCGCCGGAGGTCGGCTTCTCCAGTCCGAAGAGCAACCGGGCCAACTCGGTTCGGCCCGAACCGACCAGGCCGTAGACTCCCAGGATCTCGCCGGGATAGATTTTAAAACTGGCGGGTTGGACCACGCCGGCCTGGGCTAGATTCTCGACTTCCAAGAAGGGTCGATCGCGCCGGACCGGATGCTTCGTCAAACAGTTCCTATCGATGTTCCGTCCGACCATCAGCCGCACCAAGTCATCATAATTGGCTTCCGCTCCAGCGATGGTGGCGACTTTGCCGCCGTCGCGCATCACCGTGATCCGGTCGGCCAGATTGAGCACCTCGGCCATGCGGTGCGAGATATAAATCATCCCGACCTTCCGCTCCTTCAATAGCTGCATATTACGGAAGAGTTTCGACGACTCCTCGTCGGTCAAGACCGCCGTGGGTTCATCCAGGATGATCAACTTGGCCTGCAACGACAAAGCCCGGGCGATCTCAATCTGCTGCCGGTAACCGACCGACAGGCTGCCGACCAGTTCTCTGGGATCCAGGTCGATCGCCAAAGTATCCAGTAAGGTCCGGGTCTGACGATACAGCGCGGCCCAGTCGACAAAGCCACTGCGGCGCCGCCGCGGCAAACGGCCCATGAAGATGTTCTCGGCCACTGAAAGCGCCGGGGTCAAGGTCAATTCCTGATAGACCGTGCTGATTCCCAACTCCCGGGCGATCTTCGGCGAACTGATCCGGACCGGACGTTCGTCAACGAACAGGCTGCCTTGATCGGCTTGATACACGCCGGAGATGATCTTGATCAGGGTCGATTTCCCGGCGCCGTTCTCGCCCATCAGCACGTGAATCTCGCCCGGCAGGACATCGAAGGAGACGTTATTCAGCGCTTGCACGCCCGGGAATGATTTGCAGACCCCGGCGAGTCGCAAAATGGGTTGACAGGCCATTTAAGCCGCCCTCCTCTGCCTCATCTGGTCGATCCCCACCGACAACAGCAGAATCAAACCCCGCGCCACGTCCTGCAGGAAACTGGAGAGGCCCAGCAGCACAAAGCCGTTCCCCAGGACGCCCAGGACCAGAACGGCCAATAAAGTATCCTCCACCTTTCCCTGGCCGCCGGTGAGGCTGGCGCCGCCCAGGACCACGCAGCTGATGGCGTTCAATTCGTAACCCGTCCCCGCGCTGGGAACGCCGGCGGTCAACCGCGACGCCAGAATAATCCCGGCGAAGGCCGACAACACGCCCATGATCAGGTAAACCCAGATCGTATTGCGCTCCACGTTAATCCCGCAAACCCGGGCCGCCTCGGCATTACCGCCGATGGCATAGACGTCCCGGCCAAAAACGGTTTTGGTCAGAATCACGTAGACCACCGCTACCACCAGAACCATCAAGATCACCGGCACCGGGATGCCCAAAAGAATGCCGCGGCCCCAGTATCCGAAATCCGGGAAGGTCGGCTTGGTGCCGTAAATCCCGAACGACAGCCCGTTGGAGTAGAGAAAGGCGATGCCGCGCACGATAATCATGGTGGCCAGCGTGGTAATTAACGGATTGATCTTCACCTTGGCGATGGAAATGCCGTTACAAGCGCCGATCAGCAGGCCGATGAGCAAGCCGACCGCGATCGCCAGCCATTGCGGCATTCCGCTGTGCAGCATACTGCCGACGATTACCCCGGTCAACGCCATATTGCTGCCGACCGACATATCCATCCCGCCGCTGGCGATGGCGATGGTCATCCCGGCGGAGACGATTCCGATCAGCGACAGCGAGAGCAACATGTTTGAGAAATTATCCAATGTCAAGAAATACGGCGAAATGATTGCAAAGATTATGATCAAGACCACCAGCGAAATCAGTAACCCGATCCGTTCCAAGGAAATGGCGGATCGCTTCGCAGCGTTTTTAGGGGCAGCACAAGCTCGCATGTCCGTTGCCATACCGAACCTCCTCAAAATGATAATTAGGAAACCGCGCCAATCTATCGCTAAGCAACTCCCTCCTTATCCCGCCAATGTTACAATTAGATATATACATATAAAGTGTATATAAGTGTATATCATTAAATAACCCGCATCAGACTTCGGGCTTTTTATAAATTTCGTTCATGACCAGCGCGGCGGCGCCCAACACCTCGGGCTGTTCGATCTGGCTGACCACGATCGCGATATCTTTCGCTTTCAAGGCGAAGGTGTTCTCCTTGGCGACCCGGATCGCTTCCTCGGTAAAGAGCGGGCAGGAGCAACAGACCTCGCCGCCGAGGATCACCAAGTCCGGATTGAACATATTGATCGAATTGGCGATTCCGACCCCCATAATCCGCCCCGCCCGGGTCAGCGTCTCCACCACCAAGGCATCGTTGCATTGGCAGGCTTCAACGATCATGTTAAACTGGATATTGCCGAAATCCGGGCCGGCGTGCTCGCTCAAGATCGACGGGGCCCCGTCCCGGAGCCGTTGCTGGATCTGTTTGACGATCGCTCCGGTGCTGGTATAAGTCTCAAGACAGCCCCGGTTGCCGCAATAACAAGGCTCCCCTTCAAAATTGACCACATGGTGGCCGATATGTCCGGCATAACCATCCCGGCCCAAGTAAACCTTGCCGTCGAGGATGACTCCGCCGCCGACCCCGGCGTCGGCATAAATATAGATATAGTTCTTAACATTCTTGCCAAAGCCGAACCATTGCTCGCCGATGGCACCACAGATGGTCACATTCCGCGAGACCGTGGTGAATTCGGCCAGGTGCTCCTTTAACAGCTCGTCAAAGTCGGCATTCTCCCAGCCGGCGAAGACCGATGAGGCGATCAGCGAACCGGTCTTAAACCGGGAACCCGGCGTCGCCACCCCGATGCCGGCGATCTTCTCTTTGGGAATTCCATCGCTCTCCATCATCCGGTAGACGATGCTTTTGATCTGCTGCACCACGCCCAGGGGACCCGCGCCGCTGTGGGTCAACTCGATGATCTGGTCCAGGATCTTACCGTTGCGGTCGGTTAAAATAACCACCAAACGCCGGCTGATCTTCACGCCCACCAGGTAACCGCTCATCGGATTGATCTTCAGCATAATCGGCTTCCGCCCGAAGCTGGTATCCCCCTTGCCGATCTCGATGACCAATCCTTCTTCGATTAAGCGGTTAACGATCCGCAACACCGTGGGCAGGGCCAGCTTGGTCAGGTTCACCAGCTCCGCCCGGGAGATGGGTTCATGATCCTTAATCGCGTTCAAGATGACACTCTGATTGATATCCTTCAACAGCCTGGCATTTCCAACCGGTTTCACAGCAATCCCCTTGTTTCACCCATTTTAGTTACATACACTATGTATATATATTTAAACACGCTCCGCTAAACTCCTTCTTTTTCGTTAAATTTTTCTATCTCACCCAATTTTCGCAGCGAAAAAGAGGGCGAAGCCATGGATATATAGGCATTAAAGACAGATTCCTTGTCCCAGCAAGGAAATACGGCGAGAAGAACTTTTGGATGCTTGTTTCTTTGGCCCACGGTTCCGGCGGCGGGTTACTTTTTTGACGGCAAAAAAGTAACCAAAAAACCGTTGGAACCTACGGATTCCAAGCCTCCCTTATGCATCCGGTAACCGTC
>JAEXFN010000033.1 GCA_023400055.1 Bacillota bacterium
GAGTGACTGAAAGAGCTTGCTGAGTGACTGAGAGAGCTTGCTGAGCGACTGAGAGAGCTTGCTGAGCGACTGAAAGAGCTTGCTGAGTGACTGAAAGAGCTTGCTGAGCGACTGAGCAAGCTTGTTGAGTGACTGAAAGGGCTTGTTGAGTGACTGAGCAAGCTTGTTGAATGATTGAAAGAGCTCGTTGAGTGACTGAAAAAGCAATCTTCCATCGAAAATCAACTGCGGCTTTGTTGAGCAAACTTGATAATCGGATCGACGCTTCTGCGGAGGATGGAAAATATGAAGACCGGCAAGTTAAGAATCGTTTTTTCATCCGTCTTGCAGGATGCCGGTGAAGCGACCCGGGCGCTTGAAATCGCGAAAGGGATCCGCCAATATCGGCCGGCGGGATGGGAAGCCGAGCTAGTTTTTCTCTCCCGGGGAAGCCGGTTTGAGCGCAATGTGCTGGAAAATGATTTTTCACTCTATCTCTGTTTGCCAAGGTTGGCGGGCCAAGGGTTTCATGCCGATCTGAAACCGTCCGCCATTGACTTTATCGGCGACAGAGAGTTGGCGGTAGCTATCCTGGCGGGTGAGATTCAAGCTTTGAATGCGCTCGAACCCGACGTCGTGATTCATGGTTTTTGGCCCATCGCCAGCTTGGCACGAAGAATGTTGAAACGGGTTGTGCCCGGAATCCACTATCTTCCCATTCCTTCAGGCAAAATGCCATCCGACTGCAACGGCTGATTCGAAATGTCGATGGCGTAAAAAACGCGGCGGAAGCCATCTGGAAACGGCTCGTTTCTTTATCACCGTGATTCCGGGGAATTTTTCGGCAAAGTTTCAAAATGGAACAGCCCGTCGGAATGGCGGGCTGTTCTCTCGTTGCTCTGGTCTGGCCGATGGTTTCAAGGGCAATCTGAAGCCGCCCGTCGCAATCATCCCGCCCCGGCCGGCGGGTCGGCCGGCCGATCCCCCTCGTTCTTTACCTCCCGGTTGATTTCCCGGGCGATGGTATCGACATCCGGGAATAAGGACAGTCTGGTGATGCCGTAATGTCGCAGTTGGGTCCGGATGGCGGCGCGGCTCTCGGTGGCGATGTTGATCTTTAGCAGGTAATCGGAGGCGTCCACGAATTGCTCCAAGGCGATCAGATTCTTGCGGAGGGGGAAGACGAGGAAGGTTCCCTGCTGGGCCTGGATATTCGGGGGATTGACCGGGGCGATGGCCGCGGCGGGCCGCAGGTTTTCCAGGCCTTGGCTTTGCGGACCGAAATGGCCGTTAAATCCGGGATCGGCCATATTGGGGATGAAACCCGGTGCGAGATGGGGCTGAAACTGGAACGCCCCGTTCAACCGGGCCGGATTGAGGAGCCAGACCGCGCCGTCGACTCCCGGCAGGATCCCGCCGTCGGCGGGGACGGTGGCGAAGTAGAGGGCGGCCAGGGCGGAACGGGTCCAATTCAGGAGCCGGGTCGGCATGCCATAGTGTTGCATCAGCACCAGCCAGCTCCAATAGGAGGGCGTCCCGCCGGGCAACTGTGGTACATAGGGGATCGCCAACGACTGAAACTTCGCTAAATAGGCTTCTTCCAACGGGGCATTGGCGATCGGCGGCCGGCCGATGCCCGGCAGCAAGGCGAAGTCCTGCCGCAGCTGGCCCCGGAACCACAATTCGCCGGAGCCGTCCCGGGCTGGGTCGCCGAGAATGCCGTACGCTTGACTGACCCGGGCCAGATAGGCTTCGACCGAACCCGCCCGGGCCCAATTTTCGGTGAGGGGAGCCAAAGGAATTCGCTCCTTTCCACGCACACGTCGCGATAATGCATCTTATGTTGGGGGAGCGGCCCAGCGGTTATTGTTTTGGCAGTTTTGCGGGGTGCCGCCATCCTTATTTAGCCGGGAAGCGGCCAATGCCGGTCCGCCCCGCCATCGTGATGTTACGGCTCCGATCGGCGATGCGGACTCGCTGGGAGAGGAATTGGCGAATTTGATAGGGCCATCGTCAGTGGATTGGGGAGGCCGGCTCGGCCAGCATTTCCCGCAGAACCTTGGCCAGCCGTTTGATCCCTTCGCCGATCCGTTCTTCGGGCATGTTCGAGAAGTTCAGGCGCAAGGTGTTCTCCATGCCGCCGTTGGGATAGAAGGCGCCGCCCGGCACGAAGGCCACCTGGTTTGGCAGGCAGGCGCGCAAGACATCGCGGGCGTTGAGCGCCGGCGGCAGTTCCACCCAGATGAAGAGTCCGCCTTGGGGACGGGTGTAGCGGATCGCCGCCGGGAATTCGGCGGCCATGGCCCGCAACATCGCGTCGCGGCGGCGGCGGTAGGCCGTTTTAATCTTTTCGATATTGGCCTCGAAATCGCACGACTCCAGATATTTGGCGATCTCCCGCTGCCCCAGCGAGGAAGAGTGCAGATCGGCGCTCTGTTTGACCAGAATGTACTTTTCCAGGATTGAGGTCTCCGCCGCGACCCAGCCGATGCGCAGCCCGGGGCAGAAGGTCTTGGAGAAGGTCCCGCAGCAGATGACCTGGCCCCTGCGGTCCAGCGCCTGCAGCGAGGGCTGAATCTCGCCTTCATAACGCAACTCGCCGTACGGATTGTCCTCGACCACTGCGATGTCGTGCCGGTTGATCACCGCCATGAAATCGCGTCGCCGCTCGGGCGACCAAGAGATGCCGGTGGGATTCTGAAAGTCCGGCACCACATAGATCAGCTTGGCATTGGGGATGGTTGCGAGCAAGCGCTCCAGCTCTGACGCGATCATGCCCTCGGCATCGGTCGGGACCTCCACGAAGCGGGGCATGAAGACCCGGAAGGCGCTGATGGCCGCCAGATACATCGGCTTTTCGCAGAGCACCACGTCGCCCTCGTTCAGGAAGACCTTGCCGGTCAGATCCAGTCCTTGCTGCGAGCCGCTGGTGATCAGGATGTTCTGGCTGCCGAAGGAGGTCTGGAACTTGCGGTTCATCCGGGCGGCAATTCTCTCCCGCAACGGGGCGAAACCTTCGGTGGTACTGTACTGGAGCGCCTGCGGCCCTGCCTCGGCCAGCACCGCGGCGGCGACCCTGGCCATGTCGGCGACGGGAAATAACTCCGGCGCCGGGTTGCCTCCGGCAAAAGAGATAATCGCGCTGTCCTCGGTCACTTTCAAGATCTCCCGGATCTCCGAGGCGCACAGATAATCCATTCGTTTGGCGAATTGAATCATTCCAATTCCTCCTTAATTGATTTCGATCAAGCTATCCTAACGGCCGGGTCCGCGTCAGAGGATCGGCCGGATCTCAAAGCCGAGGTTTTCGGCTTCGCCGTCCGGCTGGCCCGGACTTTGGCCCAGCAATTCCCGGATCGCCTGCATCAGCCGTTGGACGCCCGGCTCGATCAGGTCGGGGGCGGGCGAGGCGAAGCTGAGCCGGATGAAGTTCGGACCGCCGCCGCTGGGATAGAAGATAGGGCCCGGCACGAAGACCACCTGCTTCTCCTGGGCCTTGACCACCAAGGCCGACAGATCCAACTGCTCCGGCAGGCGGCACCAGAAATAGAGCCCGCCTTCGGGCCGCTGCCACTCCAGCGCTTTCAGGCCGTAGCGTTGCAGGGCGTCCACCATCCGGTCGCGGCTTTGGCGGTTGGCCGCCCGGATCGTTTGCACCCGTTGGGCATAGACGCCCCGCCGCAAGAAATCGTCCATGATCCATTGGGCCAGGCTGTTGGTATGCAGATCGGCCAGCTGTTTGGCGAGGACGTACTGGCGGATCATCGGCTGGGCGGCGGCGACCCAGCCGACCCGCAGGCCGGGGAAGAGCACTTTGGAGAACGAGCTTAAGTAGATCACATAGCCCTGCTGATCCAGGGCTTTCAGCGACGGGAGCGGCTGGCCGTCATAGCGCAATTCGGCGTAGGCGTCGTCCTCGATGATCGGCACCCGATAACGGTAGGCCAGGTCCAGCAGTTGGCGGCGGCGTTCCAGCGAAAGCACGGTCCCGGAGGGGTTTTGAAAGGTCGGCACTGTATAAATGAATTTGGGTTTATAGCGCTCCAAAAGGGATTGCAGCAGATCTACCCGCATCCCGTCCCGGTCGATGGGCACGCTCAGGATCCGGGCTCCGGCGCTCTGGAAGATCTGCAAAGCCCCGAAGAAGGTCGGCTCTTCGACCACGATCAGA
This sequence comes from Bacillota bacterium, assembly GCA_023400055.1. Classification (GTDB taxonomy): domain Bacteria; phylum Bacillota; class UBA4882; order UBA8346; family UBA8346; genus Hydrogenispora. Next base: position 4,151 of record JAEXFN010000033.1, read on the forward strand.
TCGCCGGGGTCCAGCAGGATCCGGGCGGCCAAATCGATGCCCTGCTGCGAGCCGGCCAGGACCATCACTTCCTCCGGCGTGACTCGAATGCCCCGGCCTTCCAGCAGGCGGCACAGGCTCTCCCGCAGCGGGAAATGGCCCTCGGTGGCGCTATACTGCAGGGTGGTGCTGCCGTAATCGCGCAGGATCCGGTTTTGGGTCTCCAGCAATTCGGCGATGGGATCGGTGACACAGGTCGAGAAGCCCGCGGCGAAAGAGATCAGCTCGGGACGGTTGGCGATCTTGAGGATGTTGCTGACCAGCGGCTGCTGCATCCGGGCGGCGCTCTGGCTGAGCAGTTGCCGCCATTCCGGCGGATCGACCCGGGCCGCTTCCGGGGCGGCGGCGCTCGGGGCGACTACCGTGCCTTGGCCGATGTGCGAGTCGATCAGCGCGTCGGCCCGCAAGTCGCGGTAGGCGTTCAGCACAGTGGTGCGGTTGACGCCCAGGGCATCGGCCAGTTTGCGTTCGGGCGGTAGCCGGTAACCGGGCGGCAGCGCTCCCGCCAGGATCAGATCGCGGATCTGGTTGCGGATCTGTTTATAAACCGGGACGGGACTGTCGCGTTGGATAGTTATGTTCATTAGGCCACCTCAAACTATCGGTTCGTGAAATGGTATCAACCAATTTCATTGTAGCAGAATCAATGGCGGCAAAAAACCACCAATTGGACGATGATCTTCACCAACCAATTCCGGGAAGTTAAAAATAGGATCCGCGGAGACAACAATATTGACAGCCGGCATAAGTTGGGAATAAAATGAAACTAAGGTTAGTAAACACTCACTAACTTATTTGCGGGGTGTCGCAATGAGAAGTCGGAAAGAGCTCACCAAACAGCGAATCCTCGATACCGCCATCAGATTAATCTCTTGCCACGGCTTTAATGCCACGACGACTGCGTTGATCGCCAAGGAACTGGGACTCTCGGAGGCGATCATCTTCAAATATTACGGCGATAAGCAAAATCTCTTGCGGGAGATCGGCAAACTGGCCGTGAATCAGATCTTTGATAATCTCGCCTTGATACCCATGTTGAAAAACGTGGAGATCGCCAAGGACTATCCGCTGCGCGAGTTCCTGCGTTCGATCGCCCTGGAGCGGATCGCTTTTGTCGAGAAAAATTTCGAACTGATCAAAATTCTAATGGTTGAAATGCAATACAACGACGATCTGCTGGCGTTGACCAAAAAGACCATTTATGCCAAGGTCTATGAAGCGGCCGCGGATATTCAGCAGATCGTCGCCGCCAAAATGGGACTCCCCGAGCGGCAGACCCGGGTGATCTTCCGGATCTGGATCGGGGCGTTTCTCTCGATCGTGATTCAGAAATATCTGTTGAAGGTGGAATTTCAGCCGGGCGAGATCGATCAGGAACTCGAGGATGTGCTGGATGCCATCGAAATGATCGCGCAATCGTCCGGGCCCGCGAGCGCCCAAGGAGGAAACCCATCATGAACGTCGGCCTGCCATCGGCCTTGATCCATCCCTACTACCGCACTTTTTGGCGAACCTTCTTCACCGAACTGGGCGCCGAAGTCGTCGAAACCAGCTCGACCACCAAGGAGCTGTTGAACAAGGGCATCCGCTACGCGGTGCCCGATATCTGCGTGCCGATCAAGATCTATACCGGCCACGTGGTCGATCTGCTCGAACGGGGCGTCGACGCGATCTACATTCCGCGTTTCGTCTCGATCCGCAAGGGCGATGCGTTCTGCCCCAAGTTCCTGGGCCTGCCGGACATGCTCAGGCATTCCGTGCCGGGGCTGGCGGAGCGGATGATCACCCACCAGGTCCATTCGGTCAGCGACAACATTGCCAGCCGCGACAATTACTGGCAGGTGGGAAAGCGCTTCACCAACCGGCCGGAACGGATCCGGGCCGCCATCGCCCGGGGCAGCCAGAAATGGCAGGAGTTCCGCAACCTCTGCTGCCTGGACGGGTACAATTGCGAAATGGCCAACGCGGCGCTGCTGGAGGGCAAACGCTTCGCCCCGGCCCGGCTGCCGATCAAGATCGGCGTGCTCGGCTACGTTTACAATGTCTATGACAATTTTATCAGCATGAATATCATCAACCGCCTGGAGAAGCTGGGCGCGGCGGCGGTCACCTTCGAGATGCTCAAGAGCGGCCAGCTCGAAAAGCAGCTGCATCAGCTGCGCAAGGAACTGTTTTGGACCTTCTCCAATAAACTGTTGGCGGGCGCTTATAGTTTCTTCGACGATCCCAAGATCGACGGGGTGATTCACGTCACCGCCTTCGGCTGCGGCCCCGACTCCTTCCTCGGCAAATGGTTGGAGATCGACGCGGACCGTTACGAGAAACCATTCATGACCATCCGGGTGGATGAGCATACCGGCGAGAATCACCTGCAAACCAGGGTGGAGGCGTTCGTCGACCTGATTGCCAAACAGAAACGGGGAAAGGGGTGTCTGGGATGAAAGTGACCTTCCCATACATGGGACCGGTGGTGGTCTATGAGAAACTGCTGCAGTTATTCGGGCATGAGGTGATCATCCCGCCCCGTCCGACTCAGCGCACCATCGATCTCGGCGTCAAGTACAGCCCGGAGTTCGCCTGCTTCCCCTATAAAGTACTGCTGGGATCGTATATCGAAGCTTTGGAGCTGGGGGCGGACACCATCGTCACCTCCGGCGGCAGCGGGCCGTGCCGGGCCGGGTTTTACGGCGAGGTCCACCGCAAGACGCTGCGCGCCATGGGCTATGAGATGGACTTTATCATCTTCGACGATATCGGCCGGGATGCCGGCCTGTTCCTGCGGAACCTCCGCAAGGTCAAAGGCCGGGCCTCCTGGGCCCGGGTCTGCGCCATCATCTGGACCGCCTATGAGCTGGCCCGCGCCCTCGACCGGTTGCAACGGCTGGTGGAGACTAAACGTGCCTACGAGCTGGAGCGGAATGCGTTCAACAAGGCCATGGACGCCATCACCGCGGAGTTCCGGCGCGACGGCAATACCGTCGGGGCGATCCGGCGCATCGGCAGGGCGGGACTGGAGCGGCTGCAGGCCATCCCCTGCCGGGAGGTACCGGAGCGGCAGCGGATCCGGGTGGGGATCGTCGGCGAGATCTACGTGGTGATGGAGCCGGCCATCAACATGAATATCGTCGAGACCTTGAACCGCCTGGGCTGCGAGGTTTCGCGCTCGATGTACATCTCGGAATGGGCCGACCACGCGGTCTGCCCGCGGATCTTCCGGCGGCGGTCTGGGGCGGAGCTGATCGAGAAGAGCGGCCGGTATCTGGAGATCGGCGTCGGCGGCCATGAACGGCATAATATCGGCAATATCATCGAATACGGGGAGCAGGGCTTCGATGGCGTGGTGCATCTGATGCCCTTCGGTTGCCTGCCCGAGCTGGTCACCCAGACCCTGGTGCCGCGGATCGCCGCTGATTGCCAGCTGCCCATCCTGACGCTGGCCCTGGACGAACAGAGCGGGCTGGCCAACAATCTGACCCGGGTGGAAGCCTTCGTGGAACTGCTGCGGAGCGCCAAACGGCAAAAAAGCGCTTGAGGGGGATGCAAACGATGATTCAGGCTTATTTGGGAGTGGATGTCGGTTCGGTCAGCACCAATATCGTGGCCATCAGCCCGGAGGGAGAGGTATTGTCCAGGCAATACATCCGTACCAACGGCCAGCCTTTGGAATGTGTCAAGAATGGCTTGAAACAGTTGCAGAGGGACCTGCCCGCGCTGGACGTCCTGGGCGCGGGCACCACCGGCAGCGGCCGGCAACTGGCCGGGTTGCTGATCGGCGCGGATATCGTCAAGAATGAGATCACCGCCCACGCTACCGCGACGACTAACTTTTATCCGGAGGTCCGCACTATCTTCGAGATCGGCGGCCAGGATTCGAAGATCATCTTCATCAAGAACCGGATGGTGGTCGATTTCGCCATGAATACGGTCTGCGCGGCCGGGACCGGCTCCTTCCTGGACCATCAGGCGGAACGGCTGAAGATCCCCATCGAGCGCTTCGGGGAGATGGCCCTCTCCTCCCGCGCCGAGGTACGGATCGCCGGCCGGTGCACCGTTTTCGCCGAATCAGACATGATCGCCAAGCAGCAGTACGGCTTCTCCAAGGCCGACATCATCAAGGGGCTCTGCGAGGCGCTGGTCCGCAACTACATCAACAATCTGGGCCGGGCCAAGGCGCTGGAGCCGCCCTTCGTCTTCCAGGGCGGGGTCGCCGCCAACCAGGGCATCGTGGCCGCGTTCCAGAAAGAGGTGGGCCAGCCGATCATCGTGCCCGAGTATTATGACGTGATGGGGGCCATCGGCGCCGCCCTGCTGGCCAAGGACGCCATCGAGGCCAGCGGCCAGGCCACCGCCTTCCGCGGCTTTGGGACCGCCGACATGGAGTTCGCGCCGCGCGCCTTCCAATGCAAGGACTGCTCCAACAATTGCGAGGTGATCGAGGTCGTCGCCGACGGCGTGCCGGTGGCCCGCTGGGGCGACAAGTGCGGCAAATGGACCAACGCCATCCTCGGCACCAGCCGTTCGCCGGCCAAAAATACCGCCTAGGGAACGGCGCCGGCCGTTCCCCCGTCCCGCCCTTCCGCCGGATCCGCCGCCTGGCGCTAACCGTCCGCCGTCTTTTTGCCGATAAATTAACCGATCGTTGACCAAAATAGAATTGCCTTTCGGGATGGCTCATAGTAAAATGTGGAGAGATTTGGCATGAAGGATCACTGCCAGTGAACAGGAGAAGGACTGGATGATTGGAGTAATTACCGCGGTTGCGTCGGAACGGGACGCTGTCTTGGCTCAAATGGAAAATGTCCAGGCATACGACATCCATCAAATTGAATTTTACGAGGGTAGCATCGGGGGCGCCCGCTGCATCACGGCCATGTCCGGGGTGGGCAAGGTCAACGCCGCCCGCTGCACCCAGCTGATGATCGACCGGTTTCAACCGGAGCGGATCGTCAATATCGGCTCCGCCGGCGCCTTGCACCCCGACCTGAATATCGGCGATGTGATCATTTCCACCGCCTGCGTCCAGCACGATGTCGATCTGACCGCGTTCGGGCTGGATAGAGGGGCGTTTGACGAGGATGACGACGGCCTGGTCCAGGCCGACGCCCAATTCATGGCCCAATGCGAGGCAGCCATGGCCCAGTCGATCGACCCGGAGTTCAAGATCTACGCCGGCCTGATCGCCACCGGCGATCAATTCAACAATTCACCGGAGCGCAAGGCCCAGCTGTTTGAGGAGTTCGGCGCCTATTGCATCGAGATGGAGGGCGCGGCGGTGGCCCAGGTCTGCGCCATGTGCAAGGTACCTTTCGTCATCATCCGTTCGATCTCCGACAATCCGGACGAGCGGGAATCGGTGCAGCTGTATGAGAACTTCAAACATCTGGCGGCCCGGCGTTGCGTCGATTTTCTCAAGCATCTGGTGGCGATCGGGTGAGAGGTCTCACTATTTTTCAAAAACCAAAAAAGTCTCGGGAGGGATAATCATGAATCCTACCAGCAATGTCGAGTCGTTCGCGCTGGATCACGACCGGGTGACCGCGCCTTATGTCCGCAAGGCCAAGGTGCTGGCGGTCGACGAACGGTTTCCGGAGGTATTGATCTCCAAGTTTGACGTGCGGTTTGCCCAACCCAACCAGAAATACCTGCCCAATGACGCCCTGCATACCCTGGAGCATCTGTTTGCGACGTTCATCCGGCAGCATACCGACGCTTTGATCGATGTCTCGCCGATGGGCTGCCGGACCGGGTTTTACTTCATTTTCGCCGGCGATCGCGAGGTGGCCTGGGTGATCGGTCTGGTTCGCCAGGCTTTGGAGCAGGTCGTGGCCTTTGAGGGGGAGATTCCCGGCGCGCTGCGCAAGGAATGCGGCAATTATTTGGAGCACGATCTGGATTCCGCCAAGCTGTGGGCGGCCCGTTTCCTGAGCGTCTCCGATGGCGATCTGGCTGAGATATATCGCGGCTAAGCGGTGTCATTTAGCTTGGAGATGGCAATTTATCAATCTGTTGACGGGAAGGCGTTGAAAACCTGTGATAACTTGGGGTTCAACGCTTTTTGTTTGGGAGACGATTCGATTTAAGCAACTGAGGGTCAACTGAGGGTCGATGGGGGCTATTCCTGCCCCCACACCATCGGCTTTATTCGCCGTCCTAGCTAAGCCGATTTTGGACTTCCATGTCCTGACCCAGGACCAAAGGGTGTAGTGGGACACCCTTTGGAA
>JAEXFN010000041.1 GCA_023400055.1 Bacillota bacterium
CCCCCCCCCCCCCCCCCCCCCCCCCCCCCCCCCCCCCCCCCCCCCCCCCCCCCCCCCCCCCCCCCCCCCCCCCCCCCCCCCCCCCCCCCAACTTGGAGGATATCGCCGCGCCCCGCTGTTTTGAAATCGAGCGGCGGCTGAAGCAGGAATGTGACATCCCGATTTTCCACGACGACCAACACGGCACCGCCGTTGTTACTTTGGCCGCCATGCTGAATGCCCTAAAATTGACCGGCAAGCGGATGGAAGCGATGGAAGTGGTCATCAACGGTGCCGGAGCCGCCGGAATCGCCGTAACCAGGCTATTGATGGCCATGGGACTGAAAAAGTAATCCTTTGCGATACCAGGGGCGCGATTTACGAAGGCCGGGATCATTTGAATGCCGAAAAGACAGAAATGGCCAAGATCTCCAACCTGCAACACAAAAAGGGCTCGTTGCGGGAAGTGATCGCCGGGGCCGACGTGTTTATCGGGGTATCGGTGGCCGGGGTGCTCACTCCGGAGATGGTGCGCACGATGGCCAAAGACCCGATCATCTTCGCGATGGCCAATCCGGTGCCGGAGATCATGCCGGATGAAGCCTTGGGGGCCGGCGCCAAGGTCATCGGCACGGGCCGCTCCGACTTTGCCAATCAAATCAATAATGTGCTGGCCTTTCCCGGTATCTTCCGGGGCGCTTTGGATGTGCGGGCCAGTGATATCAATGACCCGATGAAGATAGCCGCCGCCGCGGCGCTGGCCTCCTTGATCAGCGACGCCGAATTAACCCCGGATTATGTGAAGCGGCGCCAAAATTAAGTTAAACAGGATTGGCGCCATGGATATGAAAGATGAAAAAAAGCGGTTAACTCATATTGACAATATATATGTTGTAATAAGTTTTATACCTTCAAGATCATTGCAACCTGGATAAGACTTCCGGGTTATCAATCCCAGCCCGGATAGTCTGCAATTTTTACGATGAAGCGAATTTCCCTCCCATTAATTGCTCCATACCTACGCCCGGGCAGACCGGGCCCATCCGGGACAAGCGCATTGCATTCCGGCGCCGAAGAGTCAGTCATTATTGTCCGACCATTCATTTGATTTTTCTCCAATGAGGACATATAAGTTGAATTAAATTTCTAATAATTAATCATCATGTCTCTAAAACCGGCCATGATGGAAAAATTAAGAAATTTATTTTCTCCTATATAGTAAACAGATAGCCAAAATTAACGATTCGAGCGAGAGAATTTCAAATCGCTCGCAAAACTTCGCAATCCGGCATATTATCCGGGTTAATCACTATATCGGATGGCGAAGAGCGGATGATGGTAATTTGAAATTTCCGGATTTGGAGGCAATAATGAAAATAAAAGGAATAAAATTCTTATTTTATCTGCTATCGATAATGGGATGCATTTTAATGATCGGAGCGCTTATCATCGGATTCAAACTGGACATATTCGGGACAGCTTCGCATGTCGCAAACTACAAAATATATCTTTTTTGCAGTTATATCGTAATGATTGTCATATATATCGTTTTTTACATAAAATTCACTTTGAAATACGATAATATCCTAATGGCGCAACAAAAGGAGGCAGGTGGAAAGAAGAAGGAGCAGGAACGGCCCCGCGGCCAGCGGAGTTGAAACCGTCAAGAAGCGAAATCTTTTTAAGAATTGATAAACCAGCCAAACGGCTGGTTTTTTTATTTTCGCCAATTTCGCGAATTTTTCCGGTCCGGGGCGGCAGCGCTGTGGCGCACCGAAGAAGTTTTCGCGATCGCGGCGAGGAACAGCCGTTGCCCACGGTATTAGAGTAATGCGAGATCAGTACTCGCGCATTATTGCAATAACAATACAAAAGAAAAAAAAGACGTTATAGTTTAAGGGGATTATCTCATTGAAACGCGCGGCGATAAGTCGCGGCGTGGCAATGGCTTTCCCGGCCGCATCCCCCGCGACGGTCATTTATTCCTTTCAAGCAGGAATTTCCATTCCGGCGGCCAATTATTTGAAGTGGTTTTATCATCATCCGCTTGGGTTAAATGCGGCAATTATCGATCCGGTCGAATCGAATCAAGCTTGATTGGACTTCATCGGATGAAGTTTCGAAAAATCATGGCCGCTCGCGTCGATCCGTTCGCTTGATGTCACCGTTCCGTCGGGAATGAGGATGGAGTGAGCGGAGATGGCAGGCGGGGAAGCTTCCCGGCGGCCCGGGGCAACTGGTACGGGAGCCGCTTCGGCAGGGATACGGCCTGAATGAGCAGGGAAGGCGGCTGGTCCGGTTTCCCCGTGCTCCGGTCCAGTTCCCTTAAAGCCTGGGGAAACGGGGATACGCCTTGGGCAAGTAGGGATAGTCCTTGGGGAAGCAGGAATGAGACGATCCCTTACACGGACGCGGGGATCCGCTGTAAGGATCGAGGCATCCCTGACAAGGATGGAGTGATACCTAACACGGACGGGGACATTCCTGACACGGACGCGCGGATCCTTTGAGAGGATCATGCCATCCCTAACAAGGACGGCGGCATCCCTTACAGGACCAAAGGCCATCCCCGCTATAGCGGCGCAGATCCGGAGCGGACCAACTAAAATCCGAATCGGGATTGACAAGTTTACTTCATCTTATATACGCCTCCATCCAATGGCCCGATGGGAAGCGCCTGATTTGCGAAAAAACGGTGGAGCGTTCGTTGTGCCCGCAAATTATCCGCCGCGCCCGATTGGATGAATGTCGTCGCACAGCACACCACGCAGATTACTTCATGGAATCCTGGCAGAAAGTAGGCCTGGCGATGCCAAAGCGGGTTATCCGGATTCTGATGTTAGTTTTCGCCATTGCCGCACACGCGGTAGCATTTCTTCAGTTTCAGCGGCAAATCGCGACGTTGACCCTGCCGCCCGAGTTCGGGGGCCAGATCGCTTTTTTGCTGCTGTTATCCTTATTGCTCGCCTTGGTTTTACCCTTCTCCCGCAACGCCAACTTGGTCTGGTTGATCCTGCTTATCCGCGGCGGCATCCTGCTCTTGGTCAACCTGCCGTTCGGCGGTTATCTGGAGAGCGAGACGCTCCTCTTGGCTACGCTGATCATCGAAGCGCATTACTATACCCCTTTAAAGGCGGGCCTCGTTTACGCCATCGTTTTAATCATCCTCTCTATTTACTGCCGTTTGCACCCGGTCAAAGCGTGGGGAGTGTATATGCCCGGCGTCGCCTGGCGGGACTTATGGCTCTATGCGCTGTATGCCGCGTTTATTACCGCGTTTAGTTTCGTCTTCTGTTTTCAGCTTAACAACCAGGTGTCGCTGGAGGAACTCAGCCGGCGGCTGGACGAGGCCACTTCGCAGCTGGCGCAGGCCAACGGTCAGCTGATCGAGTATGCCGGTATCGTGGAGCAAGAGGCGATTCAGAACGAGCGGAAACGTTTCGCCCGGGAGATTCATGACGCGCTCGCCTATACCTTGTCCAACCTGGCCATGATGACCGAGGCCGCCAAGGACCTATCCACCGGCGACCGGACCGTGTTTCTGGACCATCTGACCCAAATGCATAATCTGGCCAAGATGGGCGCGGTGGAAGTGCGGCGGGCGATTCAAGCGCTGCGGCCGGTCCAGTTGAGTGAGGAGCGGGGCCTGGCGGCGGTCTGCCGGTTGGTCCAGGCCTTTAATAAAGCGACCCAGATCGATGTCCAGCTCAATTTGGGGAATGTGCCGCTCTTCCTGGGCGCGGAAGCCGATCTGGCGGTATACCGCCTGGTTCAGGAAGGCATGACCAATGCCCTGCGCCACGGCAAGGCAACGGCCATTCTGATTTCTTTCTCCGCCTTGCGGGACGGCGTGTGCATCTTAATCAAGGACAACGGGGTCGGCAGTCACAATCTCAAGCCGGGCTACGGCCTGACTGGCATGCGGGAGCGCATCGCCCGCCTGGGTGGACAGCTGACTGTGGCCAACGGCCAGGAGGGCGGTTTTGTGCTTTCGGTTTGGATACCGGTAAAGGAGGACGCTCATGAGCCAAATCAAAGTGCTTTTGGTGGATGATCAGACGCTTTTTGTGGAGAGTCTGCGGACGGTCCTGAAATCGCGGGCCGAGGACGTGGAGGTGGTAGGGGTGGCCGCCGACGGGCGGGAAGCCATCGAGCTGGTCGCCAGGGAAGCCCCGGATATCGTGTTAATGGATATCCGCATGGCCAACATGAACGGGGTGGAAAGCACCCGGATCATCAAAGAAAAATATCCGCTCACCCGGGTCCTGATGTTGACCACGGTCGACGAGGACGAGTACATCGTGGAAGCGCTGCGCCTCGGGGCCGCGGGCTATCTGCTGAAGGACATTTCCGCCTCCGAGTTGATCGCGGCGCTGCGGGCGGTGTTCGAAGGCGGAGTGATGATCTCGCCGAAGATGGTGGCCAAACTGGTCGAGAATCATTTCAACCCGATGCCGCCCCGCAACTTCGCCCCGCCGTGGCTCAGCGAACTCAGCGGCCGGGAGCGGCAGATCCTCAGCCTGATGATCCAGGGCCTGGAGAATAAGGACATCGCCAAACAGTTGTACCTTGGCGAGCAAACCATTCGCAATTATGCCAGCCTGATCTATAGCAAAATGGGGGTCAGCGACCGCATTCAGGCGATTCGGATCGCGCTTGAGGCCGGTTTCGACAAGGATCAGCAAGTCATCTGAAATGCGGGCCGGCGGGATAAGCCGGCGCCTGATTCGCGATTCCGGACCGGTCCATCCTGAAGCTTTTGGGAACTCCTCTTGGCATTTTGGTGAGTAACTTTCTCGACCAAACGTGCAGAGGGGTTTTTTATTTTCCGTCCGATGCCGTCCAGATAAGTCCGGGAACGGTTTGCCGGCGAGGCGGGTATTCTCATCGGGCGTCAGAGTATTGGAGTAATGCAAAATGAGTACTCCGAAAGGTACTCCAATAACAATACAAACTCAAAGGATGATGTTATATTGAAATCAAAATTGCAACCAAATCGCTAAAAGCCATGGATGAAATCTTTTACACCCGAAGCATCTTTGGGCAAATCAATGGTGTTGCAACCGAGATTCAACTCCTTAAAACGCTATCCGAACCCTGCCTGCATTTCCGAATCCGGATCCCGACCCGCTCCGTTACGTTGCAGTTTGCGAGGAATGCAAGCAAATAAACGATTAAATCCTACAACGCTAGGATTGATGAAGGGGGTATCGGCAGCAAGAAAAGTCCATCGGGAACAAATAAAAAAATAAAAAAAGGGAGAGGTATTCATGAAGAAAACTGGTTTATGTCTGTTGGTTTTGCTCCTGGCTTTCGTGGCCATGATGTCGATCGGCAATGCCGCCGCCCCTAAGGTGACGTTGACGATCGCCACCGTGAACAATCCGGACATGATTATCATGGCCAAAATGGCTCCCCAGTTTACCGAGAAGACCGGCATCGGTTTGAAATTCGTCACCCTGCCGGAGAATGAATTGCGCCAGAAAGTCACCGAGGACGTCGGCTTGGGCGCCGGCCAATACGATATCGTGACCATCGGCACCTATGATACGCCGTTTTGGGGCGCCAACAAATGGGTGGACTCCTTGGAGCCGTATTTCGCCAAGATGTCCGATGCCGATCAGAAATCCTACGATCGCAATGATTTAATCAAACCGATCCGCAGCGCCCTATCGTACAAAGGCGCCCAATACGCTCTGCCGTTTTACGGGGAAAGCAGCATGCTGTTCTACCGCACCGACCTGTTCAAGGCGGCCAAGCTGAAAATGCCGGAACAACCGACCTGGGATCAGGTTTACGCGTTTGCCAAGAAATTGAATAATCCGGCCAAGGGCATCTATGGCATCGCCTTGCGCGGCCTTCCCGGCTGGGGCGAGAATATGGCGGTCTTTGGAACGGTGATCAATACGTTTGGCGGCAGATGGTTCGACATGAAGTGGCAAGCCCAGTTCAATACGCCGGAAATGCGCAGCGCTTTTGAGTTTTATAAGAAGATCGTCACCGAGGCCGGCGAGCCGGGAGCGACCACCGCCGGTTATACCGAATGCCTGGCGCTCTTCCAGAACGCCAAGGCCGCCATGTGGTATGACGCTACGGTTTCCGCCGGAACGCTGATGGGCAAAGATTCCAAAGTGGTCGGCAAAACCGGCTATGCGTTGGCGCCTATCGTCAAAAAATCCAATGCCGGCTGGCTGTGGGCCTGGTCTTTGGCCATGGAATCTTCTTCTAAGAATAAGGATGCGGCTTTCAAGTTCCTGACCTGGGCTACCAGCAAAGAGTACATTAATCTGGTCGGCGAGAGCATCGGTTGGGCGCAAGTGCCGCCGGGAACCCGCGAATCCACTTATAGCAATCCGAAATACCTCAAAGCCGCTCCGTTCGCCAAACGGACCATCGCAGCCATCAAGAATGCCAATTACGATCATCCGACCGTCCAGGATGTGCCGTATGTCGGCGTCCAGTATGTTTCCATTCCCGAATTCCAAAACCTGGGCGATCAGGTCGCTCAGCAACTGGCCGCTTACTTATCCGGCAAGCAGGACATCGACGCTACCTTGAAACAGTGCCAAGACGTTTCCAATAACGTCGCCAAAGAAGGCGGCTATCAGAAATAACGATTACCGGGTTCGGGCATTGAGGGGGTATCCCCCTCAATGCCCCCTGATCCGGGCTTTCATTGGGCGAACCGTTAAAAGAACGGGTAGTAAATCGACAAAGGTGATGAAAATGCCGCAAGAAATGGCGCAAAAAAAGCCGTCCCATCGGGTGAATCTACTGGTTTTGCCCGCATTAATCGTGGTGCTGATTATTACGCAGATCCCTTTTGTACTGACCCTGGGGTTATCCTTTTTAAAATGGATTGTGGTTAGGCCGGATTTGGGGATCCGATACATCGGTTTCGATAATTATCTGAAGATCTTTATGGACAACACTTTTTATACCGTGATTTTAAACACCTTCATCATCACGGTGAGTTCAATATTGTTCTGCACCGTATTGGGAATCATGCTCTCCCTCCTGTTGGACCGGAAAATTCCCGGGATCAACATCGTGCGAACTTTGATGATCGCGCCATTTTTTGTGATGGACGCCGTCGCCGGCATCATTTGGAAAACACTGATGCTCCATCCTTCATTCGGCGTTAATTTATACATTGCCAATCTATTGCACATCCGGCCGGTGGATTTTTTAGGCGCTTTTTCGATGCTGACCGTCATCATTTTGATCGTCTGGCAATGGACGCCGTTTTTCATCCTGATTATCCTGGCCGGGCTGCAAAGCATCCCGGAAGAGATCATCGAAAGTTCCAAAATCGACGGCGCTAACGGGTTTCAAACCTTGATCCATATCAAGCTGCCTTCGATCAGCAACCATATTGAAGTCGCGGTCATGTTGGGCGTAATCTTCATCCTGAAGGTCTTCGGCGTCATTTATGTGACGACCTCCGGCGGACCGGGATTTACTTCGACCAATTTGCCATATTACGTCTACAAAGTCGGGTTTTTCGGCTGGGACATTGGCAAAGCCGCTGCCATCGCGACGGTCATGGTGGTATTGACCCTATTCCTGCTCTTAGGACTATTCCGGTTTATGCGAAGACATTCGTTTGCAACGAGGTGATAAGCGATGAAAGACAAAGCGGCTGCCCATTGGAGGGGAAAAAGGGAAAACATCGGGGTCATTCTGTTGGTTTATTGTCTGAGCCTGCTGTTTTTCTTCCCGATTTTATACATGTTTTTGACCAGTTTAAAGTCGGAGGCGCAAGCCATCCAGATCTCGTTTCTTTTCAAACCCACCCTGGAAAGTTTTAAAACCGTATTGAACAAAGACATCGCCCAATATTTGGGCAATTCGGTCTTCATTACCCTGGCGGTGACGCTGCTGTCCTTGCTGTTCGGCATTCCGGCCACTTACGGCCTGGTCTTCGGGACGTTAAAGAATCCCGACACTCGCTATTTCCAGTTTGTTTCCGCCAATTTGCTGCCGCCGGTCGGGGTAATCTTTCCCTGGTTTATCATTTTTCGATTCTTGCACCTGCTCGACACCAGGCTGGGACTGATCATCATTTATACCGGAGTCAACATCCCGATGGTGATTTGGATCGTGACTTCGTTTTTCAAGGATGTTCCCCAAGAAATCGTCGAAGCGGCCGAAATCGATGGCTGTTCCAAATTTTACGGGTTCTTTAAGGTGATTCTGCCATTGACCCGGACCGGAATCATTTCCGCCGCTTTGTTGGTCATTATCTTTGTCTGGAATGAGTTCTTTTTCGCCGTCAACCTCACTTACGTGAAGGCCGGCACCATCCCGGTGTATATGGCGCGCTTCATGACCCAGGAAGGGCTCTTCTGGGCCAAACTCTCTGCCATCTCGTCCATTTGTGTATTGCCGCCCCTCATCCTGGGCTGGATCACCCAGAAGTCGATGATCAAGGGGCTCACCATGGGGGCCGTCAAAGGGTAAAAGCAAGGTTTCAGATCCGGGCCCAAAAATAGGTTGCAAATTACTGCGGGCGGACTTAATGCAATATATATAGCATATAAAAAAGGAGCGATACAAATGAGTATTTTGGATCAATTCAAGCTTACCGGTAAAAAAGCTTTGGTGACCGGCGGAGCCAGAGGCATCGGCAAGAGCGTCGCCACGGCTCTGGCGGAGGCGGGCGCCGACGTTGCCCTGGTGGATTTGAATATTGAAACCGCGGAAAAAAGCGCGGCTGAATTGCGCCAATTGGGTGTAAAATCGATTGCCGTCAAGACCGACGTCACCAACCCCAAAGAGGTTGAGGCGATGATCGATGCTATCCTAAGCGCTTTCGGCACCATCGATATTGCTTTTAACAACGCCGGAATTTGCATCAATGAACCCGCCGCAACGATGACGTTTGAGGCGTGGAAAAAAGTGATCGATATCAATTTGACCGGGATATTCCTGACCGCTCAGGCCGCTGGAAGAGTAATGATCAAGAATAAGAAAGGCACGATCATCAATACCGCTTCCATGTCCGGGCATATCGTCAATGAGCCGCAACCGCAATGCGCCTATAACGCTTCCAAAGCCGGAGTCATTCTATTGACCAAATCCCTGGCGGCCGAATGGGCTGAGCACAATGTGAGAGTCAATTCGATCAGCCCGGGTTACATCGGCACCGAAATGACATTGTCGGCCAAACAATGGATTCCGGGTTGGGTCGAGCGAACCCCGCAGAAGAGGATGGGCAATCCGGAGGAACTGCAAGGAGCGGTGCTATATCTGGCCAGCGACGCGTCCACCTTTACCACTGGCACCGATTTGGTGGTGGACGGCGGCTTTACTTGCTGGTGAAGAAAGAATGCCGATTCATAATTTTTCCCTTTTCATTCGGTAAGATTTAATGATGAGAGAAGGTCTGTCGATGCTGCAAGCCGTCATGATCAAACCCGGTATTATCGAATTTCGGGATGTCCCTTTGCCGGAGATTAACGCCGGGGAAGTTCTGATTGAAATGAAACGGATCGGGGTCTGCGGATCGGATATTCACGTTTATCATGGCAAACATCCCTATACCAGTTATCCGGTGGTCCAGGGGCACGAAGTATCCGGGGTCATCGTCAAACTCGGCGCGAATGTGACCGGCTTCCAACCCGGCGATAAGGTCACGATTCAACCCCAGGTTTTCTGCGGCCGGTGTTATTCGTGCCGGCACGGGAAGTATCATATTTGCGATGACTTAAAAGTGATGGGATTTCAGACGACCGGCGCCGCCTCGGAATACTTTGCCGTTGCTGCGGCCAAAGTAGTTAAATTGCCGGAGGAGATGAGTTTTGACGCCGGGGCGATGATCGAACCCCTGGCCGTGGCCGTCCATGCCCTCGGCAGAGCCGGCATGAGCCTGGAAGGTTTAAAAGTTCTGGTCCTGGGAGCGGGGCCCATCGGCAATCTGGTGGCCCAGGCGGCCCGGGGGATGGGCGCCGCGGCGGTGATGATTACCGATGTTAGCGAATACCGGCTGGGGATCGCCGAATCCTGCGGCATCGATTATTGCCTGAATCCCGAAGAACGGCAAAACCTGGGGGACGCGATCACGGACCGATTCGGAGCGGATAAGGCCGATTTGATTCTGGAATGTGTGGGGGCTAATCCGACGATGAACCAAGCGGTCGAATACGCCCGGAAAGGTTCGAGCATCATTGTGGTCGGCGTATTCGGGGAGCGCGCCAACGTGGATATGGGGTTGGTTCAGGACCGGGAACTGCAGTTGATCGGCACATTAATGTACCAGGAGCGCGATTATTTACAAGCGATCGAGCTGGTTAAGGCAGGCAAGGTCCGCCTCGAACCGTTGATCACCAATCATTTCCCGTTTCAGGATTATCAGAAAGCCTATGAATTCATCGAAGAGCGGAAGGATCGAACCATGAAAGTAATTATTTCTTTGGCTGACAATTAATTTCATTGGCCGTTTCGAATTACAGTTTGGCTAAGGAGGCCGAATGCAATGAATGGTACGATGCTGGCATATGTAATCGACAAGGAACGTTCGGGCGCGGTTAAGGAGATAGCCATTCCCGAACCGGGCGATCATGACGTGTTGATCAAAGTCATGGCGGCCGGCTTGTGCGGTACCGACGCCCATATTTATCAGGGCGAGTATTATTCGGAGTTCCCTTTGGTGCCGGGACATGAATTCGCGGGAATCATTGCCCAAACCGGGAAAGAGGTCAAGCGTTTTAAGGAAGGGCAACGCGTCGTCGCCGACCCCAACATTTTTTGCGAGAAATGTCACTTTTGCAAGCAGAACGTTCAAAATTTCTGTCAGGATTTTCAAGCCGTCGGCGTGACCCGGGACGGCGCGTTCGCCGAATATGTCGTGGTGCCGGAAGGATGTGTCTTCGAGCTCGGCACGCTGAGCTTCACCACCGGAGCCCTGGTCGAGCCGCTGTCGTGTGTGGTCTATGGCCAGATGCGGGCCAGGCCGCAGTTGGGCGACAGCGTCTTGATTTACGGCGCGGGTCCCATCGGATTGCTCCATTTGCAACTGGCCAAACGTAACGGCGCATCCTTCGCGGCGGTCGTCGATGTCAAGGCGGAACGGTTGGACTTAGCCAAAAAGCTCGGCGCGGATCGGGTTTTGCTGAGCGGTTCCGGATTGGATGACGAGCTGCGGCAGGAGTTTCCGCTGGGCTTCAATTTGGTCATCGATACCTCGGGCGTTCCCAAAGTGGTCGAAAGCGCGGTCGCCCAGGTCAAGAATGCCGGCTCGCTGCTTATTTTCGGAGTCTGTCCGCCCGACGTCAAGATCAATGTCAGTCCTTATGAAATTTATAAGCGCGATTTGAAAATCATCGGCTCATTCGCCTTAAAGAAAACATTCCAACCGACCATCAATCTCATTGAAAACAAGCTGATCGATGTCACTGCCATCATCGGGGAGCAAATTAGCCTCAGACAGCTTCCCGAACAGATGGAGAAATTTGTGGCGGGAAAGGCCGCGATGAAAACGGTGGTCACGTTCTCGGAACGATAATTTTCAGGGAAAGGGTTGAGCTGGGGATGTTGAGCGTAAATCCTCTGGATGAACAGTCTTTTATTCCTTTTGGCAAAGTATTGCGAACTCCCGAACGGCCGCCGGACGGCGCTTCGGAGGTGCACAACTATTGGGACAGGGAATTGGAATGGACCGGGTCGACCAGCGTAAACTATTTGGCCATCAAGCAGCGGGACTTACTGTTGTCACAGATGGAAAGACACCAGGATACCCGGGAAATGTTAGTTCTGCTGCGCGGGACTTGTTACTTGGCGGTTGCGCCGGCCGGAGATTTTGCATCGGATAAACTTGCGGTATTCGACCTGAAACCGGGCGATGTCGTCTGCTTGAACGCGGGCGTCTGGCACGCTCTGCCGTTTTCGCGCCAAGAAGAGGCGGCTTTCCTCGTCATTTACAAAGACGGAACGGCGCAGCACGATTTGGAATTGCTCCAGTTGTCCGTCACAGCGGCGATCGCCGGCACGCTTTCGGCGCCGGATCCCGCCTTTGCGGAGCGTAACCGGAATGTTTGACATTGTCGCGCTAGGAGAGTTATTAATCGATTTCACGCCGGCCGGAGTCTCCGCGGAAGGGCAACCGCTATTCGCGCAGAATCCCGGCGGAGCGCCGGCCAACCTGTTGACGGCCGTTGCGAAACTGGGCAAAAAAGGCGCTTTCCTGGGGATGGTCGGTCAAGACCAATTCGGAATATTTTTACGGCGGGTTCTCCGGGAGAATGGAGTGGATGATCGGGGCCTGAAACAGACCACAGCCGCACCGACGACCCTGGCCTTTGTCCATCTGGACTCTTCCGGGGACCGTTCTTTCAGTTTTTACCGTAAGCCCGGGGCAGACCTGATGATCCGGACGGAGGACTTGGGCTACGAGGTTATCCAAAGCGCCAAGGTTTTTCATTTCGGGTCGCTCTCGCTGACGGACGAACCGGCGCGGAGCGCTACGTTGCAAGCGGTGCGCTTCGCCAAAGAACACGGTTCGCTGATTTCCTTCGATCCCAATTACCGGCCGCTTTTGTGGAATAATATCGCCGCCGCCAGGGAACAAATCCGCTCGGTGCTTGAGAATGTCGACATCATCAAGGTATCCGAGGAAGAGTTGGAATTGATAACGGGTACTGCCGATCTTGAAAAAGGCTCGGCAATCCTTTATGAACTGGGGATCGACTTGATATTGGTCACTCTCGGGCCGGCGGGATGTTTTTACCGTTATCCGCAAGGGACCGGCCGGTTGAATGGTTTCGCCGTGAAAACGGTCGATACGACCGGCGCCGGGGATGCCTTCCTGGGCGGAGCCTTATATTGGCTGAGCGGGATTCCGCTCCACCAGATCCGCACGCTGGACCGGCAAAAGCTGGAACAGATCATCCGTTTCGCCAATGCGGTGGGCGCTTTGACCACCACCAAAAAAGGAGCGATCCCCGCTTTGCCGGATCTGGAAGAGGTCCGGCGATTAATCCGGTGAGATGGTTTTTCATGTTTGGATTGGACAGTTTAATCGGAGCCCAAGGGGCTGTTGCACAACTAACAAATAAAAGTTAGGGTGCAGCAGCCCCTTTTTTTAGATGTAGCTCAATTCTTAGAATAATTAATTGGATATTGTTGAAATAGAAACAAAAGTTTATTATAGTATTGTTAGGGCACCAACGGCTGGGAGGATGGGCCATGAACAAAGAAGAACAGCTCATAATGAGTCTCAGGGACTTCGTATACAAGATGGAATCGCTTAATAAGTTTAAGATGAAAGACAGTCTGAAGGGTTATAAGCCTTCCGAAGTCCATTGCATCGAATACATTGGAAAAAGTGTAGATCCCAATGTGACCAAACTGGCGGAGTCCTTTTATGTGACGCGGGGCGCCATAAGTAAAATAACGAAGAAGCTCATCAAAAAAGGCCTTATCGAAAGCTACCAGAAGCCGGATAACAAGAAAGAAATCTATTTTCGCTTGACTTCACAAGGAAAAGCCATTAACCAAGTCCATGAGAAACTGCACCAAGAGTTTCAAGAGCGGGATAAAGCCGTATTTGAGCAGGTAACCGAGGAACAGTTTGATATCATGCTTAGCGTCGTGGAAAAGTACAGCCGGCATTTGGATGCCGAAATAAAGAAGCTCGGCGTGGATATAAGCGATGGAAATGATTTTGAATAATGGGGTTGTATCATAAAGTAGCCTAAAGAAAAGCAGGGGTAAGTACATTCTGGTACCTATCCCTGCTTTTTCTCTGGCCATCTTTATGATATAACCTCACTTTATTGTTGACAGGGAAACAATAAAACGATAGAATAATTATGTTGCCGAGGAAACATAACTGTTCTTTGAGGTGAGAATTTAAATGTGTAAATTTAAATCAATCAACACACAATCTACAGAACAAAGCGTTGCCAAGGAGGAAAGAGGAAAGATGAAAATCATCGGACTTATCGCGAGTCCGCGGAAAGAAGGCAATACCGCCTGGATAGTCAATAAAATACTCGAAGGCGCGAAAGAGCAGGGCGCCGAAATTCAATCTTGGTATTTCAGCGATCTGGATATCCAACCGTGCCGGGGTTGCTGGGGCTGTCACAAGGGCGATCAGGGTTGTGTTATCAAAGACGACATGCAGAAACTCAATGATGCGATCGATCATGCCCATGCCATTGTTTTCGGCTCGCCGATTTACATGACGCAGATGAGTGCCCAGGCGAAGATAATCATCGACCGGCTGTTTGCGCGATTTTTGCCGCGCTACTCTCCGTATTTCAAAGCAGAAAATGCCGCGCAAAAAAAGCTGATTCTTACGTTTAATCAGGGTAATCCTGATTCCGGCCTGTTCCAGCCGTATATTGATTATACGAAACACATGTTTGAGTTGCTGGAATTTGATGTGAAAGAGGTACCTGTGGTTACCGGTATGCGCAATGGACCGGCGCATGAAAGAGAAGATCTGCACACTCTCCTGAAGGATATCGGTTCATCGTTGGTTGCGGAACGATTCCCGGAATCATGATATTTTTAACTCATGATAGAAAGAAGCGGATACTTGATGAAACTTATCGCTGTTTGCGGTAGCGCGAGAAAACAAGGCAATACCGCAAAAATGTTACGCCAAGTCATTGAAGGCGCAAAATCAGTAGGTGCTGAAACCGAATTTGTCAATCTTTTTGACCTAAACTACCAAGACTGTATCAGTTGTTATGCTTGTAAATTGAAAAATAGTAAGTCGTTTGGACATTGTACGGTAAATGATGAACTTAAGCCTTTGCTGGAAGATATTGAACAATCCGATGCAATTGTGCTCGGTTCGCCGATTTATTACGGAAATCTGTCCGGTCAAATGCGTTCATTTACGGATAGATTGCTTTTCCAATATCTTGATTATGGCGGTACGGGTACGGGTCCTAAACCCAAGAACTTTAAAACCGCTTTGATTGTAACGATGAATGTGAATGACGAGATCTATGTTGAAAGAGGGTTCAAGGATACTTTAGTCAGTTTTTCAGAAATGATGGGCCATACCTTGGGCAGTTGTGAACTACTGACTTTGACTGATACCGCTCTGTTTGACGATTATTCTAAGTATGTTTATCGGATGCCGGATAAAGAAGCAAAATCGAATCGTGTCGAAAAAATAGCGGCTGAGGATTTGCAAAAAGCATTTGATTTGGGAGTCAGACTTATTAAATCATAATGAAAGGTTGAAGCATGGTCATGGTCACAAATTATAATGAAATTCAAAAAATCAAGCGGAGAATGATACCGTGATACAGGGAGAAAATATGAACAGGAAACGCCGCACATTTGCCTTAGTCATACTGCTGTTCGGCGCTTTTATGGACATCTTGGATACCATGATCATCAACATTGCCATACCCTCAATTCAAAGTGGTTTACGGGCCAGTTCAGCGGCTGTCGAGTGGACGGCGAACGCCTATATCCTCGGAATGGCACTGTTTATCATTACCGGCGGGCGACTGGGGGATATTTTCGGTCGCAAAAAAATGTTCATGCTAGGCATAGCCGGGTTTACTATTTTCTCCGCTTTTTCAGGTTTGGCCTCCACCATCAATGTGTTGATTTTTTCCAGAGCAATCCAGGGAATCATGGCCGCGATGATGGTGCCCCAGGTGCTTTCCTATATCCAAGTTTTATTTGCGCCGAAAGAACGGGCCGGGGCGCTTGGCGCCTATGGCGGAATCAGCGGCTTTGCAACTGTTGGCGGGCCGATACTAGCGGCATTCCTGATCAAGATTAATCTTTTACAACTGGGTTGGCGTACCATATTCCTCATTAATATTCCGGTCGGAGTTTTCATTTTTATAGCCGCTGCGATCGTGCTCGCGGAATCAAAATCACTAAACCCGTTACGGGTAGATACCTTGGGTACGCTCATGGCGATGGCTGCGCTGATAATGCTGCTGTATCCGCTGATACAGGGGAATAGCCTGGGTTGGCCTGTTTGGACCTATATTTCAATGGCAGCTTCGCTCATCGTGGCTATCCTTTTTATTGCCTATGAAAAACACCGTACGAAACGGAATCAATCTCCTTTAATCGCACTGAACCTTTTCCAGTTTAAGAGCTTTATTGGCGGGATATCGGTATTTACCTTATTTATGATTGCCATGAGCGGCTATTTCCTCGTCTTTACATTTTACTTACAGATGGGATTACATTTTACGCCTTTGCACGCGGCCTGGACCGCATTGCCATTTTCGCTGATGGTCCCGGCAATGGCGGGGTTTTCAGTAATGAAATTGGCGCCGCGGCATGGCCGTAAGGTCGTCGTATGGGGTTTGATCTTATGCGCGCTTGGGCTTGCAGGCGTCGAATTCGTGATGCACGGAGCCGGTACATCCCTGCGCAGTTGGCAGTTGCTTCCGGTGCTTCTGATCGGCGGTGCGGGTATGGGCATGGTTGCAGCGCCTCTTACTGATTTTAGTATTTCACAAGTTCCTGGGCAGGATGCGGGTTCGGCTTCCGGTATTTTGAACATGATGCAGCAGGTCGGCAGCAGTATCGGCATTGCTATTCTCGGTACGATTTTTTTCAATTCGATTGGAAGTTCATTTGCAATCAGCGGATTTGCTATGGGCGTAAGATATGCCATTTGGTCGGCTGTCGGTATTTTGATCGTAACGATACCATTTGTTTTCTTACTCCCCAAAAAGATACACCAACATACTGACAACCTGTAAAAAATGACCGAAAGTCCGTCGGTATTACCGACGGACTCTCCAATGAAAAACAACTTCCATGATCGATATTATATCGCGAAAAGCCGGGCCTGAAGTATCGTTTTCGTACCCGAAAAGTATCATCCGCCTCCCGAACCATGATTCGCAGGATTCAAGGATTAACATGATTCAATTCGGCCGGGGAGCCTCAGGGATCCTTACATTAAAAAGAGCCGATCACGGATTGAAGGATTTCACGGAAAAACCCACTTCCCGATCGCTAGGCCGCGGAATCCTTCCATCCGTTAAATCCGTGATCAAGTCTTTTTGCGGATCAAGGAGATCTCAGTCACTCAACAAGCGGTTCTGCCTCAGCTATCTATACGGAACTAACTTGATAATCAATAGCTCATTTCCTCACAAAACGATCATTTTCAGCTCCGCAACCGGCTCACAATAAATTCATCTTAAAAAAATAGCAACTCAATTTTCCTCGAGAAAAATTATTTCAATGATGCAATTCCGCCCAGCCGCAATCATTTCAAACGGATTAAAACGGCTCGTTCCCCGCCCGCCGGACTTTCGTAACCATTTTTGACTTTGGTCAGTCTTTTTCCCCGACAGAAAGGGAAAAAAACATGATTGTAGAAATAATGTAATATTAAGGATTACGGTTTGACTGACGATGGGATGACGCCCGGATTGTTATAACGATTCATCCGCCTGGTTCATGAGTAGCGATGAATGGGCGGGTGGCGCAAAGAAATATGTCGGACGGCCAAAGCTGAAGGGGGTCGGTTCAACATAGGCGGCCCCAGTCTGGGTTCTCAAATGTTAATATTTAATTAAGGGACGAACTTTTTCTCTGGCGTGGTAATTTTCCGAAAGTAAAAATCGCAGTGGCGTTGATGGGGGCGACAGTTGGCAATGAAGCGATTTTGCAGAGGAAGTTTGGTAATTTTTTTGGTAATTGCCGTGATCACAGCCGCGAAACCTACCTTCGGGATCATGAGTGAACAGGCGAAATGGACCCAATTCAAGAATGACCATCTGACCATCCACCTGTTATCGGAGGATACGCCCCCGACGATGGCGGTCAAATCGGTCGTGAATGAATTTACGGCCAAGACCGGAATCAAAGTGGAGATCACCCAGACGAGATTAGAGGACGTGGTGGCCAAGACCATCCTGGACTTTTCCGCCAAGGCCGGCGATATCGAGTTGATCTATTCCGATCCTTACCAGATCCTGTCGCCGTTTCACGGCTATTTGGCCGACATGCGCAAGTTCATGAACGATCCGACCCTCCCCAAAATACCGCTGGGATTGAACGATTTCATCAAAACCGACTTGATCGCCGGCGGCTATATGATCGACAAGCAACGTTTGCTGGGCATTCCTTATGACTGTCCCACCATGATCTGGATCTATCGCAAGGATATTTTCCTAAAATACAAGGATAAATTCATGGCCGAAAAAGGGTATGACTGGACCCCCGGCAGCAATCTGAGTTGGGAGCAGTATTATGAAATCGCCAAATGGATCAATGAGCATGTTCCGGAGGTTAGGGCGGGCACCGGCCACCAGGCGTTGATGTACGATTCGCTGCAGTGCGATTTCAGCAATGTGCTGGCGGCATACGGCGGCAAGTATTTCGCCAATGATCAAGTCAATTTGTGGGGTTCCAATCTTCCCGGCAAGTGCATGTTGGATCAGCCCCAGGCGATCGCGGCGACCCGCTTTTATAAGAAGTTGCTCCAGATCGCCCACCCAGGCAGCACTTCCTGGGACTGGAACGGCCTGGCCGAAGCCTTTGCCGCGGGCGATATCGCGATGGCCCCGGAGTTTCATGAATTCGCGGCGACCTTCGAAGACCCGGCCCGCTCCAAAGTGGCCGGCAGAGTCGGTTACGCGCTGTTGCCGCACGGCGTCAACGGCAGCAAGAACCATTGGGGCGGCACCAATATTTCCATCAACTCCTACGCGTCGGAGAAAAAGCAGAAGGCGGCTTGGCTGTATATTCTCTGGGCCACCAGTCCTACGGTCCAGAAAAAGTTGCTGTTGCGCGGCTCCACCCCCACCCGCTACTCCGTCTATAACGATCCTTTCGTAAAACAATGGATCAAATTTAAAGTGAATCCGATCATGGAGTCCCTGCATACGGTCACCGAGGCCTGGAAACCGGAGAATATCTTTTTGCGGCCCAAGACGCCCTACTGGTTGGACGTCAACGCCGTGGTTTTCACCAATTTGTCGTATATGTTGGCCGGAAAGCTCTCCCCCGAGGAAGCGATGCGCGACGCGACCATCAAAATCGATCGAATCACCGGGTATAACAAGGTCAAAAAGTACCTCAATTGAGTGAAGCGGCGTCGTTGCCAAGGGTTTGAGTCCAAACGGAACCTGGGGTGAAGAACTTGTTCAGAGTTATCAGCCGTTTGATCCCGGTCAAGCCAAAGAATGGCGTTTTGATCGCGACGGAATTGAAAATGTTGTTGCCGAGCCTGATCATACTGGCGGCCATCAGCGTCTACCCTTTTGTCACGATGGTGGTCATGAGCTTTTACGACAGCCCGAAGATGCCGGGGCAGATAGCGGATTTCATCGGCTTGGACAATTGGGTGAGAATGCTGTACGACGGCGGAGTCTGGAATTCGTGGCTAGTCACCTTGGTTTATTTTGTTTTGGCCTTATCGCTGCAGTTGGTTTTGGGCATCGTCATTTCACTGGCATTGGATCAATTTAAAAAATTACGGGGACTGTTAACCACCCTGATTCTCGCGCCAATGTTCATGGCCCCGGTTTCGGTCGGTTTGCTGTGGCACTTTCTGTTTCACGACAGTTATGGCATCTATACGTATTTCGTTCACCAGTTGGGCTTTTTCAACGACATCAGCATCCTGGGGAATATCCACACCGCCCTGCCGGCCATCATTTTGATGGAAACCTGGGAATGGACGCCATTGATCGCGATCATTATCATCGCCGGGTTACAATCCTTGTCGGATGAGATTTATGAGGCCGCCATCATCGATGGGGCGAACTATTGGCAACAGTTGATTTATATTACGCTGCCATTGTTGCGGCAGACCATTACCGTGGCTCTGTTGATCAGGACCATGGATATCCTGCGCTTTTACGACACGATCATGGTCAACACCGGCGGCGGACCGGCCAATTCCACCAAGATCCTGGCCATTCGCATTTTCGAATACGGCTTCCGGCTGTTTAACTTCGGTTACGCCGCCGTGCTGGGCTTGACGCTGCTCTTGGTCAGCATCGTTTTGGCCAATATTTTCGTGAAAGTCTTGATTGAAGAAGGAGAGATGGAATAGGTGGCCACGCAATCGAGATCGCCCCACCGCCAAAGTTATTTGGCCAAGCTAATATTAGGGTGGTTGCTGGGACTTTATTTGGTCTGGACCTGGTTCCCCATCGTCTGGATGCTGATGTCCGCCTTGAAGACCGAGCAGAATATGTTCAGCTTTCCGCCCAAGTTCATCTTCGCGCCCACCTGGGACAATTACAAGGTGATGTTCGGCCAGTTGGGAATCGGCCAGTATCTCTGCAATAGCTTGGTGATCGCCTTTATCTCGACCGCGATCGCTTTATTGCTCGGTTCCCTGGGCGGTTTCGCCCTGGCCCGCGGCAAGATCGCCGCCAAGAAGCAGATCGCTTTCTGGATCATTTCCACCCGGATGGTGCCGATCGCCGCCATCATCTTGCCGCTCTACATGATCTTCCGAACATTCCATCTCCTCAATACGATTTCGGCCTTGATCTTTGCCCATGTTTCCTTCAATTTGCCGTTTGCCATCTGGTTGATGAACGGTTTTTTCAAGGAAATCCCGGTGAGCATCGAAGAGGCGGCCATGACCGACGGCTGTAGCAAACTGCAGGTTTTTTACCATGTGGCGCTGCCGATAGTCTTGCCGGGCTTGCTGGTGACGGCCATTTTATCGATGATGTTTTCCTGGAATGACTACGCTTTCGCTTCGCTGTTTACCGGCGCCGAATCGCAAACGCTGCCGGTGATCGCGGCCCGTTTAATCACCCAACACGGGATCTCCTGGGGCCAGGTGATGAGCATGGAAAGCTTCATTTTCCTGCCGATTCTGGCGGCCGGGATCTTGATTCACAAATACTTGGTGCGCGGTATGACCATGGGCGCCATAAAATGAGCGGGCCGGGCGGTTGGCCTGCTTGGCTGGCCGGCTGAGCGGCCCGAACCGTTTTCCTAAAAATTTCAGTTGGCCACGGCCGGGGTTTTAGCGCGTTTCGTGAAGGCTTTCCGGCGCATGATGTTTAACCATATCGCAACAAAACAAGGGAAAAATTGTGATCGCGCTCACAGTTTTTTTCTTTAGACTTGCTATAATCAAATCAGAGCGCAGAGCGAGCGCTAAAAGAGGAGGCGTTGCGACGTTTATTGAAAATTGGCAAAGATTTTAGCCGATGGCTATAGATAGTCCCAAAAATAGCACAATAGCAAAATAATCGTAAAGGAGGGTTTGCTATGAGTTTCAAAATCAATGATCGGGTCCGTTGGGTCGGGAAAACCGATTGGGAGCTTCGCCGGTTTCACGGCGAGGAATATTCGACGCACCGGGGTTCCAGTTATAACGCCTATCTGGTGGAGGACGAGCGGATCGCCCTGATCGATACGGTCTGGCAGCCTTTTGCCGCGGAATTTGTGGAGAAATTGCAGCAAGAAGTCGACCTCGACCGGATCGACTATATCGTCGCCAACCACGCCGAGATCGATCACAGCGGGGCCCTACCCGAGCTGATGAAACGGATTCCCGGGACGCCCATTTATTGCACGGCCAATGGCATCAAATCGCTGCGGGGCCATTATCATCAGGATTGGAATTTTGTGCCGGTCAAAACCGGGGATCGCCTGAACCTCGGCCAGCGGGAGCTGATCTTCGTGGAGGCCCGGATGCTGCACTGGCCGGACAGCATGTTCAGCTACCTCACGGGAGACAACATCTTGTTCAGCAACGATGCCTTCGGTCAGCACTATGCGTCGGAATTCCGTTACAATGACCAGGTGGATTCGGCCGAATTGTTCCAGGAAGCCATCAAATATTACGCCAATATTTTGACGCCTTTCAGCCGCTTGGTGGAGCAGAAGATAGGCGAGGTGGTCCAGCTTAATCTGCCCATCAGCATGATCTGTCCCAGCCACGGGATCATCTGGCGGGACAACCCGCTGCAGATCGTCTCCAAGTACCTGGAATGGGCCAAGGATTACCGGGAAAACCAAGTGACGATCGTCTACGATACCATGTGGAACAGCACCCGGAAGATGGCGGAGGCGATCGGTCAGGGCATTCAGGCCGTCCGTCCGGAAGCGACGGTCAAACTCTTTAATTCGGCCCGCGCCGACAAGAACGACCTGATCACCGAGGTGTTCAAAGCCCAGGTGCTGTTGGCCGGCTCGCCGACGATCAACCGGGGCATGCTCTCCTCCATGGCCGCCATCTTAGAAGAGATCCGCGGCTTGGGCTTCCAGCAAAAGCGGGCGGCGGCCTTCGGCAGTTACGGCTGGGGCGGCGAAGCGGTGAAAATGATCGGCGCCAAGCTGGCCGAAGCCGGTTTCGAATTGATAAACGACGGCTTGAAAAGCAGCTGGGTTCCTGACGCGGCGGCGCTTGAAGCGTGCCGGGACTTCGGCCAACGAGTCGCCGCGGCCTTGAAATAAGTCGAAGTAACGCGTTGTGCTAGATGGATTCCATAAAAGGCTCGACTTTAGCAATTCGATGGCCTGAAAACCCGGTTATGTGGTAAAGCATCATCCGAATCTTCGAATCGACATCCGGATCAGCGGCAACATTTGATAGATGCCGCGGGGAAGGAATTGAAGGGTAGGTCATGACGCCGATCGGACCTAACCCTTGCCCTTCCCCGCTGAAGCTTAGTCAAAGGAGATCATGGGGCAGGGTAACCTCGGGCTTTGAGCTCCAAAACCATAAGTCTGCCCGCCCCAAGAGTGTTTTCTTTCAAAGCTATACTTGAGGAAGAAAAGCAAAGCCTTCCCATCCAAGGCCTCTAGCGGACAGCGGCCAGGGTTACCCTTCCCCTGGAATCAACTCCTTGAACAGCTTCGATGGGGAAGGGCAAGGGTTAGGTCCAGCCCTTGTTAACCAGCACGTTATCATCAACTAAAATTTCAAGGAGGAAATGAAAATGCTCGAGCAGTTAAACGAGGCTTTGATCACGGCCATGTTTGAAACCGTGCCCCTGGAGATTACGGTCATCGACGCCAATGACGAGGTGGTCGGCTGGAATAAGCATGAAACGCGCCTGTTTGTCCGGCCGATGAGTTGCATGGGATTGAATTTCCGCAACTGCCACCCGGAGAAGAGCCTGCCGAAGGTGGAGGCGATCGTCAATGACATGAAAGCCGGGCAGAGCGACAAAGTCCGTTTCTGGATTGACCTGCCGGTGCCCTTGGGTTCGCAGGGCAAACCCCATAAGATTTTGATCGAATTCTATGCGCTCCGCGACGCGCAGGGCAATTATCTGGGTTGCCTGGAATGCGCCCAGGATATCGAGGAGATCCGGCATTTGGAGGGCGAAAGACGCTTGCAGGATAGCTGAGCGCGGGGCAGAGAGCTTCACCAATGAATGAGGCGTTAAGGCCGTCCGAAGGGGCGGCTTTTTCGTTGCCGAAAAGATCGCGGCCGGAATCGGTCCGCGAAACTTACGACGTTGCTCGACCGTGCTGGAGCCTCGGTCCTGCTTCCCCAAATCCCAGGGGAGCAGGGATGGTTCCCATATAAACAGGGGCGGTCTTCGGGGAAGCAGTTATGGCCTTGGTAGATGCAGGGACGCTGCTTGAGAATGCTTCCCCGCTCTTTAAGGAAGCAGGGATGGTTTTCGAAGCGGTAGGGATCCGCTTCGAGAAAGTAGGGATGGTGTTCAAGGAAGTGGGGATGGTCTTTGAGGAAGCAGGGATGGCCCCGTCCTATGAACGGACCCTAACGTACCTTACAAGGACAAAGACCATACCTGACAAGGATCATCGCGTACCTGACAAGGACGCGAAGGTCCTTTGAGGGGCGAAGGCCGTCCCTAACACGGACATGTCTCATCCCTAAAAGACCAAGCACCATCCCTGACATGAGCAGCATGATCCGGGATGGCTGAGGCAGCGGGGAAGCTGGACGGGGGAGGATATGAGCGAGACGGAGCAATGGGCGGGTTTCGCGGCGCGGTTTATCTTTTGTCCCGGATGACCAATGGACTGATACCATAATAATTTTGATTGTGTTTCTAAAACATTAACATTATGATAAAGGTAGAGCTGGCGTCGGAACGGCCAAATCGCGGTTGCGACCGTTCAGCGACAGCGCTTAAGGGAGCCGGGAACGAAGCGGGGCGGATCCGGCCGATGGACGAAAGGAAGGTGGTAGCGGGGCGCGGCGCGGCGGATGTTCCGGCTCTGTCCCGGACGCGGCACAGCAACGAAATAGGGTATCGATATTTGACTTGAATGCTTTACGGGGCTTTTTCGAAGGGCCAAGCCATTGGGGGCCATGGGATAAAGTCTTTTAACTTTGGAAATCGGCCTATTAAGGATTGGATACGACTTTATCCCTCGCTTGCCCGAGCTTTTGTGATCACCCCGATATTTTCGGAGGGGCTTGATCACTTTATCACAACGCTTTTAGAATGGCATTGGTTCTTCCCGGGCTGTTCTGATTGCTCCTTGCTTTGGTACTTGTGACGCCGGGCCGCCTCATCCGGTCCGGCGCGGATTGGTGAAACGG
Source organism: Bacillota bacterium (assembly GCA_023400055.1). Classification (GTDB taxonomy): domain Bacteria; phylum Bacillota; class UBA4882; order UBA8346; family UBA8346; genus Hydrogenispora. The sequence continues at coordinate 24,434 of JAEXFN010000041.1, forward strand.
TTTTTGAGACTTACGGAGAAGAAAGGAGATAAAAATGACCAACGCCTATGCAGTAAAGGATCCCGATTTCAATTTGAGTCCATTCACGGGAATGACCCGACGGCACTACATCGAACTGGCCAAATATATTTTGACCCGGGCCTTCGCAGGGGTGCACTCGCTGGAGACTCCGCTGGTCTTTCCGCTGGTTCCGGGCAAAACCTATCCTCAGCCCGGCGATCCGGCCTGGCGGTACCGCTCCTTCGAGTTCGAGGCGCTGGAGCGGAGCTTGACGCTGGCCGGACCGCTGATGCACGTCGACCCCGAAGTAACGATCAACGGCATTAAGCTGAGAGACTATTACTGCCTGCAATTGTATAACGCCTTGACTCCCGGCCATCCCAATTCCCTGCCCCTGCCCGAGGAGCTGCCCGATGCCACCTACCAGTTCACCTGCGAATTCGGCGGCCTGTTCAAAACCTTGCTGCTGCTGCCGGACATCATCTGGCCTTATTACACTCAAAAACAAAAAGACGAGATGGCGGTGGCCATTTCCAAATGGGCCCATCACCGGACCACCCAGAACAATTGGCGGATCTTCAACATCGAGGCGCTGTCTTTCCTGAAGAAAAACGGCTACGAAATCGACGAGGAGCTGCTGAAGAGCCATCTCTTGTGGGTGGTTTCGTACCATTCGGGCAGCGGCTGGTATCTCGAACAAACCTACAATTACTACACGATCAGCCTGTTCGTGGTCTACGGCACCATTTGGAACCGGGCCTTCGGCGACGAGTATTATCCGGAGATCGCCGCGGCCATCGAGGCATCGGCGCACGAGCTGTTCAAGACCTATACCGACTTTTTCGCGCGCGACGGTTATATCAACATGTGGGCCCGCAGCATCTGTTACCGGACCTGGATCTCGGGCGGCTTCCCCATCTCCTTCATGCTCAAGGGCGAGTCGCCCTTGGACCCCGGCTGGGCGAGGCGGCTCTGCTCCGGCTCGCTGCTCCAGTTCGTGACGCGGGAGGAGTTTTATGAAAATGACGTTCCCAGCCTGGGGTTCTATGGCCACAAGGAGTTCATGCTGCAAAATTACAGCTGCCCGGGGAGCCCGTTCCTGATGTTTTTGCCCCTGGTCTGCCTGGCATTGCCCGAGGATGCGCCGTTCTGGACCGCCCGGGAAAACGAGGGCTACTGGGCGGAGCTCGGCGACCGTTCGCGGCGGGCCGTGCTCGAGGAACCCGGTCTGGTGCTGGTCAATCACGGCAAAACCGGCACGGCGGAGATCATTCCCGGCAAGGTCTATTACGACGATCCCAACTACTCCAAACTGGTTTACAACACCCATTTCCCCTGGGAGGATCAGGATCCGCAGGGCGGAACGGCGATGGAATACAGCTTCCGGAGCCTTGACCCGCGCGACATCCGCGGCGAGGACATCAATTTTTACCTCACCGGACGCACGGTGGCCAACGATTCCGAGAAGAACCGCTCGTTTACCACCTCGCAGAGCGTCCTCTATAACGGGGTGCGGGACGATGTCCTCTACCGGCAGCTGATCATGAGAAAGCCGCCCAATAACGGCGTGGGCTACATCATCGATCTGGCGGAGATCATCATCCCCGGCGGGGTGATCCGGGTGGACCGCTGCCGGATGGCTTTCGAGCACGAATTGACCCTCGGCCACTTCGGCCTGCCTCACCGCGGCGGCGAACCGGCCGTAGTTCAGCAGTTCCGCTCCGCGACGCGGCAAGTGATCACCGCGGCGATTCCCGGCCGGAGGGTGGCCCTGATAACCTACCACGGCTGGGATGAGCTGCGCAGCCTGACCCACCGCGGCCGGAACGCCGAGGCCGACGAGAGCACCGTCCTATATGCCTACCGCAAGCGGACCCGCCAGAATCCGGCCATGGAGCTCATGATCGCGGTCATGCTGCACCGGACCGACGACGCCGAGTGGACCGAAGCGGAGCTATCGCCCATCGCCGAGATCGCGATCCAGGAGGTCACGCCGTCCCAATCGGTCCTGGGCGCGACGATCCAGCTGACCGACGGCTGGACCTACTGCGTCGACTTCAAGAATATCGACGGACACCGCTCCTGTTGACGGCAGCGGAAGGGCTCGAGCACGTTGAATGGGCTTTTACGGGTGTGCCGATGAATCGAAGCCAAAACTCGGCATTCCGATTAGCGACTGAGAAGTTCCTGCTCCATCCGGAGCAGGAACTGTTCAATGGCCAGTTTGTCCTGGGCGGTGCCGTGCAAGTTGCTGCTTAAGGTGCACTGATCGTTATAGCTGGAAACCGCAATTTGAAAATAAGGGACATATTTGACGGCGCCGGTAATGAAGGCATCGCTCACGCCGCTGTCGCCGAAATGAAGCAATTCCTGATCGATGATTCCCAGATTGGTGAAGGAAATCACGGGAATCCGATAAAGCTTGCGCAATATTTTTTGGACAGCGCGAAACGGCAGCACTCGATGGATGAGCTCCAGCAACAGGATTCCTTTTAAGCAATCGGTGCGCGATTTTTGTTCATTCATCTGCGCGGCGACCTTCAGTAAGGTATCTGCGAACGCTTCATTCTCGCGAAGAGTGACATTGCAAGTCAAATTACCAGTGAGATTACAGATGCCGTATTTTTGCCGGGGAGCCAGGTATTTGCGCAGATCGACCGGGCAAGGGACGGTGATGGTGTCCCGGCCGGTCACTTGGCGCAGCACCCGGACATAGGCGGTGAGCAGCAGATCGTTTACTGTGACGCCTTGTCCTTTGGCGTAGCCTTTGACGCGCAAAAAATTTTCGCTGGCGATCCGGCGGGTTACCAGAAAAGGATGGCCGGCATCCCCCTGCAAAGGATAGCTCAGTCCATTTTGAGGTACTGAAAAGGGATTCTTGGAGAGCAAAATGAGCAGTCTTTCCATGATGCCGAACCGTGCGAAAAGCTGCATGGCGCTTCGCGAGGCGGACTCCGGCCGGGGTACCGGCTCGCACCCGTCATGACATCGGGTATACAAATCGCCAAGCAGATAAAGGTATTCCTTAAAGCCGGCGCCGTCACAGGCCATATGGTTGATGATGATGCAAAGCGTATCGCGAGCCTGTGGGCGATCCCGGAGCAGAAAGATCTTCAGCTGCGGTTCGCGGGCGATGGCGATGGTCGAAGCCAGCAACTTTTCCGCCTGGGCGGCGGGGTCGGGGCCGGCTTCGATCACCTGGACGATATCCGCACCGCTGAAGCCCATCTCTTTCCAGCGGGGACGCCTGGCCGCCGTGTCGAAGCAGCAACCGAGCAAAGGTAGGGCCGCTTTGGACAAGGATACCGCTTTCTTCAAGGCGGCTTCGTCCAACTGTCCCGAAAAACGGATCAGGCCGCGGATCAGCGGATCGTGAACGGTGCGATAAAAATACTGCAGCATATCGAGGGCTTCCGTTTTGAGCGCTTTTTTTGTTTTTTTCTCTCCCGCCATAGCCGCATCTCCCATAAATAAGTTGCTTCTTTGCGCCGGCCTTCCCATGATTGGCGGCGGGATCCCGGGCCAGCGCATAAGAGCGGAATGCCTGGCCGGGGATTTCCCGCAGCGTTATTTCAAGTATAGTTGATAACGTTTCAAATTAAGAACTGGTCTGAACTTCAACTTGTAGTCCCGGAGGCCGCCCTGGCCGAGATCGCTGCCGACGTTGAGCAGTTCCACCGCGGGATTGATCCGGTTCAGCTCCCGGGCGAACTCCACGGTCAGCGTCTCCGACAATCCCGGCAGGCGATCGAGATATTTTAATAAGCTGCCCCAAGCCTGTCCGGTGGGCAATTCCCCGCCGGCGATCAGGCCGATGATCTGTTTGCCGCTTTCCATCACCAGCACCAGCTGCTTTAATTCGGCGGAGCGTTCGATGATGGCCGGGTAATAGACCTGGTCAAAGATGACCGGATATTTTTGGCCGGCCTGCGCGCTCCATTGCCTTCCCAGTTCCATAACGCTTTGGTAATCGTCGGGCCGATAGCGGCGGATCACCACGTTCCGGTTCTCCCGGTTGAATTTATTGATGCGATTGCGGATGTTGCCGAAATCCTTGCCGGAGAGCGCGACCAGTTTTTTCACGGCGAAATGCCGTTCGATCCCCTTGAGGGTCACCGGCCGGTAGGTTAGGTCAAACTCCGGGCACTCTCGCAAATACTCCAGTTGGTGCTGGTTGATCATCCGCACCAGGGTGCGGTCGTTCTCCCGCTTGTTCCATTCAAGGCAGTATTGCATGCACTGGGTCATAACTTTCGTGAGTTTTTGGGAATCTCCTGCCCCGAAAGGCAGGCAAAACAGATACAACGAATTCTTGTGGGAATGCCCGAAAGTCACCAGCATCCCATCGATCTCTCTCCATAACACTTTCCGCAGCCGGGATTGGGATGACGCCCACAGGTAAGCGAAATTGGATGACCATAGATTGGCGGGATATTCAGTGGCTTTGATAAATTCGGCATACATATCGATGTCCGCCAGCCCGATTGGGTGAAAGTCCCAACTGCCCAGCTTGATAACGCTTGCTGATCGGTCTACCATAATATACACCTCCTCACTATGCAACGCCACGGCAATATCCCGGTTCAGACGGATCCCGTTTCCGGTCCGTCCGTTGCCGGAAAGCCCGCTAAAAACTTGGCATAAAACAGCGGGCCGGTCTTCAACCTGTCGTACAACTCCGCATCCTGAATATCCAGGGCGATGGTGGGATCGGGGTCCCGGTTGTTGATTTCGATGAGCCAGAGCTTCCCTTGCGAGTCGAGTCCGACATCCAGTCCCAATGTGCCGCAGTGGATCCCATAGCCGTCGAGTTTATGGCAGACCCGGATCGCAAAGGCGGCCATTTCGTTCTGCTGCTGCGCGATGGTTTCCAGAGACGTCGCCAGCGCCCGCTGTAAAATGTCGGCGGCGGGAAAAGCCGCTCCGCCGCTGGAAATATTGCTGACGATGCTGCCCTTGGCCCCGGAGCGCCCGACGATCGCCTGGCATACCCAGGCGCCGGCCTGATCCTTCTGGAGGACGCACCGGAAATCGATGATCCCGCCCTGATATTCCAAGAGGTCGACCGCTTGCTGGATCAGATATTTTCCGGAATGGAAACGCCGCTCAAGATACGCGCATGCCTGAGCCCAGTCGGCCAAGGGAATGCGGCGGTTTTTCCGGTTGGCGCGATATTCGCAGCTGAACCCGGGGTTTGCGGCGCTCATCCGGACGATGCCGCGGCCCCGCAATCCCGAGACCGGTTTGATATAGACGACGGGAAATCTGGCCAGCATCGCCAGGACATCTTGGGGCGAACCGTAGGGCACGGTGACCGGAAGGTGCGGATTGAGCTCCGCATCGCCCGAAAACCACTGATACATATCCCATTTGCTGAAGAACCGGCTATTGAACATTTTATCGCCGATCGCCGACAGGAAGTGGTTCTTCCAGGCGGAGTTCAATCCGATGGTCCGGTAGAGCGCCGCGGGATAGGGGAAGATCCCTCTTTGCCAGCATCGTTGGGCCGGATTATAACCGTATCCCGTGATCAAACGGTGCTCCTGATCGATTTGATCCAAGGCGAAGACGACCAGCGCGCCATGGAGTCGGTCGTACGCTTTGGCGTAGCTCAGCATTTTTTTCAGGCGGGATGCGGTCAGTTTACGATCGTCCTCACTTACCAGCAGTCCGATATGAGGGCCGACCCGGAGCTCACCCTGAACGGCGCGCAGCTCATAAAGGGGATAATCGGGCAAGTGCAACCCTTGGCTCAACTGGGCCGAGAGCCAAACCTCGTCTTGGGCGAGCGCGCCGTTCGGGCGGAGGCTGGCGGATTGTTTCTGACTGCCAAAGCTCAGACAGGCGAATTTCCGGCTGCCCAGGCCGAGCGCGGCCGCTGTCGCAGGATGAAGGAGTAACTCCGCTCGCGTTCCCGGGTAGATCTTAATGGTGACGGTATGATCGCGCTCCATAGGCACTTCTCCTGACGATTCAGTCTACTCGCCGAATTGGGTGAGTGAGGCCGCGTAAAGCATCGGGTTGTAACGAATGCCGAGGTAGGTCTCGTGATCCATGGTTTTGAACCCTTTAAAGCTGGGAAACACATTGGCCTCGATCAACCACAGTTGCTTGTCAGTATCGATGGCAATGTCCAGGCCGAACTCGGCAAAATGTTCCCCGAGGGTATCCATGTACTGACAGAAATCGTCGCAAAACCGGTCGATCCGTTCGGGCAGCGCGCCGTCGTCGGCGCCGAAAGCTTTGCGGAGCGCCTCATCCAGCGGCAGGGCGTAGCCGCCCCGGGAAATATTAGTCAAGTAACCGTTATTGGAAACCCGGCATTCGATCCCCGCGCATAGCCAGCTGCGATCCGGCCGTTTTTGCATCACCGCCCGGATATCAAAAGGCGCGCCGGCGATCTGGGCCAGCGGCAAATACTTCTGAACCAGGTATTTATCGAACAAATCCTGATAAACAGCACAAAAGTTTTCGAAAAACCGCTCGTTGTATAGCTGATAAACGAGGGGATGTTTACAGCGGAAATCGATCACTTGATACTGCGCCGCTTTTTTTTCAATAATACAAATCCCGCGGCCTCGCGACAAGTGAACCGGTTTCAAAATGACCTTGCGATGGCGGCCGATGAACTCTTTCAACTGCTCAAACCCGCTGGAATGCTCCGTGGGCGGGAGATATTTTCGCAATCGGTCATCCCGTTGGATAAAATCATAGAGTTCGTACTTGGTAAAACGGTAGGAATTAAAAAGCCGGCCGTGGGTATACCGGATGAGTTTGGCGATGATTTCCGGCTCGGAATGAAAGTCGCGGCGGTAAATGACTTCCGGCAGCGGGAAACGGCCATATTCCCAGGTGGCCGTGGCGGTATTGTAATAAAGGCCGTAAGCCGTCCGGTCTTTCCACTGGATAAACTTGGGGGAAAAAGCGTAAATCAGTCCGCCCAAGCGGTGATAGACGCCGAACCGGTCGGAGTATTTCGCCATATGCGACGGATTGTAACGCTCGGTGGCCTCGCCGAGCAGCAGACCGATGACCGGTCCCAAAGTTATTCCGTCAGCGTCGATCCGCACGCGATAGACGAGTGGCTCGGCCAGCAAGATTTCATCCCGTAACTTGTCCGAAAGCTCAATTCTACCCGGCGCGTCATAAGAGTGTGCTGCGGTCAATAGGAGATCATCCCGGTATTCGATGTTGGCCGCGGCCGATCGGCCACCCAACCTGATGACGCTGGTCGAACCGCAGACAGCGGCAAAAGATGACGGCAGGTAAACGATCTTTTGCTCACAGTGAATAACCGCTATTTTTGCCCACATAATCTCACTCTCTTTTAAATTTAATCACAGCTTTCCGACATATCAGCCCTTGTGGCCGTGGGACACGCCTGCCGGAGATCTTTAGATTGTAGAATCTCCTAAGCGTAAAGATCGAGAGGCATGGGCCGGGTTATGAAATTTATCTGGGATGCACCGGGTTATTTTGCGGATTCGGCTTCGGAAACGGCGTTTGGCCGGAAACTTTTAATCTTTTGAATCAGATCTTCCAGGTGTTGAATTTTGACTTGCGATAGCAGCTGGGCTTTGGTGACTTTATGAATGATGCTGTTGGCCGACTCGTTGATGGCCACGTACTCTTCCAGACTGGCCGAGCCGTTTTGGGCTTTCTGGATGATCTCCTTCTCCAGTTTCAGAAGGTTGTCGAGCGCCGCTTCTTCGTTGGCGACCGTTTTTAGGATATCGGCAATGGCGCGGAGGGTTTGCTCCAGGACGTCATCGGACAACGGACGGCGGTTAAGCATGTTCATGCCTCCTTGGAATTGGCTAGGTTTACGGATTGCAAAGAGTCGGAGGTTGTATGGTATTTTTAAATTCTTTGACATTCCGGGCCGTCGGGAGAGGCGGATGACGCCGGGTGATCCGCCGGGCAGCCAGCGCCGGAGTTACTCTCCGGTGCGTCGGGCAGCTTTTTTACCACGACTTTGCCGATCAAATCCTCATAGGACGCCAGCATCGAAGTCTTAACCAGGGCTATCGAGTCCGGTCCCAGCGCCTTGCCGAGCACCGCATACGCTTCATTGGAGTCCTGGCAAAAATAGACGGCGCTTGACGCCATGCCTTTTTGTAACGCCCCCAGGCCAATCGCGGCGGCTTCGTCGCCCATCACGATCAACTGATCGATCCCGATCGCGGCGACATTTTCCCCGGTTTGGTAATGGCAGGGGGTGCTCTGTTTCCCCAGCAGCGCCATTTTCCCCAAAACCGCAATGGTCTTTTTCCCTTGGGAAAGGGATTTGAGGAGTTTCAGCGCGGCTGCGGCGGAGGTGGGATTGGTGGACCAGGTATCATCGATAATGGTGCTTCCGTTGATGCCTTCGTTGAATTCGAAATGTTTCTCCACGTTTTGAAAGGAGGCGAGCCGTGCTCCGGCTGCCGCGACCGGCACACCGATGGCATGGGCCGCCGCAATCGCGGCGGTGGCGTTATATACATTAAACTCGGCATGCCCGGGAATGGCAAGCTGGTATGTTTGGCCTTCATATTCAAGTTGAAATTCGATGCCCCGGGTTCCGTGCCGGATGTGAGCAGCTTTAAAATGACAACGGTCTCCCGTTCCGAAATAGATAATCTTCCCGGCAAATCTTTGCAGATCGATGCTTTGAATGTTTTGGTCATCGCCATTCAGGACCAGGGTCCCTTGATAACCCATGCCTGCCAGTAACTCGGCTTTGGCCGCGATATAGGCATCCAAGGTCCCGAAGGTCAGCAAGTGATCGATTCCGATATTGGTAATCACTCCCACCTGCGGCTTGAAATAACGGCAGGAATCCTGGAGGTCGCCGGCTGCGGCGACGCCCATTTCATAGACTGCCGCCTGAGTAGCATCGTCCATAGCGAGCAGATAACGCAAATTGCGGAACGAGGCATTGTAGCTTTTATACGATGCGTGCACCCGGTATGACCCGCCCAGAATATGTTTAATCATCTCTTTGGTGGTGGTTTTCCCGCAGGTTCCAGTGACCCCGATTACCGGGATGTTAAAGAGACCGCGGTAAAAATCGATAAACTGCCAGAAAGCCTGGCGCAGGTCCGTCACCCGGATCATCGTGATATTTTCCGGCAACCCGGCAAAAGCGGCCGGCCTGTCGGTTATGATGGCATACGGGAACTCTTTCCGGCAGATATCGCGATCGACATCGCGATCGTGATGTAAGTCGAAAAGCAATGCGCCGCGGCGAATCCTGTGGATCCTTGTTATCAAGTCGTGAATGATCAAGTCATCCGTGCCTTGCTCGATCGTTCCGTTCAGGATTGCCACGATATCTTTTAACGGCAGCTTCTTCATTTTATATCCACTGCTTTTATCGTTTTGCAATATCCTATGCAATTTTTCACGGAAGGTTCGAGTTACAATGGAACGGAAAAAATGTTATAATCCCTGGTCAGACCCGAAAACATTCTAAAACCTGTCCGGTGGATATCACGCAAGCTGTGAGAAGCGAGGGAGAAAAGGCGCTTTAAATAATCGCTGGACATTTCCAGCTGACTTACCCGGGTTTAATCACAGTTCTTTTAGTGATCATGGCTAAAAAGCTTTTTGAATAAATTACCTTGCAAAGAGCATTAAGACGACTTTATCACGTGCTTTTCCGAGCTTTTTTGAATATCTCGGTCCTTCGGACCGGATATCTTATAACGCTTTTGAAAAAATACGTTTTGCCAATCAATTCGTATCGGGGCATGCCCGCCTTGAGCAAGAAATGCCCTTGGATGGTAGGTAACGCCGCTCTTTTTCCGTATAATGAATTGACAAAATGTCGGGAGGTGAGCACTTTTTGAGACCTTCAAAGCATGATATCGAAGCTATCCTGCTTGAGATCCGCGCCGAAATCGCGGCTTTAAATATAGTGGAGGAGTTCCGCTGCATCCTGTTGGAAGATATCGAGCTGGCCATCGAGTGTTTCAAAGAAAAGAACATTCTGTGTGTCATCAACAGTCTAGCGGTTCTCGTCGGAAAATTGCAGACGCATCTGATTTTCTCACGTTGTCATGACCGGGAAGTTGAAAAGCTATTGATCGACATTCATCTGTTGCAACAGGTTCTGATTCGACTGCCAATATGTATCATTGGACCCACGGGACCCGCCGGGGCCACCGGAGCGACGGGTCCCGCCGGAGCAACGGGACCTGAGGGAAAAGGCGAAGTCGGAGCGACCGGTCCAACCGGAGCCACTGGTCCAGCCGGGGTCACCGGAGCGACTGGGGCAATGGGTCCCGCCGGAGCAACGGGACCGGAAGGAAAAGGCGAAATCGGAGCGACCGGCCCAACCGGAGCCACTGGTCCAGCCGGGGCCACCGGAGCGACTGGGGCAACGGGACCGAAAGGTCCAATCGGTCCGGTCCGGGCCACGACCGTCATTACCAATTCCGGTGCGTTTTCTTATTGTCCGGTCGGGGAAAAAGCCGCCAGAAAATCCGGTTGTCATTTATATTCCGGTCTCTGCCCCAAAAGATGAAGCCTTATGGGGCTGACTTAACGAGTCGGCCCCTTTTTGAGTCCGAGCATCCAAAAAGCGGAGAGATTCAAACAAAGCCATTTTCGTGGGAAAACAGGAGATTGATAATTATAGTAAGTCCGGTGACACCAACTTTTTGAGGATAGGTTTATTTGGATGCGTTTCCATGGTGAGCGGGGTGGAAAGCTTTAGAAATAGGAATATGGCTGAAGACGGGTATGAAAAAGGGCTTTCCCCGGTTTGCACCGGAGAAAGCCCTTTTGATTTCAGGCTGGTTTTTTATTACTTAGGAATGGTTCCCTCGATCCCTTGGACGAACCAGTCGAAGGAGAGCATTTCGGCATCGGTCATCTTTTGACCGGCTTTGACCCGGATATTGCCACTTTGATCCTTGATGGGGCCGGCAAAAACGTACCAGTCATCTTTGGCGAGGATACCCCGTTTTTGGGCAACCAGCTTTTTAACGTCGTCGGTGACCATCGGGCCGTAGGGGCTGATGTCGACGAGACCGTCTTTGATACCGCCCCAATATTGGGTCGGTTTCCAGGTCTTATTCATCACCGATTTTACGACTTTGACATAGTAGGGACCCCAGACGCCAATTTGGCCGGTGAGAATGGCTTTGGGAGCCATGGCGCGCATGTCGCTGTCATTGGCCACGCCATAAACGCCTTTTTCCTCGGCGGCCTGCATCGCGGCGGGAGTATCCTGGTTCATGGTGATAAAGCCGGCGCCGGCATTGATCAGACTGATGGCCGCCGCTTTTTCCGCGGCCGGATCATACCAGGTATTGGTCCAGACCACTTTCACTTTGATCTTGGGATTGACGGATTGGGCGCCCAATGTAAAGGCATTGATGCAACGGATTACTTCGGGAATGGGGAAGGCTGCCACGTAACCGACCAGGTCGCCTTTGACATATTTGGCGGCGGCGACGCCTCCGAGGTAACGGCCCTCGTAATCTCTATCCATATAGGTTCCGAGGTTTTTGGCGGTTTTGTAACCACTGCAATGCATGAATACGACGTTCGGATACTTAGCGGCGACTTTGACCATTGAGTCCATGTAGCCGAAGCTGGTGCCAAAAATGACTTTACAGCCCTTTTCGGCCAAATCGCTCAACACTCTTTCGGCGTCCGCTCCCTCGGGAACGGATTCCACATACATGGTTTGAACATTGGGAAGATGTTTTTCCAGATACTTACGAGCTTGATCGTGAGCAAACGTCCAACCCGCATCGCCCGGAGGTCCAACATAGATAAACCCGACTTTAAATTTCTCGGCCGCGGACACTTGTTGCCCGTGAAAACCAGCGCTGAGACCGACCAGAATCGACAAAACACAGAACAAAACCAAACCAAACCGTGTCATCTTCCGCATCATCATGCCTCCATTATTTATTTTTATTTTTTTGGAAAACCTTTCGGCTGCCGCCTCTCGTAAAATCGCCCCACTTTACAAATTGTTCCTTTTTAAGCGATTACTTTAACTTTAATTATATCGTTAAAGTTAAATCGTTGTCAACAAACGCACATGAAAAATTAACATTAACCTTACGTGAATTTTTTAAAGGAACGCTAGTTTTGGCCTATTCAATCGGAAGGAAAGTTGATTCATCTGAAACTAATTGTTTGGCTTGAACGCCATTGGTTTATAATTGAGCAGTTAGAAGCCGTATGATCGTTGTCCGCCGAGTGCCTGCCTCACTTTGGCGGGCCTTTACGATGGCCCTCAGGCTTGCGGCCGCAGCTAAAATGACTGCGGCTCACGAGCCGAAAATTATTGCCACAATGGCGGCTGGCATGACATGGATATGACGGGAATATCGGCTATAGCGGAAACGCTTGCCGGTTATTGAGAGGCGGTTGCTACTGGTCGGTCGGGCCGGACTTGGTCGTGATCAGAGGATATCGCTGGTTAAGAGTCTGAGGAAACGATTAACGATTATAGATTATAATTGACAGATGAGAAAAATTTGTTATAATATGAATATATAAACAAAATGTTCATTCATTAAGAAAGGGACCATTAATGCCAGCAACGCGGCGTGAGGAAATTATCGATGCTTTTTTCAAAATCGGCAGTCGCAAGGGCTTGGACAATACCACCATGCAAGACATCGCCAAAGAGGTGGGTATCAGCGTCGGCACCATTTATTTGGATTTTAAAAATAAAGAAGAACTGATTGATGCCTTTGAGAAGCGGATTTTTCGCGACTTTGACACTTATGCCGATCAGGTCCTGAAGCAGTCCGCCCCGGCCGAGGAATTGTTGTACGGTCTGTTAGTGGGCAACGTGGAATTTATCAGCAAACATATCCGGCAGAACCAGATTTTTTTTGATTTTTTCCATAACGATGTCATCAAACATATCAGAAAGAGTAACAAGAATAAACGGGAGCATTTTGAAGAACAGCGGATTCAAATGATCGAGAAAGTGTTAGAACAGGGCGTTCAGGAAGGCGGTTTTGAGATCGATGATATCAAGGAGACGGCTAAATTATTCTTCATCGCCTTTGGCAATAATCATATGATGGGTCCGTTCGTGCTGGAAAGAGAGCACGAAGCGGTCGTCAAAGATGCCGAGGGGTTGTTTCGGCTGTTATTGCGGAGCATCAAAAAACGCTAGGAATGACCTAGCTATTTTTTTAATCGTTAATGAATTATTTAATAATGTATTCATATTTTCAAACGATTTTCAAAGAAATGCGTTGTCCCAGTAATTCATGATGAGCTCAATATTTTTAACGAAAGGAGTGGAGTTCCTTGTATTACGATAAACGGTTTAAAACAATTTTCAAATATTCATCCGGGCATTATTTCAAATCATTGAATTGAAAGGTGATTAACATGAAAAAGATCGTGCCATTATTGGTAATTCTGCTTGTTCTGGCTACAATGGCGTTCGTATTGTTTCGTAATAAAGCGGAGGTCGACCGGAAAGCCCGAAATGCCAATGCTACGACTGTTACACCGGTTTCGACTATGACGATTCAAAAACAGACCGTTGAGAGCACTTATACCAAGACCAGCACTATCGCGGCCGGCAATGAAGTTGCTGTTGTGGCCCAGACCAGCGGCAAAGTCATTGCGGTTTATGCCAGTGTCGGCTCGCATTTGAGGGCCGGAGCTCCGTTGTTCAAGATCGACGATGCCGTTTTGCGGTCCAAGCTGGCATCGGCCCGTACCGCTTATGACGTCGCCCGGAAAGAATGGGAACGAAACGTACACTTACATCAGGAACAGGTCATCTCCGATTTCGATCTGGAATCTTCCGAAGAAACCTTTCAATCGGCCAAGGCCAATTATAACTCCGCCCAGCAGGACTACAACTACTCGACCGTCACCGCCCCAATCAGCGGAGTGGTAACCGATCGCGCCGTCGATCTGGGCGCTACCGTCAGTTCGGGAACCACCGTGGCGACAATGGTCGATGATTCAGCATATAAAATTACGGTCAATGTCGGGGAGCAGGAAGCCTTTAAGCTCAAAAGCGGGGATATCGTCAAGATCGAAACCGATGTTTATCCGGGCGTTACATTGACGGGCCGCATCAAGAGTATCAGCGGCAAAAGCGACGCCGTCCATACTTTCCCGGTGGAGGTCACGATCGTGAACGATAAGACGCACCCCTTAAAGTCCGGGATCTTCGGCAAGGTCACCTTTCGCCTGGGAACGATCCGCGACGCCTTGGTCATTCCGCGGCAGGCCTTGGCAGGCAGTCTGAAAGAACCGCAGGTTTATGTGATCGAACGGGGGGTCGCCAAGCTGCGCTCGATTGTCGTTGGGGCGGAAGTCGACGATAAACTGGTGGTGACCACCGGCTTATCCGAAAAAGAACAAGTCGTGGTGAGCGGCCAGGAAAATCTGCAGGACAACGCGGCGATTAAGGTGATCAACGCTCAATAAAGTCACTGGCGAATCAGCTGGTGCCATCTATTTTAATGAAATAACTACCAAAGCGGGTGAACCTATGACAATTACCGAGCTCTCCATCAAACGGCCTATTTTAGTAATCGTGGCGTTTTTGGCCATCACCCTGATCGGCCTGTTTGCTTATTCCAATTTGAAATATGAAACCTTCCCCAGCATGACTGCGCCGGTGATCTCTATCTCCACCACCTATGACGGCGCGTCAGCCAGCGTCGTGGACGCGACGGTGACCAAAAAGATCGAGGACGCAATTTCCGGCATCAACAATGTCGACTCCATCTCTTCGACTTCTCAGGAGGGGCAGTCGATCGTCACGGTCACTTTATTGACCAGAGCCGATGTCAATGTCGCGCTTCAGGATGTCCAGAGCAAAATCAATCAGATTACCGACGAACTGCCGGATGACGCCGATACACCGACCTACTCGAAATTTTCGAGCAGCGACCGTCCGGTGATGCAGATTGGGGTCACGAGCAATATGGCTGGTAAGGATTTCTACCAATATTTGACCGACACGATCAAGCCGCAACTGGCCAAACAGCCCGGCGTCGGCCAGATTAGCCTGGTGGGCGGGATCCAGCGCGAAATCCGGGTCAATGTCGACAGCCAAAAATTGCAGGCCTACGGAATCTCGACCGCCACGGTGACTAGTGCGATTACCAACGCCAATCTGGAGTACCCCACCGGTAAGGTACGGGATAAGGACGGCCAGTATGTACTGCGTTTATCGGGCAAAATCAATTCGCTGGAAGAGCTTAAAAGCTTAATTATCAAACATTCCGACTCCGGCGACGTTGTATTGTCGGATATCGCCGATGTCCAAGACGGCAATGAAGATCAGGGGACCATCAACCGGGTCAATGGCACCGTCTCCGTCGGCATCAAAGTGTACAAACAATCCGACGCCAATGAAGTGGAGGTTTGCCAGTCGGTCCAGAAAACACTGCAGCGCCTGGAAGCTCAGAACCGTGCCATCAATCTGAAATTCATGGTTATTGAAGATAACTCCACTTATACCGTTGATTCCGCCAATGCCGTAAAGGACGATCTGGGGATTGCCATCCTCCTGGTGGCCATCGTCATGCTGCTGTTCCTGCATAGCCTGAGGAACGCGTTAATTGTGATGGTGGCCATCCCCACCTCGTTGGTGGCGACATTTATCGGAATGTGGGCCACCGGTTGTACTATGAATATCATCACCCTTCTGGCCATGTCGCTGGTCATCGGAATCTTGGTGGACGATTCGATTGTGGTTTTGGAGAATATCCACCACCACTTGGAACAGGGCGAAGAAAAGCGGGCCGCCGCGTTAAACGGCAGAAATGAAATCGGGCTGACTGCGCTTTCGATCACCCTCGTCGACGTGGTGGTCTTTTTGCCCTTATCCCTGGTCACTGGGATGATCGGCGGAATCGTGCACCAGTTTTCCCTGGTCGTGGTCATGTCCACGCTGGTGAGCTTGTTTGTCTCTTTTACCGTCACCCCGATGCTGGCGTCCCGTTTCTCCAAGGCCGAAAAACTCTCCGGCGACAGTCCGATGGGACGGTTCGGCCTGTGGTTCGAGGCCCAATACAACCGCATGGTCGAATCCTACCTCGAACTTTTGACTTGGTGCCTCGAGAACCGCGGCAAAGTGCTCCTGGCGGCGGCGCTGATTTTCGTGGCGGTCATGGCGCTGATTCCGGCCGGCTTTATCGGATCGGAATTCATGCCATCGGCGGACCAGGGTCAGCTTACCGTCAGCATCGAGCTGCCGACCCGGGCCAAACTGGAACAGACGAGTCAGATTACGAAAAAAGCGGAGCAGATTCTCTGGGGTATCCCCGAGGTCGCCAACTTGTTCACCACCGTCGGCTCTTCGAACAACGCGATGGCGGCGACTTCCACCAGTAACAGCGCTGAGATCGAGGTCGTGCTGGTGGATAAGAAAAAGCGTTCCCGGAGCACCGATGAATTGGTGCATGGGATCAAAGACAAAATGGATCAGATCCCCGGAATCGTCGCCCACGTCAACGCCTCCAGCGTCATGGGCGGCGGCCAAACGCCAATCCGCTACGTGGTCACCGCTATCAGCTGGAATAAGGCGTATGAAGGAGCGCTGCAAGTCGAGAAGCTGCTGGCCCGGATCCCCGGGACAAAGGATTTGCAGTTGTCGACCGAAAACGCTCAGCCGGAAGTCCAGATCCAGATCGACCGCGCCAAAATGGCCCAATTCGGCTTGAGCATCAGTGATATCGGCTCGGTTTTGCAAACCGGTTATACCGGCAACACCAGTTCGAAATATCGCGACCAGGACGGTACCGAATACGATATCCGCATTATTTACGACGCATTGGATCGTTCCCGGACGGCCGATGTCGGCTCCCAAAGCTTTGTCAATGACGCCGGCAAAGTCGTTCAGCTGAACCAGTTCGCGACGCTGGTGAACGGCACCGGCCCCAACAAGTTGAGCCGGCAGGACCGCAATTACGCCATTACCGTCTCCTCTCAGGCGATCGGCCGGACCAGTGGCAGCATTGCCAATGATTTCAATAACATGCTGGCTCGTACGAAATTACCGGCCGGGGTGTCCGTGATGCCGAGCGGCATGCTGAAAAACCAGGGCGAAGCCTTCGCCAGCCTGGGACTGGCGTTACTCGCCGCGGTCATCTTCGTCTATCTGATCATGACTGCGCTGTATAACTCGTTCATCTACCCTTTTGTAGTGGGATTCTCGGTTCCGCTGGCTGTTATCGGCGCCATTCTGGCGCTCGGCCTGACCGGAAACTCCTTGGCGATCTTTTCGATTTTGGGAATCATCATGCAGGTCGGCTTGGTAAGTAAGAACGCCATTCTGCTGGTGGATTTCGCCAACCGGGCCCGCGCGACGGGGGCCGGGGTCCAAGAAGCGTTGCTGGAGGCCGGCCGGGAACGGATCCGCCCAATCTTAATGACTACGCTGACCATGATCCTCGGGATGCTGCCCTTGGCGCTGTCGAATACGACCGGCTCCGAGTTTAAACACGGCATGGGTTGGGCGTTGATCGGCGGTTTGACCTCATCGATGCTGATGACGCTCTTTATCGTGCCAATCGTTTATACCGTCGTCGAGCAGGTACGCGCCTTCGTTTTAAGAGGCAAAAACGATATCGCGGCTTAAGGCGAAATTCCTATGGGGATTGGCACTTTTGCTGTAAAGAGGGATAAGTCTCTGACTTTTATTTGCTAAATGAAGAGGTGTTGCAAATGCTCCGAAAGTTATTCGTTTCCGTATTATTCGTTTCATTGGTAATGCTCCCCGGCTGGACGCGGACGGCGATAGCGGCCACGGCTACGTCTCCGGCGACCCAGGTGCTGTCCTTGCAAGCTTGTTTAAACTTGGGTTTCGCCAATAGCCGGGATTTGCAGACGGAAGCCCAAAACATCAAAGTGGCTCAGGAAAGCGTCAATCAAGCCGCGGCCGGGTTCAAGCCCACGGTGGATTATAGTGTCAATCACATCCAACAGACCGTCAGCGGCACATATAACAGCGGCACCTTATCGGTAGATTTGCCGGTATTGAACCGCAACAAGCTGTCGAAGAGCCTTCAGGTGGCGATGCTGGCCCTGGACAGCGCCAAGGAGGATGAACGCCAGACCAAACTCCAGCTCATCCAGGACATCAAAGCGGACTTCTACGACCTGTGGTTAAAAGAGCAACAACTCGCCGTCGCCCAAGCTTCCTATGACAATCTGGGCCAGCATTATCAGAATGTCGAAAAATACTATCAAGTCGGGAAGAAGTCCAAGTACGAACTGCTCGAAGCCGAAGTGGCCTGGAAAGAACAGAAGGCGGAAGTGATCTCGGCCAAAAACGATGTCTCGTTGGCCAAACTGACTCTGGCGACCTTAATCGGAATCGATAAGGATCAGGATTTTCAGATTTCCTACGATTCCGCCATGCAACAGCTCCCGGAACAACTCGCCCTGACCTTGAACCCGCTGCTGGAAAAGGCCTATCAGCAACGTCCGGACATGATCCAGGCCGGGCAAGCGATCCAAACCGCCCAATTGAATGTGGACATCGCCAAGGCCAATCTCAACCCGGCGCTATCCTTGTCCGGAACTCGGGCCGACAACAGTGGCAATTGGGAATTTGTCCTCGGGGTGAGCGGGACATTGTACGACGCAAAAGTAACGGATTCAAAGGTCAAGGCCGCGGAAGAGAAGGTGACGCTCGCCAAGATCAGCGCCGCCAAAACGCAAGATTCGGCGCGCCAGAGCATTCAGAAAGTTTTCCTATCGGTTCAGACTAATTTAGAAAAAGCTAATGCCTACCGCGCCAATGTGGAGTTAGCCAAAGAAGATTTACGGATGACGGAGATCCGTTATAATGCCGGAGTAGCTACTATCATGGATGTAAGAGATCGTCAGCTTACTCTGGATGAAGCGCAAGATAGTTTCTATCAGGCAGTTTCATCCTATCTTACGAATTTAGCGACGCTGGAATTGGAGCTGGGCAGCTCCGACGAAATAAAGCTGAAATAGCAGGAGCCATCCGGTCTGCGTCTCAAGGAGTAAAAGTCGATGGATCATACCCAACAACTCGGTGAAAAGAAAATATCCCATTTGCTGGTGGAGTTCTCGATCCCCGCGATCGTGGCCATGCTGGTCAATTCGTTATATAATATCATTGACCGGGCGTTTATCGGCAACAGCGTGGGCACGCTGGGGCTGGCTGGAATCACCATCGGGTTCCCGGTGATGCTGGTCATCGTGGCCTTCGTATTATTGATCGGCGTCGGCGCCAACGCGCTGGTCTCGATCAAACTGGGCGAAGGCGACCGGGACGCGGCGGAGCATATTCTGGGCAACGCATTGACCCTGCTGATCCTGGTATCGTTGGCCATTACGGCCTGTGGCCTGATCTTCCTGGAGCCGATCTTGAAGTTCTTCGGCGCCAGCCGCGAAGTGATGCCCTATGCCAAAGCTTATCTGCAGGTGATTTTCGGCGGGACCGTCTTTCAGAGCATCGGTTTCGGCATGAACAATTTTATCCGGGGTGAGGGCAATCCCAGGACGGCCATGTTCACCATGATCTTGGGAGCGGTTTTAAACGCGGTTTTTTGCCCGATCCTGATCTTCGGCTTGGGGATGGGCATCCGCGGTTCGGCGCTGGCCACGGTCTTGGCCCAAGGGATATCCGGCTTATGGGTGCTCCATTATTTCCTGGCCGGGAAAAGTTTATTGCGGATCCGGCTCAAACACCTCCAGCCGGATCGGGCGGTTGTCGGCCGGATCGTCGCGCTGGGCTCGGCCCAGTTCGCGATGGAGCTGGCCACCAGCCTGGTCAATCTGATCCTGAACCGGAGCCTGATCCGCTACGGCGGAGATATCGCCATCTCCGGAATGGGCATCGTAACCAGTCTGCAAACTCTGGTGCTGATGCCGCTGTTCGGCATCAACCAGGGAGCCCAGCCGGTGATCGGCTTTAACTATGGCGCCCGGAAATACATCCGGGTCAAGGAGGCTTTAACGCTGGCGGTTCTGGGCGCTAGCCTGATCGCCAGCGCCGGCTTTATCCTCGTGGAAGTGTTCCCGGCCCAACTGGTGCGGATATTCAACCGCGACGATGCCGAGCTAGGCAGTTTCACGATTTACGCGATGCGGGTTTTCCTGATGCTGCTGCCGCTGGTCGGCTTCCAAGTCATCGGCGCCAATTATTTCATGGCGGTGGGCCGGCCCGTTCCGGCGGCGGTGTTGAGCTTATCCAGGCAGTTTATCCTGCTGATCCCGGCCGTGCTGCTCCTGCCGCACTTTTTCAAACTGCACGGGGTGATCATGGCCGGGCCGGTCGCCGATTTCGGCTCGTCGATCCTCACCGCCGTCTGGTTGTGGAAAGAGCGGCGCTATCTTAATCGAATGAATGGCGGAAACGTTACCCTATCCGCCCCGGAAACTTAATGTCCGACCCCGGCCGAAGGGGCGGGACAGTCACGAGAAGCTCAGTGAATCTAGCCACCAAAAAGGAGTGACGAACATGATTAGGCCCATCGGTGTGGTCCGGAAAGTCGATTGCCTCGGCAGGATCGTAATCCCCAGTGAACTGCGGCGGGATATGGATATCGCCGATGCCGATTCGCTCGAAATCTTTGTCGACCGTGAGATGATTGTCATCAAGAAATATCAGCCGGAATGCGTCTTTTGCGGCAGCCCGCAAGGAATAAAAAACATCAAGGGCAAAAACATCTGTGAAGCTTGCCGCGGCGCTTTGAAGAAACTGGTTTTCGATTAAACCCGGATTACCTGCTTCCAGACTTCTATTTTCAACTCAGCGGACTGTTTTTTGACCTTTGCTCCATCACAATATTGTTCCGATTATGGGCTCACTTCTCTTCGAGCGTTGTTTTGGGGACAAATGATCGGGTTGAGGCGCTGAAAGAGATCATTTTGTTAATAAAAGAGCTCTTTTTGTGAATAAGTAAGCTCATTCAGTCGCTCAATAAGCTCATTTTGTGGATAAGTGAGCTTATTTTGTTAATAAAAGAGTTCTTTTTGTGAATAAATGAGCTCATTCAGTCGCTCAACAAGCTCATTTTGTGGATAAGTGAGCTCTTTTTGTGAATAAGTGATCTATTTTTGTGGATAAATGGGATCGTTTAATGTTACGATTCCCTGGAATCCCCGGCCGAATTGAATCAGGTTAATCCTTGAATCCTGCGAATCATGGTTGGGATGCGGCCGATACTTTTCGGGTACGAAAACGATACTTCAGGCCCGGCTTTTCGCGGTATAATATCGATCATGGAAGTTGTCTTTCATTGGAGAGTCCGTCGGTGATACCGACGGACTTTTGGTTGTGGGTCCGAGCTTGGCATCGCTCATGTCCCGAGACCGATCGAACCAAGCTTCATCGCATCGGGGAACTTGCTGGTTTGGGAGTCCCAAGTTCAAATCAGCCGCAATGCCCGGTCCAGATCGTTGAGCAGATCGTCGGCATCCTCGATCCCCACCGACAACCGCACCAGATTGTCATAGATGCCGTTGGCCTCGCGGACCTCTTTGGGAATGGAGGCGTGGGTCATCAGCGCCGGGACCTCGATCAGGCTTTCGACGCCGCCCAGGCTCTCGGCCAGCGCGAACAGGCGGGTGTTCTCCAGGAAGCGGAGGGTCTCGGCCGCGCCGCCCC
Source organism: Bacillota bacterium (assembly GCA_023400055.1). Classification (GTDB taxonomy): domain Bacteria; phylum Bacillota; class UBA4882; order UBA8346; family UBA8346; genus Hydrogenispora. The sequence continues at coordinate 46,023 of JAEXFN010000041.1, forward strand.
GCAGCAAGAGCGCGATCATTCCGCCGAAATCGCTCATCTGGGCGGCGGCGGTGGCGTGGCCGGGATGGGTGGGCAAGCCGGGATAGAGCACCTTTTCCACCTTAGGATGGCCTTCCAGAAAGGCGGCGACGGCCCGGGCGTTTTGGCAATGGGCCCGCATCCGGACGGCCAGGGTCTTCAAACCGCGCAGCAACAGGAAAGAATCGAACGGCCCCAGGATCGAGCCCACGGCGTTTTGCAAGAATTTGAGCTGGGGGATGAGCTCGGCGTGGCTGGTGACCACGATTCCGGCCACGCTGTCCGAATGGCCGTTCAGGTATTTGGTGGCCGAATGGACCACCAGGTCGAACCCCAATTGCAGCGGTTTTTGCAGGTAAGGCGTTGCGAAAGTGTTGTCGCAGACCGCGATCAGCCGGTGCTCGGCGGCCAGCTTGGCGATTTGCGCCAGGTCGATGATCTTCAGCAACGGGTTGGTCGGCGTTTCGATCCAGATCATCCGGGTGTCCGGCCGGATATGGGCCGCGATGCGCTCCGGGTCGCTCAGATCGACATAAGACACCTCAAGCTGGTTGCGTTCCTTCTTGACCCGTTCGAACAGGCGGTAGGTTCCGCCGTAGAGGTCGTCGCCGGCGATGATGTGGCTATGGGGTTCCAGCGTATCGAGGACGATCGCCTCGGCGGCCAGCCCCGAGGCGAAGGCGAAGCCGGCGCTGCCGCCCTCCAGCGCGGCGACGCATTGCTCCAGGGCCGCCCGGGTCGGGTTGCCGCTGCGCGAATATTCGTAGCCGTGATGCTGGCCCGGGCGCTCCTGCACGAAGGTGGAGGTGGCGTAGATCGGCGTGATGATGGCTCCGGTGGCGGGATCCGGGTCCTGCCCGGCGTGGATCGCTTGGGTTGAAAATCCGAACCGTTCCATGGTGAACCTCCGCTATTTCAGCTTTCTGCGCAGATCATTGAGGTAATCCATCTTGGTGATCAGGCCGTAAAAACGGTTTTCCTTCAGCACGATCACCAGCAGCCCCTGTTTCAGCAGGGCGATGATCTTGGCCGGCTCATCCTCGACCGATACTGTCAGGACATTCCGGGACATATAATCCCGCACCGATCGGCGGAGGGTGGCGGCATCGCCGTGTTCCACCGCGGTCAGGAGGTCCCACTCGTCGATGACGCCCACCACCGCCGCGTCGTCCGCGATCACCGGCAGCTGGGACACGTCATTCATCCGCATCTTGGCATGGGCGTTCAACAGGGTGTCCGCGGGTCCGACGGTGATGACGGTCCGTTCCGAATATTTGCGGCTGATCAGATCGGCGATGCTTCCCTGGTGCTCCGGTTCGATGAAGCCCTGATCGATCATCCAGAAATCATTGAACATCTTGGTCAGGTACTTATTGCCGCTGTCGCAGACGAAAGTGACGATGTTTTTGGGAGCGCTCTGTTCCCGGGCGTAACGGACCGCGGCGCTGATCAGGGTCCCGCTGGACGAACCGGCCAGGATTCCCTCCCGCCGCAACAGGGTCCGCGCGGCGGCGAAGCTTTCCGCGTCGCTGACGCGATAGGCTCGCTTGATCAGCGACCCGTCGAATTGCGGCGGCACAAAATCCTCGCCGATCCCTTCCACCAGCCAGCTGCCGGCCTCAGCCAGGGGATGGCCCTGGACGAAATCGGCCAGCACCGACCCTTGCGGATCGGCCAGGATGATCTGCAGATCGGGCTTGACGCGTCGGAAATAGTCGCTGAGTCCTTTGAGGGTCCCGGCCGATCCCACCCCGACCACGATCGCGTCCACCTGGTGACCGGTCTGTTCCCAGATCTCCGGCGCGGTGGTCGACGCATGGGCCAAAGGATTGGCGGGGTTGTTGAATTGGTTGACGTAATAGGCGCCGGGAATCTCCCGGGCCAATCTTTGGGCGTAATCCTGGTAATACTGCGGATGCCCTTTGGTCACGTCCGACCGGGTAAGGTGGATCTCGACCCCCATGGCTTTCAGGTGGTTGATCTTCTCGGCGCTCATCTTATCCGGGATGACCAGGATCAGGCGGTAGCCCTTGGTGATGGCCGCCAGGGCCAGCCCGAGGCCGGTGTTGCCGGCGGTGGCCTCGATCAATGTATCGCCCGGTCGGATGCGCCCCGCTTTTTCGGCTTGTTCCACCATGAACAGGCCGATGCGGTCCTTGATCGATCCGCCGGGATTTTGCGATTCCAATTTTAAAAACAGGCGGCAAACGCCGGTGTCAAAGCAAGTCACCTCGACCAGCGGCGTGTTGCCGATCAAATCACTGACTTTCCTGGCTTGCAGCATTGCCCATCGTCCTCAATTTTAATTTCATTCCGCTTTGGGCCGGCCGGGGATGAAACGGCCAGCCCCGTTCGGCCATCACTTCAGTGTATGTGCCGCCCTGGCAAATGGCACTTTCGGAAAGGTTATTTTTCTGGTCAGAATGATGGGTTTTTCGACGAGGGGGATCGAAGGAGCGTACCGCGCGCGGTTGCCGGAGGAAAGCCTCCGAGATAATTAATGGAATGCGGTCGGAGGGTCCGGGGCCGGCCGTCACTCGAGGCGGTTGGCAAGGCCGGGCCGTTTGCGGCAAATTTTGTCGCCGGGAAACGGGAAATTGTCCGTTTACACGGCCGATACAAACATTTAACATGAATAATGGGTAGGGGTTGCGGATATAATATATTCCGCTTCAATTACGACAATCATCAAGTCACTTCTTTTCATTCCCTCATTCAATCAATCTTGTTTGAATGAGCTTTTTTTATGATTGCGACAGCAGCCGCGCCTTGACTTCCTTTTGAAAATTGGGTACAATCAAAACAACATCACCAACCCGTATGACTGGCGGAACCAGTGGGTCACCACGAGGGAATACGGGAATAACGTTTAGCCGGCCGCCTGGGCACCATCGCCTGGGCGGCTTTTTGTTTGGCTTGACCCGCTTCGGCCCGGGCCTTGGTTTCGAACCTGGAGGAGGAGATTTTGATGGAAGCATGGCGCGGTTTTCAGGGCGACGTCTGGCGCAAGCGCATCGATCCGGCCGAATTTGTGCGGGATAATTATCAACCTTATTACGGCGCGGCGGAGTTTCTGGCCGGCCCCTCGGCCAAGACGGAGCGGCTGTGGCGGCGTTGCCAGCAACTGATGGCGGAGGAACGGGCCGCCGGCGGTGTGCTGGCCATCGATACCCGGCGGGTGGCCGGGATCACGGCCTGGCCGCCCGGTTATATTCAGCGGGAAGACGAAGTCATCGTAGGGCTGCAGACCGACCAGCCCCTGAAACGGATGGTCAATCCCTGGGGCGGCTGGCGGATGGTCGAAGCGGCCTGCGCGGCCCGGAACGTCGAGCCGGACCCGGCCATGGCCAAGATCTTCACCCGCTACCGGCGCACTCAAAACGAGGCCATCTTCCGGATCTACACGCCGGCGATGCGCCAGGCGCGCAAGCTCGGCATCATCACCGGGCTGCCCGACGCTTACGGCCGGGGGAGGCTGATCGGCGATTACCGCCGCGTGCCGCTTTACGGCACCGCGCGGCTGATGGAGGAGAAGCGGCGCGACCTCTATGCCCTGGACAATGTGGACGACGCGACGATTCATCTGCGCGAGGATATCGCCGATCAGGTCCGGGCGCTGGAAAGAATGGCCGAACTGGGCCAGGCTTACGGCTGCGCTATTTCCCGGCCGGCCGAGAATGCCCGCGAAGCGGTGCAATGGCTGTACCTCGCTTTTTTGTGCGCGGTCAAGGAACAGAACGGCGCGGCGATGTCGTTCGGTCACACCAGCCCGTTTTTGGATATCTATTTCGGCCGCGATCTGCGGGAAGGGACGCTGACCGAGGCCGAGGCCCAGGAACTCATCGATCAGCTGGTCATCAAACTGCGGCTGGTGCGCCACTTGCGCACCCCCGAGTATGACCAGTTGTTCGCCGGCGATCCCACCTGGATCACCGAATCGATCGGCGGCATGGGCGAGGACGGCCGGCCGCTGGTGACCCGGACCGACTTCCGCTGGCTGCAGACCCTGAAGAATCTGGGGCCGGCGCCCGAGCCCAACCTGACGGTGCTTTCCAGCCCCCGGTTGCCGCGGCCTTTCCGGGAATTCTGCGCCGGCCTGGCCATCGCCACCTCGGCGCTGCAATTCGAGAATGACGAGCTGATGCGGCCGGTCTTCGGCGACGATTACGCCATCTCCTGCTGCGTCTCGGCGACCCGGGTGGGCCGGGATATGCAATTCTTCGGCGCCCGGGCCAACCTGGCCAAGGCGTTGTTATTGGCGATCAACGGCGGCAGGGATGAGGCCACCGGCCAGCGGATTTTGGAGCTGCCGGAACTGAGCGGGGAGTATCTGGATTGGGATCAAGTCTGGAGCAATTACGAGCTGGTTTTGACCTGGTTGTCGGTGCTCTATAGCCGGACCATGAATTGCATTCACTACATGCACGATAAATACAATTACGAGCGGGTCCAGATGGCGCTGATCGATTCGCAGCCGCGCCGGCACATGGCCTTCGGTGTGGCCGGCCTGTCGGTGGTGGCCGATTCCCTGAGCGCGATCCGTTATAGTAAGGTCCGGGTGATTCGCGACGAGCGGGGGATCGCCCAACAATTCGTGGCCAGCGGCGATTTCCCCTGCTTCGGCAATGACGACGACCGGGTCGATGGTCTGGCGGTCCGGGTGGTGCGCCGTTTCTATGACTCATTGGCCGCGCAACCCATTTACCGTAAGGCGCAGCCGACGCTGTCAATCCTAACGATCACTTCCAATGTGGTATACGGCCAAAAGACCGGCCCGACCCCCGACGGCCGGGCGGCCGGCAAGCCTTTCGCGCCGGGCGCCAACCCGATGCACGGCCGGGAGCAGACGGGCGTGGTGGCGGCCATGCGTTCGGTGGCCAAATTGCCCTACGATGTCTGCCGCGACGGGATCTCCTACACTTTTTCGATTACGCCGCGGGCGCTGGGGGCCCGGCCCGAGGAACGGGTCCAGAATCTGCTGACCCTGATCGACGGCTATTTCGGCGCCGCGGGGCACCATATCAACGTCAATGTCTACAGCCGGGAAACGCTGATCGACGCCATGGACCATCCCGAGCTTTATCCCAACCTGACGATCCGGGTCTCCGGCTATGCGGTCCATTTTACCAAGCTGAGCCGGGAACAGCAGCTGGAAGTGATCGAACGGACCATTTACGAACGGATGTAGCCTCGATCATTTCCGGGGGATGGGACGCGCCGGCGAATTTAATAAACAAAGGCGGTTCCGCCGCAACTGAAACCGGACGCGCCGACTATCGCGGCCACGCGATCGCCTCGTTTCAGGCGGCCGTTCTCTTCGGCCAGCGCCATGCCGAGCGGTATCGAGACGCTGCCGGTATTGCCCACTTGCGAAAAGGTATTGTAGGCTTTCCGGACCAGCTCCTCATCGAGTTTGCCCCAGAATTTGCGCGGATCGCCGGTCACCTGGTGGAAAAACCAGATGTCCAGGCCGCCCAGCCTTTCCTGGACCTTTTCTAAAAAGGCCGGCACGAACCGGGGCAGGATCTCCAGCGCGGTCATGGCCAGCCGCTTGCTTTTGACCAGGATCTTCAGATCGTCCCGCTCCTTGCCGATTTTGACCCGGCACAGGTCGTTGTACTGGCCGTAGGTCTCGAAAGCAAAATCCGCGAAACCGGGGTGGTCCGGGACGTCTTGCAAGAGCATGGCGGCGGCTCCGTCGGAGATGGTCAGCGCCGAGAAGCCGGCGATGTTTTCTTCGGCGTTGAACAAGTGCCATGGGATCCGCTCCGAACCGTCCTCGGCGGCCACCAGCAAGGCATTGCGGTATTTGCCGGTCTTGACATAGAGATCGGCGATCTCCATGCCGTTCAGAAAGCTGTTGCAGGCATTGGAGAGATCGAAGGCGTGGGCGCGCGGCGCGCCCAGCCGGTGTTGCAGGATGATGGCCATGGCCGGCTCCACATAATCGCGCAACATGCCGACGTAGAGGATAAAGTCCAGGTCGCGGGGATCGAAATTGCTTTGGGCCAGGCACTTTTGGGCGGCTTGCACGGCCATGTCGGCGCCGGTCTCCTCCGGACCCTTGAAATGGCGCAGTTCCGCCTGGTTGAGCAACAGTTTTTTGCGCAAATTTTCAAGATCGACGCCCGGACCCCCTTTGGTCTCCAGCAATTCGAGCAGTTGATCGTTGGTAACCCGGTTTTCCGGCAAATAGTATCCGATTCCGCTAATCGACAGGCCCATGCGAAAGCCTCCTTTTTGGTTCGTCTATAAGGCAGTATTGCCAGCCACAATAGGGTGTATGTTGTATAATTCTGTAAATGGAGGGAATACTCCATTGAGTCTGCGGGATTATCGCCCCATCATCAAAAATGCTCAAAATCTGCAAAAGGTACGGAAAGAATGCGGGACACCATCACCATCGGCTCGATTGCCGGCTGCATCGCATCGGTCATCATGACCGTCATCATTCTGATCGTCCGAGGGCTCGGATTTCAATTCATCACGACCTGGGAGACGGCCGCCGCGATATTTTTAAATATGGGACTGATCCACACGCCGGTCGGATATTTCATCGGCTTCCTCGGCCAATTCATCTTGGGCGCCTCGTTTGGAGTGGCGGTCGCCTTTGCCCTGCGCTTCACCGGCAAGGATTACTATATTCTGAAAGGCATCGGGGTCGGCGCGATGTATTGGATCGGGACAGTCGGCTTCTTCATGCATTTATTGCATATCCAGTTGCAGGGGCGGGGCGACCCGCTCTCGAATATCATGGCAGTGCTTGAATTTAATGTCCTGGGGATCATCGATTCGTTCATCATTGCCCGGTACGGTGATTTCCGAAAAGTCAAGTAAGCGAGCGCGTCAAGCGCGGTCCGCGGCGGAAATGTAGTAGGTTTGGGAGCGGCCGGGTTTCGTCGCGCCGCGGGGGAGGATCTTTTGGGAAGGATTCAATCGATTCAAAGCTTTTCCACGCTGGACGGTCCGGGTTCCCGTTGCGTGGTTTTTTTTCAGGGCTGTCCGCTGGGATGCGTTTTCTGTCATAACCCGGATTCCTGGGCGGCCGATGGCGGGGTGGAGCTGGATGTCGCGACGCTCTCGCGCCGTTTGGAACGTTTCCGGCCGTTTCTGCAACGACCCGGCCTGACGCTCAGCGGCGGCGAGCCGTTGTTTCAACCCGGCTTTGCCCTGGAATTGCTAAAAGCCGCCCGGGCGGCGGGCTGGCATGTGGCCTTGGATACCTCGGGCTGGGGACCGCCGGAATCCTTTGCCCGGATCGCCGGAGCGGCCGATCTGGTCATTTTCTCGATCAAGCATCCGCTTGCGCCACAAGGCTTGGCGCCGCACTGCGATCCCCAAGCCATCCGGGCCAATTGGCGGACTTTAGCCCGCCTGAAAATCCCGGTCTGGCTGCGTTATGTGCTGATTCCCGGTTGGAGCGACCAGCCCCGGGCATTGCAGGCTTTGGGAGCGCTGGCCCGGGAACAACCCAACCTGGAGCGGCTGGAAGTGCTTCCCTTTAACAACCTGGCGGCGGACAAATGGCTCAAAGCGGGCCGCACCAGTCCGCTCTTTTCGGAGCCGCCAATCCGGGTCACCGAGGAACAAATCGTAACGGCGGAGCAGCTCATCGGTTGGTGGCCGGAGGGCCCGGCGCGGGCCGGGGAGGGAGCCGGGGGTTAAAGATAACGACGCTAAATGACTGAGTTCTTTCGGTTCCCTCAGCCGATGTCCCGAAGCCGCTCGCGATCCTTGATCCGGATGCCGCTTCGGTTCCGCTCGATGATCCCCGACGTTTGAAACTCCGCAAGCACCCTGCGCAATTGACGGTCGGTAACGCCCAGCAGTTTGGCCAGTTCATTGTATTGCACCGTTTCTAAAAGTCCCTCGTCCGCCGCGATCTCCTCTAAAAAACGGGCAAACCGGATCCGCAGCGGGTACAGCAGATTGCGGTTATATTTGATCGAAGTCTCATACAGCTTATTGGCCAGAGTCCGGGCGATCAGCTGGTAAAAACGGGCGTCGCCGCGCAATTCCCGGGCCAGGGATTCCTTGGGCAACGCCAGCAACTTGCAAGGCGTCTTGGCCGTCACGTTATTCATAATCTGTTTATTTTCCAAAATAAACTCGATGTCCCCGAAAATGTCGAACGGTTTCCGCAGACAGATGATGAGCTCGGTGCCGGATTCGGACAAAACCGTGACCAGCGCGATCCCTTCCACAAATAAGAGAATATCCGAATTCTCCTGCTCCGCCGCGAGAATGTACTCGTTGGCCGCATATTCGCAGATACGGGATTGGGCGAGCAGCGGCGCGCTGCAATATGGGTCAATCTGATATTGAACCAGCCACTCACGGGTTTCTTGGGGATTGACGTATCTTTTCATGGTTACGACCGGAAAAATGTCCTTTCGCATCGGATGGTTCTACTATACCATAACAACCATGGGAAAGAGATCTAGTTTTTGCCATTCGGTGTCGAAAGGAATGGAAATGCCATGGAACAATTCGGGATATCGCTATACGACGCCATCAGCGTGGCCATCGGGACCGCCGGGGCGGTCCTGTTGATTAAGAAAAGCATCTGGTGCTGGTGCTGCGGGATGATCTGCAACGTCATGTGGCTGTTTCTTTTTATGGAGCGGTCGCTGCTGATTGCCGCCGGTTTGCAAGTTACTTATTTCCTGTTTTCCGGTTACGGGATTATCCGTTGGCGGCTGGAGCGGGTCCAAAAACCGATTCCGCCGTTACTAGAGCACACCGGCACGCTGATAGCGCTGGCCATCTTCGGCTTAGCCGTTCTGAAAACCAGGTTTACCGGACTGAACAGCTATTGCGAACTGCTGGCGGTGAGCTTGTTAATCGCCGCCAATTGGCTGACCGCCCGCCAACACCGTTACTGTTGGTATTTCTGGATCAGTGGCGATCTGGTTTTTGGCCTGTTTCTGTGGAATGCCGGCATCTATGCGCTCTTTCTCATGCAGGTGATATACTTCTGCTTATCGGTGTGGGGATTGATTGCGTGGCGGAAAGCGAATGCCATAGCTGCCATGGATGCTCCTGCGCAGGACGTCGATGTCTGACCGGTCCGGAAGCGCGCGCGCTCGATTCCTGCGGCTGATTGCTTTTCGAATATAATGTAACAAATGGACGATTCGCGAAAGTCGGCAGGAAGTAAGGGACGATTGCCGAAATAACTAAATATTGGAAGGAAACCTTCGAAAAGCGCTCCCGAGTCCGGAAAAGCGAGGGTAAAGTCGCTGAAATCATTGGGTAGCGGGTTTCAGATTTGAAAAGACTTTAACATGGCTTCTAATCAATGTGGCTTCTAACGGCGGGCGTTTTCCGTAAAATTAATTTATGAGGCAATCAAAATGAGAAAAACGTTGAAAGATCCGCTCAGCGGCCTGATTCATTGCATCGGCATCGTTTTATCGGTGGCCGGCTTGGTCCTGCTCGTCGAACGCGGGTTGGCTTTGGACAGCACTTGGCTGGTGGTTAGCCTGGTTATTTTCGGCGTCAGCCTGATCCTGTTGTATACGGCCAGCACTCTGTATCACTGGCTGCCCTTGTCGGAGCGGGGAACGATGCTCCTGCGGAAGTTCGACCATGTGATGATTTTTCTATTGATCGCCGGGACTTATACGCCGATTTGCCTGGTGGCGTTGCGCGGGCCGTGGGGCTGGAGCCTGTTCGGCTGCGTCTGGGTTTTGGCGCTGTTGGGAATGGGCTTCAAGATCATCTGGTTCAATACTTACCGTTGGTTGAGCACCGCCATTTATATCGGAATGGGTTGGCTGGCCGTCGTGGCGATATGGCCGCTAGTCCAGCGGGTGCCCTTGGCCGGGTTGGGCTGGATGCTGGCCGGCGGCGTCTTTTATACCGTGGGCGCGGTGATTTACGGCCGCAAACGGCCGGATCCCTGGCCCAAGGTATTCGGGTTTCATGAGCTATTCCACGTTTTCGTGCTGCTCGGAAGCATCAGCCATTTCTGGATGATCTACCATTATATCGCGTTGTTGTAACAGTTTTAGGGGGGATGAGCCATGGAAGAGACGGACGGAACCCACTGGATCAGCACCGCTAAATCGTTATTATCCATCGACCGCAGCTGCGAATTTTTGGCGCAAAGCGATTGGGCCAACCGAGGGACCTGCGGAGGATGGCGATGACAACGATTCATATCGTCGAATTGCCGGTCGAAGGCCTGGACCGGCTGCGACCGTTGTGGGAAAGTTTGAAAGAGCACCATCTGGCCCGGTTCCGGCAGCCGTCTTTCCGGGCGGATATGGCCGGCAAAAGCTGGGACGAACGGAAACGCGAATTAATCCGGCCCGATAAAGCGCTGAAGATCGTGGCGGCGCAGACCGACGGACGGCTCATCGGCTACTGCATCGCGACGATCAGCGACGGCTGCCGGGGCGAGATCGACTCATTGTATGTCGCGGCGGATTTCCGCGGCCTGGCCGTCGGCACGCGTCTGGTCGAAGCGGTGTTGGGCTGGTTCGAGACCGCGGGGATCCGCGCCATTGCCATCAGTGTGGCTTACGGCAATGAGGAGGCGCTGCGTTTTTACGAGAAGTTCGGCTTTCAGCCGCGCAGTTATTGCTTGCAGCGGGTCGGAGGCTGATCGGTCCTTAAAAGCCTTGCCCATTGCGAAAGGGACTCCGCTCCCGAATCGGGTTTGAGCGAAAAAACAGGCTCCCGGGAGGAGAATTCCCGTTAAGATGGAATTAAGAACTGGAAAATAAACGGTCGCCGCCGGGAAAACCTTTAAAATGCGAGCCAATGGTTCAAACTAGGGGATGGGCGGGCGACTCTTTTGGCGAGGAGGTCTGCGGAAAATGAAATTCTTTAAATATCATGCTTTGGGCAATGATTATATCGTCATCGACCCCAACCGGGAGCGGTTCAATTTGACGGTCCACAATATCAAGCTGGTCTGCCACCGCAATTTCGGCGTCGGCTCCGATGGCATCCTTTACGGACCGGAATTGACGGAGGACGGCGCTTTCGGCCTGCGCATCTTCAATCCCGACGGCAGCGAGGCCGAGAAGAGCGGCAACGGCATCCGGATCTTCTCCCGTTACCTGGTGGAGGCCGGATACGCTAAAACCCGTTCCTTCAGCCTGAACACGCTCGGCGGCAAAGTCGCGGTGGCGGTGCTGTCGGAGCGGGCCGATCTTTTCAAAGTGGATATGGGGACGGTCACCTTTCAGAGCGAGCGGATTCCGGTGAGCGGCCCGCCGCGCGAGATGGTCGACCAGCCGCTGGAAGTGGGCGGTGCGACCTACCGGGCGACCTGCCTCTCCATCGGCAATCCCCATTGCGTGATTCCGCTGCCCGAGATCTCTCGCGAACTGGCGCTGGCGATCGGCCCGGCGGTGGAGAACCATCCGCTCTTCCCCAACAAGATCAATCTGCAATTGCTCAAGCTGATCGATCGGCGGCGGATCCAGATCGAGATCTGGGAACGGGGCGCCGGTTATACGCTGGCCTCGGGCAGCAGCAGTTGCGCGGCGGCCTGCGCCGCCCATCGCCTGGGCCTGGTCGACCCGGAGCTGACCGTGGCCATGCCGGGCGGGGAGATCGGCATCGCCATCCAGCCGGACGGCCATGTCCTGATGACCGGGCCGGTGACGGCCGTGGCTGCGGGCGAACTGGCGGCCGATCTGGCGGCGCAGTTGGAATAAACTTTACAGCAGGGGAGCACACGAATGCCTTTCGCCATTGAACTGCTTTTCGACGCGGAGTTTGACCGCCGGGTGCGCGATGTCTGGCAAAAATACGCCCGAGCCGGGGTCAGTTCCTATTTATACGAATCCGACGCCCGTCCCCACGTGACGATGGCGGTCTTCGACCAGCTGAAGCTGGAGGAGTGCCAGAACCATCTGGAGCGCTTCGTCCGGCAGAGCCGCTTCTTCCCGCTGGTCTTTTCGCACCTGGGTGTCTTTCACTCCGAAAAAAACGTGGTCTTTCTGGGGCCGACCGTGACCCCGGAGTTGCTGACGATGCAGCGTAACTTCCACAAGCTGTTCATGCCGTTCATCGAGCACGAATGGCCCGATTACCACGAGGGGCGCTGGGTTCCCCACTGCACGCTGGGGATGGACATTCCGGCCGCCAAGATCCCGGAGGCGGTGGCCATCGCCATGCCCATCGAACTGCCGCTGGAATGCCGGATCCAGGAGGTCGGCATCTTCGAGTTCCGCCCGGTGCGCCATTTATGCGTGTACAAACTGGAATGACCGCTCGTCCGCTGGCCGTCCAGAATATTTGCGCGATTCAAAATTCGGATAATCTCCGAATTTTTTTATTGGCCGAGGTCGATTTCAGGATGCGGATTGATATTTTTTGGATACGAAAACGATACTTCAGGTCCGGCTTTTCGCGATATAATATCAAGTATGAAAGTTGTCTTTCATTAGAGAGTCCGTCGGTGAAACCGACGGACTTCGGTCATGGGTCAAAGCTTACGTTGCTCATGTCCCCATTATCTATGCGGAGCTAACTTGATAATCATCGGGATTGCGATTCATGCATCGAAAAGAATTGTCCGCCGGAATAAAAAGATCGTCCGGCAATGATCGCAGTAGTTACTTTACTAACAGAAGATCCTCCGGTGGTGATCGGGGAGTTGCTTTAGTAACAGAATATCCTCCGGCAGCAACCGCCGCAGTTGCTTTCGTAGCGGAAGATCCTCCGGTAATGGCGGAAGATCCTTCGATAGTGATCGCGGGAGTTGCTTTCGTAATAAAAGATCCTCCGACAGTGACCGCCATAGTTATTTTAGTAATGAAAGATGGTCTGGCCGAGGCTGGCGCGGCCGTTTCGGTGATTTATTGAGCGGGGGCCGAAGCTTCAGGCAGGAAATATCTGGTTGACCGCGAAATGGTTAACCGATGCGATCGGATCCGGTCGGTCATTCGAGTCGCGAAAGGGAGGGTCGATGATGGAGCCTTATCTGTTTGAGGTGCTTGTCGCGTTGCTGGCGGTGGCGCTGGGATTATGGCTGCTGGGTTTGCGGGTGATTCCCGTCAATAAGGTGGGGATCGTCGAGAAATGGTGGTCCTTCAGGGGATCGCTGAATGAGCAGATCATCGCCTTGAACCGGGAGGCCGGTTTTCAGCCGGAGGTGCTGCGGGGCGGGATTCATTTCCGGACGCCGCTGATGTTCCGGGTGCACATGGCGCCGCTGGTGACCATTCCCCAGGGCCAGTTGGCGTACGTGTTCGCCCGGGATGGCCAACCGCTGGAGCCCATTCAGACGCTGGGGCGGATCGTCGCCGAGGGCAACAATTTCCAGAACGTGCGCGGTTTCCTGGCCGGCGGCGGGCAACGGGGCCCGCAGCGGGGGATCATCCGCGAGGGAACCTATGCCTTCAACCTGGCCCAATTCGTGGTCATCAGCGAGAGCCAGGTCTATTATCTGCCCATGGGCGACAAGTCGGAGGAGGCGGCGGTCAAGGACATGGCGGAACTGCTCCGCGAGCGCAAAGGCTTCCGGCCCGTGATCATCCAGGGGGCCGACGACAAGGTCGGGATCATCACTATTCACGACGGCCCGTCCCTGCCCAAGGAAGACATCATCGCCCCGGCGGTCGGCGAGAACGTCCTGGAGCCGGCGACTTACCACAACAACTTTCAGGACCCCGAGAAATTCTTGCGGGCGGGCGGTTTCCGGGGCCGCCAGCACCAGGTGCTGGTCGAGGGGACCTATTTCGTCAACCGGCTCTTCGCCACGGTGGAGCTGATCAATAAAATCGTCATCGAGGTGGGCTTCGTCGGGGTGGTCGTCTCCTATATCGGGCCCAAGGGGGTGGACGCCAGCGGCGAGGATTATAAACACGGCGAGCTGGTGGAGAAGGGTTCCAAGGGCGTCTGGAGCAGTCCGCTGATGCCCGGGAAGTACGCCTTCAACACCTACGCCGGGCAGATCATCCGCGTCCCGACCACCAACATCATTCTGAAATGGATCTCCAGCGAAAGCGGCAACCACCTGTACGATGAGAATCTCAAGGAGGTCAGCCTGATCACCAAGGACGCCTTCGAGCCCTCGCTGCCGCTGTCGGTGGTGATGCACATCGATTACCGCAAGGCGCCGCTGGTGATCCAGCGCTTCGGCGACATCAAGCGGCTGGTCGATCAGACCCTGGACCCGATGGTCTCGGCGTACTTCAAGAACATCGGCCAGACCAAGACGCTGATCGAGCTGATTCAGGAGCGGAGCGACATTCAGCAGAAAGCCTCGCAGGAGATGAAGTCCAAGTTCGAGCATTACAACCTGGAGCTGGAAGAGGTGCTGATCGGGACCCCGTCGGCCTCGGCCAACGACAACAAGATCGAATTCATCCTGGCCCAGTTGCGCGAGCGGCAGATCGCCATCGAGCAGGTGGAGACCTATTCCAAACAGCAGATCGCCGCCGCCAAACAGAAGGAGCTGAACGAGGCGCAATCCCGGGCGGCCCAACAACGCTTCCTGACCGAATCGGAGATCAACATTCAGATCGAGGGCAACCAGGGCCGGGCCGAATACCAGCGTTCGCTGCAGCAGGCCGCCAAGATCAAGGCGCTGGCCGCCGCGGAATCGGAACGGGAAGCGCGGATCGGCATCGGCAAGGCCATCGCCGTCGAGGAGCAGGTGCGCTCCTACGGCAACTCGCAATACCTGGTGGTTCAGGATGTCATGCAGAAGTTCGCCACGGCCATCGAGAACTCCAAGGTGGAGATCGTCCCCAAGACGGTGGTCACCATGGGCGCGCCGGACGGCAACAACGGCGCCAATGCCTTCCAGATGCTCTTGGGCCTGTTGCTCGGCGAAAAACTGGGCGGCCCCAACGCGGCGGCAGCGGGTGCCTCTTCCAGCGCCGAAATCGAACGGCTCAAACGCTCGATCCTGAAATCGCTGGAAGAGAAGGCCGAGGCCACCAACGAGATTATCGGCGAGACCGTGCAGAAAGCCGCTCCGGCCCAGGAAGAGAAGTGAGCGGGCCGGTCGGCCGGCCGCGACGGAGGAACCGGCCCGCCCGGAAAAAGCCGGCGCGCTGGATCTTGCGCAACGGTTCGTTTTACGGTAAGATTAACCCAATCGTAATCTTCCGACCATACCGCGGCCGGCCAAACTATGCTAAAGTAATGTGTTATAGACGCGTTGGCAGCCGGTTGATGAGCAAGTTTGCGCCGAGCCGTCAAGGCGAAAGCGCTTATAAGGATCAAACGGTATGGATATTTTAGATTGAGGTGATTCACATGGAACGGAAACTGCGCGTGGGAATCGTGGGCGGAACCGGCATGGTCGGGCAGCGCTTCGTTTCCCTGCTGGCGGAGCATCCCTGGTTCGAAGTGGCCGCCATTGCGGCCAGCGAGCGGTCGGCCGGCAAAACCTACCGGGAGGCGGTCGCCGATCGCTGGAGCATGGCCGGACCGGTGCCCGAGGCGATCGGCCGGATCCGGGTGCAAAACGCCGCCGCCGTCGCGGCGGTCTGCGAAGGGGTGGACTTCGTTTTCTGCGCGGTCGACATGAATAAGGATGAGACCAAGGCGCTGGAGGAACGTTACGCCAAGGCGGAGACGCCGGTGGTCTCCAATAATTCGGCCCACCGTTTCACGCCGGACGTGCCGATGCTGGTGCCGGAGATCAATCCCGAGCATCTGGCGATCATCCCCAAGCAACGGGCCCGGCTGGGCGCGCAGCGGGGCTTCATCGCCGTGAAACCCAATTGCTCCATTCAGAGTTATGTCCCGCCGCTCCATGTGCTGAAAGAATTTCAGCCCACCAAGGTCAATGTCTGCACTTATCAGGCGATCTCCGGCGCGGGCAAAACCTTTAAGGATTGGCCGGAGATGATCGACAACGTGATTCCCTTCATCAAGGGCGAAGAGGAGAAGAGCGAGCAGGAGCCGCTCAAGATCTGGGGCCGGATCGAGGGGGACGCCATCGTCAAGGCGGCGCAACCGGTAATCTCCGCCCAGTGTATCCGGGTGCCGGTCGCCGACGGCCATCTGGCCGCGGTCTCGGTCAGTTTCGCCCGGAAACCGAGCCAAGCGGAGATCCTCGAACGCTGGGCCGCTTTCAAGGGCCGGCCGCAGGAGCTGAAACTGCCGAGCGCTCCGGAGCAATTCGTCAAGTATTTCGAGGAGGAGAGCCGGCCCCAGACCAAACTGGACCGCGATTTCGACAAGGGAATGGGGATCACCATCGGCCGCTTGCGCGAGGACCCGCTCTTCGACTACAAGTTCGTGGCCCTTTCCCACAATACCCTGCGCGGCGCCGCCGGCGGCGGGGTACTCACCGCCGAGCTGCTGGTCGCCGAAGGATATATTCAAGCCAAGTAAAATAGGGCGGGAGTCCATTAAGCCATTGAAAGACAGTGAAAGCAGGAACGGCGATCGTTCCTGCTTTTTATGTGCCGTCCGCGCCGCCGGTCCGGATCCCCGCCGCCCGGGAAGCTGGTTTTTTTACGATTCGCCGGGCGCGTGCATCGGGATCCGGAGCAGGACCGTCAAGCCCGCCGGCTGGCTCGGCAGCAAGGTGATGCCGTACTTGGGGCCGTAAGTGTAACGGACGCGGTGGTGGATGTTGGGAATGCCGACGCTGTGTTCTTGGGTCCCCGAATCGTAGTCGATCTTTTCCAGCGTGGCGTTCACTTCCGCCAGGCGCTGCTCGGTGATTCCCGGGCCGTCGTCGCAGACCCGGATCTCGATATCGTTGTCGACCCGGGAGATGGTGACGCTGATGGCGATGGGATCGAAACTCTTCTCGACGCTGTGGACGAAACAATTCTCCACCAACGGCTGGATACAGAACTTTAAGACCGGGGTCGCCAGTAAATCGTCGGGGACGTTCAATGCGAAGGTAAACTGGGAGTTATAACGGATCCGCTGGATATAAAGGTATTCGTTCAGATACTTCAACTCGTCCTCCAGCGCGACGATAGCGCTCGGCCGGCGGGTCGTGTAGCGGAAAATATTCGCTAAAGCGCGCAGCATCTCGATGAGCTGGGTGCTGCCGGACGCCACCGCGAAGCCCACCATCCGGTCGAGCGTGTTGAATAAAAAGTGCGGGTTGATATGGGCCTGCAAGGCGCGGAACTCGGCGGAGCGGGTCAGCTGCTCGGCCTCGCGCAGCTGCAGGGCGCCGGCATAGAGCGTCCGCGCGAACAGCGTGGCGATGATCAGGCACAGCACCGTAATGACCAGCGGCCCGGCGGCGATCCGCCGCACCGGCTCGATCA
Organism: Bacillota bacterium; assembly: GCA_023400055.1. GTDB lineage: Bacteria > Bacillota > UBA4882 > UBA8346 > UBA8346 > Hydrogenispora. The sequence continues at coordinate 63,257 of JAEXFN010000041.1, forward strand.
CTTCGGCCGCCGGATGTTCGACGACGATGATCAGGCCGAGTGAAGGGTCGCGCAGATAAGCGCCGGCGATCGGCTGCCCGTTTTGGCGGTATATCTTAAAACCGGCCGGACTGTCGGCCTCCTTGAGCATTTGCCGGATGAGCGGCGAGGGCTTGGCCGGGAAAATCGATTTCATATTCTTCTTATAATATTGGTACGGACTGGCCAACAGCCGTCCGTCGCTGCCGTAAACCGAAACCGGCTCGCCCGACCAATCCACATCCACCCCGGTATTGTCGGCCAATGCCTGGTTGAGATCCAGCTCCAGCCCGGCGGCGCGCATGATCCTGGTGCTGCGGAGGTCCATGCTGATTAGGGGAATCAGCGCGGACATTCCCGATAAATAACTGGGTAGGGGCTTTCCGACTATCGCCTGGCTGCGCCCCAGCGGATAGCCGATAAAGGAACTGGGGATGGTTCCTTTCAGATAATCGCGCCACCATGGCAGTTGATAGACGGCATCGGGCCGGGTGTTGGGAGCGGGGATGAGGGTTCCGTCCGGATAGGCCACCCAGCTCCGGAGCGAACTGGGCAGGTTGTTGCGCATGATCTCCAGTTCATCCTGGAGGTGCTCGCGATTGGCGGCCACCGCCGCCGGCGAGCGGACCAGATCATCCAGCCGCAGCGCGGCCCGGAGAAAGACTTGATCCAGCTGTTCCCGGTAGAATTTGGCCTCCCAAAACAGCCGTTCCTCCATGACCTTGGTAAACTCGTGCGATACCCGGATGTAAACCATGATGCTGGACACCAGCGCGATGACGATCACCAGCGCGCAGGGGATGATCCAGGAATGATTGAAAATGGCTTTGTTACGCCAAAAAGAAATTCGCTGCAGGTTCACCGCTTCTTCCTCCGTCGTTCCGTAGCGTGGCGCCGCTTTTCCATGGACCGCTTAGCGCCGGAAGCCGGCCCGGTAGGAACCCGGAGTCTGGCCGGTTTCGCGCCGGAATACCCGGTTGAAGTAACCGATGTCGCTATAGCCGATCTGGGTGGCGATCTCCTGAATCTGATGATTGGTATGCTCCAGCAGTTCCTGAGCCTTCTTCACCCGGTAGCGGGTAACGTATTCCAGAAAATTTTGGTCGCAGTATTTGGCGAACCGCGAGCTCAAATAGGCGGGATTGACCGAAACGACCTTGGCCACCTGGGTCAAGGTCAAAGGCTCGGCGTAATGCTCCTTAATGTAATTTTTGGCCTGCAACAGGTAGGAAGGCAACACGTCGTCGTCCTCGGCCGGGATGTCGGCCAAGTATTGGGCCTGGATCTCGTGGCGCAGCTTGACCCGCTCCGCCTGTTCCCGGTCGAAGCATTCCCGCGCCCGTTGCAACAGCGCGGCGATATTTTCGGGAAAGACCGGCTTCAGCAGATATTCGGAGACCCCCAGACGGATGGCCTGCTGCGCGTAGCTAAAATCATCGTAACCGGTCACGATGGCCGCCTGGCCCCGCCAACCGCTTTCCCTGATATTTTGCAGCATTTTCAGCCCGTCCATCACCGGCATCCGGATGTCGGTGATGATCAGATCCGGCTTGGCCATGTTCATGCTGAAGATGGCCTCTTCCGCTCCCTGAGCCTTGGCCACCACGTGGAATCCCAAACCCGACCGCGATACATAATCCGACAATTGTTCGATGGCGCCTAACTCGTCATCGACGATCATTACTTGATAAAGACTGGTCAAACCCTTCCACCTCATTTTGATCATTATTGCAGCTCATCGTAGGCGATTATCATATATCATAATCATGAAATGAATTGGAGCGAAAACTTGCCAGCGGCCCCCAACCCAAGTAAGCTGAGGATAGTTGTAATCATCCTGTTATCATATATAAAAAACATCTTAACATGACCGGTGATCCGACGCAACACGGTAAGTAGACCCATTTCTATTATAACAGGAAAATTGCAGCCATGGGATAAAGTCTTTCCAAGCGGAAATCGTCTCGTTATAAGGAGGGTCAAAATCGACTTTAGGGCTCGTTTCAATAGGCTTTGGCGATCGCCCGGTCTCCGGGCGGCGCATTCAGGCTGTCCAAAGGCTCCATGCGGAACGGCAACCGGCGCTTCGCGGGATCAAAAACGCAACTAAAGAATGTCCAATTTCTGCCAAAGAATGTCCCTAACTCTCGGCGAGTAGTTTTCTTATAATGAATTCGTAACATTATTTTGATTGAAAAAGGGGGTTGAAACCGGGCGAACCGAGCCCGAACGCCGCGGCCGGATCGTTTCCCAAGCCGGGCGGCCCGGCGGGTTTGGAGGTTCCAAATTGAAAGTCCTTTTACAAACAGCCAATTTTAGAAGGGGGTTTGAAACGATGCTTAAAAAGCTGGGTTGGAGTTTGGCTTTGCTGCTGGTGGTGGCGCTGGCGGTCATTCCGGCGTTCGCGGCTCCGGTAACGATTCAATACGCGTTCTGGGGCAATCCGACGCTGATCGGGGTCGAGAAAGACATCATCGACGAGTTTGAAAAGGCTCACCCCAATATCAAAGTGAATCCGGTGGCGATCGCCTGGGGCGATTACCACCCGAAACTGCTGACCCTGTTCGCCGGGGGCCAGGCGCCCGATGTGCTGCGGATCGGCGATTACTTCTTCGCCGATTTCATCCGTTCCAACGCGCTGATGGATATCACGAAATTCATCAAACGCGACAAGATCAATGTCGCCGCCTATTATCAGAGCGGCATGCCCGACAGCGTGTACAAGGGCCGTTACTATGGCCTGCCCTGGGGCACGGCGCCGATGTTTATGATCCTGAACAACAAGATGTTCAAGGACGCCGGCCTGGCGTTGCCCTCCTTCGACTGGACCTGGAATGACTTCATCAACGATTGCCGGGCGTTGACCAAGGGGGAAGGCCCCAACCGGCAATACGGTTTCGGGAGCGGCTTTGGCAGCGCCGACGATTTTTACGCCATTTTGCCGTTCGTCTGGCTGAACGGCGGCGATCTGTTCGATAAATCGCGTACCCGGTTCGCGCTGGACCAACCGGCCAGCGTCAAACAGATCCAGGCCGTTGCCGATCTGATCAAACAGGGCCTCTTCATCGAGCCTTCGCAGCTGAGCACCCAGGAAGCCATCGATCGCTGGCAGGTGAATAACAGAATCGCGATGCGGATCGGCTCGGCGGCCGGAATATTGACGTTGCAGCAGTTTGACGGGTTTGCCTTCTCGATCTATCCCTTTCCCGGCAACGGCAGATTCACCCGGAACACGATCATCAAATCCAACACCGTCGGCTTGAGCCGGACGACCAAGAATCCCGAAGCGGCCTGGGAATTCCTGAAGTTCCTGCGCGGCCCCGGCCAGCCCGGCGAGACTCTGTACATGAAGTCCAAACGGGTGCCGCCGTCGATCGACGATCCGAAATTGTGGCAGCTCTACGTCGACCCCGATAAATATCCGAAGAATGTGGCCCAATCCGCCCAAACCATCGCCAGCGCCAAATATTCACATCCCTTGCCGCTGCGCGCCGGCTGGCTGGAGGTCCAAGGCGCGTTGATCCCCGAGCTTCAAAAGGTATTTAGCGGCCAAATCACGGCCCAAGCCGCCATGAAAGGAATCGCACCGAAGATCAAGGAGATTCTGACCCGTACCGCCAATTAAAGCGCTAAACATTTCCGCGCGGCGAACATCCGGTCATCGAAACAAAGCTACGGCTGCTCAAACGTTCTCTGGCGTCCCCGACCTAGAGAGCGTTTTTTATAGTGTTTTTTTATAAGGAATT
>JAEXFN010000065.1 GCA_023400055.1 Bacillota bacterium
CCGATCTTTATTCATAAAAGATCGATCTTGATCCACAAAAGGAAGATCTTTATTAACAAAAGGAAGATCCTTATCCACAAAAGATCGATCTGGAATCAGCGCAGACCGATCTTTATTCACAAAAGATCGATCTTTTGTGGATAAGTGAGTTACGCGAATCATCCGGGCTGAACCCGGAACGCCTCCGCCCGCCATTTTGACGGTCCCGTATCCAAACCAAAATCTCAGCGCATCGTCTTGGCTATTTCCTGAATAAGCTCATCGGCCAATCCTAGCAGTTTCAAAGTTCATCTAGCACAACGCGTCAATTAAAATGAAACGCCATGGGATGAATTCTTCCGCATCGGAAAACCAAATTCGAAGCCGTCAGCCGGTTTGAATTCCCACGATACGCGATATTGGGATCGCCGGATTTTAATAGTCTTGCAGCGCCCTGACCCGTTCGCCGGTTTCCTGATACCGCTCCAGCCCGGTGGCGGCCGCCAAGGCTCCGGCCACCGTGGTGAATATCGGGGTCCCCTTTAATGCGGCGGTGCTGCGGATCAAACTATCTTCCGCCAGCGCGCGCGGCCCGGAAGGAATGCTGATGATCCATTGCAGCGCGTTGTTTTTCAAAGCGTCCAAAATATTGGGCCGGCCTTCCCCGATCCTGAAGACCGTCCGGCAAGGCAGATTCTGTTTGCTCAAGAAAAGCGCCGTTTCTTCGGTAGCCACGATCTGAAATCCCAGTCCGTTCAGCTGTTTGGCGATCGGGATAAAAGCCCGCCGGTCTTCCTCGCGGATGCTCATGAAGACCGTTCCGCGGGCCGGTATCTTCACGCCCGCCGCCAATTGCGCCTTAATAAAGGCCAATCCGAAATCGGGAGCGATCCCCAATACCGCGCCGGTAGAACGCATCTCCGCTCCCAGCACCGGGTCGACGCCGGGAAAGCGCTCGAACGGCAGGACAGCTTCCTTGACGGCGGTAAAGCGCGGCTCGGGTACTGTCAATTTCTGGGCGGCGATTCCCACGCCAGTCAGGATCGCTACGGCAGCGGCCACTAACGGTAAGCCGGTGATCTTGCTGATGAACGGGACCGTCAGCGCCGCTCCGGGCTCGATCTCTAGCAAATAAAGGGTATTCCGCTGGATGGCAAACTTTAAATGAAACAGCCCCCGCCATTTCAGCTCCTTGGCCACGCTGACAGCGATCTCCCGCAAACGGTTGAAGGCTTCATTCCCCAAGGTATAGGGCGGAAACGATAAGGCGCTGTCGCCGGAATGAATCTCCGCCTCCTCAATATGCTCGGCGATCCCGCCAACCAGCACTTCGCTTCCGTCCGCCAAACCATCGAGCACCACGCCGATGGCATTGTCCAGGAACTTTTCGATCGCCACCGCGCCGCCTTTGCCAAGCAGTGGTTCGGCAATGCGCTGGAGGCCGGCCGGATCGTAGGCCAGACCGCCCGGTTCTTCCGCCATGCCCCGAACGGTCACCGGATAACCGACCCAGCGCGCCGCCTCCAGGGCAGCGGGCAGGTCTTTGGCAACCCGGAATTCCGGTTGCCGGATTCCCAGCGACTCCAGCATCCGGTGCAAACGCGGCCGGTCTTCCAGCAACGCCAAAACTTCCGGCGCCGTATCCAGGAGCGGAATCCCCGACTCCGTCAAAGGGATTGCCAGTTTAAGCGCAGCGCTGCCGCCGAATTGCAGGGCGACCCCTTGGGGCGCTTCGCGTTCGGAGATGTTCAGCAATGATTCGAGGGTCAACGGCTCCCAGTAAAGTTTCAGATTGGCCAGGGAGCCGCCGGCCGCCGTCGCCGGGTTGCAATGGACCAGGATGCTCCCGCCGCGGGCCGCGAAGGCCTCCGCAGCCTTAACCACTAAATAATCCCGTTCCGCTCCGGCACCGATCCGTCCGGGCCCCGCTCCGATTACCAGCCGCTTCGTTCCCGGCGCGGCGGCGTCCCCGGCATCATCCGCGGCGATTCCGTAAGTCGCAAACCAGCCCCCTTCCCATTGAAACCGAGCCGGAGCATCGCCGATTCGCCGATAGCCGGGACAAACCTCCAGCTTTTGCCGGGTCTTGCGTACCTCGGCCTCGCTGCTCCGCAACAGGTACGCCAACTGCTGATCGGAAAAGCCCCATTGTTTGGCCTTTAAAAACACTTCCCGCGGCAAATTATACAGTGCGTAAGTAGTCAGTTCCTTTTCCAAAGCGATCAGCTCGACCAATTCCGTCAAAAACCAACCGCCGAGCCCGGTCAGCTTGCTTAGTTCCGGCACCGTATAACCGTTTTTCAAAGCGTAGCGCAGATAAAAAAGGCGTTCCGGACCGGCATTGATGATCTTTTCGCGGATCAGACGCCGCTCCGGCTGGCCGGGATCGCCCGGAAAATTATCGGCCACCACCCCGTGGCGGCCCGTTTCCAAAGCGCGTACCGCCTGCTGCAAGGCTTCTTTGAAATCGGTCCCGAACGCCAGCGCGCTCCCCACCGACTTCATCACCGAATTCAACGCCGGTTCGGCGACGGGAAACTTCTCAAAATCAAAGCGAGGCAATTTAACGGCCGTGTAATCGGACGGTTGGCTATAACCAGCCAAGCCAAGTTCAGTCAGGGTTTCACCCAACCATAGCCGCAACGCCAGTTCAGCCAGAGGGAGTCCGGTAAAACGGCTTGCCAAGACGGTGCTCAAGGTAATCCGGGGATTGGCTTCCAAAATGCGCAATTCCCCGCTCTCCGGATGGCAGGCGAATTGCAAATTGGCCGTTCCGACCAATTCCAGCCTCTCAGCCAGCCGCAGGGCCTCGCTAGCGAGGCGTTCCCGGATCTCCGGACTTAACCCGCGGGCCGGCAACATTACCATGCTGTCCCCGCCGTGGATACCCACCGGATCGATGTGTTCCAGGGTCGTTACGACCAATGTCCGGCCGTCCCGGTCGCGGAGCAGCTCCACCTCGGCCTCGGTCCAGCCGAGCAAGGATTCCGCCACCACCACCCGGCGTTCCGGCGCCAATTCGAGGGCTCGGCCCAGGAACTCTTCCAGCTCCTCCTGATTGTAGGCAGTAAAGACGCCGACGCCTTCGGGCGCCGCCTGGCTCTTGATGACCATCGGAAATTGCAGATCGGCGCCGCGTTCGATTCCGGCGCCGATCGTTTCCGCCTGATAGCCACGGACGGCTGGGAGGCCGATCTGCTTCGCCGCTGCTTGCAAACCATCCCAGTCTTCCGTTCGCGCCATGAGCTGCGGTCCCGGTCCAAGCAGTTCCACTCCGTAGCGTTCGAACACTCCCAGCCGCGCCAAGGCGTGGCCGAGATTTAACGCAGTCTGTCCCCCAAGCAACGTAACCACGGCGTCGGGTCGTTCCTTGACGATAATCTGTTCCAAGACTTCGGCGGTCAACGGCTCCAGATAGGTCTGGTCCGCCACTTCACGGTCCGAGGCCAGCGCGGCCGCATTGCTGTCGACCACCACCAACTCATGGCCCGCGGCCCGTAAAAACCTGGCGGCTTGCAGCATGGCGTAATCATATTCCCCGCCCTGCCCGATGATCACCGGGCCTGCCCCGATAAGCAAGATCTTCTTTCCATCCGTTCGTTTGGCCATCGCCAAGCTCCTTTCGATCCGAGAGAAAGCCGCCTCCCGATGCTATAATCCGATTCTAAATTCATGTTAGGCCGTGCAATAGCTCTTCCTCTAATTTACAATTCTTCATACAAGACGCCGAGCAGGGCCTCGAACAACTTCCTTTAACTTAGCTTAATTAAACATATTTATTCGACCATCCCCGGAATTACCCTTTTTTACAACGCAAAAAGAGCCGCTATCCCCCGAGCGCCTTTTGCGGCCGGCAAGTACCGCAGCCCATTCGCCGATCACTCCGTTCGTTGCCAGCGACATTCGTGTGCCGGGACTGTTCTTGTCAAAAAGTTAATATTGCTTTGCGTGCATCTTTCAATGAGTCCTCTATGCCCGGTCTTTGCTTAAAACTTTATTAATGTAATATTTATGTTATATATTCGCCGTATAGTTGAATATATGTAATCTATATGTTACTATTATGATTAATATATTCCGTTTCAGTCCCATTGACGGATGAACGAAGTTGTTTCATTGTTAGCTTTCTCATCGTGAGAACTCCGCGTATTATCCGTCCGGCTAAGCCGCGGCCAGACCACTTGTTTAAAGATAGAAGTAACCCGCCGTCAACTCTTTAGTTTACGAAAGGGGTGAAAAAATGAGCTTTCCCGATAAGCCCAACCCCGCCCGGTTGAGCATCAACGAACTTTCTCTGGCGCTGAGTAACATCGGCAACGTCTATCATCACGGAGCCTCGCCAACGTTGATGTTCGAACTCCAACAAAAGTTCAAAAACGAGGGAATCGAAAGTTTAACCGCGGCGCCCATCATTCCCAAAGTGCACCCCAAGGCGACGCCCGCCGCGACGGTCCAGCGGATCCTGGAACTATGCCTCGAACACCCGGGTTGGGGATGCATCCGCATCAGCGAACATTTGAAGAAATACAACGTCAAAATCAGTTCGCCAACGGTCCAGAATATTCTAATCAAATCGCGTCTGGGGACGAAAACGGAACGGCTCATCGCCCTGGAGGAAAAACACGCCGCCGATTTTGCGGTGTTAAGCAACGAACAACTGCAGTTGCTGGAAGCGGCCAACCCCTGCCTGCGGGAGCGTCACTCCGAAAGCGACCGCCCCGGCGAGGTCTTGGCGCAGGACACCCTATTCTTAAAGGCCTTCAAAAGCTTCGGCAAGCTCTACTTGCACATCGTCGTCGACACTTACAGCAGCTATGCCTTTGGACTGATCCACGCCAGCAAAGTGCCGGATTGCGCGGTGGCGCTCCTTCACAATGACGTCCTGCCCTTCTTTCGCAGCTATCAATTGCCGGTCCACGCGATCATCACCAACAAGAACCGGGAGTATTACGGCGGTTCCCGGCACCATTATCAATTATACCTGGCATTAAACGAGATCGAACACCGAATCATCCAATCCGGGTCCTATCGTACCAATGGTTTCATCGAACGTTTCGAGGACATTGCACTTTCCGAATTTTTCAACCAGCCGAGCCCGATGCCTCAATCCATCGCAGAACTCCAGGAAGAGTTCGAACGCTGGTTACACCATTACAACACAGCACGACCCCATAACCGTTATCGTAACATGGGGGCCATCCCACTGCAAAGGATCGATTCTCAGACCAACCTCTCCTCTCCTCTTTAAACTCCGCCTGTCGCGGGGTTTTTTCTTGACCCTCTTTATGCCAACCCGATCCTGACATTCATTTCTCATCAATGTAACTTATTTGTTAATATCGATTTATATATTGTCTTATTTTTATACAACATGCGCATGCATGTTGATCTAATGTTAGTTATATGATATTATTCGTATGTAATTTGACATGTACATTACTTGAGGAGGTTGAAGAATGAACACCGGAGATACCGCATGGATACTTATCTCATCGGCTTTGGTCATGTTGATGACCCCGGCGTTAGGGCTCTTTTACGGCGGAATGGTCCGCAAGAAAAACCTGCTTTCCACGATCATGTTTAGTTTTGCAATGATCGCTTTGATCAGCATTCAATGGATCTTATACGGCTATACCTTATCATTCGGCCCCGACGTCCACGGCTTCATCGGTACCCTCAAATGGCTGGGCCTGGACGGGGTCGGTGCCACGCCCAATCCCGACTACGCGGCGACCATCCCGCATCTGGCGTTCGTGACGTTTCAAATGATGTTCGCGGTGATCACCCCCGCACTGATTTCCGGAGCGTTTGTGGAACGGATCAAGTTCAGCAGTTTCTTAATCTTCTCCGTCCTTTGGGCGACTTTGGTCTACGATCCGGTCTGCCACTGGGTCTGGGCCGTGGGCGGCTGGATTCGCAACCTCGGCGCACTGGATTTCGCCGGCGGAACCGTGGTGCACATCACCGCCGGATTTTCGGCGCTGGCGTTCTCGATGGTGATTAAGAAACGCAAAGGTTTCAACTCGGTGTCCATGGAGCCCAATAATGTGCCATTCACGGTCATCGGTGCAGCGCTGCTCTGGTTCGGCTGGTTCGGCTTTAACGGCGGCAGTGCCCTCGGCAGCAACGGCTTGGCCGTCAACGCCTTCCTGACTACCAACATCGCGGCCGCCGCGGCCGGATTGACCTGGATGGCGATTAATTGGATTTACCGCCGTCCCAGTGCCATCGGCATGGCCACCGGCGCCGTGGTCGGCCTGGTCGCCATCACCCCCGCCTCCGGTTTTGTCTCACCGGGTTCCGCCATTATCATCGGGGCCGGCGGCGCAGTCATCTCCTACTTCTGCATCATGCTCCGCAATCATTGGAATATCGACGAATCCCTGGATGTCTGGGCCTGTCACGGCATGGGCGGGACCTGGGGCGCCATCGCCACCGGCATCTTCGCCAGCAAAGCGATCAATCCGGCCGGCGCCGACGGGCTGATCCACGGCAACGGCTCGTTGCTCGGCGCGCAGTTTATCGCCGTCGCGACAGTCATCGTCTTTTCCATGGCCGTGACCTATGTTCTGGCGAAATTAATCGACGTCCTCTGGGGCTTGAGCGTCAGCGACGCCGAGGAACAAGTCGGCCTCGACATCTCGCAGCACGGCGAGGAAGCCTATTATTAAAAATCGGCGGCGCAGCGCGGAGCGATCCGTGCCAAGCATTTATGGAATAGGAGGTTAGGCTCATGAAAAAGATTGAAGCGATTATCCGCGAGGAAAAGCTGGGAGAAGTGAAAGAAGCCCTCGAAAAGCTGAATATATTCGGAATGACGGTGTTTGACGTCAAAGGCCGGGGCAGTCAGCGCGGCATCTCCCTGCAGTGGCGGGTCGGCGAATACCGGGTGGATTTTCTCCCCAAAAAATTGGTCATGATGGTCGTCAAGGATGAAGAGTGCGCGCCGGTCATCGACACCATCTGCGCGATCAGCGGTTCCGGGGCGGCCGGCGACGGTAAGATCTTCATCTCCACCATCGACGAAGTGATCCGGGTCCGGACCCGGGAGACCGGCGAAACGGCATTATAACATCCATCGAAGCAATTTATGAATTTCCAACCAAAACAAAAGAGGCTGCCCGAAGAACGGGGTCAGCCTCTTTTTTGTAACTTGCCTATCCTTATAATTTCAACTGCCGGGCGATGAACCCGGCGCCCAGCACCAAAGCCACCAGCAATATCATTGTCGGGCCCGATCGCGTTCGGCGATATGGCATCGCGCTTCCCTCCCATTGCACCGGTCATTCCCGGGCAGCCCGCCCGGGACCGTCAAGTTCGTTGATACCAAGTCCGGGTAAATCACGCCAAGCGTTCTTAAGCGGACCCGGCTACCCTCTTTCGCTGTTGCAACCGCAAAGTTTTTGAACGCAATTTTGGCATGATTGGCATATTCATCGGCTTTGCTATCAATTATAACTGAACTGCCAAGCTTTAGCAGCTGCCGATCGCTGGGGGGCCAGCCAGTTGCCGCCCCGGAGACGTCACAAGATTCTGCCAGCCGATTATGGGCAAACAAAAACCCTTGCCTCGCGCAAGGGTTTTTGTTCAAGGAAATTGATCGGAAGTCCCAGGGATTACAGCTCGAGTCCCAGATAGGTCTGGGCGTTGTTGAAACAAATGTCCTCGACGATCCCGCCCAGCAGCTTTTGGTCGTTGGGCACCTCGCCGTTTTCGACCCACTCGCCCAGCAGGTTGCAGAGGATTCTCCGGAAATATTCGTGCCGGGTGTAGGAGAGGAAACTCCGCGAATCGGTGATCATGCCGACGAACAGGCTGAGCAGGCCGAGGTTGGAAAGGGCCACCATCTGGCGGATCATCCCGTCTTTCTGGTCATTGAACCACCAGCCGGAGCCGAATTGGATCTTGCCGCGCACGCCGCCGCCCTGGAAGCAACCGGCGATCGTCGCCAACAGCTCGTTGTCGCGCGGATTCAAGCAGTAAAGAATGGTCTTGGGAAGTTCGTCCGTCTGATCCAGCCGGTCGAGCAGACGGGCCAGGGGTTGGGCGATGGTATAGTCGGCCACGGCGTCAAACCCGGTATCCGGGCCCAACAGCTTCATCATCCGCTGGCTGTTGTTGCGGATGGTGCCGATATGCAATTGCATCACCCAGCCGCGGCGGGCATATTCGCGGCCGAGGAACAGGATGACCTGGGTTTTATATTTCCGGACTTCCTGATCGGTCAGCGCGGCCCCGGCCAGTCCTTTTTGGAGAATGGCCGTGGCCTCGGCGGCGCTGCCCTCCTCATAAACGACCGGATCCATGGCGTGATCGGAGAGCCGGCAACCGACGCTGTGGAAGAAGTCCAGCCGTTTGCCGAGGGCTTGGGTCAGATCTTCGAAGCTCTTAATCGTGACTCCGGCGACCTTTTCCAATTTGGCGATCCATTCGGCGAAACCCGCTTTGTCAACGTTTAAGCTCTTGTCGGGTCGCCAGGCGGGCAGCACCTTGACTTTAAACGACGGGTCCTTGGCCAGCGCCAGGTGATATTCCAAGTTATCGGTGGGATCATCGGTGGTGCAGAGGGCCTTGACATTGGAGCGTTGGATCAGGCTGCGGGCGGTAAACTCGTCGGTTTGCAGCTTGGCGTTGCATTCTTCCCAGATCTCCTCGGCGGTCTCCGGCGACAGCAGCTTGTCGATGCCGAAGAAACGTTTCAATTCCAGATGGGTCCAGTGGTACAGCGGGTTGCCGATGCAATACGGCATCAGCTCGGCCCATTTCAAAAACTTCTCTTTGTCCGGGGCGTCGCCGGTGATATACCGCTCATCGATCCCAAAGGTCCGCATCGCGCGCCATTTATAATGGTCGCCGCCCAGCCAGATCTCGGTGATGCTGCGGTAGCGCTTGTTCTCGGCGATCTCCTTGGGGCTTAAATGACAGTGGTAGTCAAAGATCGGCATATCTTTGGCATGGTCGTGATAGAGCGCGACCGCTGTCGGATTCGTCAACAGAAAATTCTGGTCCATAAACGGTTTCACAAGATTTCCTCCTTCGTGTTCTGCGTTTTTATGGTCATGGTCATGTCACCTGTGCCAATGTCATGGTCATGGTCATCGGGTTGTCATTCGGTGCCATCACCTTTCGATGCTGGCCGTCGTCGCGGTTTGCGGGAGAATTAACGCCCGGCGGCGCTCCCTTCCAGGTTGGAGGTGCAATGCGGGCAACGCACCGCCCGCACCGGAATGGCCGATAGACAATACGGGCACTCCCGCGTGGGGGCTACGGCGGCCGGTTTCGACTTGAAGCGGTCGATCAGGCGCAGGAAGAGAAAGATCGACCAGGCGATCAAGAGAAAATCGACCACACCGGTGATGAAGTTGCCGTAATTGAGGGTGGCCGCGCCGGCTTTCTTGGCGTCGGCTAGCGTCGGGTAGGCCGCGCCGTTCAACGCGATAAATAAGTTGCTGAAATCGATCTTGCCGGTGATCACGCTCACCAACGGCATAATAATATCATCCACCAACGAGCTGACGATCTTGCCAAACGCGGTCCCGATGACCACGGCGATGGCCAGATCGAGGATGTTCCCCTTCAGCGCGAAATTTTTAAACTCCTTGATCATGCGTTAACCTCCAAATCGCTGTTTCTTTCTTCATTATAAAGATGATCAACTTTTCAATCAAGGGATAGAATTGATATTTTGCTGCAAAAAATGCGCAAAATAATAAGGTTCAGCGATCGTTCAACCCAGCCGGACCCAACCGGTCCAAGTCCAAAAGAACAGGAGTGAAGTCATGATGGAAAAGGAACGCGCCCGGGCCATTCTGGAATCGCCGGAGACGATTTACGTTACCTATCAAAACCTGCCGGTATGGATCGAGAGCGTCCAGGCCGACGGCCGGAGCCAGATCCGGGATCTCAATTCCAACCTGCGCATGGAGGTGCCGGTCAGCGAGTTGCTGGAGATCGGCCCGGGCCCGCATGCGGAAATGAGCTAAACGAGTAGCCCGGATACTACTCCCCCGCCAACCGCGAAGTCTTGCGGCGGGCCGGCGGATATTGCGCCGGATCCGCCGCAAGACAAATTCCCCGGGATTCCCGCCCGCGCGCCGGCGGATGAAAATAAGGCCGGCCCGGTTCCGGTTATTCCAAGGCCAGCTCCACCGCTGCTTCGGCGTGGATGGTGGTGCTGTCGAAGAGCGGCACCGGCGCGTCCTCCGCCTTGACGAGCAGCGGAATCTCGGTGCAGCCGAGCACGATCCCCTGGGCGCCCCCGGCGACCAGTTCGGCGATGATCCGCTGGTAAGCGGCTTTGGAATCGGGCCGGATCAGCCCCCGCACCAGTTCGTCATAGATCACCCGGTGCACCACTTCCCGGGCCGGGGCGGCCGGGACATCCACCCGCAGCGGCTGGCGCCACGCCAGACGTTCCTTATAAAAAGCCTCTTCCATGGTAAACCTGGTTCCCAGCAGCCCGACCCGTTCCAGGCCGGCCGCCCGGATCCGGTCGGCGATGGCGTCGGCGATATGCAGCAACGGAACCGCGATCGCCCCCTGGACCTCGTCCGCCATCTTGTGCATAGTGTTGGTGCAGATCAGGACCAGATCGGCCCCGGCCCGCTCGAGCTTGCGGGCAGCGTCGATCATCTGCCGGGTCAGCTCCGCCCAATCCCCGCGGTGCTGCAGTTCTTCAATTTCCGCGAAATCCACCGAGACCATGATGCTGGGGCAGGAATGGCTTCCGCCCAGCCGCCGGGCGACCGCCTGATTGATGATCCGGTAATATTCGCTGGATGATTCCCAACTCATCCCGCCGATCAAGCCAATGGTTTTCATCAGTATCCTCCTTTAGCTGGTTCTACTTTCGCAATCCAGTTATTCTAAAACAGCTTTATCCTGCCAAGTGGCTGAGGGTCGATGGGGGCTATTCCTGCCCCCACCCCCCCAGGACCAAAGGGTGTAGTGGGACACCCTTTGGAATCCGCCCAGCCGGAACCAAGGTTCCGGCGCCTCCTCATTCATCCGGGGTTCTAGCATGCCGCCGCCATCCATGGCCTTCTGTCTGGCTACCAAGTGTAGGCTTCCGTCCTCGACCGCTGTTTTTCTTCCTGAAAAGAAGCGGCGCCGTCTCCCTACTTGGAGACGGGTGCTCACCCTAAGGTTAAGCTACTAAATTCATTTTTGATGAATGCACTTAAATTTCAACTGCCCACCCGCCTTCAAGGATGAAGGCGGGCGACGCCTCTTTTCGAGGATGAAAAACGGCGGTCGCCCTGCGAAGGGGACTTCGAAAGCCAAAACCCGGTAGCCAGACAGAAGGCCAGGGATGGCGAAGACGATTACCGGATGCATAAGGGAGGCTTGGAATCCGTAGGTTCCAACGGTTTTTTGGTTACTTTTTTGCCGTCAAAAAAGTAACCCGCCGCCGGAACCGTGGGCCA